>NZ_JAIEWN010000002.1:223594-234487 GCF_019599295.1 Oscillochloris sp. ZM17-4 | reverse complement strand
TCGCGGTGAGCGGCCCCATGGCCGACGGCCAGCCCTGGGCGATCAGCGTGGATAACCCGCGCGACGCCGATGCGCCCCTCGGACTGCTGCTGCTCTCTGGCGGCGGCGTGGCCACCTCAGGGCGCGACTACCGGCGCTGGAAGGTGGGCGACAGCTGGCGCCACCATATCATCGACCCGCGCAGCGGGCTGCCTGCCGCAACCGCCGCCCTGACCGCGACGGCCGTCGCGCCCTCGGCCCGCGAGGCCGAGGTGGCGGCGAAGCTGCTCTTTATCCTGGGCGGCGAGGGCATTGCCTGGCTTCAGGGGCGGCCGGGCTACGCCGGCATGGTGCTCTGCGAGGATGGGGGCCAGTTGCCCAGCGCGGGCTGGGCCGGCTACCTGGCCTAGCCCTGCGCTGCCTACTCCGTCACGCTGATCGGGAAGGTTGTCTTCAGCTCGTGGTCGCCCATGTCAGCCACCGCCGTCACCTCCCAGTCGCCGGGCATGACATAGACCACATCGACCTCGTAGCCTCCGCGCCCGACGCTGGTGGCCACCGGCTTGCTGCCGCTCAGGCAGAGCATGTCCATCTTCAGGTCGAAGTAGACGCTCTGGGCGTCGATGGGGCGGCCGCCGTCGTCGGTCAGCGTCACCCGCAGGTGCTGTGTGGTGTTGATCTTCGGGGCGACCGCGCTATCGAGGGTGAATGTCATGCCCTCGCTGGCGAGCTGTGCGCGCACCATGCCGGTAGACAGCGTCGGCAGCGCCGTGGATGCGCAGGCGCTCAGGCTGAGGGCGAGCAGGATCGCTCCCGCCAGCGTGAGGATACGGCGAGCCATACGCGACCTCCTAGCTGCCCTCGGCGATCAGGCGCTGGACGTCGGGCGCCATCACTGTATGGGGCGTGCCGTAGCTGTAGACCATACGCAGCCGGCCCTGCGTGTCGATCAGGTAGGTGGCGGCGCTATGATCCACCAGATAGGCCGCCGAGCTGCCCTCGACGTTATGGCGCTTGTAGTAGATGCCGTACTCGCCGCCGATCTTGCGCAGGGTGGCGTCGTCGCCGCTCATGCCGATGAAGCTCGGGTCGAAGGCCTTCATGTAGCGATCCATCACCTCGGGTGTGTCGCGATCCGGGTCGACGCTCACCATCAGCACGGTCAGCTGGTCGGCCTGGTCGCCGAGATCCTGTTTGACGCGGATAAACTCTGACATCGTGGTGGGGCAGACATCGGGGCAGAAGGTGTAGCCGAAGTAGAGCAGGATCGGCTTACCGCGCAGGTCGCTTAGGCTGAGCGGCGCGCCGCCCTCGCTGCTGGGCAGGGTGAAGTCGGTCAGCTCTTTGGGGGGCGTGATCTCCGTCCCCGCCGTGGGCAGATCGGAGTCCACGCTGCCGGCGGCTGTGGGGGCGGTGGGCGTGGCACTCGTGGCACAGGCGCTCAGCAGGAGCGCGAGCAGCGCGAGCAGCGCAAGGCGTATCCGGGGCATGGCGATCTCCTTTGGATCAAGGGGGAGGGGCGGGGGCAGAATCTGCCCCTGCCCCCACGTCCCCTCTCCTTACGGCTTGCGAACCGGCGCCTCGACCTGCATCGTGCCCGAGTTCTGGAAGGTCAGGGTGATCTTGACCATATCGCCCTCCTTCAGGTCGTGGCGCAGGCCAATCAGCATCACGTGGAAGCCGCCGGGCTTCAGCTCGGCCGTGCCGTTGGCGGGGATGTCGATCTTCTCGACCGGCGACATCTTCATGACGTCGCCATCCATGACCATGGTGTGCAGCTCGACGTTATCGGCCACATCGCTCTCGGCCTTGATCAGGGCGTCGGCGCTGCCGCCGCTGTTGGTGATCATCAGGTAGGCCGCGCTCGTGCCGCCGCTGGCCGCACCCATGGCACCCTCGCCCATGGCGCCCTCGCCCATGTTCATCGTGCCGGACATCGCCATCGTGCCGGACATCGCCTCGCTGTTGCCCATATTCATCCCCCCGGAGGCCGACGCGCCGGTCATAGCGGCGGCCCGCGCCCAGGGCTCGCTGATGCTGATCTTCGCCGGGCTGGTGCCGCAGGCGGCGAGGAGCAGGAGGCCGAGCGCGATCCCAAGAATCTGTATGCGCTGTCGCATGGGTATATATCTCTTTCTGTACTAAGTTTTGGTAGAGAGCATAATACGACGGTACAGTGTGCAAGCTGCAGACTATCACCTGCAATCTGCAATCTGTATGTGGCTAGCGGGAGGGCGCGCTCATGCGCGGGGGGGGGATCGGCGGGCTCCATGCGAGCGAGCGGAGCGGAGCGGTGCTTAGGAGAGGCAGGGCGAGCAGCAGGGCGAT
Organism: Oscillochloris sp. ZM17-4; assembly: GCF_019599295.1. GTDB lineage: Bacteria > Chloroflexota > Chloroflexia > Chloroflexales > Chloroflexaceae > Oscillochloris. The sequence continues at coordinate 232,180 of NZ_JAIEWN010000002.1, read as the reverse complement.
CTGGGCCAGCGCGATGCCCATGATCGCCGGCAGGCTCGGCCAGAAGGCCAGCACAAGGATGTGGCCTTCCTGTGTGGCTGGGTCTGAGGAGAGTGCGCAGAGCAGGTGGCTATCGTCGCCATCGTGGCTATCGTCGCCGGTAGATGCATAGCCCGCGCTGGCCGCACAGTGGATGATGCAGAGGGTTGGCTGGCCGCCTCGACGATGTGCTCGTCCAGCGCGGCAACGCCGAGGCACTGCGCTGCTGGGGCGCGACCCTGCGCTCCGTCCGCTTTGAGCGCTGCGCGCTGCGCGGGGCATCCTTCGCCGGCTCGAACCTGAGCGGGGTGATCTTCCGCGACTGTGACCTGACCGGGGCCGACTTCCGCGAGACCACCCTGCGCGGCGCCGACCTGCGCGGCTCGACGCTCGCCGGCCTCCAGGTGGGCCTGCGCGAGATCCAGGGCGCGATCGTCTCGCCGAGCCAGGCGGCCGAGCTGGCCGCGATCCTGGGGCTGGCCGTCACGCCCGAGGAGCCCGGCGCCTGAGCCGACCTCAGCCGGCGCCATCCCCCACCATAGCGATGCCCTGCGGGGTGCGCACGGCCGCGACGATCCACGCTTCGCTCTTGCCGGCGGCCATCAGCGGCACACCGTGCGGCCAGGCTATCTGTCGGCCCGCCCCAGCGTGATCATCGAGGCCCGCACGCTGATCGGCCGGGTATCGCCGTTGCCCTCCAGCGCATCGCCGCTCGTGGGCGGCTCCAGGCCGCGCAGGCCGATGATCGTGCGCCCGGCGGGCAGGCCGAGCAGCAGGCGGTAGTGCCGCCATCCCGCGGGCAGGGCTACCTCGGCCGGGCCGCCAGGCAGCTCCAGGCGCAGGGAGCGCGGGCCGCCGGCGGGCTGCGCGCTCAGGCTCAGCAGGTAGTCGCCGGCCTCGGGCGCGAACAGCCCCAGCTCGGCCGACTCGCCCAGCCAGCGGTAGGGCGCGGCGTCGGACGGGCGCTCCACCGGACCCCAGCCGTCGCGGATCTGGACGACGGGAGCCGTCGCGACGTCGGGCACCTCATAGGCGATCAGCCAGTCGTCCTCATAGATCGGCCCGGCGACGCCCAGCCCAGCCTCGACAAGCGCCTTGAAGGGCGCCTCGTCTGCGGGCTGCAGGTTGATCGGGCCGAGCGGGCGCTGCTTGTAGCCGATGATATAGCGGTAGCCGACCGTGCGCAGGGCGGCCGGCCAGCCCCCCGGCTCGGCGGCGATGTCGCTGCCCAGCGCGCCGGCCCGCAGGTCGCGCAGGGCGGGCAGGCCGAGCTGCGGCTGCGGGTAGAGCCGCGAGTGGTAGCCGCCGCTGATCGGTCGGCCGTGGACTGTCTGGAACAGCATGCGCTCGGCGTCGCGGTAGGGCACATCGTCGTGGAAGGGGAACTCCAGGATCGCGCCGTCGTCGCTGTGGGGCAGGCGGGAGAGGAAGGGTGGCACCTCGGGCGCGCGGGTGGTGATCGGCGCGGGCAGGTAGTCGATCAGCACGAGGGCGGACATGGCGGCCAGGAGGGCCGGCGCCCATGCCCGCCGCCGCGCGCCGAGCATGCCCAGCAGCGCCGCCGCGCCGTGGGCGGCCAGCATCGCCAGGGCGATCGTCACCAAGATATCGAAGCGGTCGGGCTGGCGGGTGAGCCGCACCACCGGCAGGCCGGCGAGCAGGGCGTAGGGCAGCGGCAGGCCCGTGCCCACGCCGTTAACGCGCAGCTCGGCGCCAAGGGCGAGCACCCCGAAGGCCAGGGCCATCAGCCCCCAGGGCCGGGCGGCGGGGCGGCGCCACAGGGCCAGCAGGGCCAGGGCCGAGACGACAAGCCCCAGGTAGAATCGTCGGTTCACCCCGTAGGAGATGCCCCAGGCCCAGGGGACGCCGCCCCAGAGGGCGTGGGCGCGCGGCGGCACCAGGAAGGCCAGCAGGTCGGCCGAGAGCCGCGCCGGGTCCTCGGCCGGGTAGACAGTCATGTAGGTGTGCCGGGTGGCCTCCACCAGCATCGGCGCCACCAGCGGCGCCGCCCCGGCCGCCGAGACGACCCCCACCAGCAGTAGGGCCGAAGCAATCCGCCCCACCAGAGCATACCTCGCCCCTGAGCCATCCGGCGCGGATTGCTTCGGCCCCGCCAGGCCATACCACACCTCCCACGCCACCGCCCCGGCGGTGAAGATCAGCAGGAACAGCGTGTAGTACCAGTCCGTCCATGCGGTCAGCGTCAGGGCGACCCCGGCGAGCAGCGCGCTGCTGCGGCCGCCCCCGCGCAGCGCCCGCAGCAGGAAGAGGATATACCAGGGCAGCCACTGGATGGCGAAGATCTGAAGCTGGCCATCGCTGAGCAGGGCGGCCATATGGAAGGGGCTGGCCACATAGACAAGGCCGGCCAGCAGGGCCGGGCCGTGGCCGACCCGCGAGCGGGCCAGGGCCCACATCCCCAGGCCCCCCAGGGCGAAGGAGAGCATGGCCACCGCGTTGAAGCCAGCGATCGGCCCCCACAGCGCCGTCACCGGCGCGGCCAGCAGCGTGTTGATCGGCGAGAGCGTGTGGTAGAACAGGTTCGGCCGCTCGGGGAAGAAGAAGCGGTCGGTGATCAGCGGGTTCATCCCGCGGAATAGCGCCCGCACCGTCCACCAGAGGTTCCAGACATTCTGGTAGGCGTCCTCCAGCCCGTCCTTATGGGATGCGCCCGGCAGATCCGTGGCGAAGCGCGTCGCCAGGGGCCAGGTGAGGGCCAGTCCGGACAGGATGTAGCAGCCGAGGGCGGTGGCCCACTGGCGGGGGGTAGGGGTTGGGAGCTTGGGGCTGGGGGCTCTCTGCTTATCAGAATGCATCAATCGTCTGTCACGTCTATTCAAATCCAACCCCAACCCCCAACTCCCAACCCCTACCCACCATAGTACAGCGCGGCCAGCTGGGTCACCGCCTCGTCGCGGGTGAGGCCGCCGTGCGAGCCGCGGTAGGTCGACTCGAACCTGCCGCGCTCGGCGAACTCCCACCAGACCGACTCGCCGGCGTAGGGCAGCACCACCAGGTTGCCGACCCGGCCGAGGAAGGACGGGCTGGGGTCGCCGCCGAACATCCCGGCGGCGATCATGTCGGCGGTGCGATGCACCTCGGCCCGCCCGTCCAGCGCCCTCGTCAGCCCGGCGTGAACCTCGGCCAGGCGCTCGTCGCGGATGTAGAGAAACATATCACGCCGCGACCCGGCCGGCACAAGGGGTGCGCCGTCGGCGCTGGTGCGCGTCGCGTGGGCGAGCCCGGGGAAGACCTTGTTCAGCGCGATCGTCGTCTCCGGGTCCACGCCGATCTGGCCGTGGTCGGCGACCAGCAGCAGGGCGACATCGCCGTGGGCCGCCTGGAGGGCCGGGTGGAGCAGGCGGTCGAGGGAGGTCAGGACCGTATCGATCTCCGCGTCCACATGGGCGCTGTCGGGGCCGTAGACGTGCGACACCGCGTCGATCGTATCCACATAGAGGTAGTAGTAGGCCGGGCCGGGCCGGTTCGTCAGGCGCTGCGAGAGGAGCGTCAGCGCCTCGGGCATCGTGCGGAAGGGCACCACATCAGCCCCGGCGCAGACCGTGCGCGTAAACGAGGAGCCGGCATAGTCGCGGTGCTGGATGATCGTCGAGCGCACCCCCGCCATCGAGAGGCGGTCGTAGAGCGTGCCCCTCGGCAAGAGATCGGCCGGGCGCGCCCCGACCGACGACAGCGTCTCGCGGCCGTGGTCGCCGGCGAAGGAGAAGAGCAGCGGCGCGATGATCGCATCGAGCTGCGGCTCATAGGAGAACCACTCGAACACCCCGCTGGCCGCCGGGGGCAGCCCGGTGTTCAGCGTCGTCACGTGGGCGGCCGTGGTGGAGGGGAACATCGTCGTCAGCGGCGAGACCACGCCGTCATCGAGGAAGCGCTTGAGGAAGGGGTAGCGCTCGGCGCGCGGCTCAAAGAAGCGCCAGCCGAAGGCATCCAGAAAGATCAAGATCACCGTCTCGCAGCGCTCGGGCAGGCCGGCGAGGGCGGCGGGCGGCAGGCCGGGCGTGGCCGCGCCGGTGAGCAGAGACTCGATCGTATGGGGGACGCGGGCGAAGCAGTAGCTGTCGTAGAGCGGACGGACGAAGCGCCCGCTAAAATGGGCCTGGGCGACGGCCTGAACAGCTTCCTGGTTAATCATGCGACCTCATAACTACCTGCCACGGCAGGGTGTGCCCGGCGCGAAAGGGCACCACATCGCCGTAGCTGTCGGGCACGTCCCACGGCTCGCGGGCGAGCGTGATCGTCTTCGCGGGCGGGCTGATCTGGTAGATAGCCCGGGCGTTATCGGACACAAAGGCCTGGAGGTGCGGCAGGGCGTCGTGCCGCTCAAACAGCTCGGCGAGCAGCGGCAGGATCACCGGCGCGGTGAATACCCCGGCGGCGCAGCCGGCGGCCTCCTTGCGGTCGATGGGGTGGGGCGCCGAGTCGCTGCCAAACATCAGCTTGGGGTGGGCGCGCAGGGCGGCGGCCAGCAGGGCCGCGCGGTCCTCGGGGCGCTTGGCGATCGGCTTGCAGAAGAGGTGGGGCTGGAGCAGCCCGCCGGCCACATCGTCCAGGGTAATCAGCAGGTGGTGCAGGGTGACGGTGGCGTGCAGGTTGGGGTGCTCATCAAGCAGGGCCACGGCGGCCGCCGTGGTGATATGCTCCATCACGATGGTGAGCGCCGGGAAGCGGCGGGCGAGGCGCGCGTAGACCGGCAGGAACGCAGCCTCACGGTCGAGCACAAAGCCGTGGCTCTCGCCGTGGACGAGCAGCGGGATGCCGAGCCGCTCCATAGCGGCCAGGGTCGGCTCGATCTCCCCCAGGTCGCGCACGCCCCCGGCGCTATTGGTGGTGACACCCTCGGGGTAGAGCTTCACGCCGATGATCTGCGGGCGGGCGGCGGCCAGCTCGGCCTCATCGTAGGCCCGGAAGAACAGCGTCATAGAGGGGGCGAAGACATGGCCGGCAGTGGCCGCCCGCACTGCCGCGCCGTAGGCCTCCAGGCGGGCCAGGCTATCGACGGGCGGCACCAGGTTCGGCATCACCACCGCGCCGGCGAAGTCGCGGGCGCTCAGCGGCGCCACCAGATCGAGCATGGCCCCATCGCGCAGGTGCAGGTGCATATCGAGGGGCGAGGTAAGCTGGAGCTGCATTCACTCACCTTCGGTGGAAATGTTGAATGTTGAATGCTGAATGTTGAATGGCTCAGCATTCAGCATTCAGCATTCAGCATTCAACATTCAACATTCAACACTGGCCTCCCGCATTGTAGCACAGCCCGTCCTATGCTATCATGCGCACGGCTATGCTGAAGAGATAGGGGGATTCGCATGAGCGATGGGAGCGAGCGTCAGCGGCGCGGCAGCACGGCACGGCTTTCGGGCGAGGATGGCGGGCGGGGCGAGGCGAAGCGCACCGAGCGGATGAGCGCCGGCGGCGACGAGTGGAGCCAGCGCGAGCCGGTGAACCCAGGCTGGCGCAGCGAGCGGGCCACCGGCTCGCGGTCGGCGAAGCGCGGGCCGGGCGGGCTGCCCACCTCGCCGCAGGAGTTCCAGCTCTGGCTCCAGTCCGGCGGCTGGCGCTATATCGCCGGGGTCGCCGCGCTCGTGCTCATCCTGCTGATCGCCCTGCTGGCCTACGGCCGCAACGATCAGCGCAGCGCCGGGCTCGGCATCGAAGATCAGCTGGCCCCCACCAGCTTCGCCGGCGTCGGCGTCGGCGCGGGGAGCGCCCTGACCCCGATCATTCAGCCCACGCTCGCGCCCACCACGCCCCCGGCCCCGAAGTTCTTCACCGTCACCGGCACCGGCGGCCAGGGCCTCTTCCTCAGGCCCGCCCCATCCACCGACGGCGCGCCGATCACCACCCTGCCCGACGGCACGCGGGTCGAGCAGGTCGGCGAGGACGCCCCCGGCGGCGATTATATGTGGCGCAAGGTGAAGGCGGCCGATGGCCAGGAGGGCTGGGTGGCGGTGGACTTCCTGACCCCGGAGCCGTAGGGACGCAGCGCGCTGCGCCCTACGGCTTCTCCGCCTTCGTGACGGTGCGCTTGGGCCGCTTGGGCGGCGGCGGGCCGAGCACAAGGTCGAGGACCTCCTCGATCTGGCTGACGAAGGTGAAGACAAGCTTCTGGCGCACCGCCGGCGGGATCTCGACGAGGTCCCGCTCGTTCTTTTTCGGCATGATCACGTGCTTCACCCCGGCGCGGTAGGCGCCCAGCACCTTCTCCTTCACCCCGCCGATCGGCAGCACCCGCCCGCGCAGCGTCATCTCGCCAGTCATCGCCACATCGCGGCGCACGGCGCGGCCGGTGAGCGCCGAGACGAGGGCGGTGGCGATGGTGATACCGGCCGAGGGTCCCTCCTTAGGCGTGGCGCCCTCGGGCACGTGCAGGTGGATATCGACTTTCTCGAAGCGCTTGCCATCGACGCCGAGGTCGGCGGCGTGGGCGCGGATGTAGGAGAGGGCCGCCTGGGCCGACTCCTGCATAATATCGCCGAGCTGGCCGGTGAGAGTCATGCCGCCCTTGCCGTCCATCAGCGAGACCTCGATCGGCATGGTGTCGCCGCCGTTGCCGGTGTAGACCATACTGGTGGCCACGCCGACCTGATCCTGCTCCTCGGCAACGCTGATATCAAAGCGGGGCGGGCCGAGCATACGCTCGACGGCGCGCGGGGTGATCAGCTGCGGGCGGGGGCGGCCCTCGGCGACGCGGCGGGCCACCTTGCGGCAGATCGCGCCAATCTCGCGCTCAAGGTTGCGCACCCCGGCCTCATAGGTGTAGCCACGAATGACCGCCCTGAGCGTCGAGTCGGGGAGGCGCAGGCCGCCCGGGGGCAGGCCGTTATTCGCGAGCTGCTTGGGCACCAGGAAGCGGCGCGCGATCTGCAGCTTCTCCTCCTCGGTGTAGCCGGGCAGCTCGATCACCTCCATACGGTCGAGCAGCGGGTCGGGGATATCCTCGACGATGTTGGCCGTGGCGATAAACAGCGTCCGGCTCAGGTCGAAGGGCAGGTCGATGTAGTGATCGCTGAAGGCGTGGTTCTGCTCCGGGTCGAGCACCTCAAGCAGGGCGGAGGACGGGTCGCCGCGGAAGTCGGCGCCAAGCTTATCAACCTCATCGAGCATAAAGACCGGGTTGAGCGTGGCGGCCTCCTTGAGCCGCTGGATGATCCGCCCGGGCATCGCGCCGATGTAGGTGCGGCGATGGCCGCGGATCTCGGCCTCATCGTGGACGCCGCCGAGGGCGAGGCGGACGAAGCGGCGGCCGAGCACCTGGGCGATGCTCTGGCCGAGGCTCGTCTTACCGACGCCGGGCGGGCCGACGAAGCAGAGGATCGGCGACTTCTGGCCGGGGCCGACGAGCTGGCGCACGGCGATAAACTCAAGGATGCGCTCCTTGACCTTGGGCAGGCCAAAGTGGTTCCGGTCGAGGATCTTCGCGGCGGCGCGCAGGTCCGCATTATCATCGCTCAAGGAGGCCCAGGGCAGATTCGCCATCCAGTCGAGGTAGGTGCGCAGGACCGTATACTCGGGGGCGATGGCCGGGATACTCTCGAGGCGCGAGAGCTCATCATCGACGCGGGCGCGGGCGTACTCAGGGAGCCCGACGATGGCGAGGCGCGCGCGCAGGGCGCTCAGCTCGCGGTGGGCCGGGTCGTCCTGTCCAAGCTCGCGCTGGATCATCTTCATCTGCTCGCGCAGGAACAGCTCGCGCTGGCCGCGGTCGACCTCCTTCTGCACCTGGCTCTGGATGCGATTCTCCAGCTCCATCAGGTCAAGCTCCTGGGTGAGCAGGGCGATGACGCGGTGCAGGCGCTCCTCGGGGTCGATCGTCTCCAGGATCTGCTGGCGGCTGGCGACGCTGATCTGCAGCGTCGAGGCGATCAGGTCGGCGAGGCCGCCGGGCGTCTCCACGTTCATCGCCGTCACATAGGCGTCATCGGGGAGCGTGCGCGAGAGCTTCGTCACCTTCTCGTAGAGCGAGAGGACGGCGCGCATCATGGCCTCGACGGCGATCGTGCGGTCCTCCTCGATCATCAGGGGCTCAGCGCGGACGCGCAGGAGCGGCGACTCATCGACGGGCGCGAGGACGCGCATGCGGCGACGGCCAGAGAGCACCACCGAGATGCTGCCATCGGGCATCCGGCGGACGCGCTGGATGACAGCCTCGACGCCAATCGTGTGGAGGTCGCTGATCCGCGGGCCGTCGAAGTCAAGCTCGCGCAGGAGGAGCGCGAGGACGATGTGGTCATCGGCGATGGCCCGCTCGACGGCGCGGCTGGAGGCCGGGTCGGTGACGAAGACAGGGGCCAGCATGTTGGGGAAGAGCACCGTATCGGCGAGCGGCAGCACGATCAGGACCCGGTCGGCGGGCAGGCCTTCATCGGACAGCTGGCGCGCGGGCGCAGCAGAAAAGTCAAAGAGGGTGGAGGACTCCTCCAACACAGGCGCTCTCCCGGGGGCACGCGCCCCACGATGCGGATATACAAAAAAAGTATAGCACATCGATCCGCAATAGTTTACGCCCAAAGAGAGGCCGTTACGTCCTGGGGACTACCGCGCCAAGGG
>NZ_JAIEWN010000002.1:217697-223494 GCF_019599295.1 Oscillochloris sp. ZM17-4 | reverse complement strand
GCATGAGCGATCTACATGTTTTGGTCACACCCTATCGATATACTGCGTTCGGCCGGCGCCGGCACGCTTATTGGCAGGCGAGAGGATCTCAAGCACGGTGACCACGCGCTCATGAGCGGCTGATCGCACCTCCAGGAAGGTCTCGCGCATCTCGTCGAGCACCGGCACCTCGCTCACATCCTGATCTTCGCCAACACTTGGATAGGTGCGCTCCTCAATCGCGACGTAGTAGCGGGGACGCAGTTGCGGTGCCAGCGCGTCAGCGATGGCGACGATCAGGCGGTTGTGGACATCGGGCCAGAGGGCCGTCTGCTCCAGGTAGGGATTCATGCCGGGAAAGAGAGTCGGTTTCGGCTTCCCAAAAGGATAGCGCACGCTCGTGTATGGACCCAACGCTGACATAGGCACGGCCCTATTCCTGTGGAGGATGCCATCCCGCCAGAATCCAGTAGCTCCGCACCTCAATCGCATCCGGGTCATCGCAAAGATGCAGCGCGCTGACCGTGGCTCGCCCAGTGGGAGTCAGGCCGGCAATGCGAAGCCCGCCATCAATCCACCGGAAGTGGTCAGCCCAGGCCTGGACACGCGGATTGAACAGCGGCACGAGCGCGCCGGTCTCTGGGTCAGGTCCCTGCGTTTTGTCGCTCTTATGGCCGTTGCAGATCGGGCAAGCCAACCAGAGATTCGCCTCATCGTCGGTGCCACCCTTGGCCAGCGGGACGATGTGCTCGATCTCCAGGCGCGCCATCACCAGGTGCTGCGGGCTCAGGCAATAGCCGCAGCGATTGCCGGCTGCGGTACGAATGCGCTGGGCGAGCTCGGCAGGAATAATCCGACGTGCCATATCACGTGTGGAGCGGCGGCTGGAGACCGCGCTCCACGGCAACCTTGAGCGCCTGCGCTTTCCGCACCATGCCGCTGCGATACTGGCGCATCAGCAGATCAAGGCGCTGGCGGCCCGGCGCGCTGAGAAGCCCTTCACGCTGCTTAGCCAGCAGATCGCTGAGCTCATGCTGATCGCTATCGCTCATCTGGAGATCGCGCAATGCCAGCACCTGCTCATCAGGCAGCTGATCAACGGGGATCTCGGCCGCAGCCCGATCGAGCCACTCGATCAGCACCTCTTCAATGCCCCGATGCGTCTGGCTCGCTACTGCGCGGGCGCTGCGCATCAACGTATCAGGCAGTTCCAGGCTTAATCGTTCGCTCATCGCTCCCTCGGGGATCGACCATTGCCGCTGCCTGATCGCAGCGCGCACCCGTATTGTAGCATAGAGGTTCTATCGCTGCCCGAGCGGCATGTGGTTGTCCGTCAACGGACAGGCGGGCGCGCAGACGCCAGGGGCCGCCGTAGCGCGTACCCCATCGTGCCCGGTGCTCCAGACGGTTCATCGCCTATCAGTCTCCTGTCTCCGTTCGCACGCCTCTTCAGGCAGTTGCGCCGGATGCGGCCGCGAATGCCAGCCACTCCTCGGCATCGGCACGATCCACAAAGAAGTGAACCCGATCGGTCGTCAGAAGCTCCTGCTCTGCTCTCAGCGTCGGCGTATCGGTGCCGACGATTGCCACGTGGTGGACGAGCCCGGCGAGGTCCGGGCTGCGTGCGAAGCCCTGGCTCCAGACCTTATGCGCCTGCAGGCTGGCGAAGGTCATCCCGCGCAGGTCGAGCAGGAGCCGCAGCGGCCCGTGGTCTGCGAAGCGGCCCTGGACGACACGCAGGGCCTCGGCGGCGCCCTTGGCCGCCTCCGCTTGATCAATCACGCCGGTCACGCGGTGGACGACGGTCGCGGGGAGGGTTGGGGAAAGCGCTGTCTCAATCATCTGCTCAGGATACCAGAGCCTGGCAAGGATTCCATCAGCACCGCCCATACTCGGGAGACTCGGTTAGGCCGTCGTTCGTGTGACAGCCGCGCGCTGGGCGTGCCGGATGCGATCATAGACCGCCTTCGCATCTGGGATCATGTCGAATGCGGGCGGCGTCCGCTGGCCCATGCCTGGCCAGGCGAAGCCGCGATACCACGTGGCGAAGGGCATGCTCGGGCCAAAGGTAATCGTCCCCCGCCCATCGCCGCGCTGCTCGAGCTCCAGTTCCGGCAGGGTGTGGAGTGGGAGGCTTTTAACGGTGCGATTCATGAAGCTGCTGATGAGCAGCACCCGCTCGTTGGTCACGCCATAGACGGTCTTTCCCCGGATCGCCGCATCGACGAAGAAGCGTCCCACGGTGATGTAGGCGCCCACGACGAGGAAGGGAATGCCCCAAAGCATGAAAAAGAACGGCGCGCCGCTGGTGATGACCCCGGTTTCCCAAAACACGGCAAACCCGGCCCAGAGGCACGTGAAGGGGATCAGGAAGGCATCCGCCGCGCGCAGCCGCAGCCCCGCCTGGGGCTGGCCGCTCCAGAGTACATGTTCACCCGGGCTCAGTTCACGCTCAATCTCTGTGGCGGCGGTGATCGACGCGATCATGGCAACCTCCTGATAGGCGAGTTGCGATCCCTGTGGGCATGTACGTACTACGTAGGGAGAGGTTCCAAGGCCGATCGGCGAAGTTTCTTATGCTGTTGGTCGCTGCGCGACCACATAGGGCGCGTCGAGCGCATCATTGTTGACCACGAAGGTCGCGTGGCGCTCAGGCTGGCAGCTGCGCAGGTAGATCTGCTGGCCTTCAACATAGCGGCGCTGACCCGGATCCTGTGGGTCGGGTGGGCTCCCGTCGCGGACGGCGCAGCGGCCGACCGAGGTGGCGACGCTGACCTCCAGGAAGACCGAGAGATCCCAGGAGTCGCGGAGCTCTGGCCGATGGAGGAAGATCCCGTCGCAGACCAGGATGTCGCCGGGCGCGGCCTGCTCCTCCGGCGCAACCACCGGGCTATCGGTGCGGTAATCGAAGGCCGCCGTGCGGTAGCGGCCATCGCCGCCGGGGCTGAGCGGATCGAGCAGGGCCGCCCGCAGCTGGGTGTAGTCGTAGGAGTCGGCAAAGAAGCCCGCGGGCGAGTGGCGGCCGCGCCGGTGGGGTGCCGGTCGGTTCGATCAGCAGCAGGTGGCACTCCTCCGCGGCGACGGGCTGGTGCTCGACGCCGCGCGGCACCACGAAGAGCTCGCCGGGGCCGAGGGTCACCTCCCGGTCGCGCAGGCGGATGGTCAGCCGGCCCTTGAGCACGAGGAAGAAGTCATCCGTATCGGGGTGGGCGTGCCAGACGAACGCGCCCAGCACCTTGACGACCATGATGTCGTAGTCGTTCAGCTGGGCCACGCTGCGCGGCGCCCAGTGCTCGAGGAACGTGCGCTCAAGCCGTGGCCCCGGGCGAAGGACGTGGAGCTCGGTTGTGCCGAACCCTACTCCGTTGACCAGGCCGACCATTAGCGCGCCCTTGCCATTCTCGAAACAGGGGGTGATCTTGGCAACAGTGACATCGCCCTCGGCGAAGTAGGTGTACCCGGTGCCAATCTCGCCGATCGGCTTCGCGCTCTCGTAATCAAAGGTGCCGTCATCGCCGATCAACTCCATCGGCAGAAACGACACCGGAGTATCAGCAGGGAGATGGCTAGCCTCGGAAGGTGTCGGCTTACGCCCCAGCACGAAGCGCAGCCGCTTCACCGCCCAATGTGCCGGCACCTCGCCAAGCCACTCCACTCCGGAGTCGCGGTACGCCGGGTAGGATCGGTAGCGGGCTGTCGTATCGAGGGTGCCGCTCATCAGGTTAGCTCCGCTCCAGTGGGCAGACGAGATGAATGTCCTCGGGCTCCAGGGCGAAGAGCTCGGGGTCGGGCTCGGGCGCCAGGGCGCAGCCGAGGGAGTGGTAGAAGTGGACGGTGTGCTCCGAGGGCGTCGCCGAGACGTAGAGGCCGCGGGCGCCGCGCTCGCGTGCGATGTCACATGCCTGAGCGAAGAGGCGCCGGCCCAGGCCCCGCCCGCGGTAGTCGCGGCCGACATGCAGAAACTCCAGCTGGAGCAGGTCGCCCCGCGGGCCGCGCCGGATCGTGTCGAGCACCGCCACGCCGGCCAGGGTCTCGCCGTCGAAGGCGCCGACGAAGGCGCCGCCCCGGTCATAGCAATCCAGGAGCAGCGGGGTGTACTTCTCAGCTGAGCCCGGCGGCCAGCCCTGCATATCGTAATACTCAGGCTCAAGGACGAGGGCGCCGTCGCGCAGGTAGTACACGCGCTCGATCACCTCGCGGCGGTCGATCGACCACACCTGTGTGACCTCGTCGCGCGCCAGTGGCCGGATCTCACGCATGCTTGCCTCGCACGACGGCGCTTGTCTCGTCACCGGTCACCTCCTGGAGCATCGCGGCAATCTCGTCCTCGAGCGCCTTAATATCGGCGTCGATCGCCGCCAGGGGCCGCGGCGGCTGGTACTGGTAGAAGTAGCGCGTGAAGCTGATCTCGTAGCCCACCTTGCCGACCGTATCGTCTTTGGGGTCGCGCACATCCTGGTTGACCCAGGCGTCGGGCACGTGGGGCAGCACCTCGCGGGCGACGTAGGCGTCCACATCCTCGTTGAGCGGGACATTCTCGTAGTCGCGAAGCTCGGGGTCGGGCTCAGGGTGGCCGCGGCCGTCGCGGCAGATCGCCGCCGCCTCGTCGCGCTCGCCCAGGGCGCTGAGCACCGCCTTGCGCACCGGCGCCCCCAGCTTCAGCCCGGCCTGCTTGAGCGCTGCGTCCAGCGCCTGCTCGAAGTCGGCGCGGCTCATCCAGACCTGGGCCGGGTCGAGGCTGGCCAGAGCGTTCAGGAGCGCGTCCTGCTCGGCGCTGCCGAACATGTCGCTCTGGTCGGCCGGCTTGCGCTTCTTGCCGCCAGCGAGGGCCTGGAAGGCGCGCTCCTCGCGCAGCCGGGCGATCCGCTCGGGGGTGGCCTGAAAGCTCAGGCGCAGCGGGCGCTCGACCGTGATCTTGCGGTAGCCGAAGTCGGTCGTATCAAAGACCTTGGAGTACGGCCCATCTGCGAAGGCCGATACCAGGGCCGCCAGGGCGTCGATATGCGCGTCGCTGAGCTCGTTGCGCTTATCGCCCAGGCTGCGGCGCATCTTCTGGGCGAACACCTCGACCTCTTTGTCGCCCTCCTTGCGGGTGGCCGCGCCGTTCACTAGCAGCACCTTGCCGGTGCGCGTGGCCGGCTTACGGTTCGAGAGCACCCAGATATAGGTCGTGATCCCGGTGTTGTAGAACAGCTGCCCCGGCAGGGCGACGATCGCCTCCAGCAAGTCGCGCTCAAGGATCCAGCGCCGGATCTCGCTCTCGCCGCTGCCGGCGTCGCCAGTAAAGAGCGGCGAGCCGTTATGCACGATCGCGATCCGGCTGCCGCCCTCGGCCGGCGGCTTCATCTTGGCGATCATATGCTGGAGGAACAGTAGCTGGCCGTCGCTGATCCGCGGGGTGCCGGCGCCGAAGCGGCCCTGCGCGCCGCGCTCGGCCTCGTCCTCGACATACTTCTGCTCCTTCTTCCAATCCTTGCCGTAGGGCGGGTTGGAGAGCATATAGTCGAAGGTCGCGTGCGGGTGGCCGTCGCGCGAGAGGCTCGAGTCGGGCTTGATATTATCGGCGTCGCGGTCATCGCCCTTGATCAGCATGTCCGACTTGCAGATCGCAAACGTCTCGTCGTTGACCTCCTGACCGAAGAGGCGCAGGTCGGCCGTGGCGTTGATCGTGCTGAGCACATACTCCTTGGCGATCGAGAGCATGCCGCCTGACCCCGCGCAGGGGTCGTAGACCGTGCGGATCACACTCTCCTGCTGGAGCATGGCCATGTCGCCGTCGAGCAGCAGGCGCACCATCAGGCGGATCACCTCTCTCGGC
>NZ_JAIEWN010000002.1:194162-217597 GCF_019599295.1 Oscillochloris sp. ZM17-4 | reverse complement strand
ATCTGCTCTACTTGACAATTTCCGTCCCACCTTAACTTGTGACCAATGTCCTTACACCTCCTGCAGATCGACGGCCCAGTTGGCCGCCTGGATGGCCGCGTCCAGCTCGCGGTAGGCCTTGGCCAGGGCGTCGCGCTCGCGCTGGAGCTCGGGCACGGCCACGGTGGGCACGAACTTGATCTCGGCGCCGCGGGCGCGGTACTGCGGGCTGCCCACGCTGCGCAGCAGCGCGTCGAGCACGCCCTGGCGCATGCGCAGCACGTCGCGGCGGGCGATCGCCGCCGTGATGCTGCGGCCGTCGGCCAGATCCGCCTGGCTGTTGGTGCGGTTGATCGCCAGGATCAGACCCTCCAGCCGCTCGGCCACCGCCCCCACCTCGGCGAGCAGGGCGGCCGGCTCCTCGGCCGGGCGCTCGCCCTCCTGCACTACCGCCACCCGCTGCAGCCGCTCGTTCAGCTCGGCCAGCTTCTGCTGGGCCGCCTTGCGCTCCACCAGGGCCTCCGCAAGCTTCATGGCGCACCTCCTCATATGGCTGACACTTCAGCGACTCAATCTTCAGTGCCTCAGTGCCTCAGTGCCTCAGTGATACCCGTACTGGCCCCAGACCTCGCGGGCGCTGAGGTCGATCCGGCTGGCGACCGAGAGCATCATCCGGCGCGGCTGGCTGCGCAGCACCATTCCCGCCTGCTCGGGCGTGCGGTTGGCCTTGTGCGCGTTGCAGGCGCGGCACGCCGCCACGAGGTTCTCCCAGCTGCTCTCCCCGCCCTGGGCGCGCGGCAGGACGTGGTCGAGGGTGAGCTGGGCGCGGCCCGGCTGGCAGCCGCAGTACTGGCAGGTCTCGCCGTCGCGGGCGATCACCAGCGGGCGCGAGACGTTCGGGTGGCGGATGAGCTTGGCCCACACGTAGCTGCGCATGCGCATCACCAGCGGGCGGGCCACGGTGACACCCTCCGTGCCGGTGGTGATCGCCCGTGCGTCGGTCTCCAGCACCTCGGCCTTCTGGCGGGCGAGGAGCCGCATCGCCCTCGGGAGCGTGACGACCGCGAGCGGCGCGTAGTTGGCGTTGATGAGCAGCACCTGCATGGCCGTGTCCCTTTCGCTGACACTCTGGCTGACTCTGATAGACCCGAACGAGATAGTGGAGGGGCGCAGCGGTAATGATCCGCCGACCGTCGCCGGTCGCCTCGCCTTCCAAGCGAAGTGCCGCACCTGCGGCATGCGCCCCGTGATGCGCCTTCCTGGGGTTCGAGCCCAGTCGATGCACTTGCATCGGCGCACCCGATGGGGATGGAGGGGCGGACAGGGATTGCACCTGCGCGTGCGCTGCCGCACGGCCACGGTTTAGCAAACCGGCGCTTTACTACTCAGCCAACGCCCCATGTGGAGTTCCCTGCGGGTACTGCCCCCGCTCTTCTCGCGTTGCAGGCGAGCGCCTCGCTTTTCGGCTTCCCGCACCACAGGGAAAGCTGAAAGCTGAAAGCTGAAAGCTGAAAGGCTTCGCTGTCCGATTTTCAGCTTTCAGCTTTCAGCAGCGACAACTATCGGCTATTACTACAGTTGTACCGATAGATCCTTATCCAACCTTACCCATCACCCCTGCGATCACGGATTGTTCCTCTTTCGGTTATCGGTTATCGGCTATCGGCTATCGATGATGGCTGCCGGACCAGGGCTCGAACCTGGAACTGCCTGATTCAGAGTCAGGTGCCCTACCAATTAGGCCATCCGGCAATAACATAGCCGATAGCTGATATCCGATAGCCGATAGTTGCTGGCTTGCGATGTGGGCCTTTCGGCTATCGGTTATCGGTTATCGGCTATGGGTACTGGCGGCTCCGACGGGTACTGCCCCCGCTCCCTCCCGGTTGACAGCCGGGCGCTCTGCTGGTGAGCTACGGAACCGTGTGGCCTCGCTGGCCGGAGTTGCACCGGCGGCCTTCGCCTTCGGAGGGCGGCGCTCTGTCTCCTGAGCTACAGCGAGAAATGGCGACCACACGAGGACTCGCACCTCGGGCCTCCGGCTTCGCAAACCGGCGCTCTGTCTCCTGAGCTATGCGGTCACTGGTGGAGCGCCGGGGGATTGAACCCCGCCCTCGCTGGTGCCTCGCGGCCTTCAGCAGCGTGTCTACCCAGCAGACCCGCGCCCCGTGGAAGGCGACTTCGACGGGTGTTAGCGCCGGTCGAAGTCGTCGTGTCAGTGCGGACTGGTTAGAAAGGTGCGATTCGTCGTCGAGGTGTGGCACGGGTCGAGGGTTCTCCCCCCCCGCTGCTGGTTTTGGAGACCAGTGTGCTGCTGTTACACCAGACCCGTATGGTCAGGGTGGCAGGCTTCGCACCTGCGACCTCTCGCTTCCGACGCGAGCGCGCTGCTGGCTGCGCTACACCCTGGTCGTATATTTTGGTGTTCTTGGTCTCGTGTGGTTCGCCGCTTGACACGCACAGCATAGCATGCCAGTTTACAACACCCCTCAGCCAGAAGGCTGATATGAGTTTACAACATTTGACTGATACCAGTTTACAACACTCTCTCCGACCTAAGTCCCTTGCCATCAGGCACAGAAGTGGTATAGTACGAGGGACAGCTTTCCAACAGAGGAGCGATGCGTGACGGTCTGGACAAATAGGACGATAGGGACGCCGAGCGGCGTCAGCAGCACCGACAGCGACTCGTGGGCACCGGGCTGGGTCGATCACGAGGGCCGCATGCGCGCGCTCGCCGGCCAGTCCGGGTTGTTGCGCGAGTGACGCGCACTCGTGATGATCTTCGCCGGATCGACCTGGTGGAAGACGAAGAGGATCTCGGCGTGCGAGAAGGCGTCGAGACCGACGAGGGCATCCTCCGGCAGATCGTCGGCGAGCACGATGGCCGCCTCCATGCCGCCCCAATCGTCATCCTCAGGGGCCTGCCGCCCGCCGCAAACCACCCCAATCGGCCTGACGCGGATATCCATCGCGCACCTCCTCGCACGCGAGCGGATACCGACGACCAGCCCTTGAACGACCTGCAGCTTACACCATCGCCAGCATTCGAGTTGCTTGAGGCGCGCGGCCTGGTGCTCTATCTGGTCAACGCTCGTCACGCCAAGATCGTCCCCGGACGCAAGAGCGATTGGAACGATGCCCAGTGGCTCCAGATTCACGCACTGATACGGCCTTCAGCGCCTACTATCGGGCGATGCGGGCGCGCAAAGGCCCGCAACAGGCGCTTGTGGCCACCGTGCATAAGATTGCCCGGACGGTGTAGTTGCTCAATAAGTCGGGGGAAGGTCGAGTTCGGCCCATGAGGCGCCGAGGTTGAGGGTCTTGGCCCGCTCGGAGATACGGTCATGGATGTAGGCGTAGAAGCTCACGCCCAACTTTTTGTTAGCGCGAATAAGCGCTGGGTAAACCTGGGAGCGTCGGTGGCCCCGCTCGGAATGTGTCAAGTGCCTTTGGACAGTGATCTGAGCGAATTATGGAGCGTGGCTGCCCCCCACGACCGACACCTCCGGGTCAGCCTCGCCGACGGAGCTCCCGGTGTCAAGGGGCCGCTGCGCGGCTGAGACCCTTGACACCGGGAGCTCCGTCGGCAGGGGCTCCGGTGTCGCCGGTGTGGGGGCCGCAGCGCTGGGGCGCGGCAGGTTGATCCCTACCTGGGCTGGAAGCTGCGGCGCGATGGGTCGGCCGCGCGGGAACCGCTCTGGGTGGGCGGCATACGCGGCATCGAGCGTGACCTGACGTGTGGCAATCACCTCCGGTGCCCGTCCGCTATGCACGACTGCGGGCGACAGGAGCGCAATGCCACTGTGTTTGTGTTCGTGGTTGTACCAGTCGGCAAACCAGCGCATCCAGACGCGAGCCGCGTCCATGCTCGCAAAGCGGTCAGGATAGGTCGGGCCGTACTTCATGGTCTTGAACTGGCTCTCTGCGTAGGGGTTATCGTCCGAAATCGTCGGTCGGCTGTGGGACTGGGCCACGCCCAGGTCGATCAGCAGCTCGGCCAGGGTCTTCGAGGTCATCGATGCCCCGCGGTCGGCGTGCAAGGTGAGCTGGTGCGGCTGCACCCCCTCGCGGGTGTAGCTCTCCGCGATCAAGGCTTCCGCCAGTTCCGCGTCTTCGCGCGTCTCGATGCGCCAGCCGACGATCTTGCGCGAGAAGATGTCCAGCACGACATAGAGCTGATACCAGATCCCCGGCTGGGGGCCGCGCAGCTTGGTGATGTCCCACGACCAGACCTGGCAGGGCGCCGTCGCCAGAAGCTCGGGGGCGGTATACGCCGTGAGTTTGGCAGTAGGCTTGGCAGTATGTTGGCTGCAGACGTCAGAAAGCCTCAGCGCGGTGGGTGTGCGCTGAGGCTTTCTGATGCGGTAAACCGTTGGAGCGGGCGACGCGATTCGAACGCGCGACCATCTGCTTGGAAGGCAGCCAGGGGAGCGCCTGCCAGTGTCCACAGCCGTGTTTTGAGGCTTCAGGAAGCCATTCCTGATCCCACCCCTTCCGCCCACATCCACCGAAATTCGCCGGCTTGGCTACAGTTTGGCTACATGAACAAGTCGTGTGATCCGCTGACGGCAGATCAGAGCTGCCGATATCCCTGGCGGCACGCCTCCCACACGGTCGGGTGGCGCGCCCGGAGCTCGTCGAAGGGGGCGTCGAAGGGGGCGACGTGGCGGCCCAGCCCGTCGAAGCACCAGCCGAGCAGGCCGTGATCGTCGGCCTCGCCAAGGTCGTGGAGCAGCGCGGCGGCGTCCGGGTGCTGCTGAGTCAGCGCCGCTTCGACCCTGCGCGTGATACGGCGGAAGGTGCGCTGGTAGCCCCTGGCCATGGCCTCACGCCGGTCGAACTGGAGGATGGCGACCGTTTGCTCGCCCCTCAGTATGTACGCCTCCCGCTTAGAGTCGTAGCGCGGCACAATGTTGCCCGTCTGCGGGTCGAAGTCCAGAAATAGCCAGGGGTCATCGACGGTCGGGTCGATCAGGATGGCCTGACCGTCGGACAGGGGGAACTGAGTCCCCTTGATCCGGCCGCACTCGGCGCAGCAGAGCAGCATATTCGGCCAGCGAAACATGCGCTCGGGGTAGGGCGCCTTGGGCCAGAAGTGGTCGATGTCGCTGCCGTGGGCGTCGCCGCAGTACATGCAGCGCTCGCGGTTGCCGGCCATTGCCCGCAGGGTGTCACATGCCTCGCGCAGCGGCTTGTTGCGCCGGGCGCGGCGCCACGCGGCCTCGACGTTGAGCGCCCTGTCCGCGCGCCGGGCGTCAGCCCGCGCCTGCTCGCGCTCCATGCCCTGCGCTGACTCGGATGAGAGGTCAAGGCGAACGACCCGGCGCATCGCTACAGCTCCTCGTCGCTCAGCACAAAGACCTCTAACTCGGCCACCCGCGTCTGCTCGTCAAGGCTGAGGGCACCGGTGGCTCGCAGCTTGGCATGGAGGCGGGCGTACTCGCTGCGCGCATCGACCGCCTGCGGCGAGCGCGTGTTCTGCAGGCCGAAGGCCGGGGTGAGCAGGATGGTATCCGGGCGTGCGGCGATCACCGTGGTGTAGTCCGCCGCGCTCAGGGCGCGCGGCGGCTGGTCACTACCGGGCTCTGGCAGCACAAACAGCCCGTTCGGGTCGGCAGCCTGGCAGATGATCGGGCTGTGGGTGGTGACGAGGAACTGGATCTTCGGGAAGCGCCGCTTGAGCCAGAAGCCGACCTCGCGCTGCCACTCCGGGTGCAGGTGGGCGTCGATCTCGTCGATCAGCACCACGCCGCTGCGCGTGATCGACAGCTGCCCATCGGCATCCCGTGCGATCAGCCCGGCGGTTCCATAGGCGTCGATCAGGTGGTGGACGATGTCGGCCAGTAGGGCGAGCATCGCGCGGTAGCCGTCGCTCATCTCGCTCCAGGCTAGCTCGATCCCGTTGCGGTCGACCAGCCAGAGGCCGTCTGAGTCGACCCGGGCGACGCGAATCTGATTCGGCAGCAGGTCGTCGTTGAGCAGCTCCAGCAGCAAGTCCAGCTGAGCTCCCTCCGTCTGGCGGTTCTCCAGAGCCTTGTAGCGCAGCTCGCGCAGCCAGCGGTCGGCCTCGGCCAGCGAGGCTGCCTCCTGAAACATGGTCACATAGCGTGCCGTGCTCGGTGCGGCCATCATCTGCGTGGCCTCGGACGACGCGCCGAAGACGCGTCGGAATGGCCCGTAGCCGCAAGAGAACCAGCCCGCCGCGTTGGGCGACCAGATGGTCTGCTCAGGGGTCTGGGAGCTCCTGGGCTTCCCCGCCGGGGTCACGGCCTGGAGCAGCGTGTCTTTGCCGCCGTTCTTCAGGCTGAGGCGGGCGGGGAAGGGCCGGCTCGACCGGCTGCCCTGCCCCGTCGGCTCATCGTCGTCGGCCACGCGGACGATATTGAGCTGGATGGCGCCCTCGCTCGCGGGTGCGCCGTGGCGCACCCAGCGGTGGAAGCTCGGCTGGAGGGCACGCGCCGTGTCGCGCCCGGTCAGGCCGACCGCGATCGCTTTCAGTAGGGTGCTCTTGCCCGAGCCATTATCCCCGGTGAAGACCGTCCAGCCAGCGTAGCTGCTATCGGGCCGGGCAAGCGAGAAATCCAGCTTCTCGAAGCCGCGTATATGCTCCAGCACGACCCGGTCAAGATACATACAGGCTCCTAAGGCTTTCGCTTCCCACGGCTCACCTTTTCGGAGCGTGTGGGCCGCGTTGGCTGGGCCCGCCCTTTGAAGAGCGCATAGTGCCGTCGTAATCGCTCAACATATGCGCCATCGTTCAAGAGCGTCGCGAAGAGATCGCGTAGGGCAGGGGCATAGGCCGTCTGTGGTTGAAACTGGTCGAGCGCCGGCCCCTTGAATGCATCGGCCAATGCATGGTGGCTGCCCAGCCACCGGCGGTAAAAGCCGATGGGCTCCCATCCATAGCTGATCGTCGCCCATATCTTTGAGAAATCATCTGATCGATACACATTGATCAGGACACGCCGGCAATCACACGACGGATCATCACAATAGGACTCAAAGAATCCATAGTCGCCGTCCGGAAGGCTGGGCGAGCCCTCGATGGTGACGCTCCGGGTCTCAGTGCGAGCGACCTCCGGAAAAAACTGATGGAAGGCTACCATATACATAGGTGAACCACCCTGGTAACGACCACGCCCCCCATAGTGTACACGATTCATCGTGTCATCGTGCATGTGTTGTCACGAGATCGCTTGCGTGAAGGCCAACAGCCGAATAGACTATAATGCCCTGGTAGACAGCAATTGTGATGGCTCAGCGTCATGGCTGTGCGCTCGTCTCGCTTGATCGCGAGCAACGCGAGCGGGCGGCGCCCGTTGTGCGCGCCTTCACCCCTGATGAGGCCCTGGCTGAGCTTGAGGGTGATACCAGATGAGCGAGTACCAGTACTACGAGTTTCAGACGATTGATCGGCCACTGACGACCGAGCAGCAGGCCGAGATACGCAGGCTCTCCAGCCGCGTTGAGCTGAGCGCATCCCGTGCGGCCTTCAACTACGCTTATGGCAGCTTCCGCGGCGACCCGCTGAAGGTGCTGGAGCAACACTTCGACGCCCTGCTCTACATTGCCAACTGGGGCTCAAAGCAGCTGGCGTTCCGCTTCCCAGCGGGCGCGCTCACGCTTGAGCAGCTGCAGCCATACCTGCTCGGCGACGAGGAGAGCTACGTCGGCGATGTCCACACGACGAAGCAGCACCTTGTGCTCAACCTTGAGATCCGCGAGGAGGAGGGCTACGGCTGGATTGAGGGCGACGGCCTGCTTGATCCGCTGATCCCGCTGCGCGAGGCCATCCTGCGCGACGACCTGCGCGCACGCTACCTCTTCTGGCTGCGCTGTGCGCCGGAGCGGGCCGCTTGGGCCGACGATGACGAGGAGGTGGAGCCGCTGGTTGAGCCGCCGGTGCCGCCAGGGCTTGGACAGCTTGACCCGGCACTCCAGGCGTTCGCCGAGTTCTTCGCCATCGATCAAGACCTGATCGCCGCGGCGGTCGAGGCCAGCCCCAGCCTCACGGCCACGCAGGAGCCCCTGGAGCGCTAGGTGACGCTGCTGCCCGAGGCGGAGCGCAACGCCTTCCTGGCGCGGGTGGCTCGCGGCGAGAGCCACGTTGGCATCGCACTGCTCCGGCGTCTGCGCGAGGTCGGCGGGACAAAACCAGCCTCGCCAACATCGCTCGCCCGCCGCACGTTCGCCGCGATCCAGGCGGCGGCGGAGCGACAGGAGCAGCTGCGCGTGCGGCGCGAGCGTGAGGCAACTGAGCGCGCCCGGCTGGCGAAGCTGGAGGCCCTGGCGCAGCGCGAGGCCCAGGCATGGGCTAATGTGACCAGCCTGCTGGCGAAGCGCACGGCGAGCGGCTACGACGAAGGGGTGGCCCTGCTGGCCGAGCTGCGCGACCTGGCGGCGCACCGCGGCCAGCGGGCGGCCTACAACACCAGACTGGCGGAGGTGACGGCGCCCTATGCCGGGTCACCCGCGCCTCAGCGCCGGCTCAAGGAGCAGCGGCTGGTGTAGGTAGCATCAGCTACTTCCTCTTCTTGCGGTTGGCCTTGCGAGCGGCCGATGAAGCCTTGCGCTTCTGCTTCTCCTTGCGGGCCTGGGCCTCGGCGCGGCGCTGGCGCTCCTTGTGGGCGTGATCCTCCGCCTGCTGGCGGGCCGCCTCGCTGCTCATTCCTCATCCCACTCCTCCGCATCCTCATCGTCGTCGAAGGGCAGGCCGCCCACGGCCACAAAGGCGCGGTAGTCATCGAGTACTGTGGCGTTGACGCCGGGCGTCTCCACGGCCCAGAGCTGGTCGGCGAGCACCTCCTGCTCGTCGCCATCGGCGAGGCGAACCCGCAGCAGCACGCCATCGTCGTCATAACCACTTGCGGCACCAAACACGATGACGGGCATGCGCTCGGTGCCCGGCGCTCCCCAGCGGGCGGCAAAAGGCGTTTGCAGCGCCTCGCTCAGGTAGACCTCAAAAGCGCTCAGGGCCTCGTCCTCGTTGTAGCAGTCGACCGTAATCTCCTCAAACCGCTGCTCGCGGCTCGGTAGGTTGGGGATATCGGCAATCTCCATGCATACCTCCAGAATCTCATCGCTACGAAATCTCGCGCCCCTCCAGCATGAGCATGGCCGCCTGCCGTGGCGAAAGCTCCTCGATCCGGCGTACTTCTATCTTCGGCTCGCGCTCCAACTCGCGTAGGGCCATGTACATGTCGTAGCTGTAGTCAGATAGACCCGCGACCACCAGGGTTAGCTCAGACCAGAAGTGGAGGGGTGTGGGCCGCACCAGGTCACCGAGCACGACGATGCGTTTCGCACCGAAGCGCGCGCGGAGCAGCGCGGCGGCCTCGCGGGCCCGGCCCCACCATGCATCGCGCCGGGCGGCGTCGTGGCGGTGCGCTTCTTCTTCCGCCAGCAAGACAAGGCTTCAGAATGCGACGCGATACTTGACACAGCCCGACAGCCCGACAAGCGCACGGTGTCGGGCTGTCGGGCTGTCGGGCTGTGGCTGAGAGTGTCAAGTGGAAGAGAACCTTGTCCAAGGCGGCAACCCACGCGCGGGGGTGGAGAAGTGTCACAAACTCCAGAAGCTGCTGCCAGAGCATGTTCAGGGGATGGCGAATGCGCTGCGCCAGAAGGAGCCTACGGAGGGCAAGCGCAAGCTCGGGCCGCGCTCGGTCGAGTACGCCTGCCTTGTACTCTCGCGGGCGTTGAACCAGGCTAAGCGCTAAGGGCTACCCGCTGGAGCTGCTTATTCAGACGGTGAAGACATCCAACGGCGTGCTATTCATGTCCGGAACGCTGATGGCCATACTCAGCGGCGACCTCCGCCAGCAAAGCATAATCGAAAAGTTTTACAATGACTACGCCGATTGCATGCCACCAAAACGATAGTGGCACTGGCTCATCGATTGCTTGGCGCCCCAGGTGACGTGCGACTTACCACAACCCGATCGAGGCCTCGCTCAGCTACCTCTCTGATCCGTAGGCCAACGGGCGGCGCCCTGGAAGAACTCCAGGGCGCCGTAGCTGCTCACTCCCTAAAAGTAGTGGTCGCGCAGCACGCCGTCAAAGCGGCCAGAGCGTAGGCAGCAGCTCTTCAAAGCGCCTCCCGGAGCCGCAGGGGCAGGGGTCGTTGCGCCCGAGCTTCTCGCATAACTCCTTGCCCCCGTGGACGACCCGCTCGCCGCGCTTGACCTGGGTTTCGGAGGGGAAGCCCTTGCGACGCTTGCTGGTCGGCTCAAAAGCGGTGGGTGTCCTGGATGTCGTCGTGGCGGTTCATGGCGGCACCTCCTGATCGGTTCCGCGCTGCCGGCAGCGCGATAGGGGGAGCATAGCACGCGGCACCGCGTTCCACAGCCGCCTCGCGACGGATTGTAGGCGGCCTGACGTGCTCGGTATCCTGCGCAGTATCGCCCCACTGGGGGCTGTCTGTGTTGCGCCGAGGTTACTAGTGCAGCTGCCTGGTGATCGTCGGGTCGGTGATCTTGGTGTCCTCAGCCAGCAGCAGGGCCTTGCTGAGGATGATCGCCATGGTTCCGTCGCCCTCGAAGGGCACAAAGCGCGTGCCCTCGGCGCCTGTCGTCGTTCCGCGCGCCGGGACGATGCAGAGATACTGGTCGTTCGGCTCCATCATGATGTTGCCGCTGCCCAGGTGGATCTTGTAGCTGCGGATGTCGCCGCGCACGTGGAGGAAGCGCTCGCTGAGGCGGCAGCGGGCCGCGATCTTCAGCCGCGGGATCAGCTGCGCCAGCACCTCGCGCCGGGTCTTCGCCGTCTCGGAGAGATCGCCGAAGGCGTAGCCCCGCCAGTAGTCGTGGTAGCGCACCTCGCGCCCATTGTCGAGCCAGGTCGGGTCGTTGCCCACGCTCGCCACCCCGACGAACAGGTCGACATCGCGCAGCACCTCGGAGAGCACCAGGGGCGGAACCTGCTCCAGGGGCACGGGGTCATGGGCGGGGCCCTGGTCGCGCCAGGACTGCTGGTAGCCGCCGCCGGCGTGGGCGTAGTGCTGAGCTGCGTCGAGCGGGTAGAAGCGCACCTGGTCGGTGGCCAGGTAGAGATACGTGCCGGTCTCGTTGGTGTCCCGGCCGTACTGATCTCCTGCGCCCTCGACCCAGTACTCGGCCCGCAGCCCCCAGGCCGGCAGCAGGCGGTGGGCCGGCGGGTAGCTGTCGTCCACCATCAGCCGTAGCTGGTTCTTCCAGGCGCGGGCGGCGCAGAGGGCGTTGAACTGGTGCTGGCGGACGATATGGGCGGCGAAGCGGTTCGAGTAGACCCGGGTGGCCCGCTCGGCATCGGTGAGCAGGTAGATCTCGCGATAGGCCTGCTTGAAGGGCTGCTGCACCTCGTGGGCGACAGCCATGCGCGCCAGGCGAGCACCTCCTCAGCGGTGCTGTCCAGCGGGTGCCAGAGGTTAACGGTGGTCGTATCGCCCAGGCCAGCAAGCGGCTGCCCGTCTACGCCGACAACCTGCCCCGCGTGCCAGATGCCGACCTGCTGCGTCCCCTCGGCCGTGAAACGCCAGATCAGGCGGCGGGCGAGCGTGCCGACGAGCGGGTGGTTGAGGTAGCGCTCGCGCCACGCGGCGAGGGGCCAGGTCCGCTGCTGCAGGTAGAGCTGCTCGACGCGGTCGCGCTGGCCGGGAGTATCGCCTTGATGTCGGCGGCCGCGCTGCTCAGCTCCTTCAGGGCGTCGCCGTGCTCGGCCTTGAGCGCCTTCGGCGCCGCGGCGAGCTTCTTGCCGTCGGCGCGCGTGTAGCGCAGCTCGACGCCCCCGGCGACCACGAGATCGACGATCACGCCGCCGAGCACCTCGCGCCGCAGGCCGACCTCCTCCAGACCATAGGTAGGCACCAGCAGCTCCGCAAGCTCGTCGGGGAGGAGCCCCGCCCGCTCGGCAGCGTTAGCCAGGGCCGCCTCAATCTGCTTCTGCGCGGCAGGCAACCGCACGCGCGTCTTGAGCAGGGCGAGCTGGGCCATGCCGTGCTGGCCAGGCATCTGGCCCAGCGCCCAGATGGCTGCGTTGGCGAGGCGGGCCGCGCGCGGGCCGACCCCGGGGATCTTGCGGTAGCAGGCGACGACGATGCCGCCGAGGGCGCGGGCCAGCTCGCGGGTGTCGTCGGCGGCGCAGAGCTAGACCATGCCGCGCAGGATATCGAGGTTGCGATCATGCAGTACCAGCGGGTGCAGCGTGTGGCCCCCTGGCAGGGCGATGGGCTCCGAGCGCGGCTGGTCAACCAGGGGCAGCCAGCGCAGCAGCGCCGCCCGCACCTCCTCCGCGCCGAGGCACTCGACCGGCGCGGTCGCGGCCTTGCGCCATTTCTGGCCCGGGGTGGAGCCGCCGGCCGCAGCGCACTGCCGGAGCAGCTGCGTCCACAGCGCCCGCTGCTCGGGCGCGAAGGCGGCGATCTCGGCGCGCGCGGCGTCAGCCCAGGGCTCGCCCGCGAGGAGGGGCTGCTCCGTCTCGACAATGCCGGCAAGCTCCTTGAGCGTGAGCAGGCGCCGGCGCTGATCGGCGCCCCAGGCGCGGCCCTCCAGGTCGGCGACCAGGGCGTCGAGGGCCGTATCCAGGGCGGGGGTGCGCGGGTTACTCGCGAGGTAGGTCGTGACGATCTTGCCTACGTATGGCTCGATCCGCCAGCCGTGGGTGCTGCTGCGCACCCAGCCGAGCAGGGCCAGGACATCATCGTGGGTGAAGGGGAGCGAGCGGCGCAGCAGGGCCGAGACGCTCTCGGCTAGCGTCCAGCTGACACCGGGGACGTTGACCGGATCCTCCAGCCAGGCAACCGCGGCCATCACAAAGGCCCGCTGCTCCTCAGGGCTCGCGCGCACGATCTCCTGACCGGCAGGGAAGTCGCGGAGCTGGGCGGTGGAGTGAGAGAAACGCTCGGCCCAGGAGGTGATCAGGTCGCTTATCTGTGTGGCAAGGGATGTGATGGGGCTCATCGGCTTACCCCCCCACCAGCGGCACGAGCTTGAGGAAGGTGACGACCGTCTGCTCGCCCAGGATCACGACGTCGTCGAGCTGCTCGACCTGGCGGTCGTCGATCAAGATGAGGAAGCCGTTGCGCATTAAAGCCTCAAGCGCCCGCTCCACCTGCTCGGCGGGGTCGATGCGGCGCGGCCGGGGCATGCGATAGCCGTTCAGCGTCAGCTCGGCCGCGCCCGGCTGTACGAGGCCCTGGAAGTACTCGCCCTGACGCTCGTTGTAGGCCGCGACCTCCTGCTCGATGCGGGCGCGGATCAGGTCGCGAACAGTGAGGTGGTTGGTGGGGAAGCCGAGGACAAACTCGACCGGGGGGCGGCCAGGCGGAAGACCAGCTCGTCGCGGACGGTGACCTGTGTGTGCATCTGCTGCTCCCTTTCGCGTACGTCGTCGTCCCTGCACAGGTTGCTGACGGGCGCGGGCGGCCCGTCGTTGGAGTACATTCAGCATACGGCAGAGGTGTGACAGGGAGTGTCACACCTGGAAGCATGGCTACAGATGTGGCTACACGGGGGAACAATGCCGCCTCACCCCGCCGCTCCCCCAGCAAAGCGCCGCGATCGCAGCGCGGGCGCAGCGAGATCTCTGTAGCCATCCGAGGGGGCATATGGCTACAGACGCAGGGACACGGGAGCAGACTCTTGAACTTTGGCTACAAACTTGGCTACATGAACGCAAAATCCCGCCGGAGACCCCGGCGGGATTTCGCTTCCTGATGCCCTAAACCGTTGGAGCGGGCGACGCGATTCGAACGCGCGACCATCTGCTTGGAAGGCAGATGCTCTACCACTGAGCTACGCCCGCATGGTGCGAATGTACCATATCTGCGGCGCGGGCGCAAGTGTGCTCAGCGGATGTGCCGCAGGGCGCGTACGTCGAGTCGGTTGACCACCTCGGCCACGTCAGCGGCGTCGCCAGCGACGCTCACCAGGCTCTCGGCGGCGGCCTGATCGTCCACCACTCCGCGTAGCACAACGCGACTCGCGCTGGCGATGATCTCTACGCTGTCGGCATAGGGTGCGGTGCGGCTGTCCTCGCGCAGCGCCGCGCGCAGCCGTTCCTCGACCTCGTCGCCTGATGCGGTGAATGTGCGCGGGCGATCCTCGTCGTAGGGCTCCTCGGTCGGCGGCACGTAGGTTAGGCCCTCCTGCGACGCTTTGTAGGCGTCGTCTGTCGACCCTGCGAGCTGCTCGCGCTCCCTGCGTAGATCGAGGCTCTCCATGTCGTTCGGCTGCCCAATATCGCTTCCGGTCTCGAGCTCGCCCTCGTAGATGTCGGTGTCGCTGATCGGTTCGTCGCCTTCGATGCGGTCGATCGGGAATGCCATCCCGCCAGTCGGGTTATCCCAGCGGCCCTCGAGCTCGCTCAGCTTTGTCGTGCTTACGGTCGGCGCGCTGCGCGGCTGGCTGCTGCCCCTGCGCTCGCGGCGCTCGCGGCGGTTACGCTTCTTTGCCACGGCTCACTCCTTACTTCTGACAGGCGGATTATTTCAGGGAGGGCAAGCCATTCCCTCGCTCTCCCCCGCATGATGCAGGATGTGTGCCACTCTGGTAGGGGCGCAGTGCGCTGCGTCCCTATCCGCCCCGCACGGCCTTGTACATCGCCAGGGCGCGCTCGCGGCGCTCCTTGTGCTCCACAACGGGAGCGGGGTAGTCGCGGCCAACCTGGATGTCGGCGCGGGCCTGCTCGGCGGGGGCCATCAGGTGCGGGGCGTGGATGTGCCTGCTCGGCACGTTGGCCAGCTCGGGCACGTGGCGCCGCACGTAGGCACCGTCCGGGTCAAACTTCTCGCCCTGGCTGGCCGGGTTGAAGATGCGGAAGTAGGGCTGGGCGTCGGTGCCGGTCCCGGCGGCCCACTGCCAGCCGCCGTTGTTCGCCGCCGGGTCGCCGCCCATCAGCAGCCGCATGAAGTGGCGCTCGCCCCAGCGCCAGTCGATCAGCAGGTCCTTCGTCAGGAAGGAGGCGACGATCATGCGCGCCCGGTTGTGCATCCAGCCCTCCTGTCGCAGCTGGCGCATGGCCGCGTCGATGATCGGGTAGCCGGTGCGCCCCTCGCGCCAGGCCGCGAATAGGCGCTCGTCATTCTCCCACTTCAGCCCATCGTAGGCGGGCCTGAAGGCGCCGCGCAGCACGTGCGGGCTGTGGTACATCACCTGGACGTAGAAGTCGCGCCAGGCCAGCTCGCCTAGCCATGTGTCCGGCCCCGGCCCCGGCGGGCTGCCGAGGGCGGCGGCCACGCACTGGCGCGGCGAGACCATGCCTAGCCGCAGGTGCGGAGAGAGCCGTGAGGTGCCCTCGACGCCTGGCATGTTGCGCCGCTCGGCGTAGCCGGCGATCCCGCTGTCGCGCCGGGCGGCGCTGAACTGGCGCAGCAGCTCGCCCGCCCGCGCCTCGCCCGCGACGGGGATCTCTTGCGCGCACGCCATCCCCAGCTCCGCCAGCTCCGGGATGCGTCCGCCCTCGGGTACGGCGTCGAGGGCCACAAGCTCGGGGGCTCCCTGCGCCGGCGCGCCCCGCTCGCCGAGCAGCTGCCGCCACTGGCGGGCGTAGGGCGTGTAGACGCTGTACGGGCCGCCGCCCTTCGTCACGACCTCGCCCATCTCGAAGATTACGACATCCTTGAAGCTCCGCGCCGCGTAGCCCGCCGCGCCCAGGGCCGCCTTGATCGCGCTGTCGCGCCGGATCGCGTAGGGGCTGTAGTCGCGGTTCCAGTAGACGCCCCGCGCCCCCGCCTCCTCGGCAAGCTGTAGCAGCTCGCGCCGCGGGTCGCCCCGACGCACGATCAGGCGCAGTCCACGCGCGCGCAGATCGGCGTCTAGCGCGCGCAGGCCATCAAGGAGAAACGCTGCCCGGGCTGGGCTGGCCCAGCGCCCGCCCAGGATGCTGTCGTCGAGGATGAAGGCTGGCAGCACGGCGCCGCCGCTGTCGCGGGCCGCCGCCATCAGCGCGCTGTTATCGTGCAGGCGCAGGTCGCGCCGGAACCAGTGGATGATCATGCCGATAGCCGATAGCCGATAGCCGATAGCCGATAGCCACGAGCGTATTGTACACCACCGCCCTGATTTGCAGCGCTACGTTAGTTCAGGCACTTGCCGCACTGATGGTGCTGCGGCGCGGCTACGCCGCGCCGCAGCACCATCAGTTTTTTGTGGGAGAGCGAAGCTCTCCCACACCCTCACCGTGCGCGATGTTGTTGCTGGCAACAAAAAAAGGATGCGGGGGCGGCTCTGCCGCCCCCGCATCCCAGCCGCTGCCTTGCGCGATTACCGGGGCGGCCCCTGTATATAGTACGGCAGGTACAGGATGTAGATGGATGGCCCGGTCACGGCCACGCTGGTCTCCCCGTAGGCGCCGCCGGCGGCCGTGGCGCGGATTGTGGCGGTGCCCGCGATAGGCCCGCCGTTGAGGGTGATGCTGACCTGGCCGCTGGCGTTGGTGACGCCGCTGGCGGTGACAAGGCTGCCCATGCTGGTGGTGAAGGTGACGCTCTGGTTGGCCATCACCGCGCCTGCGCTGTCGCGCACGGTTGCGGTGATCACTGAGGTTGCGCCAGTGGCGATGCTGGCCGGGCTCGGCGCGACGGTCACTGAGCTCGCGCCTGGGTTGTAGACGTTCGGCGGGTTCGTGTCGATTGGCGCGTAGTCGTTCACGAAGTAGAAGGCCGCAATGTCGTGGTTCTCATATGCCCCGCCGGTGCCCGCCGTGAACCCGATGTACACGTCTGGGCCGATGTCGGCGGCCATGTCACGCGTGGTGTTGAGCACTAGGGTGGATGCGCTGCGGCTGTTGCTGGGGTGCATGCGCACCTGCAAGTTCTTCGTCGCCCCGTTGTAGTCGACCCAGACGTGCCATGTGTTGTCCTGGATCACCCCGGGCGGTGTGGCGGTGATGACAGAGGTTACGTCTCCGCCAATATCGAGGCCGACGTGGTTGTCGTTCGGGTCGTTGACGGTCGAGGTGGGATCCGTGCTGGGGTTATTGGCCCAGGTGTCGAACTCGACGCCGACGCTCGGGGTGATGCCGCCGTAGCCGATGCTGCCGCCCGAGCCGCCGGCGGTGTTTGACTGGGTCTGGATCGTGAAGACGATGCCGTCCGCGCCGCCCGGGGGAGTCCCCCCCGCACCGGACATGTCCATCACGAAGTAGGTGCTGAAGGAGCGCTGGTTGGCCAGGCTGACCTGGTTCTTCCAGAAGGTGCTACCGGCCTGGTCCCCAATGGCAGGGGTGAGCCGGATGACGCTGCCCGCGAGGGCGCTGGAGCCGTTGAGCTGGAAGCCCTGGACGTTCGTGCTGTTGAAGCTGGCGATGGCGACGGTCGCCGTGATCGGGGCCGCGCTCGCGGTTAGGACAAGCGTGATCTGGCCGAGCAGCACAAGGAGCGCGATGCGGAGACTGGCATGATACCTGCGATGTAGGTTGGGGCGGTGTGAACGATCTGAATTCATTATGCCTTAGCTTTCTTCAATGAATGATAGAGTGAGAAAGTAAGTTGGTGCGGATCGGTCGGTGGCTGCCAGTTTGTTTTGGTGCGCTCTGTGATGCTCCTTGCGCTGGGCGATGCGCTGCGTACGATGCGCCGCGTACGACAAAGTATACAAATGAGTTGTGATAGTATTATTAACAGATCCGTGCTGAAGATACATGTTTTGTGAACTCGTGTGTCGCATTTGCCCTCGTCGCCCGCTCATGTGATAATAGCGCCGCCTTGGTGAAGCGCACCTTTGGCGCGTAGGGACGCAGCGCGCTGCGTCCTTCCACATCCGGACGCAGCGCGCTGCGTCCCTACGCGCCAATGCATAAGGAGCTTTATGGAGAGCGTAGCGATCTTCGGCCTGGGCCTGATGGGCCGGCCGATGGCGGCGTCCCTGCTGCGGGCGGGCTTCTCGGTGCGCGGCTGGAACCGCTCGCCGATGGACCCGGCCCGCGTGCCGGGGGTGCTGCTCCACGCCAGCCCCGAGGCCGCCGCCCGCGCTGATCTCTGCCTGCTGGTGCTGTCCGACTCGCCGGCGGTCGATGCGGTGCTCGCCCAGATCGAGCCGCAGCTGCGCGCCGGGCAGCTGGTGATTGACCTGGGCACCTCGGACCCGGCCCGCTCGCGGGCGCACGCCGCGCGCCTGGCCGGGCGGGGCGTGGGCTGGGTGGACGCTCCCGTCTCGGGCGGGCCGGGCGGGGCGGCCGCCGGGGATCTGGCGGTGATGTGCGGGGCTAGCGAGGCTGACTTCGCGCGGGCGCGGCCGGCGCTCCAGGCTCTCGGCCGGCCGACCCTGGTGGGCGGGCCGGGCGCCGGCCACACAACCAAGATTGTCAATCAGCTGATCGTGGCCCTGGCGATCGAGGCGGTCGCCGAGGCCGTGGCCCTGGCCGAGTCCGCCGGCGTGGACCCGGCCCTGGTGCAGAAGGCGCTGGCCGGCGGCTTCGCCGACTCGAAGATCCTGCAGATCCACGGCTCGCGGATGATCGCCCGCGACTATGCCCCGGGCGGCAAGGCCGCGACGCAGCTGAAGGATCTGCGGCTGGCTCAGGGGCTGGCCGCCGCCGCAGGCCTGGAGCTACCGCACCTGGAGGATACGGCCGCCCGCTTCGCGCGGCTGGTGGCGCTGGGCCACGGTGATCTGGATCACTCGGCGCTGCATATGCTGGTGGGTGGTGAGGGCGCGGCGTAAGGGCGCAGCAGCGCCGTGAGGTATGGCGTAAGGGCGCAGCAGCCCCTATTACGATGGGGCAAAGAGCAGGATCAGCTGCTGCTGCGCCCCTGCGAGGATCTATGAAAACTATCTCAATTGTCCAGATCGGTGTCGGCGGGGTGGGGCGGGAGCTGGTGACGCAGCTGCTGGCGGCGCGCGGGGCGCTGGCGGCGCGCTATGGGTTTCGGCTTGAGTATCTGGCCCTGGCCGATAGCGCGGGGGCGCTGGTTTCCGGGACCCCGCTGCCTGAGGCAGCCATCCAGGCCGCCATGCGTGCGAAGGGAGCCGGGGACTCGCTTGCGGCGTCGCCCGCAGGGCGCGCGATCCAGAGCTGGGAGGCGCTGCTGCCGGAGGGGCCGTGTGTCGTGGTGGATGTGACGGCGGCATCCGGCCACGAGGGGCCGCTGGCGCGGGCGGTGGCCGCCGGCCATCGGGTGGTGCTGGCGAATAAGAAGCCGCTGAGCGCGGCCTGGGCCGACTTTGTGGCGCTGACGGCGGGCGGGGCCACGCGCTATGAGACGACGGCCGGCGCCGGGCTGCCGGTGGTCTCGACGCTCCAGGGGCTGCTCGATAGCGGTGATGCGCTGACCAAGATCGAGGCGGCGATGAGCGGGACTCTGGGCTACCTCTGCGCTGAGCTTGAGGCGGGTGTGCCGCTCTCGACGGCGGTGCGCGCCGCCCACCGCCTGGGCTACACTGAGCCTGACCCGCGCGATGATCTGAGCGGGGCCGATGTGGCCCGCAAGGCGCTGATCTTGGCCCGCACCTGCGGCCTGCCCTGGGAGCTGGCCGACATCCCGGCTGAGCCCTGGTTCTCGCCGGATCTGGCGGCGGTGGGCCGCGATGTGTTTATGGGCCGGCTTGAGGAGCTGGATGAGCTCTTCGCGGCGCGGGTGGCGGCGGCGCGGGCCGAGGGGGCGGCCCTGCGCTATGTGGCGACGGTGACGCCTGGGCGGGCGAGCGTGGGCCTGAAGATGGTGCCCGCCACCCACCCGCTGGCCAGCCTGCGCGGCCCCGATAACCTGTTTAGCTTCACCACGGCGCGCTACGCCGCCCAGCCGCTGGTGGTGCGCGGCCCCGGCGCGGGCCAGGAGGTGACGGCGGCGGGTGTCCTGGCCGATATTGTGGCGACGGCGCGAACTGTTGGGGCGTAGCAGCAGTTGATGCCCTCGATGTAGCATGATGATCATGGGCTGCTACGCCCTTACAAAGGATATGATTATGCAGGACGATTTTGTGGCCCGACGCGATGAGATTCTCTCCGCGATCGGCGGGCTGGTTGCCTTTGAGACGCCAAGTACTGACAAGGTTTTACTTGACATAATGGCAAGCCACCTAGCGGAGCGCTTCGCGCCGCTGGGCGAGGTGGAGCGCTTCGCCAACCCGGCGGGCGGCGACCACCTGCGGCTGCGGGTGGAGGCGCCCGCCGCGCCGGCCGACGCCCGGCCGGCGCTGCTGCTCTGCCACTACGACACGGTCTGGCCGGCGGGCACGCTGGCCCGGCGGCCGTTCACGGTGGAGGGCGAGATCGCCTATGGGCCGGGGGCCTACGATATGAAGGCCAGCATCGTGCTGGCCGAGCTAGCCCTGGCCGCCGCCCGCGCGACGATGCCGCGCCCGGCGATCCTGCTGCTGACCTCGGACGAGGAGATCGGCAGCCCGACCTCGCGGGCGCTGATCGAGGAGACGGCGAAAGCGTGCGCGTTCGTGCTCGTGCTGGAGCCGCCGGTCGAGGGCAGCTGGGCGCTGAAGACGGCCCGCAAGGGCGGCGGCGTCTTTGAGCTGGCGATCACGGGCATCCCGGCCCACGCCGGGGTCGAGCCGGAGAAGGGGGCCAGCGCGGTGATGGAGATGGCTCACCAGGCCCTGGCGATCCACGCGCTGAACGACTGGCCGGCCGGGACGACCCTGAACGTGGGGGTGGCGGCGGGCGGGACGCGGCCGAACGTGGTGCCGGCCGCCGCGCGCATGGCTTCCGCCGCCCGCCGATGGAGCGCACCCCGGCCACGGCGGCCCTGTTCGCGCGGGCGAAGGCGGTCGGCGCAGGCCTGGGCATGGATCTGGCCGAGGGCTCGACCGGCGGCGGCAGCGACGGCAACTTCACCGCCGCCCTGGGCGTGGCGACCCTGGACGGGCTGGGCACGCCTGGCCAGGGCGCCCACGCCGAGCACGAGCAGCTGCACGTCCCGGCGATCTTCGAGCGGGCCGCCCTGCTGACGGCGCTGCTCGCGGAGTTATAGGATCATAGGCGGGAGTAAGGGCGCAGCAGCCCAGATGCAACCGGCTACGCGCAGAATGCAACGCTGCTACTGCGCCCCAACCGAGAAAAGACACCAATGAAGACCAGCCTTGAGATCGCAAACGCGGCCCGTGTCGCGCCCATCGCCGAGATCGCCGAGCGGGCCGGCATCCCGGCCCGCTTCGTCGAGCCCCACGGCCGCAACCGGGCCAAGATCGACCTGAGCCTGCTCGATGAGCTGCGCGACCGGCCGCTGGGCACCTACATCCTCGTCACCGCGATCACGCCGACGCCGCTGGGCGAGGGCAAGACGACCACGACGATCGGGCTGGGCATGGCCCTGAACCGGATCGGCAAGCGCGCCGCCGTGGCCCTGCGCCAGAGCTCGCTCGGCCCGGCCTTCGGCATCAAGGGCGGCGGCTCGGGCGGCGGCTACTCCCAGGTCGTCCCGCTGGAGGAGAGCATCGTCCACCTGAACGGCGACATCCACGCCATCCAGCAGGCCCACAACCAGCTGGCGGCCCTGGTGGATAACAGCTGGTACCACGGCAACCCGCTGGACATCGACCCCGAGCGCATCCTGATCCGCCGGGCCATGGACGTGAACGACCGCTTCCTGCGCAACATCACCATCGGCAAGGGCGGCAAGAAGGACGGCATCCCGCGCGAGTCCGGCTTCGACATGACCGTCGCCAGCGAGCTGATGGCCATCCTGGCCCTGGCGACGGGCAGCACCAACGCCGAGGCGATCAAGAGCCTGCGCGCGCGGATCGCCAAGATGGTGGTGGCCTTCACGCGGGATGGCCGGCCGGTGACGGCCGAGGATGTGCGCGGCGCCGGCGCGGCCACCGTGCTGATGCGCGAGACGCTCAAGCCGAACCTGATGCAGACGATCGAGAACACCCCGGCCTTCGTCCACGCCGGGCCCTTCGCCAACATCGCCCACGGCAACTCGTCGATCCTGGCCGACCAGATCGGCCTGCGCACCTCCGAGTATGTGGTGACGGAGGCCGGCTTCGGGATGGATATGGGCGGCGAGAAGTTCTTCGACATTAAGTGCCGGGCCTCGGGGCTGTGGCCGGCGGTGGCGGTGGTGGTGGCGACGGTGCGCGCCCTGAAGAGCCAGACCGGCAAGTACAAGATCACCTCGGGCAAGCCGCTGCCGCCCGAGCTGCTGGCGGAGAACCCCGACGATGTGTACGCCGGCGGGGCCAACCTGCGCAAGCAGATTGAGAACGTGCGGGCCTTCGGCGTGCCGGTGGTGGTGGCGCTGAACGCCTACCCCGACGACAAGCCCTCGGAGATCGCGGCGGTGCGCGAGATCGCCATGGGGGCCGGGGCGGTGGGCATGGCGGTGAGCACGGTCTTCGCCGAGGGCGGCGCGGGCGGCGAGGAGCTGGCCCGCATGGTGGTGGCCGCCGCCGAGGCCTCACAGTCAACGCCGCAGTTCCTCTACCCGCTCGACCGGCCGATCAAGGAGAAGATCCACACCCTGGCCACGACGATCTACGGCGCGGCCGAGGTGAGCTATGACCCGGCCGCCGACCAGCAGATCGCCTCGTTCGAGGCCAACGGCTTCGGCCAGCTGCCGATCTGCATGGCCAAGACCCCGCTTAGCCTCAGCCACGACATCGCCCTGAAGGGCGCGCCGACTGGCTACACCTTCCACATCCGCGAGGTGCGGGCCAGCGTCGGCGCCGGCTTCATCTTCCCCCTCGCCGGCGATATGATGACGATGCCCGGCCTCGGCGCGCATCCGGCCGCCCACAGCATCGACATCGACGAGGACGGGAATACGGTGGGGCTATTTTGATTGCAGATTGCGGATGTGACATGAGAGAGTACACTGCGCCCACATGTACGGCAGCAATCTGAAAGCGAAGCGAGCATACGATGACCGAGACAGATGTCCTTGAGACCCTCGCCCGCGTCGGCGCCCTCGTCACCGGCGACCATATCGTCTATACGTCGGGCCGCCACGGCAGCAGCTATGTGAACAAAGACGCGCTCTACCCGCACACATCGGCCACGGGCGACGCCTGCGCACAGATCGCCCGCCACTTTGCGGCGGCGGGCATCGAGGTGGTGGCGGGGCCGACGGTGGGCGGCGTGATCATGGCCCAGTGGACGGCCCACCACCTGGGGCAGCTCCTCGGCCACGAGGTGCTCGCCGTCTACGCCGAGGAGGAGCAGAGCGAGCTGGGCAAGGCGCGCGCCTTCCGCCGCGGCTACGACGCCCTGCTCGCCGGGCGGCGCGTCCTGGTGGTCGAGGATATCCTGACCACCGGCGGCTCGGCGCGCATGGTGGTGCAGGCGGTGGAGCAGGCCGGCGGCACGGTGGTGGGCGTGGCCGCCCTCTGCAACCGCGGCGGCATCACCGCGGACCTGCTGGGCGCCCCTGAGCTCTACAGCCTGGCCAGCGTCCCCCTGGAGTCCTGGTCGGCCGAGGAGTGCCCGCTCTGCGCCTCCGGCGTGCCGGTCAACACGCGGCTCGGCAAGGGCGCGGCGTTTGTGAAGGGATAAAGGATAAAGGATGAAACATTCATCCTTCATCC
>NZ_JAIEWN010000002.1:149820-194062 GCF_019599295.1 Oscillochloris sp. ZM17-4 | reverse complement strand
GGTCTCCTCGCCGCAGACGAAGGCCCCCGCGCCGACGCGGATGTCGACCCGGAAGTCGAAGGCGCTATCGAAGATCTGGCTGCCGAGCAGGCCGAGCTTCTTCGCCTGATTGATCGCCTTCTGGAGGCGCTGGATGGCCAGCGGGTACTCGCCGCGCACGTAGATGTAGCCCTGGTCGGCGCCCACGGCGTAGGCCGCGATGCTCATGCCCTCCAGCACCAGGTGCGGGTCGCTCTCCAGGACGCTGCGGTCCATGAACGCGCCGGGGTCGCCCTCATCGCCGTTGCAGACGACATACTTGCGCTCGCCGCGGCTCTTAGAGACCGTGGCCCACTTCAGGCCGGTGGGGTAGCCGGCGCCGCCGCGCCCGCGCAGGCCGCTGCGGGTGATCTCATCGATCACATCGGCGGGGTCCAGCTCATTGATCGCCCGGTAGAGCGAGCGGTAGCCGCCGGCAGCGATATACTCCTCGATCCGCTCGGGGTCGATCTTGCCGCCGTTCTTGCGGACGATCGCGTACTGGCGGGCGAAGAAGGGGTGGTGCAGGTCGCCGCGCTCGGCGTCGCACACGCCGCCGTTGATCGCGGCCACGATGCCCGGCGCGTGCTCGGGGCGCACGTGCTCGTAGAGCACATCGCCCGGCTCGACCGTGACCATGGGGCCCTGGCCGCAGAAGCCCATGCAGCCGACGCCAGACACCTCGACGTCGCTATCGAGGCCGGCCTCGGCCACGGCCTCGTCCAGACGGCGCTTGATCTCAAGCGCGTCGGAGGCCTGGCATCCCGAGGATGTGCAGCAGTGGATGCGGATGCGCTGGCGCCGCTCGCGCTCGCGGCGTGCGATCTGCTGAAGTTCTTGAAGGTCCATGCGGTGTTAATCCTCTGATGGGGCTGTCAGCAGGGCTGTGAGCCGCGCGGCGAGATCCTCGGGCGAGGCGTGGCCGGCCACCACGCCATCGATGATGATGGCCGGGGCGATTCCGCAGGCGCCGAGGCAGCGGGCGCTGGCCAGCGAGAAGCGGCCGTCGGCGGTGGTCTTCCCCGCGCCCACGCCGGCGGCGGCCTCAGCGGCGGCCATCAGGTCGCCCGCGCCGCGCACATAGCACGCGGTGCCGAGGCAGATCGTGCAGGTGTGCTCGCCCTGGGGGGCCAGCGAGAAGAAGTGGTAGAAGGTGGCCACGCCGTAGACCCGGCTGGGCGGGAGGCGGAGGCTGCGGGCGATCGAGGTGAGCAGGGCCGGTGAGAGGAAGCCGTAGAGCTCCTGGGCCTTGTGCAGCACCTCAATCAGCGCGTCGGGGCGGTACTGGTTTCGCTTCATCGTCGCCTCAAGGATCTTGAGGCGATTATCGCCGCCGTTGGCGGACGCGCCACGCGTGCGCGGCGAGAGAGGGGGTGTAGCCATAGCGATGCCTGCTCCGTTCACAGCGAAGTTTCACCGCAGCTATGGTAGCACCCGGTTACACTTGAGTCGGAAAGGTTTGGCTACACCCTGTGAAGGTGATGCTATTATTCGTGAAAAAGATCTCGATCCACATGACAGGGCGAGCGACAGCGGTCAGCGGCATGCCGAGATCACCTCAGCGGCGCTAGGTCATCGTTGATACAGGTGAGTATTCTTAGACATTTCAGTATTAGTATTTTTAGACATCGCGCTGAAGGTCTTCTGGAAGGCCAATGGCTATTATGCTGACGCTCGTAAGTCTTTACATCTCTGCCTCTGACAGCCTCCGCGTTTTTTCTTTCTGGATGCTGTGATTCTGCATTTTTCTGGATGGCTTGGCAATCACTTAGTCGCTTATTTACACTAAGCTAAGCTAAGCAGAGACAAAGAGACAGCCTGCGGAAGCGCAGGCTGTCTCGAGAAGTTTCCAAGTCTTACTTTCAGTCATGGTCACACACGCTTTGGCGGCTGCAACCGCTGCGGTCGATGGTTTAAATACCCCTCCTCTGCAACCTTCAGTCATCACTACACGCTTTGGCGGCTGCAACCCTGGGATCTCGCCGCATCAGGAAGCCCTAAATGCGTGGCCTCAGGGGCAGAATCCTCGCAAACCGTTCCTTGCTGAGTGAGCTCAGGCTACTTGCGAAGCACGCCTTGTTTGCATGTCATCCGGCCCATGGCCCTGGATGTTCGCAGTCCCTAACCTGCCCGATAGGGATGCACGGAATGGAAGGTTACTCATCCGTGCGTCCAGTATATCTTGCCGAGCCTCCTTTGTGAAGATCTCTGTGTCCTCAATGAAATGAGAACATAAGCACTAAAATCCCTCTAGGGATATTGGGCGACGGCCTCAGTGTGCAGCCTCCAGATGGTCACGTGACAATGCATTTCGGCAGATTTCGACAGCGCCCGACCAGCGCGCGCCTGCCTTGAATATCACGTCGCCCGGCCCATGGCCCTGGGCAGTTATGGCCATTTTTGCCTGCCCTAACGTTCTCGATAGGGAGGCACCCCTGCGGGAGGTACGCACAGGGGGATGCTAAAAGCTCTGTCGATAAAAACAGCTCAGGTGGCTTTCGCCATCTGCTCACGGTATCGGCGTATAAGCTGCTCTCGCCCTAGCCGAGCTACGACCAGTGCCGTGTTGTGAGTGGCGCGCAGGCGTGTCCGGCACCGCCGGCAGTGCATAACAAGCTCCTTCTCCTGACCACACTGCGCCTCTTGTCTATACAAGGGCGGAAGCAGTCCAGCGATTACTGTTGCTGAAAGCTTTGCTTCACGAAACTGCCCTCGCCAAGCGCGGAAACATGCCGAACTGATTGTCGGCCCATTTATCCAGAGGTTGCTGATATAGCGTGGGCTGGCCTTTGCTTCGTCGCTTGTCGTGACCTGAGGCTCTGGCAGATCGTGTCGCCACTGATGCCAGGGAAGTCCATTTGCGGTGATCGCCTC
Organism: Oscillochloris sp. ZM17-4; assembly: GCF_019599295.1. Lineage (GTDB taxonomy): Bacteria > Chloroflexota > Chloroflexia > Chloroflexales > Chloroflexaceae > Oscillochloris. The sequence continues at coordinate 191,170 of NZ_JAIEWN010000002.1, read as the reverse complement.
AAGTCGTTTCTGCACCTCCTCCCCGACATGAGTTGTCAGAGGAATATAACTTGCCGGTAGATTCTCTCCACCTGCTACTGCCGTTAGTCCTAAGGCGATCTGTCGCTCGTCATGAGCTCGCCAGAGACTCTGGGGGTTGCATCTGATATAAGCCCAGGTTATGCCAGTGAGCGGGTATACGAGATCGGACTTTATGGGCAAGCTGGGCAATATGAATGCGCGTGTTGCCGCGCTCTGCAGCGTCTCTATCGATGGCTTAACGAAGCGTCCGCTGTCGCTCTGTAGTACGGCAGTTGGCAAATGCGCTGCGCGGGCCGCTGCCAAAGTTACACACGCGATTGTATCCGGCTCACTAAGCACGCGCCCAACGGTCTGGCGCTCCAAGGCCAGGCCTGCGTCAGGTTGGAGCACCAATGCCCCCTGATCGATACGAGCTCGCCAGAGAGGGCCTGCTTCCCGTAGGTAGGCCCGGAGGATATAGGCTGCCCGTTCATCATCAGTCTGGAAGATAACCTTGATTGGCTTGGTGTAACCAGCGAGCCACGGGTTGTCTGCTACGAGTCGCAGGTCATCCCACCACACAATACGGCGAGCGAACATATCGGCTACAACGTCAGGTGTGAGCTGCAATCGTTCTGTACCTGGTAGGTTGTACACCAGCGCAGCAGCGTCGAGCAGGACTGGCACGCCGATAAAGTCGTCTGGGCGGCAATTTGGGCAGGCGTGTTCCTCCTGATGGATCTGAACATCGCCTGATCGGAGGTGATGCCCGCACTCCGCACAGGCATTTGACCATGCCACGCCTCGAGTGATATGCGGTTCGGGTAGACCTGCAAGCATTGCTTTGTCGGTGAGTACCTGCTGAACACGTTTGATTGGCAGCGCAAAGTTTTGCCGGTTCACCTTGCGAGAAGCATCAGCTTCCTGTGTGAGGTAGAACAGATCCTCGATCACAATGAATGCTCGGTGTCGCAATGCGAGCCTTACGAGTATGCTAGCCATCTGGTAGACATATTCGTCGCCGTACTCCGGTTGGTCAGGGTCGATCCGCAGGTTGGTTGGCAACGGTACATCGCCAATCTCAACACCTTCCCCTGCAAAGGTGATAACGGCATAGGACATACTGCCATCCCTTCGCATATGAATGCCGATAATATTTTCTAGGCCATCAATAACCGGGGGAACCTTGTGAGACAGCTGGAGGTGAAGAAACAGCCGTGCATTTTTTCTGCCACCTGGCTGGCTTACCACGTGGGCGTTCGCAATTGCTGCTTTGGGAAGGCATTTATGCAGGGGCTTCTCTGCATAGTGGAAACGAGGTCTACGTTCAAGATGGTCCGGCCCTCGGCGCACACTTTTGCGGCGGTTCTTTTTGCGCGTGCGTGTCCAACGCACTAGCCGGCTACGGTAGGATGATCTGCGACCAGGGGTGCGCCGAGGGGAATTCCACCGCTCGTAGGCCATTTTCTGCGCTGCATACTGTTGAGCTAAAATCTCATTCAGCAACTCTGCAAGACGTGTTCCGCAATCTATAGGGAATACGATATGGGGCAAATTGCTCGAAAGTTCGTAGGACGTATACGGCGCATTCAGATGCTGGAAAGTATGCGCTTTCTCAGGATGGAGAGTGAAATTCGCGTCTGATGGTGATTTGGCCTCCTGACTAGCAACAATATCCGCTGTAGCGACTTGCCGCCGTCGTGGAGGGGTACGGTTATGTGGCTTGTCGAATGCATATCTTCCGTGGAGTGTGATCACCAACTCGTAGCGATATAATCGGCCGCGTTGCATATCGAGGTCGACACGATGCTGGCGGATTGGATCGGGAAGGAAGCTGTAGCGTTTCAGGAGCGCCTGCTCATTTGGTAGCTGCTCGTAGAAAATGATCGAGAAGTCACGTAATTTTGCGCCCGAGTCGCTGCTCGGCTTCATGGCACGTAAGTACGTCAGCGGATGCAATGTGTGCTTACCCTGAAGTTGCGCTGCGCGAAGCCACTTTGCACGAGCGTTTGCCTCAAATTGTAGCAACTCATCAGGCTTATAGTGATGCCAGGTTGCCCAAGGCGCGTTGGTAGGGAAGGGGTCATCAAACCAACCGAGATCGGTGCGATATACGGTTAGTCGCTCTCCTGGGGAGTTGGGTGTTATTCGGGGACGACGTGGAAATCCGGGTGGCTTGAGTCGCAGAAAGGTTTCGATGTCCTTGCGAACGATATCATATTGCTTATGAAGCGCCAGGAGGTCGCTAAGCTCGCGATCAAGCATTGTTAACTCGAAGTCGTCAAGCTCGTGTAACAGGATCGGACGAAACCAGGTAGGGTCAAGCTGGCTGCGTGCCATCACACCAGACCGAACGCGGCGCTCTTTCTGCCGCGTCTGTTGCCGGTAACGTCGTCGTCGTTTCCAGGGATGCTCCAATGCACCGGCCGCCTCAATCTCGCTGGGAAGGAAAGACTTCGGATTAAGCAGCTTTTTTATCGCCTCGCGGACTCGTTCAATCACAGAGCTTGGTGGAATGCGCTTCGCCAATTGCCGGACGGTGGCCTTGCCGACTTGTGCCAGTGTTTTTCCTTCATGAGGCTTGAAAGGCACTACCCGGCTTGATGCCTGCTGATACAAGCTGTCCAGGTATGACCAGAGCTTGATCGTCTCCGTGAGTACTATGTAGTAGTTACGCCCTCGGATGATCGTGTCGTTAACCTCTTGATCCAACATGTCATCTTCGGAACCGTTGCGAGCATCTCCTTCCCCTGGCTCGGATTCGATCTCAGCCGGTTCCTTACATGTAGGCGCACGGTCTTGCGCTCCTGTCAGTGTCTCCTCATAGAGCACGCGGCGGTAAACTATACACAGCCAGGCCCAGTATAGCCCTTGTACTGCCTTGGCCGCAGGCTCAGGGCCATATACTCGACGAGCGTGGCGATCTACGATATAGACAGTGGAGATAATCAGGCGGAGATGTTGAATAGTAAAATCTCTCCAATCTTCTTGTGCCTTTTGCTGCCATTTGTAATGGACAGCCCAGATCCAAAGAAGAATTCCCTTAGCTGCCATGCGCCAGATATCTTCGCGCAAGGTCGCATTTAGCGGAATATTCCGTTCACTAAAGCCCGGTCGCCTGGAGAAGTAGCGCGAGATGAAGTTGGACAGCGTGCGCTGAGGCTTCCCTCGTAGCCATGGGTGATCGCCCTCTTTTTCATATATCTGCTGGACATGGGTAAGGAAGCCGTCTGGCTGTGGCTTTTTGAGGTCAGACCAGATTACTTCCCACGCCGCTCCCGTTCCATTGGTCTTTGTTACCTGTGCCCAGATCGTTTCTGTCTCCTTCTCACGGGAGGCGCGTAGCGCACAACGTTCGGTCAGGTAGAGCTGTTTAGGGCGCCCAAAGCCGGCGATGAAAGCGACGGACTCGGCGCAGAGCTCAGCGCTGATCTCTTGCCAGGGCTGTCCTGATCTGGGCGGCTCTTCTTGTTTTAGCACGAGGTACGCCTTTCGCATGAATATGGGGGAAGGTCTGACAGTGCGTTAAGTAGGGAGAGAACTACTGGCCGATGATGAGTTTGCTGCCTTTTCAGGCGGTCCCGGCAAGAAAATAACCCTGTCGTTAGACAGAACCTGTAGCTCCTGGCGAGGACTCACAACTACGCGCTTCCAGGTGATGCGGTTCGTATCTGCAGCGGCAATTGTGAGCAGAGTAAGCCTGCCCAGAGAATGGACTGCGCTGACGATCCCGACTACGCGCTGGCCAGATCTGCGAGCTGCACAGAGCAGGCCCAGTCGAATGAGGCGGTGTGAGGGGGCGTTAGAGGATATGTTGCTTCCTAGCTCGCCTGCACTGATAACCCGAATGCGTGTGGGCTTTGTAGACGAGATAAGTAGCCCGGTGTTTACTCGGGTTCGCTTTTTGACTACATTGCCGACACGCTCAATACCCTGTCCTAGCGGCGTGTTCTGCGACAGGTTGCGTGCGGTATAGACCTGCTTGCGCTGGCGGCTGATTGGCTTCGCGACAAAGGTTGGAACTCTGCCACTCTTCCCCGTGTTAGGTGTCGGGTTGGGAGTAGTCGCTGTTGGCTCACCCACTGCTACCTGCGCAGGAGCGAGCGCAACATTGTTCAATCGATCGCGGAGAAGGCGGCTTGTCCAGTAAAGGTAAGGGTTAGTGCGGCGAGGGGAGGCAGGTAGGCGGCTAGGATCCCAGATCAAGCGCATCCCTGCCTCTTTGGGTGTGCGGCTGCCTTTACGGCGGTTACAAGATTTGCAGGCGAGAGTGAGGTTTGACCAGGCGTCAGTGCCACCACGGCTTATAGGCAAGATATGATCGACCTCGATGGAACCAGCGCTTGTCCCGCAGTAGCCGCACCGTGGCACGCGCCGGCCTGGGCTTACCTCGTGACCATATGCATTAATGAGAGCCTCTCGCCGCTCGGCAGGCGTCAAGTTGGAGATTCCGCTGAGCCTGCCAATAGTGCGATCTCTGATCTGCACATGGCTAATAGGGATGTAGCGGCGCAGCGCAGCAACAACCCGATCAATGGCTTCAACGCGCCAGCGGATAACAGCTGATGGCTTTGCTGCTGTAGCAGGGCTTTCTTCAGGACGGATCCTCCGATGTATCGCACCCCAGGTAGAGCGGCGCAAGTTGGGCCGACGCAGCCTGTAGGGCAGACCCTGCCGCCGTACTACTCGATAGCGGCCGCGCAGCCGACGGCGGCGGCGATGTGCCGCACGTCGACGCAGCCGCGAGGGTAAGTCCGTTTGGAGATCGACGAGAATGCGAAGGAGCGTATGAGCCTGTTTGGGGCCTACTGTAACCAACAGCAACTCGGCAGTGGCGAGCTGGATGCTGATATCGAGCGTGATCGGGCGGAGATCAGGGGATGCAACGGGCTGGGTAAGCTGGATGACAAAGAACGCGTGATGCGTCACACGACGCGCCTTGCTGCTACGCAGAAGCTTACGAGCGTATGCGGCACCCATTGGCATGAGTGGCCTCCCCTGAGTATCCAGAACAAACACGGGGCTGGACATAGGCACTCCCCGAATGATGGGGCTTGTCCAGCCTCGAAAAGAGGCTACTCTCCGTCAGGAGGTGGGGTGATTGTGAATCGCGGCGTGCGAGGGCGGCTATGCTACAATGCGCCAGCGCTATCAGAAACGCAGCGAGACCTTCCATGAGCTGAGCTGGGGAGCCTGCAGGATGGAAGGTTCTCGGCCACGTGCTGGTTATAACCAACGGTCACAGTATAGCGCACGTCCGTTCACGATGTCAAGTGGCTCCCTCCCTTGGGAGCTTATGCCAGGTCGGTTCGCCGGCAAGCTCACTGCATTGCGTATGCTCCGTGGTCTCAGCAAGTCTGAGCTAGCCCGGCGGCTCGGTCTTGCTTCTCATACGTACATCAGCCATTTAGAGGCGGAACGGAAACCGCCCTCGCTGGAGCTTGTAGTGCTCCTGGCGGCTGTACTTGGCACGACCACAGAGTATCTGCTTCGCGAGCAGACGCCTATTCAGCCACCTGTGCTGGTCGTGCCACTGTCACGAGAGACTGTAGCGCCCTGGGGTGAGGCATTTGCCAATCGAGTGCGTAAGCTGCGCCTGGAGCACGATATGACCCAGGCGGAACTTGCGAGCCGCCTGGGTCTTTCTGCAAACGCCCATATTAGCTTTATTGAGGGGGGGCACAAGACGCCATCGATCGATTTGGTGGTGCGCCTCGCCGATCTGTTTGCTGTAACGACTGACTACCTCTTACACAGCGAAGACTCCGCCGACTTATCGGCGTGAGTGCTCGGAGCGAGTTCGTTGTCGTCGCGATAACGGAAGTAGAGGAATGCTGTGAGGTGATGCACCGATCTCCCTCTGAACGCCGCGGGTGCGGCGCCACCATGAGGGTTGAGGGTACCTCAAAAAGAGGCGCTCTCCGCAGAGGGAGGTTGAAGTTGCGTCTAGGGGATGATTATGGGCCGCACACGCCTGGCGCTGTTTGCCGCTGTTGCCAACGATTTACCTTCCCCTGTGAGGGGCGAGAGTCCTGGCCGCCAAGTTTAGCCGGTTCACGGCTGACGCCGACACCGCGCCTGGCTTTCTGAAGCGTCTCCACAATCGTAGCGCACGAGCGCGGTGCGCTGGCCCGGGTGCCCTGGCGGCGGTACGCCGTCGTGACACAGAGACAGGTTGTGGGCAGAGCGTAGCATTGACGTGCGGCGCTGTCAATTTTGAAGCCGATAATGCTTGCTGATGCGCTGTAACCTGTCTCTTTGGTTACAGGATGAGCTCGGTAGCTATCGGCAGGCGCCAATGTAGGTAGGTTCATTGAGAGGCCCTGATCCGAAATATTGGATCAGGGCCTCTTGCTATACCATTAATCATCCGCTGCGGGTTGAGGTGTTGTCACACCCCATCACGACGACAAGGATAACAAACAGGCAAGACGAAACCCATAACGGCTGGATGCACTAGTAGGATGAATATGAGCACGAAAGGCGCAACAGGCGCGATCAACATCGGTGTTCCACGCGCCACCGCGGAGTACATATAAGCTACTAGTTTGTCTGTTTGCTATATAGATACTTTCCGCGCCCACCTCTTGCTCAATCGGATAGGTCAGCTTCGGGGTGCTGCACCACTCCCAGACATTGCCAGCCAGATCCTCTGCTCCACAAGCCGCCGCACCGTGGGGGAAGATTCCTAGAACAGATGCACCCCTAATCGTGCTTTCTCTGGTATTGGCCGGTGTCCTAGCACTTATTACATGTATCGGTGCTGTCACATTGGGCGAAGTGTCCCAGGGATATAAGCTTCGTCCAGCACGAGTATCCGCCGTGTGTAGCAGCATCGGTGGGTAGGCCGCAGCGCGTTCCCACTCAGCTTCGGTTGGCAGATGCAGTGCCTCTTCTGGCGTGAGCACGCCAAGGGCGTGCAGCCAAGCATCAGCCCACCAGGCGAACGCCGTAGCTGCATACCAGGTCACGCCAACTACCGGATAGTTGCCCTCACCGGTGCGGTAATGCGCACCGGGCCAATAGCGTGGGTGAAAATCTTCTGGCGTTTGTTTATGCTGTTCCATTAACTGTAAGAGCTTTTGAGCCGCTGCTCTGCTCTCGGTAGAACCACGTCCGGCCAGAGCCTCGACAAAGAGCAGATACTGACGGTTGGTCACCGGGAATCGGGCTAGGGCATACGGCTGGGAGATAACGTAGTCAAACTGTGGCTTTTCATCATCCCATTTCCCGTTGTTGTCACCCATACTAAACTTTCCCGGCTCGATCCGGGTTGCCCAATAGTCGGCTCTGGTCAGGTCGAGGCCAGGGCGCTCGTTGTCCGCATTGTGGCGATCGAGCATCGTTGCAGCGCGATTACGCAGCATCGGATCGGGATGGGCTATGCTGGCCCAATCTGTACTCAGGCCAGCGAGATTGCGCAGACGTGCTATGGCTATACGGCGCACTGGTGCCAGATCTGGCACACGACTGGCATCCGCATCGTTGAGCGCATCGCCGACGAGCAACAGGGCGTCGACCTCGTTCGTGTCAAGCAGGCCACGCAGCAATACCCGTGCTTTCTCCGTCACACCGCTCGTAACCCAGTGGCCGATAGCCAGTAGGATCGCCTCTTTCCATCGGGCCTCAGTTCGGAGTGCTAGAAGCTGATCAATACCGTCGGGGCGCTGATCATAGTCACGAGCTGTCAAGTATTCCTGGAGCGTATAGTGTGTAAAACTAAAGCCGGCTTCCCGCCGTTGCAGGATGCCGCTATCGAGTGCCAGTGAGTCGAGCAGCTTTGTCACGTACGCTTGGGACTCCTCGGTGTTCCATTCCATATCCTCGGCATACTGCGGTGCAAGCCAGATGGCGATTTCGTCCTGGGTCGCCTCGCGACGCTGCTCTGTCTGCATTCTGGCAGCGAGTTGCTGTAAGCGGCGCTGTACACTGCTCACGCTCTCGCCAAAAAGCACCGGCCGTGCAGTTTGGCTCTCAGGTAGACGCCCGCCACTCAACTGGAGCACGCGCCAGGTCTCCAGTAGCAAATAGACCAACCGATTGTAGAGCTCAGCGCGCTCACGCGGTAGCCCAACTCCGGTATAGACGAGTAACGCCACGCTGGTGAGCAATAGCGGATTAGTACACATGTCGAACAGGCGCGAATTCTGTTCCAGGATGGCCCAGAGATAGTCGACCTCTTCGCTGACGCTACGTTGGCGGTAGTGGTTAGGGTCATTTTGGTAGGCTGCTCCGAACCACTTACCCAACAATGACTGGATCTCGCTACCATTAAGAGGACTCAGATGACGCTCAGCAAAGCCGGCGATCTGAATACCCTTGAAGGGGCGGGTAGCGACCAGATAGCGGTTGTTGGGACAGGACTGAGCCAAATCAGAGATCCAGCGTTGCATCTCACTGCGGCGTGGTGCGTCACCTGTCTCGTCAAGTCCATCGAGGAGTATTAAGCAGCCGCCAGATCGAATGATTGCTGAGAGTGGTATGGTATCTATCGCTGCCTGCCAGTCAGCTGGTGCTGGTATCACTGGCTCATTGGGAAGGGGAGGTGTGGATTCTGCTGCACGCAAGGTCAGAAATCTCCCAATTTGGGGTACTACCTGGCTATCAAGCCAGTCGAGCATTGGATTAGCTGACGTCGTGAATTGCTGACCATCTTGCTTCTCTCGTAACCACTTCATCACGAAGGTTAGACGAATGTAGATGGGGAAAGGTAGTGGGTCGCTGATAAGGTTAATGCGTTTGCGCACACTAGTAGCGTCATCATGCAGGAGTGCATCAACTAGGGTCAGAGCGCCATAATGCAGTGTCGTCGTCTTTCCACTGCCGGCGTCACCAATCAGTAGCATGCGCTCAATTCGCGACTGTGTAGTGCGACGGATCTTGTATGGAGCAATACTAGATGGAAGATCACTGAAGAAGGTATAAGCCCCTTCACTTCGCATCTTGTATGGAGCAATACTAGATGGAAGATCGCTGAAGAAGGCAAAAGCCCCTTCACTTCGCATATGACGCCCGCGATCAGACTCGAATTCATCCTTTGCTAGCGGCTGAAATGCCTCGATTTGAGCTCGTTCGAGCATGCGCATGCGCATACGATGCTCACGATCAGACCCGAACTCGCCCTTTGTAATACGCTCAAATGCCTCGCTCTGCGTTCTCCCAGTAACGCGTAGTTGCACATAGACATCTTCGAGTGGTAGACGTGCCGTGCGATCTGCCGCCTTAATCGGGATCACTGGTAGTAGCTGAATCTCGCTGCGAAGCCAGGTGAGATAGGCGGTACGAATAATGGTGTTTGCATCTTTCAGCTTCATATGACAGCTCTACCACTGAGCCCTATCAGCTGGGCATCCAGCTACAAGGCTCACTCATCAAGAGGCTCCAGCCGACGCATCAGTCCATTATTGGCGCCCATCTCGCGTAACCGGGTCAGCAGCTGGCGACGCTCCGGTTCTAGCTCAGGCACACGCCCGTCGAGGGCCTCACACAAAGCCTCTGCGGCCAAAATCGTGCTCTCCTCGCCATCGGCCAACAGCCGGGAGAACAGTGGCTTGAGTATACGTGGATTGTTTGTGGCTTGGTAGCCAATTGCCAGCATGATCGTAGTGCGCCAGCCTGCCTCGGCGCGTTTCTCAAAGAGCCGATCAGCCATGTCGGCGGAGTATGCGAGGGCTTGGGCCGCCAGGTAGTCGCGAAAGCCATAGGTAAACCGATAGCGCCCACGATTCTCGGTTAGCAGCCCAGTATGGCGCACGACCGAGCGCAGTAGGCGATCCAGTACATCGGCATCGGGCTTGTCCTGAGGGTCGCGATCAGGCAGGATATCAAGGCATGCTCCACGCACAAAGGCTTCGAGAGTTAGTTCGTCACGTCCCAAGGCCAGCATACAGGCTGCCAGTTCAGCCAACCGGCTAAGGGCAGCACGATGCGGGATTTCAGCAAAGAGGCTGGTGCGATCCTCTACGCGCAAGCGATTGCGGCGCCATTCGAGCAGTAGATCGACAATCTGCTCGTACTTCTGCACGCGCAGGCGGGGCAATCTAAGCTGGGACAGAGCCATACGGGCCATTGCTGTCAGGAAGAGTGGATTGGGCGCCATCGGCGCGAGATCTGGATCGTGCAAGATTGTCGCAAGGAGACTGTCGGCTTGTGCGGCAATCTGGTGTTCGACCTCAGGCAACAGCCGCCCGCGGCCATACTCGGTGCGGTGCCAATGAACCAGAATATTGCGCATCTGGTCGGGCTGGAGTGGCGCCAACTGGCGTTCAACAAAGCCGGCAGCGCTAAGGGAAATGTCCGGCAAAGGGCGGCTCGTCACAAGATACATGTGCTCCGGTCGTTCGTGCTGGAGCGCAACCAGCGCCTGCTGGATATCATGGCGCTCCCGATGATCGTCTATCTCATCGAGCCCGTCGAGCATGAATAGGCAGGGCTGGCCCGAAGTTGCGGCTAGCGAACGGAATAGTGTCGCGGGCAATGGCTCATCATCGCTGGCCAGCCGGCAGAGGTGGTAATCGATGAGGCGCAGTAAGGTGGGCCGCTTATCTGGCTCAGCCCGGTGCAGTTCAGCTCGGCAGCGTGGCAGATCCTGCAGCTGTACATAGATCGGCAGCAGTGGCGCACTGAGATCGAGGCCGAGGTCGTCGCGAAGCTCTGGTGCGATCATCGGCCAGGCGTGAGCCAATACCAGTGCAGCATAACGTAGAGTATGTGACTTACCGCTGCCCGCCTCGCCGACGAGAATCAGGCCAGCGGGTCGCCTCAAGGCATCATGCTCCGTGAGCGCAGCGAAGGCGGGCTCAGCAGCAGCGTCGCTCCTGACTTGCAGTGGCACATAGGCTCGCGTATCAGCCCATGCATAGGCGTTTGGAATGGGCACCACGTCAGTATGCGCCAGTTCGCTCTGTAACCGCGCGAGGTAGGTAGGAACAGCCTGTCGGAGATCTGGCATGGCGGCGGAAACAGTCGGTATTAGCGGGAGGGGCGGAGATTCGTGGATATGAACCACCTGTGCAAAGATCCCCTGGCGCTTGTCAATGTTGCCCTCTGCATAGTCGCCGCCATCTGTTTTGATGATGTGTACAGCTGGCGATACAACGCTGGCAGTCCCTTCCTCCCACACCCTCCCTCGGAGCAGCCGCGTGTAAAGTACCGGCATCCACCAGTCAGGGCAATCCTGTACCGCGAGCCTGGCCACTGCCAGTGCTCGGTCGGCCAATCCATCACGCAGTAGCTCGCTAAAAAAGACAGGCGCAAACCGCTCGACAGTGGCCATTTGCACCTTGCCCTGCATCGCCAGCACTGCCGGCACGCCTGCCTGGGCAAGCAGTGGTCCCAGGGCGGCCAGTGCATCGGCGTAGCTGTTGCCAGCACTCTCACATGAGGCCAGCACGATCAATCGTGGGCGGCGATCATCGAGGTTGCGGATCAGCTCAGCGAGCGTGTTGCCATCTGTCACCACAACTTTGCCGCTGGCGTCTTCCAGGTAGAGATGGGGAACGCCGTGGGTATATGCGCCGTGGGCAACCAGGTAGAGAATATCGTAGCCTGCGCCGACACGCAGCGCGTTGCCGAGGGCATTCAGTATGCTGTCTTTCCCTGTAGCCGGTAATGGATCTACGGCAATATCTTTTAGAGCCACGTTCACGCGTGAAATCTCGGCTGGTGCATCGATTGTCGCAAGGTCGAACTTACCCAGATTCGTCGGGGCGGCGACGGCGATGAGGGCGCGCAGATCGCCACGGGGGCGCAGCCTTACCTCACCTCGCCGCTCGGCACTCACATAGCGCGTGACAAGCAGCCGCGAGTCGAGTGCCAGCGGGCGCTGCGTGGTCGGGTCGTGAAGTAGTTCCCAGCGTAGCGCGTGGAGACCAGGGGCGCTGAGATGCAGCCTCACGCGTAGGTTATAGCCGGCCTCAAGGGCACTGTCGCATCGGCTGATGAATTCCTGGCGGGCTGTCTGGTTGGCAAGGAGTTGTGCCGTTAGCTCGGCGCCGTAGGCTTTGGGATCATTTTCCAGGGCGATCAAGCGTTCCTTGTCCAGGTTTACTGGGAAGGGGCCAGGCAGATCTTCACCTTTGTCGTCCGGACGGCTATAGCGCAGCGTTAACCCGAGCCTGCCGCCTAGCGGGGCGAGGTTTAGCTCCAGGTTGGCCGTAGCGGCAAGATCTTGATTCAGGTAATTAGATAAGTTGTCCTTATCTTTGGCATAGGGTCGGTGTACATCCTGAACAGAGTGCAGGTTGCTGTTCTCTGCCAGCTTAACAATCTCATCCGGCTTAGGAGGAATCCAGGTGCTGCGTTGGGCCTGCTCACGTGCTCCAGCGAGGAGCCGTTGTAGCCAGGTGAGATCAGGAAGTTCTCGTATAACCCGCTGAATCGCTTGTACTGCTGCGGGAGTGCCTCTGGCTTGAAGGTGGGTGAGGAGGCTTTGTTTCCACATCTCAATGTGATCACGATCAGTGAAGTCACGAGGGCCAATAGCAAAAACTTCCTTGTCGTAGGGAAACTGTCGCTCAAGCCAGATAGAGAGGTTGGCCAGTTGCTCTTCAGTGAGTTGGCTTCCGTGAGTCTGCCTGCTTGGTTGTGCGGCAATAAGCGTCACCACCTCCTTACCGAACTCAGGGTCGTGCTGGAATATTGGCCAGAGCATGTCCCAGGCACTATCGTTGGTCTGCTTGAAGAGAAGCCAAGCGGCAAAAATCGCACGCTTGCGTACGATTTGCTCTTCAGGGCTGGGAGTGACGACTAACTTTTCTGCATAAGCACGGGCCTCCGGCGCCTCGTATGTAAAAAGGTGCTCCAGAATGATGCACATGCTCGCGGGTGTCAATGTCTCATCTGCCAGTTTGTCCAACAGCACCTGGGCAAATTGCTCATCCCAACACAAGTCAAAGTTGTTCAGAATGAAAACTGCGCCGTGGATGCGATTTTCGTTGTCAATGGAGTAGAGAAGGTGCTCTATGGTAATCGCAGGTGCATTCTTGTACGCCTGCGCTACAAGTTTCCGATGCAGCTGAGGAGCATCTGAACTATTAGAGTGAGAGTGCATGGCAACAATAATCGGCGCCCAGCGTTGCCAGACATGAGTCGGAAGATTATCGATTTGCTCTGGCATGATGCGCTGGATAAGGCGAAGGGCACGATAGCCAGCGTAGGCAGGTAGCGATATAACAGATTTGCCTAGCCACTCCTCAGGATGAGACTCCTGAGTCTCAAGATATTGGGCAGCAGCCAATATTATTCGTCTGCGCGTGGCTTCGTCACTCCACTGCCAGCCAGGTAGAAGTGTAAGATCCGTTTCATGATCAAAGTGAGTGGGTCTACCGTTAGGGCCACGTCGCATAAGGTCATTGAGGCGCCACCACTCAATAGTTTCACCTGCTTCAATCTTGTCTAGCCAGACCTCTAATCTTTGAACTATGGTCTGACGTTGGACTTCAGGGTCGACTTCTTCCTGGGTTGCTTTGAGCTGTTCTTTATACCCTGCACGCCGGATACGGGCATCCGGCGACGCGAGCAGAGTCGGCTCAAATAGGGACGACCAATAGCTAGCGAGATCGGGAAAACGTTCGGTAGCCGGATAAAGCAGATTAAGGTGCTCTGTGCTTTCGTTGTTGTAAAGCCGCCATATAAGCTTTGCAATGACCCCACGCTCTTCTGGATCAACAGCCCTCTCAAGTTGCGTCAGTAACCACTCAAGGTCATTTGAAGTAAGCAGTGATGGCTGTGAAAAGACAAGCCATACTCCTTCATCTGGTTTACTAACTAGCAGAGGAATGATAGCTTGCACGACTTTACGACGGATTGATACAGCTTTCTCAAAGGCTTGGTGAAAAGCCGTTTTGGCGGTTTGGTCGATACCGATTGCTTCGCCAAAAATCCTGCCCCGCTCACGCGCACGTACTGGAAGCACCCGCGCAAAAGCAGCTAGGGTCGCAGGGTCATCCAGATGTTCCCAGGCTCGGAGAAAGATGTTACCTGCAAGTTGGTCGAATGCCCGCCATTTAGGTTCTTCTGGTTCGAGTGCCTGTTGCTCAACCCAGCCAAGTGCTACTGGGAGATGTTCAGGCCATAAATATTGCGCCAATTCATGTTCAATAAACATCCAATACTGGGTGAGGGCTTCTGGATTCTTTGGTGGCGCTAGAGTAGCGAAAAGATCAGTGGCGCTGATTGAGGCGGGCCATAATCCGCGTAACACGGCGCCCTTTAGTTCATCTGAAGGGTCATCTATACCAGGTGTCAGTATTGCCCTAAGCGCATCCTTGTCATCCGGGCTTCCAATACGCGCTGCCATAGACGCGGCATCGACACGCAGCGGATACGGTTCATCGTTGTTCAAGGCAATGGCGACCAGATCAGAGCCTAATTCCATTAACGCGCATGCTTCGGCAATGTCAGTTGCTAGACGACGAACACTAGTGTTGTTTGTCTCGTTGCGGAAATACGCTTGCAGTTGCTCAGCCAGATCAGGGTGTGTAAGTCTTTTGAGGCTGCCAACGACGATATCGCTGGTCTCCTGGTGCTCGTCACGCTGGAGCGATGCGAGCAGTGCATCAACCAGGTCTTTGCGCTGCTCTGATCTCAAACCAGACAAATCGCTCCGTAGCAATACCTTGGGGTCGTGGCGTAAAACAAACTCGTAGACATCCGGGTTGACGCTACATAGGCGCGCTGTCACTTCCCGAAGTTGCGGCACGATCCTATTTTCGTAGTCGTCACCGCTAGTGATGAGGCTGAGGATTTGGGGTAGTCTTACCTGATGCTCCGTGAGATATTGAACCGCGAGGTACTCAGGGTAGGTCTGATGAGACCAACCGAGACGACCGGGGCCGCGTGACGAGAAGAGTGCAGTCGAGAGCGTTTCTTCGATCAAGGGCTTGGGGAAGGGCGACTGATCATCATCACTTGATATCAGAGACTGGACACTCACATCTTCAGGCATCACATCGCCATGAATGCGATCAGTCCAGATCGTCGCACGCTTTGTGAAGATGGTAATGGCTGCAATACGTTTTGCTGCTGAGAGTCGCTTCTCCGCAGTATAGGAACCCACTCTGCCCATTTCGCGGCGATACGAGTTTTGCTCCTTGCACAGTTCACAGTAGCCCTTTTCATAAAGCTCTGCTTTCGTGTCTGGAAAGTGCCCTCCACCATGCCTGAATGTGTCTAGGAGAAACCTCAGCGTGATCGGCTTAATAGCGAGTGGCACCACATCAGCTTGATCAACTGCTTGCAGGAATGCATCCCTATCAAAGCCGTTTGCCGTAGCTGCTACCGCAACATCAAGACGCCGTAGCGGGGCCAGTTCATAGATGTGAACTGCCTGCTTGCCCCATTGTAGTTTAAGCTGCTCTCCGAGGCTCACTTCTGGCCAGTCTGCACTGCGACAGGCAATCCGCAGGAGAAGGCGTTCGGCTGGATAGTTTTGGAACTCATCGACAAGCATCCTGCCAACCGTAGCGACCGGCATCAGCGTCTCGTCAAGGCTATCGAGGAATAGGTGAAGGCGAAAGCTTTCTTCTTTCCAGCGTTGCAGAATGCGATTATCGAAAAGTTTATGGTAGAGGGTATTGTCGGTTGGACAATCTGCTAGGTTTACAAGCAGCAAGCGATCATCTGTCGCTGCAATCTGGCGTTCCGTATGTGCTTGAAAGGCTTTGAGTGCAGTGGACTTGCCAATACCTGGCTCACCAAGCAGCACGAGGCATGGCACGTCGAAGAGCGCCTCTGAGGGCACGGGCTGTGGGGCATAGCTAAGTGGCCTGGATATATCAGGGTCACGCAGATACCCGCCGTCTGAAATATCGACGGGTTCACCCTGGGGATACCAGAAGCGTTTCCATTGATAGGCTGGCTTGCTCAAAAGCGATACCTACATTCTTACTGCCAAGCTTTCTATCGCCCCCGCCGCCTCGCCCAGCTCCCCCCGGAACGCCTGGCCCAGCAGCGCGTCGAAGAGCTGCTCCGCCTGGCGCAGCGCCTCCCGCTGCTGCCCGCGCAGCCGCTCGTGCCGCCGCGCGATGGCCGCGAAGCGCTCCTGGAGGGCGAGGGGAGGGAGAGGTACCTGCAATCCAGATATCTGCTCAGCATTTACATTGAACTGCACAGCAGTACGACGAGCTTGGCGCATAAAGCGCGCTCTGCCGCCATCGGTACGCAAGAATGTGGCGAGGTAAAGATTGATCAGACGAGAACTATCTGTCCGTAAACGCATCACATGCGAGTCGAAAATCACATCTTCTAATATCTGGGGTACTAGAGACAGCTTTCCAAGATGATCTTCGCTGGCAATCGCTCTTGCTAACAGGATGTCACCTGGTAAGGCTTGGAACCTCCGTAGCTCGCGTCCTTGAAGCGAAACGAACTGACATTTTTCAAGCTCTACAAACCAAGATCCAAGCTCGCCAACTCGTATGCAGCGTTGTAAACCGGTGTCCTGTGCTGGCTCAATCGTTCCAATATGTGGCTCTAGGGCAAGTGCATCACCAAGAGATACATCTGACCAATTCTTGGGATTGGTGAAGGGCTCCCCAAACATCTCCACGAACACCGCCTGGAGGTAGCCCGCGCTGAGCTCCAGCGCGTAGCGCCGCAGCCGCCGCGGCCGGTCGGCGCGGGCCAGCACCGCCGCGATGCGCCGCTGCTCGGCGAGGGGGGGCAGGGGAATAGGATGATCTGCCAGGAGCTTGGGGTCAATACGAGGCAGGTTGGCACCAGAGACGCTCTCAGAAGCCCAACTTACAAATTCAGGCGAGAGCAGATATGCCCACAGGTAGGCTCTATCTAGCTTTCGCTCATTCGGCAAGATCGGCAAAATCTCTGTTGTACACACACCGTCAAATGAGGGCAGCAGAACTTTGTTCAGGTAGGGCCTGAGCTTGCCATAGAGCACATGCTTGGGCGTGAACCGGAACTTGGTTGCCAGCAAAGCTTCAGGTCGAGGCTCATACCCAGCGGCAAAATGTCCTGTATCTTTCTCAATATGCTCCAGGCCAATATATGGCAGCTCGGCGCACTCTTTAGCGCTCGCCGCCGAGCGGTCAATCTTCGCGACTTCGCCTAGCTCGATATAGTCGATCACAGGAGTCCCTCAAGGGCAATCATCTCTTCCCCCATCGCCCGCTCTAGCTCGCGCAGCCGCTCCAGCGTGAGCTGGGGCGACGCCTGGTAGGGCTCGTCGCGCTCGACCTGGCGGTAGCGGCTGGCCGAGAGGTCGTAGCGGTTCGCCGCCACCTGGGCCTTCTCGACCCAGAACTGCCGGCTCAGCCGGTTGATCTGGCTCTGCAGCGGGGCCAGCCGCGCCCGCAGCGCGTCAATCTCGGCCTGGGCGCGCTCCAGCGCGGTGCCCGCCGTCGCGTCGCCCTCGGGGGCCACCGCCCGCGCGAACTTCAGGCGATCCAGCTCGGCCTCCAGGCGCAGCCGCTCGACCTTCAGCGGCGCGGCCTCGGCCCGCAGCCCGGCCAGCTCGGCCTGCCGCGCGGTGTCGAAGGCAGTGTCCTTGCGGCTGGCCCAGCAGGCCAGCAGGTCGGCGATATCGTTCTCCGCCGTCGGCAGGCGCTTGTCGTCCAGCGTAAAGCCGTCGTGCTCCATGTCGTAGTACCAGATCCGCCCGGTCGTCGCGCCCCTGGTGAAGAGCAGCACCGCCGTCGAGACCCCGGCGTAGGGCTTGAACACGCCGCCCGGCATCGAGACCACCCCGTCGAGCCGGTGCGACTCGACCAGCAGCTTGCGCAGGGCCACGTGCGCGCCGCTGGAGCCGAAGAGCACGCCGTCGGGCACGATCACCGCGCAGCGCCCGCCCTGGTCGAGCGCGCGCAGGATCAGGTGCAGGAACAGCAGCTCCGACTTGGTCGTCGTGCTCGGCAGGGTCGGGCTGACATCGCCCTTGTCCACCGCGCCCTTGAAGGGCGGGTTCATCAGGATGACATCGTAGTCGCTCGCCTCGCGGAACTCCTTGCCCAGCGTGTCGAAGTAGAAGAAGCGCGGCGACTCGATCCCGTGCAGCATCAGGTTCATCGAGCCGATCCGCAGCATGGTCATGCCCGAGTCATTGTCGTAGCCACGGAACGCCTGCTCCTGGAGGAAGCGGCGCTGCTCGTCGGTGAGCAGCTCGCCGGTCGCCCCGTGCGCCCAGCCCTCCTCGTCGTACTGCAGCTGCGCTTGCGGGGTGGCCTGCTCCAGCAGGTGCTGGTAGGCCCCGACCAGGAAGCCGCCCGTGCCCGCCGCCAGATCGCCGATCCGCTCGCCCGGCTTCGGGTTGAGCATCTTGACCATCATGCGGATGATATGGCGCGGCGTGCGGAACTGACCGTTGCGCCCGGCGGTGTTCAGCTTGCTCAGCAGATACTCGTAGAGGTCGCCCTGCACATCCTGGTTCTGCTCGGAGATGCGCATGGCGTCGATCGCATTCACCGCCTCGACCAGCAGGCTGGGCTTGTTGATCTTGAACTCGGCGCTCTGCATATAGCGCTCGAAGGAGCTGCCCGAGACGCCGAGGGTGCGGAACCAGGGGAAGACCTGATCACGCACGTGCGCAAGCATCACGCCGGCCTGGTACTTATTCCAGGCGTCCCAGCGCATCGGCTCGGGGATACGCGGCGTGAAGCTCTGCTTGCGCATCGTGGCCAGGCGCTGGCGGCGCTGCTCGGCCTCGTCGAGCTGCTTAAGGAAGAGCAGGTAGGAGAACTGCTCGATCGCGTCGAGCGGATTGGTCAGCCCGCCAGACCAAAACTTCTCCCAGAGCTGGTCCACCTGCGAGCGGAGCCGGGGGTCGGTGAGCATCAGTGTATTTCCTGGCCCTCACCCCCAGCCCCCTCTCCCACAAGCGGGAGAGGGGGAGCCGCGTCAGCGGCGGGGGTGAGGGTCTATAAAACAGTCAGCGTCTCAACAAAGGCCAGCAGATCCGCGCGCTGCGCGGGGTCGAACCAGCGGTCGGCGGCGTCGGCGCCAAACTGGGTGAAGGGCGACTCGTACAGCTCGGCGGGCGCGATCCGCCGCCGGTTGAGGAACACGCTCTGGAGGGCGCGCAGGAAGCGGATCTGGTCGGCATTGAAGGGGTGTGCGGTGATATAGGTCTCGAACTGGCGCTGCACGATCTCGGCGTAGGCCGGGATGCCGCCGATGCCGAAGAGCTGGCGCATAAACTCCAGCAGGCTGCCGACCTTCCAGCCGTAGGCCTTGCGCACATTCGACTCGTCCAGCTCCAGGCCGACGCCGCCAAGCTCGCGGCGCAGCAGCCGCTCGATCGCGAGCAGTTCCTCGTCGTCCAGGTTCGCCCCGGCGGCGATCCGGCCCACCGCCGGGTCGGCGTCGATGAGGGATAATACCCGCTCGTCCACCCGCCGCTTGTACTCCTCGATGTAGATCCGCTCGGTGCCGCCCTTGAGCAGGATGTAGCCGCGCAGCTCCACAAAGTCGGGCAGGTCAAGGGTCAGGAAGCTATTCTCGTGCGCGCGCCGCCGGCGCATCGCGGGGGCCAGCGTGTCGGCCACCTGGTCAAGCTCGGATGGCGTGGCCTGCTGCAGCCGCGTCGGCGGCAGACAGATCGCGACCGCCGCCCGGCTGGCCGGGTCGTCGGCCGCGTCACTCGGCAGCCGGCTGACATCCTCGGCAATCGACTCAGCGGCGGCGTGCGTGTCGGTGCCCGAGGCCAGCTGGAGCTTGAGCCGCTCGATCTTGCTGGTGAAGGTGGCCGCCGCCACATCGACGCCGGGCACATAGCGCAGCAGCGGGCCGACCTTCGTGCGCAGAAAGTCGAGCTTGTTCGCCGTCAGGTAGCTCCAGAAGCTGTCCGCAAAGGCCGACTGGATATCGGGCAGCAGGCGGCGCACCGAGAACGAGTCGACCGGGATCTCGGCGATCTGCGCCCGCAGCTGGGTGACCAGGCGCAGTGCCTGCTCGCCGCTCTGCTGCTGGAGCTCCAGGGCCAGCAGACGCAGCCGCGTGTTGAAGATCGTCACCAGTACCGGCAGGCTCTGGCGCTGCTCCTCGGCCGCGTCGCGGCTAAAGTCATTCTCCCAGAAGTCGAGGATATAGAACTCGGTCTTGCGCGCATTCGGCAGCCACTGGCGAAAGTGACAGGCCGCATCGCTGCGCGTGCCCCGCCCGATCATCTGCTCCAGCTTGATCCGCGACTGCACCGGCTTCATAAAGACCAGATTGACCACCTCGGGCACATCCACCCCGGTCTCCAGCAGGTCGACCGTGATTGCGATGCGCGGCTGGTCCTGCTTCTTGAACTCATCGATCAGCGTACCGCGATAGTTCGACTCCGCGGTAATCACCTGCACCGTCTCAGGGAACTGCGGGAACATCTCGCCAAACACCTCGGCCAGGCGCAGCGCGTGCTTCTGGGTCATCGCGAAGACGATCGTCTTGCCCGGCTGCTGGCCCGACTCATCCTTCAGGCAGGCGTCCCAGATCTCCTGCCACTGCTTGCGGATCGTGTCGGTATTGCTGACCCGCCGCTCCAGGTCGGTGCCGGAATAGTCCAATTCATCGGGGTCGATGCCCTGCGCGATCAGCGCATTGCGATCCTCCTCGGCCAGGTCGACCCCACGGATGCCACGGCGCTGGAACTTCGTCTGCATCCGATAGAGCGCATAGTCAACCAGATACTTCTCGGCCACCGCCTGCGGGTAGGCGTAGAGGAAGGTCGGGATGCCCTCGGTGCAGTCGAAACTGAGGAAGGTATTGCGCTCGATAAAGTCGGCCGGGGTGGCGGTCAGCCCGATCTGGCGCGCATCGAAGTACTGCAGCGGCTCGCTCCACTGGTTGAAGATCGAGCGATGCACCTCATCGAAGATAATCAGGTCGAAGAAGCCCGGCGAGAAGCGCTCGAAGCAGAGGCTGAGCGTCTGCAGCGTCACCGCATAGAGCCGACTATCGGTGGCGATGTGCTGGCTGAAGATGCGCGTGCAGGGCTCATCGGGCAGATGCTTGCGGAAGCCATCATCGAGCGCCTGCTTCACCAGTTCATCGCGGTCGGCCACAAAGAGCACCCGGCGGGCCTGATCAGCGCGAAAAAACAGGTCGATCAGCGCCATCGCCGTGCGGGTCTTGCCCGTGCCGGTGGCCATCGTCAGCAGCGCCTTACGCTTGCCGGCGTCGAAGGCCTCACAGACCCGCCGGATAGCCTCGTGCTGATAAGGCCGGTCGGCGATCCGCGTCGCGATCGTCATCGGAGCGAGGGGCTTCCCGCTCTGGCGCAGGAACAGCAGGTTCTCCAGGTCGGCCGGCGAGAAGAAGCCGAACACCTCGCGCTTATGCGCCATCCCGGCGTCGAGGAAATAGATCACCTCGCCGTTGGTCATAAAGGCAAAGGGCCGGAAGCTCTGGCGCTGGGCGATCTGATCGACATAGAACTCCGCCTGGGCCTGAGCCAGCCGGGGGTCGACGCTGGTCTTCTTCGCCTCGACCACCGCGATCACCTCGCCGTTGGGCCGGTAGAGCACATAGTCGCTGATCCCGGCGGGCAGCGGTGTCTCTGCGATACGGTGCTGGCCGCGCAGGCGGTTCAGCTCAGCCTGGAGCCGCTGCCAGGCGGCGGGGTCAGTTCCATCGACCGGGATCTCCAGGCCGACCTTCGCCGGGTCGCGCACATCCCAGCCGGCGTGGAGCAGCGCGGGGTCGATCAACTCCGCGCGGGTGCGCGCCTCGGGGCGAGGTGAGGATGGCCTAGGAGATGAGCGGCGGCGGGGCGGCATAGGTGTACCTGAGCCCGGCTGCGCCCGCGCACGCCCCTTGCCAGCGGCACAGGGGAGATGCTACAATAGCGGCGCAGCACAATTCAATGATCGTAAAAACCAAGGCCCACTCTTCTGCTTGCCGGCGGGGAGTGGGTTTTGCGTTACCTGCGCCAGTATAGCACGCACAGCGGCATGCTGAACCGAAATAAACAAGATTTCACCCAACGACCTGGGCATCCGTAGTACTATAATCCAGTCGCTTCTTTGGATATGTGGCACCACGAGTGCATACCTATAGACATATCTCCTGCTGTTGGAGATGAGCGATGCTCACTACCATCTACCCTGATCCTGAGGGCACACCCATGACCCACCAACACTTTGACTACCGACGCGAATGGTCTGCCCGGAAACACGCCGTACTTCAGCACTATCTCCCAGCCTTCTGCACCGCGCTTTCACGCACTTCGGAGACGATCTGGTATGTCGATGGCTTCGCCGGCGCGGGGCGGTACGATGATGGTGCAACCGGGTCGCCGCTGCTTGCAGTTGAAGCCATTCAGGGCTTACCCTATGACATCCGCTGCTTGAATGTGGAGAAGGATCCGGACTGCTACGCCATCCTGGAGCGCGAGACTACCAGTTACCCCAGAGTCACAAATATCCAGGGCGACTTTAGCCAGGTCATCGATCAAGTCCTGTTAACAGTTCAGCGTTGCCCGGCCTTCTTCTTTCTCGATCCGTTTGGGATGCGGAACCTCCACATGGTGCAGCTGATCGAGCGGATTGCGATGCGGCGACTTCCTACCGACATCCTGCTGCGCTACGACACCGAGGGAATCCGGCGCGTCGTCGGCGCATACGAATGCACCGATGACCCACGCAGCGTCGCCCACGGCCAGAACCTCGACCAGATCTTTCGAGGCCAGGTCTGGCGAGATATCGTGGCAACGATTTCCAGAGGGCCGGATCGCGATGACGCACTGCTCAATCATTACCTGGAGCAGCTGGTTCACATCCCATCAGGTCGCTTTCGCTTTGCTGCTGCGTATCCGATACGGACAATCGACGAGCGCCTCAAATATCACCTAGTCTTTGCGACCGGTGATAAGCTCGGCTTCAAGATCATGAGCGACGTGCTCCTCCGCGCCGAAGCGAGCTACCGCGATGATCAGGAGACACGTCGCCAGCAGGCTCTGGCAGCACAGACAGCGATCCAGATGGGGCTCTTCGGTGATGAGAAACAAGAGCCTGACCCGGAGCAGTTGCACCAGGCCCACATCGCAGCAGTCCAGGCGAGTCTACACGAGGTAGGCCAGCAGAAAAAGCGCACATGGGAATTTGAGGAGCTGTTCTACAAGCTCCTGCGTAGCCACAACTGGTTTGCGCGCCTGAGCGAGAAGGACTACCGCGCAGCGTGCAAAGGGTTGGCAGCGAGCGGGAGCATCGAGCGTATCAGCGATGGGCGGGCCTGGCGCAAAGGCACCGAGTTTCGCATCGTCGGATGACCTACACCAGGCAGTTGCAGTCAGCCTTACAGGCGTGCGGCATTGCCTTGCGCACCGTGTGGGTCTCCTTACAGAGGTTGACCCGCGCCTTGGAGAATACTGCCCGGATGTGCTTGGTCACGGTTGTATAGATCGCGATCCGCCGCTCTTCCGACAGGTGGCGATGGGTGCCGTCCTGCACGAGGTCAGCCTCATCGGGCTGCCAGTCCATCGCCGGCAAACCCCAGCGCTGCGCCCAGGAGAGCAGTTGTGCATTCTTCTCTCGGTAGGTGCCGAGCGTCCAATAGCGGAACTGCACCCCAGCACGCTGCACCTGGCGGACGAAATCGGCGTAGGCATCCTCCCAGCCTGCCGGCGTCAGGATGGGATCGACTCGCACGCGAACCTCGTAGCCGAGCTCCTGCGCATATCGGGCCGCCTCCAGGCGCCGCTCGACTGAGGGCGGGATTGGGCTGCCATCCTCCCACACCCCCTCCCAGCAATCGGCGATCATCTGGGGGTTGAGCGAGAACGAGACGACAACCTGCTTCCGATCGGCCTCAGCAATCTCGCTGAGATAGTGCGTATTCGCTGACTTGGTAAGCAGGATGAGCTTACAGCGCTGTGGGTTCGCCTTCGCCGAGGCAAACAGCGGCGCGAGCTGGCGCACGTGCCCGGTGATGCCCTCGTAAAGCAGCGAGTCGCTCCGGTCGATCCCGACCCCCAGCGTATGCTGCCAACGACGGTCGGGCACCTGCAGCCAGCGCTCGGCGGCACGG
Organism: Oscillochloris sp. ZM17-4; assembly: GCF_019599295.1. GTDB lineage: Bacteria > Chloroflexota > Chloroflexia > Chloroflexales > Chloroflexaceae > Oscillochloris. Next base: position 167,212 of record NZ_JAIEWN010000002.1, on the reverse strand, counting down.
ACGAAATCGTCCACATTGTCATAGAGCAGATGGCGCATCGGATCGCGCCGAATGCGATGCGTGAGCATCAGGAAGCATGCCCGACACCCTAGGCCACACGCTCCCGAGCCAATCGCCAGATCCCACCACATTGGCGGGCAAAACGTCTGCGCATCGCCGTGCCAGTCGTAGGCGATCAGGTTCGTGCGTCGCGGCGCCCGAAAGACCGTTATCGGCCGGGCCAAGCCGGATATCTGAGGGGGAACAAGTTCTTCGCGCCAGGTTCCTGACTGTGCCTGCTCATCGACATACCAGGTGAGCGGGCGTCCAGCCCCAGTGAGCGCAATCGCCCGTTCGTCGATAGGAGTGGTCATACTAGCCCTCTGGTGAGAACAAAAGTTCTTTATGTAAATAAGTGTACCATGTTGCCAAGGATATTTCAACCTCTGTGTAGGCAAAAAGCAGCGTGAAACGCTGCCCAATTACCCAACAATGCCTGACACTTACATGGCATCAACTATGAGCGCCTGAGCGTATCGTACGCGTTCAGCGGTAGGTTTTCCACCCGATCCGCCAGCTCATCAGCCGTGGGCTGCGTATAGATCGCTGTCGTGTCGAGCGAGCTGTGGCCCAGCAGCCGGGCCAGGGCGACGAGATCGCCGGGGTGCTCATCGAGGTAGTGCTGGGCGAAGGTGTGGCGCAGGTCGTGTGGGGTCGTCTCGGCGGGAACCAAGCCACGCGCCGCGCAGTTGCGTACCAAACCCGTGATCACCCGCCAGATCCCCGAATCGGTGAGGTGCTTGCCCATCTGGCTCCGCCACACATGTTCGGAGGCATGAGCACCCTGGAGCTGTGGCCACGCCTGCGCCACTGCGCGTAGGGTCAGCTCAACCTCCAGGATTGGCCCGACGTAACTGGCCAGCGCGGTGCGCGCCGAGCCGTTGAGCGGCACCGTGCGCGCCTTGTTGCCCTTGCCAGCCCGCACCAGCAGGCTCCCGCTCTTCTCGCCGAAGGTGATGTCTCGCCAGCAGAGCGCGGCGCACTCCCCGATGCGGATGCCAGTCTGGAGCATCACCTGAACCAGCGCGTAGTCGCGGGCCGGGTGCCGCGATCGCTGGGCCTCACGCAGCAGCGCATTAACCGCTGTGTCGCTCAGCCCGCTCGGGGCATCGGGCGCGGTGGTGCGCACCAGCCGCAGATGCGTGGCCGGGTTTGTATCGAGGTGGCCCTGCGCCGTCAGCCAACCGCACCAGGCCCGCAGGGCGCAGGTGTGGATATTCACCGTGCTCGTCGCCGCGGTCTTCTGGAGCGCGCGCCGGTAGCCCTGTAAGGCAATCGGCGTCACGTCACCGAGATCGAGCGGTCGGCGCTCCTCCGCCTCGTACCATGCCAGAAACCGACTGACCGCCGCGCGGTAGCGGGTGACTGTGCGCGGCGAGCGGTCGCGGCTGCCGAGGTCGCTGAGCCAGGGACTCACAAGGTTCGCAAGTTCTGCCATTTTGTCCTTCTCCAAGCCCTGATGTATTCTCTTGCGCTTTTTTGCGGGCATCCCGTACCGTAAACAGGCGGTTTCTGGAGATATTGTACCACAAAGGGCAAGAGAATGTACCTTCTCTTGCCCTACTTCCTTTGGCCGATATGGTAGCGATGGCGTACGTCATCTGGCTTCGCATACCGAGTTGCGCGAGTGCATTCTTGTAACCAGAGAGACAGGTTCTCAAGGATGGGGATGAGAAACTCTCCTTCAGGTTTTAAGCCCAAACCCTATCTCAGTGTCCTCAGCTGCCAACAGCCTTGTGAGCCAGATCTACAGCTCATATAAATGGCATATAACCTCTTGTCACGGCTGTACAGACGTGCTACTATATTCATATCAACCTGCTCTACACAAAGCTATTCAGGCTACCTCTTAACGTCCCTGACGGCATGCTGGCACAGAACGCCAATATCTGCTCAAAGATAGCGGCATCGTGGGTCAACAATGACACGTCTTCCCGTACCCCATGTTTTGGGCCTGCCAACAGGTGCGCATGCGATCATCGCAGAGCGTTGGCGCATTATTATGCGCCATGCGCGCCTCGTGCTTGCTAAACATGATATGTGGGATAGCAAGCTTTCTCACCCATCCCAGTCCCAGGAAGTAGCACGCTGGTTGAGGATATTAGAAGCCCAAGTTACCCACGCGAACTCGGAATCATACGAAGATCAGGAGAACGGCTGGAATACCTTGATGCGGGAGACATTACTCCCGCTTGCCCATGACCTGCGCGTGTGGAAGTACATCCACGAGCAGGTATGGACCAAGGAATTTACCTCGTGTTACAAGCACAACCTGTTCGCAAAACCTCGCTCTTCTCACAAGCCTCATCGCCTCACCTCTCCAGCCTATGAGCAATGCCTTCGTCAGGTTCAAGGCATCTTTCAGCAGGAAACGACAGCGAAGAGTCAGATCAAGGCGCTCCTCGATCAGCAAATCTGCCAGGATAAGTCGCTGGCAGCAAGCGTTGTTAAGCAACTTGGCCATGTTGATCGTGATGCGGCTATCGAAGCTTGGGCGATCATGCTTGCAGGTCTGGAGCAGCATCCGGTTCACTTGCTGCTCCGCTCGAACTGCCCATTTGCAAGCGACATCATTTTTGTGGAGCGCTACGCCGCAACCGTCGCCCTCATGACCGACAAAGCCGAAGAGGCGATGGGTCAGATTCGTCGGATAGTCATTGCTCTCCGTGAAGTACTCACCTCCCGGCCGGTCATTGAGTCAGTCCTATCCGAACACAAGCTTCCTACCTCTTCACCTGATGTGCCTCTGGAGCAATTGTCACGAGATGAGCGGCGCAAGGTACGGGAGGCCCAGAGGATTATGGCGGTAGGACTCTGGCGCCAAGATCTGCTTCATCGACCGCCATTTGACGAGGCCAGGAGAATCTACCGAGAGCATATTACGCCAGCGATTAACTCCCTTGTCATGAAAGGGCTACAGGAGCGCCTGGGTTGTGAGTCTGATGGTCAGGTTTTCGAGCAATACATGACGCGGGGGCTAGCGGCCATCGCTGATCATCTACTTTCCCCTACAGGGACGGGACAGACTTTCACAATGCAACATATACGGATCGCACTCAATGTGCATCTCGAATGGCTGGCAGATGCTGAGCGCATTGAGATTGAGCGCCTGCTCATCGCACTACAGGAGGTGCTAGAATCACTTGAAATTCCGATCTCGCTTTTTCCGCTAGCTGATACCTATCCAGGTAACTCCTGCCGTAAGGGGTTCAAGAAACGATTGAAGGAAGACCCGCGGATTATCTCTGAGTTTTGTCGTCAAGGCCGCTTACCCAATAATAAAGAGTCGTCAGGCCGGCTTTATGGCTTGGCAACGTATGGCGCTTTAGGCCTCAGGCGTATGACTCAGGAGCGGCTGCGAACAATAGTTCCCGATCTGATCACACACTATATCCACTTCCTCAAGCTTGGTCACACTGAGGGAGCGCTATCGCCGCGCGATGTGCGTGAGCGTGTCGGGGAGCTGTGCCGCCTGAATGATCTCCCACAATTCTCGCCACAAGTTATCCTGGCCTTATTTAACCGCTTAAAGAAAGCGCCTTTCTGGAACAGCGGTGTGGGGATGCAGACCGATCATCTCCACAAGCGCGTCTCGATCTACCTCCCCAAGGCGCCGCTGATCCACCGAGCATGGGTGTTAGTACCGGTCAAGATAGCTGTCCCTGTACTTAACGAGCGAACGTCGCGGATCGAACAACAGGCCCATCTGATGCTGGTCTTCGATCACGATAGTGTGCTGCCAATAAGTTGTTGGCCCTCGCTTCATTTGCCCCATGCTCAGGAACTGGGGCTGGCAATCTACCAGGCACTTTTCCATCCCGGCGTAGTCTGGTGGCCGTTACGAGGAATCCCTCGCAGTATCCATGTGCCCATGCGCTCCCTCAATCTTGATGACGATGACTTGGGAGATCTTCGGCAGGCCGCATACTGGCTGGCTTCCGAGATCCAGCCAAATCCTCGTGAGCTTCACTGGCAGAAGCAACGATTGGTTAATGAAGTGTGTAAGGTGCTGCCAGAGGAGGTTCGACGCCGTACCGGCAATGGCTACGTGAGTCTTCCAGAGCTACAACGCATTGCGCTCTCCTGGCTGTATCACGCGCGTCGTCAAAACACCACACCGGTTGAAGGTGGCGAGCAGCGTGCGGAATACGATGAACGCCTCTCAAATCAGGTTTCCGTGCCGGCTGAGGGCGATGCTCGGCGCGCTGGATACGCTGTGCCTGGCTTCACCAGCCCTGCAGCCGGGTGGTTACTTCCACGTGAGGGCCGCGCAGAGTTGACCGAGCTAGGTGTCGTGTTGAAGGGAAATGTGTATACATCCTCCTTCGCACGCCTAGGTGGCCTAACCCGTGAGATTCCCTATCGAGCATACCCATACCGGACCAGCCTGCCCGAGCAGGGAATCTTTGTGGAGATCGACGAACGGTTGGTCTACTTGTCGCGTAGCAACAATAGGTTGGCCATTGACCCCCAACCTTCTTTAGACACGGAGGAGGATCCTAATGGAGCAGCAGACGTTGCCTGATGCTAGCAAGCTCAACGTCTTTAGCAGAGAAGATTACGATGAGGCGAAGCGCCGCTTCAATCGGATGTCGCCTGAAGTGCAGATGGAGAGGATCCACTTTGCAGGTCTAGTTCGCAAATATGCCGACATGCTTTATGGATCTGTTGGGCCGATTGACGAGAAACGACGTTTACCTGACGGTGCTCGCGCGACCGCTATAGCAGAATTGAAGGTCAAGAGCGCCCAATCTGTTGAGAACAAGGCTCGTAACCTACAGCGCTTCCGCTTGGGAATACCAGAAGACCCCAATGCGTATATCTACAGCGTGGTGAGCCTAGCAGGGCAACCGCCAATGGAGCTTTCTAAAGACCAGCAGGCAATTGTGACAGGAGCCTATTTGTTCGGTGACTGGGAGGCTGTGCTACCTAATGGCCTGACCGTTCGTACACGAGAGCGGGTCAAGATAGGTTTTATTTTTGACATGTTCCGTCAAATGTTTCCCAACGCCCAGCACCGGGGCCGCTTGATAACACTTGATATGATCAAGCGTTGCCTGCGTGATCAGCAAAAGCGCCAGCCCGCGCTGTTCAAAATGGGCCGTGAAGGTGCTCGCGAGGTATGGGTGAAGTGGATGCCCAAGCTGCCTAACGACTTTCGTGCCCCGAATGAGTGCTGGATTATGGATGCCCGAACGCTGCCTTTTTACATCCGCCATGGGAAGAGGCGTTGTACCGTCACGCTGCTCTGTATTATCGACGCGTACAGCGGCTTTATCATCGCATCACATCTTGTCGTCCGTGCAGTTGACGACAACGATGGCGAGGCGCGCCGGGTTGATTTCACAGCCGATGATGTACGCCTGTTGTTGCTCTATGCCATCTTGATTCATAGGGTGCGCCCACAAGTTATCTACACTGACAAAGGTTCGCAGTTCAGGTTTCTTGAGGGCTTTCTTCCGCTACTTTCGACAAGTCCGGCCGATGAGATTGTACACATGTTTGGCTTTCCTGGTCATCCATGGGGCCGTGGCGGGGTCGAGGTTACGCAGCGTGAGTACGACAAGGCCCTCCTAAAATATGCTGGGGTCGTACGCGATGAAAATGATCTCGAGTCCTGGCGTAGGGCCAAAAAAGCTGCGAAGCTTTCCCTCAGCGACCTACGCGCTGTGGCGTCTGCGCATGAGGAGAGATGGAATGCTTCGGCTGTGACGGGTAAAAAGCGAACGCGCCGTGACCATTTTGAGAATGACAATCCGCTCCTGTTACCTATTCCTTCCTTCGACCGAATGCTGTATCTAGGCAGTGCTGGCCTCTGTGGCCAGGCTCTTATCCATGGCAATGAGACGCGGATTTATGACAGGGGAATCCATATCCCAAAGCGAGGGAAATATAAGCCAACCAACCTGTCCGACTACCGACCTTGGCTTGATGCTGCCGCACGTGGGATAGTGCGTTATGCCATCATCCCCTCAAGCAAAGGGGAGCAGATATATGCATGTCTGGACGGGACGAAGTGGAGTCGGCTAATCCCTGTCGGCGATGATCCTCCGAGCCGCCAAACCCATATTGAGCAGCAGTGGGCCGCAGTGCGCGCGCTGCGCGCTGAAGTCTTTGAATTCCGACGGAGATTCCTTGAGGTGCTTGCTGATTACAGCTGCTCGCTCCCACGAATTAGCGATGATGATAAGGCGCTTTTCGAGGAGCTTTTGACCGATGCTCCGCAGCTGGTCGAAAATGGCAAGGGAAGCGCTGGCGAAGCTCAGAATGATCAGGACACAACAGCTTCTGATCACACAACTAAGCCATCACAGCCACGTCGTAAACAGTCGAACCGCACGGCGCAGGATACACAGGTGAATCCACAGCAGGAGATGCGCGATGCACTCATCGCTCAATTCCTTGCAGAGGATGCAGCTAGGATCGCCAGTTAGGAGTTGTCGCCCCCAAAGTGCTTCCGGCCTGGTTCTGTGTAGGTGGTACCATGCTCACGCTTCCCTTCATCAGGTTGTCTCTATACACCTCCCTCTTCGCGCAGCTGAACCACGCGCTCCAGGTCGGCAGATTTACGGTGATGGCGGGAGGTGGTGGTACTGGTAAGAGTCGTTTGCTCAGACAGTTTGTGCTGACTGAGCTTACCTCCGCCGAGTTCGATCAGGTTGCTGGAGTGCGTCTCTCGCGCCCCAAGAAGCCGGATACCGGGCGTTTTACCAGCACCGTCACACTCGATCTGTTCACCAAACTTCTGACAGATCTACGCCTCCTCTTTGCTGTCCCGCGTAGTGAGGAGCGAGATCTCTTACGCGATAAGCTGCAGCAAGATCCGCATCGTCGAAGGTACTCCGATGACAGATGGCACGACCTATCCTTCAGCGTTGCTGACGCGATGAAAAAGGTACGATGCTTCATCATTGACGATGCGCAATATATTGACGAGATTACCCTCTGGCGCATTGTAGAGCTTTGGGAAACATGTAATCGCCAATTTGCTGTGGTGCTCTGTGGTAGTCAGGCGACGAATGTCTCGATTGAGGAGTTCACACAGCGGCTTATCGGAACCGTGACGCCCGTACAGAATTCAGTGACGGATATGCTTTCAGTGCCAACAATGAGCATCAGTGCGTTTCGCAACGAACTGCTCGATCATTGGCTCAACGGGCTTGACGCCAAGCGCGCAAAAGGGCTAGCCGAGGGTAAAGGTAAGGCTACCTTCGATACTGATGCCTGGCTTGCGACTACGGGCAATTGGGATAGGATCACGACCCTCACATCAGAGTTCAAGGTAGAACTCGATCGCCAGAATCGTCATCCACGGCTCATCACGGAGGAGATGGCCGAGAGAATCTTCCTCCGTCGGCGGACGATTCTCAAAACCTTCGATAGTAAAAGCACAGGTAGCGCTAGTCGCCCCCAGGTCAACCAGGAACCTGCAGGTACAAATAGCCCACCGCCACCTGAGGAGGCCACAACGCCGCCGGGAGCCTCAGAGGAGACTCCTGCAGCGGGCGGAGTAATAGGGGAAGAAGATGTCTAAAGATACTTCTCGATGTCTAAAAATAAGCACCCCGAGATGTCTAAAAATACTATCCTAGGTCATCGTCCGCCACTGGCTGCGGCGGGCGAAGAACCGGGCGACCGCCTCGGTGTGCAGGGGGAAGGCCAGCTCGGCGGGGGCGGCGATGAGCACGCGGGCGCCGGCCTCCTTGTTGGGCACGAAGGGCGGCAGGTCAACCTCGCGCAGCTGCGGGCCGAGGGCGAACACCAGCAGGTAGCCATCGTGGGTGCTGCGCACGCCGAAGTCATCGACCTGCTCGGACGAGATATGGATGCCGGCCTCCTCGTAGAGTTCGCGGGCGGCGGCCTGCTGCCAGCTCTCATTCACCTCGATGAAGCCGCCGGGGAGGGCGAGCTGGCCCTGGCGCGGGGCGGCGCCCCGGCGGATCAGGAGCAGCCCGTCGTCGACAGGCAAGAGGACGATCACGACAGGGAGCGGGTTGCGGTAGGTGGTGCTGCCGCAGGATGTGCAGACCCGCGGCCAGCGATGGCCGTCGCTGAAGGTGTTGCCGCAGAATGAGCAGTGGCTGTGCTGGCGATACATGAAATGAAGATCTCCGCTGAGGGCGTATGGCCGGCAAATAATACCACACCTCGCCCCGGGGGGATTGCAGATTGCAGATTGCAGATTGCAGATTGTAGATTGTAGAGCGCAGAGCATCGCCGCACCCAATCTGCAATCTGCAATCTACAATCTACAATCCACTACCCGGTGTTCTTCAGGCCGGCGGCGATGCCGTTGATCGACATCAGCACCGCCGTCTCAATCCGCTCCTGCTCATCGGGCTCGACCTCGCCGCGCAGGCGCTGGAGCAGCTCCAGCTGGATGTAGCTCAGCGGGTCCACGTAGGGGTTGCGCTGGTGGATGGCCCGCTGGAGCACCGGCGCCGCGCCGAGGATCTCGTCCACCTGGGCCACGGCGCAGATCATGCGCCGGGTGCGCGCGAACTCGGCCTCGATCTGGGCGAAGACCCGCCCGGCCAGCTCCTGGTCGTCCACGAGGCCGGCGTACTGGCGGGCGATGCCCATATCGGCCTTGGCCATGATCATCTGGGCGTTGTCGAGCAGGGTGGTGAAGAAGGGCCACTGGCGGTACATGGTGCGCAGTAATTGCAGATTGCAGATTGCAGATTGCAGATTGTGTGCATCGGCTGCGGCCTCAATCTGCAATCTAAAATCTGCAATCTGCAATTCGTTGCCGACGAAGTCGGCCAGGGCGCTGCCGAGGCCGAACCAGCCGGGGATGGTGTGGCGGCTCTGCATCCAGCTGAAGACCCAGGGGATGGCCCGCAGATCCTCAATGCGGGCGCTGTTGCGGCGGCTGGCCGGGCGCGAGCCGATGCGCAGGCGGCTGATCTCGGTGACCGGGGTGGCCTCGCGGAAGTAGGTGAGGAACTCGGGGTTGTCGTAGATCAGGCCGCGGTAGGCGGCGCGCGCGGTGGCGGCGATCTGCTCCATGGCCGCCGTCCAGGATGGGTCGGGCAGCTTGAGCGTCTCGGGGAATCCGGCGCGCAGCACGGCGTTGACCACCTGCTCCAGGTGGCGGTGGGCGGTGCGCGGGTCGAGGTAGCGGTCAGAGATCATCTCGCCCTGGTCGGTCATCTTGATCTGGCCGTTGAGGGTGCCGGGGGGCTGCGAGAGGATGGCCTCGCCGGCCGGGCCGCCGCCGCGGCCCACCGCGCCGCCGCGGCCGTGGAAGAGGCGCAGCCGCACCCCGTGGCGCTCGGCCACCGCGTCCAGCTCGACCTGCGCCCGGTAGAGCGCCCAGTTGGCCGAGGCGAAGCCGCCCTCCTTGTTGCTGTCCGAGTAGCCGAGCATGATCTCCTGCACGTCGCCGCGCAGCCGCAGGTGCTCGCGGTAGGCCGGCATCGAGAGACATGCCTCCATGAGCAGCGGCGCGTGTGCCAGGTCCTCGCCAGTCTCGAAGAGCGGCACCACGTTCAGCAGGCTGAGCTGGCCCGGCTCGTACATGCCCACCTCGCGGCAGAGCAGCAGCACGGCCAGCATATCGCTGACGCTCGTGGTCATGCTGATGATGTAGTTCTCGATCAGCTGCGGGTCGATCTGCTCGAGCAGGGCCGCCACCGCCCGGAAGGTCTGGACGGTCTCGGCGGTCTCCTGGCTGTAGTTCGAGAGCCGGGTCTCGCAGAGCGGGCGCGGGCTGGAGATCTCGGCGCTGAGCAGGGCGATCCGCGCGGGCTCATCCAGGCCGGCGTAGTCGGCGCAGACGCCCGCGGCGGCGAGCAGCTCGGCGAGGGCGCTCAGGTGGCGTCCGCTGTGCTGGCGGATGTCGAGGGTGGCCGTGTTCAGCCGGAAGATCGCCACCTTGGAGATCAGATCGCGCAGCAGGCCGTCGGCCACCAGGGCGCCGCCGCCGAGCAGCAGGCTCTCGCGCATGAGCTGCAGGTCGGCCAGCAGCTCCTCGCTGCGGAAGTAGACATCCGGCTGCGGGAGGGGTGGCGGGTCCTGGCCCCAGCGCAGCTCGTGGTGCAGGGTGTGGTGGAGGGTGCGCTCCAGGCGGGCGCGGATGAGCTGGACGAGGCGGCGGTAGGGCTCGCGGGCGTGGTGCTTGCTGATCGCGGCGGCGGCCTCGGGGAACATGGCGCTGTAGTGCTCGATGCGCGCCAGCAGCGCAGCGCTCACCGGCACCTGCTGCCGCGACTGGCTGAGGTCGGTGTGCAGTCCGGCCATGCTCTCGATCAGGTGGCGCAGCATGGTGGCGCGCATCAGCCGCACGGTGTCCACTGTCACCTCGGGGGTGACGAAGGGGTTGCCGTCGCGGTCGCCGCCCATCCAGCTGCCGAAGCGCAGCAGGGGCGACATGCGCCAGGAGTGCTCGGGGTAGTGCTCGGCGAGGGCCATCTCCAGCTCGCGGTCGATCTGGGGCAGCAGGTCCCAGAGTACACGCTGGAAGTAGAAGAGCCCGTTCTCGACCTCGTCCAGCACCGAGGGCTTCTCGATGCGGACATCGTCGCTCTGCCAGAGGCCAACGATCTCGCGCTCGATCTGGGTGATCGCGGCCACCTGCTCGTGGGGCAGCATGGGCGCGGTGCGCATCGTCAGCTCGATCAGCGTGTCGAAGATCCGGCGCAGCTTGTTGAGGCTGGTGCGCCGCCGCGACTCGGTGGGGTGGGCGGTGAGCACCGGCATGATCAGGGCGTGGTCGAGCCAGGCCTGGATATCCTCGGCGGCCACGGCGTGGCTGCGCAGGGCGGCCACCGCCTCGGCGATGCCCTCGGTGCGCGGGGCCGGGTAGCGCTGGCGGTCGCGCACGCTGAGCACGCGCAGGCGCTCGACGCCCTCGGCCAGGTTGACCAGGCCGAAGTAGAGGGTGAAGGCCTTGACGAGGCCGTGCAGCTCGCCCACGGGCAGGCCGGCGATCATGGCGGCGAGCCGGGCGGCCAGCGCGTCCGAGGGGCTGGCGCGCAGCTCCTTGGCGATGCGGCGCACCTCCTCCTCAAGCTCAAGGGCGCGCGCGCCGCTCTGGTCGGTCATCACCCGGCCCAGGGTGCTGCCCAGGGCGCGGATATTCGTCGAGAGCGGGTCTCGCTCTGTGGTCATGCCATTGTCTCCGGTGTGCCCGTAGGGCCGAAGCATTCGCCCCATATCGATGCGGCTTCTCTTGACGCATCTGGGGCGAATGCTTCGGCCCTACATGAATTTACTCTCCGCCCTCGGCGACCATGCCCTCCAGGTGGGCGGCGTCGTTGAGGCGCACCAGGCGCCAGCCGTGGCTGCCGTAGCGGATCTCGGTGAGCGAGCCGTTGTCGAGCCACATCTTGCCGAAGTTGGCCAGCTCCAGGCCGATCACGTGGCAGAGCAGGGCGCGGATGGTGCCGCCGTGGGAGACGGCCACGATCACGTCGCCGGGCTGGTGCGCGTCGTAGATCCGGCCCAGGGCCACCAGGGCGCGGGCCTGGAGCTGGGCGTAGCTCTCGCCGCCGAGCCGCACGGTGCGGGCCGGGTCGCGCTCATACTCAGCCATGTGGTCGGGGAAGCGCCGGTAGAGCTGCTCGGGGGTGAGACCCTCCCACTGGCCGACGTCGATCTCGCGTAGCTCGGGCATGGGCGCGGGCGTGCGGCCGAGGGCGGACCCAATGATCGCGGCCGTCTCGGCGGCGCGGGCGGTGTCGCTGGTGTACAGCGCGTCGGCGCCGAGCCTGGCCAGCCGCTCGGCGGTGTGGCGGGCCTGGGCCCGCCCGCGGTCATTCAGGGGCACATTGACCTGCCCCTGGTACTGCAGGGTGACATTCCACGGCGTCTCACCGTGGCGCACGAGGATGAGTCGCATAGTTTCTTTGTGGTGGTGAGGGCGGGTGGTCGGGGCGGCGCTGCCGGGGTTATTATAGGCCGGTTTGGGGGATCGTGCGAATGATCAGCACTGAGGGTCTGCGGGAGAGCTTCGCTCTCCCGCAGACCCGCTCATGAACCCTCGATCTTCGCGATCACATCCCAGAGGGCGTCGGCGCTGGTGGGGCGGGCGTAGAAGAAGCCCTGGACCTCGTCGCAGCGCAGGCCGGCGAGGAACTGGTGCTGCCCGGCGCTCTCCACGCCCTCGGCGACAATCTTGAGGCGCAGGCTGTGGGCCATGGCCGTGATCGCCCGCAGCAGAGCCGCCGCGCTGCTCTCGGGGTCGGGCTCGGAGCCGAGCGCCCAGATGAAGGAGCGGTCGATCTTGAGCCGCTCGACGGGGAAGCGCTGGAGGTAGGCCAGCGAGGAGTAGCCGGTGCCGAAGTCGTCGATCGCCACCCGCACGCCGAGCACGTGCAGCCGCCGGATCCGCACCGCGCTGCCCTCGGGGTCGCGCATGAGCATGCTCTCGGTGATCTCCAGCTCGAGCCAGCGCGGGTCGAGCCCGCTCACGAGCAGGGCCTCGGCCACACGTTCCACCAGGTCGGCGCGCTCAAACTGGCGGGCCGAGATGTTCACCGCCATGCGCAGCGGGCGTCTGCCGGCGCGCTGCCACACCACCGCTCGCCGGCAGGCCTCGACGAGCCCCCAGCTAAACAGGTGCTCGATCAGGTTGGTCTCCTCTGCCACGCTGATGAAGTCGCCGGGCATGATCACCCCCTGGTCGGGGTGACGCCAGCGGATCAGCGACTCGACGGCCACCACCTTGCGGCTCGGCAGGTCGAGCAGTGGCTGGAAATGCAGCTCGAACTGGTCCAGGCTGAGCGCCCGGCGCATCTGCTGCTCGATGTCCAGGCGCCACCGGGCGGCCGCGCCGATCGATGGCTCGAAGATGCCGACCTCGCTGCGCCCAGTGGCCTTCACCCGGTACATTGCGCTGTCGGCGTGCTTGAGCAGAGTCATGGCGTCCTGTCCATCGCGGGGGAAGAGGCTGACGCCAATGCTGGCGCTGATGAAGAGCTCCTGGCCACGGACGGGGAAGGGCTGCTCCAGGACGGCGAGGATGCGCCCGGCGCGTGCGATGGCCTCCTCGGGCGACTGGATCTGGCGCAGGATGAGGGTGAACTCGTCGCCGCCCATGCGCGCCAGCAGGGCGTGGCTTCCGACCAGGCTGCGCAGTCGTAGGGCGACGAAGGCCAGCACCTCGTCGCCGATCGCGTGGCCGAGGGCGTCGTTGATCTGATTGAAGCGGTCGAGGTCGATCACGCAGAGGGCGAAACTGTCGGCGGCGGCGCGGGCCGCGATCACCTCCTGGTCGAGCCGGTTGTGGAAGAGGTAGCGGTTGGGCAGCCCAGTCACCACATCGTAGTGGGTCTGGTAGGCCAGCATCTGCTCGGTGTGCTTCTGCACGCTGATGTCCCGGCCGATGCCGTAGCCCAGTCCGTTCTGCGGGTCACGCGTGATCTGCCAGGCGTACCAGTGCTGCTCACCATCGCGGCCGATCAGACGGCAGTCAAAGCGCACGCTTGGCGTGCCGGCGTCGAGCTGCGCCAGCGCGTCCGCCACGGCCAGCCGGTCCTCTGTCCAGCAGAGGTCGATGAACAACGAGCTGCCCAGCTCCTCAGTCGGGTAGCCCAGGGCATCGAGCCACACCCGGTTGGTCTGGATGATCGCGTCATCCTCGTCGATGATGCAGAGCAGGTCGAGCGAGAGGCTGGCGAATCGCCCGTCGTGCGTCGGGGGCGACGCGGGCGGGCCTGTGCCCTCTGGTGGTATACGTAGTGGCATAGGTGCTGCTCTGTTGGGAGTCGGGGGGCAGGGGTCAGGAGTCGGTGTTCCGGCCCCGGCGCGGGGTCAGTGGTTGGGGTCAGGCTTCGGGAGGCTGCGCTCCGGCCCCCGCCTCCCGCTTCCCGCCTCCTGCCTCCTGTCGGTCGATCGCCTCGAAGGCTGCGCTGATAACCCCCTCCGCGCTGATCGCGAAGCTGCGGTAGAGCGCGGCCCGCTCGCCCGACTGGCCGAAGCCGTCCACGCCGAGGGCAGTGACGGGCGCGCCATGGACGCCGCCGAGCCAGGCCAGGGCGTGGGACGCCGCGTCGTGGACGGTGATGATCGGGGCGCGGCGCTCGTCGGGCGGGATCAGCCAGGCCAGGTCGTCGCCGCCGCGCCACGCCTCGTACAGCCGGCGCGGGCTGGTCAGGCAGAGGACATTCACCGCCACGCCCTCGCGGCGCAGGTAGCCCGCCGCGAGGGCCGCCTCGGGCACCATGGCCCCGGCGACGGCGATCTGCACGACCGGCGCGGCGGGGTGGTCATCGTGGTCGCGGCGGTCGATCAGGCGGTAGCCACCGCGCAGCACCTGGCGGCGCAGCTCGTCCGGGCCGAGGCGGCGCAGGGCTGGGGCCAGCAGCCCCTGGTCGATCGCGCGGGTGGAGAGGCGCAGGTAGGTGCTGCGGCCGCCCTCCCGGTCGCGGCACTGGCGCAGGGCCTCGGGCATGATCCAGGCCAGCTCCTGGGCGAAGCAGGGCTCGAAGCTGTCCAGGCTGGGCAGCTCCATGCCCAGGGAGGCGGTGACGGTGGACTGGTGGGCGCCGCCCTCGGGCGAGAGGGTGATGCCGGAGGGCGTGCCGGCGACAATGAAGCGGGCACCGGAGTAGAGCCCGTAGATCATCGCGTCGAGCCCGCGGCAGACGAAGGGGTCGTACACGGTGCCGATCGGGATGATCTGCTCGCCCAGCAGGTCGGCGGAGAGCCCGAAGACGCCCAGCAGCATGAACAGGTTCATCTCGGAGATGCCCAGCTCGATGTGCTGGCCGCGCAGGTTGTCGGGGGCGAACATGCCGACCTTGGCGAGCCAGCCGGAGAGGTTGGTGGAGACGGCGACATCGGGCGAGGCGGTGACGATCAACAGCGTGAGGAACGCCATCAGCGAAAGGTTGAACCGCTTCATGGGTAGTGTTGCTCCTTAGCGATGATCATAATGGCCAACGTTGGCCCGCGCACGAGAACCTGGGGAACCTGTACAGACTCAGAAGAAATGGTCGGGATAGAGGCTGAGAACCACCCCCTTTCGGAAAGGTTTATGTTGGTGCGCAGCAGCAGAGACACCTGTTCTATATTGCTCATGGATCGGCCGCTGCTGCGCCCTTACGGAATCAGATCAGATCTCAGGCCGACATAGAGCTTATCAAGGAGTGCATAGAGCTGCCGCTGCTCATCATCGGTCAGCGTGTGCATGCGGCGTACGAGGGAGCGTATGTAGGTGGCGGAGGAGGCGTCGCGGACGGACGACCCATGAGGTGTGAGGACGACCCGCAGGACGCGCCGATCGAGCGGGTCGGGGAGACGCCGCACAAGATCGAGCCGCTCAAGGCGGTCGATCATGCGTGTCACCGTGCTCTTGTCGAGCAGTAGACGCTCGCCGATGTCGGTCAGGCGCAGCCCCTCAGCCTCGTCGAGGAGGCGCAGGGCGGCGTACTGCGAGGTGCTCAGGTCGAACGCACGCAGCAGATGACGGTCGCCGTCATCAAGCATGACGTAAATATCGTGGATCATACGATACTGCTGCTCGGCGAGCGGTGACATACGGCGTAGCTCAACTTCATCGTTGTTTATGCAATTATTGTTTCTGCAACAGTTGTATGGGGAGGAGTTTACTACGCTTTCCGCAAATCGTCAAGGAGGTGTATATAGGAGTGTGCTGGCCCTTTCATTATACTGCAATCTGTGCGCCAGGCGAGATTTCAGATTGTAGATTGCAGATTGCAGATTTGGTGCAATAGAATGCCGTTCACGGCATCGAACTGTAAAGCAACCTGAAGCCTTGTCTCCCAGAGGAATATCCAGGCGCGGACACAGCCATGCTATAATTCTTCTCGCGGCTAAGGAATACGAAGTGCGACACTATCATGCCCTCTGTCACCGTGCGCGATGTTCTTCGCCTAGCGCTGCCACTCGGGACACAGATCGCCGCAGGGTCCGCTGGGCTGGGCCGCCAAGTGACATGGGTCGCCACGCTGCGCGCCACCCTGCCCGCCTTCGCCGAGCTGCGCGGCGGCGAGCTGGCCCTGCTCTCAGTCGACGCCGTCCGCGAGCTCGACTCACGGCTGAGCCTGGCGGTGCTGGTGCGGCGCCTGGCCCAGGCCCCGGTGCCGGTGGCCGGCGTGGTCGCCCTCGGGGCGATCACCGCCGAGGACGCCGCCGCCGCCGAGGAGGGCCGCCTGCCCCTGCTCCAGCTGCCCGGCGGCGTCGATCTGCGCGAGGTTGAGCGCGAGATCACGCGCCTGATCGCCGACTACGAGGCGCAGTTCGAGCGGCGCAGCGCCCAGCTCTACGACCTGCTCACCCAGCGGTCGATCTCGGGCCAGGGCCTGCCCGGCCTGCTCGACGCCCTGGCCGAGCGCACCGGCCAGAGCGTGGCCTGCTACGCGCCCAACGGCGAGCTGCGCAGCCAGCGCAGCAAGGGCTCGGCCCGCATCGCGCTCCAGGCGCTCCGGCCCACTAGCAAGGGCGACTCCAGCATGCTCAACCAGCAGGTCTGGATCGAGCCGATCGGCCCCAGCGACTACCCGGCCGGCTACCTGGCCCTCGCCGGCAGCGGGCTAGACGCGTGGGACCGCGAGGCCGCCCTGCGCGGCGCCGCCGCCCTGGCCCTGGAGCTCGCCAAGGAGCAGGCCGTCCAGGCCGCCGAGGATCGCCTGCGCGGCGACTTCCTCTCGAACATCCTCGCCGGCCCGCCATCCGACATGGCCGCCGCCATCCAGCGCGGCCAGGAGCTCGGGTACAGCCTCACGCTGCCGCACATGGCGGTGCTTGTCAACCTTGAGGATGGCGGCCCCGCCGCCCTCGGCCGCATCGCCAGCGGCGTGCAGAGCGAGCTCAGCCGCCGCGGGATCACCGCGCCGATCTCGCGCCGCGACAGCAGCATCCTCACGATGATCCCGATCGGCGGGAGCTCCCGCCCGCGCGAGCTCGTCGAGCAGCTGCGCGAGCGTATGGCCGCCGACTACCCCAGTATCGCCGTCGCCATCGGCGGCCAGGTCACGGCGCTGACCGAATGGCGTCGCACCGTGGAGGAGGCCGAGCAGGCGCTCATCCTGGGCCGCCAGCTCTTCGGCACCGCCCGCGTCCTCGCCTTCAGCGACCTGGGCGTCTACCGGCTGCTAGTGCGCCTGCGCGAGACGCCTGAGCTCTGGACCTTCTACCGCGAGACGCTCTCCAAGCTGTCCGACTACGACACCCGCCAGCGCGCCGACCTGATCAAGACCCTGGAGGCCTACTTCGCCCACCTGGGCAACCTGCGCGCCACCTCCGAGGCGCTCCACGTCCACCGCAACACGCTGCTCTACCGCATCGAGCGGATCAAGGAGATCAGCGGGATGGATCTGGACAACTCCGAGGAGCACTTCGCGCTCTGGCTGGCCCTGCGCGCCCACCGCGTGCTCTCGACCTT
>NZ_JAIEWN010000002.1:129343-149720 GCF_019599295.1 Oscillochloris sp. ZM17-4 | reverse complement strand
CCCTGAGGCCCTTGGCGCGGTAGTCCCCAGGACGTAACGGCCTCGTATCGTCACAGCTCTGGCTGATCGGTCTATGCTATACTCTGCGCATCCACTTCATCTATGGATGGTACCATAATGCTCTCCACCGCAGACTACATGGCCCAGCCCGCAGTCCCGTCCGATCAGCGGGTGGCCTATGGGCCGCACGCCGACCAGTTCGCCGACCTGTACCTGCCGCCTGGCGGAGGCCCGCACCCTGCCATTATCCTCATCCATGGGGGCTGCTGGCAGGCGCAGTATGGCCTCGCGCCCCTCGGCCCGCTCTGCGCCGCGCTGCGCGAGACGGGTATCGCGGTGTGGAGCCTGGAGTACCGTCGCCTGGGCGGCGGCGGCGGCTGGCCCACCACCTTTCAGGATGTGGCGGCCGGGGCCGATGCCCTACGCGGTGTGGCGGCGGATCACGGGCTCGACCTTGATCGCGTGATCGCCGCCGGGCACTCGGCGGGCGGGCATCTTGCCCTCTGGCTGGCCGCCCGTCAACGCCTGCCGGAGGATAGCCCGCTGGCCCGGCCCGACCCGCTGCCGATCGCTGGTGTCCTCGCCCTGGCTGGCCTGGTCGATCTGGCCGAGGGCGCGGCTCGCGGGCTCTGCGGGGGCGCATGCCTGGAGCTCGTCGGCGGACAGGGTGAGAGCCTGCGGGCGCGCTACGCCGAAGCCTCTCCGGCTGCGCTGCACCCGCTCGCCGTCCGCCAGCGCCACATCGTTGGCGCCGAGGATACGATCGTGCCGCCGGACTACCTCCAGGCCTGTGTGGGCCGGGCCGCAGCCACGGGGGACGATGTGCGCCTTGAGGTGCTGCCCGACGCCGGTCACTTCGAGCTGGTGACGCCTGACAGCCATGCCTGGCCCCATGTCCGCCAGGCCATCGTCGAGCTGCTGCCGATAGCCGATAGCCAATACAAGAGGAACCCATGAGACACCGCTACTATTCAGCATTCAGCATTCAGCATTCAGCATTCGCCCTGCTCACCTTGCTCGCCCTGCTCGCTCTGGCGCTGTTCATCGCCCCTGCTGCCACATCGGCCCAGAGCACATCCACCGTCACGGGGGTCATCTTCCTGAGCGACGCCGGCGTGCTGCCCAGCACCGCCATCGTCACGATCCAGCTGGCCGATGTGACCGAGCCCGGCGTGGTGGCGTCAGTCACCACCGAGCGCATCTTCAGCACCGGCGGGGCGCAGTCGCCCTTCTCGTTCACCCTGCCCTACAACCCCGAGCAGATCAACCCGGCCCGTCGCTACAGGATCCAGGGGAATATTCGCGTGGCCGGGCAGACCCTCTACAGCACGGCGGTTCCCTACTCGGTGATCACCTTCGGCAGCCCCACGAGCAACCTCCAGATCACTATGGCGAAGGTGGCGACCGGCGGGCTGCCCCAGTCGAGCGGGGGGGCGCAGCCCCTGCTGCTCGCCGGCACGCTGCTGCTCGCCGGCCTTGGCACGATGGCGATCCGTCGGCGGCTTGGCCTGGCGCGTGGCGCTGTCTAATCCCAGGAGCCAGGAGACACGAAAGGGGCGCGGAGGGTATCCTCCGCGCCCCTTTCGTGCTGGTCAGCAAATGCAGATCTTACGGCGAGACGGTGTGCAGGCCGAACTTCTGGGCGACCTCGGGGGTGATCAGGCCGAGCAGAGCGTAGCCCAGGCCGGCGATCACAACGCCCAGGACCAGGAAGCCGATGCCGAGCGCGATCGCGGCGTACGAGGCACCAAGGGCCATCGCTGAGAGGCTGAGCGAGGTGACCAGTCCGGCCGCAGTCAGCTGGGTGTTGCGGGCGCCGTTGGCGACCGGAGCACCGTTGGCGTCCTTCAGGGCCGCATCGGCGCTATTGGTGCCGGCCGGGTCGCCGCCCTCAACCGCGAAGCGGCCCATCTGGGCGTAGGTCAGGCCGTTGCCGCTCGCCGCAGCGTGGTGCTGGATGATCTCAGACATGCTCAGGGCGGTAGCGATGCCGTTGACCGGCGCGTTGGGGATCGAGGCGTCCTCGGGCGTGACGATCGCCTGGGCGTTCAGCTGTGCGTGGACGAAGTTCGAGATGTAGAACCCGGCGCCTGCCGCGACTGCGCCCGAAAGTACGAAGGCGATACCCACCACGATCACCATTCTCGGGAAGAGCTTGAGCGAATTCATCTTGGCCTCCTTAACGGTTACGGCTCGTGCTCGCGAACCGTTTCTATGTGACGAAAGATACCAGAAATGGTATTCTTTGTGAGAAACGTATTAACAACTCTACGTTGTCACATGATCGCATCAGGTTGCGCTGAGTGAAGATCGTTACTACACGGTAACTATTCGAGCGGATCGGCGCTGAACTGGTCGTGGACCTCCTGGAGCTGCACGTCGCGGTACGAGGCGTAGTAGCTCCGTGTGACCTCCACACTGCGGTGGCGCAGAATCTGCGAGACCTCGGCGAGGGCGACGCCCTCGTTGAGCAGGTGGTAGCCGACAAAGTGCCGAAAGCTGTGGGGCGAGGTGGCCCGCAGCAGCTCGGCCTCATCGACCTTGCCCTCCAGGGCCACCTGGTTTGCCAGCGCCTCGGCGGCCCCGTGGACGATCCGCCAGCCGCTAGTGCGGGTGAGGCGCATCCCCGCCGTGCGCCGATCCAACGACTCGAAGAGCGCCGCGCTGGCCGGGGGCCAGCTGCGCGCCTCCAAGTAGCGCCGCAGCGCGCGCTCGGCCGGCCGGCGGATAAACAGCGTCCCCTCGCGGCGGCCCTTCCCGGACACCTTGGCCTGCTGGAGGATGCGCCGGTCGCGGCAGACATCGCCCGCGTCCAGGCTGAGCGCCTCGGAGATGCGCGCGCCGGAGGAGAAGAGCAGGTGGAGCAGCGCCGCGTTGCGCAGCCGGATGAGGAGCAGCCGATCCGTGCGGTCGTCGGCCTCGCTCCTTGGCTTGTCATAATGTGTCACAAGCCGACGCAGATCAGGCGGCGTGGGTGCCACCGGGTCGGGCAGACGCGGCAGGGCGCGCACGATCTCGGCATGGATAGCGGCCGCGCGGAACGGCAGGGCGTCGAACGAGTCCGCCAGGGCCAAGAAGCCGAGCAGCGGGCGCACATAGGCGTGGATAGTGCGCGGCGAGAGCCGCTCGACCTCCTGGCCGGCCTCGATGGCCTGCTGCGCGCGCTGCGAGAGATCATAGGTGCGCCGACGCAGGCTGCGGGCATAGGTGAGGAGATCATCAAGCTGGAGATCGCCGAGGCAGCTGCGGCCCTGGCGCGTCGCCCAGCGGACAAACAGAGTCAGGGCGAGCTGGTAGGTCTCGATCGTGCGCTGGGCGTGGTGGCGCTGCTCCTCGCGCACGCGCCGCTCCTCGTCGTCGAGGTCGTCCGCATCCTGGTCAAGGTCGAGCCCGGCGCTCTCCAGCCGCGCCGTCCAGATCATCCCCGCCCGATCAAGGGGGGTCGTCGGCTCCATGCGCTCCTCGGATACGGTCATGTCGCGCCTCGCTCGGTATTCGCGTAAGTTGACATAAAAATTTATTTATAAAAAAAGGACGCAGCACGTCGTTATGGGGCGCGCATGAGGAGGGACGCAGCGCGCTGCGTCCCTCCTCATGCGCGTGTACACGATGTACACTGACCGCCGCCGCGCCCCAGGAGTATAGCAAATTCCATCTGTATGTGCAACATATTGGATGCTAGGTTACACATAGCATCTGGGGATGCGAATGGGCGTCTGGAACACGAATGGGCGCGAATGGCGCGAACACAGGACGTTTACGGCATCGGATGGGGCATTTCATATCCACGCACAAGGCAGTAGCACAAGCCTTTCTCCGTGATGTATAATGATAACGCACTGCGGCATTCACATCCGCCCCCTTCGTGTTCACGTCCTTCGCCCGGCTTCGCGCCCTTCGTTTTCCAGACGCCCGGCTTCGCGAGATGCTATGACAGCAGCCATCCAAACCGAGGGCCTGACCAAGCGCTACGGCGCGCGCGTCGCCGTCGATGGGCTCAGCCTCACTGTCGCGCGCGGCGAGGTCTTTGGGCTGCTTGGCCCCAATGGGGCTGGGAAGACGACGACGATTGCGATGCTGCTCGGCCTGGTCGCGCCGAGCGCGGGGCGGGCCAGCCTGCTCGGCCATGAGCTTGGGCGCGGCCCATCCCTCGCCCTGCGCCAGGTCGGCGCGATGATCGAGTCGCCCGCCCTGTATCCGTACCTGAGCGGTTATGACAACCTGCGCGTCCTCGCGCGGGCCGGCGGCCTGCCCGAGGCACGCGTCCCCCAGGTGATCCAGACGGTCGGGCTGGCCGAGCGCGCCCACGACAAGGCCCGCGCCTACTCGCAGGGCATGCGCCAGCGCCTCGCCATCGCCGCCGCGCTGCTGCCTGACCCCGAGCTGATCATCCTCGACGAGCCGACGAATGGCCTCGACCCGGCCGGCACGGTTGAGATCCGCGACCTGATCCGTGACCTAGCCGCGGGCGGGCGCACGATCCTCCTGTGCAGCCATATGCTTCACGAGGTTGAGCAGCTCTGCGGGCGGGTGGCTATCCTGAAGGAGGGCCGCCTGATCGCCCAGGGCGCGGTGGACGAGCTGCTGCGCCGCGACTCGGGCATCCGCCTGCGCGTCGAGGGCGATCCGGGCCGGGCAATCGCGCTGATCCGTGAGCTGCCCTGGGTCCATGCGGTGCGCGCCGAGGGCGGCCTGCTGCTGATCGATGCGCCGGCGGCGCGGGTGGCCGAGCTGAACGGCTACCTGGCCCGCAATGAGGTGGCCGTGGCCGAGATCGGCGCCCGCGAGCGCTCTCTGGAGTCCTTCTTCCTTGAGGTGACCGGTGATCGCTGACCTCTCTAATCTGATAGCCGCCGAGTGGCTCAAGCTCAGCCGGCGGCCGCTGGCCTGGGGGCTGCTCGCCGCCTTCCTTGGCCTGATGCTGCTCTACTTGTCCACATGGGCGCTGATCGTCGCGCTCCACGAGGGCGCGCTGAGCGGCGGCATAACACGATTTGAGGTGCTCAGCGATGTGCAGATCGCCGAGCTGAAGCGGCAGCTCAGCTTCCCTGGTGTCTTCGGGGCGGTGCTCGGGCAGGTGAACAGCACCGGCGGGATCTGTGCGATCATCCTGGCCGCCGGGTTCCTGGGCAGCGACTATAGCTGGGGCACCCTGCGCATCCTGCTCATCCGCGCGCCACACCGTGGGGCCTACCTGCTGGCCAAGCTCGTCACACTCCTGCTCGGCCTCCTGTCCGCGATTGCCCTGGCCCTGCTGATCGGCGTGTTGCTCGCCATGGTCTGCGCGGCGACGCTGGGCCTGCCGATGCAGCTCGCCGCCCGCGATCTGCTGGCGCTGCCCCTCGGCGTTGCGCGCGCGCTGTTTGTGATGCTACCTTATGTCATGCTGACAATGGCTAGCGCGATCTTGGGGCGCTCAGTGCTGGCCGGGGTCGGCGGTGGACTGATCTTCCTGACCCTGGACATCAGCGCCGGCTCGATCAACACCCTCGGGGACGTCAACCCGCTGGTGCGGCTGCTGGTCAACCTGCTGCTCCAGCCAAATATCAACACGCTGGTGGTGCTGAACGGCCAGCTCTTCGGCCTGGATCAGTCGGTGCTGGCCAGCAGCCTCGACCTGAGCCAGCTGCCCTCGCCGATGCAGGCCACCCTGGTGGTTGCGGCGGGCGCAGCAGCAGCCGCGCCCGACGGGCTAGGGACTCCGTAAGGGCGCAGCAGCAGCCGCGCCCGGATGCATTGTCAATATGTGCATAACCGGCAGCGCGGCTGCTGCTGCGCCCCAACAGGGAGATTGGTATTATGTCAACTCTAATAACCCTCGACACCACCGCCCTCGACCGCGATCTGCGCGCGCTCCAGCAGCAGAAGCAGATCTGGGAGCTGCTGCCGGTGGGGCAGAAGATTGACCTGCTGCTCCAGACACGTCACCTGATGGGCGTCCACGCCGAGGAGTGGGTGCGCCGCTCGGCGGAGGCGAAGGGGCTCGCCCCGAACTCGCCCTGGGTCGGCGAGGAGTGGGTGACCGGGCCGTGGGCGATCGCCGAGGTGATCAACGGCTATATCGAGACCTTGCACGCCCTGGAGAAGGGCCACCTGCCGCACCTCTCACACATCCACACCCGGCCGGGCGGACAGGTGGTCGCCCAGGTCTTCCCGCGCACGATCTACGACCGGCTGCTGCTCAACGGCATCAGCGCCGAGGTCTGGATGCAACCGGAGGTGACGGAGGAGACCATCTACAGCGAGATGGCGTCGCTCTACCGGGAGCCGGACCCCGAGGGCGTGGTCGTCCTGGTGTTGGGGGCGGGCAACGTCAACAGCATCCCCCCGCTGGACGTGCTCTACCACATGATCGTGCGCGGCCACGTGGTGATGCTGAAGATGAACCCGGTGAACGACTACCTCGAACCGCTGATCGCGGCGGTCTTCGCCCCCTTCATCCGCTTCGGCTTTCTGCGGGTGATCTCGGGCGGCGCCGAGGTGGGCGAGTACCTGACGCACCACCCGGATGTCGATGAGATCCACCTGACCGGGAGCGCCCGCACGCACGACGCGATCTTCTTTGGGTCGGGCCCCGAGGGCGCGGCGCGGCGGGCGCGTAACGAGTCGCTGATCAACAAGCCGGTGACGAGCGAGCTGGGCGGGGTGGGGCCGCTGATCATCCTGCCAGGGCGCTGGAGCGCCGCCGACATCCGCTACCAGGCCGAGCACGCGGTGACAATGAAGATGCACAACGGCGGCTTCAACTGTGTGGCATGCCAGGTGATGGTGCTGCCTGAGTCTTGGGATCAGCGCGCGGAGTTTATGGCGGCGGTGCGCCAGGTGCTGCGCGAGCTGCCAGCGCGCCACGCCTTCTACCCCGGCGCGGCCCAGCGCCAGCGCGATGTGGTCGCCACGCACGCACACGCTGAGACCTATGGCGACGCCGAGGTGCCGCTCACGCTCATCCCCGACCTGGACCCCAACGGGGACGACTACTGCTTCACCACCGAGTTCTTCGGCACGATGCTGGCGCAGACGAGCCTGCCCGGCGATGACGCCGCGAGCTTCCTGCGCAACGCGGTAGACTTCTGCAACGAGCGGCTGACAGGCACCCTGGGCGCGACGATCATCGCCCACCCGCGCACCCTGCGCGAGCTAGGGCCGGCCTTCGAGCAGGCCCTGGCCGACCTGCGCTACGGCACGATCGGGGTGAACCTCTGGGCCGCCGCGGCCTTCCTGATGCCCGAGGCGACCTGGGGGGCCTATCCGGGGCACACCGAGGACAATATCGGCAGCGGGATTGGGATCGTGCGCAACTCGCTGATGTTCGACCGGCCGCAGAAGACGGTGGCGCGCAGCTCGTTCTACCCCTTCCCGCGCGGCTGGCTCCACGGCGACTTCAACATCTCGCCCAAGCCGCCCTGGTTCGTCACCAACCGCACCGCCGACCGCACCGCCCGCCTGGTGACGGGGGTGGCGATCCGGCCCCAGCTCACCCGCCTGCCGAGGATCTTCGCGCTGGCGCTGCGGGGCTGATCCAGATTGCAGATTGTAGATTGCAGATTGCAGATTACGCGCAAGACAAGGTTTCAGCAGCATAGTCCGACAGCCCGACAGCCCGACAGCCCGACAGCCCGACAGCTTTACAGAAGGCTATGTCGGTTTGAAACTCGTCCAATCTGCAATCTGCAATCTGCAATCTGCAATCTGCAATCTGCAATCGCGCTAGCGCCCGCTCACCAGCGCGGCGGCGGCGCTCAGGCCGGCGACGATCGCGGCCGACTGGGCGGCGGGGGCCAGGAGGTCGCTGTCGGCCTGCTTCTCGGCGATCCCGCGGAAGGCCCAGACCAGCACCAGCGGGAAGGCCGCGTCGCCGCGCAGCACGCCCATGCCCGCGCCGAGGGTCGCGCCCACCCCGATCAGGCCAGCCGTCCAGGTGTCAGGGTCGATGCCCATGCCGTCCCAGCCGGCGTCGTAGAGGGCCACGCTGGCGTTCACGATGGTGGCCACACTGATCCAGCCCAGGTAGACGCTGAAGGGCAGGCGGGCCAGCAGGCGCTCGCCGAGCGGCCCCTGGAGCGGCTTGCCCAGGCGCGCGCTGATCGTGGCCAGCGCGAGCAGGATGCCGACCATGGCCCCCATAGTCTGGCGCGGCCGGTTGTAGTGCCAGAGCAGCAGCCAGGCGATGTTGGCCGCGCAACTGAGCACGAAGAGCCAGCCCACCCGGCGCAGGCGCGGGTTCTCGCGCTGGGCCGGCAGTGCCTGGTAGATCGCGTAGCCCATCAGGCCGGTGTAGATCACGCCCCAGATGCCGAACACGTAGCCGGGCGGGGTGATCTTCAGCGGGTAGCGGCCCGAGATCTGGCCGGTGGTCTGCCCGTTCAGCGGGAGCGCGTTGGCGAGGGCGTTGACGCCGAGGGTAGCTGCCAGCGCCGCGACCACCGCCGCCTGGCGGGTGATGTCGCCACTACGCTGATCGTCGGCGATTGCGGTCGGGGCTGTGGGGTTGGACATGGTGAAATTCCTGTATAATATTTATACCGCAGGGAGTTGGGAGTTGGGGGTTGGGAGTTGGGAGTTGGGGGTTGGGATCGCAACTTCAAGCTGTCGATCTGACCTCGCTTGATTAGTCTAGGAATCTGCTCTGCGCTCTGCGCTCTGCGCCCTGCGCCCTGCGCCCTGTGCCCATTTTACAGGAGTTACCACAATTATGCCAACCTGGGGACAGTACCTTGAGGAGCACCAGCCGCGTTTCATGGAGGAGCTGCTGGATTTCCTGCGCATCCCGAGCATCTCGGCGATCTCGGCCCACGCCGGCGACGTGCAGCAGGCCGCCGAGTGGGTGGCCGCCCGCGTGATGGCGGCGGGCATGGAGCACGTGCAGATCCTGCCCACCGGCGGGCACCCGGTCGTCTATGCCGACTGGCTGCACGCCCCCGGCAAGCCCACCGTGCTGATCTACGGCCACTTCGACGTGCAGCCGGTGGACCCGCTCAACCTCTGGACGAAGCCGCCCTTCGAGCCGGACGTGCGCGACGGCAAGGTCTACGCCCGCGGGGCCAGCGACGACAAGGGCAACATGCTCGTGCCCATCCTGGCGGTCGAGGCCATGCTCAAGGGCGCGGGCGCGCTGCCGGTGAACCTGAAGTTCTTCTTCGAGGGCCAGGAGGAGATCGGCAGCCCACAGCTCGGCGAGTTCATCCCACAGCACAAGGAGCTGCTGGCCTGCGACATGGTGCTCAGCTCGGACGGCGGCCAGTGGAGCGAGACCCAGCCGCTCATCCTGGTGGGTCTGCGCGGCGGCTGCGGCGTGCAGATCACGGTGAAGGCGGCCCGCGCCGACCTGCACTCGGGCATGTACGGCGGCATGGTGCAGAACCCCATCCACGCCCTGGCCGCGATCATCGCCTCGATGCACGACGCCGACGGCCACATCTCGGTGGCTGGCTTCTACGACGATGTGCTGCCGCTGAGCGAGCTCGACCGCGAGCGGATCGCCAAGGTGCCCTATGACGAGTCGGCCGAGATCGAGAGCCTGGAGGTGCCTGCGCTCTTCGGCGAGGCCGGCTACACCGCCCGCGAGCAGACCTGGGGCCGGCCGACCCTGGAGGTTAATGGGATCTGGGGCGGCTTCCAGAGCGAGGGGATCAAGACGGTGCTGCCAAGCGAGGCCCACGCCAAGATCACCTGTCGGCTGGTGGCCGACCAGGACCCCTCGCGGGTCGTGGAGTGCCTGCTGGCCCACGTCAAGGCCAACACGCCCCCCGGCGTGACGGCGACGGTGACGCCGCTGGCCTTCCGGGCCTTCCCCTACCTGGTGCCCGAGGAGGAGCCGGGCAACGCGGCGGTGCGCGAGGTGCTGGTGGAGATGTACGGCAAGGAGCCGTTCTACGTGCGCAGCGGCGGCTCCATCCCAGTCTGTAGCCTGTTCCAGCGCCACCTGGGGGCCTACACCGCCAACTTCGCCTTCGGCATCGAGGATGAGGGCGCCCACTCGCCCGATGAGTTCTTCCGGCTCTCCAGCTTCCGCAAGGGCCAGGGAGCCTACTGCACGCTGCTGGAGCGGCTGGGGCGGTAGGTGCTTGTGACACTCCGGGCCAGCTTCGCTGGCCCGGAGTGTCACAAGCGTTATGTCTAGCTGTAAGCATTAGAGAGGCAACCCGCACCCATGATCGACTTCGCCCCCGTCTATGAGCGCACCAAGACCGTGCAAGAGATCGCCGATGGCCTGTCCGTCGCCGACCTGCGCGCGGCCACGACCGAGCTGTTCGACCTGGTGTATGACATGATCGCCGAGTGCGACGACGCCGACGTGACCTTCCAGCCGGTCGACCCGGCGGCCAAGGATGATGCCGCCGCCAGCGCCGACGAGGTAAATATCGCCTGGACCCTGGGCCACGTGATCGTCCACCTGACCGCCAGCTGCGAGGAGTCGGCGGCCCTGGCGGCGGAGGCGGCCCGTGGGGTGGCCTTCCACGGCCGCTCGCGCGCCGAGACGCCCTGGGAGCGCGTGACGACGCTGGCCCAGGTGCGCCAGCGCCTCGCCGAGAGCCACCGCATGTGCCTGGGCTCGCTCGACATGTGGCCGGACAGCCCGCAGCTCGACGCCGCCACTGAGGCCTGGCCGGGCGGCCCGGTGATCGACGCCCGCGGCCGCTACCTGCTCGGCCTACTCCACGCCGACAGCCACCTCGGCCAGATCCGCGATGTGCTCGGGCAGGCTCAGGCGGTGTAGCGGAGGCGTCTATGAATCTCGCAATCCCTCTCGGCGAGTACGCCATCGCCGACTCAGGCGACCTGCTCACCCCGACGCTGCTGATCTACCAGGAGGCCGTCGACGCGAATATCGCCACGACGATCCGGCTGCTCGACGGCAGGCCGGATCGCTGGCGGCCCCACGTGAAGACGGCCAAGCTGGCCTGGGTGATGCAGCGCATGCTCGACCATGGCATCCGCCAGTTCAAGTGCGCCACCACCCGCGAGCTGGAGACGCTCTGCGCCCTCGGCGCGCCCGATGTCCTGCTGGCCTACCCGGTGGTCGGGGCCAACACCCGCCGGGTGGCCGCGCTCGCCGCCGCCTACCCCGGCACCCGCGTCTCAGCGCTGGTCGAGGGCCCCGCGCAGATTGCCCAGTGGCGCGGCGCGCCGGTGTCGCTCTTCATCGACATCAACCCCGGCATGGACCGCACCGGCGTGGGCGCGGACGTGGGGGCGGTGCTAGCCCTGGCGCGCGGCATCGGCGACGCCGGCCTGCCGTTTGCCGGCCTACACTGGTATGACGGGCAGATCGGCTCGGTGCCGCCCGAGGAGCGCGAGTCCGTCGCCCACAGCGGCTACGACCGGCTGCTGAAGATCGCGGCGGGCCTCGGCCGCAGCGGTGCCCCGGCGCCCGAGCTGATCACCTCGGGGACGCCGGCCATGCCCCACGCCCTGACCCACGCCGGCCTCGCCGACGCCGGCATCCCCCACCGCATCTCGCCGGGGACCCCGGTCTATGGCGACACGACCTCGCTTTCCCAGCTGCCGGCCGCGTGGGGCTACCGCCCGGCCGCCCTGGTGCTGGCCGCTGTGGTTAGCCGCCCGCGGCCCAGGCGCATCACCTGCGACGCGGGCAGCAAGAGCGTGGGGGCGGACGCCGGCGTGCCCACCTGCGCCGTGGTCGGCCACCCGGACTGGGAGCCGGCGCGGCCGAGCGAGGAGCACCTGCCGATCAACCTGCCCGCCGGCGCGGAGCCGCCGCCCATCGGCGCGCAGCTCTACCTGCTGCCGCGCCACATCTGCCCGACGATCAACAACTTCGACGCGGCGGCCATCGTCTCTGGGGGGCGCGCCCTGCGCCTTGAGCCGGTGACAGCGCGCGGCCACGAGCCCGGCACGGTGTAGCATAGCGGTGGCCCCCACGGACAGCTTTGCTGTCTGTGGGGGCCAGAATACTTGCGTGACGCCGGGCGGCACCGACACCTCCGCCGCCCAGACCTTCACCATCACCGTCAACTCGGTCAACGATGTCCCCAGCTTCACCGCCGGGTCTGACGTCACCGTGGACGAGGACTCGGGGGCCTACGGGCCGACCGACTGGGCCACTGCCGTCTCGGCTGGCCCGAACAACGAGAGCACCCAGGTGCTCGCCTTCACCGTCACCAACACGAACACCGCCCTCTTCAGCACCCAGCCCGGCCTCAGCGCGGCCGGTGCCCTGAGCTTCACCCCCGCCGCCGACGCCTTCGGCAGCGCCATCGTCAGCGTCACCCTCAAGGATGACGGCGGCACCGCCAACGGCGGCGTCGACACCTCCGCCACCCAGACCTTCACCATCACCGTCAACCCAATCAACGACGCGCCGATCCTCGTCCTCGGCCCCGACGTCACCGTGGATGAGGACTCGGGGGCCTACTCCGCCGCTTGGGCGTCCAGTATTGCGACCGGCCCAGACAACGAGAGCACCCAAACCCTCACCGTGACGGTGAGCAATGACAATAACGCCCTCTTCAGCGCCCAGCCTGACGTGAGCGCCGCCGGCGTGCTGAGCTTCACCCCCACCGCCAACGCCTCCGGTAGCGCCATCGTCAGTATCTCGCTCCAGGATGACGGCGGCACCGCCAACGGCGGCGTCGACAGCCTCGCCACCCAGACCTTCACCATCACCGTCGACCCGGTCAACGACGCGCCAACCTTCACCGGCGGGGTCAACCAGACGGTCCTCGAAGACGCTGTCACACAGACCGTGGCCAACTGGGCGACCGACATCGACCCCGGCGCGCCCAATGAGAGCACCCAGGTGCTGGCCTTCCGCTTCACCGCCAACGACAACACCAACCTGTTCAGCGCTGGCCCGGCCATCGACCCCAGCGGCACCCTGACCTTCACCCCCGCCGCCGACGCCAACGGCGTAGCAAACCTCACCGTCGTGCTAGAGGACAATGGCGGCACCGCCAATGGCGGTGCCAACACCTCCACCGAGGTCAACTTCACCATCACCGTGACTGCGGTCAATGACGCGCCGATCCTCGTCCTCGGCCCCGACGTCACCGTGGATGAGGACTCCGGTGCCTACGCCGCCGCTTGGGCGTCCAGTATTGCGACCGGCCCAGACAACGAGAGCACCCAGACCCTCATCGTGACGGTGAGCAATGACAATAACGCCCTCTTCAGCGCCCAGCCTGACGTGAGCGCCGCCGGCGTGCTCTCATTCACTCCTGCGGCAAACGCCAGCGGCAGCGCCATCGTCAGTATCTCGCTCCAGGACAACGGCGGCACTGCCAACAGCGGCGTCGACAGCCTCGCCACCCAGACCTTCACCATCACCGTCGACCCGGTCAACGACGCCCCCGTCGTCGACACCAACGGCGGGACAGCTGGCATCGACAGCACGGCCGCCTTCACCGAGGGCAGCGGCCCGACCGCCATCACCAGCGCCAGCCTGGCGGTGAGCGACCAGGAAGGCGACTCAATCACCAGCGTGGTGATAATACTGGGAAGCCAGACCATAAGCGAGGTACTCACAGTTGACGTGACGGCAGGCGGCACCATCAGCACCGTCTCGCAGGGCACCGGCTATGACAACGCAACCGGTAAGCTCACGCTCACAAGTACCGGTGCCAGCGCAGCAGATATGGCTGCCGTGCTCCAGACCCTTAAGTACAACGACACCTCGAATAACCCGCTCAGCGCCTCGCGCACGGTGAGCATCGTGGCGACGGACAACGGCACCCCGGGGCCAGCCACCAGCAGCCCGGCGGCTCAGATCGTGATCACGATCACCGCAGTGGATGACCCACCGACGATCGGCACCAACGCCGGCCTGACCGTGACCGAGGGCGGATCTGGCAACATCACCACCAATGAGCTGAGCGCCAGCGACCCGGACACGGCGGATGCGAATCTCGTCTTTACCGTGACCACGCTCCCGACAAACGGCCAGCTGCGCAAGAGCGGCGCGCCCCTGGCGCTGAACGGCACCTTCACCCAGGCCGACATCGCCGGCGGCCGGATCAGCTACGCCCACAACGGCAGCGAGACGACCAGCGACAGCTTCAGGTTCACGCTAAAGGACGCGACCACGACCCTGGGCGAAGCCACATTCGCCATTACGATCACCCCAGTGAACAACGCGCCGGTGCTTACCCTGACCAGCGGGGCGACGCCCTATCTCATGGGGGATCCGGCTGTCGTCATTGACTCCGGGGCGACGGTGAGCGACCGCGACTCGCTGGACTTCGCCGGCGGGCAGCTACGCGTAGTCCTGTCAGCCGGCGGTGGAACGGGCGACATGATCTCGGTGCGCAACCAGGGCAGCGGGGCCGGCCAGATCGGCATCTCCCCCCCATCCATCACCTTCAGCGGCGTCCAGATCGGCACGATCAGCGGGGGCACCTACCCGTCACCGCTCGCGATCACCTTTACCAGTAGCGCCACGCCGGCCGCTGCGCAGGCCCTCGTGCAGAACATCACCTTTAGCAACACGTCTGCCGCGCCAGCGACCGGATCGCGCGCAGCGACCTTCACCGTGAGCGATGGCGACGGGCAGACCAGCGCCCCGGCGAGCAAGATGATCGCGATCAACGCGCCGCCCAGCGCGGCTGATGATACAGCGAACATCACTATCAACAGCGTCGATACGATCATCGATGTCCTGGCCAATGACAGCGACCCCGAGGACGATAGCCTCACCGTCACAGCGGTGACGCAGGGCAGCCACGGCAGTGTGGCGGTCGGCGCTGGCGGGGCCAACGTCACCTACACCCCGGAGGCCGACTACCTCGGGGCCGACAGCTTCACCTATACGATCAGCGATGGGAATGGCGGCACCTCCACCGCTACGGTGCGGGTGACGGTGCTCAAGGCGATGATCTTCCTGCCATTCATCTCCAAGCCTGCATTTGCAGATCTGACGGCCAGCATCAGCGTGAACCCGACGAGCCCGCAGGCCGGGCGCCCAGCGAGCATTGAGGTGACGGTGACAAACCTGGGCGATGCGGCGGCCAGCAACTTCTGGGTCGATTTCTACATTAACCCGAGCCGCGTGCCAGAGGTGAACGACCCCTGGAATGAGATTCGCGGCCCGCTCAGCCCATCCTTTGGGCTGGCATGGTACTATACGGGTACGCTCGCTCCTGGGCAGAGCATCGTGCTTAATAGCTCCCCAGAGAGCGCGAGCAACCCGAACGGCTTCAAGGTAGACGCCAGCACATGGCCGGGGTACTTTACCAACGGCACGACGAAGCTCTATGCGATCGTCGATAGCTGGAACCGCGATGCGAGCGGCACATATCGCAACCCGAGCGGCGCCATTGACGAGCGCGATGAGACGAATAACCGCGCAGAGCTGGACATCACTGTCACCCTTGGTGTGCTGCCGACGCAGACGCGCCCGCAAACCACCAACCAAGCATTTCCACGCAACTGACGGCAATACGAGGCGCACGTCCTGGTGGTTGTTGGCTAGGCACCGCTTAACAACCACCAGGACTCTGGCCATTAAAGAAGGAACGTCCCATGCGAAGACAGATGAGCAGCTTTGCCCTGATGGTCTGCGGCATCATCGCGATGGTTGGCGGCTTCACTATGCTGCCGTCGCCCGCCGCCGTATCGGCACAGGCCACACAACCTTCACCTCGCCCGACACTCCAGCCAACACCTGACTTCAATCAGCGCGATAGCAAGCCGACGGCCGTTATCCCCGGGCGTCTGACCGGGACGATCATCGACCTACGTACCGGAGCGCCGGCAGCAGGCATCGCGGTCGTCGTCGGCGGACAGACGGTCTATAGCGACTCAAATGGCAACTACGATATCTGGCTGACCTCCGGGTACTACCGGCTTGAGCTAGAGCCCACGAGCAGCCAGGGCACGTCGATCCAGCCAGCGCAGGCGATCGCCGTAGGCCCGGGCGATACGGTGGTCATACACCTCTTCTTCACCAGCCCCGCTCCCACAGAGGGCATTGAGGCGGTCGTACCGCCCGTGATCGAGCCGACCCCAACCGCCGCGCCGCAAGTAGCACTCCCGCCGAGCCTGCCGGATACGTCTGTGGCGCACAGCGTGGCCGTGGCCACGCCCGCCGAAAGCCTAAGCGCGCCGGAGAGCCTGCCGAACACTGCCGCAACCGCAGGGCTGGGCAATCCCGGCACGTGGATCCTTGTCGGCGCGCTCCTGCTCGGTGTGGGTCTGGTGATCCAGCTCGCCCCGCGCCCGCGCCGGCGCCTAGCCACGGCCCGCCGCTCCAGGGCCTCGATAGCGCGACGCACCACAGATGACGATACCATGCTGGCTGATCTGCTCGACGGCGACATCTCCTAGATCGCAGGGGAGAGACGCCCGCATCGAATGAACAAGGCGCCCGTCAGCGAGACCTCGCTGACGGGCGCCTTGTTCATTCGCACCTACGCATCATCGCGGGCGTTCACCAGCGCACCGTCACCGGCGTGCCCATGGGCGCCCACGCGTAGAGCCAGGCCGCCTGCGTGATGCCCACGTTGATGCAGCCATGGCTCAGGCGCGCGCCGGTGCCGAAGCGGTTGTGCCAGTAGGTGCCGTGGATCGCCACCCCGCCAACGATGTACATCACATTGGGCACGTTGGGCACCCGGTAGTACTCGCCGCCCAGCGTGCCCTGCATCGTCTGTGACTTCAGCTTGGCGTAAACGGCGAAGGTGCCTACCGGCGTATTGAAGCCGTCGCGGCCGGTGGAGACCGGAGCGTCATAGACCATAGCGTCGCCCTCATAGGCGTAGAGCCACTGGTCGCTCAGGTCGACGATGATGTATCTGCCGCCCCGAGCCGCAGGCGCGGGCGCGGCGGGCTTGGCGGCGACCGCAGGCTTCGCAGCGGGCGCGGCGGGCTTGGCGGTGGCCGCAGGCTTCGCGGCGGGCGCGGGCGCGGCGGGCGCGGGCGCGGGCAGGGGCAGGGGCAGGGGCAGCCCATCATCGCCGACGGACAGCGCGCCCTGCGGGTCGGCGGGGGCAGTGGCGATGCCGCGCAGCCGAGCCAGATCACGGCCGAGGGCGCTGATCTGCACGGCCCAGGTGGAGTCGGCGGACAGCGGGTGGTACTCCAGGCGAGCGCGCTCGAAGTACTGCACCTGAAGCAGCTCCGGGCCGACATACTCCCAGGCTGGCGCGCTGATCGGGAAGCCGAAGGCATCCATGCCGCCGTTGGCCTCCCAGAAGGCGCGGAACGGCTCGCCGAGGGCGTGGCCCGTCTCGGCGAAGAAGCGCAGGCCGGGCTGATCGGCCAGGCCTGCCGGGGCGGCGAAGCTGCGGAAGAGGGCCGCGCTATACTCAGCACCGAGGCGTCCACGGACGATCGCGTTGTCGTACTCGGGGTGCAGCTCCAGCCGGCCGAGCGCGAAATACTGCACCGTGAGCGCGCCATCGGCGAGGGGCTCGCTGATCGGCGGGCCGAGGGTGAGCGGGCCATTGCTTGAGCGCCAGTAGCTCAGGAAGCCCTGCTCATCGCTCAGGCGGTGGCCCGTCGAGGCGAAAAACAGGGCCGCGCTGTCGGCGCGGGTGCGCTGGGGCACGGCCCACACACCGGCCAGAATCCCCAGGATCAGGCTGGTCAGGCATGCCTGAATGAATCGACGCGATGGCCGGAAGCCCATGGTGCCCCCCTATCTCTAGTATCGGTCATGTGCCTGCATGATCGATTATAGCGATGGCCGGGGGGCTGTCAAGCATTATAGAAGAGGCCATGCCGTAGGGACGGCATGACCCGAGACAGATCGCCGACACCACACGAGCGCGCCGCAGCAGCGCCGGCATTGGTGCGGCGCCCGCGCTGCGCGCAGGGCATCTATGCTACCATAGCGATGGTTGGCAGCGGTATATGACGAGGCAGAGCGAGGAGTATCATGGGCAGCACAGTAAACGCTTCAATTCGGCAGGGCGTGTTCGACCGCGAGCTCGAGGATCGCCTCGTGCGCTATGTGCAGATCGACACCACGGCGGACGAGGCATCGCCGACATCGCCGAGCACCTCCATCCAGTACAACCTCCTCAACCTGCTGGTCGAGGAGCTGCGGTCGATCGGCGCGCAGGATGTGCGGATCACCGACTACGGCGCGGTGCTCGCGAGCATCCCGGCGAACATCCCGGGCGATGCGCCCACGGTGGCGTTTCTGGCCCACGTGGACACCTCGCCGGCCTTCAGCGGCGCCGGGGTCAAGCCCATCGTCCACCGGGCCTACGCCGGCGGCACGATCACCTTCCCGGACAACGCCGAGCTCATGATCTCGCCCGACACATTTCCCTACCTGGCCGCGCGTGTCGGCGATGACATCATCACGGCCAGCGGCACGACGCTGCTCGGTGCCGACGACAAGGCGGGCGTGGCGATCATCATGACCATGGCCCACCACCTGATCGCCAACCCGGCCACGCCCCATGGCCCGATTCGGATCTGCTTCACGCCCGATGAGGAGATCGGCCGTGGCGTCCATGCCCGCCTGCCCGCAGATCTCGCCGCCGACGTGGCCTACACCCTCGACGGCGGTGAGCGCGGCGCGATCGTCTACGAGACATTCTCGGCGGACGCCGCAGCGGTGGCGGTGCAGGGAGTCTCGATCCACCCCGGCCACGCCAAGGGCCAGCTGGTCAACGCGCTGCATCTGGCGGCGAAGATCATCGACACGCTGCCGCAGGCCACGCGCACGCCCGAGACCACCGAGGGCCGCCAGGGGTTCATCCACGTCTATCAGCTCCAGGGCAACGCGGCCGAGGCCAGGATCAGCTTCATCCTGCGGGACTTCGAGCGCGACGAGCTTGAGGCGCACGGCGCGCTGCTCCGGCAGGTCTGCGCGGCCGTGCAGGCCACCGAGCCGCGGGCCCGCATCAGCTGCACGATCACGCCCCAGTACCGCAACATGCGCTACTGGCTGGAGGGCGACATGCGCCCGGTGGATCTTGCGCTGGAGGCCTGCCGCATGATCGGCGTGGAGCCCTTCTCAGAGCCCACCCGCGGCGGCACCGATGGCTCGCGGCTGACCGAGCTCGGTGTGCCGACGCCGAACCTCTTCACCGGCATGCAGGGCATCCACGGGCCGCTGGAGTGGGTGAGCGTGCAGGACATGGCGCGGGCCACTGAGATGTGTATCAAGCTCGCCGAGCTGTGGGGCGCCGCCGGCACCGACGCCGGCGCATAGCTGGTGATGCGGCTGTGCCCGACAGACACCTGCCGCACCATCAGTTTTTTTGTGGGAGAGCGAAGCTCTCCCACACCCTCACGGCGCATCGTGATATCACCAGGTCACGCTCATCATCGAGCAGTTGATGCCGGAGCCGATGCCGAGCAGGCCGACATTGTCGCCGGCCTTCAGGCGGGTCTCGGCGGCCTGGGCCAGGGTGATCGGCACGGCGGCCGGGCCGATGTTGCCGAGCAGCGGGAAGTTGACATGCATCTTCGCCGGGGAGACGCCGAGGGTCTCGGCGATGGCGGCGGTGTGGCGCGCGCTCACCTGGTGCGGGGCGTAGCAGGCGATCTGGTCGTCGCTCCAGCCCGGCAGCTCCTCCTGGGCCACGGCCCAGGTCTGGCGGGCCAGCTTGGTCCCGGCGATCAGCAGGGCGGCGGCGTCAGTCTTCATCGAGTCGGGCATGCCGATGCAGAGCTCGTTATGCTCGGTGGCGGCGAGCGTCACCACGCCGTTAAGCCGGTGGTCGCTGCGGGCCACGCTGCTGTGGGCCAGCACCATCGCCGCGCCGCCCGAGCCCAGGGTGAGCGTGGCGAAGTTGTCGCGGAACTGCTCCATGGTCGTGTCCGGCGACTGAAGCCGGCGCACGGTGGCCATCACCGGGTCCTGCGAGCCCTCGCCATCGACGATCAGGGCGTACTTGATGTCGCCGCTCTCGATCATCATGCCGGCGATGGCCATGCCGTTGAGGAAGCCCAGGCAGGCGTTGCGCACATCGAAGTTGATGCAGCGCGGCGAGAGGCCCAGGTTGCGGTGGACGAAGACCGAGGTCGAGGGCTCCAGGAAGTCCTGGCAGACCGAGGTGTTGATAATGATCCCGATCTCGCCCGGGTCGATCTCGGCGGCGGTGATCGCCTTGCGTCCGGCCAGCGTGGCGGCCTCGCTCGGCCGAGTCCCCTCGTCCCAGAACCGGCGCTCGCGGATCCCCGAGAGCTGCTCCAGGCGGCCCTTTGGCACGCCGAGGCGGCCCATCGTCTCGCCGATCTGATCCTCAAGCCAGTCCGAGGTCACCCGGTGTGGGGCGAGCTCGTATGCCATCGCCGCGATGGCGACATTCTTGAACAGCACACCAACCTCCAGTCGTCAGATTATCTGATACTTCAACTACTGTACCACAGGTGGAGGTTGGAGGTTGGAGGTTGGGGGTTGGGGTGACGGCTCCCAAGCGTAAACGCTTGGGCTTCAAGGGTCTTGCACCCGTGCTGTGCC
>NZ_JAIEWN010000002.1:104053-129243 GCF_019599295.1 Oscillochloris sp. ZM17-4 | reverse complement strand
ACAATGCAGATAGCGTCGATTTCCGCTCAGATGTTCGTGCGCTCACCCTATGCTACTTGAGCTCCAGATTCGCGACTTTGCGATCATTGATCGGCTGCACCTACGCCTCGAGGAGGGCTTTAACGTCCTCACCGGCGAGACGGGCGCCGGAAAATCGATCATCATCGACGCGCTGGGCACCCTGCGCGGAGAGAAGACGGATGTCACCTTTGTGCGCGCCGGGTGTAGCCGGGCACGGATCGAGGGGGTCTTTAGCCTCGACGATAGCGCCCATGTGCTGCCGCTGCTCCAGGAGTACGGCCTGCTCGACGAGGATGACAGCCAGGTGATCCTGGCGCGCGAGATCAGCGCCGAGAGCGGGCGCAGCGTGGCCCGGATCAACGGGCGGGCGGTCTCCACCGGCGTGCTGCGCGAGGTGGGCGGCCGCCTGATCGACATCCACGGCCAGCACGAGGGGCTCTCGCTCTTCAACGCGCGCACCCACCTGGATATGCTCGACCGCTTCGGTGAGCTGCTGCCCCTGCGCGGGCAGGTGGCCGAGCTCGCCAGTCAGCTGCGCCGCACCCGCGAGGAGCTGGCCGAGCTGCGCCGCAGCGAGGCGCGCCGACAGGAGCGGATGGAGGAGCTGCGCTTTTTGATCGAGGATGTGGCGGCGGCGAAGCTGCGCCCCGGCGAGGAGGAGGAGCTGCTGCGCGAGCGGGCGGTGGTGCAGAACGCGGCCCGGATCACCAGCCTGGCCAGCGACGCCTACGCCAGCCTCTATGAGGGCCGCACAGGCGGCCGCCCCTCCGGCCGACCGGTGGTCGAGTCCACCGCCCAGATCGCGGCCGCCCTCGATGAGCTCTCCCGCCTCGACCCGAGCATCGGCCCGGTGGCCGCCCAGGCCAGCGACCTGCACTACCAGGCCGAGGACCTCGCCGCCGCCCTGCGCTCCTACCGGCTGACCCTTGACTTTGAGATCGACCGGATCGACCAGATCGAGGACCGGCTCACGGTGCTGCGCGAGCTCCAGCGCAAGTATGGCGGCGATATCGCCCAGATCCTTGAGCGCGCCGGCAGCGCCGAGTCCGAGATCGAGCGGCTCGCCAACAGTGCCGAGCATATCGCTGGGCTGGAGCGCCAGGAGGCCAGCCAGCTCGCCGAGTTGGCCCGCGTCGCCCTCGGCCTCTCGTCCCGCCGCAGGGCGGTGGGCGACCGGCTCGCCCAGCTGATCGAGGGCGCGATGGGCGACCTGGCTATGCCTAACATCCGCTTCAGCGTGCGCATGGAGCGCGGCGAGGACCAGTCCGGCGTGCCTGTGCCTGACGGTGCCCCCGTCGCCTTCGACAAGACCGGCATCGACCAGGTGGAATTTATGATCTCGCCGAACCCGGGCGAGCCGCTCAAGCCGCTGGCCCGCGTCGCCTCGGGCGGCGAGAGCGCCCGCCTGCTGCTGGCCCTCAAGTCGATCCTCTCGCGGGTCGATGAGGTGCCCACCCTGATCTTTGACGAGATCGATGTGGGCGTGGGCGGCCGCGCCGGCCAGGTGGTCGGCCAGAAGCTCTGGGCGATCACCAGCAACCACCAGGTGGTCTGCATCACCCACCTGCCCCAGGTGGCCGCCTTCGCCGACGCCCACTACCATATCTCCAAAGAGTTCAGCAGCGACCGCACCCGCACCGCCGTGCGCCTGCTCGGCGATGAGCAGCGCGTCGATGAGCTGGCCGCAATGCTCGACGGCACGCCCAGCGAGCATAGCCGGGCCAACGCCCGCGAGATCATCGGCCGCGCCGGCGGCTGGAAGCGCCAGCAGCGCGACCCGCAGCTGGCTGTATAAGGCAGGGTTCTGGAATGTCGCGTCGAAATAGGCGGAGCTCACCTGCCCGCTTTTACTGTGCGGAGTTGGGGGCTAGGGGTTGGGGGTTGGCTCGCCGAACCCCAACCCCTAGCCCCCAACTCCCAACCCCCATCTGATCAGACATGCAACGAGAGACAACGATTAGCCGCTGGTGCGAGCGGATTATTGAGGCCTGCTGGGTGCTCGCCCTCACCCTCATCCCGATCTACTTTAACCTCTTCACCGCCCGCCACTTCGAGCCCGATAAGGCCACCACCCTGCGCTCGCTCGCGGTGGTCGCCTCAGCGATGGCGCTCATCCGCGCGATCGAGCTGCTCAACGCCCGCGGCGGCGCCCCGCCGCCCGCCGAACCGCCCGCCGGCCCCGGCATCTGGCGGCGCTTTACGGCCATCCCGCTCGCCCTGCCGACCCTGATCTACGCGCTGGTCTTTCTGCTCACCACGGCCACCTCGGTGGTGCCGGGGACGAGCTTCTGGGGCTCCTACCAGCGGCTCCAGGGCACCTACACCAACCTCTCCTACATCCTGCTCTTCGTGCTGATCCTGACCACCCTGCGCACCCGCGCCCAGATCGAGCGGATCGTCACGATCACGATCATCTCTGGGGTGACGACGGCCGGCTATGGGGTGCTCCAGCATCTGCGGCTCGACCCACTGCCCTGGCAGGGCGATGTGATCACCCGCGTGGCCTCGACCCTCGGCAACTCGATCTTTGTCGCCGCCTACCTGATCATGGTCACCCCGCTGGCCCTCTACCGGCTTGTCGTCGGCCTCAGCGATGCCCGCGCGGCCCGGCCAAGCGATAGCCCCCGGGCCGACTGGCTGTGGGCGCTCGCTAAGGGGCTGCTGCTGCTCGGCGGCGTGCTCATGCTGCTCTCGGTGATCAAGTTCGGCGCCGCCGTACGCACGATCGACTTTCGCTACTGGTGGGTCTTCCCCAGCGCCGTGATGTGCGCCACCGCGCTCTGGTGGCTGCTCACGACCGACTTCGACCGATCGGGCGGGCGCATCCCGATCTGGCCGGGCCTGCTCACGCTCGTGTTCCTGGTCATCTTCGGCGCCCAGTTCGCCACCACCGCCGCCGGCGGGATCCAGGCCTCGGCATCGTTCCAGGACGCGCCGAACGCGGCGGACTGGTGGGTCTGGCTGCTGGTGAGCATCGGCTGCGGGGTGGCCGGCTATGGCCTGGCCCTCTTCCTGCCGGCCCGCCCTGCCCAGCCCTCGCGCCTAAGCCTGAGCATCGGCGCGGCGGCCAGCGGCGCGGCGGCCGTGCTGATGGTGGTGGCGACGGTGTTCACCCAGAGCCGCGGGCCCTTCCTCGGCCTCGGCGCCGGCCTGTTTGTCTTCTTCTCGCTGCTGCTCTGGGTCGGGCTGCGCCGCGCCCGCGCCCAGGGCGCCGACCGACTCGCCGGCCGCCTGCGCGCCCTGCTGATCAGCTGGGTCGGCGTCACCGTGCTGGCGGCGGTCTTCCTGGCGGCATTCAACCTCTCGGACGCGCCCGTCTTCGTGCAGCTGCGCGAGGTGCCCTACCTCGGGCGTATGGGCACGCTGCTGGAGGTTGATAGCGGCACCGGCCTGGTGCGGCGGCTGATCTGGGCCGGCGACGCCCACGGCGGCGGGGCGATCGGCCTGATCACCTCTAACCCGCTGCGCGCCATCATCGGCTGGGGGCCCGAGAGCATGTTCGTCGCCTTCAACCCCTTTTTCCCGCCCTCGCTCTCTGATATCGAGGCCCGCGGCGCCTCGCCGGATCGCTCGCACCAGGCCATCCTCGATGAGCTGGTGACGAAGGGCCTGGCCGGCCTGCTGAGCTACCTGTTCCTGCTGATCAGCTTCGGCGTGCTGGCGATCCGCCTGATGATGCGCAGCCAGGACTGGCGCTGGCAGGTCTTCTCTATCGCCACCCTGAGCCTGGTGGTCTGCCACGTGGTCGAGGGGCTCACCGGCATCCCGATCGTGGCGACCCTGATGATGCTCTGGGTGGCCCTGGCGATCACGGTGTCCGGCGGGGCGCTCGACGGGCACTACCGCCTGAGCCTGCGCCCCGAGCCGGTAGCCGCGCCCGGCGACGCGGGGGCTGAACCGCTGGTCAGCCCCGCCGCCCCGGAGCGCAAGCGCCAGGGCGCGCCGGCGGGCCGTCGGGGGGCTGCCCGCGGAGGGGCCAGCCGTAGCAGGGGCGGCCCTCGGCCCGGCGCCCGCGCCGAGGGCCGCGCCCCGGCCCTGATCGCCTACGGTGCCCTGCTGACCGTGGCCCTCTGGTTCACCTGGGCCGCGAACATCGCCCCGGTCTACGCCGACATGCGCTTCCAGGAGGCCCAGGGGCTCAGCGACCGCGCCGGCACCGACCTGAACCAGCTGGTGACGGTGCTCGATGACTATATCAGCACGGTGCGCAGCAGCCCCGGCGAGGACTTCTACTACCTCAGCCTCGGGCGGGCCCTGATGACCACCGGCGACGCCCTGCGCTCCCGGGGCGGCGATCTTGGGCAGCCTGATCCGAAGGCAAGCGTGCAGAATCTGCTGGCCCTGAGCGGCCCCACAGAGGTCGCCAGCTTCATCCAGCGCGGCAGCACCCTGGGCATGATGAGCTACGCCGAGGCGGTGCTCCTGAGAGCCCACGAGCTGAACCCGCTCAACAAGGACCACTTCGCCAACCTGGGCCGGCTGAACAACTACTGGTATGGCATCACCCGCGACCCCGAGCGCCTGCGGATCGCGCTCAGCTGGTACGAGCAGGTCGCCCCGATCGCCCCCAACGACGTGACCCTGATCAATGAGCGGGCCGGGATCGTGGTCTCCCTTGGCGACTATGCCCTGGTCGCCGGCGACAGCGCCCAGGCTCAGTCCTACTACGACCAGGCCGCCGAGCTGCTGCGCCACTCTGCCGAGCTCGACCCGCACTTCGGCAACACCTACATGCGCCTGGGCGACCTCGCGCGTGACCGGGGCGACCTTGTCGTGGCCACCGATACCTATGTGCAGGCGATCAGCCGCTCGCCGCTGGATGTCGCCAGCGGTATCCAGCGGGTCGCCGACAGCCTGGCGGGCCACCCTGACCTGATCGGCCGTCTGCGCGACGCCTTTGTCGAGGCGGCCCAGAAGAGCGAGGATCGCCTGGCGATCCTGGAGGCCAACCCCGACCGCGCGGCCGACGCGCGCACGGCGCGCGCCCAGGCCGCCCTGCTGCATGCGGCGACGGGACTGCTCTTCGTGCGCGCCG
The DNA here is from genome assembly GCF_019599295.1 of Oscillochloris sp. ZM17-4. GTDB lineage: Bacteria > Chloroflexota > Chloroflexia > Chloroflexales > Chloroflexaceae > Oscillochloris. The sequence continues at coordinate 124,187 of NZ_JAIEWN010000002.1, read as the reverse complement.
GGGATGTCCCTGGATCGCTGGATGCCTATAAGCGCGCCATCGCCCTCCAGCCCGCGAACGCCGAGTACAGCCGCAACTACACCATCGTGCTCAGCGACACGAAGCGCTACGATGAGGCTATCGCTGAGGCGAGCCGCATGCTCGCGACGCTCCAGGCCTCTGGCCAGAATGACCAGGCCACCCAGGTGCAGCAGCTCATCCAGACGGTGCAACGCGCACAAGGTGCGAATTGAGAATGCTATAAAGGGGGATACACGATGTCTCAACGCTTCCACAACAAGGTCGCCATTGTTACCGGAGCCTCCTCAGGGATCGGCAAGGCCACGGCGATCAGCCTGGCCAGAGAGGGCGCCCGCCTGATGATCTGCGCCGACCGCAATGTCGATGGCCTAGAGGAGACCCGCCAGGCCGTGGCCGATCTGGGCGCCGAGTGCCTGGCGATGCGCGTCGATGTGCGCAGCCAGGAGGCTGTTGAGGGCTGCGTCGATGCGGCGCGCGAGCGCTTCGGCGCGGTCGATATCCTGGTCAATAACGCCGGCACCGGCCAGTATATGCCCTTCGCCAAGATGTCGAACGACGAGTACGACCGGGTGATGGACATCAACCTGCGCGGCACCTTCTTCTTCTGCCGGGCGGTGCTGCCGGCCATGATGGAGCGTAACTACGGCAAGATCGTCAACGTCACCTCAGTGATGGGCGAGATCGCCGCCCAGGGCCAGAGCATCTACAACGCCAGCAAGGGCGCGGCCAAGCTGCTCACCCAGGGCATCGCTGTCGATGTCACCGGCTACAACATCAACGTCAACGCCGTCGCGCCGGGCATGGTGGTCACGAACCTGACCCAGCGCATGTTCTCCAACGAGGCGGCGGAGAAGTTCTTCACCGACCGCATCCCCAAGCGGCGGATCGGCCAGCCTGAGGATATCTCCCCCGCGATCCTGTTCCTGTGCAGCGATGAGGCCAGCTACATCCACGGCACCACCCTGGTCGTCGACGGCGGCATGATCTGCACGCGCTAAGACAAGGGTACAGGGCACAGGGTACAGGGTACAGGGTACAGGTGGTGTGCATCAACAAGCGATGGGTGCCACCAAACTGTCAAGCTAGTTTGAACCTTGCCTAATCCTATGAATGCTGAATGTTGAATGTTGAATGTTGAATGCCACCCATTCAGCATTCAACATTCAACATTCAACATTCAACATTATGATCCAGATCGCCCTCATCCTCCTCGTCGCCCTGACCTTCTCGATCGTGGCGACGCCGCTGGCCCGCCGGGCGGCGCTGCGTGTGGGGGTGGTGGCCGTGCCGCGCTCGCGGGATGTCCACCTCTCGCCGGTTCCGCTGCTGGGCGGCGCGGCGATCTACGGCGGGTTTGTGGTGGCCCTGCTGGCCTTCGGCGACCAGCGCTACATCCGTGAGCTGGTGGCCATCCTGGTGGGGGCCACGCTGATCTCGCTCTTCGGGCTGGCCGACGACCGCTGGGGGCTGCGGGCCTCGGTGAAGATGGGCGGGCAGGCCCTGGCAGGACTGGTGCTGCTGCTGGGCGGCACGCAGGTGCAGCTCTTCGAGCAGGCATGGCTGAACTGGGCGATCACGCTGGTCTGGGTGGTGGGGATCACCAACGCCCTGAACCTGCTCGACAACATGGACGGCCTCTCGGGGGGGGTGGCCACGATCGCGGCGGCATTCTTCCTGCTGCTGGCGGCCATGAACGAGCCGCGCCAGGTGCTGGTTGGGGCCATGGCGGCCGCCCTGATCGGCGGCTGCGTCGGCTTCCTGCGCTACAACCTGAACCCGGCGACGATCTTCATGGGCGACACGGGCAGCCTCTTCATCGGCTTCATCCTGGCCGCCCTGGCGGTGAAGCTGCGCTTCCTGGGCAACACGCCGGCCGTCACCTGGATGGTGCCGCTCTGCGTGCTGGCCCTGCCCATCCTCGACACGTCGCTCGTCTTCGTCTCACGGCTGCGCCGGCGGGTCAACCCCTTCACCACCGCAGGGAAGGACCACCTCTCGCACCGGCTGGCCGCCCTGGGCCTGAGCAAGCGCGAGGCGGTGCTGACCTGCTATCTGATCGCCGGGGCCTGCGGCCTGGTCGGCGTCTATCTCACCCAGGCCCGACTCCACGAGGCCTACCTGGTGGCCGGCGCCCTGGCCGCCGCCGGAGTCGCCGCGATCGTCTGGCTTGAGCGGGTGTGCCCGGGGGGCAATCTGCGCGGCGCATGAACCGGCGAGATAGTAGGGCCGAAGCATCGCCGCCATGCATACCGTGTAGCTCGGCCATGCGCGGGCGATGCTTCGGCCCTACCACCTGCCGGGGTGGTGTCCGCAGGGGGCGGGTGGCCTATCACCCCGGCAGCGCCCGCAGGGCGATGATCTCGCCCTCGGTGACGATGGCGTCGAGGCGCATATCGTGCTCGGCGTGGGGCAGGTCGGACAGCTCCTGGGCGGCGAAGGCCACCCCGATCGCGAAGGTGGGTGAGGCGGCGAGCAGCCGGTCGTAGTAGCCCTTGCCGTAGCCGATCCGGTAGCCCTGGCGGTCGAAGCCGAGCAGTGGCACGATCGTCAGATCCCAGTCGCCGGGCAGGGCAGGCCGGAGCGCGCGCGGGCTGAGCGTGCCGAGGATGCCCTCGGTGAAGTCGGCCGGGTCGATGTCGCGGATCCAGGAGTGGCTCATGCGCCGGTCGGCGCCGATCACCGGCACCGCCACCGCCTTGCCCTGCTCAAGGGCTGCGGCGATCAGCAGGTGGGTTTCCACCTCGGTGTTGATCGACAGGTAGCAGTGGATGGCGCGGGCGCGCTGGAAGGCCGGTAGGTCGATGATCTGCTCGCGGATGGCCGCGCTGCGGGACTCCCGGTCGCTGATCTGGCCGCGGCGGACGATCAGCTCGGGGCGCAGCATGCGCTTCTGGGCCTTTGTGTCGGTGCCATCCGTGCGCGTGTCATCCATGTGGCCCCCTGTTGCATATGACCCGTGTGCTTAGGGCTGCTTTGCCGGCCTGAGGCCCTACAGGTGTGGCGCGCCGACTCGCTTGATCAGATCGACCAGGGGCGGCGCGGGCTTGCGGCCGGGGTTGCGCCTGAACCAGCCGAGGTCGGCGCGCACCGCCTGCTCCTTCAGCTCAGTCGCGCCCCACACGAAGGAGGCCCCGGCGATCCCCAGCAGCGCGGACCAGCCGGCGTCGCCGACAAACAGCGACCCCGCGATCAGCGCGAGTCCGAGGAGCAGCGGGAAGGGCCACCAGAGGTAGCCCAGGTGATACTCGGTGCGGATCACCCAGAAGAATCCGAACCCGATGATGCCGAAGCTGAAGAGGCCCAGGGTAATGCCTGCGAGACTCATCGTTTCTCCCATAGTATATGCAGGGAAGGCTCGCGAGCCTTCCCTCCAATTGGTTCATTTTACATTAATCGCAATGGAGCATACGTAACGCGGTCACTCAGGAAGCCACCTCCCCATGTCACCCTGAGCGAAGCGAAGGGTCTGCCCACGCAACACTGGTAGATGCTTCGCTGCGCTCAGCATGACAGAGATCTCACCGCATTCCTTCTGCGGTATAGCCATTAGTCGCTGCTGGCGGTGTGGCCGATCCCGCCTGACATCTGTGTGCCGCCGAAGCCTGTCGGGTCGGACGGCTCGCGCTTGAGCAGATCTGCGGTGGTGGCGTGGCTGTCGGGCGCGGCCAGATAGGCGGCGTGGCGCGGGTTGGCCGGGTTGGCCGGGGCGTGGCCCTTGATCACCCGCCGCTGCTGGCGATAGAGCTCGAATGCGTCCCAGAGCAGGGTGATGCCGATGATGCTACACACGCCGGCGATCGTCAGGCTGGGCGCGAACAGGCTGTAGAGATTGAGCCCAATCCCGATGCTGATCAGGGCCAGCGCCGGCCGGCGCACGTCGGCGCTGCGGGCTTCGAGCCAGCGTACTCCAACATGGCCCCACCAGATGCCAAGGAAGGTCGCTATGGCCATCCAGAGGCCGGTGAGTTGCAGCATGGTCGCGGGTCCTTTCCGCTGATGTGATGTGCGAATGTAGACAAATCTATGTAAATCTATGTACTTGTATCGTATTCTACAAGCAAGGAGCAGCGGCGTCAACTTGACTCTCCTTTGGGAGCGTTCTATAATCAGCCAACCGCTTGCACAAGCAATAGTTGCTTCTATCTCTCATTTGTACATCATGCCAATGGACACACAGGCACTCGCATACATGCAACATCGCCTTATTCATGAGATCTACGTTCTCCTCGATGACGGCGACCGCCGCGCGCTGGGGGCGACCCAGCTCGCGCCGCTTGAGTTCTCAGTGCTCCAGCAGCTCAACCCAGAGCAGGGCCGCAGGCTCACCGACGTCGGTGCGGAGCTGCTCTGTGTGAAGAGCACGATCACCCGCCTGGTCGACCGGCTCGAGGCCGACGGCCTGGTGATCCGCACGCCGGACCCGCTCGACCGCCGGGCGCAGCGGCTGCTGCTCACCCCGAAGGGCGATGCGGTGCGCACCCAAGCGATCGCGCTGCACGGCGCGGCCGTCGAGCGGCGGATGTCCTGCCTCTCGGCCGATGAGCAGACGCGCCTCCACGGGCTCCTCGAGAAGCTTCAGGCTGGGCTGCGGGCTGATCTGAGCGAGGAGGGCTAGCACCACAAAAAGGGGCGGTCAGTCGTGACCGCGATCCCAGTCCTGCCTGACCGCTCCTCGCTGCTAGTCGCGCCCGAGTCGATCGAGGGCCGCGTTCCAGGCCTTCATGCGCTCCGGGTTCCCGCCGACATCGGGGTGGTGGATGCGCGCCATGGCCTTGCGGATAGCGTTCACCTCATCCTCGCTGAGCTGGCCGGCGAGCGCGCTGATATCGATCGGGGCGGCGGTGCTGTCCGGGTCGGCGGATAGGCCGGCGTCCATGCGCTGCGCCCGGTGCCGCCACATATCGCGGTCGTTCGTAAGCACGGTGTTCTCACGCATCGTCTCGGTCAGCGTGGCCACCATCTTCGCGTGGGCGCGCTGCGACTCGGTGACGGCGGCCAGGGCCTTCTCAAGCTGGCGGCGCAGGCTGCGGTTCTGCGCGTGGGCCTCGCCGAGCTCGCGGTGGAGCAGCTCATACTCGCGCTGGCTGATATTTTCGCTGCTCATCGGCAGTTCTTCGGGCGTTAGCACGCGTACCTCCACACTGGCTCTGGATCCTCGGGGTGTCTAGCGAATATAGTATAGCTAATTCTTGTCAGTCACGCTAGTTAGCTGCGCCTGCATGCTCTACCCTGTTGTATCCTGTACCCTGTGCCGGTAGTGGATCTATCTCGAATGTCACCCTGCGCGAAGCGAAGAGCCCCGGCCGGGATTCCTCGCGTCGCTCGGAATGACCACCATTTCACATTGGGTCACTACCCTCTGTGCCCTATGATAAGGAGCGACTCAATGCGTACTGCATGGTGGAAAGAGAGCGTGGTCTACCAGATCTACCCGCGCAGCTTCGCGGACAGCAACGGCGACGGGATCGGCGACCTGCGCGGGATCATCGGCAAGCTCGACTATCTGAAGGAGCTGGGCGTCGATGTGATCTGGCTCTCGCCGGTCTATCAGTCGCCCAACGACGATAACGGCTATGATATCAGCGACTACCAGGCGATTATGGCCGAGTTCGGCACGATGGCCGACTTCGATGAGCTGCTGGCCGCGATGCACGCCTGCGGGCTGAGGCTGGTGATGGACCTGGTGGTCAACCACAGCTCCGATGAGCACCCCTGGTTCGTCGAGTCGCGCAGCTCGAAGGAGAGCCCCTATCGCGACTACTACATCTGGCGGTCGGGCAAGGGCGGCCGGGAGCCGAACAACTGGGGCTCCTTCTTTAGCGGCTCGGCCTGGCAGTACGACGAGACGACCGGCGAGTACTTCCTGCACCTCTTCTCGAAGAAGCAGCCCGACCTGAACTGGGAGCACCCTACGCTGCGCGCCGAGATCTATACGATGATGCGCTGGTGGCTCGACAAGGGCATCGACGGCTTCCGCATGGATGTGATCAACCTGATCTCGAAGGCACCCGGCCTGCCCGATGGGCCGGTCGCCAACGAGGCTCCCTACCAGTCGCCCGGCGCCTCCGTCTTCCACGGCCCGCGCCTGCTGGAGTTCCTCGGCGAGATGAAGCGCGAGGTGCTCGACCGCTACGATGTGCTCACGGTCGGCGAGACGCCTGGGGCGACGACGGCGCATGGTGTTGACATAACAAATGAGGCGCACGGCTCACTGAACATGGTCTTCCAGTTCGAGCATGTGGACCTCGACGCCGAGCCAGGCAGCGCCCTGGGCAAGTGGGCGGTCCGCCCGCTCGACCTGGGCGACCTCAAGCGCTCGATGTCGCGCTGGCAGCACGATCTGCACGGCAGGGGCTGGAATAGCCTCTACCTCTCGAACCACGACCAGCCCCGACCGGTCTCACGCTTCGGGGACGATGGCCGGTACCGGGTGGAGTCGGCCAAGATGCTCGGCACCTTCCTGCACATGCTCCAGGGCACGCCCTATATCTACCAGGGCGAGGAGCTGGGCATGACCAACGTGCGCTTCCCGTCGATCGACGACTATAACGATCTCGAGACTCTCAACGCCTACCGCGAGATGACCGAGCGCTACGGGATGTCCCACGAGGACGCGATGGCCCGGATCTACGTGAAGGGCCGCGACAACGCCCGCACGCCGATGCAGTGGGACGCCAGCCCGAACGCCGGGTTCACCAGCGGCACGCCGTGGCTCAAGCTCAACCCGAACTACCCTCAGGTGAACGCGGCCCAGGCGATGGCCGACCCGGACTCGGTCTTCCACTACTACCGGCGCCTCATCCAGCTGCGCAAGGCCCACCCGGTGATCGTCCACGGCGACTACGCGCCGCTCCTGGAGGCGCACCCCCAGATCTACGCCTATCTGCGCACCCTGGGCGACACGCGCCTGCTGGTGATCACCAACTTCAGCGCCGATAGGCCGGCCTTCGCGCTGCCGCCGACGATCAGCTTTGAGCGGGCCGCGCCGCTGATCGGTAACTACCCTGTGGACGAGGCTGAGGAGATCCGCCTGCTGACGCTGCGGCCCTACGAGGCGCGGGTGTACCTGCTGCACTAGCTCTGTGCATGGTGAGGGCGTGGGAGAGCGACGCTCTCCCATATACCATACGGCTCCTGCGCCTATCGATACGCTTGTTTGTCACTGCCAAAAAGACATGTAGATGGGGGCATATCGTGCAATGAGCGGGGGCGACTGCCAGGCTTCCTCACAACAGACAGGCGACTGAGTTATATCAAATCTGGCAAGACCGTGGGCATGTCATGCGGAGCGCAGCGAAGCATCTTCCAGTCGCGTGGATGGGAAGACCCTTCGCTTCGCTCAGTGTGACAGGATGCACGGTGTCACTCAAGATTTGATATTAGCCGGCTTTGCAGCCTAACTCAGACGCCTCAAGATCCCACCGGCTGACCCCTCGCGGATCGCCGGCTTCTATAGAACACATCGCAGCCCGCCACCGTGACATTGTGAAACGTCACGGTAGCGGGCTGCGACAGTACCTTAACAACTAACCGTGCAGCATATTCTGCTGGTGGGGACGGCGGGTTTCAACCCTCACCCGGCCTCAGCACCAGGTGCAATTTGGTGGGGACGGCGGGAGTTCCGTATTTTTTCTTCACCAGATCTATAAACGCATGCGCCCTACCATTACGCGCCCCTACTGATAAAGTAGGGGCGCTTTTTTGCCCTCAGATCCTAGAAGGTCGCCAGGCGCGGCAGCTTGGCGATGTTCGCCCGCTGCTCGTCAGCGACGACCTTGGTGTAAATCTGGGTCGTCTCCAGCGAGCGGTGCCCCATGAGAACCTGAAGCCCGCGGATGTCCTTGGTCGCCCTTAGGAATTCGGTCGCAAACGAGTGCCGCAGGCGGTGCGCTGAGATCACAATCCCGCGCTTGGGGAGCCAAACCTCGAAGATGTGGGCGATGCCGCCTGAGGTAATGCCACCGCCACGCCAGCTCAACACGACCGGCGACTCGCGCTTGTTGGATGTCCAGTTGGCGAGCTCATCGGCAAGATCATCGTGCATCGGCACGGTGCGGTCGCCGCTCTTGCTGTCGTAGATCGTGATGGTGCGTGTCCGCTGCGAGCACACCTTGTGGCGCAGCCGGGCTACCTCGCTGAGTCGCAGGCCGGCATAGTACATCAAACACACCACCAAGCGGTTGCGCCGGATGATCCAGCGATCGTGATCACTCAACGTGTCATCGTCGGCCAGGACGCGCCACAGCGCGGCCAGTTCATCAGCATCGAGCGGCTTCGGCAGCGCCGGAGGGCGACGCGGAACCTTCACCTCCGCGCTCACGTCCTCGCTCAAGTGCCCACGCCGAACCGCCCAGCGACAGAACGCCCGGATCGTTACCATCGCTGTCTCGACGGTGGGGATGGCGCATCGCTGCGCCATCTCGTTGCGGTAGTCAGTGATGACGACCCAGCTGAGCTGATCAACTGGCTTCCCATTAAGCCACGCGTCGAATGCCCTCAGTCGCTTCACGTACGCCTTCAGCCCATTTGGTCGCTGCCCGTCGCCCCGTCGGTCGGCCGCGAAGTCCTCCAGCAGGTCTCGTACCTGTGCCATCGTCTCCCTCAATTTCTAGCACCGCCACATGCGGTGCCTCGTTGAGGGTAGCGATTCGTATTCACTAACGCTGCCACTCCACTAACTGCTTCAGCCACCTGTATGAGCAGTATCCGTCATATCCATATTAGATACGACTCCGATATGGAGAAACGAGCCTCCTCGCTTGACATGGCTTGGTCTGATCTTGCAGCCCGCGGCCCTCTGTAAGGCCATTAATGACTACGACACTCCACTCGACAATCGAACAAGGCGGCTTTTCCTTCTCAATGTACGCAGCTGGTTTCCCAATCATCGCCATTCGACAATTATAACGCTTTAGGAACTGGAAGCACTGCTGGAATAGGAGCGAAATCGAGCGTGTTTAGATAGGAGCGTAGAGGAGGCTATGACAAAGACGCGCGGCGGTCGAGAGGTTACCGAACTGTTGATCTCGCACCTCGACTGGATCGATGATGCCGCTGGTCTCTCGCGAAGCGAGGTAGTGCTTGAACCCCAGCGCGCATATGACGCGTTGCTACGCGTGAGTAATCAGGTGGCTGCCATGCGCAAGATCATTCGGCAGCGCCTGGAGCCCCTGCTCGAGCGCAATGCCCGTAACGCCGCTGCGGCGGCACTCCCTACGCGGGTGGCCGCACTCGAAGCGGAGATCGCTCAACCCACCGTCGTGAGCCCCGCGAGCATGGTGCAGATCGAGCGGCTGCGCACCTCATGGGCCGCCACGCAGGGCGGCGCGATCATCGGCGATGGCGCTGATGCCCCCCGGCCCCTGGTGATCACCCCCCTGGTGCTGCTGGCCTGGGACGACCGCGCACAGCCCATTGCGGACGCCTCCTCCGGCAGCTTCTGGAAGGATATCCAATCCGCCCTCGTCGCCGCTAACGGCGGTATCCGCTTCGGCCACACCAACCCCGAGACCTCCAACAGCGGCGCCCAGACCCTCCTGCTCCTCGCCTATGGCTACAGCGACGCACGCAACCTGAGCATGGCTCAGGCCCAGGACGGTGCCTTCCGCGAGTGGCTCGCCGGCGTCGAGCGGGCCGTACCAGCGCCCGATGACAGCACCGGCACGCTGATGACCGACATGCTTCGCTTCGGCCCCAGCAAGTACGACTTCGTCGCCGTCTACGAGAACCTGGCTATTGAGGCTATGGGCAGCCCGGCGGCTAGCAACTACGGCGGGCTGCGCACCTTCTACCCGCCGGCCACCATCCTGAGCGACCACCCCTACGTCGTGCTTCGTGCGCCCTGGGTCACTCCCGAGCAGCGCCAGGCCGCCGGCCAGTTCCGTGACTTCCTGCTCTCCCGTGAGGTGCAGCAGCTCGCGCTCGACCAGTACGGCTTCCGCCCGGCCAGCCCGCAGGTGCAGATCAATCCGGGCGACCCTGCCAGCCCCTTCGGGCGCTACGCCGCTCAGGGCATCCAGCTCGACATCCCCCCCCAGGTGGCCGTGCCCCCCGGCGACGTGATCGACGCCCTGGTCGCCACCTGGCGCGCGGCCCGGCCTTGAGCATATCACTGTTCGCGTCCTTCGCGCCCATCGCGTTCGCGTCTTCCGCACGGCTTCGCGTCCTTCGCGATCCAAACGCCTGTCCCCACAAGAGCGAGGTTTTTATGCGACGACTCTCCCTTGTGCTCCTGCTCGCCATGGCCGCCGGCATCCTCTCTTCCTGCGGCGACATCGGCGGCGGCAGCGGCCCATCCTCAAACGCCCTGCGCATCAGCATCGCCTACAGCCCCGAGAAGGAGGGCTGGCTCACCGAGCGCATCGCCACCTTCAATAGCCAGAGCGTCAAGGCTGGCGACCAGCCCATCTTCGTCGAGGGCGTCAACAAGTCCTCTGGCGCCGCCCGCACCGAGATCAAGAACGGCAGCCTGAATCCGACTGTCTGGAGCCCCTCGGCCAGCACCTGGCTTGAGGTGCTTAGGCAGGAGACTGGCAACCAGAATGTCGCCGTCTCCAACGAGCCCCTGGTGCTCACCCCGGTGGTGATCGGCATGTGGCAGCCCATGGCCGAGGCCCTCGGCTGGCCCAACAAGCCGATCGGCTGGGGCGATATGCTCGACCTCATCCAGGACCCGCAGGGCTGGGGTAAGTTCGGCCACCCCGAGTGGGGCCGCTTCTCCTGGGGCCACACCGACCCCGAGATCAGCACCAGCGCCCTCAGCACCCTGATCGCCGAGTTCTACGCCGCCACCGGCAAGCAGCGCGGCCTCACCGCCGCCGATGTCCAGAGCGCCCAGTCTCAGCAGTTCGTCCGCGACCTTGGACAGGGCATCAAGCACTACGGCTACAACACGCTCGTCTTCAGCCAGAACATGAAGAAGTTCGGCATGAGCTATATCTCGGCCTTCCCCATGGAGGAGATCACCCTGATCGACTTCAACAAGGTCGATCCGCCGGCCACACCCCTGGTCGCGATCTACCCCAAGGAGGGCACCTTCTGGCACGACGACCCCTACATCGTCATGTCCTCGGCCAGCGCCCAGGAGCAGCAGGCCGCCAAGCTCTTCTACGACTTCCTGCTCTCCGACGAGAGCCAGCGCCTGGCGATGGGCTTCGGCTTCCGCCCGGCCAATGTGAATGTGCCGCTGGCCGACCCGATCAGCCCGGCCTACGGCGTGCAGCCCCAGGGTGTGCAGAGCATCCTGGAGGTGCCCAAGGCCGATGTGATCGTGGCCGTGAAGAACTCCTGGGCGCTCAATCGCAAGCGCGCCGATATTATGCTCGTCGTCGACACCTCTGGCTCGATGGAGGGCGATAAGCTGGAGCTGACCAAGGCCGGCCTGGAGAGCTTCCTGCTCAGGATCCTCCCCGACGACCGCGTCGGCCTGATTACCTTCGCGAGCACGGCGACCGAGGTGGTGCCCCCGGCCGCGCTCAGCGATAACCGCATCCCGCTCCAGACGGCCATCGGCGACATGCGCGCCTCCGGGAAGACCGCCGTCTTCGATGCCGTCGCCCTGGCCCGCGACTCCCTCGACGCCCTGCCCGACACCGGCGAGGAGCGGATCAAGGCGATTGTCCTGCTCTCCGACGGGGCCGATAACTCCAGCCGGCTCACGATCGCCCAGCTCCAGGCAAGCTTCGATGAGACCGGCGTGAGCATCTTCCCGGTGGCCTACGGCGCTGACGCCGACCGCTCCATCCTCGACGCGATCGCCGAGTTCTCGCGCACCATCGTTGTCGCCGGCGACACCGGCGACATCGCCCAGATCTTCGAGAACCTGAGCCGGTACTTCTAGCGAAGGGTCTCCTACCGAGATGTAAGGGCGCAGCAGCGCCGCGCTGCTGCGCCCTTACGCAACCCTATGAATAATAACCTCACCATCGCCGCAACCCGGCCGCTCCACATCATCGTCCTGCTGGCCTCGGTCGCCGCTGGCCTCGCCGTGACAATCTGGCTGCTGCCGCTGGGTCTGCTGGCCTACGCCGCCGCCGTGGCCCTGGCCGCCCGCGACCCGGCCCTGGCGGCGGCGGCAGCGCCGCGCCCCGCGCCGCTGCCCAAGCTCACCAGCCCCACCTTCCGCGCCATCGTCGGCGAGATCGACCGCTCGCAGCGCGAGGTCGAGCGCTCCGTCGGCGCCGCTCCGGCTGTCCTGTCCAACGCCCTGCGCCCGGTCGTCGCGCAGAGCCGCGAGCTGGTGACCGAGGCCCACGACCTGGCCAGCAAGGGCCAGATCATCGAGCAGTACCTCGCCACCGCCAACACCCGTCAGCTCCAGGACCAGATCAACGGTATTGACATCCAGATCGCCAACACGAGGGACGCCTACACCCTCCAGCAGCTCCAGGAGACCCGTGGCGCCCTGGCAGATCGCCAGCGCAACGCCGCCGATCTGGAGACCTACATTGGCCGGATCAACGCCCAGCTCGCCAACATCGACGCCAGCCTCGACAATGTGCTGGCCGAGACGGTGCGACTGCGCACCGCCGACGCCGTGGCCGCCAGCTCGATGAGCGGGCAGGTGGCCGACCGGCTGCGCGATATCAAGGCGGATATGGACGCCTTCCAGCGCGTCCTCGACAGCGCGATGACTGGTATCTAGCCAAATATTCACCTAACTGAAATCTAGGCGTATTGACATGACCTGCGGCGGTGTCTACGATCAATCTTGTGATAGTAGGCTCAATGAGTATGTCGCAGGCCCTCATCTGAGTGGCCGTCACGAGAGCGACCACACACCATGCACCGCACCAATACGCTCCCTGATGAGAGCCTCGCCTCCGAGGTGCTTCCGCCGCTTCTCGTGGTGATCGGCGCTGTCTCCGCCATGTCCTTCGGCCTGCTGCTCCTCGCCCAGTGGCGCGCGAGCATATCGCCCTACCTCATCACGGGCGCCCTCGTCGCCAGCGTATGGGCCAGCGGCTCGCTCTTCCAGCGCGGGCGGCTGCGCACGGCCGGGGTCGTGATATCCTACGCCCTGGCGCTCCTGCCGATCTGTAGCATTATCCCCTTTGGCCTGCTCAACAACACCCTGATCTACCTCTCCGCCATCGGCGTGATCGCCGCTGGCGTCCTGATCGCCCCCGATGCCCCCATCCGCGTCGCCCGCGTCGCCCTTGGCACCCTCATGGTTCTGGTGGTCTTCCCCAGCATCGTCGGCCAGGAGCGCGCCGACCTCGGGCCGAGCCTCGCCGTCGGCATGAGCATGACGGCCCTCCTGCTCAGCGCCGCGGCGCTCACCTGGGCGGCAGGCTACGCGATCCATGGTACGATCGGCTGGGCGCTCGAGACATCCAGCAAGTCCGAGCGGCGCGAGCAGCTGCTGCGCGCCACCCAGGCCGACCTTGAGCGCACCCTGCGCGAGCGCGATCAGCTCAACGACCGCCTCTATAAGCTGACCCTCGATCTTGAGACGGCCCGCGCCGAGGCAGAGGCGGCCTATCGCTCGAAGGCGAGCTTTATGGCCACGATGTCGCACGAGCTGCGCACGCCGCTCAACATTATCATTGGCTTTAGCAGCGCGATGATTGACCACCCCGAGATGTATGATGGCGAGCCGATCTCTGAGGCGATCTCTGCAGATATCGCCGAGATCAGGCGCAGCGGCCAGCATCTCCTTGGCCTGATTAACGATATTCTTGACCTTGCCCGCGTTGAGGTTGGACGCCTTGAGCTCAATAAGGCCGCGGTGCCCCTCGTGCCCCTCCTCGATGAGATGATGCGAACGGCGAGCGGCCTGCTGAAGGATCGGCCGGTGCTGCTCCGCCGTGAGTATGTCAGCCCGCTGCCGACCGTCCTCGTCGATGATGTCCGTGTCCGCCAGGTGCTCCTGAACCTCGTCTCGAATGCATGCAAGTTCACCAGTGTCGGCGAGATATCTGTGGGCGCGCGGGCCGAGAACTATGAGGTGATCGTCTGGGTGCGCGACACCGGGATCGGCATCGCTGACTCCGACCAGACCCGTATCTTTAACCAGTTTGAGCAGGTTGAGAGCCACGACGCCAAGCAGCATCCTGGGACGGGGCTCGGGCTCTCGATCTGTCGCTGGCTTGTGGAGCTTCATGGCGGCCGTATGTGGCTTGAGAGTGAGCTCGGCAAGGGGAGTATCTTCTCCTTCACCCTGCCGCGTGTTCAGCCCGCCCTGAACGGGGCGGCGAGCAAGCCTCCCGAGCAATAGCCACCTCAGTCATAGCGACGAAGCCCTTCGGATCGTCGTATCGCCGAACCCATGTCTTTCACCCGTCGCTAACGCTGACATACAATGAGGGTTGTGAGATGGCAAAAATTCTGCTCGTTGATGATGTCTACACGGCTCGATCCATGATCGAGCGTGTGCTTCGGCACGTTGGGCGCTACGAGGTCTATTCGGTTGACAGCGGCCACGAGGCGCTCGCGGTTGCTGAGCTGAATCCGCCCGATGTGATCATCCTTGATATCAATATGGCCAGCATGGATGGCCTCCAGACGCTGTATCAGCTGCGTGCGCTGGGGGTGCTGTGCCCGGTGGTTGCCTATACTGCGCGCACTGAGCGCGCCTCCGGCGAGTTTGTGTCTCAGGGGTTTAGCGCCTATGTCTCCAAGAATGGTAATCTCAGCGGCCTGCTCACAACCGTGCGCGAGCTGATCGGCCGCTGAGCTCAGTCGCTGATCTGCTAAATGGCTTGGTGAAGGATCATATGCGCCATTGGAACCCGATAGTTTTCTTGTAGGCCTATATATGCTTGTGAGATACCTTAGACCGACTGAAGTATAGAAAAAAGGTATAGGAACTACCTGTTTTTGGTCTCGCAGCATCTGGTCAAAATAGTAAAAAAATGGTAATATAGGATGGAGTATAGGGTGTTGGATCCTGGCGACGACCAGTGTGGATGTGGACTACGATGAGGGCTCTCTAGGGATGCGTGTTTGCATAAAAACTGCCCTTCCTGTGCGCTGTTTTGGGGTGTTGATATCATCGTAGTTGTGCTATAATCTAGGGCCATACCTGATTATTTGTTACATATATCACATATAACACGTAATCAGGCCGAAGGCGTCACACCTGGGTGTTTGCTGGATCGAAGCCGTAGCTCGGTGCCTATGCGGGCGTATTGTGCGCCTAGATAAAGGGAGGCCTCTTGTGGTGGATATCAAAAAGTATACTCTGGATGTTGATCTCAAGCAGGGCGTTGTTCCGATCTCGAAAGCTGCATCATCGCTGGCCGCTCTGATCAAGCGGTCACGCGCGCAGCATCAGCCCATCATCGTAACGCAGAAGGGCTATCCGACAGGTGTCATCCTCGATGTTGAGCTCTTCAGCGCCCTGCGCGCACTTGCTGAGCAGATTGAGGGTGAGGGCGGCGAGCTTGAGTTCGGGGAGGCTGAGGCTGCCCCTGAGGTTGAAGCGTAGCGCTCCGGCTCATACAGGCTCCTGATGATCACCAGGCCCGGGCGTTGCCCGGGCCTGTGCCTATCTATCGGCAGCGCAACCCCGCCCTCCCCGCGAATCGCCTCGGCCTGTGTGGCCGCCCTCCCGCTCCGTCATACCCTGCCCCCCAGGGCCTCGGCAACCTCACCTCCTGGTGCGGGGGCGGCGAAGCCGCCCCCACTTTTTTTATTGGGTTTGGGGCGAAGCCCCATACGCATCAACTTTAGGGCTACCGCCCTAAAACCCGACGTTGTTTTGGCCAACATGGCCAGCGAAGCTGGCCATGTTGGCCAAAACAACAAGAAATTCCGAGAAGCTGGGGCTTAAGTTGATGCGTATGGGGCGAAGCCCAGGACGGTGCAGAAGCCTTGCCCTGCCCCCCCATGTGCCTTGTCATGATCCTTAAGGGATGATATACTCAATGATGTTAAATATCAAAGGCCGTGAGGATAGGACAGCGGTATGACCTCTGCCCATCAGGAAACGCAGGCCGCGCGCGCGGTCGCGCATAGCACCCTTGAGGAGATCGAGCGAGCGATCATGCAGATCAGCTGGCTCGCTCAGCGCCAGTTTATGCAGCTCCTCGATGAGGAGCGCTTTCGGATCACCCTGCCGCAATTCTACACCCTCATCCACCTCCAGCAGGTCGGCGAGGAGTGCAAGATGTCAGACCTCGCCGATGCGACCCACCAGTCTGCCGCGTCGCTCACCGGTGTGGTCGACCGGCTCGCCGAGAAGCAGCTTGTGGAGCGCACCCGCCATGAGCGCGACCGCCGCCAGGTCATGGTCGTCGTCACCGCCCGCGGGATCGCGCTGATCTCCGAGATCCGCCAGGCCCGCCGCGACCAAATGCAGATGGCCCTCGGCCAGCTGAGCGAGCAGGAGATCGATACCTTTATGCAGATCCTTGACCAGGTGCTCTCCGGCATGGTGCGGGTGATCGAGCGCGGCGAGGGCGGGCGGATCGCTTGAAATTGGGCATTGAGCATTGAGCATGCAGAACAATAATCCTATAGAGAATCCTGTGGCGGGGGATGCGCGCGGTTTTCGGCGCCTGCTCAATTCCCGACGCTCAATGCTCAATGCCGCCCGCGGCGTCAGCTGGCGGCGGCTCCTGGGCTACGTGCGGCCCTACCGCTGGTGGATGATCGGTGCCCTCGTCTCGATGCTCTTCGCCACCAGCGTCGGCCTGCTGCTCCCCCTCGCCGTCGGCCAGATGGTCAACTCAATAACCGATCAGGGCGCCCAGCTCCACCTGAACCAGGTGGCGCTGGCGCTGATTGGGGTGATCGCCTTCCAGGCGATCTTTACCCTGGTGCAGACCTACGCCCTGGCCTTTGTGGGCGAGCGGGTGGTGAGCGACCTGCGAGTGCAGGCCTACACGCGCCTCCAGGCGCTCTCGCTCAGCTTTTTTAACAACCGGCGCACCGGCGAGATCACCAGCCGGATCACCAATGATGTCACCCTGCTCCAGGCCACGGTGACAACCAATGTCTCCACGCTGCTCCAGAACGTCGTGCAGTTTATCGGCGCGATTGCGCTGATGCTCACCGTCTCCTGGCAGCTGAGCTCCCTGGCCCTGCTGCTGGTGCCCGCCGTGACGGTGCTCGGCATTGTCTTTGGGCGCATGCTGCGCCGCATCTCGACCCAGGTGCAGGATCGTCTGGCCGAGTCGTCGAGCGTCCTTGAGGAGACGGTCGCCGGGGTGCGGGTGGTGCAGTCCTTCGCCCGCGAGCCCTACGAGGTGGGCCGATTTAGCGCCGCGGTCGAGGCCACCTTCGCCATGGCCATGCGCCGGGCGCGGGTGCGGGCGATCTTCCAGCCCCTGGTGAGCATCGCCGCCTGGGGTGTGATGGTCGGCGTGCTCTGGCTCGGTGGCCGGCTGGTGCTCGACGGCCAGATGCGCCCCGGCGACCTGATCGCCTTCATGCTCTACGCGGGCAATATCGGCGGCGCGATGGCCACCTTCTCCAGCCTGTTCGGCCAGCTCCAGGAGGCCCTCGGCGCCACCACCCGCGTCTTCGAGCTGATCGATATGGCCCCTGAGATCACCGACGCCCCCGACGCCCCGGCTCTGCCCCGCCTTGAGGGACGGGTCACGCTAGAGGATGTGACCTTTGGGTATGAGGTGGCAGGCGGCAGGCGGCAGGCGGCAGGTGACGATGACACTGCTATGGAAGGCAGTGATCCGGCCTCCGGCCTCCAGCCTCCGGCCTCCGTCCTCCAAAGCCTGACCATCGATATCGCCCCCGGCGAGGTGCTGGCCCTCGTCGGCCCAAGCGGCGCCGGCAAGAGCACGATCGTCAACCTGATCCCGCGCTTCTACGACGTGCGGGGCGGGCGGGTGCTGGTGGACGGGCGCGATGTCCGCGATGTGCAGCTGCGCTCGCTGCGCGAGCAGATCGGCATCGTGCCCCAGGAGACCCTGCTGTTCAGCGGTTCGGTTCGCGATAACATCCGCTACGGCCGCCTGGAGGCCGGCGACGCCGAGGTGCGGGCCGCCGCCGAGGCCGCTAACGCCCACGAGTTCATCAGCGCGCTGCCCGACGGCTACGACACCCTGGTGGGCGAGCGCGGCGTGAAGCTCAGCGGCGGGCAGCGCCAGCGCGTCGCGATCGCGCGGGCCATCCTCAAGGATCCGCGCATCCTTATCCTAGACGAGGCCACCAGCGCCCTCGACAGCGAGAGCGAGCGCCTCGTCCAGGGCGCCCTCGACCACCTGATGCGCGGGCGAACCAGCATCGTGATCGCCCACCGCCTCAGCACCGTGCGCCGCGCCGACCGCATCGCGGTGATCGTCGGCGGGCAGCTTGAGGAGCTCGGCACCCACGCCGAGCTGATCGCCAGAGGCGGCCTCTACGCACGGCTCTATCGTATGCAGTTCCGCGAGGAGGATCGCGACCTGATGCCACTTCTCGCAGAGCTGAGCTGACAAGAGCCTATAGACGCGTTATATGCACCCTCCAATCTGCAATCTGCAATCTGCAATCTGCAATACCGACGAAGTGAGGACACAGCTTCATGAATGATGAGATGCGACCTATGGATGACGCTGCCGCAGGCGTGGATGGTATCGGCATACCATCGACTGATATGGACGGCGATGAGCGCCTGCTCCCGCTGGTCGTGCTCGGCGAGATGGTGATCATGCCGCACATGACCATCCCGCTCCAGGTGCCCCAGGGCAAGTCGTACCGGGCGATGGAGCGTGCCTGGGACGAGGACCACGAGGTGCTGCTGATCTTTGTGCGCGAGAGCGAGCTGGAGGGCTACAAGAGCAGCCAGTCGCAGCAGCTCCCGCCCACCGGCGTGATCGCGCGCCTGGAGGAGTTCGCCAAGCTCCCCGACGGCACCGCCCGTGTCATCCTGGAGGGCATGCACCGCGCCAGCATCCGCAGCGCCGTGCAGATCCAGCCCTTCTACCGTGTGCGCTGCCTGCCGGTCTTCGACGTCGATGATGACGGCATGGAGATCCAGGCGCTTATGGAGACGGTCAAGCAGCAGGTGGACGAGTTCGTCGATCACCTGGGCGAGGTGCCCCAGGAGGCGGTGCAGTTCGTCCATCGCATCGAGCGCCCTGGCCACCTGGCCGATATCGTCACCTGGGGGCCGGCCTTCGACTTCAAGGACCGCCTGGAGGTGCTGAACACCCTCGACCCGGTCGACCGCCTGCGTAAGGCGAACATGGTCCTTGCCCGCCAGCTTGAGCTGCTCAAGCTGCGCGCCAAGATCCAGCAGGACACCAAGGAGGTGCTCGACCAGAGCCAGCGCGAGTACTTCCTGCGCGAGCAGATGCGGGTCATCCGCCGCGAGCTGGGCGAGGACGATGAGAGCGACGACCCGATCGATGAGCTGCGCCGCAAGGTGGCCGAGCTGACCGCACCCGACTATGTGAAGAACCAGGCCCTCCACGAGATCAAGCGCCTGGCCCAGCAGGGCATGAACAGCCCCGAGGCCGGCGTCATCCGCACCTACCTGGACTGGATCCTCAACCTGCCCTGGGCCGAGGAGGAGCACGCCGCGATCAGCATCGCCGAGGCCCAGAAGGTGCTCGATGAGGATCACTTCGGCCTGGAGCGGGTCAAGGAGCGCATCCTGGAGTTCCTGGCCGTGCGCAAGCTGGCCGGCAATAAGATGCGCAGCCCCATCCTCTGCTTCGTCGGCCCCCCCGGCGTCGGCAAGACCAGCCTCGGCCGCAGCATCGCCCGCGCCCTCGACCGCCAGTTCATCCGCACCAGCCTCGGCGGCGTGCGCGATGAGGCCGAGATCCGCGGCCACCGCCGCACCTATATCGGCGCGATGCCCGGCCGGGTCATCCAGGGCATGAAGAGCGTCAAGTCCAACAGCCCGGTCTACATCCTCGACGAGGTGGACAAGGTCGGCACCGACTTCCGCGGCGACCCGACCTCGGCCCTGCTTGAGGTGCTCGACCCCGAGCAGAACAGCACCTTCAGCGACCACTACCTGGAGATCCCCTTCGACCTGAGCAAGGTGATCTTCATCGCCACCGCCAACCAGCTGGAGCCTATCCCCAGCCCGCTGCGCGACCGCATGGAGATCATTGAGATCGGCGGCTACACCGAGGATGAGAAGCTCGGCATCGCCCGCGGCTTCCTGGTGCCCAAGCAGCGCGAGTTCCACGGGCTCAAGCCCGAGCAGCTGGAG
>NZ_JAIEWN010000002.1:74493-103953 GCF_019599295.1 Oscillochloris sp. ZM17-4 | reverse complement strand
GGCGCGGCTTCAGCCGCCCGCCCGCATGCAAGACGTTCCGTCGCACCCCTCGCGCGCCCTAGGGCGCGCCCCCGTCTGGGGGGAGATAGTTCACCACCTGCGGCACCTATCGGGCGGCGCAGTTATATGTTACGATTTTCACGTAATCTACGTCAAATTTGTCGTATATCGGAGGGGATAATGTTCGACACAATCGTTATCGGGGGCGGGCCGGCGGGAGTGACGGCGGCGCTGCGGGCGCGGGAGCTCGGGGCGACCGTCACGATGCTTGAGCGATCCGCGCTCGGGGGGACCTGCCTGAACGACGGGGTGGTGCCGACCCGCGTGCTGGCCCGGGCCGCCCGCCTGATCGGCGACGCCGGCCAGTTCAGCGAGTACGGCCTGGTCGGCGGCGTCCCGAGCGTCGACTTCCCGAGCCTGCTCGCCCACGTGCGCCGGGTGGTCGCCCAGATCGATGACAAGAAGCACCTGCTCGATCACCTCCAGGCGTCCGGCGTGCGCGTGGTCGCCCCGGCGGGGAGCGTGGGCTTCGTCGACCCGCACACGGTGCAGCTCGGCTCAGGCGAGCGGATCGAGGCCGACCGCTTCATCATCTGCGCCGGCGGACAATCGCGGCGGATCAGCTTCCCGGGGGTCGAGCACGCGCTCAGCTACCGTGATCTCTGGTCGCTGCCGCAGCTGCCGCGGTCGCTCGCCATCGTCGGCGGCGCGGCCACCGGCTGCCAGCTGGCGTCGATCTTCGCCGCCTTCGGTAGCCAGGTCACTGTGCTCGAAGCCGGCCCGCGCATCCTGGGCATGACCGACCCGCTGATCGCGACTCAGCTTGAGGCGGCGTTTGTGCGGCGCGGGATCGACGTGATCAGCGGGATCAGCGGCGTCGAGCGCATCGAGAAGGGCGGGGATGGGCTGACCCTACACTACCGCCTGGCCGACCAGTCCCACACCGTCGTGGTCGAGGCCGTCCTCCTCGCGGTGGGCTGGGAGGGCAACCTGGCCGCCCTGAACCTGGAGGCGGCCGGGGTCCACTACGAGCGTGGCTACATTCAGGTCGACAACACGCTGCGCACCTCGGCGCCGCACATCTACGCGGCGGGGGACATCACCGGGCGCATGCCGCTGGTGCAGAGCGGCAGCCACGACGGGCGCGTCGCCGCAGAGAACGCGGTGCTGCGCGGCGAGCGCGCCCACACCCACACGATCGTGCCCTTCGGCGGCTTCACCGACCCCGAGTATGGCGCGGTCGGCATCACCGAGGCCCAGGCCCGCGCCGCCGGCGACTGCGCGGTGGCGGTCGTCCCCTACAGCGATCTGGATCGGGCGGTGGTCGACGGGAAGACCCACGGGGCCTGCAAGCTGATCGTCTCGCGGCCGGACGGGCGCATCCTGGGCGCGCATGTGGTCGGAGTTCACGCCCTGGAGATCGTGCAGCTGGTGGCCGCCGGCATGGCGACCGGCATGCACGTGGCGCAGCTCGCCGAGCTGGAGATCGCCTACCCAACCTTCACCGCGATCATCGGCCTGGCCGCGCGCCAGCTAGTGCGCGAGCTGGGCATCGTCGACCTGGCGCCCTCGTGGCGCGCGCTCGGGCAGCTGCGGGCCACCGAGTGGGAGCGCAGCGACACGATCCGGCCGCGCCGAGGGTAGCTGCGCTCCCACTCGGCGCGGAGGAGCGCCGCTACAGCTCAGCGATCCGCCCGCGCAGCGTGGCCAGGGCGGCCCGCGCTGTCTCCAGGCTATCGCGCTCGCGCTGCACTACGTTGGCCGGGGCTTTGGCCACGAAGCCCTCGTTCGCCAGCTTGGCCTCGCGGCGGGCCACGTCGGCCTCAGCCTGATCCAGCTCCTTGGCCAGGCGGGCGCGCTCGGCCTCCAGGTCGATCAGGCCGGCCAGCGGCAGGTAGGCCTCCAGGGTGCCGATCACGATCGCCGCCGACTGGCCGGGCTTGGCGTCAAGCGACTCGACGATCGTCAGCCTCTCGGCGTCCACGCGGCCCAGGCGGGCGATCAGCGCCGCCTGCCCGCGCAGCATCGCGGCCCGCTCGCCGGCCACCACCGTGGCCGCCACCCAGCGCGCCGGCTCCACCTTGTACTCGCTGCGGATGTTGCGGATGGCCACGATCAGCTCCTGCACCAGCCCCCAGTCGGCCTCGGCCGCATCGCTCACCAGGGCCTCGTCGCCCGTCGGGTAGCTGGCCAGCATCAGGCTGTGCTCGGGGCCGGGCGCCACACCCTCCACGCGGGTCAGGTACTGCCAGACCTCCTCGGTGACAAACGGGATGTAGGGGTGCAGCAGGCGCAGGCTGCCCTCCAGCACGGTGTAGAGCACCGCGCGGGTGGCCTGCTGCTGCGCGGCGTCGCCCTCAAGCTGCACCTTGGCGATCTCGACGTACCAGTCGGCGAACTCGCCCCAGAGGAAGTCGTGCATCTGGCGGCCGGCCTCGCCGAAGTTGTAGCTCTCCAAGAGGCGATCCACGTCCAGGCAGAGCCGGCTGTAGCGCGAGAGGATCCAGCGGTCGGCCAAACTCATTGCAGATTGCAGATTGTAGATTGCAGATTGAGCCTCGCTCTGTGCAATCTGCAATTTGAAATCTGCAATCTGCAATTTCGAGATGACAAAGCGGGTGATATTCCAGATCTTGTTGGCGAAGTTGCGGGCCGACTCGATCCGCTGCGGGTTGAGGTTCATGTCCTGGCCGGGCGTGCCCGAGGTGGCCAGGGTGAAGCGCAGCGCGTCGGTGCCCTGATCGCCCATGATCACCAGCGGGTTGACCACGTTGCCGTAGGACTTGGACATCTTGCGGCCGTGCTCGTCGCGCACCAGGCCGTGCAGGTAGATCGTGTGGAAGGGCTCGACGCCGGTCAGGTAGCAGCCCATCATCATCATGCGGGCCACCCAGAAGAAGATGATGTCGTAGCCCGTCTCCATCACGCTGGTCGGGTAGAAGGTCTTCAGGTCGGGCGTCTCGTCGGGCCAGCCGAGGGTGCTGAAGGGCCAGATGCCCGAGGAGAACCAGGTGTCGAGCACGTCCGGGTCCTGGGTGGCTCCCTCGGGCGGGGCCTCGTCGGGGCCGGGGACGACCATGGTGCCGTCGGGCATGTACCAGACCGGGATGCGGTGTCCCCACCAGAGCTGGCGGGAGATGCACCAGTCCTCAAGGTTCTCCATCCAGTGGAAGTAGACCTTCTCGAAGCGCTCGGGGATGATCTTCGTGCGGCCCTCGCGGACGGCGGCCATGGCCAGCTCGGCCAGGGGGCGCACCTTCACAAACCACTGCTCGGAGAGCAGCGGCTCGATCACCTCGCCGCCGCGCTGGCTGATGCCGACGCTCATGGTGTGCGGCTCGGTCTTGACCAGCAGCCCCTCTTTTTCGAGGTCGGCCAGCATGGCCTTGCGGGCGGCGAAGCGGTCCATCCCGGCGTAGGGGCCGCCCTCGGCGTTCAGCGTGGCGTCGCGGTTGAGGATGGTGATCTGGGGCAGGCCGTGGCGCTTGCCGACCTCGTAGTCGTTCTTGTCGTGGGCGGGGGTGATCTTGACCGCGCCGGAGCCGAACTCCTTGTCCACATACTCGTCGGCGATGATCGGGATGGCCCGGCCGAGGGCGGGCAGGATGGCCTGGCGGCCCAGCAGGTGGGCGAAGCGCTCGTCGCCGTGGGCGGTGGCGACCGCCGTGTCGCCCAGGATCGTCTCGGGGCGGGTCGTCGCCACTGTGATCCACTCCGTCACCCCCTCGGCCCAGCGCCCGGAGCCCCAGGCGTGGCCGAAGGGCGCGGCGTCCGAACCCCCGTCCCCTGTCCCCTGTCCCCTGTCCCCAACGACGGGGTAGCGCACGTACCAGATCGAGACATTGCGCGTCTCGTACTCGACCTCAAGGTCGCTGACGGCGGTGCCGAGGTTGGGCGACCAGTTCACGAGGTAGGTGCCCTTGTAGATCAGGCCGTCGTCATAGAGCCGCTTGAAGGCGGTGTGGACCGAGCGCGAGAGGCCGGCGTCAAGGGTGAAGCGCTCGCGGTCCCAGTCGCAGGACGCGCCGAGTCGGCGCAGCTGGTTCTGGATCTCGCCGCCGTACTTCTCCTTCCACTCCCAGGTGCGGCGCAGGAACTCCTCGCGGCCGACGGCCTCGCGGGTGGTGCCCTCGCTGCGCAGCAGCTTCTCGACCTGGGACTGGGTGGCGATGCCGGCGTGGTCGGTGCCGGGCACCCAGAGCGTCTGGAAGCCCTGCATGCGCCGCCAGCGCACCATCAGATCCTCGATCGTCACAAACATGGCGTGGCCGAGGTGCAGCTCGCCGGTGACGTTGGGCGGCGGGATGGAGATCACGAATGGGGGCTTGGGGGCGTCGGCGCGCGGCGCGAAGAAGCCGCTGCGCTCCCACCATGGATAGAGCGACTGCTCGACCGGCTGGTGCTCGTAGGCCTTGTCCATCTCCGCCGGGCGCGCGGGCGGGGTCACGGGGTTGGTCATACTATCCTCGAATAGGTAACGTTCTGCTGGCCTCATTATACCAGCATGCTGCCCCCCTTCCCCGTAGGGCTGCCGCCCTAAAAACTGGTGTTGGTTTGTCCAAAATGGCCAGCGAAGCTGGCCATTTTGGACAAACCAACAAGAAATTCCGGGGAGCCAGGGGCTTACGCGGGACTCCTGCTACAATAGGGGCACCGCACCATACCAGGAGTATACTGCAATGGAGCTCCCCCCCGATCTGCTGCGCCAGGCCCACTACTGGATGCGGCTCGCCCGCGCCCTCGATGACCGAGGCACCTTCCTCCACAAGCAGAGCATGATCGTCGGCGGCTACTTCTCGCAGATCGGCCACGAGGCGGTGAGCGTGGGGGCGGCCCTGGCCCTCGGCCCCGACGACGTCGCCGCGCCGATGCACCGCGACCTGGGCTTCTACCTGGCCCGCGGCATCACGCCGCGGCGCGTGCTGGCCCAGTTCATGGGCCGGGCCACCGGGGTCAGCCGCGGCCGCGACGCGAACATGCACGGCATGGGCGACCTGAGCTTCGGCATCGTCGGCTTCATCAGCCACCTGCCGGCCTCGCTGCCGGTGGCCGCCGGCATGGCCCATGCCTTCGCGCTCAGGGGCGAGCCCCGCGTGGCCATGGCCTTCTATGGCGACGGCAGCTCCTCGCAGGGGCTGGCCCACGAGACGCTCAACTGGGCCTCGGTCTTCCGCCTGCCGGTCGTCTTCATCTGCGAGAATAACCAGTACGCCTACTCGACCCCGCTCTCGCGCCAGATGAACATCGCGGACATCGCCGACCGGGCGGCGGGCTACGGCATGCCCGGCGTGGTGGTGGACGGCAACGACCTCGCCGCCGTCTACCGGGCCGCCCACGAGGCCGTCAAGTACGCCCGCGCCGGCGGCGGCCCGACCCTGATCGAGTGCAAGACCATGCGCATGCGCGGCCACGCCATCCACGACAACATGGCCTATGTGCCGAGAGATCTGCTGGCCGAGTGGGAGCGCCGCGACC
Organism: Oscillochloris sp. ZM17-4; assembly: GCF_019599295.1. Classification (GTDB taxonomy): domain Bacteria; phylum Chloroflexota; class Chloroflexia; order Chloroflexales; family Chloroflexaceae; genus Oscillochloris. The sequence continues at coordinate 98,478 of NZ_JAIEWN010000002.1, read as the reverse complement.
CGATCATGCTGCTGGAGACCCACATGCGCGGCATGGGCCTGCTCGACGACGCCGGCCTCGCCGCGCTCCTGGCCCAGATCGAGGCCGAGCTGGACGAGGCCCAGGCCTTCGCCGAGGCCTCGCCCTACCCGGACGGGGCCAGCGTGCGCGATGGGGTGTATGCGTGAGGAATGTTGAATGTTGAATGTTGAATGTCGAGCGGCGAATTCAACATTCAAGGCGGGCGCGCAGGCGGGCCAGCAGCTCGGCCGAGCGGTAGGGCTTGGCGATGTAGTCGGCCGCGCCGGCCTCGAACCCGCGCACCACATCCTCCTCGCGGGCGGCGGCGCTCAGCACGATCACCGGGGTGGAGTCGGCTATCCGCGCGAGCAGATCCCACCCGCGCTCGCGATCGCTGCGCACATCGAGCAGCACCAGGTCCGGCCGCTCCTCGGCGTATGACTGCTCGGCGTGGGTGAGGTCGCTGCTCTTGGTGACGCTGAAGCCTGCGTCCTCTAGCTGAAGCCCGAGGCTGGCGAGGGTGATCACGTCGTCATCGATGATCTGAATCCGGGGCAATGCGGCGCTCCATAGCTATAATAAAACCTGCCGGGTGCGGCGTGGGGCTGCGCGGTTAAGCGAAGACGCGTCGGGCCGCATCGGACAGGCTTCTTATCTGGAATCTGGGTCAACCGGCCCGGTATTATACCACCATATGCAGACACTCTACGATGTTGTTGTGATCGGCGCCGGCCACGCGGGCTGCGAGGCGGCCAACGCGGCGGCCCTGGCGGGCTGCCGCACGCTCCTGCTGACGATCGACCTCGATAAGCTGGCCCACATGTCCTGCAACCCGAGCATCGGCGGGCCGGCCAAGGGCCACCTCGTTCGCGAGATCGACGCCCTCGGCGGCCTGATCGCCCGCGTCACCGACCGCACCGCCATCCAGATCCGCACCCTCAACGAGAGCAAGGGGCCGGCCGTCCAGTCGCTGCGCGCCCAGTGCGATAAGCGCCGCTACGCCCAGGTCATGAAGGAGACCCTGGAGCAGGTGCCCAACCTCGACATCCGCCAGGCCATGGTCGAGCGGGTCGTGCCGCTGCGCGGAATGTTGAATGCTGAATTAGGAATGTTGAATGCCGGACACCCTGATGATACGCCCCAATTCAACATTCAACATTCAACATTCAACATTATCACCCACACCGGCTTCACCTACCACGCCCGCGCCGTCGTGCTCACCACCGGCACCTTCCTGCGCGGGCGGGCGATCACCGGCGCGGCGAGCTGGGGCGCCGGGCGGGCCGGCGAGGCGCCATCGGTGGCCCTCGGCGAGGACCTGGCGAGCCTGGGCTTCCCGCTGGTGCGCCTGAAGACCGGCACGCCCCCGCGCATCCACGCCCGCACGATCGACTTCAGCCAGACCGAGGTGCAGCACGGCAGCGAGGTGCCCGTCTACTTCGGCCACTACTACGATAATGGTGAATTAGGAATGTTGAATGTCGAATTTCCGGAGCATTCACCATTCAGCATTCCTCATTCACCATTCAGCGGCCCCCCCGCCCCCTTCTACCCCCACGCCCGGCTCGACGGCTGGCGCCCGCAGCTGCCCTGCTACCTGGTCCACACCACGCCGCGTTTCCACGAGCTGATCCGCGAGAACCTGCACCGCGCGCCGCTGTTCAGCGGGGTGATCGAGGGGGTTGGGCCGCGCTACTGTCCGAGCATCGAGGACAAGATCGTGCGCTTCGCCGACAAGGAGCGCCACGGGCTGTTCCTGGAGCCAGAGGGCTGGGGCACCGGCGAGGTCTACGTGCAGGGCTGCAACACCTCGCTGCCCGAGGACGTGCAGTGGGAGATGCTGCGCAGCATCCCGGCCCTGCGCGAGGTGGAGCTGATGCGGGTGGGCTACGCGATCGAGTACGACGCGGTGGCCACCGGCGAGGTCGGCGCCGACCTGCAGGCGCGGCGGCTGGCCGGGCTGTTCCTGGCCGGCCAGATCAACGGCACCACCGGCTACGAGGAGGCCGCCGCCCAGGGCCTGATGGCCGGACTCAACGCGGCCCGCCACGTGCGCGGGGAAGAGTCGGTGATCCTCGGGCGCGACCAGGCCTACATCGGGGTGCTGATCGACGACCTGGTGACGAAGGAGATCCGCGAGCCCTACCGCATGTTCACCTCGCGGGCCGAGCACCGCCTGCTGCTGCGCGGCGACAACGCCGACCTGCGGCTGACCCCGCTGGCCCGCGAGCTGGGCCTGGTGGGCGCGGCGCGCGCCGCGGCCGTGGAGCGCAAGCGCGCGCAGAGCGCCGACCTGCGGGCGCAGCTGGAGGGCCGGCGGGTCTTCCCGTCGGCGGCGGTCAACGCGGCCCTCGGCGCGGCCCAGATCGCGCCGATCAGCCAGCCGCTGAGCGCCTTCGAGCTGCTCTCCCGGCCAGGCCTGCGCTACGGCCAGCTGCGGGAGGCCCTCGGCCTGCCCGACGCGCCCGCCCCGGCCGTCGAGCAGGCTGAGATCGCGGCCCAGTACGGCGGCTACATCGACCGCCAGCGGCGCGAGGTGGAGCGCCTGCGCAAGATGGACACCCGGCGCATCCCGGACGACATGGACTACGCCGCGCTCTCTGGCCTGCGCAACGAGGCCCGCCAGGTGCTCCAGCGCTTCCGCCCGGCCACCCTCGGCCAGGCCGGCCGGCTCGCCGGGATCACCCCCGCCGATGTGACGATCATCCTCTTCGCCCTGGAGCGGCGGCGGGAGCCGCCCACAATGCCGTAGGGCCGAGGCATCGCCACGGGATGCATGGGGGGCGACCGGTGGCATCCGGCGGCGATGCTTCGGCCCTACTTGATCGGCATTGGGTCCCGGTTCAGGCTGGCACCGGCGGCCTCGGCTGGCGCCGCCTCTTCCTCGGGGTGCGCGGCGCGGCGGGCCTCGCGCCGGCTCAGCACGCGCTCGGCGAGGGCCTGCACCACCGCCATCGCCGGCACCCCGAAGGCGATCCCGGTCACCCCGCCGATCTTCCAGCCCAGCAGCACCACGAAGAGCACCAGCCCTGGCGAGAGGCTGAGCACCCGCCCGAGCAGCCGCGGCTCGACGATATAGCCCTTGAGGTTCTCGCCGACAACGATCAGCAGCACCGGCAGGAGCGACTCCGGCCATGGCAGGCTGATCAGCAGCACGCCGGCCGTCATCACGCCGCCGAGGATGCCGCCGAGGTAGGGCAGTAGGCGCACGATCGCCAGGGGGCCAAACCACAGCAGCATGCCCGGCGTCTGGAAGATCGCCAGCACGCCCAGGCTGAGGGCCATGCCGATCGCCCAGATCGCCAGCTGCCCGCGGATCGCCGCCGAGTAGGTGCGACGCACATCGTCGTAGAGCTGCTTCACATCATCCGCCCAGCGGCGGGGGATGGCCGCGCCGATGATCGCCCGCAGCGAGTCGTCGCCGGCCGACATGGCGGCGGCCACGCCGATCACCAGCAGGGTCTGCCCGCCGATCGTCAGCAGGCTGAGCGACCAGGCCAGCACCGTCGGCCCGGCCTGCTGGGCGAGCTGCCCGCTCTCGACGATCCAGCGGCTGCTGATCGGGACGCCGATGCGGTGATCGCGTAGCCAGCTGAGCAGGTCGTCGATGCGCAGGGTGGCCTGCTCGATCGCGTTGGGCAGGGCGGCCGGCAGCGAGCTGGCCTGTGAGGCCAGCGGTGCGCTGAGCGCGGCCAGGACCAGGATCAGCGACAGGTAGCCCAGCGCCCATGCCACCGGGCGCTTGACCCAGCGGCTCAGATGGTCGACCATCGGCTCAAGCAGCAGGTTGAGCAGCCAGGCTAGGCCGAAGATCGTCAGGACGTCGGCGAAGTTGCTGAGCAGTCCCACGATCTCGCGGAGCAGCCACCATGCCACCGCGACCCCAACCAGCACCACGACCGTATTTTGCACGCGTGACATGCTGCGCCCCTCTGCTGCCCTTATTGCTTCGCTGGATGTACGCTCTATCGTACCATGCCTTCGCTGGATACGCCTGCAATTCTGGTACCATGTGGGGGTTGGGGGTTGGGGGTTGGCGGAAACGCCGCTATGCTTATAGAACCCCAAACCTAACTTCCAACTCCCAACTCCTGTGCGAGAAGCGCGCTAGTACTGCGTCCGAGCATCCTTGAAGGGTTGCTCGGCCCAGGCCTGTCAGCTGGGCGCAGTCCAGCTGACAGGTCTCCGCAGTGCCCCAACCCAGCAGCAGAGCTCGGACGGTGTACTAGATGAGGAAGAGTAGAGACATGCCACATCTGTTTGACCCGCTCACGATCGGCGAGGTGACGCTGCGCAACCGCATCGGCGTCTCGCCCATGTGCCAGTACAGCGCCGAGGACGGCCACGCCACCGACTGGCACCTGGTGCATCTGGGGGCCAGGGCCGCCGGCGGCGCCGGCCTGGTGATCGTCGAGGCCACGGCCGTCGAGCCGCGCGGCCGCATCTCGCCGCATGACGTCGGCCTCTGGCAGGAGAGCCAGATCGCGCCGCTGGCCCGCGTCGTCCGCTTCATCGAGTCGCAGGGCGCCGTGGCCGGCGTCCAGCTGGCCCACGCCGGGCGCAAGGCCGGCACCGCACGCCCCTGGGATGGCGGGCGGCCGCTGGACGACGCGGCCGGCGGCTGGCCGACCGTCGGCCCCAGCCCCGTCGCCTTCGCCGAGGGCTACCGCACGCCCCAGGAGCTAGGCGTCGCCGAGATCGACCGCCTCCAGGCGGCCTTCGTCGCCGCCGCCGCGCGCGCCCGCGAGGCAGGCTTCCGCTGGCTGGAGCTGCACGCCGCCCACGGCTACCTCATGCACAGCTTCCTCTCGCCGCTCTCCAACCGCCGCGAGGACGCCTATGGCGGCAGCCTCGCGAACCGCTGCCGCTTTGTGGTCGAGACCACCCGCCGCGTCCGCGACGCCTGGCCCGCCGGCCTGCCGCTCACCGTGCGCCTCTCCTGCACTGACTGGGTGGACGGCGGCTGGTCGGGCGAGGACTCGCTCTCCCTGGCGAAGCTCCTGCGCGCCGAGGGCGTCGACCTGATCGACTGTAGCTCGGGCGGGAACGCGGCCCAGGCCAGCATCCCGGTGGGCGCTAGCTACCAGGTGCCCTTCGCCCAGGCCATCCGTCGCGGGGCCGGGGTCGCCACCGCCGCCGTGGGCATGATCACCGACCCCATGCAGGCCGACGCGATCGTGCGCAACGGCGACGCCGACCTGGTGCTGCTGGCCCGCGAGCTGCTGCGCGACCCGCACTGGCCCCAGCGCGCCGCCAAGGCCCTGCGCCAGCCGGTGCCCACGCCGCCGCAGTACGGCCGGGCCTGGTGAAGTTGGGAGTGGCAGGAGGGTGGAAAGCGCGGTGCGCGCAACTGCATGAAAGCAGTTGCGCGCACAGGTACGAGCAGCCTGGGTTAACCCGGTGGGGACTCTGATTCGCGACCTACTTGCTCGGCCCTTTGGTCTCCGCGACAGCGGCGTCGATCGAGCGGGTCAGCGTCTCAAGCCCGCCGATGGCGACATTGAGCACGCTCGTGTACAGCCCGGTGGTCGCCTTGACGAGGTCGTTGGTCGCCTTGATGATCTCGTTGCCGTCTGCGGGCACCGCGTTGCCATCCAGCGCCGAGGTCACACCGGTGAGAAAGCGCGACATGCCGACGCCGACAGCGTTCGCAACCGTGATCGGCAACGTGATAGCGGTAACTCCGAGGCGGATGAGGCCAGCACCGGACTCGGCGATGGACGAAGCAGACATCCCAGCTGCGGGTGTGGTGGACACCGGGGGCTTTGGTGTTGCCATGACAGTGTTCCTTTGCTGATGATGAGCCCATAGGTGGGCACCGCCTATTATACATCAAGAATTTGATACATCAAGCATATTCGCCTAACGCGATGCGTTACCATCCTTTCTCAACCGCGCCTTGCCCCCGGCCCACCGATTGGGTACAATGACTGCATTCGCGCCCGCCCGCGCCCGCCCTTCGCATTCGCGCCCGCCCGCGCCGGTTCGTGCCCTTCGCGTTCGCGTCCTTCGCGCCGGTTCGCGTCCTTCGTGGTCCAAACGCCCTTCGCGTTCCAGACATCACACCCCCAGGAGCCGCGCCCATGCCCAGCCTCTCATTCATCTACCCTGAGATGCTCTGGCTGCTCGGCGTGGTCGCCCTGATCTGGGCGGTGGCCCTGCTGGCGCCGCGCCGCCTGAGCCCCTGGCGCTTCTGGGGCGGGCTGGCGGTGCGCAGCGCCATCGCCCTCGCGCTGGTGCTCTCCGTGGCCGGCGCCCAGCTCGTCCTCCCGGTCGACCGGCTCACCACCGTCTTTCTGCTCGATGGCAGCGACTCGCTGGCCCCCTCGCTGCGCGCCCAGGCCGAGTCCTTCATCCAGGACGCGCTGGATAGCATGCCTGAGGGCGACGAGGCGGCGATCGTGGTCTTCGGCGGCGGCGCCCTGGTCGAGCGCGCCCCGAGCGATATCCGCCGCCTCGGCCGGATCAGCTCGGTGCCGGTGGCCACCCGCACGAACATCGCCGACGCCATCCAGCTCGGCCTGGCCCTCTTCCCCGGCGACGTGGAGAAGCGCCTGGTGCTGCTCTCCGACGGGGCCGAGAACAGCGGCCACGCCATCGAGGCCGCCCGCCTCGCCGCCGCCCGTGGCATCCCGATCTCGGTCGTGGACCTGGCCCTGCCCAGCGGCGACGCCGAGGCGCTGGTCGGCCAGATTGAGGCCCCCACCCGCGTGCGCGACGGCCAGCTGGCCAGCCTCAAGGCCACCATCGAGAGCACGATCGCCCAGCGGGCCACGGTGCGCCTGGTGGGCGACGCCGGCGTGATCGCCGAGCGCCAGATCGACCTCCAGCCCGGTGCCACCGTCGTCCCCTTTGAGGTGGCGGTGAGCGGATCCGGCTTCCAGCGCTACCGCGTCCAGGTGCAGCCCGAGCGCGACGGCCGGGCGCAGAACAACGAGGCCTCCGCGCTCATCCAGGTGCAGGGGCCGCCGCGGGTGCTGGTCGTCTCGCCGAGCCGCGCGGACTCGGCCGCTCTGGTGAGCGCCCTGAAGGCCACCAACGTGCTCGCCGAGCCCCTGGCCCCCGAGGCCATCCCGGCCGACCTGGCCGGCCTGAGCGTCTACGACGCGGTGATCCTGGTGAACACGCCGGCCCGCTCCCTGCCCGTCGGCGCGATGGCCGCCCTCCCATCCTATGTGCGCGACCTCGGCAAGGGCCTGCTCATGATCGGCGGCGACGCGAGCTTCGGCGTGGGCGGCTACGGCCGCACCCCGGTCGAGGAGGCCATGCCCGTCTATATGGACGTGCGCAACCGTGAGGAGCGCCCCGACCTGGCGATCGTCTTCGTGATCGATAAGTCCGGCAGTATGGACGCCTGCCACTGTAGCAGCCCCGACCGCGGCAGCGCCCAGATGAACACCTCCGGCGGCCGCAAGGTGGACATCGCCAAGGATGCGATCGCCCAGGCCTCGGCCCTGCTCGGCCCACAGGACCACATGGGCGTCGTGACCTTCGACGGGCAGGCCTTCCAGACGATGGCTGTCACCCAGGGGGCAACCGTGGACGAGGTGATCAGCGCGGTGGCTGGCGTGGAGCCGCGCGGCGCCACCAATGTGCGGGCCGGCCTGCTCAAGGGCGAGGAGATGCTCGTCGGGGTGGACGCGCGCATCAAGCACATGATCCTGCTCACCGACGGCTGGGGCGGCGGTGGCAGCCAGAACGATATCGCCCAGCGCCTGCGCGGCGAGGGGATCACGCTGAGCGTGGTGGCGGCCGGCGGCGGATCGGCCGACTACCTGGAGCAGCTGGCCCTGGACGGCGGCGGGCGCTACTACCCGGCCCAGGATATGGCCGACGTGCCGCAGATCTTCATCCAGGAGACGATCACCACCGTCGGCAACTATATCATCGAGCGACCCTTCACCCCGGTCGCCGTCGGCCAGAGCCCGCTGCTCGCCGGCATCGGCGGCACGCCCCAGCTCTACGGCTTCAACGGCAGCACGCTGAAGGACTCCGCGCGCCTGGTGATGTCCACCGACGATGACCAGCCGCTCCTGGCCACCTGGCAGTATGGCCTGGGCCACAGCGCGGCCTGGATGAGCGACGCCAGCGGGCGCTGGGCGAAGGACTGGCTGACCTGGGCGGACTTCCCGCGCTTCGCCGGGCAGCTCCTCGGGTCGGTGCTGCCCGTGCGCGGCGGCCAGGAGATCAGCACCGACGTGACCATCTCCGGCGGCGAGACGACGGTGAGCGTCGATACGGGCGCCCTCGCCTCGGCGGACCTGGCGATGACGGCTACTCTGATCGGCGGCGACGGCAGCCGGCAGGATCTGCCGCTGACCCAGGTTGGGCCGAGCAGCTACCAGGGCCGGGTCGAGAACCCATCGCCCGGCACCTACCTGGTGCAGATCAGCGGCTCCCAGGGCGAGCGGCCGCTCATCCAGGAGACGGCAGGGCTGGTGGTGCCCTACTCCTCGGAGTACCGCTCATCGCAGGGCAACCCGGCCCTGCTCGGCGAGCTGGCCGCCCTCACCGGCGGGGCGACGATCAGCGCGGCCGCCGACGCCTTCGCCCACGTGGATATGCGCGTGACCTCGGCCCGCGAGATCGGCCTGCCCCTGGCGCTCCTGGCCCTGCTGCTGCTGCCCCTGGACATCGCCCTGCGCCGTCTGATGCTGCGCCGGGAGGACTTCGGCGCTGCGGGGGCCTGGTGGGCCGCCCGCCAGTCCGCCCGCGCCGCGCCCGCGCCGACTCCCGCGAGCGCCACGCTCGACCGGCTGGCCGACGCCAAGCGCCGCGCCTCCGCGCAGCTTGACGGTACCCCCAGGCAGCAGCCGTCGACTAACGCCCCGCCGCCGCCGCCCGCCGCCCCGCCCGAGGACCCGCTGGAGCGGCTGAAGGCCGCCCGCGACCGGGCGCGCCGACGCGCGTCCGGCGAGGAGTAGGGCCATATGCGCGGCGAAGCCGCGCCGGGCGCACGCGCTGCGACTTCAGTCGCGAGCGGGGCCACCGACGCTCCCAGGTTTACCCAGCGCTTATTCGCGCTAACCAGTTTTTTTGTGGGAGAGCGCAGCTCTCCCACACCCTCACCGTGCGAGGGGAGCCGGAGGCTTAGCGGGGCGCGCGAGCGAGCAGGCTGGCGACGATCACCTGGACGAGGGCGAGGCTGCGGCTGCGGCTGAGAGAAGGCTCCGCGCCAAGGACACCGATCTGCGTCAGGGGCAGCTCGGGCAAGCCCGCGCTGGCCGGCCAGAGCACATCCAGCAGCGCCCCGTAGCTCTGCTCGTCGAGCGCTGCGTCGATCCGGATGCGGTCGCTGGCGCGGCCATCCTCATCGACGATCCCGCGGTCGATCTGCGCATGGGGCAGGTCGCCCCGCTCAATGAAGGAGAGGAATGGCTCAAGGGGCGCGGTGGCGGGCGCGTGGCGCAGCAGAAGGTCCACCATCTGCGGCAGATCGACATCGTGGGGGTCCTGCCCCTCAGGCACGTGGAAGCGCACGACCAGGCCCGCGTAGCGGCGCTGCCCCGAGATATAGCGCAGCGCGGCGTCATCGTTGGCCGGGCGCAGCGCCAGCACCTGCTCGGCCGCGTAGCCGCGCTCTTGCGTGTCGCGCTGAAACCGCCAGCTGTGGCGCAGGTCATCGTCCGGCTCAAGGTAGACCGTCAGGTCGAAGAGGTCGGCCAGATCCGGCGGGGTGAGGGTGAACATGCCGTAGGCGATCACCAGGCCGGTGGCGGCGACCAGCTCAGACGGGCGCAGCACGCCCTTGCGGTGGTCATAGACCGGCTTCTGGATCGTCCCGCCCGCGCGCAGGGCTAACAGGTGCTCGGCCATCAGGCCGAGGTCGTTCGCGTCGGGGTTCGAGTCGGTCAGCCCGCGGGCCAGCCGCTCGACGCGGTTGTAGCGGTGGTAGTCGTCGAGGCAGATCGGGGTGACGCCATTAATGCCCAGGATGCGAACCACCCCTCGGACGAGGGTCGTCTTCCCGGTGCCGCCATCGCCGACGATGCCGAGCATCAGAGGCAGGTTCGTGTTCATTATATACATCGCCGTAGGGGCGCCCCTACGCATTTACCCGCGGGCCTTCCAGTCGGCGAGGAACTGCTCGATGCCCCGGTCGGTCAGCGGGTGCCTCATCGACATCTGGAGCACCTTGAAGGGGCAGGTGGCGATATCGGCCCCGGCGAGGGCGCTGTCGATGATGTGGCGCGGGTGGCGGATCGAGGCGGAGATGATCTTGGTCTTGATCTCCGAGTCGCCCTTGTAGATCTGGCTGATCTCGCGGATGAGCTGCATCCCGTCTACGCCGGTGTCATCGACGCGGCCCACGAAGGGGCTGACGATAAAGGCTCCGGCGCGGGCGGACAGCAGGGCCTGGGAGGCGTTGAAGATCAGGGTGACGTTCGTGCGGATGCCCTGCTTGGCCAGCTGGTAGACCGCCTTGAGCCCCTCGGTGGTGCAGGGCACCTTCACGATCACGTTCGGGTGCCAGGCGGCGAACTCCAGGCCCTCCTTGACCATGCCCTCGCCATCGAGCGAGACCGCCTCGGCGCTGATCGGGCCATCGACCAGCTCGGCGATCTCGCCGATCACCGACTTGAAGTCGGCGCCCTTCTCGCGGGCGATCAGGGTCGGGTTGGTCGTCACGCCGCTGAGGATGCCCCAGGATGCGGCCTCGCGGATCTCGCTAATGTTCGCGGTGTCAAGGTAGATCTGCATGGTGTTGCCCCTTTAACTTATATGCTAACGCTATGGAAATTATATCATTAGTGATCGGGTAGATCGTCCGGAGAAGACAAAGAGGCCTGATTGTTATGAGTCTTCAACTAAGCGGGCGCTCCGGGCGCGATCTGCGGCAGCACCTGGGCGGCGAAGGACTCGAGCCGATCGAGGTCGTCCAGCCCCAGCCACTGCACCATCACCCGCTGGACGCCGGCCTCGGCGATGCGGCCGAGCTGCTCGACGACCTCGCCCGCCGTGCCCACCAGCACCCCGCGCCCGACGAGGTCGGCCCGGTCGCGCCCGGCCAGCTGGGCCGCGACCTCGGCCTCGTCGCGGCCGAAGGCCGATCCGGTCATCAGCGATCGGCGCAGCGACGCGGGCGCCCGCCCGCGGGCGGACAGCAGCGCGTCGAGCTGCGCGCTCAGCTCGGCGAAGCGCGCCGGCGGGATGAAGACGGCGTTCCACTCATCGGCGTACTGCGCCACCAGGGGCAGCGTGCGCCTGGGGCCGTTCCCGCCGATGATGATCGGCGGCCCGCCCGGGCGCTGCGGGCGAGGCAGCAGGATGGCCTCGCGCAGCTGATAGTACTCACCGGCGAAGCTCACCGGCTCGTCGCTCTTCAGCAGGCGCGTGATCACCTCCAGCCCCTCGGTGAAGCGGGCGAAGCGCGGGCCGACCTCCAGCAGGTCCATGCCGAAGTTGGTGTGCTCGCGCTCCTGCCAGCCCGCGCCCAGGCCCAGCTGCAGCCGCCCGCCCGCGAGGTCGTCCACCCCCGCCGCGTAGCGCGCCGTCATCGCCGGGTGGCGGAACGAGACCGGCGAGACGATCGGGCCGAAGGCGATCCGGCTGGTGTGGCTGGCCAGCCAGGTCAGCGAGAGCCACAGCTCCAGCGACTCGCGGTCGGGCGGGCCGGCGTTCGTATAGTGGTCCGAGCGGTACAGCCCGGCGAAGCCCAGGCCCTCGGCCGCCTGGGCCAGCCGCTGCCAGCGCGGCCAAGTCAGGCCGTTCTGGCCTTCGATCATCAGCGCAACATCCATCAATAGCCTCCCCCTGGTAGAATACTGCTATAGTATACCTTGTTGTCCGTTGCCCGCACCCTGTACCCTGTACCCTGTACCCTGTACCCTGTACCCTGTACCCTGTACCCTGTACCCTGTACCCTAACTATGAACCACCCATTCTTCGTCTACGGCACGCTCAAGCCGGGCGAGCCGAACTACGCACGCTTTCTGGCCGGCCACACCGTCGGCGAGGAGCCGGCCAGCCTCGCCGGCGCGGCCCTCTACACCGCCGGCCCCTACCCCTACATGGTGCGCGAGCCCGGCCTCGCCGCGCCCGACGAGCGGGTGATCGGCGCGCTGATCAGCGTGGCCGACGCGGACTACGCCGCCGTGATGGCCCAGCTCGACTCGCTGGAGGGCTACGCCGAGGACGGCGCGGCCAACATGTACGAGCGACTGCTGGTGATGGTGGAGACCGCCGGCGGGCAGCGCCCGGCATGGCTCTACGTGGCCGGCGCCGAGGCCCTAGACCACATCCGCGCCGGCGAGCTGCGCAAGGTGGAGGGCGGGAACTGGCTGGGCGACCCGGAGAGCAACACCTACTGGAGCCGACAATGAGCGCACCCCGTATCGTCAACATTGGCCTCGTCCAGCTCGCCATGGACGACGCCCCCGCGGCAAACATGGCCTCGGCGATGGCCGCCGTGCGGGCCGCCGCCGCCCAGGGCGCCCAGATCATCTGCCTGCCCGAGCTGTTCCGCTCACGCTACTTCTGCCAGAGCGAGGAGCACGTCAACTTCGCCCTGGCCGAGCCGGTGCCCGGCCCCAGCACCGAGATCCTCTGCGCCCTGGCCCGCGAGCTGGGCGTGGTGATCATCGCCAGCCTCTTCGAGAAGCGCGCCGAGGGCCTCTACCACAACACCGCCGCCGTGATCGACGCCGACGGCAGCTACCTCGGCAAGTATCGCAAAATGCACATCCCCGACGACCCGCTCTTCTACGAGAAGTTCTACTTCACCCCAGGAGACCTCGGCTTCAAGGTCTTCCCCACCCGCTTCGGCCGGGTCGGCGTGCTGATCTGCTGGGACCAATGGTACCCAGAGGCGGCCCGGCTCACCGCCCTGCGCGGCGCCGACCTGCTCTTCTACCCGACCGCGATCGGCTGGCACCCCGCCGAGAAGGCCGAGTACGGGCTGGCCCAGCACCAGAGCTGGGAGACCATCCAGCGCTCCCACGGCGTGGCCAACGGCTGCTATGTGGTCAGCGTCAACCGCACCGGCCACGAGGGCGACCCGGCCGGCGGGATCGAGTTCTGGGGCCAGAGCTTCCTCAGCGACCCCAGCGGCACCATCCTCGCCAAGGCCCCCGTCGATCATGCCGCCATCCTCGTGGCGCCGGTCGACCTGGCCCGCCTCGATGTCCAGCGCACCCACTGGCCCTTCCTGCGCGACCGGCGGATCGACGCGTATGGCGAGATCACCAAAAGGTATATCGACGACATGTAAGGGCGCAGCAGCACGGTGTCGCTTTGCGACACCGTGCTGCTGCGCCCCTACGGGGAACATATCATCATGGCGACGCCCGCACAATTAGGCTACCGCATGCCCGCCGAGTGGGAGCCGCACCAGGCAACCTGGCTCTCCTGGCCGCACAAAGAGAGCAGCTGGCCGGGTAAGTTCGAGCAGATCGAGCCCGTCTACGCGCGCATGGTCGCCGCCCTGGCCACATCCGAGACCGTCCACATCAATGCGTGCGACGATGACCTGGCCGCCCGCGCCCGCGCCCACCTGGAGGAGGCCGGGGCGACCGGCGACATCCGCCTGCACGACTTCTACACCAACGACGCCTGGTGCCGCGACCACGGCGCGATCTTTGTGGTGAAGGAAGAAGGCATGCGAGGAGATCCTTCATCCTTCATCCTTCATCCTTCATCCTTAGCAGCAACCGACTGGGAGTACAACGCCTGGGGCGGCAAGTACCCGCCCTCCGACCTGGACAACCAGATCCCGGCGCGCATGGCCGAGTATCTCAATGTGCCGCGATTTAAGGGCGAGATGGTCCTGGAGGGCGGCTCGATCGATGTGAACGGCCAGGGCCTGCTGCTCACCTCCGAGCAGTGCCTGCTCAACCCGAACCGCAACCCCGAGCTGAGCCGCGAGCAGATCGAGGCCCGCCTGCGCGCCTTCCTCGGCGTCCAGAAGATCCTCTGGCTGGGCGAGGGCATTATCGGCGACGACACCGACGGCCATGTCGACGATATCAGCCGCTTCGTGGCCGCCGACACCATCCTCACCGCCGTCGAGGACGACCCCCAGGACGAGAACTACCCCATCCTCCAGGAGAACCTGCGCCGGCTCCAGCTGATGACCGGCCTGGACGGGCGGCCGCTGCGCATCCTCAGCCTGCCCATGCCGCCGCCGGTCGTCTACGAGGGCCAGCGCCTGCCGGCCAGCTACGCCAACTTCTACATCGCCAACCGCATCGTCCTGGTGCCCTTCTACAGCCACCCCAACGACCAGCGGGCCGCCGCGATCATCCAGGCCTGCTTCCCCGAGCGCCGGGTGGTCGGCATCGACTGCACCGATATCATCTGGGGCCTGGGCGCCTGGCACTGTCTGACCCAGCAGGTGCCGGCGGTATAAGCCGGTGGGGCCAGGGGAGGCAGGCCTCCCCTGAAATCCCCTCCCACACATCTGCGGATATGTGATATCCTGTACTTATAACGCACTGCGTAATACACAGGAGTCAAATCAATGACGATTGCAGCCGACCGCAGCCTGGACTTCTACCACCTCGACGCCATGATCAGCCCGGAGGAGCGCGACGTGCGGGATCGCGTGCGCGCCTTCTGCGACGAGGAGGTCGTGCCGATCATCAACGGCTACTGGGAGCGCGGCGAGTTCCCCTTCGAGCTGATCCCGAGGCTGGCGACGCTGGGACTGGCCGGCGGGACGATCCAGGGCTACGGCTGCCCCGGCCTCTCGCACATGGCCGTCGGCGTCGCGGCGATGGAGCTCTCGCGCGGGGACGGCAGCATCGAGACCTTCCTGGGCGTGACGAGCGGCCTGGCCATGGGATCGATCTACCGACTCGGCTCCGAGGAGCAGAAGCAGCGCTGGCTGCCGGCGATGGCCCGCCTGGAGAAGATCGGCGCCTTCGGCCTGACCGAGCCCTACGTCGGCTCCGACGCCGCCCACATCCGCACCACGGCGCGGCGGGTGGGCGACACCTACCTGCTCAACGGGGCCAAGCGCTGGATCGGCAACGCCAGCTTCGCCGACGTGATCGTGATCTGGGCCCAGGACGAGGAGACCGGCAAGGTCGGAGGATTCCTGGTGGAGCAGGGCACGCCCGGCTACGCGGCGACGGTGATCGGCGGCAAGATCGCCAAGCGCGCCCTGCTGAACGCCGAGATCACCCTGACCAACTGCGAGGTGCCCGAGGCCAACCGCCTGCCCCTGGCCCGCTCCTTCCGCGACACCGCCCAGGTGCTCAAGGCCACCCGCTTCGGCGTGGCGTGGGAGGGCGTCGGCCACGCCCAGGCCGCCTTCGACATCGCCCGCGCCTACGCTCTCCAGCGCGAGCAGTTCGGCCGGCCGATCGCCGCCTTCCAGCTCGTCCAGCAGAAGCTTGTGCAGATGCTCGGCGAGCTGACCGCCATCCAGCTGCTGGCCTGGCGGGTGACGAGGCTGCTCGACGAGGACGCCAGCCAGGTGACGGAGGGCATGGCCTCGCTGGCCAAGCAGACCTGCGCGGCCAAGGCGCGCCAGGTGGTGGCCCTCGGCCGCGAGCTGATGGGCGGCAACGGCATCCTGCTCGAGAACCATATGGCCCGCCACTTCGCCGACATGGAGGCCGTCTACACCTACGAGGGCACCAACGAGATCAACGCGCTCGTGGTGGGCCGCGAGATCACCGGCCTTCAGGCCTTTGTGTAAATGCACACCCACCACGCCCCACCGATCCAGCGATCCTGGCAGCGCTGCGTGGCCCGCGGCCAGCGCCCCGAGGACGGGCCGGCGCCCGCCGCCGCCCCCGGTGGCCCGGCCCTGCGGCTGCTTGATCTGGCCCGCTCGTCGATCGAGGATGTCTACCAGCTGATCGAGGGGCCGGGCTTCGCCATCGCCCTCGCCGACGCCCAGGCGGTGGCCCTGCACCTGGAGGGCGACCCGGCCGTCGTAGCGCTCGCCCGCAGCTGCGGCCTGTGCCCGCCGGCCGATCTGAGCGAGGAGCGGGCCGGCAGCAACGCGGTGGATCTGGCCCTGCGCGAGGCCCTGCCCATCCAGACCGTCGGCGTCGCGCACTTCAGCGCCCAGCTGCGGCCCCTGGCCATCGCCGCCGCGCCGATCTTTGCGGTGGACGGCCAGCCCCTGGGCGCCCTGGCGATCATCACCGACGCCGAGGGCGCCCACCGACACACCCTCGGCCTGGCGATCGCCACCGCCCAGGCCCTGCACAACCAGCTGCGGGCCGACACGCTGCTGGCCGACGCCAACGACCAGCTGGCCGAGCTCTACGCCGCCCTGGAGACAATGAGCGAGGGGCTGATCTTCATCGGGCCGGGCAACGAGATCCGCCGCATCAACAGCCGGGCCGCCGAGATGCTCGGCGTCGGCGCGCGCGCGGTGGCGGGCCGCCCCTTCGCGCAGGCCCTGGCGATGCCCGAGATCGTGCGCCAGGCGATCCATGACCGCATAGAGCTGGTCGATCAGGAGCTGCGCTGGCAGGTGCGCCGCGCCGCCCTGGCCGCCCTCGGCAGCGTGCGCCCTGTCTGGAACCACGAGCGACGCTACCTCGGCGCCCTGATCACCATCCGGCCCGCCCAGAGCGTCCACCAGCTTGTGCAGCGGGTGGTCGGCGCCCAGGCCCAGTTCACCTTCCACGATATCATCGGCCAGTGCCCGGCCATGCTCCAGGCGCTCCACCACGCCCACATGGCCGCCGGGGGCGGCGGCGCGGTGATGCTCCACGGCGAGCCGGGGGTGGGCAAGGAGATCTTCGCCCAGGCCATCCACAACGCCAGCAGCCGCGCCCGCGGGCCATTTGTGCGCCTGAACTGCGCCGCCGTGCCGCGCACTGTGCTCGCCAGCGAGCTGTTCGGCGTTGAGGGCGGGCCGCGCCCGGGCGACCGGCCCGGAAGGCCAGGGAAGCTTGAGCTGGCCTACGGCGGCCTGCTCTACCTGGAGGAGGTCGGCGTCCTGCCGTCCGAGCTCCAGACCGGCCTGCTCCGCGCGATCGAGATGAAGCGAATCATCCGCACCGGCGGAGCGCAGCCCCTGCCGATCGATGTGCGGATCATCACTACCGACGCCGACCTAGAGCGCCTGACCCAGGAGGGCCGCTTCCGCGCCGACCTGGCCGCCCGCCTGAGCGCCTTCAGCGTCGAGATCCCGCCCCTGCGCGCCCGCGGCGACGACCTGCTGCTGCTGATCAACCACCTGCTGCTGCTGCTGAGCGACCGCCTCGGCCGCCAGGTGGCCTTCGCCCCCGACGCGCTCCAGGCCATGCGCGCCTACCCCTGGCCCGGCAATGTGCGCGAGCTGGAGCTGACGATCGAGCGCGTGCTCCATAGCAGCGAGAAGAGCGTGATCGGCCTGGAGGATCTGCCCCCGGCCATCGTGCATGTCGCCGCGCCGATCGAGACCCCGGAGAGCCCCAGCCTCAACGACAGCAACCGGCTCAGCGAGCGCGAGGCCATCCTGCGCGCCGGCCACCAGACCGCCGGACACCTCGGGCGCACCGCCGAGCTGCTCGGCATCAGCCGGGCCACCCTCTGGCGCAAGATGGGCCGCTATGGGATCTCCAAGGCCGACTTCTGGCCTTCGCCCCATACGCCGTAGGGGCGAGTGCGCACCCATACGCATCGTGGTAAGCCACGGGCTCCCCGGAATTTCTTGTTGTTTTGTCCAACATGGCCAGCTTCGCTGGCCATGTTGGACAAAACAACACCGGTTTTTAGGGCGGCAGCCCTGACGTTGATGCGCATAGGAGCGCCCCCCCACGCAATGCGCGGGCATGGGCTGTGCAGCTGGGCGGGTGTGGGGCCGGGGTGAAACAACTATGAAATATAATGTCGCAATTCTGAAACATTTTTGATAATTCTTGCCGCCCGTTAGCCCTTGACGCAAGCGTAAACAGTCTGCTATCATACACACGTCACCCGCATAAACCAATCCACAACATTCTCGCCACACGTGCACTGCCGCACGTGAATCCTTTGGTGTGCGCCGGGTGTGATGTCCATACACATCTTCTCTGAACCAGTGTAACCAGTCTGCTCAATGACGAGGGGCACTCCACGGGGCACTGGAGGCAACCCACGACCGCCCGCAGCTTTTTTTGCTTCATCGGCTCGTACCAAAGGCATTTCGCCTCCGTACGGAGTTCTCTGATAGTGCGTCCTGGCGCCGCCGCTCCACGGCGGCCCGCCCTGATCACGCGTGCCCGAAAGGGGGTGAGACGGCAACGCGCACCGCCGCATGTTGCCTGAAGACGAGAGCAGGAACAGACAGAGGGATGCCACGCCGGAGCTGCGAGCCGCGCCACGCCGCGCGGTGAGCCCTCAGCAGCCCGAACGCTATCAAGGACGATACGCCTAATCCTGTCTACCGCGTCTGTGGATCGTGAGGAGGACTCTCATGGGACCGTTTCTCGGTGAAATGCTCGGCACGATGATCCTGGTTCTGCTCGGCAACGGCGTCGTCGCCGGCGTGCTGCTCAATCAGTCGAAGTCAAACAACGCCGGCTGGGTCGTGATCACCGCCGGGTGGGGTCTGGCCGTGATGTGCGGCGTCTTCGTGTCGGCCGCCACCGGCAGCCCGCCCGCCGCCCTGAACCCGGCTGTCTCGATCGCCGCCGCCCTGCGGCCCGGCGGCGACTTCGGCATCGCCATGATCCAGATCGCCGGCCAGTTCATCGGCGCATTCATCGGCGCGATCCTGGTCTGGCTGACCTACTACCAGCACTGGGCGGTGACGAAGGACCCCGGCCTCAAGCTGGCCTGCTTCAGCACCGGCCCGGCCATCCGCAACCCGCTCTGGAACGTGGTCACTGAGGCGGTCGGCACCTTCGTGCTGCTGTTTGTGATCTTCGCGATCTTCAGCGCCAACGGCGCCACCGCCGGCAGCCCGGCCTCCGGCGTCGGCCCCTACATGGTGGCCATGCTGGTCTGGAGCATCGGCATGAGCCTCGGCGGCCCGACCGGATACGCGATCAACCCCGCCCGCGACCTCGGCCCGCGCATTATGCACGCCATCCTGCCCATCCCCGGCAAGGGCGACTCGGACTGGGCCTACTCGTGGGTTCCGGTCGTCGGCCCGATCATCGGCGGCGTGGTCGCCGCCCTGCTGGCAAACGCCGTCGGCATGTAGCCCCCACACAACGACGTAAGGAGAGACTCAGTGAAGAAGCTGATCAACTCGCCAGACAATGTGGTTAAGGAGGCCCTGGCCGGCATGGCCGCGGCCCACCCCGACCTGATCACGGTGTCCTATGACCCTGACATTATCGTGCGCGCCGACGGCCCGGTCAAAGGCAAGGTCGGGGTCATCTCGGGCGGCGGCAGCGGCCACGAGCCCATGCACGGCGGGTTTGTCGGCATGGGCATGCTCGACGCGGCCTGCCCCGGCGCCATGTTCACCTCGCCCGTCCCCGACCAGATGCTGGCCGCGACCAAGGCCGTGGACGGCGGCAAGGGCGTGCTGCACATCGTCAAGAACTACACCGGCGACGTGATGAACTTCGAGATGGCCGCCGAGATGGCCGCCGCCGAGGGCATCGAGGTCGCCGCCATCGTCACCAACGACGATGTCGCGGTGAAGGATAGCCTCTACACCGCCGGCCGCCGCGGCGTGGGCGTGACGGTGCTGCTAGAGAAGATCGTCGGCGCGGCCGCCCAGGCCGGCGCCGACCTGGCCGAGGTCAAGCGGATCGCCGAGAAGGTGAACGCCCAGGGCCGCAGCATGGGCATGGCGCTCACCAGCTGCACGGTGCCGCACGCCGGCAAGCCCAGCTTCGAGCTGCCCGACGACGAGATGGAGATCGGCGTCGGCATCCACGGCGAGCCCGGCCGCCGCCGGGTCAAGCTGGCCAGCGCCGCCGAGATCGCCGAGATGCTGGCGACGCCCATCCTGGAGGATCTGCCCTTCGAGAGCGGCGACCACGTCCTGGCCTTCGTCAATGGCATGGGCGGCACGCCGCTGGTCGAGCTCTACCTGATGTACAACGAGCTCAACAGCATCCTCACGGCCAAGGGCATCACCATCAGCCGCAACCTCGTCGGCAGCTACATCACCTCGCTCGACATGGCCGGCTGCTCCTTCACCCTGCTCAAGCTGGACGATGAGCTGACCAAGCTCTGGGACGCGCCCGTCCACACACCGGCGCTGCGCTGGGGCGTGTAACCTGGGAGGGCCAGGGAGGGCAAGCCCTCCCTGAAACCCACCCGCCGGAGGCAACCATGCACATCACCGCCGAACACGTGATCACATTCATCGAGCGGGTCGCCGCGACCGTGAAGGAGCAGCGCGACTACCTCACCCAGCTCGACTCGGCCATCGGCGACTCCGACCACGGGGTCAACCTCGACCGGGGCTTCACGACGGTGCTCACCAAGCTGCCCGGCGTGGCCGACAAGGACATCGGCGCGATCCTCAAGACGGTCGGCACCACGCTCGTGTCAACCGTCGGCGGGGCCAGCGGGCCGCTCTACGGCACCGCCTTCCTGCGGGCCGGCATGGCCACCGGCGACCGCTTCGAGCTCGGGCCGGCCGATCTGATCGCCGCCCTGGAGGCGGCCCTGGAGGGCATCCAGGCCCGCGGGAAGTCCACCCGCGGCGAGAAGACGATGATCGACGCGATCGGGCCGGGGATCGACGCGCTCAAAGAGGCCAACGCCGCCGGCGAGGATCTCGTGAGCGCGATGCGCATCGGCCTGGCCGCCTGCGAGGCCGGCATGCAGGCCACCATACCGATGCTGGCCACCAAGGGCCGCGCCTCCTACCTCGGCGAGCGCTCGATCGGCCACCAGGACCCCGGCGCCACCTCGGCCTTCCTCATGGCGAAGGCCATGCTTGAGGTGGCGGAGGGAATCGTATAGGTATCGCTGTAAGGGCGCAGCAGCGCTAAGGCTGCACTACATCACAGGGTTCAGCTGCTGCTGCGCCCCAACACAGCGATCAAGGTTCTATATCTCAGACAAAGGAGTCTTCCAATGACAAAGTATGTCGCTGCGATCGACCAGGGCACCACCAGCACCCGCTGCATGATCTTCACCCATGACGGCAAGGTGGTGTCGGTGGACCAGCGCGAGCACGAGCAGATCTTCCCCAAGCCGGGCTGGGTCGAGCATAACGCCGATGAGATCTGGCAGCGCACCCAGGGCGTCATCATGGGCGCGCTGACCAAGGCCAACGCGACGCCGAGCGACCTGGCCGCCGTCGGGATCACCAACCAGCGCGAGACGGCCCTGGTCTGGAACCGCAAGACTGGCAAGCCGGTCTATAACGCGATCGTCTGGCAGGACACCCGCACCGACCAGCTGGTGAACATGTTCGCCAAGGACGGCGGGCAGAACCGCTTTCGCGCCAAGGTCGGCCTGCCCCTGGCCACCTACTTCTCCGGCCCGAAGATCCGCTGGATCCTCGACAATGTCGAGGGCGCCCGCGCCGCCGCCGAGGCCGGCGAGCTGGCCTTCGGCAACATGGACACCTGGCTGGCCTGGAACCTCACCGGCGGCATCGATGGCGGCATCCACATCACCGATGTCTCCAACGCCTCGCGCACCATGCTCATGAATATGGAGACGATGGACTGGGACGAGGAGATCATGGGCATCATGGGCGTGCCGCGCTCCATGCTGCCGACCATCCGCTCCTCCAGCGATGTCTACGGCGAGTGCCGCGGCGTGCTCCAGGGCGTGCCCCTGGCCGGCATCCTCGGCGACCAGCAGGCCGCCACGGTGGGCCAGGCCTGCTTCAAGGCCGGCGAGGCCAAGAACACCTACGGCACCGGCAACTTCATGCTGATGAACACCAGCACGAAGCTCGTCCACTCCAAGAACGGCCTGCTCACAACCCCGGCCTATCGCTTCGGCAAGGAGCCGACGGTCTGGGCGCTGGAGGGCTCGATCGCCGTCACCGGCTCGCTGGTGCAGTGGCTGCGCGATAACCTCAAGATGATCGCCAGCGCCCCCGAGGTCGAGGACCTGGCCCGCACCGTCGAGGACAACGGCGGCATGTACATCGTGCCGGCCTTCTCCGGCCTCTTCGCCCCCTACTGGCGCTCCGACGCCCGCGGCGTTATGGTCGGCATGACCCGCTACATCAACCGCGGCCACATCGCCCGCGCCGCCCTGGAGGCCACTGCCTACCAGACCCGCGAGGTTCTGGAGGCGATGGAGCAGGACTCCGGCGTGACCCTGACCGAGCTCAAGGTGGACGGCGGCATGGTCTACAACGACACGCTCATGCAGTTCCAGTCCGACATCCTCGGCGTGCCGGTGGTGCGCCCGAAGGTGGCCGAGACGACGGCCCTCGGCGCGGCCTACGCCGCCGGGCTGGCCGTCGGCTACTGGAAGAACACCGACGAGATGGTGGCTAACTGGGGCATGGACAAGCGCTGGGAGCCGCAGATGGGCGACGACCAGCGGGCCGCGCTCTTCGCCGGCTGGAAGAAGGCCGTCACCCGCACCTTCGACTGGGCGGAGTAGATCGGTAGGCGATGACGTAAGGGCGCAGCAGCAGCTGTAGACTCGCAGGTGGGTAGAAATCCAGGGCTGCTGCGCCCCAACGGGAGTCCCTATGAAGACACTTCAGACCGATGTCCTGGTGATCGGCGGCGGGGCCACCGGCCTCGGCTGCGTGCGCGACCTCGCCATGCGCGGCATCCGCGCCGTCCTGGTGGAGAAGGGCGACCTGACCCACGGCACCACCGGGCGCTACCACGGCCTGCTCCACTCCGGCGGCCGCTATGTCACCAAGGACCCGCAGTCGGCCACGGAGTGCGCCCACGAGAACGCCATCCTGCGCCGGATCATGCCCAGCAGCATCGAGGATACCTCGGGCTTCTTCGTGATCACCCCCTGGGACGACCCGGACTACGGCGATGTCTTCGCGGCCAACTGCCGCAAGACCGAGGTGCCCGTCCAAGAGATCACGGTGGCCGAGATGCTGCGCCGCGAGCCGGCCCTCAACCCGCAGATCTCGCGGGTCTTCGAGGTCCACGACGGATCGGCCGACTCCTTCCTGGCCGCCCACACCAACGCGCTCTCGGCCCGCGAGCACGGCGCCCAGATCCTCACCTACCACAGCGTGGTCGGCCTGACCCGCGAGGGCGACGCGGTGGTCGGCGCGACGGTCGAGGACCTGCGCACGGGCGAGCAGAAGCGCATCGCATGCGCCTTCGTGCTCAACGCCGCCGGGGCTTGGGCCGGCAAGATCGCCGCCATGGCCGGCGTCAAGGTCACGGTCGTCCCCGGCAAGGGCACTATGGTCGCCATGAACCACCGCATGGTGAACACCGTCATCAACCGCTGCAAGCTGCCCGCCGACGGCGACATCATCGTGCCCATCCACACCGTCGCGGTGATCGGCACCACCGACATCCACGTGCCCGACCCGGATGTCTACGGGATCGAGGCCGAGGAGGTCCAGATGATGCTCGACGAGGGCGAGAAGCTGGTGCCCGGCTTCAAGCAGCACCGCGCCCTGCGGGCCTGGGCCGGCGTCCGCCCGCTCTACAAAGACCAGGACGTGGCCAACGACCGCGACATCAGCCGCACCTACAAGCTGCTTGACCACGCACAGCGCGACGGGGTGGGCGGGATCATCTCGATCGTCGGCGGCAAGTGGACGACCTACCGGCTGATGGCGAAAGACGCGGTGGACGAGATCGCACGCCGCATGGGCAACACCCAGCCCTGCCGCACCGCCGACGAGGTCATGCCCGCGCCAGACTTCGAGCACCGCAGCCGGAACCACGCCGAGGCGGGCGCGCCCTCGCTCTACTGGCTGGGCAAGCATCTGGCCGCCGTCGAGCAGGAGCACGCCTACGGCGACCTGATCTGCGAGTGCGAGCTGGTGACGCGGGCCAGGATGCAGGCCGCGATCGACAGCGGGGCCAAGAACCTCGACGATGTGCGCCGCGACGTGCGCATGGGCATGGGGCCGTGCCAGGGCGGCTGGTGCATCTATCGCACCACAGCCATGCTCTACGAGCAGCGCACAGCCCAGGCCGACGCCATTCACCATTCACCATTCACCATTCACCATTCCAACGCCGC
>NZ_JAIEWN010000002.1:58839-74393 GCF_019599295.1 Oscillochloris sp. ZM17-4 | reverse complement strand
CCTGCGCGCGCACGCCGCGCAGGGCGGCGGCCTGGTGACCGACCACCCCGAGGTGGCCACCGAGTATGTAAAGGCGTAATGTGGGTAGGGGCGCAGCAGCGGCCACCGCCCTGCCGGCGATGGCATCGCATGTGCCGCTGCTGCGCCCCTACGGGTGATATATGTACGACACGATCGTCATCGGCGCGGGGATCGCCGGCATGCTGGCCGCCATCGGCCGGGCCGAGGCCGGGGAGCGCGTGCTTGTCCTGGCCAAGGGCCACGGCGCAACCCACTGGGCCGCCGGCTGCCTCGACCTGTTCGACATCGGCGACGGCGACCCGCTGGCCGGCGTCGAGGCGCTGATCGCCGACCACCCCGACCACCCCTACGCCCTGGCCGGCGTGGACGCCATCCAGGCCGGGGCCGAGCGCCTGCGCGCCATCTGCGCCGACGGCGGCTACCCGCTGGTCGGCAGCCTGCGCCGCAACCTGCTGCTGCCCACCGCCGTCGGCGCCCTGCGCGCGACCTGCATGGTGCCGGCCACCATGGCCGCCGGGGACGCCCGCCAGCTGCCCCGCCAGGGCGACGGCGGCGGCCCGCTGCTGATCGCCGGCTTCCACGAGCTGCGCGACTTCTTCCCGCCCATGATCGCCGCCAACCTGTGCGCCGAGGGCTTCGCCGCCGAGGGCGCCTACCTGACCCTGCCGCCCAGCGACCGCAAGCACGACTTCAGCACCGTCAGCTTCGCCCGCCTCTTCGACCAGCCCGCCTTCCGCGCCGACGTGGGCCGCCAGCTGCGCCAGCTGGTGCAGCGCGGCCGCTACAGCCGGGTCGGCCTGCCGGCAATGCTCGGCCTCGCCGGCGCCACCCAGGCGGTGAGCGACCTCCAGGCCGCCGCCGGGGCGCTGATCTTCGAGGTTCCCACCCTGCCCGCCTCGGTGCCGGGGATGCGGCTCTACCACATGCTGGAGGCCGCCCTGCTGAAGGCCGGCGGGCGCATCCAGCTCGGCGCCTTCGTGCAGCGCGCCGAGGCCCAGGGCGACCGGATGGACGCGATCTACACCGAGGCCGCCGCCCGCGAGCAGCGCCACCGCGCCGCCCGCTACATCCTCGCCACCGGCGGGATCGCCGGCGGCGGGGTGCGCGCCGACCACGCCGGAGTCCTCGTCGAGACCGCCCTCGGCCTGCCGCTGCGCGCGCCCAACGCCCGCGCCGACTGGTTCGCCGCCCGCTTCCTCAACGAGACCGGCCACCCCGTCTTTCGCACCGGCGTCGCCGCCGACGCACAGCTGCGCCCGCTCGACGCCGCCGGCCAGGTCGTCTACCAGAATGTCGCCATCGCCGGCTCCGCCCTCACCGGCTGCGACCCCATCCGCGAGGGAAGCCTGGAAGGGCATCGAGCTCTCGCTCAACCAGTCCCTCGACCACTGCATCAAGTGCAACGTGTGCATGTCGGCCTGCCCGGTGGCCGCCGTGACCGATACGTTCCCCGGGCCGAAGTCGGTCGGCCCGCAGGCCCAGCGCTTCCGCCAGCCGGGCCAGCCCGTCCCCGACGACTCGGTGGACTACTGCTCGGGCTGCCGGGTCTGCAACGAGGTCTGCCCGACCGGCGTGAAGATCGCCGAGCTGAACTCCCGCGCCCGCGCGCAGATTGTGGCCGAGCGCGGCGCCCCGCTGCGCAACAAGATCATCGGCCGCGCCGGGGTGGTCGGCCGGCTGAGCAGCGGCCCGCAGGCGCCGCTGGTGAACCTCGGCCTATCGATCAAGCCCGTGCGCTGGGCGATCGAGCAGGTGATGCAGATCCACCGCGACGCGCCGCTGCCGGCCGCCAGCAGCTACACCTTCCGCTCCTGGTTCAAGCGGCACCGACCGACCGGTGTCGCCCGCAAGCAGGTGGTCTACTTCCACGGCTGCAGCACCCAGTACTACGAGCCGCACGTGGGCAAGGCCGCCATCGCCGTGCTGGAGCGCAACGGCTTCGAGGTGATCATCCCCAAGCAGGGCTGCTGCGGCCTGCCCCTGCTCTCGAACGGCGACTTCCCGGCGGCCAAGGGCCGGCACATGTACAACGTCGAGCACCTGCTGCCCTACGTGCGCCGCGGCATCCCCGTGGTGGGCACCAGCACCAGCTGCACCCTGACGCTCAAGGAGGAGGCCCCCGAGCTGATCGGCCTGCACAGCCAGGACGTGAAGGACGTGGCCGCCGGCACCTACGACATCTTCGAGTTCCTGCGCAATCTGGCCGAGGACGGCGAGCTCGACACAGACTTCCGCCCGATCGAGCGCACGCTGCCCTACCACCCGCCCTGTCAGCTGCGCGCCCACCGCATCGGACGCCCCGCCATGGACGTGCTCGCCCTCGTCCCCGGCCTGCGCCTCGACGAGAGCCACGCCGACTGCTGCGGGATCGCCGGCACCTACGGCCTCAAGAAGGAGAAGTACCAGATCGGCATGGACGTCGGGGCCAAGCTCTTCGGCTTCGTGAAGGACGCCGGCTCCGACCTGGCCCTCTGCGATAGCGAGACCTGCCGCTGGCAGATCAGCCACGGCACCGGGGTCGTCACCAAGCATCCCATCGAGATCCTGGCAGAAGCCTATGGAGAAGGATAAAGGATGAAGGGTGAAGGATGAAACGCACCACTTCATCCTTCACCCTTCATCCTTCATCCTTAAAGACAATGATTGCCCTACTCATCATCTCACACAGCGCCAGTATCGCCAGCGGGGTCAAGGATCTGATCGAGCAGATGGCCCAGGGGCGCGTGCAGATCGCGGCGGCCGGCGGCACACTGGAGGGCGACCTCGGCACCAGTGTGGATCTGATCAGCCACGCCCTGGAGCGACTCGCCGGCGCCGATGAGGTGCTGGTGCTGGTCGATATGGGCAGCGCGATCATGAGCGCCGAGATCGCCCTGGAGCTGAGCGGCATCCCCTTTCGCATCAGCCCGGCGCCGCTCGTCGAGGGCGCCCTGGTGGCCGCCATCGAGGCGACCAGGCCCGGCGCGACGATCAACGAGGTGGCCGCCGCCGCCGAGCGCGCCCTGGAGACGAAGGGCATCGCGCTGGCGGCCGAGCACGTACCCCATGAGCCGCCGGCCCCGGCGCCGCCAGAGGGCGCGGGCGTCGAGATCACCCTGACGATCAAAAATAAAGTCGGCCTGCACATGCGCCCGGCCAAAGACTTCGTGCAGACGGCGAGCCGCTTCAGCAGCACGATCCGCGCCCGCAACCTGTCCCGGCCCGAGCGCCCCGACGGCAACGCCAAGAGCATGATCGACATTATGAAGCTCGGCGTGGCCCTCGGCAACCAGATCCACATCCGCGCCGATGGCGCAGACGCCCAGGCGGCGATCGACGCGCTGGCGAAGCTCGTGGCCGACAACTTCGGCGAGTAGGGCGGCCCGCGAGCTGACCCCTACATCGTTATGTCAATTTTTGTTGCCAGCAGCAACACCGCGCACGGTGAGGGTGTGGGCGAGCTTCGCGCCCCCACAAAAAACTGATGGTGCTGCGCCGCGGCGTAGCTGCGGCGCAGCACCATCAGCACATCATGTGTCTGATGGACACATGATGTCATTTCTTTACAGCGGCTTTACCATTTTCTGTAGTATGTCCGCCCACAGACGGTAATGGATTTGCTATAATGGTATCTATAATACCCCACAGGCTCTCATGTGCGACAATGGGCGGCGGCTGGACAGCCACCGCTATCATGTCATCGCTGTGCCCGACGAAAGACACGACCTATGCTAGCGCCCGGCACTCTGCTGCAACAACGCTACCGCATTGCCGAACAGGTCGGCAAGGGCGGCATGGGCGCGGTGTACCTGGCGCGGGATCTGCGGCTGTCACACGATGTGGCGATCAAAGAGACCTTCTTCCAAGACGAGGCTTACCGGCGCGCCTTCGAGCATGAGGCCAAGCTCCTCGCCCGCCTGCGCCACCAGGCGCTCGCCAAGGTGAGCGACCACTTCGTCGAGGGCAATGGCCAGTTCCTCGTGATGGAGTTTATCCACGGCGAGGATCTCGGCAGCCAGATCCAGCGGCTCGGCAAGCACTTCGCATCGCCCCAGGCGCTGCCGATGGTGCTGAAGTGGGCCGACCAGCTCCTCGATGTGCTGCACTACATCCACACCCGGCCGATCCCGATCATCCACCGCGACCTGAAGCCGAAGAACCTCAAGCTGACCCAGAACTTCGATATTATCCTGCTCGACTTTGGGCTGGCTCGCGGCGGGGTGACGATCGCCGTCGATAGCTCCGAGACGACGACGCCCGATATGGCGAGCCGCAAGATCTACGGCTTCACGCCGCCCTACGCGCCGATCGAGCAGATGCGCGATGGCGAGCCGGATCAGCGGAGCGACCTCTACTCGCTGGGCGCCACGCTCTACCACATGCTCACCGGCACCCTGCCCGCCGATGCGATGAGCCGCATGGCCCGCCTGATCAATGGAAACCCCGACTCGCTGCGGCCCATCCGCGAGCTATCGCCCCACGTGCCCGAGCCGGTGGCAAACCTGATCCAGCGATCCCTGAGCGTGACGCTGGAGGGCCGCCCGCGCAACGCCCGCGAGATGCGTGAGGAGTTCTTCTACGCCAGCCACCCCGCCGCCACCCCGTCTATGCAGGTGCGCGCGCCAGGGTTCACGACTCCCTCGGCACTAGGCGACCCGAGCCCGGCCGCGCCCGCCGCCGAGCAGGTGCCCGTCGGCACGCTCCTGCGTATGCTCACCACCGGGAGCCCCATCCGCTCCGTGGCCTTCAGCCCGAGCGGCGATCTCCTCGCCGCCGGCTACGACGACCACACGGTTGGCATCTGGCGGATCAGCGACTACAGCCACGTGCGAACCCTCAAGGGCCACACCAGCAGCGTGCGCAGCGTCGCCTTCGCCCGCACCGGCGGGCTGATGGCCTCCGGCAGCGACGATGAGTCGGTGCGGATCTGGGGCGTCGCCGACGGCGCGTCCCGCCGTCAGCTCCGCATGCCCGGCTGCTCCGTCGAGAGCATCGCCTTCAGCCCGGACGGCAAGCTGCTGGCGGTGGGCGGCTGGGGCAGCGCGATCACGATCTGCACGGTCGATGGCGACTCGATCCGCATCCTCGACACGCTGCCGGTGCCGTTCGTCCATAGCCTGAGCTTTAGCGCCGATGGCGCGCTCCTGGCCGCCGGCTGCTACGATGGGGCCGTCTACCTCTGGAGTACGGCCGACCACCAGCCGGCCGGGCAGCTCAGCGGCTTCGCCAGCTTCATCTACAGCGTCGCCTTTAGCCCCGACGGCGCGTACATCGCCGCCAGCAGCCAGAAGAGCGTCCGCGTCTGGCGACTCAGCGACCGCAAGGTGATGGAGACGTTCCAGGGGCACCGCGGGCCGGTTCGCTCCATCGCCTTCAGCCCCGACAGCCAGATGCTCGCCAGCGCCAGCGAGGATTGTAACGTGCGCCTCTGGCGCCTCAGCGATGGCACCATGACCGCCCCCGTCCTCGAGCATCGCGCCGGCGTGGCCAGCCTCGCCTACGCCCCCGACGGCCGCCTCCTCGCCACCGGCACCCACGATGGCCGGATCTGCCTCTGGCAGCTGTGAATGAGATTCTCTCAATGAGAGCCTTGAGGGTGGCAAGGCCCAGCTCGCTCCTGATCGACAGCGCGTTATCGTATACAATGGAAGATAGAGATCCTACCGCATCAGAGGAGCGCAGCGATATGCCCGTCGAGTTTGTGCGATGCCCCGTCTGCAAACAGAAGCTTGGCCTCCAGAGCTATGTGGCCCCAGGCGCGCTGCTTGTCTGCGCCAACATCACGTGCGGCGCCGACCTGCGCGTGGTGAGCCGTAACCCCGCCCGCGTCGATCTGGTCCCCCAGAGCGAGACCTATAGCGCCGAGTACCGGCCCGAGTCCTATGGCTAGGCGATCCCCCGCCCTGGCCATACTGGCCGTCCTGCTCCTGGCCCCGCTGCTCAGCGGCTGCCTGCTGATCAGCGGCGAGCGGACGACGATCGATCTGCTCGCCGGGAGCGGCAACGTCAGCACCACCTTCGTCAGCGCCGAGGGCGGCGAGGAGCGCGCCGTCCAGGTGAGCGATGGGCCGGCCGACCTCCAGGCGATCGCGATCATCGCCATCGAGTCGGGCGACCTCCAGATCGACCTGCTCCAGCCCGACGGCGCCGTGGCTTTCGCCATCGCCGGCCGGCCCGACTCCCAGGTGACGCGCAGCAGCCGGGTGCGCAGCGACGACGCCGGCATGGTGCGCTACCGGGTCACCGCGCGCGGCGCGCGCAGCGGCGAGTACCAGATCTTCTTCCAGCCGTGACAGGGGACAGGGGACAGGGGACAGGGCGGACGCGCAAGCTTCGCCTGCTATGCCCATGCCCTGATGGCGAATGCCCGACCCCTATCCCCTGTCCCCTGTCCCCTGTCCCCTACCGCAGCATCAGCATCCGCCCGGTGCCGATCTGCTCCAGGCCGCGGGCCAGGTCGCTCGTGCGGGCCAGCATAGCCCCGATCACCGTGTGCGGGATCAGCAGCAGCTCGACCGGCGTGACGCTGATCACGCTGGCCATCGGCGGACCGCCGCGCAGCAGCTCCAGCTCGCCGAAGAACTCCTCGGGCCCGAGCTGCGCCACCACCCGCGGCTTGCCCGACGGGTCCTCGGCGCTGAGCCGCACCACCGCCGCCCGCCCCGAGACGATCAGGTAGAAGCGCCCGCTCGGCTGCCCCTGGCGCACGATCACCGAGCGCGCCGGGCGCTCCGCCCGCCCGGCGTGTCGCGCCAGCTCGCGCAGGGCCGTGCGCGGCACCCCGTGGAAGAGCGGGACGCGCTCCAGCAGCCGCACCACATCCAGCAGGGCCAGCCCCTCGCCGGCATGCGGGGCGACCTCGCGCAGCATCCGCTCGATCTCGGCCCCCGGCAGGAACAGCAGATCGCTCTCGATCGTCGCCCGGTAGGCCTGGCCCGTCACCTCGCGCACATCGTCGCCCACCTCGCCGAAGAAGTCGCCCCGGTGCAGCTCGCTCGCCAGGGCATCGCCCCGCTTGACCGCAACCTCGCCGGCCTCGACGATCCACAGCCCCGAGGGGGGCGAGCCGGCGGCGAGGAGCAGTTGGCCGGCGGCGGCGCGGCGCGTCTCTAGGGCGGCGGCCAGCTCCTGGAGCTCGCGGTCGTCGCAGACGGCGAAGATCTCGACCTGGCGCAGCAGGCGCATCCGCGCCTCGCGCACATCGCCGAAGGACTGTGAGAGCTCGCTGGCCCAGGGCGTGTTCGGGAAGATCTGGCGGCCGGCGGCCTCGCGCTCGGGCCAGGGCAGCGCGTCGTAGGCGGCGCGGATGGCCCGCCGGGCGAAGCTCGCGCCCGACTGCTCCTCGATCGTCGCCACCGTGTAGCGCAGCACCTCGGCGTAGCGGGCGCCCTGCACGTCGAGCGGCCCCGCCGTGAGCGCCGGGCTGATCCGGGCCTGCTCGCGGTCGAGGGTGATGTCCCAGTTGGCGGTGGCGGCCAGCACATCCATCCGGTCATCAAGGGCCTGGGCCCGCCGGGCGCCGTACAGGTCGTGGAGCAGCCGGTAGCAGCCGGCGTAGCAGTGCTGGAAAGCCCGCTGGAGCCGCTCGGCCTCGCTCATGGCCGGCTGGAGCGGCCAGCTCAGACTGCGGGTGCTGATCTGGCGCAGGGTCAGGTAGTGCGTGTACCAGGCCGCCGCCCACAGGCCCGACGAGAGCGTGTGGGCGGCGATCGAGGGCGGCGTGCCGCGCCAGGCCGGCAGCAGCTGGAGCATGTAGCTCACCGTCTGCGCGGCGATGCCCAGCCAGAGCAGCAGCCAGCACCAGAGCAGCCGCGAGTCGCGCAGGCCGATCAGCTGGGGCAGCAGCAGGGCCAGGGCCACCAGGCTCAGGTAGATCGGCGACGCCTCGAAGACCACCCAGATGAAGCCGGCCCCCGGCTGGGCCTGCTGGATCAGCCCGATCGCCAGGCCGCCGGCCAGGAAGGCCAGGCCCAGCATCAGGGCGCTGGCGGCAAGCTCGCCCGGCAGAGACTGGTGCAGGTCCACGTCGAGCAGAGCGATGAATCCGGCGAACATCAGCAGCATAAACCCGGTGATCTCCAGGCCGGCCCAGAGCGCAGCGAGCTCCGGCAGCAGCAGCGAGCCCAGCAGGGCCAGCAGCTCGATCGCGGTGACGGCGAGAAAGCTGGTGAGCGCCCGGCCGACCCTGGCCCCGCGATAGTCGGCCTGGAGGGCGATCTGGGCGGCGAAGGCGGCCACCCAGAGCAGCGGGGCGATCAGGGCCACCTGCGCGCCGTAGCGCAGGGGCAGCCCGGCCAGGGCCAGGGCCAGGGTGGCCAGGGCCGCGCCGACGATCAGCGGGCTGCGCCCGTAGCCGCGCCGGGCCGCCCAGGCCGCAGCGGCCCGCACCAGCCCCCAGGCGGCAAAGATCAGGCCGAGGCAGAGTGGCACGACAATTGCAATCAGGATGATCGCCGCCACCAGCCGCCCGGCCACGCCGCCCTCCCACAGCTGGCGCATCACATTGACGAGCTGGCGCTGCCAGAAGAGGACGGCTAGCACAATCGCCAGCAGCGTGTAGACGGCCGCGAGTAGGCCGTAGATGGTGAAGAAGCGCTCCTCGCCGCTAAAGTCGGCCCGGACGCGCAGCTTCTGCCAGAGCGGCCCGCTGATGAAGCGCAGCGCGCGCTGGCGCAGGTTCGGCAGGCGCAGCATGTCCACCAGGATGAAGTAGCCGTCCAGCTCAAGCAGCGGGTTGAAGTTGAACAGCGCGGCCAGGTAGCAGGCGACGGCCAGCTTGTAGGCGGCCCCGGCCAGCAGGCCCTCGGGCAGCAGGAAGGCCGCGATCGCGCCCAACGAGCCGACCAGCAGGTCGCAGAGCGGCCCGGCCAGCGAGACGAGCACGCGGGCGCCCCGCCCGGCCAGCCAGATGTCGCTGGTGTCGACGAAGGCGGCCGGCATGCCGTAGTAGATCATCACGCCGCCGCGCAGCACCCGCCGCCCGCAGCGCTTCACCGCCAGGGCGTGGGCCAGCTCGTGGAGCAAAAAGGAGACGATCAGGGCCGCCCAGAGGGCCAGCAGGCTCAGCAGCACGTTGTCGGCGCTGAGCACCTGGTAGGAGTCGCCCGCGCCGGCCATCAGGGCGAAGCAGGTTAGCCCGATGATCGTGAGCAGGGCGTGGACGACGGCGAAGGGCCAGGTGAACAGAAACTTTCCGCCCGCCCGATAGAGGCTGCCGACAGCTCCATCGATCCCCTGGATGGCGAAGGTGCGCTCACGCAGCGTGTCGAGCAATCTCTCGCCCTTGCCCTCGACGCTGCGGGCCTCCTCGCGGCGGCGCAGGCCACGGTAGATGCCCACCGGCGCGTCGGCCAGAAAGCCCTGGGCGCGCAGGCTCAGCACCAGGTCGGCCACGGGGAGCAGCTGCTTGAATCGGAGAAAGCCAGTGGTAGCGAGCTGAGCCACGCTCTGCGAGCCGTCCATCGCCTGCCAAAGCTCGCGCTCGGCGGGCGTGAGCCGCAGGTAGCTGCCGGAGGGGCTGCGCAGCACGGTGAAGCTCTGGCCGCCCTCGCTGATCGTCTCCTCGGCCACATCGTCGATGCGCGTCGGACGGTACTGGGCGAAGTCCACCCGGCGGGCGAGCCGCTCCCAGAGATCGAGCGAGCTCGCGCCGCCCCTCGGGCGGGTGGCGAGGCGCCGGGACAGCCCGACGTAGATCCCGCGCGAGGGAGGGCCGGGGCGCGGCGCATTCACACGATCCCCCAGCGCGGCCCATGGCACCTCGGCAGATGTGGTCACGGGCGGCTCCTTATAGACCAGACACTCATCATACTCTTATCAACGACGTAGAACCAACAAACCGGATCGTACGTCTTACCTGTCAGGATGATCAAGGTGCAGCATGCTGCGCCGCAGGCGGATCGTTATCGTATCACAGGAGCAGCGGCAATGAATGATCGCGCGGTTCACCTCAAGCTGAATCTTCGGGTCTGGCAGGACGAGCGCATGGGTCAGCTCTGGCGGCTCGCCTACCGCGACGGCGATGATGATGAGACGGTGATCACCTTCCCCGACTCGGCCGCCCTCGGCGACTTCATCGCCGACCGGCTCGGCCTGAACCTGATCGACACGCCGCGGCCGCCGATGGCCGTCGAGGCGGCGTAGGGACGCAGCGCGCTGCGTCCCTACGCCGCCTGAATACAGGGCTGTTACAACGTCCTGGGGCGCGGCCCCATGCGCATCAACTTAAGCTCCGGGCTCCCCGGAATTTCTTGTTGTTTTGGCCAAAATGGCCAGCTTCGCTGGCCATTTTGGCCAAAACAACACCGGTTTTTAGGGCGGCAGCCCTAAAGTTGATGCGCATGGGGCGCGCAGCCCCAGCGTGAGTGCCGGGCCTGGGGCGCGCAGCCCCAGTGTGAGTGCCGGGCCTGGGGCGCCTAGCCCCTGCGCAGCTGCTCGACGAGGAACTCGCGCATCGCCCGCGCCGCCGGCGAGGCCACCCGGTCGCCGCGCCAGACCACGCCGAGCGAGCGCTGCAGCTTCTGGTCGGAGACCCGCAGGGCCACCAGGTCGGCCGCGCCCTGCACCGCCAGGCGCGGCACCAGGGCGATCCCGACGCCCGCGGCCACGAAGCGCAGCAGGGTGTCCGTCTCGCCGCCGTCGAGCACCACCCGCGGGCTGAAGCCCGCCCGCTCGCAGGCGACCAGGGCCGCCTCGCGCAGCTCGTAGTTCTCCGGCGAGAGCACCCAGGGCTCCCCCGCGAGATCGCTGATCGCCACCTCGCCGCGGCCGGCCAGGTGGTGACCGCGCCACACCGCGATCACCATCTCCTCGGTGAAGATCGGCACCACCGTCAGGTTCTCGTCGTCCACCGGCAGCGTCACCACCGCCACATCCGTCAGCCCGGTCTCCAGCAGATCCAGCAGGGTCTGCACGCCGGCCTCGTGGAGGCGCAGCTCGATCCCGGCGTAGCGCTTGTTGAAGGCGGCCAGCACCGGCGGCAGCAGCTGGTTCCCAACCGTCGGCGGCGCGCCGACCGTGGCCCGGCCCTTGCTCAGCCCGATCCGCTCGGCCATCTCGGCGCGTGACGCCTCGACCTGGGCCATCACCGCCCGCGCGTGGGGCAGCAGCGCCTCGCCCGCCTCGGTGAGCCGCACGTTCCGGCCGACCCGGTCGAACAGCGCGACGCCGAGCTCGTGCTCGAGCTGGCTGATCTGCTTGCTCAGGGCCGGCTGCGCGATGTGGAGCTCGGCTGCGGCTCTGGTGACATGGGAGTGGCGGGCAACCGCCTCGAAGTAGCGCAGGTGTCGCAGTTCCATATGATCCTATGGCATGACGGGTCGCTCCCCGCAAGCCACTGGGCGGCGCGTGCCGCAAACGTCTGTCTTTCAAGTATAGCAGATCGGGCGGATCTGCGTGCTATAATGAGTTTCATCGTTCATGGCGGGGCCTCTGGGGAGGGCGATCCTCCCGCAGGCACCGCGCTCGGGTCTTCTCTGTTACACCCCGAGGTTGCCCATGCATCGCCTCGCGCTGCTCACTGTCGCCCTGATCCTCCTCGTCGTCACGCTCGCATCGCCGGCCGCGCCAGCCGTCGCCGCGCCCGCCGCCCAGGCCGGCGGCGCCTTCGTCTTCTACCCGCAGACCGGCCACAACGTCGGGATGCAGGTCAAGCAGCTCTTCGACGCGAACGGCGGCCTCGATATCTTCGGCCTCCCGCTGACCGACCTGTATGTGAACGCCGACGGCCTTCAGGTGCAGTACTTCGAGCGCGCCCGCTTCGAGCTGCGCCCCGCCGCCCCCGTCGGCTCACGACTCAGCCTCACCCGCCTCGGCGCCGTCCTCACCGAGGGCCGCGGCGAGCCCGCCTTCAGCTGGCTGTCCGCCTCGCCCGACCCCGCGCGCACCTTCTTCCCCCAGTCGGGCCACTCGCTCGGCGGCGCCTTCGGCTGGTTCTGGCAGACCCGCGGCGGGCTCGGCGTCTTCGGCTACCCGATCTCCGAGGAGTTCGAGGAGTGGGATGAGGCCGCCGGGCAGGTCTTCCTCGTCCAGTACTTCGAGCGCGCCCGCTTCGAGTACCACCCCGAGAACGCCGGCACCCCCTACGAGGTGCAGCTCGGCTCGCTTGGCCGCCAGCTCCTTGAGCGCGACCCGAACGCCCTCGCCGCCGCAGCCCCGGCCCGCCCCGTCGAGCTGCTCGGCCAGGCCAGCACCGGCTTCTCCACCTCGGCCGTCGAGCGCGTCACCAACATCAGCCGGGCCACCGAGATGATCGACGGCTATCTGGTGCCCCAGGGCGCCGAGTTCTCCTTCGCCAGCGTCGGCGACTTCTCCGAGGCGAGCGGCTTCGTCGATGGCTACGCGATCGTCTCCGGCCGCCTGGAGAAGGTCATCGGCGGCGGGCTCTGCCAGGTCTCCACCACCCTCTTCCGCGCCGTCTCTAACGCCGGCCTCCAGATCACCCGCCGCGTCGGCCACAGCCACGTGGTCTACTTCTACGAGAATATCCTCGGCTTCGACGCCACCGTCTTTACGCCAAGCGTCGACTTCCGCTGGCAGAACGATAGCCCCGGCCCAGCCTATATCGTCGGCACGGTGGACCGCGGCTCCTCGCGGATGACCTTCCAGATCTGGGGCAGCAGCGACGGCCGCCAGGTCAGCTACGATGGCCCCTACACGAAGAACTGGACGCAGCCGGGCGCGCCGGCCTGGCAGTACGACCGGACGCTGCCGAAGGGCGCGGTGCGCCAGCTCGTCCACGGCCGATCCGGCGTCGATGTCAACTACTATCGGACGATCACCTTCGCCGATGGGACGACCCGCCGCAACACCTACTTCACCCGCTACACGCCCTGGGAGGACTTCTACATCTACGGCCCGGGCGTCACCCCGCCCGACGGCGCGAAGATCATCCCGCCTCGGTAGATGGAGCTCCCTATGCGTATAGACCTCTACCCGCTGCTCACCGAGCGCAGGTTCGTCTCGCCGATCTGGGGCGGGGATCGCCTGGCCGCGTGGCTCGATCTCCCAGCGCCGCGCCCCGGCCGACTCGGCGAGACATGGCAGACCTATGACACGAACCTCGTGACGAACGGCCCCCTCGCCGGGCGGAGTATCGCCGCGATCGCCCAGGAGTATGGCGCAGACTTTGTTGGCGCGCGGAGCTTCGCCCGCAATGGCACCGACTTCCCGCTCCTGGCCAAGTTTATCGACGCCGCCGACCGGCTCTCCATCCAGGTACACCCCGGCGACGCCTACGCCCACACCCGTGAGGCGGACACCGGCTTCCACGGGAAGACCGAGGCCT
The DNA here is from genome assembly GCF_019599295.1 of Oscillochloris sp. ZM17-4. Classification (GTDB taxonomy): domain Bacteria; phylum Chloroflexota; class Chloroflexia; order Chloroflexales; family Chloroflexaceae; genus Oscillochloris. The sequence continues at coordinate 61,108 of NZ_JAIEWN010000002.1, read as the reverse complement.
GGTACATCCTCGACGCCGACCCCGGCGCCGATGTTATCTATGGCCTGAGCCGCCCCAGCGACCGCGACGCCTTCGCCGCCGCTGTGCGCGATGGCGGCCTGGAGGATCTGCTCCAGCGCGTCCCGGTCGCCCCAGGCGATGTGCTCTTCGTCCCGGCCGGCACCATCCACGCGATCAACGCCGGGATCGTGCTCTTCGAGATCCAGCAGAAGTCTGACCTGACCTACCGGGTCTACGACTACGGCCGCCGCGATGCGCAGACCGGCCAGCTGCGCGAGCTGCACCTGGAGAAGGCGCTCGACGTGAGCGACTTCGGCCCGGCCCGCTACGGCAAGTCTGTCGCCCTGTCGCTCGCCCCCGGTCGCGACCTGCTCGTCGCCTGCCCCTACTTCGCCCTGGAGCAGCAGCAGATCGTCGGGGGGGCAGATCTGGGAGGGCACGGCGGCTTCGAGATCCTGACCCTGATCGGCGGCGGCTGCACGCTCGCATGGCCCGGCGGTGAGCTGCCGCTGCGCCGGGGCGAGTCGGCGGTGATCCCGGCCATCCTGACCGGCTACACCCTCATCGGAGATGCCACCGCCCTGCGGTCCTATGTGCCCGACATGGGCGACCTCGCCGCCGCGCTGCGCGCGGCCGGCCACCCAGACGATCAGATCGCCGCCACGCTGCACCCGTAATCGATTGCAGATTGCAGATTGTAGATTGCAGATTAGATGCAATCTGCAATCTGCAATCTGCAATCTGCAATCTGCAATGAAAAACACCTACCGCTTCTTCGTCCCGCCCGCGTCCTTCAGCGGCGATACGGTGCGCCTGGGCGACGCCGACCTGGCCCGGCAGCTCGCGCGCGTGCTTCGCCTTGGCCCCGGCGACCGTGTGCTGCTCCTGGACGGCCTCGGCGACGCCTACGAGGTGGAGCTTACCGATCTGGGCCGCGATCTGGTGGCCGGGCGGGTGCTGGGCCGCGAGCGCGCCGCCGAGCCGGCCATCGACCTGACCCTCTACCTGGCCATGATCCGCCCCGAGCGCTTCGAGTGGGCGCTCCAGAAAGGCACCGAGCTGGGCGCGCGGCGCTTCGTGCCCGTCCAGTTCGCCCGCTCGCTCACCGCCGACCGCGCCGACGGGCGGAAGGCCGAGCGCTGGCGGCGGATCATCCGCGAGGCCGCCGAGCAGTCATGCCGGGGCCGCATCCCCGAGCTCGCCGAGCCCCTCAGCTTCAGCGCCGCCTGCACCGCCGCCGCCACGACCAACCTGCCGCTCATCCTCTGGGAGGGGCAGGCCCCCCCGCTGCGCGACCTGCTGCGCCGCCCTGGGCCGCCGCCCGACTCCGTCGCAATCCTCTCCGGCCCCGAGGGCGGGGTCGCCCCGGAGGAACTGACAGCGGCCAGCGAGCGTGGTATCATGCCCGCATCTCTCGGGTCACAGATCTTACGCGCGGAGACAGCCCCGATCGCTGCGGCCGCCGCCCTCTGCTACGAGTTTGATCGATAATATCAACGCTCGGCTGATTGGGTGTTCCTTGTCACCGCGTCGCTGTCACCCCATCACCCCTCACCCTGTCAGGAACCGCCCATGGTACGCATGAGACGCGCCATCGCGTATGGCGCCGTAGCCGCCCTGCTGGTCGGCGTGATCGCCTTCTTCGGCGGGTGGGTCACCGCCCGCGCGGTTGGAAGCTCCCCGATCGACACCTTCTTCGCCGGCGTCGCCAGCCGCGGCCTCCGCGCCCAGTCCCCGGCCGCCAGCCGTGAGCAGTTCACCGTCTTCTGGGATGTCTGGGACCTGGTGCAGAGCGAGTTCTACCACCAGGAGCCGCTCGACAGCCAGAGGCTCGTCTACGGGGCGATCAAAGGCCTGCTCGGCGCGCTCGACGACCAGTACACCACCTTCCAGGAGCCGGACCTGGCCGCCCAGAGCCGCGAGTCGATGCAGGGCTCCTTTGAGGGGATCGGCGCCTACCTGCGCGTGACCGATGGCGAGATGGTGATCGACCGGCCGATCAAGGGCTCCCCGGCGCTGAGGGCCGGCATTCAGCCGGGCGATGTGATCGTGGCGGTTGACGGCGAGGCGCTGGCGCCCCTGATCGCCGGCCTGAGCGACGCCGAGTCTACGGCGAAGGCGGCGGCGAAGATCCGTGGCCCGAAGGGCAGCGTCGTCACCCTGAGCATCCGCCGGGGCCTGGACACGCAGCCGTTTGACGTCGCGATCACCCGCGATGAAGTGCCGATCATCAGCGTCAACGCCCAGATGCTCGACGACGGAGTGGCGT
>NZ_JAIEWN010000002.1:42741-58739 GCF_019599295.1 Oscillochloris sp. ZM17-4 | reverse complement strand
AGCCCTAAAGTTGATGCGCATGGGGCGCGGCCCCAGATCCCACTTTTGTTGGGTTTGGGCGGCTTCGCCGCCCAAACCCAACAAAAAAATACTGCGGGGGCGGCGAAGCCGCCCCCGCACCCCCAACGGGAGGTGACGTTGCGCTAGCCCTGAGCCTGAATGGTGATTCCTTGACGCGGCCTGACGCCTCGGCTACAATCCCGGCTGGAGCCCACTGAGTCGTCAACGATGCCGACGCGTCAAGGAGATGCTATGACTGCCCCATCTGAGCCCACCACGTACACGATTGAGTATATGCCCGGCGACCTGCCCGGCCCGAAGGCGAAGGCGCTGGTATCGCGCGACGGCCAGGTTATGGCGCCGATGGGGCGGGTCTACCCCCTGGTGATCGACCACGCCCAGGGCTGCGAGGTCTGGGATGTGGACGGGAACCGCTTCCTCGATGTGACATCCGGGATCGCCGTGCTCGCGGCCGGCCACTGCCACCCCCGGCTGGTCCAGGTCGCCCAGGAGCAGCTCACCCGCTTCACGCACATGGCGGGGACGGACTTCTACAACGAGCCGATGATCAGGACGGCCGAGAAGCTGGTCTCGCTGATGCCGGGCGGGGCGGGCTGGCAGGTCTTCTTCACCAACAGCGGCACCGAGGCGGTGGAGGCGAGCATCAAGCTGGCCCGCTACGCCACCGGGCGGCAGAACATCATCGCCTTCTACAGCTCCTTCCACGGGCGCAGCTACGGCAGCCTCTCGCTCACCGCCTCGAAGGCCCGCCAGCGCCGCGGATTCTTCCCGCTGCTGCCCGGCACCTTCCACGCATTCTACGCCAACCCCGACCGACCGCCGCTGAACAGCGACCCGGAGCGCGTCACCGAGACCTGCCTGGGCTTTATCGAGAGCACGCTGTTCCAGACCACCTGCCCGCCCGATGAGGTCGCGGCGATCATCGTCGAGCCGATCCAGGGCGAGGGCGGCTATGTGGTGCCGGCGCCGGGCTTCCTCATGGGCCTGCGCGAGATCTGCGACCGCCACGGGATCATGCTGATCGCCGACGAGGTGCAGAGTGGCGTGGGACGCACCGGCAAGATGTGGGCCTTCGAGCACGAGGGGGTCGTGCCCGACATCGTGGCCTCGGCCAAGGGACTGGGCGGCGGCCTGCCCTTCGGCGCGATGATCGCCCGCGAGGGGATCTCTCGCCAGTGGCAGCCCGGCTCCCACGGCAACACCTACGGCGGCAACGGCCTGAGCTGCGCGGTGGCCCACGAGCTGCTGACCATGGTCGAGGAGGAGCTGATGGCGAACGCGGCCCAGGTGGGCGGCCACCTGATGGCCCGGCTGGCGGAGCTGAAGGGGCGCTTCCCGCAGATCGGCGTGGTGCGCGGGCGTGGCCTGATGATCGGCGTCGAGTTCATCGACCCGGCCACCGGCCAGCCCGCCGGCAAGCTGGCCGACGCGATCATGGAGGACTGCTTCCAGAAGGGGCTGCTCGTGCTCACCTGCGGGGCCTCGACGATCCGCTTCTGCCCCCCGCTCACCCTCAGCGAGGCCCAGGCCGATGAGACGGCCGAGCGCTTCGCCCTGGCGATCGCCGCCTGCGTGGGGTAGGTCGCCGCCCGGCGGGGGTGCGGGGGCGGCTTCGCCGCCCCCGCAGAATGTTTGTATTGGGTTTGGGCGGCTTCGCCGCCCAAACCCAATACAAAACCAGGTCTGGGGCGAAGCCCCAGGACGTTGCAGAAGCCCTGGCTGCGTCCCTACGCGCGCCCGTGATATAATCCCCTGTATGGGTGTACTCTGGCTGATCGGCGCAATCATCGCTGCGGCGAGCCTCTACTGGCTGGTCGTAATCGGCGAGGGCACCTACCTCGGGCCGTGGGCCGTCCGCCTGGTCTACCGGCTCGGCGCTGCCCACTACGACTCGGTGCGCGCCAGCACCCACGCCGCCGACCCGGCGCTGCTCCTGCCCGTGCTGCGCGAGGCGCTCGCCGGCGTCGCGCGCCCGCAGGTGCTCGATGTGGCCACCGGCACCGGCCGCGTGCCGCTGCTGATCGCCGGGGAGCCAGGCTTCGACGGGATGGTCGTCGGCCTCGACCTGACCGAGGCGATGCTCGACCGCGCCCGCGCCAAGCAGGCGGAATCCTGCCCGCAGGCCCCGATCCGCTGGGTGCGCGCCGAGGCCGGCCGCCTCGCATGGCCCGACGCGAGCTTCGACATGGTATCCTGCCTGGAGGCGATCGAGTACTTCCCGCGCCCTCGCCGCGCCCTCGCCGAGATGGCCCGCGTCCTGCGGCCCGGCGGCGCCCTCGTGATCAGCAAGTGGCCCGACGCCTGGGCGCGCGCCCTGCCCGGCCGCGCCCTAACCTGCAGCGCCCTGACCCGGCGCCTCACCGGGATGGGGCTCGCCGCGATCACGATCCGCCCCTGGCAGCCGGGGAACTATGAGCTGGTTACCGCAAAGAAGTGCTGAATTGTAAATGTTGAATTGTGAATGCTGAATGTTGAATGCCCGGATGCGCTGTAGCATTCAACATTCAACATTCAACATTCAACATTTGTTATGGCAGACGCGACCCCAACACCCACCTCCGCGCCGCTGCTCTTTGGGCGCTACCGCGTACACGAGCTGCTCGGCGAGACGCGCCTGTCCAGCGTCTACGCGGCGACCGACGAGCGACTGCACCGCCATGTGCTCATGCACCTGCTGCGCAAGGAGCTGGCCGGCCAGGAGCGTCCGCGCGCGCGCTTCATCGGCGAGATCGGCCAGAGCGCGCGCCGCTCGCACCAGGCCCTGCTCGAGGTGTTCGACAGCGGCGAGGCCGCCGGTCGCCCGTTTATGATCACCGAGTATGTCAGCGGGCGCCCCCTGCGCGGGCTCGGCGTGCTGACGGTTGAGCAGGCGCTCCTCTATATGCGCCAGGTCGCCGGGGCCATCGCCGCATGTCAGGCCGGCGGCGACACCGCCACGCCCAACGGGCTGTATCACCCGCCGATCAGCAGCAGCAATGTGCTGCTCGTGGACGAGGGCCGGGTGAAGCTGGTGGACAGCTGGCAGCTGCCGACCGACGCCGCCCTGGCCGACCTGGCCCACTACCGCGCCCCCGAGCTGAGCGAGGGCCAGCCGGCCACGCCGGCCAGCGCGGTCTATAGCCTGGGGCTCCTGCTGTACGAGCTGATCACCGGGCAGCGCCCGGTCAGCGGCGAGGATGCGCGAGCCACCGCCCTCGCCCACCTCAGCGCCCGCATCCCGCCCCTCGCCCAGGCCCGGCCGACGCTCTATCTGCCGGCGGCCGAGGATCTAGTAGCGCGGGCGACCGCCCGCTACCCCGAGCATCGCTACGCCAGCGCCGGGGAGTTCGCCACCGCCCTCGATGGCCTCTGGCGCAACCTCGGGGTCAGCACGCAGCGCCTGGTGGCCCCGTCCGCGCGCGCTGCGACGCCGCCGGCCCCGGCCCTGCGGGCCAGCAGGCCGCAGGGCGACCCGCAGCCTGCCGCGCCCGCGCCGCCCGCCAGGCCACAGCCCCGCAGCCCCGCAGGCTTCAGCGTCACCGAGCGGCTCAGGCGCCAGCCGGCGGCCTCCGTCGCCCCTGATGTCATTCGCCAGCGCAGCCTCACCCGCAGCATGGTCGGGTGGGCGGTGATGCTCGGCCTGCTCCTGCTGGTGGCCGCCGGCAGCTACGTGGGCGTCAACGCCCTGATCAGCCAGTTCAGCCAGGGCTCAGCACCGAACCTGCCAAGCCTGCCGGGGCTGCCCAGCGCCGACACCAGCGACGGCCCGCTCACATGGCTGGGCGGGCTCTTCGGGCGCGACGAGGTCTATATCGTCAACCTGGCCGAGGGGCTGAACCTGCGCAGCCAGCCCGACGTGAACGACCCGGCCACTATCCTCACGGTGGTGGCAAACGGCACGCCCGTGACGAAGCTCGATGGCCCCGTGGTGAAAGACAATATCCCCTGGCTGCGCGTGTCGGTCGATACGGGCGGGAGCCACTACGAGGGCTGGATGTCGCTCAACTACCTGCGCCAGGAACCGTAGCGGCGATCATAGCTGATGGAGGGCAGCGTGGCGAAAGAGGAGCTATCCAGTCAGGTGATCTATGGCGAGCGGATATGTCTGCGGCCCTGGCAGCGGCGCGATACGCTGGCCCAGGAGCTCTGGCCGCGCTATACCGACCCGTTCAGCACGCTGTGGAATATTCCGCGGGCGACCTTCTTCAGCGACCATGCGCGCTCGGGGTGGAGCGCGCAGCGCTACGTGTGGGCGATCGACGATGTGTACCAGCGGATGATCGGGCGGATCTCGCTGCGCGAGATCGACATGGGCGACTCGAGCGCACGCCTGGGCATCTCGCTCTCACAGCACCACGTGAGCCAGGGGCTCGGCACCGAGGCGATGGAGCTCTTCCTCACCATATACTTCGGCTCGCTCGGCTACCGCGCCATGTACCTCGACGTGGCCGCCTTCAACACGCGGGCGGTGCGCTGCTACGAGCGGCTGGGATTCGAGTATGTCCAGAGCGAGTGGCGCAGCGCCGGGCGAGACCCGAGCCTGCGCCTGCTCGATGACCCGCGCTATAAGGACTATATCGCCTTCTTTCGCCGCGGTCGTTACGAGACAATGGTAGAGTTCTATGAGATGATCTTGTCACAGAGCGCATGGCATGCCCGCGCCTAGCGCGATCGCAGATTGTAGATTATAGACTGAGCGCATTCAGAACCGATCCTTGACCTGGCTCACCCCCGAAAGGTCGCCTGATCCTGCACTCGCCAGCCCGAAGGAGCTCACAATGTCGCTAATCGCTGGAAATCTGGGTGTGGTGCAGCGCCTGCTCGATAGTAAGCAGATGGCCTGGGGGGTCTTCGCGGGCGCGGCCGCCCATCTCTATGGGAACCGCCGCCCGATCCAGGATGTGGATCTGGTGGTGATATCAGGGCAGCTCGCGACGGTCGTGCAGCTGCTCCAGAGCAATGGCAAGGCCGTGCAGTTCGACGGGAACCGGATCATCTGGCGCGGGATCAAGATCTTCGACGACATGGCCGTGCGCCGCGACGGCATGGTCTTCCCCCTGTTGCTCGACGCGCCTATGCAGGCCCATCTGCGCAAGCTCCCGCTGCTCGGCGCGCCGGTGTCAGTGGTGTCGCCCGAGGATGTCGTGGCCCACAAGCTGCTGCTCGACCGCAGCTCGGCCCACGGGAAGTACGACATCGCCGATGTGGAGGGGGTCCTGCGGCGACAGACAATGGACACAGCCTATCTGCGCGAGCGGATCGGGCTGATGCGGGCGGAGGGCCAGCTGATGGGGCGGCTGCGCGAGCTGGGGGTGGAGGTGTAAGGGCGCAGCAGCGCGGCGCTGCTGCGCCCTTACTTCTTACAGCTGGCGCAGCGGCCGTAGAGCTGGAGCAGGTGCCCCTCGATGGCGAAGTCGGTCTCGCTGGCGAGGCGGGCGAGCAGGTCGTCGAGGGCGCAGCCGGCGAAGGCGATGACGACGCCGCAGTCGGTGCAGATCAGGTGATGGAGGTGGCCGGGGAGGCTGGGGACATAGCCGGCCTCCCCCGACTGGGTGTGGATGCGCGCCAGCCAGCCCGCGGCGTTCAGCTGCTCGATGGTGCGGTAGACGGTGGCGCGGCCGGGCGGGCCCACCGCCTGGCCGAGGTCGGCGTAGAGCTGCTCGGCGACGCGAACGGTGTCTGGGGTTGGGGGGGGGTTGGCCATGGTGGTGTGGGCGGATAGCACAAAGGCAGGAGCCAGCGCCGCGCGGGGCCGGGCTCCTGCCTCGTTGTCTTCCCAGCGATACTACGATCGGGCGTGGGAGGGGGCGGCGGGCAGCAGCGAGAGGTGGCGCGCCCGCTTGATCGCGATGGAGAGCCGGCGCTGCATCTTCGCCGTCACGCCGGTGCGGCGGCGCGGCAGGATCTTGCCCTGCGCGGTGACATACTTCTGCAGCCGCTTGATGTCTTTGTAGTCGGGCAGGATGCCAAGCTTGGTAAACTCACACTCGCGACGGCGGCCGCGCGGGCGCCCACCGCCAGCGCCACCGGCGAACCGAGACCGATTGTTGTTCCGCTCCACAGTAACTCCTTTACCGGCGAGCGCATTGGCCCGCCAAATGCACACACATTGCCGGGTAGTATACCATATCTTGCGCGAGGGGCGTTTGGCGGTTGGATCACGAAGGACGCGAAGGGCGGCGAAAGACGCGAGCGCGAAGTGGCGCGGAGATCACGAAGGAGCGGAGCACCCCTTATGGTGAATGTACATGACGCCCCCCCGCTTGAGGTCGACGGCCTGGTGAAGCGCTACGGGCGCGCCCTCGCGGTGGATGGCCTCTCCTTCCGGGTGAGCGCCGGCGAGATCGTGGGCCTGGTTGGCCCCAACGGCGCGGGGAAGACCACCGTGATGCGCTGCTGTGTGGGCATCCTGCGGCCAAGCGCCGGGTCTGTGCGGGTCGGCGGCCACGACAGCGTGGCGGCGCCGAGCGAGGCCCGCCGACAGATGGCCTTTGTGCCCGAGCTGCCCAGCCTCTACCCGCTGCTCACCGTGGCCGAGCAGATCGAGTTTATCGCCCGCAGCTACGGGCCGCTGGCCGCCGACTTCGCCGAGCGGCGCGAGGCTCTGCTGCGCCGATTCGACCTCTGGCCCCAGCGCGCCAAGCTTACCGACAGCCTCTCCAAGGGCATGCGCCAGAAGACGGCGCTGGTGGCGGCATTCCTCCACGGCGCGCGGGTGATCCTGCTCGATGAGCCGCTGATCGGAGTGGACCCGGCCGGCATCCGCCAGCTCAAGGATCTGCTGCTGGAGGCGAGGGCCGGCGGGGCGGCGATCGTGGTCAGCACACACCTGCTCGACACCGCCGAGCGGCTCTGCGACCGCATCCTGGTACTCCAGGCCGGCCGCAAGCGCGCCGAGGGCTCCCTCGCCGACCTGCGCGCCGCCGCCGAGGGCTTCGGCGATGCGACCCTCGAGGAGGTGTTTATGGAGCTGACGAAGGAGTAAGGGCGCAGCAGCACAGCGCCGCTGCGCCCTTACGGTATGCACATCCTGTAGGTGCCTGTGGCGAGCACCTAGAGCTGCGGCCGGCGGGTGTGCCAGTCGGTGACGCGCTGGTAGGCGTCCCCGGCCCGCAGCAGGGTGGCCTCATCGAAGGGCCGGCCGATCAGCTGGAGGCCGACGGGCAAGCTCTCGCTGAACCCGCAGGGCACCACCAGGCCCGGCACGCCGGCCAAGTTGATCGGCAGCGTGCAGACATCGCTCAGGTACATGGCCAGCGGGTCGTCGGTGCGCTGGCCGATCGGGAAGGCTACCGTGGGCGAGGTGGGCGCGGCCAGCAGGTCGACCTGTGTGAAGGCGCGCTCGAAGTCACGTTTGATCAGGGTGCGCACCTGCTGGGCCCGCTTATAGTAGGCGTCGTAGTAGCCCGCCGAGAGGGCGTAGGTGCCGAGCATGATCCGCCGGCGCACCTCGACCCCGAAGCGGTGGCCGCGGGTCAGCTCGATCTGATCCCACATGCTGTCGCCCGGCTCGCGCGGGCCGTAGCGCACCCCGTCGAAGCGGGCCAGGTTCGCGCTGGCCTCGGCCGGGGCGATGATATAGTAGGTGGGCAGGGCGTACTTCGTGTAGGGCAGGGAGACCTCGACGATCTCGGCGCCCTGGTCGCGCAGCGCATCGATGGCCTCGCGGGTGGCCCGCTCGACTCCCGGCTCCATGCCCTCGACGAAGTACTCGCCGGGCACGCCCACCCGCAGGCCGCGCAGGTCGCCCGACAGGGCGGCGCTATAATCGGGGACGGGCGCGGCGGCGCTAGTGCCGTCGCGCGGGTCCTGGCCGGCGATCACCTGGAGCATGAGCGCGAGGTCGGCGGCCGTCCAGGCCATCGGGCCGATCTGATCAAGGGAGGAGCCGTACGCGATCAGGCCGTAGCGGCTGACCCGCCCGTAGGTGGGCTTGAGGCCGCTGACTCCGCAGAGGGCGGCGGGCTGGCGGATGGAGCCGCCGGTGTCGGTGCCGAGGGTGCCGAGGGCCAGGCCAGCCGCCACGGCCGCCGCGCTGCCGCCGCTGCTGCCGCCGGGCACGCGGCTGAGATCCCAGGGGTTGCCGGTCGTCTGGTAGGCGCTGGCCTCGGTGCTGGAGCCCATGGCGAACTCGTCACAGTTGAGCTTGCCGAGCATCACGGCCCCGCTCGCGCGCAGCCGCTCGATCACGGTGGCGCTGTAGGGGGGGGTGAAGTTCTCAAGGATGCGCGAGCCGCAGGTGGTACGCACGCCCTCAGTGCAGATCACGTCCTTGATCGCCAGCGGGATGCCGTGGAGCGGCCCGCTCGCGGGGTCGCCCCGCCCGGCGTCGGCGGCGCGGGCCTGCTCACGGGCGGCATCGGCGGTGATGGTGAGGAATGCCTTGACGCTCGGGTCGGTGCGCTCGATGCGCGACAAGAGCGCCTCGGTCAGCTCTACGGAGGTCAGCTCACCGGCGTCGAGGGCGGCCCGGGCGCCGGTGATCGTCAGAGTGTTCAGGTCGGTCATGCAGATATCTCCCGGCGGGGCGCGTCCGCAGGCGCGGGCGCGGCTGCCCTATTCTACCAAAAAGATCGCGAGGCACGATTTACGCATTATGGACATATCGTATCAGAAGAGCCACCAACATCACGTGATCGGCGATCGACGATCGGCGATCGGCTATGCTCACAGGCTCTGCCTGCTCCTGCTCCTGCTTGCCCTGCTGCCGCCCGGCGCCCAGGCCCAGTCCGGCCCGTCGATGTTTCTCCCCGGCGCCGCGCCGCCCACGCCGCCCGCCTTCACCCAGGGCGGGGCAGACAGCCTCGGCCCACAGCTCGCCGCGGCGGCCCAGGCCTGCCTGCCGGCGCTGACGGACTCGACCGTGGATACGCCAGCGGCCACCACGCCCTGGAAGTCGCTGCGCTCCAGCGTGAGCATCGTCAGCGACCAGTCGTACTCGGCGCCGCAGGCGATCTTCGCTCAGGCGGGCGGCGGCGGCGTGGTCTCGACGGGGCAGGATGTGGCGATCAACGCCGGGGCCAGCGCGATCTACGGCGGCCTCTGGTACCGCTACGCGGCTGGCAGCACCCTGCCCGGCGACCGGCTCCAGGTAGAGATCTACCAGGTCGGGACGGTGAGCACGAATGCGCCGGTTGCCTCCGTCAACACCGCCGTTATGGCCGATGACGCCTGGCACCTGTTCAGCTGGAGCGTGACCGACGCGACGAAGCTGGCGACCCTGCGCGGCCTGGGCGCAGCGACCTTCGCGGTGACGATGCGCAACGCGACGGGCGGGGCGACGCGGCAGCTCTGGGTGGACGACATCGAGATGGATGTCTGCCTGCCGGGGATCGACGGCAGCGTGCGGGCCGCCGAGGGCGGCGCGGCGGTGGCGGGCGCCCAGGTGCTCCTGGCCCGCAATACGGCCGCCGGCAGCACGATCATCGCCAGCGCCGCCAGCGACGCGGCGGGCGCCTACAGCTTCACCGGCGTGCCGGCCCTCGGCGCGGGCGAGACCTACCAGGTCTGGTTTCTCAACGCGCCCGCCAGCGCGACCCGGCCCGACAGCCAACTTGGCTTCTGGGCCGGGCCGACGATCAGCGCGAGCCGGCTGCTCGCCCAGCCGACCTACACCGTGCCGGATCTGGTGGTCGGCGATGTGGCCCTAAGCAGCCCAGATTCCTATAGCACGGTCGCGGCCACCAATAACAGCCCGGTGAGGCTAAGCTGGGCGGGGCGCGGTGTGGCCAACGAGACCTACCAGCTCTGCGTGTACGACCCACAGCGGATCGACCCGGCAACCAGCCTGCCGACCCAGGTGTGCGGGAAGGAGGTGAGCGACCCCAGCCTTTTCACGTTCGACCTCTCGCCGAAGAGCTTTGACAGCGTGCCCAGCTTCGGCTTCAGCTACGGGCGCAGCTACCGCTGGTATGTAGTGGCCTACGGCGCGGACGGGCAGCAGTACGGCTACTCCTTCTACGAGCGGGCGATCACGCTGGCGACCGAGTCGATCAGCCCGCCAGCGGCGGCGGTCACGCCCTCGGCCACGCTCCCTGCGGCAAGCAGCGCCGTAGCCGACTGGACCCTGATGCTCTATGCGGCCGGCGATAACCCGCTCGGCGATACGGCAAGCGCCACGCGTATGTCTCCGCTCGGCCGCCAGATCGCGCAGCTGCGCGATCTGGCGGCCGCCTACCCGAAGCTGCACATCGTAACGCTGAGCGATAGCTACGGGGACACCGGCGCGCAGCTCTGCCACCTGCCGCCCACGGGCCAGCCCGACTGCCAGGAGCGCGGCGAGATCTCCACCGGCGACCCAGCGGTCCTCGGCGACTTCGTAAAGACAGCGCTGGCGCGCTACCCAGCCAATCACACCATGCTGATCATTGCCGGGCCGGGAGACCCGATCGGCGGGCTCGGCTACGACCTCACCACGCCGGGCGCGCCCGCGATCGATACGGTCGGCCTACGCGCCGCCTTTGCGGCGGCGGGGCTGGGTGCGGGCAAGCGGCTTGATCTGATCTTCTATCAGGTTCCGCTGATGGGAACGATCGAGGTAGCGGCGGCGAGCGCGCCCTACGCACGCTACATGGTCGCCGCCGCCGATGAGTACTGGACGCTGCCGGTCTATTCCTACATGCTGCCGATGCTGGCCGGCGCACAGAAGGATCAGCCGGCGCAGGTGGCAAAGAGCATGGCGGGTATCTACAGCGCGGCGATAGGCGGGACGAATAGGGGGCTTTCCAGCAGCATCGCCGCCTACGACCTGGGACAGGCTGCGGCGGTAGACAGTGCGCTAGAGAGCCTGGGCACCGAGCTCCAGTCGGCCCTGATCAGCGACAGCAGCACCGTGCGCGCTGCACTGCGACGGATCCGTCAGGGGGCGGCAGTCTATGACTCATCGGGCAACGGTCTGATCAATCAGCTAGAGCAGCGATCAGGGGAGCCGGTGAGCGCACAGGAAGATAGCCTTATCGACCTGAGGCGCCTGGCGACGGCCATCCAGGCAGATCTGAGCCTACCGCAGATGGTGCGCGATACAGCGGGCGATCTGGCGGGCACCATCTCCGGCGGCACGACGCCCCTGATGCTGACATCCTTACAGATCTCAGGGGTGGGCACGGCGGGCTACCCGGTCTCGCTGAGCGGCACAAACGGCCTATCCGTCTTCTTCCCAAATGGCGCGCGGCTCGGCGGGCAGCAGACTATGGTGCAGCGATACCTCTACGGGGCGAGCGGCGCCCCGCGCGATAGCGCGTGGGCCGCATTTCTGCGGTCCTACCTCGCCCGCGAGATCGGCCGCGGCCCCGGCGGGGTGACGACAGGCCCCCAGGGCGGCGCGCAGCTGCGCGGGCCTGTTGGCGGGGTGATCAGCTTTGATCTCTTCCTGCCGCTGACGATGCGGTAGCCCTCGGGGGGCGCACAGCGAGGGGCGGCCGCAGTGCGGCCGCCCCTCGCTGTGTGTTGTCGCTGGAGCCTCGGGCCTGAAGCTACTCGGTGACGGTGAGCACCGTGTGCATGCCCGACTCGTAGTGGCTGACGAGGTTGCAGAACAGGATGTAGGTGCCGGGGGCAAGATCGAGCGTCACCTCACCCGACGTGCCGCCATCGATCTCGGGGATCTCGCCGAGGCTCGTGATCTTGTCCTCGGGGATGCGCGAGATCGTCTTGTCGTAGGGCATGGTGAGCGCCGCAGCCGCATTGACGATAGGCACGACTAACATCTCGTGCGTGACGACATCGACATTCTTCGCGCGGAAGGTGACCTTACCGGCGGGCACCGTGGTGACATCTGGAGTAACAGAGAATGAGACCAGCTCGACGTTCACCGTCGACTCTTTCGGCGCCACCGGCCCCGCCGACGCGTTCCCACCACAGCCAGCAACCGCCAACACCATGAGTCCGAGCATCGATGCCATGATCACCGTCTTGAGCAGCCGCTTCATTGAGGGTCCCCCTTGATTCGGTCAGCGAAACGCTTTCGCTGACACACGTTTCTCAGCCGGCACCAATGCCGCCTGGGCACCACGTACGCTCGGGGTACAATCCACCCCTGATAACGTACATGTATCGGATGATGCGCCGGTTGCAAATTCACTAATGCCCAGGAGATATCGTAATAATACACCATGTATTATAAATCTGCACAGCTATTTTCGGACAGTTGTCGAATCTTTACACAGCTTTGGCGAGATCCCACTGCTCCTGAGCTACGCAAGGGGTAGTGCGACGAACGACGAACGGCCATCGTTGCACGATGGCCGTTCGTCGTTCGTCATTTGTCGTTCGCCGGGGATCAATCTCTCAGGCCCGCCAGGAAGCCGAGCAGCAGCCCGCGAAAGGGCCTGGCCGACTCGATCTGGGGGAAGTGGCCGCAGGTCGGGAAGGTTATCAGGCGGGCGCCCGGGATCTCGGCCGCGGCGACAGCGCTCTGAGCCACAGGGAAGATCTGGTCATTCTCCCCCCAGGTCAGCAGGGTGGGGACGCGTAGCTCGCCCAGGCGGGCCCGCATACCGCTGATCTCCAGGTCGGTGGCATCGTAGCGCTGGCTCAGGGCAGTGAGGGCGTGGATGTTCTCCCAGCCCTGAAATGCCCCGCTCGATTGTGCGATGATCTCCTCGGTGACAAATGCCTCAGGCTGGTGGAAGGCCGCGCCCATCATGGCGCGCACCAGGGGCGGCTGGCCTGAGAGCCAGAGGATCGACCAGCAGAGCAGCGGCCATTTGCCGACCTTGCTCATCGCCGCAGCGGGCGCGAAGCCGTCGGTGGCGACCAGAGCCAGTCCCGTCACCATAGCCGGATGGAGCAGCGCGGTGGCCAGGGCGTACTTGCCACCCATCGAGTGGGCCACGATCGCCGCCCGATCAATACCCAGCTGGCCCATCGCCTCAACATAGAGCCCAGTGATAAACTCCAGCGAGTAGGGCGCATCTCTCGGCTTCTGGGAGCGCCCGAAGCCCAGACAGTCGAAGGCCAGGGCACGGTAGCCCGCCCCGGCCAGAACATCCCCCGTCGCCCGCCATCCCTCGGCGGACCCCCCGAACCCGTGCAGCAGCAGAACCGCCGGTCCATGCCCAGCTTCTAGGTAGTGCAGGCGGTAGCCGTGTACTGTGATATATCGGCTTTGCATAGCTGAAGTATAGCATGCGTTCAGGGCCGGATCATTCACATGATCAGCATCCAGCAGGGCATGAGCAACGTCAGCGGGCGAGTAAACTCGCGCCCGCAGGGCCTGCGGCCAACCGCCCGCCTTCGTAGGCGGATCCGGCGTCGGCCTGCGCCGACGCCCGGCGCGCAGCGCCTCATTGGCGCGACTTCCCGTCGCCAGCCGGGGGGCCAGGGACGTTGCTCATACCCTGCCGCATCCAGCCGGTGGGGGCAGCCTCATGAGTGATCAGACGATCCGCCCGCCGGGCAGCGGCGGGAAGACCGGCACCTCCTTGGCGGCGAAGGCGGCCAGGCCGATCTTGTAGTCCTCCGAGGCCAGGGCCGCCCGGATCGCCGCCGTCTCGTAGCGCAGGCCCTGCTCGATCGAGCTCTCGACCCCGACATCGATCGCGGCCTTCGCATAGGCGACCGCCAGCGGGCTGTGGCGGACGATCGCTGCGGCCAGCGCGCGGGCTGCGGGCAGCAGATCCTCGCTCGATGTCACCCGGCTGAGCAGCCCCCAGTCGAACGCCTCTGCGGCGCTGATGCGGCGTCCGGTGAAGATCATCTCCTTGGCGCGGGTGGGGCCGATCAGGCGGGGCAGACGTTGGGTGCCGCCGGCCCCCGGGATGACGCCGAGGCCCACCTCGGGCAGGGCGATCTCGGCGTGGTGGACGGCCAGCCGAAAGTCGCAGGCCAGGGTGATCTCGCAGCCGCCGCCCAGGGCCAGCCCATTGATCGCGGCGATGGTGGGGATGGGCAGCCGGGCCAGCTGCGCCGCGCAGTCGGTGATCGCCCGGTTGTGCGCCCAGCGCCCGACTGCGTCCAGGGTCGCCCGCTCTTTCAGGTCGGCCCCGCTACAGAACGAGCGCGTCCCTGCGGCGGTCAGGATCAGCGCCCGGGCCTCCCGCATCGCCTCGACCGCCTCCAGGGCCGCCAGCAGCTCGGCGGTGAGCCGCACGCCCATCGCGTTCAGGCGCTCCGGCCGGCGCAGGGTGATCGTCACGACTCCGCCCTCGACCGTCAGCGTGAGCTGCTCATAGACCGGATCGTCCATAGTTTGCGCTCCCTTCATCGATTGCAGATTGCAGATTGCAGATTGCAGATCGAGCCACATCTGCAATCTGTATGTGCCGCCCAAGCTACGGAGATCGGCGCTGCGACCGGGCGCGCGGGCGGCGTATGTGGTACTGTACCATGGCAACAGGCCATCGTTGGCTGGCCATCGAACAGCAGGGGCAGCCACATGCGCAGCCTGCAGGTTTGACAAACCATCAGAATCGTAGCTACAATCATTGGTATCCCAAATTACTACTGTAAGACCATTGGTCACAAGTTAAGGTTTCGGCGTATGTGTCAAATGTCGACGTACCAGCATATCGACTACCTGATAGCGAATGGCACATGCACAAGTGAACGTTCGGGCGGTTGCAGCGCATAACGTCACGGGCGCGCTGCATAAAACGTTCTGCCGAGCTCGTAACCAATGGCTGTGGGGCGGCACAGCACGGGTGCAAGACCCTTGAAGCCCAAGCGTTTACGCTTGGGAGCCGTCACAGGAAGAGCCGCCGCACTGCCGGGCCGCGTCCTGGCAGGCTACCGAGGTACGCCCGTGGGAACAACACTCATCCTCCTCATTGTCGTTATCGTTGTGGTTCTAGTCGGGCTGATCGGAATCTACAACGGACTGATCGGTAAGCGCAACCGGGCCGACCAGGCATTCTCCTCGGTCGACGTCATGCTCAAGAAGCGCTACGACCTGATCCCCAACCTCGTGGCGACCGTCGAGAAGTATATGGTCCACGAGCGCGAGCTGCTGAGCGAGCTGACCGAGCTGCGCACCCGGGCGGTGACCGGCGACATGACCCCGGCCCAGCGCGCGGAGTCCGAGCGCCAGATCGACAGCGCCCTCGGTCGGGTGATGGTGTCGGTCGAGAGCTACCCGGACCTGAAGGCGAGCCAGAACTTTATGCACCTCCAGGCCAGCCTGAACGAGGTCGAGGAGCAGATCTCGGCGTCCCGGCGGGCCTACAACGCCGCCGTCACCGACTACAACAACGCCATCCAGATGCTGCCAGGCAGCCTCATGGCCGGCCCGATGGGCCTGAGCCAGCGCGTGCTGTTCGAGGCGAGCGCCGTCGAGCGCCAGAGCGTCGATGTGCGTAGCATGTTTCAGCGCTGATGCCAACCACACCACCCAACCAGCCCGCACTGGCCGCGCTCTACCAGGGCGAGCTGCGCCCCATCCTCGACGAGCTCGAGGCGCGCCGGCTGCGCGCCCGCAACCGGGCCTTGCTGAGCGCCGCCATCATCGCGCCGCTCGCCATCGTCTTGGCCCTGGTGCTCACGCGCGTGATCGGGGTATTCGGCCTGATCGTCCCGCTCGCCATCGGCTTCATTGTCTGGGGGGTCTTGGTCAACGGGGCGATGCAGGAGTACCGCAGCTACTTCAAGTCTGAGGTGATTGCCCGCCTGGCCAGGGTGATCGACCCCGACCTATCCTACATACCGGGCGGCGGGATCAGCCAGCGTGAGTTCGCCGACAGCGGGATCTACCGCCATCGGATCGACCGCTACCGGGCCGAGGATCACTTCAGCGGGCGGGTGGGGACGACGGCCTTCCGCTTCTCCGAGGTTCACGCTGAGTATAAGACCACCACGACGGACTCGAAGGGCAACCGGCGCACCACGTGGCACACGATCTTTCACGGGATCTTCTTCATCGCCGACTTCAACAAGAACTTTCAGGGGCAGACCTTTGTGCTGCCCGACACGGCCGAGCGCGCGCTGGGCGGTCTGGGCCGCATGATGCAGGGCTGGGGGAGCAAGATCGACGGGCGGCCCGGCGAGATGGTGCGCCTGGAGGATCC
>NZ_JAIEWN010000002.1:26542-42641 GCF_019599295.1 Oscillochloris sp. ZM17-4 | reverse complement strand
AAGATCGAGGATGCACGCGTGAAGATCGAGGATGCACGCGTGAAGATCAGCCCTAGTCCTCGATGAACAGCGGGTTCGCGAAGAGCCACGGCTTGCCGCCCCAGTAGCCCTCCAGGCGGTAGACGCCGGGCTCGGCGACGCTCTGGCGGATGCGGCGCACCCCGCTGGTCAGCACCTCGCCGTCGGCGATCAGGCGGATGTAGGCGTCCGCGCCCACGTCCGCCTCGATCAGCAGCGGGCCGCCGGCCAGCGAGGCGCTGTCGCCGATCTCGTAGGCCTCATCGCCCCGGCGGGCCGCGAAGATGATCGCCGGGGCGTCGCCGTCGAGGCGGTTCACGAAGTAGCTGCGCCCGCCGGCCAGGGCTGCGTAGACCTGGTTGGTGGCCACCTCCGCGTCGGCGCTCAGCGGCGCGCCCATCAGCAGGTAGTTCGTCAGGGTGCCGAAGATCCAGCGGTAGGGGAATGCCTCGACCTCGCCCCAGGGCGCGCGCTGCTTGAAGGCGTGCGCGTCCACCCCGCCGACGCCGAAGGTGCGTCGCCCGGCAATATTCAGCCGATCCCACCAGGCCAGCGTAGCCGGGCTCGGCCCGCTCATGCCCAGGCGCGGCAGCAGGAAGTTGACGATCTTGTTGCGCGCGGTCAGGTGCTCGCCCCAGTCGCTCATCAGGTTCCACAGCTCCAGTCCCACCACGCGTCCCTCGCGCTGGCGGGGGCCGTCCACCGTCCAGTCATCCCAGCGGTAGATCTCCTTGAAGCTGTTCCTCACCCGCTCGTCGGGGTGGGCGATCACGCCGAACCCGCCTCGGGCGTACACCTCGTCCACAAAGTCCTGGGGCGGCAGTGTGTTATCCACCACGGTGTCCACGTTCAGGGCCAGAAAGTGGTTGCGGTCGGGGGTGATCTCGTGGCCGACGATCACCAGCAGTCCGTCGTGCCAGCCGGCGAAGGGCGCGCCCTCCAGGCTGTCGTGGTCGGTGATGATGATCCAGCGCAGACCGGCCGCCTGGGCGGCGGCGATTACCTCCGGGAAGGTGCCGGTGCCGTCGGAGTAGGTGGTGTGGATATGCAGCGCGCCGGGGTAGGCGAAGCTCTTGCTCATGGCGCTCGTATCAGCTAGGCGGGCTGCCCCGCCGGCGGGTGCTCGGGCTAGTGCGCTTTCAGCGCGGGGGTAGGAGTTGGGAGTCGGGGGTTGGGCGCTGCAATCCAGCCTTGCGTCGCCGCCACCCCAAACAGGCTGCTTGAATCGACGCTAGTGTAGCACATGATCGCCGGCGAGCGCCCCAGGGCAGGGCATGTGCAACGTCCTGCGCGCCCCCCTGGCTGGCGACTGACGTCGCGCCGGCAGGGCGCGCTGCGCCGGGCGTCGGCGCAGGCCGACGCCGGATCCGCCCACGAAGGTGGGCGGGTGGCCGCAGGCCCCCGCGACGCGGCTTCAGCCGCCAGCGACGTTGCACATGCCCTGCGCCCCAGGGGTTGCGCCGCTGGGGCGCCCCTGCTATAATTTGCCCAGCGACGATGATGGAGCGCGCGCCGCGCCGAAGGTCTTCAGAGAGCCGCCGGGAGCTGCGAGGCGGTGGCCGGGCACAGCGCATCCCCTCCTGAGTCATCAGCCGAACCGGCTCTGGGCGCGTGTATGAGCGAGCAATATTGAGTGCTGAGCCAGCTCAACACTCAACACTCAACGCTCAACACTCATCCTCAGCCGCAGTAAGCCCGATCGGGCGCGCCCGTTACAGCGCTCCTCAGAGGCCCGCGCCACGCGCCGGGCGAATGAAGGTGGCACCACGGGGTCTTCTCCCTCGTCCTTCTCTAGGGCGAGGTTTTTTTATGGGGTGCGGATGAACGATGTGACCAACGGCATGCGCGAGGGCGGGCTCACGCTCGCCTACCACACGATCGTCACGGTGCGCGACGGGCTGCGCCGCCTGGCGCGGCCCACCGAGCTCGGCGTGCGCTCTGTGGTGACGCGCGGCGACCGCCTGCTCATGGTGCGCCACCGCAGCGGCCCCACGCCCTGGAGCCTGCCCGGCGGCGGCGTCTCCCGCGGCGAGGATCTGGCCACGGCCGCCCTGCGCGAGGTGCGCGAGGAGGGCGGCTGCGACGCCCAGATCCAGCGCCTCCTCGGCGTCTACTACCAGCACGACTATGGATTCAACAACCACGTCGGCGTCTTTGTCTGCGCCGCCCTCGGCGAGGCCCGCCCGCCCGTCGGCGACATCGAGATCGTGGACGCCCGCTTCTTTCTGCCGCAGGATGTCCCCGACAACACCGAGGCCGGCTCCCTGCGCCGCATCGCCGAGTTTCGCCAGGGCCTCGTGGGCCTGGCCCGGAGCTGGTAGGAGGATACGATGCCCTACACGCCGATCATCGCCACCCTCGGCTACGTCCTCTCGCCCGACGGCCGCTCGGCGCTGATGATCCACCGCAACGCCCGCCCCGGCGACCAGCACCTCGGCAAGTATAACGGCCTGGGCGGCAAGGTCGAGCCCGACGAGGATGTGGTGGCCGGCATGCGCCGCGAGCTGCGCGAGGAGGCCAGCATCGAGGCCACTGAGCTGACCCTGCGCGGCACGGTCAGCTGGCCCGGCTTCGGCAAGGGCGGCGAGGACTGGCTCGGCTTTATCTTTGTGGTCACCGCCTTCGCGGGCGAGCCGCCCGCCCGCAACAGCGAGGGCGAGCTGGAGTGGGTACCCATTGAGCGCATGCTCGACCTGCCCCTCTGGCCGGGCGACCGCCACTTCCTGCCGCTGGTCCTCAGCGCCGACCCGCGCCAGTTCCACGGGGTCATGCCCTATCGGGACGGGCAGCCGCTGAGCTGGAGCTATAGCTTGATCTAGGGGTTGGGGGTTGGCCGTCGGGGCGCAGCAGCCCGAGTTGCCTATCGGGAAGGCAGAGCACAGCTGCTGCTGCGCCCTTACACTGCTGCTGCGCCCTTACATGGAGGAGGCCGCTATGGACTGGACACTTGTCGCCGGGATTGTGGCCATCGGGGTTGTCGTCATCCTGATCGCGCTCGTGATGCTCAACCGGGCATGGGGCAACTTCCCGGGGCGGGTGAGCGGGCTGCCGCCGGCGATGCCGCCCGAGCAGCCGTCTCTCTCGCGGCCGAGCACGTTCTCCGCTGGGCCCACCGCTGAGCTGGAGCCGCCGGCGATGGATCTCCCGGCGGGCGCGCCTGCCGGCAGCCTGGTGCCCGTGACCCACCCCATGGTGCGGCAGGCGGTGATGACGGCCATGGAGCGCGGCGGCAGCCCCTACGCGCTCTACTTCATCAGGGACGGGGAGACGCTCTACCTGGTGCCGAGCCGCATCGCCGACCAGCGCCAGCGCGAGATGCTCACGCGCATGTTCACCTCGCTCAACAGCGACAGCGACGGCAGCATCGGCATGGGCGATATTATTCGGGTGATGCAGGACCTAGCGAAGAAGTAGGGGCGCGTCGCAATCTGCAATCTGCAATGGCATAGGAGTGAGTGATGCTCGACATTAAGCTGATCCGTGAGCAGCCCGAGGTGGTGCGGGCGGGGCTGCGCCGCAAGGGGGACGACCCGGCCCAGGTGGACGCGCTGCTGGCCGTGGACGAGCGCCGCCGGGCGCTGATCAAGGAGGTGGAGGCGCTCAAGGCCGAGCGCAACGCGGTCTCCAAAGAGATCGGCAAGATGAAGGACAAGGACGAGCGCGAGGCGAAGATTGTCGCCATGCGCGAGGTCGGCGACCAGATCGCCGAGCTGGACCGGCAGACGAACGAGGCAGAGGCTGAGTTTAGCCGCATGATGCTCTGGCTGCCGAACCTGCCCCACGCCGATGTGCCCGACGGGACGACCGAGCACGACAACGTCGTCGTGCGGGTCGAGGGCGAGCAGCGGCAGTTCGACTTCACGCCGAGGCCGCACTGGGAGCTGGGCGAGGCCCTCGGCATCATCGACTTCGAGCGCGGCGTGAAGCTCAGCGGCACGCGCTTCTTCGTGCTCAAGGGCGCCGGATCGCGGCTCCAGCGCGCCCTGATCACCTGGATGCTGGATGTCCACACCCAGCAGCACGGCTACAGCGAGATCACCCCGCCCTATGTGGTCAAGGAGGAGGTGCTCGTCGGCACCGGCAACCTGCCGCGCTTCGGCGAGAACCTCTTCACGATCGAGGGCGCCGACCTCACGCTCATCCCCACCGCCGAGGTGCCGGTGACGAACCTCTATCGCGAGGAGATCCTTGAGGCCAGCCAGCTGCCGATCTACCATGTGGCTTACACGCCCTGCTGGCGCAACGAGCAGATGAGCGCCGGCCGCGATGTGCGCGGGATCAAGCGCGTCTACCAGTTCGACAAGGTCGAGATGGTCAAGTTTGTCACGCCGGAGACGAGCTACGCCGAGCTGACGACCCTGATCGACAACGCCGAGGATATCTGCAAGGGGCTGGGCGTGCCCTACCGGCTGCTGCAGCTCTGCACCGCCGACCTGGGCACGGCGACGATGAAGTACGACCTGGAGATCTGGTCGCCCGGCGTCGAGGAGTGGCTGGAGGTCAGCTCCTGCTCGAACTTCGAGGACTACCAGTCGCGGCGGGCCAACCTGCGCTACCGGCCCGAGCCCGGCGCCAAGCCCGAGTTCCTTCACACGCTCAACGGCTCCGGCCTGGCCCTGCCCCGCGTGATGATCGCGATCATCGAGAACTATCAGCAGGCCGACGGCAGCATCGTCGTGCCCGAGGTGCTGCGGCCCTACATGGGCGGCCTTGAGGTGATCCGCTAGCGCGACGGCGCCCACGCGCCGAAGGTGATCATATTTCTGGTTGAAATTGCCAGCGAAGCTGGCAATTTCAACCAGAAATATGAAGGGGTTTTAGGGCGTAGCCCTAAAGAGTGTGATACCATAGAGGGTATGCCAACGCTTATTAATCTCACCAGCGCCGACCACGGCGGCACCAAGCTCTCGTCCTGCGGCACCGGCGACGGCGACCACTCCAGCTGCGGGCCGGACTGCGACTGCGGCTGCCCCTACACCGGCATGGCCGAGCGCGGCCGGGTCGAGCTCATCTCCGAGGTCGAGTCGCGCTACCCCGAGTCCTGGCTCGCCTTCGTCATCCCGCCCGGCGAGGACGAGTACGCCCCCGAGCGGGGCATGCTCGTCGCCTACAGCGCCGACGACAACGAGGTCTGGGACGCCGTCGGCAAGATCACCTTCAACCAGGTCGTCCACGTCTACTACAACGGCCCGCTGGAGGCGTACCTCGCGTGGGCGGAGGCCCAGTAGGGACGCAGCACGCTGCGTCCCTACTAAGTTTTTATTATGCCCCGACGAAGAAGCCCTTGTTCTTCTCCAGGTAGCTGGCGTACTCCGCCGGCACCTCCTC
Source organism: Oscillochloris sp. ZM17-4 (assembly GCF_019599295.1). Classification (GTDB taxonomy): domain Bacteria; phylum Chloroflexota; class Chloroflexia; order Chloroflexales; family Chloroflexaceae; genus Oscillochloris. The sequence goes on along the minus strand of NZ_JAIEWN010000002.1, from coordinate 37,295 downwards.
CTCGGTGTAGATCGCCGAGACCGGGCACTCCGACTCGCAGGCCCCGCAGCCGATGCACTCGTCGGGGTTGATGTAGTACTGGTCCGGCCCCTCGTAGATGCAGTCCACCGGGCAGACGGCGACACAGGTGGCGTTCTTCATGCCGATGCAGGGCTCGGTGATGATGTAGATCATTGGGGGTTTCTCCTTAAGACAAGGTTCGTAGGCGATTTACAGTTTGCGAGGCTCGTAGTGGGCGCTTCAGCGCGCCAGATGGGCCACAGGGGGCTGAAGCCCACACTACGAACTGTTACTCTGATTCGGCCCCTCTGAAACCATGTCTAAATTGGGTAAGCCAGATTGTAGATTGCAGATTGCAGATTGCCCAGCTTTGCTACGCCAAATCTGCAATCTGCAATCTGCAATTCCCTACGCGGACGCTCGCGCGCGGCCGAGCCCCTCGGCGGCGGCGGTGGTGATATGGGGCGCGCTCCCGTCGAACAGGTAGCCCTGCTCGACGGTGCGGATGTAGGTTGGCGTGCCCTGGTCGGGCTCGATGCGGGCGCGCAGCCGGCGGATGTAGCCGTCCACCAGCTTGCTCTCGCCCCGGTAGCTCTGCCCCCAGACGCCGGCCAGGATCTGCTCGGGCCGCAGGGGCCGGCCGGCGTTCTGCATCAGGTAGAACAGCAGGTTGGCCTCGGTGATCCGCAGCTCGACCTTGCGCCCGTCGTGGAGGGTGGCCATGCGGGCGATCGGGTCGAAGCGCACCGCGCCGACCTGGAGCCCGGCGGCGGCGGGCGCGCGCTGCTTGCGGGCCTTCACCCGGTAGATCGTCAGGCCCACCAGGCTCATGGCGCTGAAGGCGTACAGCCACTCGGCCCAGAAGGTGCCCGTGTCGCTGCCGGCGAACACCCCGTGCAGTAGCGTCAGGACGAAGACGGCGAAGCTGGCGTAGTGGAGCTTCCGCCACACCCGCGGCCCGATGTGCGCGCGCACATAGTGGCTCAGCCCGACGATCGCCATCAGGTAGAGGGCGGCCTTGCCCAGGTTGCCCATCCACATGGGGCGGTAGCCATTCGGCACGTTCGGCACCAGCGCCTTCACCAGCGTGAAGTTCAGCGCTGGGTCGCCCAGCAGGATGAGGACGTGGAAGGCGGAGAAGACCAGGCCCAGGATGCTCAGATGCTGGTGCAGGTCCACGGCGACCGGGCCGCCCGGCCAGATCCGCGTGGCCTTGCTGGTGATCGCCAGGCCGAAGGCCATCGACATCCAGAGCAGGACGTAGCCGACCATCGCGCTTGAGCGCGACATCGAGATGTAGCTGCTGGTCTCCACGGCCGGCAGGGCCATGCGCAGGATCGGCTGCCAGATCTCCATCGCGGTCAGGATGAGCAGGCCGCTCACCACGATGAACATGAGGCCCAGCACGATCCGTAGCTGGAGGCTCAGCAGCGAGCTCTCGGGTATGGTGGCGGCGGCTAGCTTCGGCGCGGCCTTCGGCGCGGCTACCTTCGGCGCGGGGGCGGGTGTTGCAGAGGCCGCCGGCTCGGCGGCCACCTTCGTACTGTTGGCGGCCCTGATCGCCGCCAGGCGGACCGCCTTATCATCGCCCGCAGGGGCGGGCACCGCCGCAGGGGCCGTCGGATCGGCGGCCGCCTTTGTGCTGTTGGCGGCCCTGATCGCCGCCAGGCGGGCTGCTTTGTCTGCGCTCATTCAGTAGATCCTCCAGATAAACGGGCACAGCACGCTGCGCCACTACTGGTTGACATTCGCCTGCTGCGAGCACGATGCCGGGCTCTCATCCGGCTCGGCCAGCCATGTCGCCAGCGGCGCGAGGGCGTCGCGGACGCCGTCGATCATCTGCTCGGGGACGCTCATGCTGGCCACCTCATGCGTGCCGGCCAGGGCGCGCTCATCGTCCATCGCCATCGATCCCAGGCTGGTGATCACCACCGCGCCGATGGTGATCGCATATTTCACGATCTTCATCGTGTGCGCGGACCGTCCGATGCTCTTGAGTGCTGCCATTGCAGGTGCCTCCTTGTGCCTGGCTGTTTTGTTCACACGCCCGTTTAAACGAAATTTTAACTATTAGGTTACGGCCTGTTCATCTGAAGTTGCGTAGCCAATAGTCCTAACCTCGAACTACTCCTATGCATACGATGGAGGCTCGCGCCGCGCACTCCGGTGCTAGATCTTGCCGTGCTCTGGCGGATTCATCACTGACAGCCAGAAAAAACGCGGTACGATTGGGGCGAATATGCAGTCGGGCGCGTTGGAACGCTCGCAATGATGCGGAGGCCCAGATGAACGACTCAGGAAGGACGCAGCAGCTCTCGATTTATATAGGTGAGGGTGACAGCATCAGCGGCAGGTCGCTGGCGCAGCAGATCGTCGAGGTGCTGCGCGACGCGGGCTGCCCCGGCGCGACGGTGCTGCGCGGCGTGGGCGGCTACGGCGTCCACCAGGTGATCCATAGCGAGATGGCGATCGACATCGCCAGCCACCTGCCCCTGGTGATCACGCTGGTCGACCGGGCCGACCGTGTGGCTCAGGTGATCCCGCAGCTGCGCGACCTGGTGCAGGAGGGCATGATCGTGATCTCGCCGGTGGAGGTGGTGTTCCGCGGCCAGCGCGAGGGCGGCCCCTTCCCGCGCCACCTGACCGTGGCTGACGTGATGAGCCGCGACGTGGCCCGCGTGGCCCCCGAGGAGCCGGTCGGCCATATCGTGAACCTGCTGATCGAGCGCGGGCTGCGGGCAGTGGCGGTGGTGGACGGCGGCGGCCACGTGGTCGGCATCATCACCGACGGGGACTTGCTGAACCACGGGGTGCAGGGCCTCTCGGTGCGGCTCCAGCGCAACCTGCCGCTGAGCGAGCGCGCCGCCCAGGTCGAGGCGCTCGCCGAGCAGCCCCAGACCGCCGCCGACCTAATGACCCCCACCCCGCAGACGATCCCCGATCATATGTCGCTGGCCCAGGCCGCCGCCGTGATGGCCGGCCACGACCGTAAGCGCATGCCGGTGGTGAATCTCACCGGGCATCTGGTGGGCATGGTCAGCCGCTACGACCTGCTGAAGACGGTCGCCGAGGGGCTGCGCCAGCGCCCCGATCAGCCGCTGCGCCTGCCGGCGGGCGCGCCGGCCACCGTGGCCGATGTGATGATCGCTGGCCCGACGACGGTGCTCCCCGACGCGCCGGTGGCCGAAGCCCTCGACGCGCTGCTCGAGAGCCCGATGCGGCGGGTGGCGGTGCTCGACGAGAGCGGGGGCGTGCTGGGTATCATCACCGACGGGGACGTGCTGCGCCGGGCGTCGCGGCGCATGCCGCCGAGCGCCCTGAGCCAGCTGGCGGCCTGGCTGAGCGCCGGCAAGAAGACGGCGGCCCTCCAGGTCGAGGGCTACGGCCGCACCGCCGCCGAGACGATGAGCGCCCCGGCGATCACCGTGCGCTCCGACGCGCCGGTGGCCGAGGCCATCCGCCTGATGGTCGCGCATAAGATCAAGGCGCTGCCGGTGGTAGACGCCGACGGGAAGTTTGTTGGCATCGTCGGGCGGGCCGGCCTGCTCACCGCCCTGGGCGTGCAGGCCTAGCGGCCTTTGGCATCAAAAGCCGCGTGGTGGTGCAGCAACAGCTGCACCACCACGCGGCTTTTGATGATCTGTCGAGACGGTGCCTACGAGGGCAGCTCCCAGATCACAAAGTTATCGAACCAGACCTCAACCCCGCCGCTCTCGCTGTACGAGTTCGTCGAGACGCCGATCTTGCCGGTCTGGTAGGTGCTATCGCTCAGCGTGTCAAGCAGCGTCCCGTTGAGGAAGATACGAATCTGATCGCCCTGCTTGATCACCCGCAGGCTGTTCACCTCGCCGGGCCTCACGATGCCGGCCGGGTCGCCCTCCGCCAGATTGGTTGGGTCGCTGCCAGAGGAGACGACGAAGAGCCGGTAGTAGTCGTCGAACACCTCGAACTTATAGAAGCCCACGTCGGTCTTCTGGGCGAAGACGAGGCTGCAGCTGCCATCGGTTCCGCCCTGGTGGACCACGCAGTCCACATCGGCCACAAAGTTCGTCAGCTCGCGCACCTCGTAGAGCTCGTAGGAGGTGCCCTTGGCCGCCCAGCTCACCTTAAAGACGCCGTCCTCGATCGTGTCGGTCTCGATATCCTCGAAGACGCCGGTGAACCAGCGGTTGCGGTTGTCGACAAACTCGTCCTTGAAGACCTGCTTGGCGGAGGCGATTAGGCTGGCGACCTCGGCGTTGGTCTGCTCGGCCTGGGCGGTGGCGGCGACAACCTGGGCGGTGGCGGCCTCGGCGGTGCGGGCGGCCTCGGCGTTGGGGTTGACGCCGCCGATGATCCCGCCGCCGGTGCTGGTGGGCGCGGCGGTGGGGATGTTGGCGGCGGTGGGCGCGGGGATCTCATCGGTCGGCGCGTCGCCCTCGCGGGTCGGGACGGGCACGATCCCGCCGCCGCCCTCGCGGGTCGGGACGGGCACGATCCCGCCGCCGAGGCCCGAGGGCCGGGGCGTGGCGGTCGCGCTGGCCGTGCTGTCGCCGGTGATGACGACGAAGGCGGCGACGGCGACGCAGCCGATCGCGCAGAGGCCGGCCACCGCGAGCAGGATGATCACCCACACCGGCAGCCCGCGCCTCGGCGGGGCCGCCGTCGGGTCGGCGGGAGCGCCAAACGTCGGCGGCGGGACGGGCGGCGTGCCAAACGTCGGCGGCGGGACGGGCGGCGTGCCAAACGTCGGCGGCGTAGGGGCCTGGGCTGGCGGAAGCACCTGCGTCGGCGGGGCGGCCTGCCGCCCTAATGGCACTGTCGGGGCGGCGGGGGCGGGCTGGTCCATGCGCGTGCCGCAGCTTCCGCAGAAGCGCTCGTTCGCGCTCACCTGCGCGCCACATGAGGGGCAGTAGCGTACGTCTGACATTGGCCTCGCAGGTTCGAATCCTGCCGCCGCTACCAATGGAAACTCAAACGAGGCGATGAGGGAGCAATTTCCTCGTCGCCTCGTTTTGGCTTTCCTAAGCCTAACGCGCACTATGCCTAACGACAAGCACTCTATGAACACCACCAGCCCGCTCGGGCGTGTCTTGCGCGTCGGACGCATCTATACGTTGCCGTACCTCTCGCTCTCGGCTCTCGCGACCGCAGCGACGATCACCTCGGCGCTTCTCTGGCACCATCTTGTGCTCATCATCGCTCTGCCAGCGGGGATGCTGCTCGGTCTGAGCGCAGTCAGCGACCTCATCCATCGCCGTGCCGATGCACGGGCACTTCGGGGGCGCGATGACACACCTCTGCTGCTGATCAGCCTCGCGCTCGCCGGCCTGAGTGTCGCCGGCGCGGCCATTCTCGTCGGTGGCGCGCGCCTGATCCCCGGCGCGCTGGCGACGATCGTGTCCAGTATCCTCTACGCCGCCGCCAAGAGCGTGCCGGGCCTCTCCAACATCCTGCGGGGAGTCGCTGGCGCGAGCCTGCTTCTGCTCTGCGCTGCCGTGGCCGGGCCAATCACCCCGGCCACGGTGCAGATCGCGCTTGCATTCGCTATAATTGACGCAGGGGGGAACCTCTGGGGCGACGTGCGCGACCAGGAGCCGGACACGCGCGCCGGCACCCGGACGCTGGCCGTTGTCGCGCCGCAGGCGGCTCCCTGGGTGGCCTGGGGATTGTTTGGCGTGGCCCTGGCTCTCTTTGCCGAAATCCTCGCCTTCCCCTGGCTGCTTGTGCTGCTGCCGCTCGGCGCGATGCCCTGGCGCGCGGGGCGAGCATGCCACCTCCACGCGCTGGTGATTAAATATGTGATAGCCGCACTTGTTGCCGTTCGGGTTAGTAGTATGCTTGTACCGTTCGCTATCATCCTGCTCGTCGCTGGGCTGCTGACGATCCCAGCCTACCAGCAGATACACCGCGTCCGCCTCGTGTCATAGTCGTACTGGAGAGAGAGATGCGCTCGATTAGCCAGCACACCGCAACCCAGGTAATGATCGCACTTCAACTGGCCGTCGCAATCATCGTGGTTATCACCGAGCCGCTGACGCACTTCTCGTTGACGATCAGCATTGCTGCGGGCGTCACCGCCATCATCTTTGGCGTGCTGCTGTGGCTGCACCGAAGAAACTGGACCTACACGGGGCCGGTCAGCGCCATCGTGACCATGGTGACGATCTCCGCATCGCTCATCCTTGACGCGCCGAATACCGCCGGCTTCTCTCCGGTATTCTTTGTGGGGCCGGTTGTCGCGGGGATTGTCGCCGGGCCGATCCTGATCGCCGCGGTCCCGATCACCTCGCTGGTGGCGATCACGATTGCGCTCGGCGTGGCAAACCCCTACACTGAGCCATTCCGGCTCGTCATCCTGGCGCTGATTATCGCCGGCCTGGTCGTGACACGGCTGATTGTCGATGCGCAGCGCGCCCAGCTCGCGCAGGAGGCCGCCCGCGCGAATGCCGAGGCCGCCGCGAGCGCGGCGCAGGCTGCGGAATACGCCGATTTGGCAGCGCGGGCGTCGGCGCAGGCCGCCGAGCTTCAGCGCACGCTGGAGCTGGTTGGCCTCCTCGAAGTGCCGACCGTCACACTGGCTGATGGCGTGCTGCTCGCGCCGCTGATCGGCCAGGTTGATCAGCGGCGCATCGAGCAGTTCACCAGCCGGCTGCTCGCCACCCTGCACGCGCAGCGCACCCGGCTGGTCCTGATCGACCTGGCCGGTGTGACGATCCTTGATACCGCCGTCGCTGATGCGCTGCGGCGCAGCATGCAGGCCGTCCGGCTGCTCGGGGTGCGTGTGGTCATCACGAGCATTCCCGCTGATCTGGCCGCCACGCTCACGACGATGGGCGTAGACTGGAGCGCTATGGTTTCGATCGCACGCTCGCCCCAGGAGGCGCTTGCTGCCGAGCTGCGCATGTCGGTTGCACAGAACTAGCGTTGCCTGCATAGTATCCAAACGCATAGCGCTTATGACGCGAGGGGTTTTAGATGCCCGCACGACGCCCTCAGCGAGCGCCCGGCATCCTGCCGGTCGCGCTGGGCTTGCTCGCCCTGGTGATCGTAGTGGCTGGCCTGGCCGTCGCGCTGGGCGGCGCGCCCGCGCCATCGGTGGCCTCTCGCCCCGAGGCGGTGGACACCTGTCGGGCGACGCCGCAGTTTGTCGCAGCGGTGGCAACATCGCCGGATGTGGCTCTGGCCACCGACGGGCGTGAGATGGGCCTGGCCCTGCGCTCCGCTACGGGCGAGGCGTCGGCCTACCAGCATCCGACCTGGGATGACGCCGGCTACCTGGGGGCCATCGCCTACGATGCGCAGGGCAACGTCTACGCCGCGCCGACCCCGCGGCTCTCGCTGGCCGACAATCCGCTGGCGGGGGCGGCGACAATCTGGCGGGCGGACACGGCCAGCGGCGAGCTCCATCCCTTCGTGACGCTGCCCGGCGCGGCGAGCGCCCGCAACCCGTTCGGGGTGCTGGGCCTGTTCTACGCCTGCGGCCTGGACACGCTCTACGCGGGGTCGGTGCTGGGCTCGACGCCGGCCCAGGAGCAGGGCGGGGTGATCGCCATGCACCTGCCCGACGGCGGACAGACCACGATCCTCAGCGACACCGATGTGATGGGCGTGCTGCTGGTGCGCCAGGGTGCGGGCTACACCATGTATGCCGGGCTGGCCCGTCGCCCCGAGGTGGTGGCCCTGCCGCTGGACGCGCAGGGGCGCGCAGCTGGCCCACCAGTCCAGCTCCTTGATCTGACGGCCGCCGGGGCCACGCCGCAGGAGCGGGCGCGCAAGCTGCGCCTGGTTGGTGACGATCTGGTGATCGACCTGGTGCCCTTCACCTTCTCGCTCCAAGCCAACGCGACCGACGTGCCGCAGGTGCGGCGCGCGGTGTGGGGCTGGGACGCGGCGACGGGGAAGTGGTCGCTACGTCAGGCGGCGCAGTCGATGGGGTGATGCCACTGTGGCACCACCGTTTACGGGCCGGACGGGCTGGCCCGCCCCTCCGGCCCTGATCGCGGGGGCGACATCATCCCACATGTGTCTGGTGCCCGGCGCACCTACCCGAGCCGCAGCCCGCGCAGCCGCAGGCTGTTGCTGACCACGAAGACCGACGAGAAGGCCATGGCCCCGGCGGCCAGGATGGGGCTGAGCTGCCAGCCGGTGAGCGGGTAGAGCGCCCCGGCGGCCAGCGGGATCAGCACCACGTTGTAGATAAAGGCCCAGAACAGGTTCCAGCGGATCGTGCGCATGGTGGCCTGGCTGAGGGTGATCGCCTGCGCGATGCTGCCCAGGTCGCCGCGCATCAGGGTGATGTCGGCGGCCTCCATGGCCACGTCGGCGCCGGTGCCGATGGCGATGCCGACGTCGGCCTGGGCCAGCGCCGGCGCGTCGTTCACGCCGTCGCCGACCATCGCCACCACCTTGCCCTCGGCCTGGAGCCGCCGCACCTCGGCGGCCTTGTCTCCGGGCAGCACCTCGGCCAGCACCGTGTCTACGCCGACCTGGGCGGCGATCGCCTCGGCGGTGCGCCGGTTGTCGCCGGTGAGCATGGCCACCGTCACACCGCGGGCGCGCAGGGCGGCCACGGCGGCGGCCGAGCTGGGCTTGACGGTGTCGGCCACCGCGATCACGCCGAGGGCCTCGCCGTCGGCGGCCACCAGCATGGCCGTCTTGCCCTCGGCCTGGAGCCGCTCGACCTCGGCGGGCAGATCGCCCAGGTCCACGCCGCGCTGGCCCATCATGCGCATGGTGCCCACCAGCACCTGGCGGCCATCCACCGTCGCCTCGACGCCGGCCCCGGCGGTGGCCCTGAAGCCCTCGGGCTGGGACAGCGCCATCCCGCGCGCCCTGGCCTCGGCCACGATCGCCTCGCCGAGCGGGTGCTCGCTGCGGCTCTCCGCGCTCGCCGCCAGCTGCAAGATTGCAGATTGCAGATTGTAGATTTCAGATTGATCCGAGCCAGGAGACTCGCTCCGCTCCCTACCTGTTGGGGTAGCAGCGTGAGCAAAATCTGCAATCTGCAATCTGCAATCTGCAATCACGTCAGTGACCGCCGGCTTGCCCTGGGTGATCGTGCCGGTCTTGTCGAGGATGATCGCGCTGATGTTGGCGGCGCGCTCCAGGCTCTCGGCGTTCTTGATCAGGATGCCGTGCTCGGCGCCGGTGCCGGTGCCGACCATGATCGCGGTCGGGGTGGCCAGGCCGAGGGCGCAGGGGCAGGCGATCACCAGCACGGCCACGGCGAAGAGCATGGCCTGGGTCGGCCCGACGCCGGCCAGCAGCCAGGCCAGGAAGGTCAGCAGGGCCACGCCGATCACGACGGGCACGAAGACGCTGGCGACCTGGTCGACCAGGCGCTGCACCGGGGCGCGCGAGCCCTGGGCCTCTTGCACCAGGCGGATGATCTGGGCCAGGGCCGTCTCCTTGCCGACGCGCACCGCGCGCATCTGGAAGCTGCCGCTGCGGTTGATCGTCGCGCCGATCACGCTGTCGCCGGCGCGCTTCTCGACCGGCAGGCTCTCGCCGGTGACCATGCTCTCGTCCACGGCCGACTCGCCGCTGATGATCGCGCCGTCCACCGGCACCTTCTCGCCCGGGCGGACGATCACGATCTCGCCCTTGCGCACCTCGGCCACCGGGACATCGACCTCCTGGCCGCCGCGCAGGACGCGGGCGGTCTTCGGCTGGAGGCCGACCAGCGCGCGGATGGCCGCGCCGGTCTGGCTCTTGGCGCGGGCCTCCAGGTACTTGCCGACCAGGATGAGCGTGATGATCAGGGCGGCGGTCTCGAAGTAGACGTGGCCGGAGGCGCCGCTGAGCAGCAGGATCAGGCTGTAGAGGTAGGCCACCGAGGAGCCCATGGCGATCAGGGTGTCCATGTTCGCCGTGCGGGCCTTGAGGGCCTTCCACGCGTGGATGTAGAAGTCGCGCCCGCTGTAGAACTGCACCGGGGTGGCCAGGGCCAGGAACAGCCAGTTCAGCAGGTCGTCGCGGGCGGCCACCTTGCCCATCATCTCGGCCATCGGCATGTCCGGCATCTGCTGCTGGAGGGTGGCGGCGGCGCCGGTCCACCAGGGCGAGATCAGGCCGAAGTCGCGGGACATGGAGATCAGGAAGAGCGGCAGGCCGAAGGCCACGCCGACGATCAGCTTGCGGCGCTTGTCCTGAAGCTCGCGGGCGCGGGCGGCGGCCTCGACATCCTCGGGCGCGCCGGCGTCGGCGTCGGCCGTCTCGATCACGCCGTAGCCGGCGCCCTCGATCGCCAGCCTCAGCTCTGCGAAGCTAGAGCTGGCCGGCGAGTAGGTGATGCTGGCGCCCTCGGTGCTCAGGTTCACGCTGGCGTCGATCACGCCGGGGACCTTCCTGAGCGCCTTCTCGACCCGCATCACGCAGGAGGCGCATGTCATCCCCGTCACCGGGATCTCCAGGCGGTCGGTGACGATGCCGTAGCCGGCGGCCTCGACGGCGGCCTGGATCTGCTGCGGCTTGGCCTGGGCCGGGTCGAAGCGCACGGCCGCCTGTTCGGTGGCCAGGTTGACGCTGGCCTCGACCACGCCGGGGAGCTTCTTGAGCGCCTTCTCGACCCGCATCACGCAGGAGGCGCATGTCATCCCGGTGACGGGGAGGTTGATCTGCTGCTCTGCCATATATCACCTGCCAGTGGGGGCGGGGGCCTATGGCCCCCAGATTCTTTATTATGTGTGCCCAGCAGGCACATGCTGCACTGATTGTGCTGCGGCGCGGCTACGTCGTGCCACAGCACAATCAGTTTTTGTTAGCGCGAATA
>NZ_JAIEWN010000002.1:16173-26442 GCF_019599295.1 Oscillochloris sp. ZM17-4 | reverse complement strand
AGTTTTTTTTGTGTGGCAGAGCGAAGCTCTCCCACACCCTCACCGTGCGCGGTGTTGTTGCTGGCAACAAGATTCTTTATTATGTTGCGAACATGTGCCAGCGAAGCTGGCACATGTTCGCAACATAATCGGGGTGTTTAGGGCGCCAGCCCTAAACACTATGCCGCCACCGGCGAGACCTCCTCGTAGCCGGCCTCCTGGATGGCCGCGATGATCGCCGCCGGGGCGACCGCATCGCCGTGCTCGACGGTGACGACCTTGGTGTCCAGGTTGACATCGACCTTCTGCACGCCGCTGATGGCGCTGACCTCTTTGTTCACCGCGTTGACGCAGTGCTGGCACGAGACGCCGGGGACGAGGAACTTCTCGGTGGTCATGGTGTTTATCCTTGTTGGTGCGCAGCAGCCTGCGGCTGCTGCGCCCTTACTTGACGCAGCACGCTGCGTCGCTACTACTGATGCACGTTCTCGAAGACCTGGAGCAGCTCGGTGACGACGCGCTCGCGGTCGCTGACCTCGTCGCCGCGGATGGCGGTGGTGACGCAGGTGCGCAGGTGCTCGGACAGGATGAGTCCGTCGAGCTTGGCTAGGGCCTGCTGGATCGCCCGCGTCTGCTTGAGCAGGTCGATGCAGTAGGCGTCGGCCTCGACCATGCGCTGCACGCCGCGCACGTGGCCCTCGATCGTCTTCAGCCGGTTGGTGAGCTGCTGCTTGTGGTCGCTCTCCATCGCTGCCTCCTGATATGGTACCCCTCCCCCGGGGGGGGTGGGGTGCCCCCAGTATATCACCGGGCGCAAGGCTGTCAAGGGATGCCGCCAATGCGGATCGAGGCCGCCCGCTAAGGCGGGGTATACTTCACTTGACTCTGACCCCCAACCACGGAAGGAGAGAGCTCAATGGCTGAGAAGGCACACATCCAGACCTTGTTCGCCTACCACTGGCACACGACCGAGCAGATGATCGCGGGTGCGGGCAAGCTGAGCGCGGAGGAGTATGGCCCGCTCCACGCCATCCTTTTCCACCTGCTGCGGGTGGACTACGCCTGGAGGCACGCCCTGGCGACCGGGCAGCAGCCGGAGGCCCTGGCTGAGGCGCAGTTCGCCACCCTGGAGACGCTCAGCGCGGGATTCGCCGCCGAGCGTGAGGCGTGGGGGGCGCTGCTCGACGGCCTGAGCGATGAGGATATCGCCGGCGAGATGATCGTGACGCGCTACAACGGCGTGCAGGCCCCGCTGGATCGCTGGCGCATCCTGCACCAGGTGCTGATGCACGGCATGCAGCACCACGCCGAGCTGGCCCAGATGCTCACGGGGCACGGCCAGTCGCCGGGGAACATCGACTTTATCTTCTACCGGTAAACGTGTGCCATGGGCCACAGGCCTCTAGAATAGCTGGTTGTGGTGGGGGATGTGCCATCGGCGGGCGCATCCCCCGCCGCCTTATAGGGGCCTTGATCATCGCTCTACAAGCGGTCATAGGACGGCTGCTCCCAGTATGGGCGATGACCGTAGTCTGACAGAAAAACGACTATTGTCCGCTAGAACCGACAGCTGAGTCCGTGCTACCTTGACTCAGGAGACGATATAGTACTCTGACTTTGCCCGCTCAACAGCATTATGCGTTTACTTACCCGCATCGTTGCCCGACGCATCAGCACCAAAATCATCCTGCCCTACCTGCTGCTCGCTGTGCTCCTGGCGATGGCGATGACGCTGGTTGCCGCCCGCTTCACGGCGGGCTCGCTCCAGGATCGTCTCAACGCACGCTTGGTCGAGGTGGGCCAGATGACGAGCGACGGGCTGGTGGCGGTTGAGGATCGGCAGATCGAGGAGCTGCGCACGATCGCCTTCACCGCCGAGGTGGCCGAGGCAGTAGACGCGGGCGACGCGGAGCGTCTGGCGACGCTGCTGCGCCCGATCTGGGCTAACTTTGGCCTGCACGCGCTGGTGATCTTCGACACCTCCGGCCACCCGCTGCTGAGCTGGCGGCGCGCCGATGGGGCCGGCGTCGGCGCGATGCCCGCGCGGATCGACCTGCCCGACTTGGCCGACTGGTGGCTGGTCGGTCAGATCATCGACGGGCGTAGCGATGCCTTCGGGGATAAGTTCTCGGCCTTCCGCGAGGATCATCTGTGGACATCGGCGCCGATCAGGCGCGGCGAGACCCTGGTCGGCGGGGTGATGGTGGCCACGCCGCTTGACGAGCTGCTCGCATGGCTCCAGGGAGGCTCGCAGGCCGCCGTCACTACCTTCTACGACGGGCGCGGGGTGGCGGTGGCCACCACCCAGATCCTCGTCGGCGAGGCCCGCGTGGCGGCCATCCCCCTGGCACAGCTTGAGGCATTGATCGCCGACCGGGCCGCCGCTGAGCCCATCCACATCCAGAGCGTCGCCAGCCTGAACGGCCGCGAGTACCAGTTTGCCTACTCGCCGCTGCGGGTGCGCCGCACCATGGACGGATTCTTCTCGGTTGCGCTGGCCCGCAGCCCGCTGACCACAAGCTGGGAGGCCCAGCGCACCCCGCTGATCGCGCTCAGCCTGGCCCTGCTCGCCGCCGTTATCGCCGTGGGCGCCCTGGTTGCCCGACAGATCACTCGGCCACTGCGCGACCTTGTGCTCACGGCGCGAGCGGTGGCTGAGGGCGACCTGAAGCGGCGCAGCGGCGTGTGTTCGCACGATGAGGTTGGGGCGCTGGCCGGCGCCTTCAACCAGATGACCTCACGCCTCCTCCACCTCTACGAGACCAGCCGGGCGCTGAGCGCGCAGCCGCAGGCCCAGGCAATCCTTGCACAAACTGATGCAGCTGTGCGTGGGCTCGTCCCCGGCGCGGTGACGCTGGCGATCCTACGGTCCGGGGCCGGCTGGCGGATCAATGTCATTGATGGCGGTGATGAGCAGCTCGCGCGCCTGGGTCGGTCGCAGCTCAGCGACTCGGTCGCCGTCGAGTCGCTATCTCGCCGCGCCGTGGGCATGATCATCGCCCCATCTGACGCGCGGCGCTTCCGCAGCTTCGGCCTGCCCCTGGGCTACGCCGAGATCTGCTACACGGCGCTGACCGTGCAGGGGCAGCTGGTGGGGCTGCTGCTGCTGCTGCACCGGGAGCGCGGGGGCTTCGTCGAGAGCGTGCGCGAGCCGCTGGGCGCGATCGCTGGCATGGCCGCCTCGGCGCTGAACAATGTCCGGCTCTACGCCGAGGTGCGGTCGGAGAGCCAGCGGCGCACGGCTATCCTGGAGAGCATCGCCGACGGGGTGATCCTCTGCGACGCCGAGCGCAATGTGATCCTGATCAACCCGGCGGCCCTGGGCATGCTGGAGCTGGACGACTGGCCGCGCCGACGCTACCACCTCAGTCAGCTGCCGCTTCAGCAGATCGTCGGTGATGGCCTGCACGCCAGCGACACACCGGCCCGCTACATGTGCCACGGGCGCGTCTTGAGCGCCAGCTTCGCCCCGCTCGCCGGCGGCGGCGGCGAGGTGATCGGCCTGCACGATGTGAGCGTCGAGGCGGCACTCGACCAGGCCAAGACTGACCTGATCGCCCTGATCTCCCACGAGCTGCGCACGCCGCTGACCGCCATCCAGGGAGCGACCGATATGTTGCGCAAGGAGATCGGCGGCACGCTGACCCCGCTCCAGCACGAGCTGGCCGATACGGCGATGCGCCAGAGTCTTGCCATGAGTTCCCTGATCGATAAGGCCATTCTGGTGGCCGGCCTGGAGATGGGCACCCTGGAGCTGGATGTCCAGCCCACAGGGGTACAGACAGTGCTGGATCTGGCGGTTGCCCCGCTGCGCCAGGTGGCCGTGGCCGCCGGGGTCGATCTGAGCATCGTGATCGCCCCGGATCTTCCACTGGTGCAGGCTGATGTGCGTATGCTCAAGTTCGCCGTCGCCCAGCTGATCGACAACGCCCTGAAGTACGGCGAGGGCCAGCCGGTGAAGGTGCTGGCCCGCCGCCACCGTGGCGGGGTGGCCCTCGCCGTGCGCGACTACGGGCCAGGCATCGCTGCCGAGCGGCTGCCGCAGCTCTTTGAGCGGCTGCGGCGTAGCGAGGGCGCCCTGAACGAGGGGCCGCGCGGGATCGGGCTGGGGCTGATGCTCTCCCGCGAGCTGCTGGAGCGCCAGGGCGGGGCGATCAGCGTGCAGAGCCGGGCCGGCCAGGGTAGTCTGTTCACCATCTTTTTGCGCGGGGCTGATCAGGGTAATAAGGCGATCGCAGCGTAGAGATAATGCCGTTAGGGCGTACGCAGTTGGCCAAGGATCGCAGTGAAACGCCATGTCATGCTGAACGAAGTGAAGCATCTGCATGGCAGAACAGAGCGAGCCTTGGCAGACCCCTCGCTTCGCTCGGGGTGACAACGCTTCAACTTCGTAACTCCTAGCAGCATGCAGACTGATGCGCTAAGCCCATCAGGCAATGCCAACAGAGCCGCCAGATTCGGCAGCAGTTCTCGGCAATCATATGCAGAAGACGATCTATATTCGCCGGGTGCTCCGTCCATTGCGCAGGCGTCCGCTGCGTGTGCTGCTGGTCTTTGCCGCCGCCCTGGCCTCGCTGCTCACAGCTGCTGCGGCCCAGGCCGGGCTGTATACTGTCGCTCCCCACAATGCGTCCTTCGATGTGTCGCTGCTGCCTGGGATCGCCGCTGATTATCGACCCTGGCCATCCCAGGGTGATCGGCAGCCAGAGCTTGACCCGGCGGTCATCGCTGAGGCTGCCCGCGATGAGATCCTGAGTCGGGTGCTGGTCGATGCCTCTAGCGGCGATCTGGTGCCGCTCGACCTTCCGCCAATGCCCCAGGCTGACACTCCGCCTGATGGTTTAGTGCAATCTGTCCAGCTGCTCAGCCCCACGCCGAGCGCGACGCCCGTGCCGAGCGCGACGCCGCTCCCGCCGCCGAGCGCGACGCCCGTGCCGAGCGCGACGCCGCTCCCGCCGCCGAGCGCGACGCCCGTGCCGAGCGCGAGAGATTCATCGTCCGCTCGGCGATCGCGTCCCAGCTGAAGTGATCCTCGACCCGGCGGCGGCCGGCCGCGCCGAAGCGGGACTGGAGGGCCGGCTCGAGGCCGACCCGATTGATCGCGGCGGCCAGGTCGGCCGAGAAGGCCGCCGGGTCGACCGGCTCGAATGTGCCCTCCCTGAGCTGCAGATCCACCAGCAGGCCGGTCTCCTCGGGCAGCACCACCTCCTTGATCCCGCCCACCGCCGAGGCGACGACCGCCGTCTCACAGGCCATCGCCTCCAGGTTGATGATCCCGAAGGGCTCGTAGACGCTGGGGCAGACGAAGACGGCGGCCTGCGAGTAGAGCTGGATGACATCGGGCCGCGGCAGCATCTCCTGGATCCAGATCACGCCGGGGCGCTCCTTGACCACGGCGGCCACGCCCTCCTGCATCTCGCGGGCGATCTCGGGCGTGTCGGGGGCGCCGGCGCAGAGCACCACCTGCAGCGAGGGGTCGATCTGCGAGATGGCGTGGACCAGATGGATGATTCCCTTCTGGCGGGTGATCCGGCCCACAAAAAGCACGAAGGGCTTGTCCGGGTCCACCCCGTAGCGGGTGAGCGCGTCGGTGGCGGTGGCCTTGCGGTACTCGGCCAGGTCGATCCCGTTATAGATCACGTGGACCTTGGCGGGGTCCACGTCGAACAGGCGCAGCACATCCTCGCGGGTCTCCTTCGAGACGGCGATGATCGCGTCGGCCTGCTCCATGGCGGTGCGCTCCATCCAGGAGCTGAGGTGGTAGCCGTTGCCGAGCTGCTCGACCTTCCAGGGGCGCAGCGGCTCAAGCGAGTGGATGGTCAGCACGTAGGGTACGCCCCAGAGCTTGCCGGCGAGCAGGCCGCCCATGTCGGTGTACCAGGTGTGGCAGTGGACCACCTGGGCGTCGAGGGTGTCCTTGGCCATCAGCAGCGAGCGGGCGAAGGCGTCGAGCGCCCCGCCGAAGCGCGGGTCCGTGTTCCGCTTCACCTCATCCCAGAGCGGGTAGCCGCGCACGCTGAGGCGCTCGCCGTCGTCATGCTGGCTGCCGAAGCAGCGGACCTCAACATCGACGAGCTTCGCCAGGGCCTTGCTCAGGTACTCCACATGCACCCCAGCGCCGCCGTAGACATTGGGCGGGTACTCATTGGTGAACAGGGCGACCTTCTTGAGATCAGGCATAGCAGATCCTCACTTCCTCATGCAACATGCGGCATGCACCGCACTATCGTGGCGCATCGCGCATGGCGAGTGTCCCTATAGCCGAGCGCCGAGCGCCGAGCGCCGAGCGCAGAACGGGAGGGCGCACCAATGCTGGCTCAGCCGTTCTGCCCGCCGCTCTAGTATAGCATCAGCGCCCGGCGATCCATCTCCAGGAGGCTCAGGCGATCTGGTGCGCCGTGATCGCGCTGCGCAGGCTCAGGTCACCGATGCCGGCGAAGATCTGGCCCTCGGTTACTGAGATGCTGAGCGCACTGCGTCGATCAAGGCCGCCGGACAGCCCGCCGATGAAGCCCCGGTCAAAGGTGTAGATCGGGATGGACTCGGCCCGGTAGATCTTCTTCCCGGCGAGCTGCGCGCACAGCTGCACAGCGTCGCGGTGGGTGTAGACCACGGCGCGGCCGCTGAGCTTGCTCCCGCGATGCAGCCGCTCGGCGTCCGGCAGGCCAACCTCGATCCAGGCGGTCACCTGGCCGGTGGCATCGCGCACAAGGACCGCGGGCTCATCGCCGGCGGAGATGCCCTGGGTGAAGGCGATGCCCTCGGTGTACTCCAGGCAGTAGGCCAGCACGCGGGTGATCAGGTACTCAGCGCTCTCCGAGGGGTGGCGGGCGACCCGCAGCTCCAGGGCCTCGTAGACACCGCGATCCATATCGGCGAGGTCGATCGTCAGGTTGTAGATAGTCGCGCCCTGGGCCATAGTCTTCGCTACTCCTGGTATAGTGGTGACGGGCGTATTATCGCACGCTTCACAGAGAGACAGGCGCAGCATGATCACGTTTGACCTCAACATATCGATCACGATGCCGGGCCTCCCCTACGCGCGGCGCATCGACGAGGCGGCCCGTATGGGCTTCACGGCGGTTGAGCTCTGGTGGCCGCGCGGCGAGGATCTAGGCGCGCTGGCCCGCCGCGTGTCCGACGCCGGCCTGTCCGTGGCCCTGATCAACTTCGACGGGGGCGATCTGGCCGCCGGCGAGCGCGGGTTTCTGAACGACCCGGTGCGCCAGGCCGAGTTCCGGGCCAGCGCGCCGGCGGCACTCGATCTGGCGCGGCGGCTCGGCTGTCATCAGCTCAACGCCCTCGTCGGGCGCTGGCTGCCCGGCGAGCCCCGCGAGAGCCAGCTGGCCCGCGTCCGCGAGAACCTGACGTGGGTCTGCGACCTCGCCGCCCACGCCGGGGTGACGGTGCTGCTGGAGGCGCTCAACAGCTGGGAGACCCCCGCCTATATGCTGACGAGCACCGCCGATAGCCTGGCCATGATCGACTCGGTCGGCGCGCCGAACCTGGCCCTCCAGTACGATGTGTACCATATGCAGCGCATGGAGGGCAATATCTGCGCGACGGTCGCGGCCCACGCCGGGCGCATCGGGCATATTCAGTTCGCCGACTCGCCTGGGCGCGGGCAGCCCGGCACCGGCGAGCTCAACTTCCCCTTTATCTTTCAAGCTATCGAGGACAGCGGCTACACGGGCTACGTCGGGGCGGAGTATCTGCCGCGCGGGAGCCTGGAGGAGAGCCTGGGCTGGCTGCGACGGGCGGGGGAGGCACCAGATCAGGCGTAGGAGCCATCTTAGAGCCTCGCCCTCGCCCACCGCAACGCATGGCCGGGCGGGAGGCTGTGCCTATGCGGCCTCCTCCGCCACGCCCGCGAGGGACAGCTCGCCCGCCCGCCCGCCGCTCTCCTCTGCCTGCGTGGCGTACTCGTGGGCCCAGGACTGGATGCTCTCCCAGTCGCGGTAGGCCGCGGCGTGGACCTGGTCTGATCGCCAGAAGCCCCGCAGGTACTCGGCGTCCACAGCGGCGGGGTGCAGGCTCCGGAACGGCACCACCGTCGCGGTGTCGCCCTTGCCCCACTCCTGCTCCTCGGCCGGGCCGAGGGGCAGCGCGATCTCGTGGTAGGTGACGACCTCCGGGTGGCGCGACCGATCGACCAGGCTGTCGGCGGCCTCGCAGACTCGCCCGTGGTCGACGAGGGCGCTCAGCAGAATGTCGGTCATCCGCGAGCGCACCGAGAGCTGGACGAGCCGCACATACCCTGTGCGCATGAGCACGTCCAGATAGCCGCGGATGGCCATCTTGCTGCGCTCGTTGCTGCCCCAGCGCATGCCGATGCCGGCCTCGCTGGTGAGGCGGGCGTTGCGCCCGCTCAGGCTGCCGGCCACGGTGGGCGCGATCGGGCCGCTGGTGATCGGGTAGAGCCGCACGCTCTCGCCGAGGAACCAGTGGCGCACGATCTCTGCGCCGCCCTGGCGCTGGTGTTTGATCTCGATCTGGGCGACCTTGGCCTCCCGCATGGCCTCGTCGAGATCCGCGTCTTTCCCCACCTCGATATGAAACCCGACCAGTGGCGTGAAGCGCCCGCTGCCAAGGGTCTGCCGCGCGACGCTCTTGCCGTTGGCGTACTGGAGGGTGGCTGCCTCCTGCACGGCCTGAACCTTATTTCTGCCGATCATATGCTCCGCTCCTCGTACCTGCTGTGGCTGCTCGTGTCTACACGGTCTAGTATAGCACAAGCGTTCTCCTATGTACAGAGGCAGATTACAGAGAGGGTATGGAGAGTGAAGCTCTCCCATACCCTCTCTATACGCGGTAGTGCGGCAGCCCTAAAAACCGATGTCATTTTGCCCAAAATAGCAAGAGATTCCGGGAAGCCGGAGGCTTAACGTGATACGCATGGGGCTTCACTCATGCCAGCGGCGCAGCGGCGACGATCAGGCCGTCCTCGTCGGCGTAGAGCTGCTGGCCGGGGCAGAAGCTCACCCCCAGGAAGCGCACAGGCACGTCGCGCTGGCCCTCGCCGCGCTTGAGGCTGCGCCGCGGGTGCGTGCCCAGCGCCAGCACCCCGATCGGCATGCGCGCGAGCTCGGCGCTGTCGCGCACGCAGCCGAACACCACCACCCCCGCCCACTCATTGCGCATGGCCAGCTCGCCGATCTGGTCGCCCACCAGGGCGCAGCGCAGCGAGCCGCCGCCATCGACCACAAGCACCCGCCCCGCGCCCGGCTCCTCCAGGGCGCTCCGCACCAGCGTGTTGTCCTCGAACAGCTTCAGAGTCGTCACCTGCCCGGCAAAGCGGGCCGCGCCGCCGAAGTGGCGCAGCTGCGGCTCGGCCACCTGAACATCATCATGCGCGTCGCAGAGATCGGTCGTCTTGAACTCCATCGTCACACCTCATATAGCACAATCACTCAGCGCCGGTTGCGCTCCATCCAGCCCACGGCATAGTCGATCAGCGGGTGCTGCGGCATCAGCAGCGCAGTGGCCTGGCCCACCCCGCCGCTGCGCTCCAGGCCCGTCTCGCGGGCGAAGTCCGCCCCGATGGCCGGGAAGTCCTCATCGCTCCAGTCAATGTCGTCGAACTCCACCCAGCGTCGCTCGCCGCCCACCAGCATCGGCGCGCCGGCCCTGATCATGCGCTTGCCAGGGTAGCCGGCGCGGTACTCGGCCAGGTGCAGCGAGGTGTTGTTGCCGTGGCCGACCCCCAGCAGCAGCACGTGGCCGCCCAGCGCGTAGATGTGGGCCAGGGGCGAGCCCTCGCCCAGGCCGACCTCAAGCGTGTGGCCCGAGGTGACCCGCGCGGCCTCGGCGCCCCAGGCCGCAAACGAGGCCTGCGGGTGCGCGCTGCGCAGCACGCCCCGCCCCTTGCGGAAGGTCTCGGCGACCGCGCCCATCTGGCGCGTCGGCGTCAGGTCGGGGTCGTAGGCGGGGGTCTCGTCACGGATGATCGGCCACCAGGGCTCGGGCACCGGCGGGTGACGCCACGCGGCCGGGTCCGACAGGTGCGAGCTGTGGGCCGGCATCACCAGGGTGCCGGCGGGGCCGAGCAGCTCCTGGAGGGCCATGATCACCGCCTGGGGGCCGCCGGCGACCCAGCCCAGCCGGCTGAGCGCTGTGTGGACCAGGAGGGTCATCCCCGCCGCCACCCCGAGGGCCGTCAGGTCTTCCCGCATGCGCGCGGCCGTCACCGGCAGCTCCCCCGCGCGATCAATGCTCGCTCGCTCGCCCATACAGCACAACCTCCCGGTGAGGGCGGCGACGCCAGTGCATGTGCAACGTCCTGCGCGCCCC
>NZ_JAIEWN010000002.1:10719-16073 GCF_019599295.1 Oscillochloris sp. ZM17-4 | reverse complement strand
CCATGCTACAATAGATCAGCATTATTTTTGCGGAGACAGCTCATGCCGATCGAGATCGTCGACCTTGACGAGCGCTGGCAGCCCGAGGCCCTCTCCTACCTCAGGCGTTCGCCCTACCGAAACGCCATCCCGCTCTCGAACGTGACACAGCTGCGCAGCCGCTGCGATGTGGTGGTCGCCCACAGCAACGGGTTCGTCCAGGGCGTGGCCTCGCACTACCGCGATCTGCCCTTCCTCGGGCTGGTGTTTGTGGCCGAGATCGGGGGCGCGCTGCCCGCGCTGCTCACCGCCCTGCGCGACCGAGTGCCTGTCCTGGGCGAGTCGCGGCTGACGACGGTGCTCCCCGAGCAGCGCGTGCGCCAGCTCGCCGCCTGTGCGGACATCGAGTCAGTCGATCTTGAGATGCAGATGGTGGTGGAGCCAGAGACCCTGCGCCCACGCACGGCGGACGATGTGCGCCGTCTGCGCCCCGAGGATCTGCCGGCGATGGGCGAGCTCGCCGCCCTGGGCGAGCTGATGGCCTGGGGGCCGGAGGCGATGGAGCTTGGGCCAGCCTTTGGGGCCTTCGTCGATGGGCAGCTAGCGGCGATGGCCTCGATCCGCTTCGCCACACCCGATGTGATCGAGATCGGCAATATCGTCACCCACCCCGGCTACCGGCGGCGCGGACTGGCGTCCGCCTGCACCTCGGCCCTCGCGCAGGCCTGCTTCGGACTGGCCCCGCGTGTCTACCTCATGGTCATGCTCGACAACCAGTCGGCCTTCGATATCTACCGGGCCCTCGGCTTCTGGCCCGCCGAGCGCTTTGGCTTCGTGCAGTTTCGCCTGAGATAATTGCAGATTGCAGATTGCAGATCAGGATGACCGTATTCCGCACAGCGTTCCTTCTGCTGGATTGCGTAATCTGCAATCTGCAATCTGCAATCAACGATGTCACCCCTCCGCTATAAGCAGCGGCGCCAGCTAATCAACGCGCTGCGGCGCAGCACGGCCGGGCCGCGCCAGGCGCTGGCGCTGCTGGTCGCCCTGGCCTACGGCGCGGCCAGCCTGGGCATGGTGGCCGCCCTGCTCGTGGCGCCGCTGCCCGACTTCGCGCGGGCGATGATCGATGGCCTGATCGGCGTGGGGGCGATGGAGGATCGGCTGCGCAGCCTGCGCGGTGGGCTGACTCTGAGCCTGCTGCTGCTCGCGACCACGGCGGCCTTCCAGAACCCGCTGCTCCAGTTCGCCCGCGCCGACGTGGATCTGCTCTTCGCCACGCCCGTGCCGGCGTGGCGGCCGCTGCTGGGCAAGCTCCAGATCAACCATCTGCGCACGCTGCTCGCCGGCTACTTCTTCTGGGGGATCGGCGCGGCCCCGGCCCTGCGCCTGCTCGGCTACGCGCCCTGGCCCGCCGGCCTCTGGGCCATCTTCGGCCTGGCCTGCCTGTTCGCCAGCATCGACCAGGCCTTCGCCCTCGGCCTGATCATCTCGGGCGAAGAGGCCGATGGCCGGCGGCTCCTGTTCGCCCGCGCCGGGCTGCTGATCGTCGGCGCGGGGCTAGGTCTGCTCGGGCTGGGCGGGGTGTCGTGGCTCCTCGGCGGCGGCAGATCGCTGCTCGACCTGCTCCTCGGCATAGCCGGCGGCGCGACAATCAGCGGCCTGCTGCTGCCCCTCGGCCTCGCCAGCGACCTGCTGCTGCTGCCGCTGCGCCCCGACCTGCCCCACGCCGCCCTGGCCCTGGGCGGGCTGGCCCTGCTCGACCTGATCAGCGGCGGGCTGCTGATTGTGGCGGTGGCCAGGGGCGGCGCCGGAGCCCTGATGGAGACGGTGCTCGCACCCAAGAAGCCGGGGCTGGGCGATCTGCTGCGCGAGATCGGGCCGCGCCCCCTGCGCATCCTGGCCGCCCTCTGGGGCGGCGAGGTCGCCGCCGCCGCGCCCGACGACCTGGCCCGGCCCACCCGCGCCCGCCCGGCCCGGCTGCTCGGCCCGGCGGCGCAGATCTGGCGGCGCGGGGTCGAGATCCGCCGCGCCCCCGTGCGCAGCACCCTGGCCGTCCTGGCCCTCGGCCTCATCCCGCTCTGGATCTACGGCCCCGAGCGCGGCCACAGCCTCGCCCGCCTGCTCACCGCCCTGGTCTTCTCCACCTCGCTCAGCACGCAGATCTTCAACGATGCGGCCGACCACCTGCGCTACGCCAGCCTGGAGCTGAGCATGCCCGCCGCCCGCTGGCGCACCCTGCTGATGGCCATGCTGCCGCGCCTGCTGCTCTACTGGCTCGGCGGGGCGGTGCTGCTGATCGGCGCCGGGCTGCGCGCCCCCGACACCGCCTGGCCCGACATCCTGGCCCTGGCCCTCTACGACCCGCTCATCCTCGCGTCGCTGGTCAGCCTGCGCGCCGCCCTGGTCTTCATCTGGCCCGCCGCCGGCATCCCCGGCCAGCGCGACCCGCTCCAGGCGCTGATCGTGCTCCTCGCCAATGGCCTGCTGGTGCTGCTGGTGATCGCCCTGGCCCTGCTGCCTTTCGGCGTGGTCATCGCCCTGATCCAGATCCTCGGGGTCGGCGGCGCCTGGCTCTGGCCGGTCGTCTTCGCCTGCGGTGGCATGCTCGCCCTGGCGAGCGTCTCCATGATGTGCTGGGCCTACGGGCGCTACGAGCCAGCAGAGTGAGTGCGTATTTTACCCCTCATGTTATGGGCACTATACGCATACATATGATGTACACTACAGAGAACCTTGGCGATCTAGGCGATCTACACCATCTATTATGTTAATATGAAAGCCTATGGACGCTCAGCCACCCCCCGGACCCTCTCCTCCCCCGCCGCAGCGCTCGCTGGCGATCGCCTCATCGGTCGATGCCACCCGCTGGCTGATCATGATCATTGTCGGCGTGCTTGACAGCCTGCTGAGCGAGGGGCTGCACCGGGCGCGGCGGAGCGCCGAGGCCAGCCGACAGCTCTACGCCGTGACCCTCGCCAGCATTGGTGACGCGGTGATCGCCACCGACGCGCAGGGCAGCGTGACCTTTATCAACGCCGAGGCCGCCCTCCGGCGCAGCGAGCGCACGCTCAAGCTGTTTGTCGAGATGGCCCCGGCCGCGATCGCCATGTTCGACCGCGAGATGCGCTACCTCGTGGTCAGCCGCCGCTTTATCAGCGACTATCGGATCGGCGACCAGGATCTGATCGGCCGATCGCACGACGAGATCTTCCCCGAGATCCCTGATCGCTGGCGCGAGATCCAACGGCGCTGCATGGCCGGGTCGATTGAGACCTGTGCTGTTTCAGCCCTTTGTGCAGATCGACCATGGCCTGAACCGCCAATATGAGGGCACCGGGCTCGGCCTCTCGCTGGTACAGCGGCTGACCGCAGCCCACGGCGGTCAGGTTGAGGTCGAGAGCGTGCTGGGCCAGGGCAGCCGCTTCTGCATCACCTTGCCCTGGGACACCGATTGATCGTACGAACTGGCGTATCATGGCTGATGATCAAGCGATAAGGAGGGTACGATGGGGCGAACGGTGACATGTCCGGCGGGCGAGTGGACGGCTATCTTCAATCACGCCTTCGTGCAGATGCCCTGGGACTGGACGGTGACCTTTACCGCGCCGGATGGCGGCGCTATTGTGGGCGAAGTCGTCGAGAAGCGCACATCCTGGATCTTCCCTAACCCGCCGGAGACCCGGACGCTGGAGCCGGTGATGCCCTTCAGGCGCGGCTGGTGGAACACCTTTTATTCCGTGCGCGTGAGGCCGGAGCGCGATGTCGTCGCCACTATCAGCTGAGGGCGGCCCGTAGCGTAGGGCGTGGCCGCCCCCAGACTAGCCCTTAGATCTGCGGCCGCCGCCGCCAGAGCTGCGTGGCCTGCTCGTAGGCGTGGGCCAGGCGCAGCACGCTCAACTCATCGCGGTAGCGCCCGACGATCTGTAGGCCCACCGGCAGCCCCTCGGGCGTGAAGCCGGCCGGCACGGCGATGCTGGGCAGCCCGGTGAGGGTGATGTAGTAGCAGGAGCGCATCCACTCGATGTAGTTGCCCATCTGCACGCCGTCGATCTCGGTGACGTAGGGCTGGTCGATCGGGAAGGGCGGCACCTGGCTCACCGGCGTCACCAGGAAGTCGTACTGCTCCATGAAGGCGCGCACGCGCTGGAAGAGCTCGCTGTGCAGGCGCATGGCCCGGCCGACCTGCGGCCCGCTCAGCCTGCGGCCCTCCTCGATATTCCAGATCACCGTGTCCTTGAGCTGGTCGCGGTGGGCGTCGAGGTGCGCGCCGAGGCCCAGCTCGAAGCGGAAGGCCCGCAGCACCTGGAAGATCTCGTCGGCGTCGCGGAAGTCGGGCGCGGCCTCCTCGACCACACAGCCGAGCGCCTCGAAGGTGGCCCGCTGGGCCTCGAAGGCCGCCCGCGTGCGCGGGTCGAGCGGCAGGCCGCCGAGATCAGCGCTCCAGGCCACCCGCAGGCCGCGCGTCTCGGCCTCCAGGGGCTGGGCGAAGAGCGCGCCGCCCTCGCCGAACGAGAGCGGCGCGCGCGGGTCGGGGCCGACGAGGGCCTGGAGCATCAGGGCCACGTCGGCCACCGTGCGGGCCATCGGGCCATCCACGCCGAGCGGCAGCCACATGGTGCTGTCGGGCCAGGAGGGCACCCGGCCGGGAGAGGTGCGAAATCCGACCACGTTGCAGTAGCCGGCCGGGTTGCGTAGGCTGCCGCCCATATCGCTGCCGTCAGCGATCGGGATCATGCCGGCGGCCAGGGCCACGGCCGCCCCGCCGCTGCTGCCGCCGCAGGTCTTACCGAGGTCGTAGGGGTTGCGGGTGGCCCCAAAAACCTGGTTGAAGGTCTGCGAGCCGGCGCCGAACTCGGGGGTGTTGGTCTTGCCGATAGTGATCGCGCCGGCGGCCCGCAGGCGGGCGACGATCGGGGCGTCGAAGTCGGGCACGTGGTCGCGGAAGATCGGCGAGCCGAAGGTGGTGCGGATCCCCTTGGTCTCAGCGAGGTCCTTATGGGCCACGGGCAGCCCGAAGAGCGGCCCGACCGCCTCGCCGCGGGCCAGGGCCGCGTCGGCGGCCCGCGCGGCGGCCATCGCCTGATCCGGCAGCAGGGTGATGATCGCGTTCAGGGCGGGGTTCACCTGCGCGATGCGCGCCAGGTGGGCGGACATCACCTCGGTCGCCGAGAGGCTGCGCTCACGGATGCGCGCCGCCAGATCCACCGCCGTCATCGACCAGATCTCGTTCGTGCTCACAGGGACTCCTTCGTACGGGCGGCCCACGGTGGCCGCCCCGCTCTGGCTAAGACAAGGTTCGTAGCAGCTTTACAGTTTGGCATAGCGCAATGCATTCCAATGCGCAATCCCTGCCGCCTGCCGCCTGCCGCCTG
>NZ_JAIEWN010000002.1:0-10619 GCF_019599295.1 Oscillochloris sp. ZM17-4 | reverse complement strand
TGAGCACGCCGACCGCCTCGAAGGCGCAGGCCGCCAGGGCCGCCCGCCAGGCCGCCGGCCTGCGCCGGGCAAGGCCCGCGCAGGCCACGAGATAGACCAGCGCCGCCGCCGCCGAGAGCCCGTAGGCCAGCGGCGCCCGCTCCCAGCGCGTGACGATCTGGTACAGCGCCCGCGCCCCCGCCGCCAGGGCGAACAGCCCGTAGATCGCCACCAGCAGCCGCGCGGCGTCGCCCGGCCCCTGCCTGTGCGACGCCGTATCGTGATCTGTGTCGGTGTCCATATGGCCCTATCATACCGCATGCCCAGGGGCGCGTGCCGACCGCATGTGAAAAACGCGGCGCGCGTGCGGAACTCCCGCACGCGCGCCGCGTTTCGCCCTACTGCACGTTTCGTCCTACTGCACGTTGATCGAGATCTGGCGGGGCTTGACCTCCTCGGCCTTCGGGAGAGTCAGGTTGAGCACGCCGTGCTCCAGCTTCGCCACGATCGCGTCACCCTTCACAGTGCTCGGGAAGGTGATGCTGCGGCTGAACTTGCCGTAGCGGCGCTCCACGCGGTGGTAGTTGCGCCCCTTCTTCTCCTCATCCTGCTTGACCTCGCCGCTGATCGTCAGCACGCTGTTCTCAAAGGTCAGCTTCAGATCCTCGGCCTTCATCCCGGGGACGGCCACCTCGATCTCGTAGGCGTCGGGCGTCTCGCTCAGGTCGAGGACGGGGGTGAAGCCCTGGCCGTTCCGCGCTGTCGCGACGCCCGGCACTAGGCTCTCCTCGAAGAGCTGGTTCATCGCCTCACGCAGGCTCATCGCGTCCTGAAACGGATCCCAACGAGTGATCGTCGCCATCGCTTTCCTCCTCAGTGTCCTATGTCGTCTACTGTATCTACACCATTCCCTTGCGGGTACGTGCATAGGATAGCGCGGGAGTGTTAGATGGGCGTCTGCGCCCTGTTAGAGAAGTGTATGCGTTATGGCCCCTTGGGGAACTGCGCCGCGCCACTGCGCGAGACGTTGTCGCCGCCGATGATCCCGCTGTCTTGCAGGATGTTGCCGTAGCTGTCGGTGACGCGGAAGGTATATGGCCCCGGCCCCATCCCGTTTGGCGCCACGAAGTAGTTGTAGTCGAGCCGCTCCACATTCACCCACTGGCCCTGGCTATTCTGATACTCCAGCTTGGCGATCGGGGTGCGGTGGTTGCGGATCTGCACGGCGGTCCACCACTGGTTGCTGCCGTCTTTGAAGTGGTAGCTGATCGGCCCGCTCAGGCTAGGGCTGACGATGCGCCAGCTGATCGGCACGCGGCCGAGGTTGCGGTCGGCGATCAGGTCGAAGGCCTCGGGGCTAAGGTCGAGGTGCCAGGAGCCGCAGCCGGTGGTGGGGCTGGTCGGGTTGTCGGGCACGTCGGGGCACTTGTCGACGACCCGCACCGTGATGGTGCCCTTCGGCCCGGTGACCTCGGCGTAGGCCCCGCAGTAGGCGGCCGGCTGGGGGTCGCTGTAGTTCAGGTAGCTGATCGCGGCGACCATCAGGTCGCCGGGGATGGCGTCGAAGGCGCAGTTGCCGGTGCCGTTGGCCCCGAAGTAGTAGGTGGCCTGGCCGGTGTGCAGCGGGTTCTGGGTCGGTGGCGTGGTGGTCGTTGGCGCGGTGGTCGCGGTGGTGGCGATCGCGGGCACGGTCACGAGCGGGAGGTAGACGCTGTTGGTTGGCGCGGCGAAGGCCCAGGTGATGCCGATCAGGGCCGCTGCTGCGGCCGCGATGATCGCCCGATGGCGTATGGTATGCATGGTGCTTCCTCCGTTAACTATTTTTTAACTTAACGGAGGAGGCCACCTTTTTCGCATGCAGGGCCGGCCGCTACTGGCGATCCTCGTCCCCTATCGGGAGGGTGATGATGGCGAGGGCGGAGACAACATAGCAGGCAGTGGCAAAGATCAGCACCGGCGTGAAGCCCCAGCGCTCCTGGGCGATGCCGCTGATCCAGGCCGCGGCGGCCCAGCCGCCGGCCCAGAGCACGCTCATCATGCTTGTGGCCATGCCGCGCTGGCGCGGGGGTGTGGCCCGCATCACGAGGGCGTCGTTGAGCGGGAAGCTGGCCGCCATAAAGAGGCCGCGCAGGAAGAAGCCGATCGCGGCTGGGACGAGCGACGGCACAAGCATCAGCGCCATGGCCGGGGCGCACCCGAGCCGCAGCAGGGCTGCGGCTCGGCGCAGGCCAAGCCGCGCCGCCACCGGCGCGCCCAGCAGCCCGCCCACGCCCATGCTGAGGGCCGTCCACGCCAGCACCGCGCCGACGGCCGCATCGCTCATCCCGAAGGTGTTGCGGAAGAAGAGGTTCTGGAAGGGCAGAAAGGCCCCGCCAGCCAGGCCCAGCATCAGGCCGGCCAGGGCGTAGCGCGCCAGCATCCACATCGGGAGCGGGATCGTGGGGGCCGGCGCGGCGCCCACCGGCCGATCCGCCGTCAGCGCGGGCATGCGCCCGATCACCGGCAGCATCGCGATCACGCTCAGCCCGACCACCACGGTCAGGGCGATCCGGTAGGCCGCCGTATCCTGTGGGCCGACGTGGATGGCCCCGGCGGCGAGGCTGGGCAGCAGGCCGCCGACGGCGCTGCCTACCAGGCCCACCATCAGGGACGCCGAGGCGTTCCAGCCGAAGATCGTCGCCCGCTGCTCGTCGCTCGTCACCCCGGCCAGCAGCGGCGTGACCGCCGAGGACGCCAGGATGTAGGCCCCGCCGATCACAAACTGGATCGGCATCATCACCCAGAGCGAGGTGAACTGGAGCATGAGCACCCAGCCGGCGCTGTAGACCGCCAGCCCAATCAGGATCGCGCGCTGTGCGCCGGCGCGGTCGATCAGCAGGCCGAGCGGGATCCCCAGGAGCATGCCCGCCGCCCGCCCGATGGTTGAGAAGAGGCCCGCCGTGGCCGCCGTGTAGCCGAGCGACACAAGGTAGAAGTTGAAGAGCAGATCCGCGACGCTCAAGGCTAGGCCAAAGACAGAGCTGTGTAGCAAGATCCTCCACACCGGCGGGCTGATCTTGCCCCGCGTGGCGCGCGCGCGCACGGCGACCATACGTACTCCTTGAAGATAGGGGACAGGGGACAGGGGACAGGCCGGGGTGTTCGTGTGCGACGTGTCTAAACCAAATTTAACTTTTCTAGGGTAGCAGATCAGCCCGCCGCTGCGGATCAGCATCAAGGCGGATCTACGCTGATCGGGAGGTAGGCGTGAGCTGGATGCATCGCCCCGCGCCCACAGGTAACGCCATTCATGTAAAATGTCCCTACCTTTCGCCTGTACCCTGTACCCTGTACCCTGTACCCTGTACCCTGTGCCCTGTGCCCTCATGCCAAGGAGCGCCCACATGACACATCGACGTACGCTACGCTGGATCGTCCCGCTCTTCATCATCGTCGCTGTCGCCTCCCTCGCCCCCGCCCCCGCCCCGGCCCACGCCGTCTCCGACCGGCCGATCATGGCCTTCTACTACCCATGGGCGCGCTGCGCCGGGCGTCGGCCTGCGCCGACGCCGGATCCGCCCACGAAGGTGGCCGGTCGGCCGCAGGCCCCCGCGACGCGGCTTCAGCCGCCAGCGACGTTGCACATGCCCTGGCCCTTAATTACCCGACCCCAACCTCTCCCCTGACGTATGGTAAGATACGCCGCAGCATTCATCCCCCAGCAGTTAGAGAGAAGGAGTTGCGGCGATGGGCCTCATGGAAGGCAAAAAAGGGCTGATCCTCGGACTAGCCAATGATCACTCGATCGCATGGGGCATCGCGCAGGCGCTGCACCGTGAGGGCGCCGAGCTCGGCTTTACCTATGTAGGTGAGACCCTGGAGCGGCGCGTGCGCCCCCTGGCCGAGAGCCTCGGCGCGAAGATGGTCGAGCAGTGTGATGTAAATAGCGACGAGGAGATCGCCGCCCTGATGGAGCGCACCCGCGAGACCTTCGGCCAGATCGACTTTCTCGTCCACGCCGTCGCCTTCGCTAAGAAGGATGAGCTGAACGGCCTCTACACGCGCACCACGCGCGAGGGCTTCCTCCTGGCCATGGAGGTCAGCGTCTACTCGCTCACCGCCCTGGTCAAGGCTGCCGACGAGCTGTTTGCGCCGAACGCCTCCATCCTCACCCTCTCTTACCACGGCGCCCGCAAGGTAATGGCCAACTACAACGTGATGGGCGTCGCCAAGGCGGCCCTTGAGGCCAGTGTCTACTACCTGGCCGATGACCTCGGCCCGCGCGGCATCCGCATCAACGCGATCAGCGCCGGCCCCATCCGCACCCTCGCCGCTAGCGGCATCGCCGGCTTCCGCGCGCTCCACAAGGCGTTCGCTGAGGTGGCCCCCATGCGCCGGAATGTCACCATCGACGATGTGGGCAACGCCGCCGCCTTCCTCTGCTCCGACCTGGCCAGCAGCATCACTGGCGAGATCATGTATGTCGACGCCGGCTTCAATGTGATGGGCGCGCCCTCATCGGATTCATAGCTGCGCCCGGAAGGGGCGCGCCGGCCATGCGCCGGCCCCGATGGCCGCACGGCGGTCGCTGGGGCGGCGCATGGCCGGCGCGCCTTCTGATACCACTAGGGAACATGTGAAAGACGCACCACATCAGCGCCGGCGCTTCGCGCCGCTGCAGAATGCGGCCCCCCCCCTGCTGATCTACCTGACGCTGGCCGTCCTGCTGACATGGCCCACCGCGCTGCGGCTCACCACGGCTGTGCCGGGCAACGCCTATGACAGCTGGCAGAATATGTGGAACTTCTGGTGGCTGCGGAAGGCGCTTCTGGCGGGCGACAACCCTTACTTCACCCCCATGCTCTACTACCCGCAGGGGGCCTCGCTGCTGCTTCAGACGCTCAACCCGCTTAACTTCCTGGTCTCGCTGCCGGTCCACGCGCTGCTCGGGCTGGTGGCGGCCTACAACTTCGTCGTGATCTTCTCGCTGACGATGGGCGGCCTCTGCACCTACGCTCTTGCCCGCGATGTCGGTGCCCTCCGGCCGGCGGCTCTCGTCGGCGGCGTCGTCTTCGCCACGAGCGGCTACCTGCTGGCCCAGGTGATGGGCGGCCACACCCATATGATGGCCGCATGGCCGCTGCCCCTGGCGGTGCTGGCCCTCCGCCGCGCCCAGGCCAGGGTAACCCCCTGGCGCGTGACGCTCGCGGGCCTGTCCATCGTGCTTAGCCTGCTGTCCGACTGGCAGTACCTGCTCTTCGCGCTGATCTGGGCCGGCTGGTACGCGCTGGCCCAGATCTTCCGCCGCCGCGACGTGCGGGCTGCCCTGCCGGCAATCGCCGCTGTCGCCCTCGCGCTTGTGCTGATCTCGCCGCTGATCATCGCCACGGCCCGGGCCTCGGCTGGCGTGCCCACCGCCGCCAGCGAGGGCGGCCCCGACTTCCGCCGCGAGCAGTCGGTTGATGTGGCCGACCTGGCGATCCCCAGCCAGCTCCACCCGCTCTGGGGGCTGGCCGCCGAGCGACTCCAGAGCTACAAGGCCACCACGCATATTCAGAACAAGACCGCCTACCTCGGGCTGGTCACCGTGCTGCTGGCCGCGCTCGCCCTCCGCCGGCGGAAGGGGCGCTTCTGGCTGATCAGCGCCATCGTCTTCATCATCCTGGCGATGGGGCCGACCCTGCAGGTGGCCGGCTGGCAGAGCGGCCTGCCACTGCCGGGCGGACTGCTCTTCGAGCTGCCACTGATCCGCATCTTTCGCTACCCGGTGCGCTTTATGGCCCTGGCGATGCTGTCCCTGGCGGTGCTGTCCGCCCTGGGGACGCAGCGCCTTCTGGCGATGATTCGACACCGGCGATCTGGCGGCGCCTGGGCGTTCGCTCGCCGTCGCCCACGTCTTGTCGCCGCGCTGCTGGTCGGCCTGATCGTGATCGATAATCTGACCATCCCCTTCCCGATGGCCGCAGTCTACATCCCGCAGATCTACGCCGAGATGGCGGCCGACCACGAGCAGTACGCGGTGCTGGAGGCTCCCTTCTACTACTTCAGCAGCTCGGTCTATATGCTCTATCAGGTTGTCCACGATAAGCCGCTGGTGGGCGGGTACACCTCGCGGCGTCTGCCCTATGCGCTGCTCGACGAGCTGCCGATCGTGCGCATGCTGGCCTTCGCCGCACCCGCGCCAGATATCGTCGGCCAGGATATGGAGCGCATCGCCCCCAGCGTCTTCTCCTACTTCAATATCCGCTACGTGATGCTCCACAGCACCGGCGGCGCGCTGCGCTACAGCATGATGATGCGGGTTGCCTCGGCCGCGGCCGGCGGCGCCCCGCCTCGTCGTGAGGTGTCGTCTGTGGTGGCTTCCGACTCCGCCAGCGCGTCTGGGCTGCGCCGATCATTCTGGGTGCAGAGCGAGGAGGCCGCAGGCGCGGTGCTGGCCTACAAAGTCGTCGAGCCTGCCAGTCCGGTGCCCTTCCTCGGCGTCGGTTCCGGCTGGGGCGACCCGATGGCGGCGGACGACGGGGGGGTGACGCGGACGGCGGCGGGCGCGTCTGGGCTGACGCTCTATAGCGCATTGGCGCATGAGGCGACGCTCTCGCTCGACATCGTCGCCGCCACGCCCGGCCCCCTGTCGATCAGCGCCGACGGCGCGCTTCTGGCGCAGGTCGATCTAGAGGGAGGGCGTCAGCAGGTGCAGATCTCGCTCCACGTGCGACCCGGCGAGACGCTCATTCGCCTCTCGCCCGCCAGCGGCAGCCTGACCCTCGCCCACGCGGCGATACAGTAGCGCACCGTGCGGTCGCGTGCCGGCCGGGCCTACGATGCCTCGGGTGTGGCCTGCATCCTCGGGCGGGCGGCTGAAGCTGCGACGGGGGCGGCCTGCTCCCGCCCGCAGCTTCCTTTGCAGGATGGTTCACCCCCCCCGGCAGCGCCCTTCGGCTGGCACGGCTGGCGGCTGTATGCTACAATGCGCCCGGATTGAACGATAAGGGAGGGATCACACGATGCTTACATCTGTGGTGGTGGTGGCCAGCGACGCAGACACCCAGGCGCGGCTGGCGGCGCTTCTGCCGAGCGACTCTGTCACGACAATAGCCGCCCCTGACAGCATCCCCGCCGAGATGCCGAACCTCTTCGTGATCGCCCTGCCCGCCCTGGAGACCCCCGAGGAGCAGGTGATCGAGCGGCTGCGCGCCGATGGCGCGACGGAGTCTATCCCGATCATCATCGTGAGCGCCCTGCCTATGGTCTATCTCCAGTCCGTCCCCTACGCGAGCGATTGGACGATCGCCATCGTTGAGGAGCCGGTCCAGGCCGCCGTTCTCGCCGACACGATGCAGTTTCTCCTCAACCCGGACGGGTAGCGCCTCCGGCGCGAGTGGTTCGTCTCTTGTGTCTCGTGTGTGCCCGGCAGGCACAGGCCGCAGCCGATTGCGGCGTGCGGCTCAGGCGCTCCCGCCGCCCCCCATTTCTGCCCCTCATGATCTAAGTCGCCTTACTCATCGAGCGGGCTACGCACCCCGAGCCCCCCGCGATTCAGCACATGCGTGTAGATCATCGTCGTCTTCACATCGGCGTGCCCAAGCAGCTCCTGAACCGTCCGGATGTCATAGCCGCTCTCGATCAGATGTGTCGCAAAGCTATGCCGGAACGTATGGCAGCTCGCGTGCTTCGTCACCCCGCTCGCCCGCACCGCATCCCGCACCGCTCGCTGTAGCGCGCTCTCGTGGATGTGGTGGCGGCGCACCGCGCCGCCGCGCGGATCCTCCGAGCGATGCTCGGCCGGGAAGACATACTGCCAGCCCCAGGCCCGGGCCGTGCCCGGCGACTTCCGCGCCAGCGCAAATGGCAGATACACCTCCCCAAAGCCCTCCGCCAGATCCCGCCGGTGGAGGAGCCGCACGCCCTCCAGATGCTCACGTAGCGGCCCCGTCAGGCTTCCCGGCAGCATCGTAACCCGGTCATGCATCCCCTTACCATCGCGCACCGTCAGCTGATGCTGGTCAAAATCCAGATCCTTCACCCGCAGGCGCATACACTCCATCAGGCGTAGGCCACTCCCATAGAGCAGCTGCGCCATGATCTGGTACACCCCAGACAGCTCCGCGATCACCGCCCGCGCCTCCGCCCGCGTCAGAACCGTCGGCAGACGATGCGGCTTCCTCGCGGCCTCGATCCCTTTGAGATCCCCAGGGTTAGCCAGCAGCAGCTCCCGATACAGAAAGAGCAGCGCGCAGCGCGCCTGATTCTGCGTCGATGCCGACACATTCAACTCCACCGCCAGGTGGTTCAGAAACGCCAAAATCTCATCTGCGCCCATGTCTCGCGGGTGCCGCTTCCCGTGGAAGATGATATAGCGGCGCGCCCAATCCAGATAGCTCTCCTCCGTACGCAGCGAGTAGTGGCGGCCACGCAGCAGCTCGCGCAGCTGCTCCAGAAGTGGCTTCTGCGGCTGTTCCATACAGTGCTTACCTAGAGAAAAGAAATAATGTGCTAAACAGCGTCGATTATAGCACACCCCGCCCCGCGCGTAAAGTGCCCGCCTAGCCTTGGTAATACTACCAAATATACTACATATTATCATTCGTCTACGGTAGACGGCACCCACAGCACCACAACGTCGCCACAAGGAGTGCAGCGATGGCCAAGCGACAAACCCTCATGGCGCGTGCGATCACCGCAGAGGAGCGAGGCATTCTCGAAGTCTTCGCCGACAGCTACGGATACGCGCCCTTCGCCGAGCGGCGCAGCCGCATCCTCCTCGCCAGCAGCGAGGGCAAGCCCCCGCTTCAGATCGCCGCCGAGCTCAGCGTCGACGACGAGACCGTCCGCCGCGCCATTCGCGACTTCAACCAGCGCGGCACCAATGCCCTCATCGAGGGCTCCCCCAAGCCCCATCGCACCGGCGACCTCTTCATCCCCGGTGGGCGTGAGCGCCTCCTCGACATCCTCCGCCGCCCCCCCAAGAGCTATGGGCTCTCCGGCGACGAGTGGACCCTCGAGCTCATCGCGGATGCAGCCTTCGCCGAGGGCCTCACCAAATCCCGCGTCAGCGACGAGACCATCCGCATCGCCTTCATCCGCCTCCACATACCCTGGGGCCACTTCAAGCGTATCATGCGCCGCGAGAACCGCAAAGCCCCTTCGCCATACCGTCGCATGATCACCCTTCGGAGATAGGCTATTCGGCCCGGCCCAGGGCGGGCGGCTGCCTTCGCCTTAGCGGATGGCCCAGACGACGATGGTGCCGAGGCGGGACCCGAGCGCGATCACTCCGGGGCCGGCGGCGAGGCTACTGAACCTGGGGGCTGCGGCGTCGGCGTAGGGCTGCAGGGACTGGGCGGGGCCGCGCCAGACGCTGGGGCCGGCGTCGCTGAGGGTGACGATGTCGCCGCTGGGGAGGCTGGCGAATTGGATGATACCGGGGCTGAGGATGGGCACCGCGGCCCCAAGGCTGGCCCACGCGTAGAGCTGTCCATCGTAGGCGCGGGCAAGCATGCCGCCGGCGGCGGTGAAGGCAACCCGATCAAGCGCCTCGACGCCGTCGATGGGCCGCCGCTCGATCAGGGTGAGGTCGGAGCTGCGCCAGAGACTGATCGCGCCCTCGTTTCCGGCCACGGCGATGATCTGGCCATCGGGCGAGAAGGCGATGTCGGAGAGGATGGGGTCGATGCCCTGGGCGGCGATGCTGCGCTCCTCGACGCCCTCGGGCACGCGCCAGAGGCGGATGCTGCCGTCGCGGCCCGCTGAGGCGAGTCGCGCGCCGCTGGGGCTGAAGGCGATGCTGATGTTGCTGGCTACGTGCCCGTGGAGCTCGCCGGCCGGCTCGCCGGCGGGGAGCCGCCAGAGGCGGATGCTGCCGTCGCGGCTGGCGGAGGCGAGCGTTGCGCCGTCGGGGCTGATGGCGAGGTCGCTGATCTGGCTGCGCTGGCCGGGGATGTGTGCGAGCGGCGCGCCGCTGGGATCTCGGATGTCGATGGCCCCGCCCTCGTCTCCGCTGATCATGAGCGCGCCGTCGGGGCTGATGGCGAGGGCGGTGATCGCGCCGATGTCGGCGAGCACCTCGGCGGGCATGCCGTCTGCGCGCCACGTGCGCAGGCTGCCGTCCGCTGCGGCGCTGAGGATGCCGGCGCCGTCGGGGCTGGTGGCGAGGGCGGTGATGGCGGCGGTGTGCCCAGGGATCTCCTGTGCGAGCGAGGCGTCGGCGAGGCTCCAGCGCAGGATTCCGCCGTCGGCGAGGCCCATCAGGGCCTGCGCGCCGTCGGGGGTGAAGGCGATGCGCTTGGCGGGGGCGAGGAACCGCGCGCCGTCGTCGATGCTGAGCCAGTGGAGCTCGGCGCCGCTGGCGACATCCCAGATCCAGATCGCGCCCGGCTCGGATCGCCAGCCCTCGGATGCGGCGGCGATGGCGCCGCTGTCGGGGGAGAAGGCGACGGCGGACACGACGCGCAGCCCGACGCTGAGGCTCTGGAGGGCGACGCCGTCGGCGAGCGCCCAGACTGCCACGTTGCCGCCGTCGTCGCCGGCGGCGATGAACTGGCCGTCGGGGCTGAAGGCGACGCTGGTGAAGGATCCTGGCACGATCATGCCGTCGTCGGGCTGGGGCAGGCGCAGCTCGCTCAGCACCGAGCGCTCGGTCGACCTGGCGTCCTGGTGTTTCG
>NZ_JAIEWN010000019.1:95124-105186 GCF_019599295.1 Oscillochloris sp. ZM17-4 | reverse complement strand
CAGCGCCCCGGCGACGCGGCTTCAGCCGCCCGCCATGGCCACCTTTGCACGAAGATTCGTGCCCCCCACCACAGACACCAGCATCTATGGTTGACAAGCGGCGTGGGCTCCTTTACACTTTCTCGGAACATTCGCAATTACGTATGGGGGAATGCATGCGGCGCTTTCTGGCGGCGACGCGCTACATCGCGCTGATTCCGGTGATCTGTATCTTCTTCGCGGCGACGGCCCTGCTGATCTATGGCGCGGTCGAGACGGTCCAGGTGATCCTGCACGCCTTCACCGATGAGGTGAGCTCGAAGGGCGCCAAGTCCCTGCTGCTCGCGGCGATCGAGCTGGTCGACCTGTTCCTGCTTGGCACGGTGCTCTATGTGATCGCCGTCGGCCTCTACGAGCTGTTTGTGGACGACACGCTCCCGCTGCCCCACTGGCTTGAGATCCACGACCTGGACGACCTCAAGGAGAAGCTGATCGGCGTGGTGATCGTGGTGCTAGGCGTGCTCTTCCTCGGCCAGGTGATCTCCTGGGACGGGCAGCTCGACCTGCTCAGCCCCGGGGCCGCCGTGGCCCTAGTGATCGCGGCCCTGGCGTACTTCCTCAGCCTGAAGAAGAAAGAGCCGAAGGACAAGGCATGAAGTGGCTGCGCTACATGATGGTGTTCGTGCCAGCGGCCTTCCTGCTGGAGTTTGTGCCGGCGCTGAAGAATGACATCCTGCTCTTCGCCGTCTGCTGCCTGGGGCTCGTCCCGCTGGCCGGCTACCTGGGCGAGGCCACTGAGGAGCTGTCTGTCCACACCGGCCCGAAGATCGGCGGCCTGCTGAACGCCACCCTGGGGAACGCGGCAGAGCTGATCATCACCATCGTGGCCCTCCAGGCCGGCAAGTTCGAGCTGGTCAAGGCATCGATCACCGGATCGATCCTGGGCAACCTGCTGCTGATCATGGGGGCCAGCCTGTTCTTTGGCGGGCTGCGCCACGGCATCCAGCGCTTCGACCGCCAGGCCACCGGGGTCAGCGCCTCGATGATGACCCTGGCCGTGATCGGGCTGGCCATCCCGACGATCTTCGAGGTGCTGCGCCAGATCAGTATTGGTCAGCTGAACGTCTTCAGCACCCAGGCCAACGACGCGGCGCTGAACGGGCTGAGCCTGGGCGTGGCGGCTATCCTGATGCTGCTCTACGTGCTGAGCCTGGTCTTCTCGTTCCAGCAGCCCGAGCGCGGGGTGGGCGGGCCGACCGGCGTCGATGACCACCGAGAGGGCGAGGCGCCGCACAAGGCGAAGTGGAATGTGCCCACCGCAGTGGGCGTGCTGGCCGCCAGCACCCTGGCGATCGTCTTCCTCAGCGAGTTCCTGGTCGGCGCGGTCGAGCCGACGGTCGAGGCGCTCGGCCTGAGCGAGTTCTTTGTCGGCATCATCATCATCCCGCTGGTCGGCAACGTGGCCGAGCATATCGTCGGCGTGCAGATGGCGTGGAAGAATAAGATGGACCTCTCGCTGGCGATCTCGCTCGGCTCCAGCACCCAGGTGGCGCTCTTCGTGGCCCCGCTGCTGGTCTTCGTCAGCCTGCTTGTCGCCCCCACCGAGATGACGCTCTTCTTCAGCATTATGGAGGTGGCCGCGCTGACCCTGTCGGTGCTGATCGCCACGATCATCTCGGTGGACGGCGAGAGCAACTGGCTGGAGGGCGCGCAGCTGCTGGCGGTGTATGCGATCATCGCCATGGGCTTCTTCTACCTCAGCCCGGTCGGCGGCTAGTGGTCTGTCCCTATGATCATGGTGATTGGCCGTAGCCGTCGGGGCGCAGCAGCGCGGCGCTGCACAAGAAATTTCGGGGCACCTGCGGCGTTGCCGCAGCCCAGCGGCGGCGCTACCCGTCGGCGAGCGCCGCGATACGCTCGTGGGTGCTCGGCGGCTCGCCCCGCGCGAACCCCGCCACATCGACCCGCAGCAGCAGCCCAATACACGCCGCAAGGCCGACCGCCTCAAGCAAGAACACCGAGCCGTAGGCCAGCGTGTACGATCCGCTCAGCGCAAGCACGGCGTCGCGCATGATGCCGCCGAGCGCCATACCGACGCCCCGGAAGACCAGCTGGGCCAGCGACCACAGGCCCAGGTAGGTGCCGGCGTGCTTATCCGAGGTCATCGCCATCAGCAGGCTGATCGTGCCGACCGTCTGGATGCCGAAGCCGAGTCCGAAGATCGCCAGCACCGGCAGCATCGCCGCCTCA
The DNA here is from genome assembly GCF_019599295.1 of Oscillochloris sp. ZM17-4. Taxonomy (GTDB): domain Bacteria; phylum Chloroflexota; class Chloroflexia; order Chloroflexales; family Chloroflexaceae; genus Oscillochloris. The sequence continues at coordinate 102,957 of NZ_JAIEWN010000019.1, read as the reverse complement.
CTATTCAGGATCGCCACGACGCCGAGCAGCGCCAGGGCGATCATCGTCAGCACGAGGCCCAGCTGGGTGGTGCCGACCTGCTGGTGGGGGGCGCGCTTGCGTGTGATGATCGTGCCGCCGACCATCGACACCAGCACCGCTAGGCCCCATACCGCGTTCCAGCGCGTGGTCGCGCCAACATCGAGCCCGAAGACATCGCCGCCGAAGGGCTCCAGGATGGCGTCCTGGGCGAACACGCTGACCATGCCGAGCGAGAGGAAGAAGAAGAAGTTCCGCGCGCGCGGGTCGCCCCAGATCATGCCCATCGCCTGGCGCAGGGGCAGCTGCTCCTCCGTGGCCATCGCGACCGGCGCGTGGCGGTCCTCGCCCAGCAGCGAGAAGAACCAGAACGGCAGGGCCAGGACAACGCCGGCCAGCACCGCACGCCAGAGGCTGGCCTGGTCATAGTCCTTGATCAGCGCGCCGTAGAGGGCCGGCGCGAGCGAGAAGGAGAAGAGCAGCATGATCTGGGCGATGCTCAGCGCCTGGCCGCGCTTCGTCGGCGGCGCGCTGTCGCGCAGCAGCGCCAGGTAGGGGCTGCCCGAGATCAGCGTCCCCGCGCCGCAGATCACAAAGCAGAGCGTGGCCAGCAGCCAGCCCAGCGGCGACCCCGGACTCTCGGCCAGCAGCATGGTCGACGGCGGGATGAGCAGCAGACCCAGGGCCATCATAGCCCGGCCGCCCCAGATATAGGGCAGGCGGTACTTGCCCATGATCGGCTGCTTGTCCGACTTGTCGCCCGCCCAGATGCTCAGCGGGGCCAGCAGGTAGCGCAGCGCCGCGAGCAGGGCCACCGGCCCGGCCGGCAGCCCCAAGTTGCTGATCAGGATGCGGTTCCAGACCGCCGAGAGCAGGATGTCCGAGAGTGCTGAGCCGATGTGAAATGAGCCGATCTTCAGCGTGCGCCCCATGTTCAGGCGTTCCGGGTTCGCGTCCATCCTCAATCTCCTCGTTCTGTGCAGGCGGTGGTTGGCGCGATTATATCGCTATAGTTCAAACTCTGAACTACCACGTCATGTGGGCGAGCCAGCCAGACCCTCTACGCGGGCGAGCTTTAGCGCGTCGTGATGGGCAATGGCCCGCCGCACGGGCCATCAACAGTTAACGATTCTCCGTTATCGTTGTGCGACTCAGGCCAAGTGCGAAGCTGAGGGCACGCCCGCGCCCGATGGTACAATGCCAGGCGATAATCCGCCGCTCCCAATCTGCGCTCTACAATCTGCAATCTGCAATCTGCAATCTGCAATCGCACATGTAAGGAGAGCCCCCATGGCCCAGACCGTCCCCACACGCAGCGAGGTGCCCGCCGCATACACATGGGACGCCCACAGCGTCTTCGCCGATGACGCGGCGTGGGAGGCCGCCATCGCCTCTGTCGAGGCCGGCATCCCCGAGATCGCCGCCTACGCCGGCCGCCTGGCCGAGGACCCCGCCGTGCTCGCCGACTACCTGGCCCTGGCCGAGGTGCTGCTGCGCAGCGCCGGGCACGTGGGCGTCTACGCGCGCATGTTCTACGCCGTCGACACGGCCGACACGGCGGCCCAGGCCAAGACCGACCGCGCCCAGAGCCTGGCCGCACGCCTGGGCGCGGCCATGGCCTTCGGCGAGCCCGAGCTGCTGGCGATCGGCGGCGAGACGCTAGAGGCGTGGGCGGGGCAGGAGCCGCGGCTGGCCCACTACCGCCACCACTTCGCCCGGCTAGCCCGCCGCGCAGCCCACGTGCGCTCGGCCGAGGTGGAGGCCCTGCTGCGCCAGGCCGGCGAGCCCTTCGCCGCCGCCTCGGCCACCCACGGCATCCTGGCCAACGCCGACCTGCGCTTCGCGCCGGCCCGCGACTCGGCGGGCGAGCCCTACGAGATCGCCCAGGGCACGATCAATGCCCTCGTTACGCACGCAGACCCGGCGGTGCGCAAGAGCGCCTGGGAGAGCTACGCCGACGCGCACCTGGACAACCGCAACACCATGGCCAGCTGCCTCTCGGCCGGGGTGAAGCAGGATGTCTTCGCCGCCCGCGCCCGCCGCTACGGCTCCTCGCTGGAGGCCGCCCTGACCCCGAACGAGATCCCGCTGGAGGTCTTCCACAACCTGATCGCCACCTTCACGGCCCATCTGCCCATCTGGCACCGCTACTGGCGCGTGCGCAGGAAGGCCCTCGGCCTGCGCGAGATGCACGTCTACGACACCAAGGCCCCGCTCACCAGCGCGCCCATGGAGGTGCCCTACGCCCAGGCCGTGGAGTGGATCTGTGATGGCATGGCCCCCCTCGGCGCGGAGTACGTGGCCGCCATGCGCCGCGGCCTGGTCGAGCAGCGCTGGGTGGATGTCTACCCAAACCGGGGCAAGCGCGCCGGCGCCTTCTCGATGGGCGCGCCCGGCACCCACCCCTTCATCATGATGAGCTACAACGACGACATCTTCGGCCTGAGCACCCTGGCCCACGAGCTCGGCCACTCGATGCACTCCTACCACACCCGCGCCACCCAGCCCTTCGTCTACGCCAACTACGGGCTCTTCGTGGCCGAGGTGGCATCCAACTTCAACCAGGCCGTGGTGCGCAGCCACCTGCTGGGGCAGCTCACCGCGCGCGACCAGCAGATCGCCATCATCGAGGAGGCGATGGCCAACTTCCACCGCTACTTCTTCATCATGCCGACCCTGGCCCGCTTCGAGCTGGCCATCCACGAGCGCGTCGAGGCCGGCGGGGCGCTCACGGCGGCCTACCTGATCGACCTGATGGCCGACCTGTTCAGCGAGGGCTACGGCGATGAGGTGGTGGTCGATCGGCCGCGCGTCGGCAGCACCTGGATGCAGTTCTCGACCCACCTCTACGCAAACTTTTATGTCTACCAGTACGCGACCGGCATCTCGGGCGCCCACGCCCTGGCCCGCGGCGTCCTGGCCGGCGAGGAGGGCGCCGCTGATCGCTACCTACAGTTCCTCAAGGCCGGTAGCTCGCGCTACCCGCTCGACGCCCTGCGCCTGGCCGGGGTCGATATGGCCTCGTCCGCCCCGGTCGAGGAGACCTTCGGCGTGCTCGCCGGCTACGTAGAGCGACTGGAGGCCCTGCTCTAGCCCCGCTCGCCAGGCTACTCCCGCCCGCGCAGCAGGGCCAGCCCCAGGATGAGCGCGCCGAGCACCGTGCCGACAGCCCCCACCGTCAGGAGGAGCGTCGGCGCGGTGCCCTGCCAGCCGCCAAGGCCCACGGCGACCGAGACCATCCCCACACCAAGGATCAGCGCGGCGATCACGAGCGCCACCGCGAGGCGGTTCGCCGCACCGATGATGGCCCCGCCCAGGCGGCGCAGCTCCAGCTCGCGGGTCTGCACCTTCAGCTCGCCGTCGTTCAGGCGCTGGAGCAGATCACTGACCTGCTGCGGCAACTCCAGCGCCGTCTCGCCCAGCGCGCGGCTGCGGTTCAGCGCACGCGCGCCGAGGGCCGACGGCGAGAACTGCTCGGCGATGGCACGCTGGGCGTAGGGGCGCGCGATGCCAAAGACATCCAGGCTCGGGTCGAGCTGCATGCCCAGGCCCTCCATCATCACCAGGGCCTTGAGCAGCATCGCCAGCGGGCCGGGCAGGCTGATCTGATGGCGGCGCAGCAGCACCAGCAGCTCGCCGATCGTCTCGCGGGCCGAGAGGTCGCTCAGCGGCCGATCCACAAAGCCTTCGGTGAAGTGCTCCATGTCGCGGCGCAGCCCCGGCGTGATCGCCCGCCGCGAGAGCACCTCCAGCTGCTCCAGGGCGCGCAGCACCCCCCGCGTGTCGTGGTCGACCAGGGCCGACAGCAGCAGCAGCAGGCCCTGGGTGGTCGGCCGATCCAGGCTGCCCACCTGCCCGAAGTCCACCACCCCCAGGCAGTTGCCGGGCAGGGCGAAGAAGTTGCCGGGGTGCGGGTCGCTGTGGAAGAAGCCGAAGCTGAAGATCTCCTCGAGGATGACCTGCATGCTGCTGCGGGCCAGGAGCGCCTTATCGATCCCGGCATCAGCGAGGGCCGACGGGTCGTTGATCTTCACCCCAAAGAGCCGCTCGCTCGTAAGCACGAGCGAGTCGGAGTACTCCCAGTAGATCTTGGGGATGTACACCTCGGGCGCACCTGCGAAGAGCTGCCGGAAGCGATCGGCGTTGCGCCCCTCGCGCCGGTAGTCCAGCTCGGCGCGCAGGGTCATGGTGAACTCACGGACCAGCTCGACCAGGCGATACTGGGAGCCGAGGGTGAAGCGCTCCTCAGCGAGGGCCGCGAGGTCGGCCAGGATGGCCAGGTCGGTGTTAATCCGCCCGGCGATATCGGGGCGCTGCACCTTAACCACCACCAGATCGCCGCTGTGCAGCGTGGCCGTGTGGACCTGGCCGAGGGATGCCGCCGCCAGCGGGGTGCGGTCGAAGCTGGCGAACAGATCGCTGATCGGCCGCCCGAGGGACTCCTCGATGGTGGCGATGGCGATATGGCTCGGGAAGGATGGCACCGTGTCCTGGAGCTTGCCCAGCTCGTGGACAAACTCGGCGGGCACCAGGTCGGGCCGGGTGCTGAGCGCCTGCCCGAGCTTGACGAAGGTCGGGCCAAGGGTGATCAGCGCCTCGCGGAGGCGCTCGGCGCTGCTGAGGGGCGGGGTCGGCGGCACGCGCAGCACCACCCGCCGCGGCAGCGAGAGCAGGGAGATCAGGCCGAGCTGCTCGACGAAGTAGCCGAAGCCGTGATGGACGAGCACCTGCGCGATCTCACGGTAGCGGCCGAGGTAGCGGGCCTGTCGGACGAGTGGCCACATAGTAATTGCAGATTGCAGATTGCAGATTGCAGATTGCAGATTGTAGATTGTAGATTGCAATCTGCAATCTGCAATCTGCAATCTACAATCGTGTCAGGAGGTGCGGGAGAAACACGATGCAGCCGACGATCACGGCGGCGATGGCGCAGATCAGCACGGTGCCGGCGGCCACATCCTTGGCAACCTTGGCAAGCGGGTGGCGGACGCTGGTGGCGACATCGACGGCGGCCTCGATGGCCGTATTCAGACCCTCGGCGGCCAGCACCAACGTGATGACAAACACGAGGGAGAGCCACTCCCAGCGCTCAAGGCCGAGGGCGACCCCGAGGGCCACGGCGCAGGATCCGACGAGCAGGTGGATCTGGGCGTTGCGCTGGGTGGACACCAGGTATTTGAGCCCGGCGAAGGCGTAGCCGAAGGCGGCGATCAGCGAGCCCATCCGCCGGTCGATCCTGCGGCGCGGCGGCGGCTCCAATGTGTGCCGATGGCTCATGATGTTCCAGCAAGCTGATCAATGATCCGCATGAGGGGGATTATACACGAGCCCGGAGAGTGGGTGTATCTGGCATCGGCTATAATAGCGCCTGCCCGAACCATCGCAGATTGTTAATTGCAGATTGCAGAGGGGCTGCGAGCTGCACGTTGCAATCTGTCACCTACAATCGACACGTAGCACACGAGGACTTTGCAGCATGCGCATGATCATTGTCCGCCACGGCGAGAGCGAGTGGAACCGCATCCATCGCTACCAAGGCCAGGCCGACTCCGCCCTCTCTGAGCTGGGCCTGCGCCAGGCCGAGGCGCTCGGCGAGCGACTGAAGAACGAGCAGATCGACTATATCTACAGCAGCCGACTCCAGCGGGCCGCCCGCACCGCCCAGGCCATCGCCGCCCACCACAGCGCCACGCCCTTCGAGTACGCCGACGAGCTGCTCGAGATCTCCCACGGCGAGTGGGAGGGCAAGTTTATCGATGAGATCACCGCGCGCTACAGCGAGGGCCTCCGCGAGTGGCGCGAGCACCCCACCCGCTCGCAGATGCCCGGCGGCGAGAGCTTCTCCAACGTCCTCAAGCGCACGATGGACTTCCAGGAGCGGGCCTTCGCCAAGCACCGGGATGAGACCATCCTGGTCAGCACCCACGATGTGATCGTGAAGATCCTCGTCGCCGACTCGCTGGGCATGGACATGGACCGCATCAACCGGATCTGGGTCACGAACGCCAGCATCAGCGTGATCGAGTACGGCGACGACCTGCCCTACCTCGTCTCGCTGAGCGAGGCCTGCCACCTGGGCACCCTGGCCAGCACCCGCGAGGGGCAGAAGGCGCTGTAATGTTGAATGTTGAGTGTTGAATGCTAAAGCAATTCAACACTCAACATTCAACATTTCTAGCAGGTCTGGTTCGTCATCAGCTTGCAGCGGTTGAAGATCAGGTCGTAGAGCCTGCCGATCACCTGGCCAGGCACCTCGACGAACTGGTAGTAGAGCATCTTGTCCCAGATCAGGCCCATGCGAAAGCCATCGGCCCGGCGCACGATCGTCCACTGGGCGATCAGGCCGACATTCCAGTAGATCAGCAGCAGGGCGGCGAGCAGCAGCGGCCACGCGCCCACCCGCAGGCGCAGCCGCTCGACCAGCGCGGCCAGGCCGATCACGATGATCGGCGTACACTCGATCAGGCGGCGGAAGCCGAATGAGCCGCTCAGGTGCCAGGTGGTGCCGAAGGCGCCATTGATATAGGTCTGGGCGAGGAAGGCGGCCAGCAGCATCCCGGCCATGGCCAGGTCGCGGCGGGCGAGCCAGAGCAGGCCGGCCAGTCCGAGCAGCAGCACGGGGCTCCAGAGAAAGGCGCCGTGGGCCGGGTCGATCAGGGTGTCGAAGAAGTGCGGGCTGGCCCAGTTGAGCTTGCCGGCCACCGTCGATGAGGGGCCGGGCCGTCCATTGAGGATCTGGTAGGCCAGCAGCTGCGGGATGACCGTTAGCACCAGCGCGCCAAGGAAGGCCTGGTGGCGCAGCAGGAGCCACGCCGCCCGCAGCCAGTCCCGCCGGCGCAGCAGGGCTATATACTGCCCAATCGCCTCCAGGGCCGGGATGATCAGCAGCAGGCCGAGCTGCTCGCGGGTCATCACCATCAGGCCGCCGATCAGGCCGAGCAGCAGCCACACGCCCACCCCGCGCTCACGATCCCGCCCACGCCCCCACACCGTCAGGAAGAGCGCGAAGAGGAAGAACCCGTTCGCGTGCGACCACGGCATCACGATGTAGGTATAGAAGACCAGGGGCGAGGCCAGGAAGACCGTCAGGGTCGCCAGGGTGGACGCGAAGTCGTCGGCGTAGCGTCGGGCCAGGCGATAGGTGAGCTGGAGGCCGATCAGGCAGTAGAGCGCCGACATATAGCAGGCGGCCATAATATAGGGGCGGCTGTAGCCATCCCTCGGGATCGCCGCGCCTAATGCGTTCGCGATGATCACCCCCAGGTCGGCCAGGGCAAAGCCGGGCGACCAGAGGATGGCCGAGCCGACCGGGGCGACATTGCGGAGCAGGCCGGTGTCTGGGTTAGGGTTGACGGCGTCCTCGCGCAGCAGCGCGTTGGCGACGGCCTCATCGCCGAATCGGCGGCCCTCCTCAGCGAAGTGCGTGTACTCGTTCTGGAAGTCGAGGTCGTGATCGAAGTAGACGGAGCGGAGGTAGGCGTAGTACTGCACCTCATCGCTCAGGGCGACGCGAGGCACCGCGATCGGCAGCAGGATCACGAAGCAGGCCAGGATCAGCCAGGGGCCGGAGTCATTGGCCGCCAGCCAGGCCCGCAGCCGCCTCGCGGGCGAGCGCTGGCCGGGTGCGGCGGGCGGGGCCGTGTGGTCAAGGGACATAGTCAGGAAACCTCAAAGGCTACGGGTGCGGGCGCACCAGCAGCACCGGCTGACCTTGTAATCGCGATCAGCGCCCACCAACGATAGCGCGGCATCCAAAACGGCGGGTAGCGGGTCCTCCGTCAGTAGGCACAAAACAGCGGGTGGGGGCATTGTGTC
>NZ_JAIEWN010000019.1:86068-95024 GCF_019599295.1 Oscillochloris sp. ZM17-4 | reverse complement strand
GATGCACGCGTGAAGATCGAGGATGCACGCGTGAAGATCGAGGATGCACGCCGTGATCATGGCACGTGGGTATCTACGTTGATGTGGAGTGGCCGGTATGACTACGTCTTCGCATCCCGCCGACTATAGCGTCCGGCCTCCGGCGCAATGCAGTGTTCCAAGACTGGGCAGCTATCACAGTTGGGACGCTCGACGTGACAGCGGGCGCGACCGTGGGCCACGGCGTTGATGTGGAAGCCCAGCCGCTCGCCTGGCGGCAGGGATAGCTCGACCGCCACGTGGGCCGGGCGGCCTAGCTCGGGCGTCTCTGGCGGCACCAAGCCCAGGCGCACCGCCACCCGGTAGGTGTGCGTGTCCACCGGGCAGACATCGCGGCCGAAGGAGTAGCCGATCACACATGTCGCAGCCTTGTAGCCGATCCCCGGCAGGGTCGTCAGGTAGCGCCGCAGGTCGCTGATGGCCCAGGCGCGCATGAATGCCAGGTCAAACCCGCCCCAGTCGCGGCGCAGCCGTGCGAGCAGGGCATGGATGAGCCGGGCCTTCGTGGGAGCCAGGCCGCCGACGGCGATGGCCGCCTCTATGACCGCCACGGGCGCAGCCGCCACGTCCTCCCAGGTCGGCAGGGCCGCGCGTAGGGCGGCGTAGCTGCGCTGGTAGTTCGCCTCGGTGGTCATCGTCGAGAGCAGGATGTAGACCAGCTCATCCACCGGGTCGGCGTGGTTCCCCAGATCTGGCCGGCCGTAGGCCACATCGAGCAGGCGGCAGATCGCGGCGGCGCGAACGAGCGGGCGCTGGCTCATAACAATGGTATCTGCTCAACATCGCTGGGTTTCGCATCAAGCGGTGGGGGGAGTTTTTGTATATGGCCGTGAAGTTGCTCATAGAGCTGCCAGGTGTTATGAAAGCCGCGCCGACGGTTACGGTTATTGCCCCGGAAGATTATCACCTCTATGTTGATCTCCTTACAGATAGCGCACTCACAATAGTCCCATGGTCGCAGGGCCAGTGTCTCGCGGTAATCACTACGGGTGTGCTCCGTCACCTTCCCTTAGTCCTTGATAGCTATATCATCGCGCAGCAAATAATCGGTAGAAACCTCAAACATAATCGCTAATTTCAGAACAACTTCCGTCCTGGGGATTTTTCTTCCGCTTTCAATCTCACTAACTACTCCTTTCGACTGGTCGCTCAGTCCCAGTTTCGTTGCAAGCTCAGATTGAGTTAAGTTTGCTTGTTCCCGTAGACGACGAACTTTTATTCCTAGTAGACGCATCATCAATTCCTTACTACTTGACAATAGAACTATGAAGCAGTAATGTGTTCTCAATTCAAGAACTTGTCACAATGCTCTATGTCTAGGCAACTAAGACGTAGACAGAGGATGGCAATTGGCCGTCTCTTTTTTGGTAGTTGAGTTCTTGAAATGAGAACATGGCAAACAAGTTTGATAGACAGCAAAAATTGGCTCTCTGGAAGTCATTCTGTGATGAGCATAAGGTGGTAGAGCGAGCCGCACCTCTCTTTGTTGAAAGCAACAACCTCGTGCAGACCTTTACACATGGTCAAAACCAAAGAACTATTCTTAAGCGCTCACCAGAAATGGAAGATATAGTTATTACCGAAGCGAATAAGGTAATTGATGACTACAAGATAGGATCAAACAACTATGACGGCTTAATTTACATGATGTTCTGGTCTGAAGAAGACATTGCGGTTCCGTTGTACATCGGAAAAACAGAAAAGATTGGCCGAAAAGGATCCTTATCGGCTAATATTAAAGGTATTCGGTCGACACATCCTTTCTTTTGTAGATGGGGTTATAATTACGAATATCACCTTGGTGATTTAAGCTCTGTCGTTTGTCCTGGACATGATCTAAGAAACCCGCCAAAGAAATATGTGCGGTGGGCTGAAATGCTTTTCTCATCGTATCCAAGTAGCAGTCCAAGCTTAAACCATACAACTTATTTTTGGTGCAAGGCATGGCAGTCATATAAGCCTGGGATATGGAGGGAATATGGCGAAACGTCTTTGACTTTTCTTGAGTATTTACTGATTGGTGTTGCAAGCGACTTATTCCCTCACACGGTTCTTAATACGGAAGGTGTTAACAAACGCCAACAGGAGTGAGAACTTGAAATAAGGCGCTTTTATAAGCGACGCAAGCCCCCTTCCCTACTCGGTTCTGAGTTAGAGAACAAACAGAAACCCCGCTCTTTCGAGCGGGGTTTTTGTTCACGATGAACAACTTGACTGTTTTTGTTGGCGGTGACATCAGTACCATTATATCAGAGAACTAATCCTTAGGGTAGCGGAGAAAGCTAATAGCTCCATTGGCTTATCAGAGTTGCTAGTGACATTTACCTACTCACCATAGGATTACGGATTCGCAGTTCTCCGACCCATTTTCATTATCTGGCTTGATCACTAGTAGAGGCGATCAAGGCGAAACGTGAGCAGACCTTATTCCATAACTGTATTTCTAAGAGTATAATACGCTCGTAGCGCAGCGGTATTTTTCTTCAGGAGCTACGACACCTATGGAATTGAGGCAGCGTCAGGTGTTTTTTGAGTTGGATAACGTGCCACCTGGAACAAAAGTCTTGTCTATTGAAGTCAAGACCCCAAAGGTGTTTCTTGCGACTGACACATACCAGGAGCCGGAAGCGCTTATCTTCGATTGGATAACCGTGTATGTTGAGATTTCCTACGATGAGTGGCTCAGTGCGAAAGACAATCCAGCTCAGGCAAACGCATTAGCACATCAATTCGGTGATCTGGTGCGGCAACAACTTGGCGCGTCTTGGCATCGCTGGCATGATGCCGAACCTGAGTAGACAGATTTAGCCCTCTACATTGAGATCATCCCGCGCAAGCTGATCAACCGTCACCCCGAAGTAGTCCGCAACCTTGACAGCTAGGTCAAGCGAAGGGTATTTTCTCCCACTCTCCAGATCGCCGATAAAGCCGTGCGACTTGAACTCTAGCGCATCGGCCAATTCGCGCATCGTCAGGCCGCGTTGCAAGCGCAGATAGCGTAACTTCTCACCAAACCGACTCATAGAACTCCTATCGATCCCCAAACATGCCATACAGCCTTGACAAGCCATTCAACTCGCGCTAGAATTACGCCAATAGGCGTACAAATGTGAAAGGTGAGCGCGATGGGCACGATGGCACCTGACGAGCTTGCACGGCTTTGGCGACAAGAGAAGATGTCGGTGGAAATGGCTATCGGCCACATCACCCAAAACCTCGTCCAGATTCAGAGCATGATCGACTCGCAGCGGCAACTGCTGCATAGCTCGCTGGAGCAACAGCGTCAACTGCTTCTTACGCTACAGGAAGTGCTGCCGAATGCGGCAGCTTCACCCGCCCCGACGCCGAAGAAGAAGCGCAAAACCTCATAGCCAAGGCTTTGCTACCATTGCTATCGTATGGTAGCGCTTCTATCATAATCTAGGTGTTCAGTACGTCAAGCAAGGATTATCGCTTAGCTGGCGCATGTCCGGCCCGCCCGGTCGCGCTCCTCCAGCTCGCCCACCTCGCGCAGCGCGGCGGCGATGGCCTCATCGAGCGGTCGCATCTCCATCCTCTCCTCCTCCCTTTCTGATCTGCCGCACCGTCTTCAGCAGCGCCCGGTAGCCCGGCGTGGCGGTGAGGGACTTGCCCGCCCCCCGGTAGCGCGCGCGGGCGGCCCGCAGCAGCTCGGACTGGATCGCGCCCACGGTCTCGGCTGCGCCCCAGTAGGGGTGCGTCAGGGCGGGCCGCACGGCGTGGCGCAGCGATTGGTACGTCCATATATCTACGTCTGTCGCCGCCGCTGCCGCGCTCGCCGCAGCAACCTGGCCGCGCAGCGCCATGATCGCTTCTGCATCCACCCCAGCCAGCAGCTCCAGCGCAGCATCCCAGCCCTCGCGCCAGACGACCCCCACCTCGCCGCAGCTCCAGCGCAGCATCCCCAGCTGCCGCCGCAACTCCACGCGGTTCACCCCTTTCTGCGCGTCGAGGTGGCGGGCGCGGGCGGCGAGATCCTCAGCGTCGCGGCGTAGCTCTCCGGCCAAGTCGAGCCGGCGCAGGGCGGAGGCGTAGCGATGGAGGGCGGCGAGCAGGTCGTAGAGCTTCTCGCCGCCAGGGCGCACCCGAAAGGGCGTGGTCTTGAGCGAGGCCAGGGGCAGATCGGCTAGACGCTCCATGGCCACGGCGGGGTCGAAGTCAACCATGGCCGCGTCGCGGCGCTCGCGGTCGAGCAGGGTGTCGCGCAAGGTGAAGGCACCGATATAGAGGCGGCGGAAGATCTCGCGGCGGGCGAGCAGATCGGCCCCCGCCGTGGCGCAGGCCCGCTGCGCGCCGTCCGACCAGGGCGACACGACGCCGCCCGCGTCGGGGCGCAGGTTCGGCGGGCCGTCGAGCGGCTCGCCGCGCAGCCCCGCGATCATGCGCCAGGCGATCAGGATCAGGTGCTCGGCGGACAGGCCGACCTGATCGCGCAGCAGCCGCCGAATATCCGCCTGGTAGGTGTCGAAGTGGCCGCGCGCCCACGCCAGGGTCAGGGCCAGGTTCCGGCAGACCTGCGAGAGCTCGGCGCCGCTGAGCGCCAGGTAGGCCAGCTCCTCCAGGATGGCCCGCTCCTCGGGCAGGCCGCGCACACAGAGCTTCGGCGAGACCTGAGTCACCGGCTGGTCGCCGCTCTCGCGTCCGAGGGCGATCGGGATACGCTCGTCGCCACGGGCGTAGCAGATCTCGGCCCGGCTCAGCGAGAGCGAGTCCGGGCTGCCAAGGGCGCGCGGGTCGCCGATGGCGAGGATGACTCGCTCGACGCCGGCCTTCAGCGTCTCGCGGCTGGGGTAGCGCCCGCCCTGATCGAGCCACTGCTGGAGCTCATGCAGCTCGCGCTGCCAGTCGGCGGCGGGGGCGGGCGCGCCAGCGGCGGGGGCGACGTAGGCGCGGGCGACGCGGATCTGCCCGTCGTGGATCAGATCGGGCGGCACCGGCACGCCCCACAGCTCGGCGATGCGCCGGTCGAGCGTGATCGCGTCGTCGCCGACATGGCCGTACCAGCGGAGCAGGCCGCGCAGGGCGGGGTCAGGCGCATCGTCGGCGAGGAAGAGCGCCGGCGGCGAGAGCAGGTGGGCCGAGCGATCCAGGGCGGCGGGCGGCGGCTCGGGCGAGAGCAGGGCCGCGCCGAGGACGTGCTCCAGGAAGAGGCGCGGCGTCTGGCGCGGGCTGCCCTCCTCGTGGAGCGCGGCGAAGGCCCGCCGCAGGGCCGTCTCGGTGAAGGGGTAGAGCCCGGGGCCGAAGGCGTCGTCGCAGGCGGCGAGGGCGGGGTCGGCCAGGTCGCCCCGGATCGCGCCCAGGTAGCCGCGGGCCAGGTCAACGACCTCGTCGTCGAGGCCGTAGGCCCGGCCCAGGTCATCGGTGAGCACCAGGCGGGCGCGCAGGCGGTGGTGGACGTGGGTCAGGTCGCCGGCGAGGGTGGCCCCGGCGAGCTGGGTGCGCTCGAAGCCGGTGGTCACGCCGATCACCGCGTCGAAGTGGCCGCTGGTCAGGTCGAGCAGATAGTCGAGCAGGCGGTCGCCGAGCACGCGGAAGGCGGTGACATCCTCCAGCAGCAGGAGCGGGCGCACGCCGGAGGCGACGGCGGCGCGGGCGATCTGAGTCAGGGTGTCGCGCAGGTCGCCGAGCCAGAGGGCCTGCTCCAGCGCCAGGGCGACCAGGCGGCGCAGGGCGGGCCAGCTGGATGCGATGGCATCTGCGCTAAGACTCGGCTGCGGGCCGATAGCATCGGGCGCAGGCAGGAGCTGGTGGCCGGTGTCGCCGCGCGCGGCGGCGGCCAGGTGCTCGGCGATCGCGGCGCGTGTGGCTGGGCTATCGAGCAGCGCCTCCCAGGCTGCTGCCGGTGTAAGAGACAGGTCGCCCTGCTCATAGAGCAGCACGGCGGCGGAGAGGGCGACATGGCGGGCCTGGGTAGCGACGGGGGTGCGGCGGAGCAGGGGCGCGCCGGCCATGCCGAGGGCGCGGCGGAGCAGGGCGGCCACGTGGGCGGCGCTGGTCATGCCGCGCGGGATGTGGATGGCCAGGCGGCGGGCGGGCTCGGCGCGATACTCCAGCCACTGGCAGAGCTCGCTCTTGCCGGCGCCGGCCTCGCCGACGATAAAGAACAGACGGTTGTCGGCGTCGAGCGCCCCGGCCGTGATCAGGGTGTAGACCTGCTCCTCGCCGATGAAGCGCCCGGCCAGATCCGCCTCCTTGCAGAGATCCACGCGGATCTGGCGGAAGGGCCGGTGGGTGCGCAGGAAGAGGTCGCGGGCCTTCTGGCGGCTCTCGGTGGTGAGCACCTGGCGGACGCGGGCGGCATCCCAGGGGGCGGGGTAGGGCATAGGAGTATTGCAGATTGCAGATTGCAGATTGCAGATTAGGCGCTGAGCCTTCAAACACGTTTCGTCAGATCAAGCAACTCGACCTGGCTGACCCGACGATCGCCGAGGAGCAGCGAGCGGGCGGCGTCGGCGTGGTGCGTCATGCGGATGTGGCCGAGCCGCTCCATGGCCAGCAGGGTCTGGGCGAGGCCCCGGTGGACACGCCCGCGCGCGGTGAAGCAGGCGAAGAGCTCGGCGTCGATCAGGGTAAGGGCATCCGCGAGGAGGGGAGTCGATTGCGTGGATGCCCAGCGCAGCGCGTCCAGTACCAGGCCCGGCTGGGGGACGATCAGCAGATCGGGCGAGCGCTCGCTGCGACGGACAAGGCCGACGAAGGCGGAGAGGTGCGCCCAGAGCGCGAGCTTCTCGCCGGTCCAGGCGAAGAGGTCGCGCAGCGGGCCGCGCTCCATCTGGTCGCGCAGGGCCTGGGGCGTGATCGCCAGGGTGTCGTCGCTCACCAGCTGGCGGTGGACAAGGGCGATCGCGCGCTGGCGCCGCTCGGGGTGGGCGGCGAGGTGGTGGCTCAGGAGCAGCCGGAAGGGCGCGCCGGGCAGGCGCGGCGCCGCCGTGTGGCGGCGCGGGCGGCCCCTGGCCTCGATGAGGCCGGCGATGGCGAGGAAGCTGAGGGCCTCGCGCAGCGGCGCGTCTGCGAGGTCGTCGGGCGAGTCGCCGGCGCCGGCGGCGCACAGCGCGGCCCGCAGGTCGTCGAGGGTGGCCCCGGGCCGCGAGGCGATGGCCGCGTAGAGCTGGGCGAGCTCCGGGCCGCGCAGGGGGATGTGGCTGATCAGCAGCCGGCCGGCGGGCGTGGCGGTCATCGTGCGCTCCTGTTCACGGGTGGAGAACAGTATAGCACAAGGGCGTCTGGATCACGAAAGACGCGAAACAGAGCGGGAGGCGCGAACGCGGAAGGGGGGAAGACGCGAACGCGGAGGGGCTCCTTAGTGGGTGCAAAAAAGCGCCGGCCAGGGAAGATCCTGGTCGGCGCGTGTGTGTCACTGCTTGTTGGATCAGCGTAACGCGCGGGTGGTGTGGATTGTGTACCGCCTACTTGGACAGCTGCTCCCAGCTGTATATCGGCGGGCACACACGCTTGTTGTAATCGAAGGCTAGCGGCGTGGGCACCTGGAAGCGATCAATCTCCTCCTGGGTGAGCCCACGTCCCACCTGGCAGGCCGCTGCCCGGCGCAGATCCTTGCCGGAGACAAGATACTGCCGCGCCGTGCGATCTTGTGAGGCGGTGAGGATGCGGGTGCCGTCTGGGCTGAACACCGCGCTGTTGACTCCATCCGTGTGGCCAACGAGGGTGGCAAGCGGCTGGCCCTGGGCATCCCACAGCCGCGCCGTGCGATCTTGTGAGGCGGTGAGGATGCGGGCGCCGTCCGGGCTGAACACCGCGCTGTTGACTCCATCCGTGTGGCCAACGAGGGTGACAAGCGGCTGGCCCTGGGCATCCCACAGCCGCGCCGTGCGATCTTGTGAGGCGGTGAGGATGCGGGCACCGTCCGAGCTGAACACCGCGTTATTGACCCCGGCCATGTGGCCGGAGAGCGTAGCCAGGAGCTTCCCGCTGGCGTCCCACAGCCGGGCGGTGCGATCTTGTGAGGCGGTGAGGATGCGGGTGCCGTCCGGGCTGAACACCGCGCTCGTGACCCAGTTCGTGTGACCGGTGAGGGTGGTGATCAGTTTGCCGGTGGCGTCCCACAGCCGCGCCATCTTGTCGGTGGAGGCGGTGAGGATGCGGGTGCCATCCGGGCTGAACACCGCGCTATTGATATCTACACCGAACGTGTGATCTGCGAGGGTGGCGAGGGGCTGGCCGGTGGCGTTCCACAGCCGCGTCGTGCCATCATATGAGGCGGTGAGGATGCGGGTGCCGTCCGGGCTGAACACTGCGCTCGTGACCCAGCTCGTGTGGCCGGCGAGAGTGGCCAGAGGCTGGCCGGTGGTGGTATCCCACAGCTGCGCCGTGCCATCATACGAAGCGGTGAGGATGTGCGTGCCGTCCGGGCTGAACACCGCGCTATTGACCCAATCAGTGTGGCCTCTGAGGGTAGCGAGGGGCTGTCCGGTAGCGTCCCACAACCGCGCCGTGTCATCATATGAAGCAGTGAGGATGCGTGTGCTGTCCGGGCTGAACACTACACTTGTGACTACGCTTGTGTGGCCGGCGAGGGTGGCGAGCGGCTGGCCTATCGTGTTCCACAGCCGCGTTGTACCATCATATGAGGCAGTGAGGATGCGTGTGCCGTCCGGGCTGAACACCGCGCTCGTGACTACGCCTGTGTGGCCTCTGAGGGTGGCGAGGGGCTGGCCGGTGGCGTCCCACAGCCGCGCCGTGCCATCTCGTGAGGCGGTGAGGATGTGCGTGCCGTCTGGGCTGAACACCGCGCTATTGACCCAATCAGTGTGGTCAGTGAGGGTGGCGAGGGGCTGGCCGGTGGCGTCCCACAGCCGCGCCGTGCCATCTCGTGAGGCGGTGAGGATGTGCGTGCCGTCTGGGCTGAACACCGCGCTATTGACCGCACTCGTGTGGTCAG
>NZ_JAIEWN010000019.1:82579-85968 GCF_019599295.1 Oscillochloris sp. ZM17-4 | reverse complement strand
GATCGCCTGCGCCGCCGCCCCCTGCGATGTCACCGACTCCGCCGCCGTCGAGGCGCTGGTCGCCCAGGTGCTGGCCGCCGCCGGCCGGGTGGACATCCTGGTCAACAACGCGGGCGGCGTGGTCGGCCAGGTCGGCCGGCCGGTGGAGACGGTGGCCGACGATGAGTGGGACGTGGTGGTGCGCACGAACCTCTACTCGGCGTTCTACTTCATCCGCGCGGCGGCCCCGGCCATGAAGGCGCAGGGCTTCGGGCGGATCATCAATATCTCCTCGGGGGCGGGGCGCTCCTTCAGCCTGACCGGCATCCAGGCCTACGCCAGCGCGAAGGCCGGCCAGATCGGCCTGACCCGCCAGATGGCCAAGGAGCTGGGGGCCTGGGGGATCACGGTGAACAACATCGCCCCCGGCTTTGTGCGCTCCAACCAGGCCACCGAGCGCCAGTGGGAGGCCATGGGCGAGGCCCGCCAGCAGGCCCTGATCGAGAGCCTGGCCCTCAAGCGAACCGGCTCGCCCGACGATATCGCCGGCGGCGTGCTCTTCTTCGCCTCCGATCTGGCCGGCTGGGTCACCGGGCAGACGATCAGCATCGACGGCGGCAGCCATATGGTGTGAGGCTGCTTTTGCGTCACCCCATGCGCATCAAATGAAGCCCCCGGCTCCCCGGAATTTCTTGTTGTCTTGGCCACCATGGCCAGCGAAGCTGGCCATGGTGGCCAAGACAACATCGGTTTTTAGGGCGGCAGCCCTATCTGGAGGGGATCATGTTGCTTGACCCGCGCCTTGACGCGCCCGAGGCCGCCCTGCTCGCCGCCGTGTCCGCCGATGAGCTGATGGATCTCACCGCCGAGGTCTCCGCCGAGGTGCGGCTCTCGGGCTCGCCCGAGGAGCTGCGCGCCCTGGAGCGGGCCGAGGCCCGCCTGCGGGCCTGGGGCTTCCGGACGCGCATGCTGCGCCACGACGCCTACATCAGCCTGCCCGGCCCGGCCAGCCTGGCGGTCGCCGGGGTCGGCGCGCTGGAGTGCATCACCCACGCCTTCGCCGTGAGCACGCCGCCCGAGGGGATGACGGCCGAGGTCGTCGACCTGGGCGCCGGCGCGCCGGCCGACTGGGCGGCGGCCGATGTGCGCGGCAGGATCGCCCTGGTGGATGGCCTGGCCACGCCCGAGATGGCCCGGCGCGCCCGGCTGGCCGGCAGCGCCGGCCAGATCTTCATCAACGGCGCGCAGCTCCACGAGATGATCCTCTCGCCGGTCTGGGGCAGCCCCACGGCCGAGGAGCTGTCGCTCTACCCGCAGGCCCCGGCGGCCTCGGTGCGCGCCGCCGACGGGGCGCGCATCCGCGCCGCCCTGGCCGCCGGCCCGGCCCAGGCCACCCTCGTCACGACGGTCGAGACCGGCTGGCGCACGCTGCCGCTGCTCCAGGCCGACCTGGACGGCCCGCCTGATGACCGCAGCTTCGTGCTGTTCGCCGGCCACATCGACTCCTGGCACTATGGGGCGATGGACAACGGCAGCGCCAACGCGACCATGCTGCACCTATCCCGCCTGCTGGCCGAGCGCCGCGACCAGCTGCGGCGCGGCCTGCGGGTCTGCTTCTGGTCGGGCCACTCGCACGGCCGCTACGCCGGCAGCGCCTGGTATGTGGACAGCCACTGGGACGAGCTGCGGCGGCGCTGCGCGGCCTACGTGAACATCGACTCGGTCGGCGGCCAGGGGGCCACGCTGCTGACAGAGGGCTACTGCATGGCTGAGACCTTCGGGCTGGGCCGCGAGGTGATCGGGCGCTACGGCGGGCAGGAGTACCTCGGCGGCCGGGTCGGCCGGGCCGGCGACGAGTCGCTGGTGGGCGTGGGCGTCCCCGCGCTGCTGATGACGGTCTCGGAGCAGCCGGCGACCGGCGATGCGGCCGGGGCGGCCTCGGTGATCGGCGGGCGCTCGGGCGGGCTGGGCCGGTGGTGGCACACGCCCGACGACACGCTGGACAAGCTCGACCCGGCGCTGCTGGCCCGCGACGCCCGGCTCTACGCGGCGACGATCTTCCGGCTCTGCGCCGAGCCGCTGCTGCCCCTGGACTACGCCGCCGCCGCCGCCGAGCTGGACGACCTGGTGGCGGGCTACCAGGCCCGGCTGGGCGAGCGCTTCGACCTCGGGGCGGCGAGGGCGCAGTCGCAGGCCCTGCGCGCCGAGGCGGCCGCGCTTGAGCAGAGCCTCGGCAAGCTGCGCGAGGGGATGGTCGCCTACAAGGGCGACCCGTCGAGCCTGGCGGATCTCAACGCCGGGCTGATGGCGCTGGGGCGGGCGACCATCCCGCTGAACTACACGGCGGCCGGCCCCTTCGGCCACGATACGGCGCTCGCAGTGCCGCCGCTGCCGCTGCTGGCCGCCGCCGACGCCCTGGCCGCCGCGCCCGAGGGCTCGGACGCCGCGCGGCACGCGGCGGTGGGCCTGCGGCGCGGCCTGAACCAGGTCGCCTTCGGGCTGGAGGCGGCCCGCGCCGCCGTCGCGCGGGTCCACGCCGTGCTGGGCGACCTCTGAGCGGGGGCGCACGGCGAGTGGGATCACCTCGACGACCTTGAGCGGCTGCGCCGGGCGGTGCGGTAGGTACGAGACAATAGAAGACCGGGAAGCATGAGCTTCCCGGTCTTCTATTGTCTCGCCATCAATAGCTACGCCGTCGCCTTGCGCCGTACCGGGCGCTTATGCGCTGACTTGCGGGTCAGCCCAATGATCTCGACCGCCATCGAGTCCTGGCCGTACTGCGCAATGACCTGATCTTTCATGCCCAGACCAGTCGTATGCATCGCACGGGCCGTCTCGATTGCCACGACGCGAGCATGCTTCAGCTCATCCTCCAACCGAACGATGGCCAGTTCAGCTTGGGTGAGACATGCCTCTTGCTGCTGCATGATTGCGATGCTGTACGCGCCGTTGATCGGCTGGTAGTCGCCGAGGCTCTGGACGGCCCGCAGCAGCTCACGGTCAGCGGCGATGACGGAGGGTGGAAGGCGCTTCAGTTGTGCAGCCATTCGGTCTGTGCCTTTCTACTATGGAAGCTGCGATGTGTGACACCCGGTTTCGCACGGGTCTATACTATGCGCTTGGTTTTATGTTGTGAACTCCCCCATTGGTACGTAGTTGATTAGTACCTGCTATACAGGTGTGCATGCAATGCATGCGGGCATGCTTCCTTTGTGTGCGGACGTGCATGCAATGCATGTGGGCATGATTCCTTCGTGCGCAGGTGTGCATGCAATGCATGCGGGCATGATTCCATTGTACGCGGGCGCGCATGCAATGCATGCGGGCATGATTCCATTGTACGCGGGCGCGCATGCAATGCATGCGGGTATGCTTCCTTCATACGCAGGCGCGCATGCATTGCATGCGGG
>NZ_JAIEWN010000019.1:44663-82479 GCF_019599295.1 Oscillochloris sp. ZM17-4 | reverse complement strand
GGCTATCCTGAAGCACGCGGCAGCGGGCAATCTGGTCGATCGGGCGCTCGAGATAGTGCTCGGCAGCCTTGACGGTCACATCGCCGGTCTGATCCGGCTCGCCCAGGTCGTAGATCAGGGCGCGGATAGTGGCGCTGGAAGCGCCCTGGTCGATCTGCTCAATCCGCCCGATGCGGAACTCCCGAAAGTCGGTTGGGCTGTCCTCAATATCTACCGGGAACCGGACGATCATGCCGGGCAGAAGGGTCGATGGAAGGTGCTGTTGCTCTCGGCTGATCATATCGTTCTCCTACGCTCGTAGGCGAGAGACTCAGACTGTCTGCACACTGGCCTCTAGAATCTCCCTGACCACCCCGCTCTTGCCCCGGCACCTCGGCCAGATGACGCGGCCGGGGAGCTCGCCGGAGCGCTGCAGGTCGCGCACGTGGCCGGTCAGGTCGTGGCCGGTGTAACCCGTGATCACAACCACAAGATCGCGGTCGGTGGTGCGATCACGTACCAGGTCATGATCGATATGGGCCTCGCTGGAGGGCGGGATTTCCTCGTAGTGTATGAGCCCATAGCGCTCACAGAGATCGCTCCGCACCTCGCGGCGCGTCGCGACGTGCCCGCCCACGATGGTCAGGCGCACGGCTGAGAGGTCTATGTCCTGCGCGGGGGTGAACACCTGCGCGGTGGCCTCATGCCCCCCGCTGCGCAGCCGGGCGCGCTCGTCGTCGATGTACTCGGCGATGAAGTCGGCGGACGGGCGGTCGAGGAAGTGCAGCGAGCGCCGCATGGCCTGCACGAAGGCGGGGATGGGCTCGTTCCGCAGCAGCGCCGCATCAACCTCCGCGATGCTGAGCGCCTGGTACTCGCCGGCCAGCGCCGCTCTGGTCGCTGGCTCATCGAGGGCGATCACCTCCAGGCCCTCTAGGATCTCAAAGTGGGCCTGGCGCTGCAGGTGTCCGCGCTGGCTCTGCTCGCGCAGGGCGTCGAGCTCGGTTCGGAGCGCCTCCGCGCGCATCTTGACCGCCAGCCACTCCAGCCGGTCGGCCTGCGCCGTCAGCCAGCGATCATCACCTACGCTGGCCCACAGCCGCACCCGCAGGCTCAGGATGTCATCAACCTCAGTCTCCGACCTGGTCGTCGGCCCGCCCTGCTTGACATAGCGCTCGCAGAGATCGGCGATCTGCGCGGTGCTGATATCGCCGGGGCGATCCAGGTACAACCCTGTAGCGAGCCGGGCGAGGTCCTGTGGCTCCAGCAGATCGGGCGCGTTGTCGAGGAGCAGCCGGTATACCTGCAGCGCGCCGTCATCCTGGCCAGCGACAGCCCGGCCGCGCGCCAGCGGCAGCAGCAGCGCCCGCCGGCGCTCGCCCTCGGCCCAGGCTCGCTCCAGCAGCGTGCGCCCCTCGGCCGTCCGGCCCAGCCAGTAGAGCGCGGCCCCGCGCAGCGCGGCCAGATCTGCGGGCATATCGTCGTCGGCAGGTAGGAGGCTGATAACCTCTCGGTACCCCCTGGACTCAAGGAGCAGCTCGGCACGCCGGCCCAGCAGCTCGGCGCGCTCTGTGTCGTCGTGAGGGGAGGCCCCCGCATACGCCTCAAGCGCGGCATCCGGCTGGCCTGCGGCGGCGTATGCGGCGCCCAGCGCCAGGTGTAGCTCGACGGTGCCAGCGTGATCCTCGCGCAGCACCTCAAGCGCTGCGATCTGATCGGCCGGGGCGACCCGGATGATGCCGGCGATCTGCTCGCGCAGCGTCGGGGCGACCGGCTCGTCCGGCGGCTGGCCCGGCGTCAGCGCCCGGCGCAGCAGATCGCGCACATGATCGGCCTGGCGCAGCCGCTCGAGCTCGGGCAGCATCGCGCCGGCGATCTGCTGTGCGCCCCGCAGCGCGTCCTCGACCGCGTTCGCCCGCCCGAACTCCAGGTAGGCGCCGACGATCTGCTCGGCCAGCAGCCCCGACGCCGGCAGCGCCAGCACCTCGCGTCGCCGCGACTCGACCAGGGCGACCACCCGCTCGTGCTGGCCGGTCTCGCTGAACAGGGCGATCTGGGCGCGCAGGGCGCTGGACGGGCTGATGGTCGGCTGGCCGAGCAGCGACTCGACCTCATCGGCGTTGCCCGCGCGCACCTGCTCGACCACCCAGCCCAGGCTGACCTCCTGTGTCGCCGTCGACTGGCGCGGGATCTCCGCGTGAACCTGCCGCACCGCTGCCCGAAAGCCCCGATCCCAGGCGGCGAGATCGCTGAGCTGTGAGGCTGCACGAGGTGCGGGCTGAGGTGCAGTTGTGGGCATGGCCGTCGCCGGGGCGACCGCAGCCACGATCTGCGGCCAGGCGCTCTGTAGCTCCACCTCGCTGGCCTGTACAAAGAAGAAGGCGCTGAAGGCGGGGTCGAACGATGACATCCGGCGGCTCACCCACGGGAATCGCTCGCGCAGCGCGCGCCAGAGCGACTCGGCCTGCATATCGCTCGCGCAGCGCACGAAGAGCCGGATCTGGTCGGTGTTGTTAGGGTTGGGCGCGGCACGATAGGACAGGCTCATAGCGCCCCCCCGCGCTCAAAGAAATCGCGGCATAGCTCCGTCACCTGGGCGATCGCTTGCTCGTCGTAGTGGTACTCGTAGATCTCCACGTTGCGGCTGACACCGTTTCCTGTCAGGTTGAGCGAGCCGGTCATCGCCCCGTAGCGGCCGGCGTAGGCCTTGGCGTGCAGCGGCGGAAACGTGCGTACCTGCACGCGCCCGTGTCGCTCGGCGAGCTGGCGCAGCGGCGGGTGGTGGGCGGCATCGTCGCCCACGACAATCCGTATCTCGCCGCCGACCGCCGCGATCTGGGCCAGGATATCGAAGAGCTGGAGCGTCTCGGAGCGGCTCGTCACCACCTCGGCGAACGAGACGTGGTAGGGTGCGGGCAGGCGGAAGTTTGTCACCCAGGGCGCGGCGATCCACAGTGTGTAGTCGTCGGCGGTCTGGGCGGCCAGCGCCTCGTTGAGCCAAAAGTTGAAGATCATCGCCTGCCCGCTTAGCTGGAGTGTTGATCGTCTGGTCACGCTGGCCTCCTACGCGATCGGTCGCACGGTGAGCTCGATCTGCGGGAGCCCGCCCGGCTCATCGGGGTAGAGTGTTCGTACATCACTGATCAGCGGGTAGCGCATGCCCAGCGCTGTGTCGACCCCAGCGTCGGTCAGGTAGCTCACCACCGCGCAGAGCGACCCGAGCTGGGCTGCGGGCGCGCGCAGGTAGGATAGCTGCGCCCCCTCCTCGAAGATCGCTCGTAGCTGTCTCCCTACATCGGCCAGATCGCCGCCGGCCCGCACCTCCAGCGTCTGCCCGAACCGCACACCGGTGGCCCACTCGTTGAGCAGATTGCGGCTGAGCAGCAGCCGCGCCAGGCCTGGGGCCTCGATATCGCCGCTGCGATCATCGAGACAGCTCGGGCACGCGCCGCGACAGGTGATCAGCAGACGGCGCTCGATCGCGTTCTGGAGCGACGCTCTGACCTCGCGGTCGAGCGCTTGCCTGCCATCCCCTGTGTCGAGCTCATCGCGGTAGGCCCTTGCCAGACGCCGCAGCTCTGGGTAGGGCTGATCCTGCCCTGGCGCAGGAGCAGCCAGCACCGCCTCCGCGAGCATGGCCCGCGCCTCGACGATGCTCGCCTCGCGGCCGAGCTCTGCGGCGCAGCGAGGCAGGAAGAGGTCGTTGATCTCGCGATAGAGCCGCCAGTTCACGATCCGCGCGCCATCGACGATCTGGTCGTACTCCGGCACGAAGACCCGCAGCAGGGCCTTGGCCGCGGCCGGCGCCACCGGGACGCCCAGCTGCCGGCGCACCGCCGCCAGGAGCGCATTGATCGCTGCCTGGCGCTCGTCCGCGCCGCGCGCGCCAGTGATCGCGGCGACCAGATGGTCACATCGAGCCAACCAGCCCTCGGGCTGGGCGAGCAGCAGCCGCAGCAGCGCCTCCTCCTGCGCCGTCGGGCAGCGGGTCATCTTCTGGCCGAGCTCGGCCCAGAGCCGGTCGGGGGCCTGGCGCAGCGCGTCGTGGGTCGCCCGCATCACGCCGATGCCGCCCACGCCGATCTCGTAGAGCCAGATGCTGTCAGCCGGGCTCTGATAGTCTGCGTAGAGCTCCGTCCATGCGGCGACGTAGTTCAGCGCCTCGACCCCGGCGATCTCCTGGGCGACCTGGCGCAGGGCGATGGTCAGGCTATACTGGAAGGTGTCCCGCAGGTGGCGCTGGAAGATCGTCCCGCCGGGCTCAGCGCCCTCGCAGATGTCGAGGAAGCGCTGGAGGTAGGCGTCCGTGAGAAGTAGCCTGAGCGCCTCACCATTCTTCGGCGAGAGTCCGTGTACGTGCTCGGCGACGGCCGCCACCTTGCTTATCACGTCGGGGTTATCTGCGCTCAGCCAGCCGCGCAGCTCGCCGATCCGCTCGATGTCGCCCTGGATCCGTCGATCGGCCACGGTGAGCAGCACGTGGGCCAGGTTCACCGCCGGGAAGTAGCCCTCGCCGTGCTCGACGGTTAGCTCAGCGATGAAGCGGTGGGTGATCGCGCTGGCGCGCAGCCGCCGGCTCAGCCCCACAGAGGGCGTGAATCCCTCCAGCGCGCCCGGGCGCACATCGAGTGCCAGCCCCTCAGTCAGCATCTCGAAGCCGAGGGCGACCGGCGCCTGGTTCTCCTCGTTTCGGCAGAAGCCGAGCACCCCGCCGATCTCCTCAAAGCCCTTCTCACGTGACTTCAGGGTGTACTGGCTGCCCAGGATAACCCGCTGCACCTGGAGCAGATTCATGTTTGCCGGCTCGTCGCTGTGCAGCACCATCCGCTCGACCAGGGCCTGGCCAATCGGGTCGGCCACGATGGCCGGGTGGCCGCCGACAAGGCTGTAGTCGCGCGGCGGCCGCGCGCGCTCGGCACGGAAGGTCACGCCGCTCAGCGCGAAGGCCGAGCTGGAGTGGGCCAGGCGCTTCACATCCTGAACCTCGTCTGGGTGCCCGCGATGCTCGCGCAGCGCGCCGCTATCCGGGTTGGCGTACCAGTAGATCCGCTCGTGATCTTCGCTGAACTGGGCGGGCGTGATCGTCTGCGGCCGCAGCACCGTGAGCTCGCGCAGCTGCTGGGGGCGGATCCCGAGCAGGCGCAGCGTTCGGCCCGGCAGGCTGCTTGTCTTCGCCCGGTCGTGCAGCTCCTCGTAGGTGTAGTGTGCGTCGAGCGCGACCAGATCGGTTCCAGGGGCCGGCTGCGGCGGAACCCAGGCCGCGCCCAGGCCGCCGCGGAAGGTCACGTTGCCGGGGATGGTCTCGCTCAGCGCCAGGCTGATGCTCTCGGTGCTGAGGCGTTTGCCCTCGCGCTGGTTCTGAGGCCGGTAGTCGACCTGCACCTCAGGCAGGTTGATGTCCGAGAAGAGGTTCTGCGGCAGGTGACGGCGCAATAACTCGCTGCGTGTTCTGATCGGCTGGCGGCTGGTTGCGAGTTTGGGATAGGCCTGCTGTACCAGCCCGCTCGCCAGGATATCCGTCAGCAGACCCTGCGACTCCTCGGTCAGCACGCGAGACAGCGCGTCGATGTCCATCGCGAAGGCTCGCCGCAGGTAATCTTTGAAGGCCAATAGCACCTCGGCGTCGGCAGTCTGCTCCATCAGGTAGGCCAGATCTGTTACTCTCAAGTAGTCGAGGCTGAGCGTGCGACCGGCGGCGTGGGCGCGATAGGCCAGCCAGTCGAAGAGCGCATAGAAGCCGTGAATGCGCTGGAGGTAGCGGTTCTGCGCGTTGAGCGGCAGCTTGCGGAAGGTCGGGTCGGTGAGCAGGTGCTGGTTGCGGAAGAGAAACAGGTCGGTCGACTTGTAGGGGCTGAGCACGGTGACGACAATCGGCCGGGTGCCGACCTTGCGCCCGCCACGGCCCTTGCGCTGCACGAAGCTGGCCACATTGCTCGGCGCGGTGTACTGGATGACACACATCAGCGCCTCATCGTCGTAGCCAACCTCCAGGGCGCTCGTCGTGATGATCAGGTCGTCCTCGGGCTCGATCGGCTTGTCCCGGTCAGCGCCAGACTTGCGGCGGATGTTCAGCGGTTCACGGCGGGCCTTACTGGGCTGGCTGAGCGCCCACCAGCACTCGCCGGCCGCGAAGTAGGGGCAGTCGCGGTTGGGCATGCCGCTATCACAATCACAGCTGCTGGCGTGGCCCGCCCCAAAGAGGTTGGGGAAGAGCTGGCGGTTGAATGGCGGGAAGCGGTACCAGTAGAGCGGAATAATACGTACGGGCCATTGTGCAGCCGACTGGCCTCGGGTACGTCGATCTCTCCGCTCAGTTGCAAAGTAGCGCTGGGCCTTCTCCGCGTCCTGCATCTGGTAGAGCCAGCGGCCGACCACATCGAGCGACTGGACGAAGCCGAAGGTGCGGTAGCGCCCGAGTTGGCTGCCGGCGGGCGGCTGCGGCATGGTGTGCAGGACACACATCGCGGTCTGGATGAGCGTCGAGATCACCGCCGTATCCTCGCTATCCTCGGCGCGCACGAAGATATAGCGCTCGGCGCCGATCACCTCCAGCTCATCCTCGTGGGGCTGCACCTCGCGGATATTCTGAGCTGGGATGCCGCTCAGCTCGGAGAGAAACGCCCGCGGGCCGGCGATCGTCGCGCTCAGCCCGACAAAGGCCAGGTTCGCGCTGTCGCCGCGCTCCTGCTTGCCCAGCCTGACCCGCGCCAGCAGCCGCCGCAGCAGCAGCGCCACCTGGGTCCCAGCGGTCGATGTCTGCAGGTGAATCTCGTCGAGCATGACCACCGACGGCGCGCAGAAGTCGCTGGTGCCGAAGAGGTGCTGGTACTCGGAGGAGATCAGCCGGTTGTTGAGCGACTCGGTCGTCGCAACCAGCAGGTCGGGCGGGGCCTCAGCCATCACATCACGCGCGAACCTGATGAAGGGGTAGGGCGTATCGCAGGCGGGGCAGACAAGGGTGCGCGTGTCGCTAGGCTGCACACCGAGCTGCTGCCGGGCCTGGTCGCAGGCGTGGTCAGGCGTGCCGACGCAGTAGGCGAAGGACGCCAGGTAGCCGCCGAAGTCCTTATCGTAGCGCCAGCCGCGCCCAGCAAGCCGATCTCGGCTCTCCGTATCGGTGCGCTGGAAGTCACGGCGTTGGTAGACCGCCGCGCCGCTCTCGATGCCGATCGTGATCGGCGGTAGGTCGTGGACTTTCAGCACTTGGTTGACGTGAAAGGCGGCCTCGACAAAATCGCTCAGCTGGTTCTCGGAGAGGGCCACGCGTGGGTAGATACAGATCGCCTTCACGCCCACCCGGCCGCGCAGGCAGCGCTCCAGGATAATCTTGGCTAGCACCGGCAGGAAGAAGGCGTAGGTCTTGCCGGCCCCGGTGCTTGCGGTGACGACCACGCCGCGCTCGGTGCCGCGCGCCGGGCTCAGCTCGACCGCCTGCAAGATCTCGCGCAGCGCGTCCTCCTGGAACTGGCTGATCTCGCGGAGCTTTGGCAGTCGCGTTGCGATCACCTCATGGAGCAGTGCGGCGCAGCGCTCACGCTCTCGATCGCCATCCAGCACCGCCAGATAGTCGGCGGGGCTGCGACGACGCCGGGGGACGCGGCGCGGGGCCACGTGGAAGGTCACATCCCCAGTCAGGCGCTTCGCCTTACTGATTCGCTTCTCGCCCTCATATCGTGGCGGCAGCCGCTGGCGCAGCTTGCTGAGCAGCCGCACCGTCTCGGCGATCCGGCTGCGGAAGACCCAGTCTGCGGGGTCGTCCTCGGCGCTGAAGCGGATGATCAGCACCTCCTGCGCCAGCCAGCGCAGCGCCGCGCGCAGGTCGCTCTCGCGATCGGCGGGGGGCGGGCGTGTCGCATCCACAGGCCGATATTTGTCTAGAACCTCGGAGCCCTTCATCGTGACATCGTAGACGCCGTAGGCGATCTGCTCGGCCTCGCGCTGCTCGATCCAGGTGAGCAGATCGTTCGTCAGGATGTCACGCTCATCGTCAGAGAGCGGCATAGGTAGTTCTCTATATAAGAACAACAAAGGCCCCGCTCATCTGAGCGGGGCCTGAGGTGACGTAGTTGTGGCGGCGCGTGGTGTTCCATGGGTGTGATCATCGGGTCGCCACTATGTGGCCGCACCGACAGCACCCAGTATAGCATGTGCTATCATCAATAGAGAACCAGAGACCGCATGCGCCTCTTTATTTTCAGATGCGAGCGCAGCAGTGTGGAGCATATCGGGATTGTGTGGCCAGAGGATGGACACTTTATGAATAGCTCAATATTGCTAACCTGCATTGACGCCGTGCGCCCATTCTTCTATGGCCCGCACAAACTTCGTGAGGCTATGCCGTATGGCTGCTGACCACGGGGTTGTGGCGACCGTGCCCTTGTGCTAGGATCGGGTTGATTGGCAGGGCGTAGGCGGCTTGGCCGGCGTAAACGTAGGGTACACGCTATTCCAGGGCCTATGGCAGCTGGTCGGGCGATGGGCGCTTCATCGCGTTTGTCTGTGTTGTGAATGCCACCTCAGCCCAGCTCTACCTGATATCGCTCCAGACGGCGGCGGTGGCCTTGCGCTTTCTCGGCTTCTTGCGCTCCGGCTTGCGGATGTACCCGACAAGCTCGACAGCCCGCGAGTCCGGGCCGTACTGAGCGCCCACCTGATCCTTGAAGCCGAGGACGGCCTCGTGGATCTGGCGGGCGGTGTTGACTCCTACCCGCCCTGCTCCTATCATGAGAGGCACCCCGCGTAGAAGCCAACCCAATCAGCCGCGCCGCCGCGGACCTGGAGAACTCCATGCTATCGACGATGATGCACACCCCGCTGACCCTGAGCCACCTGCTTGAGCGGGCCGGCACGCTCTTCCCCAAGAGCGAGATTGTCACCCGCATGCCGGACAAGTCGATCCACCGCTATACCTACGCCGACTTCTACCGCCGCGCGCGGGCCCTGGCCGAGGCACTCCAGCGGGCCGGGCTCCAGCCCGGCGACCGGGTGGCCACCCTGAGCTGGAACACCTACGCCCACCTGGAGGCCTACTTCGGCATCCCGGTGGCCGGCGGCGTCCTGCACACGCTCAACCTGCGCCTGCACCCCACCGACATCGCCTATATCATCAACCACGCCGAGGACCGCTTCCTGATCGTCGATGACGTGCTGCTGAAGCTCTACGAGGCGATCAAGGGCCACATCAACGTCGAGAAGGTGATCGTGGTGCCGCTGAGCGGCCAGCCGGTGCCCGCGGGCCTGACAAGCTACGAGGACTTCCTGGCCACCGCGACGGGCGACTTCAGCTACCCCGATCTGCCCGAGGACGCCCCGCTCGGCATGTGCTACACCTCCGGCACCACCGGCCACCCTAAGGGCGTGGTCTACTCGCACCGCTCGACCATCCTGCACTCGCTCGGCTCGGCCCTGCCCGATGTGCTCAACCTCGCCCAGCGCGATGTGCTGACCCCGGTGGTGCCCATGTTCCACGTGATGGCCTGGGGCCTGCCCTTCACCGGCGTCATGGTCGGCTGCAAGCTCGCCATGCCCGGCCCGCACCTCGACGCCGTGAACCTGCTCGACCTCTACGAGTCCGAGCAGGTGACGAAGACGGCCGGCGTGCCCACGATCTGGATGGGCGTGCTCCAGGCGCTCCAGAAGGAGCCGACCCGCTGGAAGCTCCTGCCCATGGAGATGGTCGTCGGCGGCTCGGCCGCGCCCGAGGCCATGATCCGCGCCTTCGACGCCTTCAACCTCACGGTGCTCCACGCCTGGGGCATGACCGAGATGAGCCCGCTGGGCACCGTCTCGCGGGTGAAGGGCAACCTGGCCGACGAGGACGCCGACACCGCCTACGCCCGCCGGGCATCCCAGGGCATCTCCGTGCCGCTGGTGGATGTGCGGGCCATGAACGAGAACGGCGCGGTGCCGTGGGACGGCACGACCATGGGCGAGCTGGAGGTGCGCGGCCCCTGGGTCGCCGCGAGCTACTTCAAGCTGGAGAGCGAGCGCGACAAGTGGAGCGCCGACGGCTGGTTCCGCACCGGCGACGTGGTCACGATCGACGCCGAGGGCTACGTCAAGATCACCGACCGCACCAAGGACCTGATCAAGTCCGGCGGCGAGTGGATCAGCTCGCTGGACCTGGAGAACGCGCTGATGGGCCACCCGGCGGTGCGCGAGGCGGCCGTGATCGCGGTGGCCCACCCGCGCTGGGACGAGCGGCCCCTGGCGGCGATCGTGCTCAAGGAGGGGATGAGCGTCAGCGCCGAGGAGCTGCGCGACTTCCTGGCGCCCAAGGTGGCGAAGTTCTGGCTGCCCGACGCGATCGTCTTCGTCGAGGAGATCCCGCGCACCTCGACCGGCAAGTTCCTCAAGTCGCAGCTGCGCGATAAGTTCAAGGAGTGGAGCTGGGAGTAGGTTGGGGCGTCTCCTGCTCGTACCGGTGCCGCCCGCGCTATTGTGTGAGCGCAGCGACCTAGAGACACTATTCACTAAGGGAGGTATGGAGGGGCCGTAGGCCCCTCCGCGCTTCTTGCTTCACCATAAAAGCCCATGCCTAGCACCCTTGAGATCCAAATCCAGCGCCAAGCCGATGCCAGCCTGAGCGTATCGCTCGTCCTCCAGACAGATAGGGCTTCCCTTAAGCTTAGTTCGAATAACGTGATCAGGATCGAGTATGTCACCCTTTGGTCTGCTATATACGACCCAGAGCAGTATAGCGCCCACATGACTCGCATGGTTCTCCCTGAGTCGCTTCTTCCAGCCTGGGAACAGGCCAGGGGCTATTTCATAGGCGAGAGCCAGAAGATGCATGTGCGCGTCGTCCTTGATGCTCAAGCTAGCGAACTTCATACGCTGTACTGGGAGCGCCTGCGCGACCCGCAAACCGGCGATGTACTCTCGATGCAAGAGGGCGGCTCTTTTGCGCGGATGGTCCCCGTAAACAACCTCTTCCAGCGAAACCTACCCATACGCGCTAATCTTCGCACTATTGTTGCTATTGCGAACCCAAGTGATATAGCGCAGCATGATCTGCGTCCGGTTGATGTTGAGGAAGTCGTTAGAGAAATGCAGATCGCGCTGGGCACTATCTCGACCGAGCTGCTCATCGGCAACCAACCATCTACCGTCGCCTCGCTGGAAAACATCCTTAACTGTCTGCGTGGCGGGTCACAGATTCTCACGCTGATTTGCCACGGCAAAGCCACCGGGGTGGGATCAATGCTCTACCTGGTGGGTAACGATGGACGTACTAAACCAATAGAAGGGGCCGATATTGCCCAGGCGATCAATGATCTTGAACCCGCGCATCGCCCGCTGCTGGCCATGCTCATCGCCTGTGACAGCGCCACACAAGAAGCCGCGCCGATCGTGGCGGTCGGGCCACTCCTCGCCAGCATCGGCATCCCTGCCGTGGTCGCGATGCAGGCGAAGGTGTCCACTCACGCCGCAAACCGGTTCGTAGACACCTTCCTGTTCGAGATCGCGCGCGATGGGCAGATCGACCGTGCTCTCGCCGCTGCCCGCAAATCGATGGGCAATGAGGGGTGGATCCCCGTACTTTGGCTACGTGAGCGTGATGGGCGGATCTGGCATGAACCAGAGCAGCATGTATTGGGCAAATCGGCGGCGGCGGCTCGGTCGGACAGCGGCGAACGGGCACGCGATCAGATGATCCAGACGCTGAAGGGGGATGCGGAGCGATTCTACGCAAAGTTGCTCCTTAACGAGCACGCAATCCCCCTGGCGTTTGACAGGCTCTCGCGCGATGAGTTTCGCATATGGCGCAAGGAAGGATCACAAGCGAAGTCGCCCACATCTGTGGGCGAGATTAGTGTGATGTCCGCATTCTTGAAGCAGCGGGAGTTGCTTATTCTGGGTGAACCAGGCAGTGGCAAGACCAGTACGCTTTTTGAGTTAGCATTAGCGCTTCTCACGATCGCCGAGCATGATGGCACAGCCCGTATACCGGTTGTGATCCCGCTCGCAACATGGAAGTCTACTAAGCGGCCCTTTGAAGAGTGGCTGGGAGAATTGCTGTTCAAGATGCACCAGGTTCCCCAGGGCATTATCAAACGGTGGATAGAACAAGATAAGCTGATCTTCCTCCTTGATGGACTGGATGAAGTGGATGCCCTCCATCGCAGCAACTGTGTAGAATCGATCAATGCCTTTATCTCCTACCAAAAAGGAGATAAACACCTTAGGGTGCCGACTGTCATCTCTTGTCGAATCCAGGAGTATGAGCAGCTTGTCGAGATGCCCACGGACGAGAAGCTCACGATTCATGATTGCATTGTATTGCGCAAGCTGACGACGCAGCAGGTGTTCAGCTACCTTTCCCGTATTAGCTTTAACACCACCAACATCAGGGAAGGGCTGAACAGCGACCCTAAACTGCTGGAGTTCGCCCAGACGCCGCTCGTGCTGGGCTTTATGGTTGTGGCCTATCAGGATAAGTCCATCGACGAGCTGAAGAATACCTCAGATGAGATCCGCTATCAGCGGCTCTTCCGCGCCTATATCATACGTATGTTTAGCCGCCGACTCTTCCCAGTAGCCTCAGCAGACGTAGTAGCGCCGAGGCTCCCTCGCCCAAAGCGGATCTTGCGGAATCTGACCTGGTTGTCGAACAAGCTCGAAAAGAACGAGTTTTTACTGGAGGAGATCCAGCCCCACTGGCTTACCCTAGGGCAATGGCTGTATGTGCTCCTCTTGCTAGGGCTTGTGGCGCTACCAATCCCCTGGCTCCTCTTTGGCGCATCCACCGCTGGGATGCTTAGCCTATCACTGATGATCGGCGTCGCACTCACGGTCAGGCTTGGCAAAGCGTCAATCTCGCCGATGGACGCAGTTAACCGATTGGTACCGCTAGAGGGTCTCGCCGATGCGCTAGAAGATGTGGGGGTGTCCGCCCTGCTCCTCCCTGAGATATTTATGAAGGGTCTCGGCTATGCTGGGGACGCGCTATTAACAATTGGTGGCGTTCTGTCCGCCATTCCAGGCGCGCTTATGGGGATGCTTAGCGGTATCGATGGGATCATTGATAAGCTGATCAGGGTGGCGCTGCTCGGCTTTGGTGCCTGGTTTATCTATATTGCCGTCCAGATAGCGTCGCAAATATGCTCTCTGGGAGGGTGGGTTACCAAAATCTGTCAGCGATCTATGACGGTCACGGGCGACGATCCACGCTCCATCCCCCCTCTCAACATCCGTGTATTCCCCGAGCTTCCCGTTGACTTCCATATGCCAGAGATCACGGTGCCGCGGCTGAGCTTGTCGACTACGGATCTCAGAATGTACCTCTTTACGCTGATCTGGCTTCTCGCCACGATAGTGCTCGCCGTCTTCGTGATAGCCTTTGTCGTCGGGCAGCTTAATGCCCTCCAGCAGATTCAACAGCCGCAGCGGCAGTTTCGCCCACGCTACCCCAATGAGCGCATCAGGATGTCGCTGATCAATGGGCTGATGATGGCCCTCATCTATGGGACGCTTGGGGGCGTGATCATCGGTTTTCTGGCAAGCATCTTCCATGCACCGTGGGGAGGCCTGAGGATGGGATTGACCGGCGCACTCCTCATTGGCCTGCTGATGGGGTATGTCTTGGGGGGTATGGCATGGACTCAACACTACCTTGTGCGTCTCGCCCTATGGTTCACCCAGCTTGCGCCGCTCAATTATGTGCGCTTTCTTGATCAAGCCTACGGACTGGTACTTTTACTGAAGGCCGGGCCAAGCTACAGATTTGTTCATGAACAGCTCAAGGTGTACTTTAGAGAACTGAATGACGCGGAGATTCGTGCGCTAGAGCAGGATATCATTGCTGATGATCGACCAAGGCGCTAGGTTGCGCAGAGTCGCAGCATGGATGCTCATAGCATCGTCCTGTAACATCTTCTCCTTGCCGTGCATCTAAGCTACAGCGAGTACCAGCTATAAGGGAGGTTTCTGTGGAGACTACCGAGCAGTTCACCCGTCACGCATATGGATACACGCTGGTCACCCCGCTCGGCTACGCCGAGGCGGTGGAGGCCGTCACGCTGGCCCTCAAGTCCGAGGGCTTCGGCGTGCTGACGACGATCGATGTCCAGGCGACGATGCGCCAGAAGCTGAGCGTCGAGCGCACGCCCTACACCATCCTGGGCGCATGCAACCCGCCCCTGGCCCACCAGGCGCTCAGCGCCGAGCCAGAGATCGGCCTGCTGCTGCCCTGCAACGTCGTCGTCTATGTGGACGACGCCGGGCAGACGGTGATCTCGGCGATCGATCCCGAGGCCATGTTCGCGGTGGTGCAGCGCGATGACCTCTCCGCGATCGCGGCTGAGGTCGGCACGCGGCTGCGGCGCGTGCTCGGCCAGCTGCCCGTGGCAGCCGGGGCATAAGATGTCCACTATACTCCAGCGCCTCAACGACCCGCTGCCCCGCGCGGCCCGCGGCGCCCTCGGCCTGGCCATCCTGGTCGCCGCGACGAACGGGCTGGCCGGCTGGCCCCAGCTGATCGTCCAGATCATCGGCCTGGGCATGCTCGTCTCGGGGGTCGGCGGCCTCTGCCCGCTGGCCAGCGGCGGGGCCTGCGCCGCGCCCATCCCCCGGCCCGCCGCCCCCGACACGGCCCGCGAGGGTGAGATGGGACGCCTGCACGCCCAGGCCCTCGGCCGCGACTACGACCTGCGCACATGCAACCCGGCCCACGGCCCCTTCTATGGCGCGATGGCCCGCTACAAGGATCACGCCGACGACCCGGCCGCCCTGCGCGAGCTGGCCGACTCGCTTGCGCCGTTTGTCTCCGGCGAGCGCGGCCCCCAGGATCTGCGCGAGTCCTACCGCCAGCTGGCCGAGATGGCCCGCTGGCGGGCGGATACGCTTGAGCAATTGTAGATTGCAGATTGCAGATTGCAGATTGTGCCAATCTGCAATCTGCAATCTGCAATCTGCAATCTGCCCTATCTGGTGCGCAGCACGGTGAAGGAGAGCGGCGGCAGGCTCAGGGTGAAGCTGCCGGCCTGCACTGGCCCGCCCGCCAGTTCGCGCGGCGCGACCACATCGGGCCGCGCGAAGCTGTTGGCCGCCTTCGGGTCGGCCCCGCTGAGCTGGGTGATCCCGGTGACCTGGGCCGGCGCCGCGCCCTGCCAGCGAACCTCCGTCTCCAGGGCCTCGGTCTGGCTGCGGTTCACCAGGAAGACCGCGCCCTGCCCGATGGCCTCGTCGTGGCTGGCCGATACGTCCAGCAGTGGCATCGGCCCGTAGCGCTTCGTCTCGTACTGCGGCGCGACAACGTGTGGCAGCAGCGAGCTGCCGGCGGCGTGGGCGCTGAACAGGGCGAAGGGGTAGAAGATCGACTGCTTGAGCAGCCCGGCGCTGGTGGTCAGGATCGGCGCGATCACGTTCACCACCTGGGCCAGGCAGGCGATCTTCAGCACGTCGCAGCGGCGCAGGAAGACGCTCATCCACTGGGCCACCACCAGGGCGTCCTCCAGGTTGTAGACCTCCTCGATCAGGTGCGGGGCCTCCTGCCAGCCCCCGTCCATCTGGCGATCTTTGTACCAGACGTTCCACTCATCCCAGGATAGGTAGACATCGTGGGCCGAGCGGTGCTTAGCCTTCACATAGCGCAGCAGCCCGGCCAGGGTGTCGATGTGCGACTCGAACTGGGCCGACATGGCCAGGAAGCTCGGCGTGTCGTCGTCGGCGTTGCTGGCGTAGTAGTGCAGCGAGAGGTAGTCGGCCACGTCCCAGCAGTGCTCCAGGGCCACCCGGTCCCACTCGGGGTAGCTGGGCATCGTGGTGCCCGAGGAGCCGCAGAGGATGAGCTTGAGCTCGGGGTCGTGCCAGCGCATCATCTTGGCGGCCTCGCGGGCCTTCTCGGCGTAGCGCTGGGCGTCGAGGTGGCCGATCTGCCAGGGGCCGTCCATCTCGTTGCCGAGGCACCAGTAGCGCACGTCGTGGGGCTGGGGGTGGCCGTTGGCGGCGCGCATGTCGGCGTAGGCGCTGCCCTGGGGGGCGTTGCAGTACTCGACCAGGGCCGCCGCGCCGGCGATGTCGCCGGTGCCCAGGTTGACCCCGAGCATCGGCGCGCTGCCCAGCTCGCGGCAGTAGTCGATGAACTCGTCGGTGCCGAACTGGTTGGTCTCGATCGACTTCCATGCCAGCTCGCGGCGGCGCGGGCGCTGCGCGCGCGGGCCGACCCCGTCGAGCCAGCGGTAGCCGCTGAGGAAGTTGCCGCCGGGGTAGCGCAGCGTGCGCGGGTTCAGCTCGCGCAGGGCGGCCAGCACGTCGCGGCGGATGCCGCGCGCGTCGGCCTGCGGCGAGCCCGGCTCGTAGATGCCCTGGTAGATGCAGCGGCCCATGTGCTCGGCGAAGCCGCCGAACACCAGGGGCGAGATCGGCCCGACGGTGCGCTCGGTGTCCAGGCTGACGCGGGCGGTGGGGCGGTCGCTCATACGGAGACCCCTCTCTCAACATAGCGTCCGGACGACGACGGCCGGATCGAGGAGATCATGCGCGCCGGAGGGGGTGCTGTCAACCCGAGGGCTGCGCAGGCGGCCCGCATGATCAATGCGCGTACGTGGGGTCGCCAATCTTCACGATCCGAATCTGGATCTCCCCCTTTTTTACCTCGTAGTCGAACTCCAGCCGCCGGCGCTGCGAGATCCGGATCGTCGAGTGATTCACGTGCTCGAACTTACCAAAGTGATCATTCATCGTGTCTCTGAGCCGGTGGTTGACCTTTGTGCCGTCGAGGGAGATAAACTCCTTGACCTTGTTCGCCTCCGCGCCGGTCAGCACATCGTCCGAGTCCGCATCCTTGTTCATGATCTTGATCGTCAGGCCGCTGGTGTCGTCGGCGAGCTTCTGGGGCAGGGCGATCGCCTTCTCCTCGGGCTCCTCCTCGGGCTCCTGCGCGCCCTTGCCCTTGGCCTTGCTCGGCCGGTCGGGCGTCTGCTCGGCCTTCACCCGCAGCCGCGCGCGCGCGATCGTGTTGATATCCGCGAGGCACTCGGCAAAATCGCTCCCTGAGAAAAAGTTGTATGCCTGCTGGATCGCATCCTCCTGCTGATCAAGCTTGTCGAGGATGGCCTGATACCCCTTGGCCAGCTTCGCCTTGCTCGCATCCGAGCCCTGGCCGTACCTTGACAGCTGTCTCTTGGTCAGGATCTCCTCGTCCTGGAGTCCCTGCAGCTGGGCGTCGTATGCCTTCCGCACCTTTGGTAGACCGCTATAGTAGGAATTGCACGCGCCGCGCCCATTCTCGATCACCGCCTTGATCGCATCCGCGGATGTGTCATTCCCCTGCGACGTGAGCAGGATGCTCCGCTTCAACAGAAATGCTGAGATCGGCTCGTAGAGCGAGGTCGCGTTCTCAAGCGTGGACACTTTTGTCTGGAGATCGGCCAGGTTGCCCTTCACCTGATCGAGATAGCCCAGCTCCGCGCTAACGTTCGCGTTCCCGCGCTTCTGGCGCTGGCGCAGCTGCTCGCTGGCTGGGCCATAGAGCTTCGCGTCATCAGCGTCGGGCCGGGCGTCCGGGCTCTGGGCCTGGGCCTGGCCCGTCTGGCCCGAGGGGTCTTGCGCTTGCGGCGTCGCTTGCGGCGGCGTCTGCGCCTGCCCGCCGCCCCGCGTCGCGAGCGCAGTCGCCGCCGCGCCCACCGCGCCGATGGCGAGGGTCGGCAGGGCGCTAAAGTCGCCCAGGTACGCGGCGCCGCCGGCGGCCAGCGCGCCGAGGAGCGGGTAGCCCAGCGTGGAGACCCAGTCGCCAAACATGGGCTGCACCGGCAGGTCGCCGGCCGCGCGCCCCGGCCCGGCCGCGCGGGCAGGTGGCGCGCCGGCGGCGGCGGGGCCGGGCGCGCCCCGCGCCGCCCGCTGCCCCATCACCTGCGCCTCGCGCTCCAGCGCCGGGTCGGCGTTGACCCTGAGCGACCCGACGCGCGCAGCCGAGCGCACGCGCCCCTGCTTCTGCTGCGCCACGTGCCAGGCCTCGTGGGCCAGGTGCCGCTCCTGGCCCGGCCCGACCTGGATCTGGGTGCCCTGGGCGTAGGCCAGGGCGTGCAGCCGCGCCGGCGCAGACGAGTTATAGCGAACGCTCACATCGCCCATCGACACGCCGGAGAGCGCCTCGACCCCTCCCCTCAGCTGCTCGGGCAGGCCCGCCCCCTGAGATGCAGGTCGCCCGCCCCAGCTCGGGGCGATCTGGCTGAAGCTGTGGCCGGCCTGCGCCGCGCCGTCGCTCTGCCCGGCTAGCTCGCTCGGCTCGCGGGCGGCCGGGCGCGTTTCCTGGGCCGGGGATGGCGGGGCAAACGGGCGGGCCGGGGGAAGCGATGCGCGCGCGCTATCTGTGGCGGAGGGCCGCCGCTGCGGGTGGGCCTTCGTGTGCTTCGCCATCTGGGGGCCTCCAGGTGTGTGACATCGGACGTCATCGTCGATAGCGCGCTGAGGTCGGGCATGGCTGGGAGAGCGGAGGTGCCGGATGGAGCGAGCCAAGCGCGGGCGGGGGTGTTCGCACGACTGTCCCGACCATTATACCGTATGCGCCCTGCTACGCGCCGCCGCCTTTTGTGCTATCGTAGCTGTGTTACGAGATAGCGTTGCGCATAGCTATGGAGGGCAAACCTATGTCACAACACGAGCGGCGACAGCCCATGCCAGCTGCCCCCACGCGCCCCCCGCTGGGCATGTACGGCTACCTGATCGGAGTCATCCTGATCGGGCTGGGCGGCGGCCTGCTGATCTCCGCAACCATCACCTACCCGGCGCTGTGGGGGCTCGGGCTGCTGCTCCTCGGCTCGCTCACCCTGGCCGTCACCGCCCCGCTCTGGAAGCCCCGGTGAAGAAGCTGCCCCTGCCGCGCCTCGACAGAAGCCCCGAGCTGCGCCAGCACCTGCTGCGCTACTGCCGCATCGGCGCGGGCGAGATCTGGGACGACCCGCAGGGTCGGCACCGGGTCGGCTGCCTCGACGCCGCCGACGCCGGCCAGGTGGCCGCGCTGATGGGCGGCGATCTGGCCGCCCTCGCCATCCACGACCCGCCCTACAACCTGGTGGCCTTCGAGCAGCGCGCCCTCGACGCCTACGTCGCCTGGTGCGCGCGCTGGGTCGCGGCCACCCGCGCCGCGCTGCGCCCCGACAGCGCGCTCTATATCTGGCTGGGCGCCGACCAGACGGCGGGCTTCCAGCCGCTGCCCGACGTTATGATCATGATGCGGGGCACGCCCTTCCGCCCGCGCAGCCTCATCACCATGCGCAACCAGCGCGGCTACGGCACCCAGCACAACTGGATGGCCGTGCGCCAGGAGCTGCTCTACTATGTGCTCGGCGAGCCGGCCTTCCACGTCGAGGCCGAGTACACCGACATCCCCAAGATCCTGCGCGGCTACTACAAGCAGGTCGGCGGGCAGACCACCGAGAACAGCGAGCGCGGCGGGTCGGCGAACATCCGCGCCGGCAACGTCTGGGTCGATGTCCAGCAGGTCTTCTACCGCCTTGAGGAGAACGTCAGCGGCTGCTACGCCCAGAAGCCGCTGCTGAGCTGCGAGCGGATCATGCGCGCCAGCTCGGCCGGCGACGATGTGGTGCTCGACCTCTTCGGCCACTCCGGCAGCACCCTGGTGGCCGCCGAGCGGCTGGGCCGCCGCTGCCGCACCGCCGACATCGACCCGGTCTACTGCGAGATCATGATCCGCCGCCTGGAGCGCCTGCGGGCCAGCGGGCGGGCCGGCTGGCAGCACAGCAACCCCTTCGAGGACGAGTGCGCCGAGGACGAGGGGCTGCGCGCGCTGCTTGGCCTGGCCGGCCCTGCGGCCGACGCCGGCTGAGCGGCTGATCATGTTCGCAGCCACAGATGCATTGGTTGCGATGTCTTCGCCGTGAGTCGCCGGATATGCCCGCGATGGCGTGGCGGCTGCGGGTAGACTGGTGACTGGCAGGCGTATGATCGCGTGGCCGATCTCAGCCGCCCCGCTGCCCCCGGCGGCCTCCCAGTAATTCTGCTTCCATCTGAGACACACCGATGTACCACGCCCTGCTCCTCATCCATGTCGTCTGCTTTGCCCTGTGGTTCGGGGCGATCGTCGCGTCGCTGCTCGTGGTGCGGACCCTCGAATCCCGGCTGACGGCGGCTGACGCCACGGCGGCCGACGCCGAGATCATACGGTCATACATCCGCCGGGAGGTGAAGCTGGTCGATGTCGTATTTGTGGGGCTGCTGGTGTCGGGGAGCATCCTGGCGCAGCTCTACATCGGCTGGACAAGCTGGGTGCTGATCAAGATCAGCCTCTTCATCGCCCAGTTCATCGCCACGATGGCCTTCATCTTCCTCAGGATCCGCCCGATCAGCTACCCGTGCTCGACCCAGGTCTACCGCCGCTGGTACCAGCTCTTCAGCGTGTCGATCGGGTTCTTCGCGATCACGCTGCTTGTCGTCTACTTCGGGCGATAGGCCGGATCGCCCGAATGGAGGTCGCCGTGGACCAGACCATCGCCCCGCCCCAGGCCTACCGCCTGCTCCAGCAGCGCCTCGACCGCAACGTCACCGGCGCGCCGGACTCGCCGACCCTGATCCGCATCCTGAGGCTGCTCTTCTCGCCGGCCGAGGCCGACCTGGCCCGGCGCATCCCGACCACCTTCATCGCGCTGGGCAAGCTGGCGAAGCGCGCCGGCATGGCCGAGGAGCGCCTCGCCGAGATGATCCCCGGCATGGCCGAGCGCGGCCTGCTCTTCGACATCGAGCACGAGGGCCGGCGCTACGTGGCCCTTGCCCCGGTGGTGATCGGCTTCTTCGAGTTCACCTACATGCGCGCCCGAGGGGGCTACCCGACTGAGGAGCTGGCCCAGCTCTTCGACGAGTACTTCTTCGAGCGCGAGGACTTCGCCCGCGCCGTCTTCGCCGGGCAGACCCAGATCGGCCGCGCGCTGGTGCGCGAGGAGGCGCTGCCCGCGGGCGACCACAGCGAGATCCTCGACTGGGAGCGGGCCTCGCACATCGGACGGCAGACCGCCGCCAGGCCACCCGGACCAGCGCACCGCGCCCGTGCGCTCCGATTGCGCAGACGCTCAAGAAAGCCAGGCGCGGTGTCGGCGTCAGCCGTGAACCGGCCAAGCGAAGCTGCAAGGACACTCGGCCTCAGCACTGGGTCAAGGAAAAACCACCGGCAACGGTGGCTGACAGCGCTTCGCACGTGCGGCGCGTAATCATGTCCTAGACGCGACTCATACCTCCGCCAGGAGAGCCGGCCCCTTTTGGGGCCTTTTGTCTGCCCGCCTTTTACTTGGGGCTGAGCAGGGCATCAACAGGCACGCCAAAGAGATCGGCGACGCGCAACAGGAGATCGACAGAGGGTAGCTTCTTGCCGCTCTCCAGAAAGCTGATATGAGCCTGCGCAGCGAGAAGTTGGTCAGCTAGCTGGGCCTGGGTGTTGCCTGCCTCAATGCGGAGCTGCGCGAGGCGCGGGCC
Source organism: Oscillochloris sp. ZM17-4 (assembly GCF_019599295.1). Lineage (GTDB taxonomy): Bacteria > Chloroflexota > Chloroflexia > Chloroflexales > Chloroflexaceae > Oscillochloris. The sequence goes on along the minus strand of NZ_JAIEWN010000019.1, from coordinate 61,074 downwards.
AAAGTAGTGTGCGCTACGTGCTGATGCGCTGCCTTCACGTTGGTGCTCTTCGGCAGCATCGGCAGGCAGCCGATCCAGAATGAGGTATTCGACCCTGACTGCGAAGATCTCAGCGACAGCCACAATCATCTCAAGCGAGGGCTCGAAGCGACCCGCCTCCAAATTACTGACGTGGGCGTGGGAAGCAAGCTGCAGCTGCTGAGCCAACTCTACCTGAGTCAACTGGCTGCGCGTGCGCAGGTAGCGTAGTTTTTGACCAAAGATCTGGCCCATAGACTCCCACATGGGGAGTCGCTTGACAGCATGAACATACGCGCCTTATAATGTTTGTGCTGGTTATAAACCGTGCCCGAGGCGGGAGCCTTCCATTTATCCGACTCCCCAGTCCGTGGATGGAAGGATTCCCTTGCCTCGGTTCGCGTTGCTCATTGTAGCATCTCTCTTCCCCCTCAACGCACAGCTCGTACCTCCTTTGCGGAGAGCATGCCTCTTTCCGAGGCCAGACCGCCCTTGCAGCCCAAGGAGCGCCCATGTCTGGCCCGGTATTCGTCGTAGACGCCGGGGGCACGCCATTGATGCCGATGTCAGCCGCCTATGCACGCAAGCTTTTGCGTGAGGGCAAGGCCCAGCGCCTTGCCCATTCGGCGTTTACCGTCATCCAGCTCTCGCGCCATGTTGAGCAGCCAACCCTGCGGCCTATTGTCGTCGCTTTGAAGCTTCACCTGCGCACCGCCGAGCTCTTCCTGGTCGCAGAGGGTCAGCAGGAACTCCAGCCGCTCCACCATCTGATCATCGACCTGCGCACCGACCTACCGCGACGCCTGCGCCGGCGGGCCGGCCATCGCCGGCGACGCCGGGCGCGTCAGCGCTACCACGTCCTATCTCGCCACGGCCGGCCCTTCAAGCTGCGACGGCCCAGTATGGCCCGCTCAGCCTGGGGCTCGGCGCTGATGAGACCAAGGTCACGGCGAGGGGGCGCTACAGGAAGCCAGCTGGGTATCACCCCAGTTCTCATCTGGCGAGCCCAGGCCATCCAGCGCACACTTGGCGCGCTCCAGCGACTCCTCCCAATCAGCCAGTTGCTTCTGCTCGATAGCCCAGGTATCGCGTACCACGATCACCAGCCGCCGACGCCGGCGGAGCGCCGCGAGCGGCTCATCCTGGCCTACGGGTACTGCGACAGCCTGGGCAGGCCGGTGCCTGTCTGCGCCTTCTGCGGCACCACAACGGGCTCAATCGAGGTCGAACACCTCTTGCCCACCAGCCGCGGCGGAACCGAGGCCTGGGAGAACCTGGCCCTGGCCTGCCGAGCCTGCAACCAGCGCAAGGGGGCCCAGACGCCCGAGGAGGCCGGGATGCAGCTACTGCTTCACCACAGCCTGCGCAGCCAGCGCCGAGGACGACTGCGCCCCTACGTCGATGGCACGCTGCGCGCCCTGCGAGGCCACCTGCGCGAGCTGAACCTGATTGCGATCAGGCCGGGGGGCGCCGAGGGCAACCGGCTTGCACAGGACGTGATGAGCAGCGTCCTGTCGAAAACCGCGGACAATACGCCATTCCCAGAGCCGATCATCGCCTACCCGGTGCCGCGCCCGCGCAAGCAGCGCTTCAGCTCGCGGAACTATCGGCTCAGCACATCCTCGCGGGCGGATTTGGTTCGAGTCGGACGAGCTATCAAGCGGCTGGTGCGCGTCAACCAGAGCCTACGGCTTAACCGCGGAAGTGGTCAGGTGAGAGTCCAGGCCATCCTCGCCGGCGATAACCAGGCGCCTGGGAAACCCGATGCCTCGCTCCTGATACGCCCAGGAATGCTCTGCTCGGCGGCCCGTGCAGGCATCCCGGTAGCTGGTGTCGTTTCGGCGATCCACTCCAGCGGCCGCCTGACCCTGCGTGTGCCCGTTGGAGCAAGCCCGGAGGCGGTGATCTGGCGCCCGGTTGTCATCAGCCCACGCCGTGATCTTCGCGTGCTCAGCACTGATCGTGTCGTGTTTATTCGCCCAAAGCCGATTGAGCCAACGTAGGAGTCCGGAGCGATGAGTGATCAGCAGGTGTCAAAAGCCGAGAAGCGTGAACTTCCCCCAGCACACAGTGTCGAGAAAGAGCTGCGCCGCCGCTTTACGATGCGGTGGAGACCCGTCATCCTCACCTTCGAGCTGAAAATCCGCAAGCCGAGCGCGCTCAAGAGCACGCGGATGATCCGGACGGCGAGCTTTGTGACCAACCTTAAATCGCGTATTCTTGAGCACTACAAAGAGGACTACCTCCACCCGCGATCTGATGGGGCGATTGCGCTCGTACTGAGTGTGGGTGGCAGTAACACAAAGCGCTCGAATGCCATTGGCACACGTATCAATAGCGAGTTTGTGGGCCACCTGTTGGACGATTACCGCTTTGCATCGCGTATTCCTGATGGCGCGTGCCGTGCTGCCGCCACGATGATGATCAACTGGGTACAGAATATTGCCTCATTCATTGAGAGACGAGAGGCGGTTGAGCCTGCTAAGAAGAAGCGGAAGAAGCCGGCCGAAGTCCTTGAGGGCCTGACGATTGATGACTTCTATGCCGGCTGGCGTCGCCAGGCCGAGCTTTATGAGCAGGCTGCTACGACCATTATTCCCTTTGGCCGACACAAAGGCACACCGCTCGACGAGATCGGACGCCGGGAGGCGCGCTGGCTGATCAGCCATATGCTTCCGAAAGCAGATCTTGAGCAAACCCTGAAGTATGTCAATCAGCTGCTTGCGAAAGAGCCTGATCTGACTGATGACGCGCTCTTCGTGGCCCACCCCTACAAAACTGACGATCGCCACAAGCGAGCACTGCAGGCGCGCCGACTTATCCAGCGAGTGATAGCCCCGATTAGTACGTCTGAGCCAACACTCCTTGGGTTGCTCCAGGCGAATGAATTAGCGGAGCTGCGAGACGAGCTCCTGGAACGGATCAACACCGGCGCAGTGCTTGATCAAAAGCTCGAGCTTTCAGGGCTACAAGAAACGCTGGCTGAGACGATTGCGGCCTCAGAGGATCTCGAAACCCTGCAAGATGCGTTTGAGATATTCCTCTACGGCAAGCCGATGAATTTTCCTTCGATCGCATTGGTCGACCCGGAGGGTGGATATCCAATCCAGGCACTGGCTGACTATCAATCCAGCCTCAAGTGGTTTCGCCCCAACCCTGACCGATTGGTCGATGCCGAGAAGTACGCCGACGAGCGCCTGGAGGCCCGCGCCAGGGAGCATCTGGAGCGAACAAGCGGCCGCCTCCGCACGCCAAAGTTGCAGCCGATCCCCTTCGTTGGAACCACCAAGCCGTCCGCAGCAGGTAAAGCGACAAACTTCCGCGATTGTGCGCTGCTGTTCGACGAAGAGACCGGCGAATACGTGTTCATTGCCAAACTCAGAGGAATAGACGACCCACTCACTAACGAAGAGATTGCTCAGCGAAAAGCGCTACCGCAAAACGCAGAGCGATGGGGGAAGCTTCACTACGCCAACCTCCCCTTGCACACCATCCAGATGTCCGAGCGTGTAGCGATTGAGCTGTATCCCCTGGAATGGGGTGAGGCATCAGTGCGTAGCCGCTTTCTACGCAAGCGCGCCCCGATGCTGAAGGCACTGATTGCGTACCAACGGCAAGCTCAAGAGGAGCTGTTTGAAGCTGCTCGTGCAGCTGGCCAGAGTGACACTGAAGCGCTTAGAGCAAGCCTTGCCATTGATCCGATGTTCACAACCGCGAAGATTGTGACCCGTCCAAAGGCCGATGGGAAGGCTGAGTTTTTTGTGCAGATCACCGCAAAGCCGCCAGTGACACAACGCCGCGATCCCGCGACCAGTGTGATCGGGATACACGAACACCGCGACGGGTATAGCTACGCGATCATCGGGTTTGACGGCAAACCGCTGCGCGGGCCGGATGACACGGAGCAAGTCGGTGACATCCTGACACCGGCTCACGTCGACCCGACGCTCGGTGCCCGGAAGAGCAAGAACTACGCGCACGAAGTGGCGAATGCGATCATTCGCCAGGCTGAGGGAGCATTCCTCGGCCTGGAGGACACAGGATACCGGAAAGCCAAGAGTGATCTGTCTCGCGAGCGCAACCGCGAGATCTTTCAGCGGCCATCCAAGCTTGTCGTGGCCCTCCTTGATTACAAAGCGCGCCACACTGGTATACCTGCGCCCTTACTCGTTCGTAATGTATCGCCTTCACGCGACTGTGGCGTATGCGGCGTGCGGCTACCGAAAGGCGTGAGCGGGGTGAGTAAGGAGTATCGGGCGACCTGCCCGCAGTGTACGCAGGTTTGTCCAGTAGGCTCGGAAGACGATGAGATCTCCTGCCTATCATGCCAGTTTACCTGGAGCCCCCAATGGCGAGACAAATCAACGCACTATTCCTTCCGCTGTCCCAGTTGCTTCGCCCCAGCACGGCCAGCCCGCCACAATACCGCAATCGTAGTGGCGCAGGAGACGCTGCGAAGGCTCAAGCGGCGCGCCGAGCAGCAGGAAGAGGCCGAGGCAGATGAATAGAACATTCTGGAACCTGTGCGCTTCCGCACAGCACACATAGCCACGAGTATCTCGTCTCTATGTGTGTACCGCGAGCCCCTGGTCGTCGGCCAGGCACTCCCAAAGAGTGCGCGAGGAAGTCTAAGTCGTTGGTCGGCGGTAATAGTTGCATGACCTACCCCAACCAGCTATGATGGAGTGGCCTACCTTCGGGCAGGCCATCTCTACTTCCGGAGGTGCGCGCCCCAGCATCGACCATCGATCCTGGAGCCGAAAAGATGCCCAACGCGCTTCCGTCGGCTGCGCGGCGTGCTCGCTGAGACCGTTTTCGCAACTCGGGCCTGTTTTTGAGCAAAAAACGAGTTGCGAAAAAATTGCCAGGAAACTCCGTATTGCATGGCTTCCTAATGCCATGTAGATCCGGGGTTGCAGTGGTATCAGCGCGCCAGAGGGCAGTGGAAGGTCGCTGGACGCTCTGGACTAAACCAGCTGTGTCGCGTTGCAGTGGTATCAGCGCGCCAGAGGGCAGTGGAAGTGCCCACGTCGCTGGTGCAGCTGGCGACGAAGGCGAGTTGCAGTGGTATCAGCGCGCCAGAGGGCAGTGGAAGACAAAATGGGCAAGGTAGCGGTTTAATGCGATGCCTGTTGCAGTGGTATCAGCGCGCCAGAGGGCAGTGGAAGCCACCGGCGAGCAATGGAACTTGCCAGCGTGGCCGAGTTGCAGTGGTATCAGCGCGCCAGAGGGCAGTGGAAGCATACAGGTCGGCGCCGCAGTTCTGGCAGGCGCTAATGTTGCAGTGGTATCAGCGCGCCAGAGGGCAGTGGAAGTGATCAGCCTGCGCAGCAGCTGGCGCGCTGTCTGAGTTGCAGTGGTATCAGCGCGCCAGAGGGCAGTGGAAGCATCGCCGGTATAAGAGGGAACTACTGCATTGTGATGCGATTAGTCCTGCTTTTAGAGGAAGTGTAAGCGGTTTCTGATGGATGAATTTGGATTTCTGCCGGAACTTGCCAGTGTTGCTCTGCTACTGGCTCGCCCGACGGCCAAAAACACAAAGTGTCACTTTGCGATTATGCGCTCCTCAGGCTTTTTTAAGAGCCGACCCAAAGGCGCTGATCTTGTCGCTTTTGTGGCAATTATCGAAAACCGTGAGATTTCCTGATAATGCCTTACATCGCCGTTTCTTGGCATTGGGAAGCTCTACAATGATCACTATACTAGTTCCTGACAATCGTTATACTAGTTCCTGACATTGGGCAGGGCGCGGCACCCGTGAAGCGGGTGCCGCGCCTCTGTCTGTCGAGCAGGTCCTGCTGCTCAAGTCGCTCTCCGGCGGCGAGTGGGCAGGCGGGCGCGGCCAGAGAAGGGCTGCTGCGGGCGATCGTCCGCTTCCATGCTGCCGAGAGCATCAGCCGGGCCAAGGCGGCAGCCGGGAGAAGCAGAGCGGAGCGGGGAGGCCCACAATGAGCTGGGGAGATATGGAGCGGCAGCGGCCCGAGCTGGCCGCCTTTGGCGCGGAGCGCCTCAACGGCATGGTCGCCTACCTGGCGACCACGCGCGGCGACGGATCGCCGCGGGTCCACCCGGTCACGCCGATCATCGGCCAGGGGCGGCTGTTTGTGTTTATGGAGCCGACCTCGCCGAAGGGGCACGACCTGCGGCGGGACGCGCGCTACGCCCTGCACTGCGCGGTGGGCGACAGCGGCGGCGGCGGCGGCGAGTTTCACGTCGCCGGGCGGGCGCGGCTGATCGCCGACCCGGCGGCGCGGGCGCTGGCCGCGGGGCTGTCCAGCTATGCCCCGGCTGATCGCTACATTCTGTTCGAGCTCGACGTCGAGCGCGCTGCGTCGACGGTCTACGCGGGCGACCAGACGGCACACCAGCGCTGGAGGCTGGGCGAGTGATGACACACACAAGCGCAACCCAGATCGCGCTGCTGCGCGGGATCAACGTCAGCGGCCGCAACCGGATCCCCATGGCCGAGCTGCGCGCCCTGTGCGCCGAGATCGGCTGGGGCGATGCGCAGAGCTACATCCAGAGCGGCAACCTGATCTTCCGGGCCGACGCCGCGCCGGCCGATCTGGAGGCCGCCCTTGAGCGCGCGATCACCGGCAGGTTCGGCCTGACGATCCCGGTGATCGTGCGGGCCGCCGCCAGCTGGCCGGGCTACATCGGCGCCAACCCCTTCCCCGAGGCCTCGGCGCGCGAGCCGAACCTGGTCATGCTGGCCCTCTCCAAGGCCCCGCCAAAGGATGACGCCGCCGAGCGGCTCCAGGAGCGCGCCGTCAGCGGCGAGCGCATCGCGCTGGCCGCCGGCGCGCTCTGGGTCCACTACGCCGAGGGCGTGGCCCGCTCGAAGCTCGCGCCGGCGCTCTTCGACCGGCTGGCCGGCTCGCCGGTGACCGCGCGCAACTGGCGGACGACGCTGAAGCTCGGCGAGCTGGCCGCGGAGCCCGCGAGTCATTAGTGCCACGTCATTGTTCCCTCGCCCAACCGCCCGGTGACTGAAGTCGCGGGCTGATTCTTCAGCGAAGGCCGCCTGCGCGGCCTGCCTGAGGCCGCGCAGGCGGCCTTCGGCAGATCATTTAGCCGGGGACTTCAGCCCATGTGCGTTCGGTGAACCGAAGCCGGATTGACCGCCCTCCGCCCGTGTCGGCCCGCCGGGGCATTGTAGGGCCGAAGCATGCGCACCCCATGCATGGGGCGACACGCAGATTCATCCGGTGCGCATGCTTCGGCCCTACGCCAATGCATCAGGCACCTGTTGTGCTCCACACGAAAACCGTTCACCGAACGCACATGGGACTTCAGCCCCCCCCGGCGGTGACGCTGAGCAACAATGACGTGGCCCTAGCGAATCATACGCCTGGTTGAAGTTGCCAGCGAAGCTGGCAACTTCAACCAGGCGTATGATTCGTTCCGGGGCGTGTGGCCCGCTAGAGGCCGAACTGGCGGCGGTGGACGAACTGGCCGGCGCCGGCCTCGCCCCTCCACGCGCCCGCGTCCACCAGCACCCGCCCGCGCGAGAGCACCGTGCGCGGCGCGCCCGTCACCTCCCAGCCCTCGTAGAGCGAGTAGTCGGTGGCCTGGTGGTTGGTCGCCGCGCGGATTGTGTGCTTGGCCTCGGGGTCCCAGATCACCAGGTCGGCGTCGGCGCCGGGGGCGACCAGACCCTTCTGCGGGTAGCAGCCGAAGAGCTTCGCCGGGTTGGTGCTGGTCAGCTCCACCCAGCGGTTCAGCGAGATCCGGCCGGCGCGCACGCCGTGGGTGTAGAGCACCATCATGCGCTCCTCGATGCCCGGGCAGCCGTTGGGGATCTTGGCGAAGCTCTCGCGGCCCAGCTCCTTGCCGGCCGGCCGCCCGTCCACGCCGCCCGCGAACCAGAAGGGGCAGTGGTCGGTCGAGATCACCTGCAGCGCGTTGGAGGCCACCGCCCCCCAGAGCGCCGGGTGGTCGCTCGCCTCGCGGAAGGGCGGCGAGCAGACCCACTTCGCGCCCTCGAAGCCCTCGCGGGCCAGGTCCTCCTTGGTGAAGAAGAAGTACTGCGTGCAGGTCTCGCCGAAGATCTGGCCGGCGTAGCCGCGCTCGCGCGACTGGCGGATGGCGTCCATGGCGGCCGCGTTGGTTACGTGGACCACATAGAGCGGCGCGCCCGCCACCTCGGCCAGGTCGAGGATCGTCGTGTCGCCCTCGACACGTAGCTTGATCCCGCCGCTCCCCTTCAGGAATCCGTTGCTGCCCTTGCCGTCCACATGGATCTCGTAGGACTCAGGGGTGATGATATTGTCGATCTTGACGCGGCCGTTGTACACGCCGCGCACCGCCTGAAGGCCGATCTTCAGCGTGGTCTCATACTCGTTCTCGCCAACCTCATCGAGCCGCTGGCATCCGGGGATGGTTCGCGCCAGGATCTCGGGGTCGTTAATTGCCGACCAGACCTCCTCGCGGGTGGCCTCGAAGGTGTAGTTGCCAGCGATTCTCACGCTGTGCTCCTTTAGGTCAGTGCCGAATGCCCAGTGTGCGCCAGGGCAGACGGCGAGAGGGCGTATACGCGCACGTTTCGGTGACGTTTAGGGCCGCGGCCAGGGCGATGGGGCGCTTGTGGGGTGCCGGGGGAACCTGCGGGGCGCTGAGACAGCAGGACGGGTGGCGCGCAGGCCTCATCGCCGGCAACCAGACATTCTGGCGGCGGGTCTGCGCAACGTTTCGCAGAGCCAATCCGTTAGGGATGTCTACGACAAGTTATGACATTGCTACTTATGGGATCCGCCAGTATCGTACCCGATGCCCATCCCCTTGTCAAGGCAACGATGGGCTACGGGTGTCACGAATCTTCGTGCAACGGTGGCGATGGCGGGCGGCTGAAGCCGCGTCGCCGGGGCGCTGCGCGCCGGGCGTCGGCCTGCGCCGACGCCAGAACCGCCCGCGACGGCGGGCGGGCGGCCTTTGTTAGCGCGAATAAGCCTTGGGTTAAACTATGAGCGTAGGTGTCTCAGCTCGCGACTGACGTCGCAGCGCGGGGGCCAAATTATCATGAGTGATCGTCCGCCTTCATGTAGAGTTATCATTGTTGAACACACCACTTCCCAGAACCACACGGCTTAGGCTGGCCCTTATCTTTGGCGTTGCCTCAGGCCTGATCTGCTGGGGCTATCGTCTGAGCGTTGAGGGTGGCGCGGGTGATTTCACCTGGATCCTGCACGCTGCGGAGGATTTGCTGAGCGGCCGTGACCCCTACGCCAACGTCTCGCTCGGCTCCCCCTTCTTCGGCTGGGTGGGGTACAGAGTGTGGTTCCCCAATGAGCTCCATGGCGAGCTGATTACGACGGTATGCTTCTACCTGCCGATGCTGATCATGCTGCTGCGGCGCGGTATTGATGTGCCGCAGATCCATCAGCTGCTCGTGCGCTTGCGCGCCCGCCTGCCACGGCTGGGCAGACATATCTGAGCAAGGTGGTGCGCCTACTGCGCGCCGTGGAGCGAGAACATCGCGCGGAAGCCGCCGAGGTCGCGGTCGAAGCGTTGATTCCCCTCAGCGACCTCGATACGCGCGGGCGGGCCATCCCTGCCGTACCCGTAGATCATAAGCACCGGCCGCTCGTGATCGGTGATGGTCAGCAGGATCTGCGGGTCTCCCTCGGCGTATGCGAGGAGCATGTCGGCGCGCTCGGGCGGCAGCAGGTAGAGCTTGGGGCGCGCGGGGCTTTTGGCCAGGGCCACATAGGCATCCTCGGGCCGCTCGGCGTCGGTCAGGGCGATCATCGGCCGACGCAGGTAGTACCAGAGCTGATACGGCTCAAACCGGCTATCTGCGAAGATCAGGTCTTGGGTGGATGTCGAGCTTCGGACCCACCAGGCAGCCGCCTTTAGCCCCTGGTCGGCGGACACTCCGCCTTGGGCGATGCTGCCGCCGGCCAGGGGGCCGACCCCGAAGATGATGGCGATCGACTGGAGCGCCATGGCCGCCGCGAGGGCCGGCATAAGCAGCCCGACCAGCAGCCTCGGGGCGCGGCCGCGGCCCCACAGCGCGCCCAGCATGATCGCGGCGTTGATGACCAGCCCCACGCCGCCCATCAGCAGGTAGCCCACGAAGTTGGCGCGCGTGAAGATCATAAAGGGCAGCAGGTAGGCGCAGGCCCAGAGCAGCGGGACGGCCCGGCGATCAAGGCGCAGCAGCGCCGGGAGCCCGAGCGCGCCGAGTACGACCAGCAGGGCGAATCCAACCGAGCCGGCCATAACGCTGCCATTGGCCCAGAATGCGCCGAGAAAGAGCCCCGGCTGCCGGTCGGAGCCCTGGAATAGCCGCGAGAAGGTGCCGCCCTGGGGCAGGTATCCCGCCGCGTAGGCGACCATCATCAGCCCATTGGCGCAGATGAGCAGCAGCGGGGCCAGCAGGACCGCCCGGGACGTGAAGAGGCGTCGGGTGGCCGCCAGCCGCGCGCGGAGCGAGGACTCGGCCGGCCCGCAGAGCATGCCGACGGCGAAGAGCAGCGCCAGCAGCACCGGGAAGAAGAGCTCGACCAGCAGGGCCACACAGAGGGCCAGGCTGGCACGGCGCGCATGGGCCGGGGTCGGCTGCTCGTAGTAGCGCACAAAGGCGCGCAGCGTCACCAGCTGGCAGAGGCCCATCAGGGTGATGTGGCCCAGCCCCGAGGCCCGCGTCGTGACCGCGTGGATCGGCAGCACGGCAAGCAGCACGGCCGCGATGGCCCCCGCCCGGCGCCCCGCCAGCTCCTCCGCGAAGCGGGCGCCCAGCAGAATCGTCGCGAGGCCCGCCAGAACAAAGGGCAGGTTCCACCACCACTCGGTGATCGTGATGCCCGCCAGCCCGACGAGAGTCATGCTGGCCATGCCGAGGGCGGGCGGCAAGATACCGTGGACGCTTGTCAGCATCTGCCAGATGACGGGCGGCTGATCGATGAACGAGCCGGGGCCGCGCGGGTAGAAGAAGGTGACAATCGCAGCCAGCTCGGCGTGGTCGCTGCTCACAAAGGGGGCGTCATTTGCGATCAGGCGCAACATAGCCCCGACAATCAGCGCCGCGCTGATCAGCGCGGGGTAGGTCAGTCTCGGGCGGGCGTGGGGTGGGGGCTGAGCTGGGAGACTGCCGGGGCCTCGTTGGCGCATACTACGGTTACTCCTGGGTATATGTATGTCGGCTGAAGTATATCTTAGCCTGTGCCTGTGTGGGAAAGGTGGGCATGTCTGCGCCCGCCTTCCGACTCCCACCGCCCAAATCCCGCTATAATGCGAGCCATGGACATCCCACGCTTCGCCGATCTGCTCGTCGGCAAGGTCGGCACCATCACTATCGCCCCCGATGGCGCGCAGCTGGCCGATGCGCCCCCGGCCGGGCCGATCCTCTCCGGGGCCTTCAACCCGCTGCACGCGGGGCACCTGGGCATGGCCGCCGCCGCCGCCCAGATCTGCGGCCAGCCGGCGGCCTTCGAGCTGGCCGTGCGCAACGCCGATAAGGGCGCCATCCCCGCCGAGGAGGTCGCGCGCCGGGCCGCGCAGTTCGCCGGTCGGGCGGTGCTCATCCTCTCGGCCGCGCCGCTCTTCGCGCAGAAGGCCGCCCTCTACCCTGGCCGCGCCTTCGTGCTCGGCTACGACACCGCCGTGCGCCTGCTCGACCCGCGCTACTACGGCGGCGAGCCGGGCCTGCGCGCCGCCCTCGACCAGATCCGCGCCGCCGGCTGCCGCCTCCTGGTGGCCGGCCGACTGGTCGGCGGCCACTTCCAGACCCTCGCCGACCTGACGGTCCCGCCGGGCTACGCCGACCTCGCCGCGCCCATCCCCGAGGCGCTCTTCCGCGCCGATATCTCGTCGAGCGCGCTGCGAAGATAATGTTGAATGCTGAATGTTGAATGCTGAATGCAGCAAGCCGTCGGCTGCAACCGGGTGCCATCAAATGATCGTCTCATACGGCATATTCGAGGCCAGGATCCGCGCCATTCAACATTCAGCATTAGATACGAAGGAGCGACCCATGCTTGACCGCGCCGCATTTGAGAAGGAGAACCAGGACACGCGCAAGCAGCTCGCCGCCCTGGAGAAGGACGTCAAGCAGCTGCGCGACTGGGTGAGCAGCAACGAGCGCGCCCTGAATGGGATGAACGAGAGCCTGCGCCGGATCACCGAGGACGGCATCACCAAGGCCCGCGCCGACCTGTCGGTGCGCGAGGGCGACCTCCAGCGGCTGCGCGGGGTGATCGCTAAGAACGACAAGATCCTCTCCCGGATCGGCGACATCGAGCGCCGGCGCAAGGATATCGCCACCCTTGAGGAGGAGCAGGAGCGTCTGATCGTGCTGCTGGAGCGCAACCGGGCCGAGCTGCGCCAGTTTGAGCAGGAGTACGAGGAGATGACTCGCCCGGCCGCGCCCCCGGCCGCCCTGGCCCCCTGCGAGGTGGTGCTGCCGAACAACCTGCGCATCCCGCTCGACCCGGGCAAGGGAACCTACATGGTCGGCTGGTACGACGCGGCGGCCGGCGCCGCCCCCGACATCGACCTGCACCCGGTGGGCGGCAGCGCCCAGGGCGTGAGCCGCCAGCACGCGATCATCCGCCTCGCCGAGGGCCAGTGGACGGTCACCGACCTCGGCAGCACCAACGGCACCTTCCTCAACGATGCACCGATGGCCCCTAACAGCACAGTCGCCCTGCGCGACCGGACGCGCATCCGGCTGGGCAATGTGATCATCTTCTTCCGCTACATCACCCAGACGACGCGGCTGTAATGTTGAATGTTGAATGCTGAATGCCTGAGCATTCAGCATTCAACATTCAACATTCAACATTCGGCTACGCCGCAGGTGCCTTGCGCCGGCCGCGGGTCGCCCGGCGCCAGCCCCAGCGGCCCAGCAGCAGCAGCGGCAGCCACACCGGCGACCAGATCAGCAGGACGATGCCCAGCTCGGCCAGGCCCTGGCCAAACTCCAGCAGGTCGCCGAGGGCCTGGCGGGCCACGCGCAGCGGCTGCCAGCCGCTCTCGGGGATGATCGAGGGCTGCGGCGGCACCGGCTGGAGGTCGGCGGTGATCGTGGCCATGGCCGCGCTGTCCTTGAGGTACTTCATGCGGCCCTGGATCTGCTCGATCTGGCCCTGGATATCGGTGAGGGCGTTATTCACCTGCAGGGCGTCCTCGACCTTCGTCGCCTTGGCGAGCAGGTCGAGCAGGCGGGTGCGGGTGGCCTCCAGGTTGCGCAAGCGCGAGTCCAGATCCACAAACTCGGCGGTCACGTCGTCGCCGCCGACGCTGCGCGAGAGCACCTTGCTGGCCAGCCCCTCCAGGTCGGCCAGGGCCGCGCCGAAGCTGTCCGAGGGCACGCGGAAGGTGATCGTGGAGGTCTGGCGGTCGCCGCTGCCGTTGGTCTGCACGCTGACCACGTAGCCGCCGAGCTGCTCGGCGCGGGCGCGGATGCTGGCCTCGGCGTCGGGCACCTTCGCGACCTGCAGCGAGATGCTGGCGGTCTTGATCACCATGCGCTGGGCGGCGGCCTGGCTGGCGGGCGCGCTCTGGGCCGCGCCGCCGGCGGCGCTGTCGTAGGACTCTAGGGCGGCGGGGGCGCCGGCGGCTATGGGCGCGGCGGTGGCCATAGCCATCTCAGGCTCAGACGGCATCGGTGCGCTGGCGGACTGCGCGCCGCCGCATGCGGCCAGGAGCATGGCGGCGAGCATGGCGGCGGCGAGGATCTTCATGGCTTGCATCGGCTTCCTCCGGGGTGGGCGTCTGTGTGTGCTATCTGCCACTATAACGCAGTGGCTGGGCTGATAGTTCCCGATTCTTCGCCCGTCCGCTGCCCCGAGATCAGCCTTTGGTCGTACGCGGGATCTTCCCCTACTCCCGCCTAGTTGTGGTACAGTTAGGTCTGCCCCCAATCTTTCAACACACGACCCTTGTAGATAGCTGATTGTGTATGGCCGTAGGCTTCCCCTCGCCATCCCAATCTGCGATCTGCGATCTGCACTGGCACAGAGGAGTCCTATGAAGGCGACGACGAGCGAGTACACGCACCTGGGCAAGGGCCGCAAGATCATCGACGGCCTGGAGAAGATCACCGGCCGCTCCCGCTACTCCGGCGATGTGGTGATGCCGAATATGCTCTACGCCCGCGTGGTGCTCAGCCCCTACGCCCACGCGAAGATCCTGGCGATTGACACGGCTGAGGCCAGCGCCATCCCTGGCGTGGCGGCGGTGCTCACCGCCGCCGACCTGCCCACAAAGGGGCGGCTGGCCGGCTCGCGCCAGGGCACGACTCTGGCCGAGGAGATGGTGCGCTACCGCGGCGAGCCGGTGGCTCTGGTGCTCGCCGAGAGCGAGTCCGCCGCCGCCGACGGTGCCGCCGCCGTGATGGTGGACTACGACCCGCTGCCGGTGGTCGCCAGCTTTGAGCAGGCCCTGGCCCCCGACGCGCAGGTGATCTGGCCCAACGGTGCCCCCAAGGACGGGGCCGACCTGACGGCCGCCCACGCCGCCGGCGACCGTGGCGCGGATGACTCGGGCGAGCACACGCCCTCGAACATCCACGAGCATAAGCGCTTCGCCCGCGGCGATGTGGACGCCGCCCTGTCCAGCGCCGACGTGGTGATCACCCGCAGCTACCGCACCCCGATCATCCACCAGGGCTACCTGGAGCCCCACGCCTGCGCTGTGGACGTGGACCCGGCCAAGCGCGCGCTGACGATCTACACCGCCACCCAGGGCCAGTTCGGCGTGCGCGACGAGGTGGCGCGCATCCTCGGCCTGCCGAAGAGCAAGGTCACGGTGGTGCCGATGACGGTCGGCGGCGGCTTCGGCGATCTGCGGCCTGACGAAGAAGGATATCCCCCCAGGATCACCACAATATCAGCCTGGCTGAGCACCCCCGGCGCCGCGCCGCGCACGGTGGACGCATGCAGCGTCTTCGCCAGGCGTCGGCTGGTGGCCGGCTTCCCGGTGGTGTCGTAGACCGTCGTGCGCGGGTAGCTGCCCTCGGGCGCGTTGTCGGGCACCAGGATGCGGAAGCCCGCGCCCTCAAGCTCCAGGCTCACCGTGCGGGCCAGGCCGGGCGTGCCCGTGCCATTCAGCACCTGCACCGTCGCCCCCTCGCGGCCCTCGCTCGGCGGCGCCGCGAAGGTGTCCAGCAGCGCCTGGATATCCTCGGCGTTCCAGATCAGGTTCGAGCCATTCTCTGTCAGGCCGACCACATCAGGGCTGATCCGCAGCTGGCCGATCGAGTCCGGGTCGAGCCCGCCGGCCAGGCTCATCAGCCCGAGCAGCACATCGAGCCGGTCGATCGGCATGGTCGTCAGCACCGGCGGCGTGGCCCCGCCCTCGCCGGCCACCGAGGCGAGCAGCGCGGGGACGGCGGCCACCTGGGCCGGCCCGCCCTTGCTCTGGAACTCGTGCAGGATGGCCCGCAGCACCTGCTGCTGACGCTCGGCCCGCCCGAAGTCGCTGTCGGCGTGGCGGGTGCGCGCGTAGATCAGGGCGCGCGCGCCGTCCATGCGCTGCGGGCCGGGCTGGAACTCCACCCGCATCGTGCCGAAGTCCGGCGTCGGGTACTCATCGTCCACGATCAGCGTCGGCACATCCACCGTGACCCCGCCCAGGGCATCGATCACCCCGGCGAAGCCATCGAAATTCACCTGGGCCGTATAGTCCACCCGCATGCCGTGGCGGCGCAGGTCGAGGAACCGCTCGACGGTCTGGGCGGCGAGGGCCATGCCGCCCTGCTCGGGGCTGGTGTCCGGCCCGTAGAGCTCCGCGGCGCGGGCGAAGCCCTGGCCGTAGGCCACATTGATCTTGGTGGTGCCCACATCAGGCAGCTCGACCTGGGTGTCGCGCGGGATGGAGAGCAGGCTCACCCAGCGCCCGGCCGCATCGAGGCGGGCCAGGATGAGCGTGTCGCTGCGCACACCCTCCTCGGGGTGGTCTGGCCGGGCGTCCACGCCGATCAGCAGCAGGTTCGCCCCCACCAGCGGCGTGGCCAGAGTCGGGTTCGGCCGCACCTCGGGCACCGTGATCGCCGCCGCCAGCCGGTGTACCTGCCAGTAGAGCAGGGCCGCGCCGACCAGGGCGGCCGCCAGGGCCAGGGCAAGGCCGAGCTTAACCCGCCGCCAGATCGTGCCGGGCCGGCGGCCCGGCTGGCGCCGGCCTACCGCCATGGTCTCGCCGGTGTAGGCGCCCCGGCGGCCGCTGGGGCTCTGGTTCATTGGCACGACATGTTCCTCACATGTAACATCCGCCGCGCCCGCATGCACTATAGGGCGTAGCATCGAGTTTGTTGTCGGGGGATAACTAAATAGTAAAAACTTCGTTTAAATCATCGAGACCGTCGGGCGGCGACGCCGCACACGCAGGCATTGTAGCAGGCATTCCCGGCCCACACCTGAGCGCAGCCGCACACGCCGCTGATGGCGGGTAT
>NZ_JAIEWN010000019.1:2884-44563 GCF_019599295.1 Oscillochloris sp. ZM17-4 | reverse complement strand
TCGGCGGGCGGTTGGCCGGAGGCCCCCGCGCTGCGACTTCAGTCGCGAGCGGGGCCACCGACGCTCCCAGGTTTACCCAGCGCTTATTCGCGCTAACAATTAATGTTGCATGTTGAATGTTGAATGCGCGCATTCAACATTCAACATGCAACATGCAACATTATGATTGACACCCCCACCCTTGAGAACCCTTTACGATCCGGCCTGCGCCTCGGCCGCACGCCCGAGCCCTGCACGATGGTGATCTTCGGGGCCACTGGCGACCTGACCAGCCGCAAGCTGGTGCCGGCCCTGTATAACCTGACCCGCGAGCGGCGCATCCCCGGCGGCTTCAGCGTCGTCGGCTTCGCCCGCCGCGACTGGAGCGACGACTTCTTCCGCCAGACGATGCTGGAGGGCGTGAACGACAACTCGCGCAGCGGCAAGGTCGACGGCCCGCTCTGGGAGAGCTTCGCCGCCGGGATGAGCTACCATCAGTCTAACTTCGACGACTCTGATGGCTACGCCAGCCTGAGGGAGCGCCTGGACGTGATCGACCAGGAGCGCGGCACCGGCGGCAACCGGGTCTTCTACCTGGCCACCCCGCCCGAGTCCTACCCGGTGATCATCCGCCAGCTCGGCGCCCACGGCCTCAACGTGTCGCCCAACGGCGGCTGGACGCGGATCATCATCGAGAAGCCCTTCGGCCACGACCTCGACAGCGCCCGCGACCTCAACGCCCAGGTGCTCTCGGTCTTCCACGAGGACCAGGTCTACCGCATCGACCACTACCTGGGCAAGGAGACGGTGCAGAACCTGATGGTCTTCCGCTTCGCCAACGGGATCTTCGAGCCGATATGGAACCGCAGCCAGATTGACCACGTGCAGATCACCGTGTCGGAGACGGTGGGCGTCGAGGACCGCGGCGGCTACTACGACCAGAGCGGCGCCATGCGCGACATGATCCAGAACCACATGATGCAGCTGCTCACGCTCACCGCGATGGAGGCGCCGGTGGCCTACGACGCCAACTCGGTGCGCGACGAGAAGGTGAAGGTGCTGCGGGCGGTGCGGCCGATCGCGCCCGCCGATGTGGCCAGGTATACGGTGCGCGGCCAGTACGGCCCCGGCAACATGGGCGGCTCCCCGGCGGTGGGCTACCGCACGGGCAGAGGGATCAACCCCGAGTCGCAGACCGAGACCTTCGTGGCCCTCAAGCTCTTCGTCGACAACTGGCGCTGGGCCGGCGTGCCCTTCTACCTGCGCACCGGCAAGCGCCTGCCGCGCCGGGCGAGCGAGATCTCCGTGCAGTTCAAGACGGCCCCGCACCTGCTCTTCGCCGACTCGCCCACCAACGACATCGAGCCGAACGTGCTCTCGATCAAGATCCAGCCCGACGAGGGCATCACCCTCAAGGTCAGCTCGAAGGTGCCGGGCCAGGGCCAGATCCGCCCGGTGACGATGGACTTCCGCTACGGGACGACCTTCGGCGTGGCCTCGCCCGAGGCCTACGAGCGCCTGCTGCTCGACTGTATGCTCGGCGACGGCACGCTCTTCACTCGCCGCGACGAGGTCGAGGCCAGCTGGTCGCTGATCACGCCGATCCACCAGGGCTGGGCCGCCGGCCCGCGCCAGGAGTTCCCCAACTACGAGGCCGGCGACTGGGGACCCGCCTCCGCCGACGAGTTCATGGCCCGCGACGGCCGCGCCTGGCGGCGAGTCTGATACGCCTCAGAAGCGCGTAAGGGCGCAGCAGGGCGGCGCAGAGGCGCGTCGCGACGCGCCTCTGCCGCCCTGCTGCGCCCCAACGGAGACACTATGACCACCGACATCGTCACCATCGAGCGCGACCTTCAGGAGCTCTGGAAGAACAACACCGCCGAGGCCGCCGCCGCCGGCCACTCTACCACCCGCGCCCTGACCCTGAACCTGCTCGCCCGCGCCAGCAGCGCCGATGAGGCCGACGCCATGGGCGCGGTCATCCAGGAGCTGACTGCCAGCCACCCCTGCCGGGCCGTGGTGCTGATCGACCAGCCCGCGACGGGCGAGCCGCAGCTGGAGGCCTGGGTCCAGGCGAACTGCCTGCTGCCCGCCCCCGGCGCGCCCCAGGTCTGCGGCGAGCAGATCACGATCAGCTCGCGCGGCGGGCGGGCCGGCCAGGTGGCCAGCCTGATGCTGCCGCTGCTCGTCCCCGACCTGCCGGTGGTGCTCTGGATGGCCGGCGACCAGCCCTTCGGCCACCGCCTGCTCGGCAAGCTGCGCGGCGTGCTCGACCGGCTGATCGTCGACTCGGCAGGCTTCGCCGACCCGATCCGCGACCTGGTGACGATGGCCGCCTTCGATGCCGGCGACACGCCCGGCCCCGGCGCCGGCCCCGACTCGCCGGCCCTCAGCGACCTGAACTGGGCCAGGTTGACCCCCTGGCGCGAGCTGACCGCCCAGTTCTTCGACACCCGGCCCTTTCTGCCGCACCTCCACCGCCTCGACCACGTGGAGATCGACTATGTGGCCGCGGGCGACGGCGGCCTGCTGCGCGCGCTGATGCTGGCCGGCTGGCTCGCCTCAAGCCTCGGCTGGGATCTGGTGGATGGCGGGGTCTCCCGCGCGGGCGAGGAGATCTCGTTGCGCATGGTCCGCCCCGGCGTGGGCGCGGCGAGCGGCGACACCCGCCCGGTGACGATCAGCCTGCGGCCGGCGCCGTTCGACAACAACGCCCTGGTCGGCCTGTCGGCCCTGCACATGCGGGCGGTGGACCACGTGCTGGCCGACTTCAGCGTCGAGCACACCGACAGCCCGACCTGCGCGCGCACGGTGGCGCAGGCGGACGGGCACCCGACGGTGAGCCGGCTGGCCCGCGTCGAGCGCGCCGGCGCCGCCGACCTGCTGGCCGCCGAGCTGCGCCTGCTCAGCCGCGACCGCACCTTTAGCGCCGCGCTCCAGGCCGCCGCCGGCTTCGCGCGGGGGATTATCGTGCCGTAGGGGCGGCCCGTGAGCCGCCCCTCCAGTGAGGGGTGCGTATGACAGGCATCGCGATCATTGTGGCCGGGCTCGTCTTTCTCGGGATCACCGCCGGGGTAGAGACGCTTGTGCTGATGCAGCTTCGCTGGGCGACGCCCGGCACGTCGTTCTACGACGCGCTGCTGTCCAACATGGCCTCGGCGCTGCTGCTGGCCATGCTGGCGCCCCGCTTTGGCGAGCTCGCCAACACGGTGTCGCTCTTCACCCTGGTGCTCGTATTCTGCCTGGCGGCGGCGCTGATCGAGGGCGCGGTGCTGCGGCTGCTGCGCGACCGCCCGCTGGCGCGCTGCCTCCTCGTGTCGCTGGCGGCCAACGCGGTGAGCTTCTTCTTTGTGCTGGCCGCGACGCTGAGCCTGCTGTTCGCGTGACGGCTCCCAGGGCTAAGTGAAGCTCACCGAATATAGCCCCCCCTAGCCCGCCGAGCAGATGCTGAGCGGGAGCCGCAGAGTAGGCGAGCGCCTCAGGCCGCGCGGTACAGGGTGCGGCCCGAGGCTGCTCAGGAAGTTAGGCTACTGTGATCTGCTGGGGCTGATTGGTGGGGGAGATGCTCGTCGTTCGCCCATCGGGGAGGGTGATGAGCGTGGGGATGGGCAGGGCGGGCAGGCTGACCCACGCGCCGGCGGGCAGCTCCTCGACGATGACGGTATGGGCTTGCCCCCGGATCACCAGGGCGGCCTCGTTGCGGCCATCCGGGTAGACCCGCAGGGTCAGGGCGGCGGGCTCGACGGCGTTGCCGACATCGTCGCCGAGGCGCTGGCCGGCGGCCAGGTGCAGCGGCAGGATCGCCCCGGCGCGCACGAAGACCGGGATCTGGTCGAGGGCTGCGGCCACCTCGATCCAGCGCCCGCCCTCCAGGGCCGCGCCGCCCCAGAGCTCGTGCCAGCTGCCCTGGGGCAGGTAGAGCCGGCGTCCTGAGGCACCCTCCTGGACGATCGGGGCCACCAGCAGGTCGCGGCCGAGCATGTACTGGTCGGCGATCCGCCAGCAGGCCGGGTCGGCGGGGTGATCGAGCAGCAGGGCGCGCAGCATCGGCTCGCCGCTGGCCGCACTGTGGGCGGCCTCGCGCACGAGGTAGGGCAGCAGGGCCATGCGCAGGCGCGCGAAGTGGCGGGCGAGCGGGACGACCCGCTCATCGCCGCTGTGCTCCTGGATGCGCCAGGGGGTGCGGTCCTTCGATGGTGCGCCGGGCGGGGTGTACTCGCTGTGGTACTGCATGATCGGGCAGAAGGCGGACATGGCCATCGCCCGCAGGTAGAGCTCGGCGCTGGGCAGGGCCTCGCTGAATCCGGCGATATCCCAGCCCCAGAAGGGCACGCCGCTCAGGCCGGCGCTCAGGCCGGCCACGATCGAGCGCTGGTAGGACTCCCATGTGCTGTTCTCGTCGCCGGCCCAGTGGGCGGGGAAGGCCCCCACGCCGGTGTGGCCGGCCCGGCTGAAGGTCAGGGCGTCGCCGCCGCGCCGGGCCAGGGTGAAGCGGTGGTAGGCGCCGATATACAGGTTTGGGTAGGCGTTCACCAGCTCGTCGCCCGCGCGGCCGTCGCTGGCTACGATCCCGCGGCCCTGCAGGTGCTCGCCGCCATCGGTCTTGAATCCGTCCACGCCCAGATCATCGAGCAGGTAGGCCCGCTTCTGCATCCACCAGTCGGCCGCGGCCGGGCTGGTGAAGTCGGGGATCATGGCCTGGTTGAACCAGAAGGCCGGGTTGCGGTAGGGCTCGCCGTCCTGCTGGCGCAGCACATAGCCCTGGCGCTCGGCGTGTTCGCTGTCGGCCTCGTGCTGCGGGTGCGGCTCCAGCACCTGCTTGAGGGCCGGGATCTGCCAGAGGATGAGCCGGATGCCGTCATCGTGCAGGCGGTCGGACATGGCCTTGGGGTCGGGCCAGGGGCCGTCGGCCGGGAAGCTGAAGTCGGTCAGGCGCGGCGCCCACGCCCCATCGCGCGGCTGGTACCGCGCGCCGTTCCAGATATAGAAGGTGCTCTCGTCGCTCCAGGCCTCGATCACCAGCACCGTGGCCGGGATGCCGTGCTCTTTCGTGAGGGCCACCTCGCGCTCGACGCGGGCCTGGGTGTTCCACTCGTTGCTGCTCATCCACAGGCCGAATGTCCAGGCTGGCGGGGGGGCCGCCGGTCGGCCGGTGCGCGCGGTGAAGGCGCTTAGGCAGGCGGCCGGGCTGCCGCTGAACAGGTCGATCGCCAGCGGCCTGCCGCCGCCGGCCTGGGCGGCGCAGACCCAGCGGTCGGGCGCGCTGCGGCCGAAGTCGTAGGCCACGTGGCCGCTGCCCTCGACCAGGCAGGCGTAGCCGCGCGACGAGGTGAAGAAGGGCACCGGCAGGTAGGTGCGGTTGCCGTGGTTCTTGTACTGCTCGTAGACCGCCACGTCGGGCGCGCGGCCGCGCTGGTCGAGCCCGTCGAAGCGCTCGCCCAGGCCTACGATGGCCTCGCCGGCGGCCAGGTCGCCGCTCAGCTCCACCGACCAGAGCGCGCCGTCGGCGGCCTCGACCCAGCGCAGGCGCAGGGAGAGCGTTTCGCCGCCCGCGCGCAGGGTCAGCCGGCCGTCGGCGTGGGCCATCAGCTCGGCGGCGGCGGAGCGCAGGCAGATCTCGGCGGGCGGCGCGCCCGCCGCAGGCGCGGGGCCGCCCAGCATCAGCTGGAGCCCGCCGGCATCGGGCAGACGGCGCAGGGTCAGGGCCGGGCCGGGCAGTCCGTCGTCGGCAAGTGTGGCGAGCGCCAGGCCCGCGGGCGTCTCGGCGGCGGCGAGAAAGCCGGCCAGGGCTCGGCGGCGCAGCGCGGCAAACTGGTAGCGCGGCGACTCGACCGTCAGGCCCGCGCCCTCGGCGACCATCCAGTACTCCACCGTATCGCCGGCATCTAGCGCGCCCAGCTCCACCAGCCAGCGGTCGTGGTCACGGCCCACGCTCAGCGGACGACCGTGGATGGGCGCCTGCGGACGGCCGTTGCGCGCCCAGTGCAGGCGCACCCCCTCGGCCGCGCCGCCGGGCGTGGTCAGAAAACCCACGCTCACCATATCGCCGCCCAGCGGGTCGCGCGGGGTGCGCTCCGCCGGCCCGGCGGGGCAGGGACTGCACATGCCCTGGCAGGGCCAAAGCATTCGGGCTGGTCGCTTTGCGACCAGCCCGAATGCTTCAGCCCTACACAGTACCCGTACGGGTTATTTCTTCTTGCCTCTGGGGGTGCCGCGGCCGCGCGGCGTCTGCGGCTGCGCGGCGGGCGTGGGCTGGCCCTGCCGGGCCTGGAGGATCTTGGCGGCCTCGGCGGCCACCGCCGGGTTCTCGCGGCGGGCGGGCGGCGGCGTGGCGGCGGCGTGGGCCGACTGGGCGGCCTTGCTATTCGCCTGGGCCTGGATGAGCGGCATGATCTCATCCTCGCGGCCGAGGTGACAGTTCTTGAACTTCTTGCCGCTCCCACAGGGGCAGGGGTCGTTGCGGCCGGGCATCGCCACCTGCTTGCGCGTCGGCTTGGCCTGCTGGATCTCCTCCTCGCTGCTGCCGCCGGCGCGCTGGGCCGTGGCCAGGCGCTGCTGCTGCTCGGCCTCGATCTGACGCAGGTAGGCCTCGTACTGGAACGAGGCGTTCATCAGGTTGTAGACAATATCGCGGGTGATGTTGGCCTTCAGCTCATCGAACATCGAGAAGGAGGCCCGCTTAAACTCGGTCAGCGGGTCCTTCTGGGCGTAGGCCTGCAGGTTGATCGACTGCCGCAGCTCGTCCATCGCCGTCAGGTAATCGATCCACTGGCGGTCGATCGCGTTGAGCATCAAGCGGCGCTCGACCACGCGCATCTTATCGGTCTCGATCGCCCGCTCGCGCTCGATGTAGGCCAGCTCAAGCTGCTCCACGAGCCAGTCCTCGATCTCCTCGCGCGCCTTGGCCTTCAGGTTATCTGCCGTGGCGGTGGCCGGCAGCATGGGGTTGATCTTGTGGTACTGGCGCAGCAGCTCGTCCAGATCCCAGTCGTCGGTGTCGTGGCTGTCGGCGGGCAGGTGCTCGTCGATCAGGGCGGCGATCTCCTCGCCCACCAGCTCCAGGACGCGCTCGCGCATATCGGCGCCGTCGAGGATGGCCCGCCGGTCGGCGTAGATGATCTGGCGCTGCTTGTTCATCACATCATCGAACTCGACGGTGTGCTTGCGGATGTCGAAGTTGAAGCCCTCAACGCGGGTCTGCGCGCCCTCGATCGTGCGGTCGAGGATGCCCGCCTCCAGGGGCAGGTCGTCCTCGACGAAGCGGCTCATGATGCTGCGGATGCGGTCGACCGGGCCGAAGCGGCGCATCAGCTCGTCCTCAAGCGAGAGGAAGAAGCGCGAGGAGCCGGGGTCGCCCTGGCGGCCGGCGCGGCCGCGCAGCTGGTTGTCGATCCGGCGGGCCTCGTGCCGCTCGGTGCCGATGATGTGCAGGCCGCCGAGATCGCGCACGTTGGCACCCTCGACGGCGGTGAGCCGCGCGGCCTCCGCGCGGGCCTCCTTGAGCTGCTCTGGGCTGGCCTCATCGAACTTGATGCCCTTTGCGGCCAGGATGTCGTCCACCAGGCCGTCAGGGTTGCCGCCGAGCAGGATGTCGGTGCCGCGGCCGGCCATGTTGGTCGCCACCGTCACCACGCCGTTGCGCCCGGCCTGGGACACGATCCCGGCCTCACGCTCGTGCTGCTTGGCGTTCAGCACGCTGTGGCGCACCCCCGAGCGGTTGAGCAGCTCGCTCACCCGCTCGGATGTCTCCACCGAGGTGGTGCCGATCAGCACCGGGCGGCCCAGCTCGACCATCTCCTGCACCTCGCGCACCACCGCCTCAAACTTGGCCTGCTCGGTGCGGTAGATCTGGTCGGGCATATCGTTGCGCACCATGGGCTTGTTGGTCGGGATGATCACCACATCGAGGTTGTAGATCTTGCCGAACTCCTCGCGCTCGGTGAAGGCCGTGCCGGTCATCCCGGCCAGCTTGCTGTACATGCGGAAGTAGTTCTGGAAGGTGATCGTGGCCAGGGTGACGTTCTCGTTCTTGATCGCGACGCCCTCCTTGGCCTCGACCGCCTGGTGCAGGCCGTCGCTCCAGCGCCGGCCGGGCATGGAGCGCCCGGTGAACTCATCGATGATCAGCACCTCGCCGTCGGGCGTGATCATGTAGTCCTTGTCGCGGTGGAAGATGAAGTTGGCCTTCAGGGCGTTCTCGACGTAGTGGGTCTTCTCATAGTGGGCCGGGTCGTAGAGGCTCTCGCCGTCGGGGATGCGCATCAGGCGCTCAAGCTTCTCGATGCCCTGGTCAGTCAGCGTGATGCTCTTGCTGCGCTCCTCGATCAGGAAGTCGCCGTCGGGCTGCAGGCCCTCCTCCTTGATCTGCTTGGCCGTCACCGAGCTGCGCTTGAGGTTGCGCACCAGCACCGCCATCTGGCGGTAGAGGTCGCTGCTCTTCTGGGCCGGGCCGGAGATGATCAGCGGGGTGCGGGCCTCGTCGATCAGGATGTTGTCGACCTCGTCGACGATCGCGTAGTGCGGCTCGCGCTGAACCATCTGCGCCGACTCGTAGGCCATGTTGTCGCGCAGGTAGTCGAAGCCAAACTCGTTGTTGGTGCCGTAGGTGATGTCGGCGTAGTAGGCCTCGCGGCGCAGGCAGGGCCGCCAGTGGACGAGGCGCTGGTCCTCGGGGTTGGCGTTCGGGTCGGTGAACTCCGGGTCGTAGAGGGCGCTGGTGTCGTGGGCGATAAAGCCGACCGACAGGCCGAGGAAGTGGTAGAGCGGGGCCATCCAGCCCGCGCCGACCTTCGCCAGGTAGTCGTTGACCGTCACCAGGTGGGCGCCGTGGCCCTCAAGGGCGTTCAGGTAGATCGGCAGGGTGGCCACCAGCGTCTTGCCCTCGCCGGTCTTCATCTCCGCGATCTTGCCCTGGTGCAGCACGGTGCCGCCGATCAGCTGCACATCGAAGTGGCGCATGCCCAGGACGCGGCGGGCGGCCTCGCGCACGGTGGCGAAGGCCTCGGGCAGCAGGTCGTCCAGGTCCTCGTCGCCCGCCAGCCGCGCCTTGAACTCGGCGGTCTTCCCGCGCAGCGCCTCGTCGGAGAGCGCCTTATACGAGTCCTCAAGGCCGTTAATCTCATCGACGATCGGCTGGATCTGGCGCACCGCCCGATCATTCCCGTCGCCGACCACCTTCTTGAGCCAGTTGAGCATCTGTATCTCCATCGTGATCAGCCGATCACGGATCATACACGTATCACATCGCACATACCATCAGCCATTATACCCGACGCCAACGCCCTGGGGCAAGGTCAGCTCATTGCCCCACAGGGCTTCTGCAACATCACCTCCCGGTGGGGGTGCGGGGGCGGCGAAGCCGCCCCCGCAGTGTTTTTGTATTGGGTTTGGGCGGCGAAGCCGCCCAAACCCAATACAAAACCGGGTCTGGGGCGAAGCCCCAGGACTTTAGCGAAGCTGGCCAGGTTGGCCAAACCAACGCCGGTTTTAGGGCGGCAGCCCTCAGGTTGATGCGCATCGCCACGCACGGTGAGGGGTGGGCGCGCGACGCGCGCCCACCCCTCACCGTGCGTCGCAGCATGCCACTTAGGCCGTGTGGAGCCAGCCGTGATCGATGGCGTAGCGCACCAGGGCCGCCCGGCTCGTGAGCCCGAGCTTCTCCATCGCGCGGGCCCGGTAGGTCTCCACCGTCTTCACGCTCAGGCTCAGCTGCGTGGCGATCTCTTTGTTGCTGTAGCCCTGCACGACCCCGGACACGACCTCGCGCTCGCGCTCGCTCAGCTCGGTGCCGAGCAGCGCGGTGGCGGCCGTGGGGCGGCGCACATAGCGATCCACCACATGCTCGGCGAGCGATGGCTCCAGGTAGAGCCCGCCCGCCGCGACGACGCGGATCGCCTGGATCAGCGCGTCGGCCGCCGTGTGCTTGAGGATGTAGCCGGCGGCGCCCACCGCCAGCATCTGCCGCAGGTAGCTGGTGTCGTCGTGGACGCTCATCACTAGCACCTTGACCTCTGGGCAGACCTGCTTGATCCGCTCAGTGGCCTGGATGCCGTTCATCACCGGCATCGAGATGTCCATGATCACCACGTTCGGGCAGCGGTCCTTGATCTCCCGCCAGGCAGACTCGCCATCCTCGGCCTCGCCGACCACCACCATGTCCGACTGGGCGGAGATCAGCATCTTCAGCCCCGCGCGCACCACCATATGATCATCGACCAGAAAGATTGTCATTGGCGACATGGCCATCTCCTTGCGCTCCCTCTGGGAG
This sequence comes from Oscillochloris sp. ZM17-4, assembly GCF_019599295.1. GTDB lineage: Bacteria > Chloroflexota > Chloroflexia > Chloroflexales > Chloroflexaceae > Oscillochloris. The sequence goes on along the minus strand of NZ_JAIEWN010000019.1, from coordinate 34,317 downwards.
CGGGATGCGGGCAAAGATTGTGGTGCCGCTGCCCGGCGCCGACTCGACCGTCAGGGTGCCGCCGAGCAGGTCGACGCGCTCCCGCATCCCGATCAGGCCCAGGTGCTGCGCGCTCGCTCCCCCGCCGCTCGGCGCCGACACGACGAAGCCCGCCCCGTCATCCTCGATGATCACCCGCACCTCGCCGCTGTGCCGCTCGATGATCACGCTGACCTCGGACGCGTGGGCGTGCTTGAGCACGTTCGTCAGCGCCTCCTGGACCATCCGGTAGATCGTCGTCTCCATGGCCAGCGGCAGGCGCACGCCATCGAGCCCGCTGCTATGCAGATCCACCGCCACGTTCGCCTGCACCGACCACTGCTCCATGTAGTTGCTGAGCGCCAGCAGCAGGCCCAGGTCGTCGATCACCGACGGGCGCAGCTGCACGGCCAGCGCCCGGATCTTCTGGCTGATCCGCATCGCCATCACCTGCATCTGCACGATGCGATCGACGCTGCGCGGATCGACCTTGACAACGTCCTGGAGCGCCTTCAGGCCCAGGATCAGGGCCGTGAGATCCTGGCCCATCTCGTCGTGGAGCTCGCGGGCGATGTGGCGGCGCTCCTCCTCCTGGGCGGTGACGATCTGCTGGAGCAGCTTCTCGCGCGCGTGCTCGCTGCGGATCCGCTCCTCCACCTGCGCCTGGATCGCCGTGTTGGCGAGCGCGAGGTCGCGGGTGCGCGCCTCCACCCGCCGCTCAAGCTCGTCGTGGGCCTCCTGGAGCACGGCCTCGGTGCGCTTGAGCGTGCTGATGTCCGAGAAGGTGATCATCACCCCGTCGATGACGCCGGCGAGCGTGCGGTACGGGCTAATGTGAACGTTCCACCAGCGCTTATGATCGGGCTGGCGCACGACCATCTCCGCCGGGGCGAGGGTCTGGATCACCTGGGCGATCATCGCGTGCAGGTCGCCGTCGCTGAAGCGGGCGTTGAGGTCGGTGATCGGCCGGCCGACATCCGACTCGATCAGCGCGAAGAGCTCCGTCGCCTGGGGGGTGAAGCGGGCGATCCGCCCGTCGATATGGAGGAAGATCGCCGGGATCTGGGTGCTCGCGAAGAAGTTGGCGAGGTCGGCGTTGGCCCGGTCGAGCTCCTCGATCTTCCGGCTGAGCTCAACGTTGACGGTCTGGAGCTCCTCATTGATCGACTGGATCTCCTCCTTCGATGTCTGGAGCTCCTCGTTGGCGGCCTGGAGCTCCTCGTTGAGCGAGCGCAGCTCCTCGTTGACCATCTTCAGGTCGAGGTTTGCCTCCTGGAGCTCGCTGATCGTCGCCTCAAGGGTATCGCGGGTGCGCTGGAGCTCCTGCGCGACCGGGTCGGTCGGGTCGCCGGCCTCCCTCTCCCCCACGCGCCGCGGGCCGAGGGAGGCCGGCGGGCCGAGCACCTGGATCGCCACGAGCATCAGCCCGGCGTCGACGCCCGGCTCGACGAGCGGGCGGACCGTCAGGCTGAGCCGCTGAACCCCATCGTCGGTGACGATCTCCAGATCATCGCGCACAACCTGCACCTGCTCCTGCACGACCGTGCGGATGGCCACGCGCAGCGGCAGATGCAGGTCGGGGTGCGCCATCGCGAGGATATTGATCATCGGCTCGCCCGCCGGCACCTTCAGGAAGGGGTGGAGGTTCCCCGTCATGTAGGCGACGGTGCCCAGCGCATTGATGATCGCCGCCGCCGGCGTAAAGTCCCGCAGCAAGATCTGCTCCAGGGTCGCGCCGATGTCGAGGGCACCCGGCGCCATCGACCGCCCCCCCCCGCCGGCGAGGCCCGCAGGAGGCCGGCGCGTGACGGCCCAGGGCAGCGCGCTCGGCTGGCGCACCAGCCGCTCCTTACGCTGGTAGATGCGGTGCGGCGCATCGACGACCCAGAACAGCTCGCCGATACCGTCTGTGCTGTCCACACCCTCGGCGGTGCCGAGGAAGAGGTAGCCGCCGGGCGCCAGGGCGTAGTGCAGCATGGGCATGATCTGCCGCGTGATCTCGGCGTCGAAGGAGATCAGCAGGTCGCGGCAGACGATCAGATCCATGCGCCCGAAGGGCGGGTCGCTGACCAGGTTGTGCGCCGAGAAGAGGCACAGCTCGCGGATGGGCGCGCTCACCCGATAGCCCTCGTGCTCCTGCACAAAGTACCGGGCGAGCCGCTCCGGCGAGACGTGGGCGGCGATGCCCGCATCGTAGCGCCCCCGGCGCGCGGCGGCGAGGGCCGCCTCATCGATGTCGGTCACGAACAGCTGCACCGGCAGGGCCACGTCGAGCTGCGACAGCTGCTCGTGGATCATGATGGCGATCGAGTAGGCCTCCTCGCCCGATGCGCAGCCGGGAACCCAGATGCGCAGCGGCACGCCGCCGCCCTTGCTGCGCAGCAGGCTGGGGATGGCCGTGGCCGCCAGGGCATCGAAGGCCGCAGGGTCGCGGAAGAACTCGGCCGCGCCGACCAGCAGATCGCGAAGCAGCAGATCCGCCTCGGCGTGGTTCTCCTGGATCCGGGCGAGGTAGGCCTCCAGGCTGCGCAGGTGGGACAGGCGCATGCGGCGATCAACCCGCCGCCGCAGCGTCAGGGGCATGGCGTGGCTGAAGTCGTGGCCCGCGCGCTGCCCGAGGATGGCGATGATCGCGCCGAGGGCGTCGGACTCTGGGGCGCTCTGGTCATGCGGCGGCGCTGCGCCCATCATGGGCGGCGCCATCAGCGCTATATCCTGACTATCGCCAACATCGCCGCTCATCACAGGCCTCCGAGATGCGATCCGGCTGCTGATCAAGGGGCACTCTATTGTAGCATGGGGTGTATCGCGCGCACCCCCAGGGAACACCAGACACTTTAGGCCAGCAGCCCCGACGCTGTCAGGTATTTCCTTACGCGAGCGTGCGACCATCCCCGATAGCCGCTCTACGACCCTAGCTGCTACACTGGCTGCTATGCGCAGCCTTGTGGTAGGACACCGGCTCATCGCTGACTGAGACCTCAGCGTATGCGGCGGCATCAGGGGTGGCGGTCGGAGAACACTACAGGGGAACAGCCTCCTGTGCGCGAGCGTTGCAACGGGGCGGTGCCACGGGCACAGGGGGTCTGCGCTACACGATCTTTTGCGCAATGGCCACGATGGACAGCGACGCTGTCCATCGTGGCCATTGCGCGCCGGCCTTAGGCGAGCGCAGAGCGCATCAGAACGTGATCGGGCGCACCCATATTCATTCGGCCAGGCGCGCGGAGAAGGCTTTGACCATATCGATCGGCAGCGGGAAGATAATCGTGCTGTTCTTCTCGACCGCGATCTCGCTCAGAGTCTGCAGGTAGCGCAGCTGGAGGGCCACCGGCTCGCGGGCGATCACCGCCGCGGCCTCGGCCAGCGTCTTCGAGGCATCGAACTCGCCCTGGGCGTGGATGATCTTGGCCCGCTTCTCGCGCTCGGCCTCGGCCTGCCGGGCCATGGCCCGCTGCATGTTCGGCGGCAGCTCCACATCCTTGATCTCGACGATCGTCACCTTAATGCCCCAGGGCTCGGTCTGCTCATCGACGATCGACTGGAGCCGCGCGTTGACCTGGTCGCGCTTCGACAGCAGATCGTCGAGCACGACCTGGCCGACCGCGCTGCGCAGCGTGGTCTGGGCGATCTGCAGCGTCGCGCGCAGGTAGTCCATCACCTTGACGATCGCCCAGTCGGGGTTGACGACCATAAAGTAGAGCACCGCGTTGACCTTGATCGTCACGTTGTCGAGGGTGATCACCTCCTGGGAGGGCACGTCGAGGGTGATCACGCGCGTGTCGACGCGGACCATGCGCTCGACGATCGGGACGACCAGGAACAGCCCCGGCCCGCGCGCCCCGATCAGCCGGCCGAGCCGGAAGATCACGCCGCGCTCGTACTCGGGGATGATCTTGATCGCCGACAGCACGAGCATGAGCACGACGAACACGATCGTCGCCAGGCCCGCGAGAATGATATTGGTCACACGACGCTCCTTAGGGTTGGGGCAGAGATCGGCGGGCAGGGGGCGACGCCGAGCGCCCAGGACACCTCAGCATAGCGGCACGTGGGGGCGGGCGATAGCGGGCGTATCGGATACGGCGCGTCAGGATATACCTGACAGCGCGCGCGATCACCCATCGCCGCGACACAGCCCGACGGGGTGTACAATAGCGGGCGTCAGCACACCCATGAGGAACGCCGATGCGGAGGAACCTATGCCCGCCCTCTCACCCACAGATCACGAGCCGCTCGCGCAGGTGACGCTCGCCGGGAGCCCGATCTACTACCGCCGGCACGGCGACGGCCCGCCGCTGCTGCTGATCCACGGCTGGGGCGGGTCGTCGCGCTACTGGCGCGGCACCCTCGCCGCCCTCGGCCATAGCCACGATGTGATCGCGCCCGACCTGCCCGGCTTCGGCGAGTCGCCGCCGCTCGCGGGCCATATGGACAGCCACCGCATCGCCGACCTCGTGCTGGCCTTCGCCGACCAGCTCGGCCTGGAGCAGTTCGATCTCAACGGCCACTCCTTCTCGGCGGGGGTGGCGACCTACGTGGCCGCGCGCCACCCCGAGCGGGTGCGCCGCCTGGTGCTCACCAGCTACAGCACCTTCCGCAACGAGTTTGAGCGGCGGGTCGTCGACCAGATCCACCGCGTGCTGTCGCTGTGGATGTCGCTGCGCCGGCCCTGGATGGCCGACCAGCGCCTGTTCTACCGCGCGGTGTCGAGCCGCTTCTTCTACCGCCTGCCCAAAGACGACGCCGTGCTGCGCGAGAGCTTCGCCGACTTCCTGAAGATGGATAAGCGCACCGCCCTGGAGAGCGCCAGCAGCGCGGGCGACCCGGCGATTAACCCGGCCCTGACCCAGGTCCGCGCGCCGACGCTGATCATCGGGGCGCGCCAGGACAGCATCATGCCGCCGGCGGGCACGCCCCACGCGGCCAAGCTCGTCCCCGACAGCCGGCTGGTCTGGATCGAGCGCTGCGGGCACCTGCCCATGATCGAGCGGCCCGACATCTACCACCAGCTGCTGGCCGAGTTCCTCGACTGAGCAGCTGGGTGCGGGGCTGCCGGCCTACCGCTCGAACAGATCACGGTGCTGCTGAACCCAGCCCACCAGCCGGGCGATCCCCTCGGCCACGTCCACCTGCGGGCGCCAGCCCAGCTCCCGCTCGGCCTTGGCGATCGCGCTGATGTAGACCGACTGGTCGCCGGGGCGCCAGTCGCCCCGGCGCACATCGATCCGGTTTCCGGTGAGCCGCTCAAGCAGCGGGCCAAACTCGGCCCAGATCGAGAGCGCGTTGGCCGGGCCGCCGCCGATGTTGTAGATCCGCCCGGAGACCGTGCCAATACGCTCCAGGGCGGCCAGGTAGGCGGCCACCAGGTCATCGATATAGAGCATATCGCGCACCTGCTTGCCGTCGCCATAGATCGTGACGGGCCGGCCGGTCACGGCGGCGATCACGAAGTGCGCGGCCCAGCCCTGGTCCTCGACGCCCATCTGGCGCGGGCCGTAGATGCACCCCTGGCGGAACACCACCGTCTTCAGGCCGTAGATGCGGGCGTAGTCGCGCACGTACTGGTCGGCAGACCCTTTGCTGCAGCCGTATGGGCTGTGGAAGTCGAGCAGGTGGCTCTCGGGCACGCCCTCGGGCATGTCGCGGTAGGCGTAGCGGGTGGCCTGCTCCACCACGGCGACATCCTCCATGCCGCCGTAGACCTTGTTGGTCGAGGCGAAGAAGACGGCGGGCGGGCGGGCGGCCAGGCGGGCGGCCTCCAGGACGTTCAGGCTGCCGAGGGCGTTGATCTCGAAGTCCGTGCGCGGGTCCTTCACCGAGGTGGTGACGGCGACCTGGCTGGCCAGGTGGAAGATCGTCTGGTGGCCGGGGACGGCGGCCATCACCGCATCGGAGTCGCGGATATCGGCGTGGATAAAGCGCAGGCGGGCGCCGTGGCGCCCCTGGAGCCAGCTCAGGTTGAGGTCGCTGCGCGGGCGGCTCAGGTTATCAAAGATCGTCACCTGCTCGCCGCGGGCGAGCAGGGCGTCGGCCAGGTTACAGCCAATGAAGCCGGCGCCGCCGGTGATCAGGTGGTTCATGATCAGGTTTCCTCTGGGGCAGTTCACACAGGGCGGCATTATAGCAGAAAAGCCCTGCGGCCCACGGGTAGAGCCGGGAGATTGCACGCATCCGAGCTTCGTGCCATAATGCGCCGAGCGGCCCCGTGTCTGGATGTGGCCCGCTAGCGCCGGTCATGCATGAGCCCCAGCGTCTCGATCATCCTCGTCACCTATAACAGCGCCGCGCACCTAGAGGCCTGCTGCGCGTCCCTGCGGGCGCTGCGCTACGAGCCGGCCCCGCAGGTGGTCGTTGTGGACAACGCCTCCCAGGATGACAGCGTCGCCCTGGTGCGTCGGCTGCTGCCCGAGGCCCTGCTGCTGCCCCAGGCGGCCAACCTCGGCTTCGGCGGCGGCGTACACATCGGGGCCGCCGCCAGCAGCGGCGAGTGCCTTGTCCTGCTCAACCCCGACACCGCCGTCGATCCCGGCTGGCTTACGGCGCTGGTGGCGATGCTGGACAACCCTCGCTGCGGGATCGCCGGCAGCAAGATCCTTGATGTGCGGGGGGAGACGATCCTGCACGCCGGCGGCGCGGTCAGCCGGCCCGACCTGCTGGCCAGCCACCGGGGCTACGGCGAGCCGGATCGCGGGCAGTACGACTCGCCTGAGGCCGTGCCCTTTGTGACGGGAGCCTCGCTGGCGCTGCGCCGCGAGCTGTGGGATCGGCTCGGCGGGCTCGATGTCGGCTTCTTCCCCGGCTACTTCGAGGATGTCGATCTCTGCTGGCGCGCGCAGTCGCTCGGCCTCGAGTGCTGGTATGCGCCCCGGTCGCTGCTGAGCCACAGCGAGTCGGCCTCGACGGGGAAGGACAGCGGCGCGTTCTACTACTACCACCACCTCAGCCGGCTGCGCTTCGCCTGCAAGCACCTGCCATGGGCCGAGCTGTGGGGCGACTTCGCCCCGGCGGAGTCGCTCCGGCTGCTCCGGGTCTCGGCCCTCGACCGGGCGGTGTCCGGGCTGGTCTACCGGCAGGCGCTGCCGCATGGCCTGGCCGCGCCCGACGCCGCCGCCCAGGCCACGATCCTGCGCTGCGGCCAGACCCTCGGGGCAATAGGCGCACATCTGCAAGATCAGCCCGACGCCTGGCCGGCACCCGCCCAGGAGCTGCTCGGCGTCCCGGCGGGAGAGCTACCCGCGCTGCCCGCGCTGCTCGCCGAGGCCGAGGCCGAGGCGGTGCTGGCGGAGCATCAGTTCCGCTCGGCGATCCCGCTGGTCTCCGCGCTGCGCCGCGCCTGGAATAGCGTGGCCACGCGCTGGTACGTGCTGCCGCTGCTGCACCAGCAGACTCGCTTTAACCTCGCTGCCCAGCGCAGCATTGCGCGGGTGCAGCGGCGCGTCGATCTGCATACGCAGAGCGCCATCCTCGAGACACAGCTGCGCCAGGCGCTGCTCTGCTACCGCATAGCGTCGCTCCCCTAGGCCGCACACCACACGAGAGCGCGCCAGCTGAGCTGGCGCGCTCTCGTGTCTAGGATAGCCACAGGGCAGGGCGGCGGCCCTGAGGATCAGGGCAGCACAACCACGGGCGTATCGCTACAGTAGGTCGCCGTGTTCGTGCCGGTGTTGGCGACGCTACAGATGTAGTAGGTCCCCGGCGCGACGCCGGAGGTGTCCCAGTTATAGGCCAGCGGATTGCCGGCCACCGGGTTGAGCGTCGGGATCGTCACCATAGGCAGGTAGACCGTATTCGTGGCCGCCTGGGGCGCCGGCGCCGCCGCCGTCTGCGCGGCGCTCAGCGCCGGGGACTGGGTCGGCTGGCTGCGGCTGGTGGTGTAGTAGTAGGTGATGCTCTGGAGCGACGAGGGCGTCACATTCACGCCAGCCTCGATCCGGAAGATCTGACCCCGCTTGACCTCATCGTTGGCGGTGAGCGTCACCCAGTCGATCGAGAAGATGTCGGCCCCTGTGCCGACCGCCGCCTGCATCGTCTCCAGCGGGTCGAAGCGCAGGTAGCTCACGCTGCCGAGCTGCGTCCAGCCGCGCTGGGCTGGGAAGCTGTTCTGCTCACGCGGCGTCAGGATATTGTCGGCCTGGGCCAGGTTGGAGAGCGGCAGCGGCGGCACGGCCTGGGCCAGATCGACCGAGTAGTTGCGCCAGCCCTCATAGTAGGTGCCGTACTTACTCTCGGAGCCATCGGTCTGGATGCCGGTGTTCCACCAGATCACGCGCCCACCCCACCCGTTGCTGATCGCCCAGTTGATATCTCGGCCAGCTGGCATATCAACCTTCAGGCGCACCGTAAAGTAGCGGTAGCGGTTGGAGTTGATCGGGCGGCTCGGGTCGACGTGCAGCCAGATCTGCGAGTCGGACTCGGTCTGCGGAGCATTGATAATGGCCCTTGCGCTGAAGATACCGTTGCTATAGGTGGCGTTGGCGATCGTCTGCGGGTAGGGTGCCCCAGGCGTCACGATATCGTCGCTGCCCGACATGTCCCAGGGCTGATTAAGCACCTCGGTCGCATAGTCGGGGCCGCTGGTCATGCTCGGCTTGGCGAAGGTGATCACCGGCTCGTCTGCGATGGTGAGCGGGCCAACCCAGGCGCTGACACTCTTGCTGACGGTGCAGCCGTTCTCCACCTTATCCTTGAGCCGTAGCTGGAAGTAGTGCTGGCCAGGAGGCAGGATGCTGGTGGGCAGATCGTACTTGCCCGCGCTGGCCAGGATGCCGTAGGCGATCGGGGCGGCATCGGTGCCGGCGGCGTTATCGGCCACGTAGATGTCGACCCGGTCGTTGGCTTCAGCGCCGGTGATATTCCAGGGGATGGAGATGGTCGGCGCTGATCTGGGGTCGCTCAGCCGGATCCAGTCGATCTTGACCTGGGTGCCGGCCGCGTTCACGATCGACGGGTCGATCCGCAGGCCGCGCACTGTGCCCGCCCACGCGCCGGCATTGTTGCCGGCAGCGCCGTTCTGCTGAGTCATGTCGAAGTTATAGACGTGCCAGCCGCTCCAGGGGAAGAAGGCGGTCGTCCCCTGGCAGGCGTCGGTCCGCGCGAAATAGTTGTTATTTGTGGGCCAGGTCACCGGCTTGGCCGTCGTCCAGTAGACCGCCATCGGGCGGCTGTTGTCGCGCGGGCTGACCGACATGCGGTAGGAGAGCCGGGTGTACTTGGCGGCGTTGATCGCGTACCTGTCGCTGGCGCCGATCTTATTGACGATCAGCTCCTGGCTCAGCTGGCCGCCTATCGGCGTGCTGAATCCCTGGAAGAGCGGGAAGACGTAGCCGGTCGAGGCCGTGCCCGATGCCTGCTCGACGCCGCTATAGGTGCCCGACCAGATGCCGTTGCTGGCGCTGATGTTGTGGAATGCGATCTCGTAGCCGAGGTCGCGGGCCACGTTCATGTCCCAGGCGTCGCCCAGCACATTGGTCGCAAAGTCATCGCCGGCGGCCACTGTCACCGTGAGGGCGTTAGGGTTGCCGAAGCTGATTCCGGCGGCGGTCGGTGTCTGCGCGTTGGCGTCGCCGCGAGCGTAGGTGCTCTGGCCGGCGAAGCCCACAGCTGCACAGAGAAGCACTGCGAGGGTAATGAGGCGGGCGAGATGTCGCGGCGGCTGCATGTAAAGCTCCTTGAGCTAAGGCAGAGGTACAGGGTCCAGCGTGCCACATGGTGTTATCGGCCAGTAGTCTATCGCGATAGGGGGGCCGGGAGGTTGAACATCGCGCCTAGCGCGGCGGGGGGAAGGCGGTAGGTATTTCTTGTGTCATCTCTCACAGGCTACTAAACGGTTGTCACCTTTGATTCGGCCCTTCTGAAACCTTGTCTAACAATTTCTTATTGTTTTGTCCAAGATGGCCAGCGAAGCTGGCCATCTTGGACAAAACAACACCGGTTTTTAGGGCGGCAGCTCTACACTTGATGCGCATGGGGCGCAGCCCCAGACCTGATTTTTTGTGCCCAGCAGGCACATGCTGCACTGATGGTGCTGCGGCTACGCCGCGCCGCAGCACCATCAGTGTTTGTGTGGGAGCGCGGGTGATCAGGCCTCAATGGCGAGGGCCTCGTAGACTTTCTCCAGAAGATCGGAGGTGCTGAAGGGCTTCTGGAGAAAGTGGGTTTCGGGGGGGATGCTGCCCGCGCTTGCGAGGGCGTTGTCGGTGTAGCCCGACATCAGGATCGCCTTGATCATCGGGTGACTTGCGCGGATGCGGGCGGCGAGCTGGACTCCGTTGATCCCGCCGGGCATGACGATATCGCTGAGCAGCAGGTCGATCTGTCCCTGGTGCTGCGTGCAGATACGGAGGGCGCCCGCCCCATCGGCGGCCTCGATCACGGTGAGGCCGTGATCGGCCAGGATCTGCCGGGCGAGCCGGCGCACCCGGTCATCATCCTCGACGAGCAGCACCACGGCGACGTGGGCGATGGGCGGGCGGGCGCGGGAGAGGGGGCGCGCTGCCGCGCTCGGCCCGGCCACAGCTGGCAGGTACACATGGAAGCTGCTGCCCTGGCCGAGGGTGCTGCTGAAAAAGATCGCCCCGCCGCTCTGCTGGATGATCCCGTGGACGGTGGCCAGCCCGAGCCCAGTTCCTTTGCCCCGGGGCTTGGTGGTGAAGAAGGGCTCGAAGATATGCTCGCGGGCGGAATCCTCGATCCCAGAGCCAGTGTCGTGTACCGTCAGCAGCACGTAGTCGCCTGGCATCAGATCGTGGTCTCCCCCCTCCCCAACGGCCACATTGGCGGTGGTGAGCGAGAGCCTGCCGCCTTGGGGCATCGCATCGCGGCCATTGATGCAGAGGTTCAAGATCACCTGCTCGATCTGGCTGGGGTCGGCCCGCACTGTGGCCAGATCATCGGCCAGGTAGGTCTGGAGTATCACATCCTCGCCGATCAGACGGCGCAGCATCTGCTCGATGGGGGTGATGATCGTATTGAGGTTGATCGTCGTGGGCTGGAGCACCTGGCGGCGGCTGAAGGCGAGCAGCTGGCGGGTGAGGGCGGCGGCGCGGGTGCCGGCCTGGTGGATCTGATCGAGGCCCTCGCGTAGCTCGGGGCTCAGCCCCGGCCCGTGCAGCATCAGGTCGCACTCGCCCATGATCACCGTGAGGATATTGTTGAAGTCGTGGGAGACCCCGCCGGCCAGGCGGCCCACCGCCTCCATCTTCTGGGCCTGGCGCAGCTGCTCCTCGGCGCGCAGCCGCTCGCTGATGTCGCGCACAATGGTCGAGAAGTACTCGGGGTTGCCCTCTGCGTCGCGGTGGGCGATGATCACCTGGGATGTCGGGATCTCGCTCCCGTCCTCGCGCCGTAGGGTGAGCTCGCCCGACCAGATGCCGTCGCGTATTGCGGCAGGCGCGCCCACCGTGAGGATTTGCGCCAGCGACTCATCGGGCAGAAAGCTGCGGATCGGGAGCCCGACAATATCCGCATGCTCGTCGAGGCCGAGCATCCGCCGACCGGCGCTGTTGAGGAAGAGGAGGCGGCCCTGGGTGTCTGCGCTGCCGACCACGTCGGTGGTGGCCTCTAGGATGGCGAGCAGGCGCGTCTGGGCCTGCTCGCTGAGCCGCCGCTCGGCCAGCTCGTCGCGGATGGCCTCGTAGAGCCGGGCGTTCTCCAGGGCGATCGCCGCCTGGGCTGCGAACGCGCTGGCGATCCGGGCGTGCTCAGGGGTGTAGAAGCCCGGCTCGTACTTGTCGATGGTGATCATGCCGATCAGTCGCTCGCCGAAGATTAGGGGGATCCCCATCCAGCTGCGGATGGGGTCGGCCCGGTAGGGCTCCTCGTTAAAGTGCGCGTAGACATTCGGCGCGTCATCGAGGATCAGGGTGGTGCGCCGCTGCGCCACCTCGGCGTTCGGCCCCTCGCCGTGGATCGGGAAAGTGGTGCCGATCAGCCGCTCGGGCCGCGCCAGCCCGTAGGCCCCGATGATCTCCACCTGGTCGCCGCGCACCAACTGCACGGTCGAGCTGTCGTAGGGCACCACCGCCAGCAGCTCATTGAGGATGCGGCCGAGCAGCTGGTGCAGGTCGAGGGTGGAGCTAAGGGCGATGGCCGTGGTGTAGAGAGTCTCGGCCTCGCGCCGGCGGGAATCGGCGCTCTCAAGCGTGGCGCGCAGCCGGGCGACGGTGCGGTCGAGGGTGTGGGCCAGGGCGCCGATCTCGTCGTGGCTGTCGGTGGCGATGGGGAAGCTCAGATCGCCGGCGCCCACCCGCTCTGCGGCGGCGGCCAGTGCGCGCACCGGGCGCACAATGCTGCGGGTCAGCAGGTAGGTGATGAGCAGGCCGACAATGAGTAGGGCGGCGGTGAGCGCAATGTTCACCAGCCGCGCCTGATTGATCGGGGCCAGGATGGCGGCGAGCGGCCGCTCATAGATGATGACCCAGCCGTGCGCGCCCTGATCGGGGAGCCGCACCTCATAGTAGGTGGTGAAGGCGTCGGGGCTGTCATCCGCGCCCAGGATCGTCCCGCCAGGCCGGCTGAGGATCAGCGCGGCGCTGTCGGGGCGATCGCTGAGCAGGCTGCCGGTGGCGGGGCCGAGGATGTAGGTGCCGCGCTGGTCGATGATCGTGGTCTGGGTCAGGGGCGCAGGATCGATCAGCAGATCGAAGATCGGCTGGCTGGCGACATCAAGGATGATCTGGCCGCCGCCGGCGCCTGACTCGGTGCGCAGCGCGATGCGGTAGCGCAGCACGGGTGAGGGGATGTCGCCAACGCCCTGGGGCGATGCTTGCCGGATCAGATCAATATGCATCTGTGGCCGGTCGCGCGGCCCCCCGGCCGGAGCCTCGGGATACGTCTGGGGTTGGGGATCGGGCGGAGTCACAGTCGCGAGCGTGGGCTTGCCCGCGTCCATGCGGGCGCAGATCAGATCGTCCCCACCCTCGTCGGTCAGACAGAGCCTGATATAGCGCCGCCCCGAGCGGGCCAGGAAGCTGAGAAAGCGCTCGCCGATCTCGCTGTGTGCGGCCGCGTCGCCCTGGCTGACGCGAATGACCGCCGAATCTCTGGTGAGGAGCAGCAGATCGGTGCCGATATCGGCCAGCACGTCCTCGGCGGCTGATGCGCGCGTGGTGGCCAGCCGCATCTGCTCGTCATGCGTGCGCGAGATCAGGATATCGCGGGTGCTGATCTGGGTGTAGAGCGAGATCAGCGCCAGCGCAGGGAGCAGCACCATGCTGAATCCCAGCATCAGCTTATATTGGAGATGTGATCGAATCTGTTCGCGCATGACAGGGCTCCGGCGCAGGCGTGATGATCAGGCGGGATCACTCCCTTAGTATACGCTAGCCTCTTACAGAGTCTTGCCCTCACCGCCGGCAAGCCGGCAACGGCAACTTTATTGGCGGCACAGGCGTATAATAGACAGTGGTGCGGCCTCAGGCCGCGCCTATCGGTCATACTATGGAGGCTCCTATGTCCTGGGCGCGCCCGCGTGGTGAACGTCAATGATTCATCTCTGCGCGCGCGCGCCGCGCCTGGGCTGGCCGGCTCCATCCGCGTTGTGGCACGCTTCCCCGAGGGCAGCGAGGTGACCGTCATCGAGGGGCCAGCTCAGGTCGATGGCCTGACCTGGTGGCGCATAGGCGGAGATGCGGGAGAGGGCTGGAGCGCCGAGCGATCATCCGACGATGTGCTGTTTTTGGAGCCGCTCCCGTGATAGAGGGACAGCCGCCCCACACACCTGCGGGAGCACCTCGATCACGGTGAACTGCGTGCTGCCGTATCTCGTCACACCTCACGCTTCACCCTTCGATCCATAGGTTCTGCTGCTCGCCTCGTTATAGTGTGTCCAGGTACACATATAACTGTAACAGGAGAGGAGCACTACCAATGAGCACCATACCGCAGAAGCCGTCAAGTGCCTTCGTTTTAGCATCTTGGGCCGCACTCCTCGCAGGGATTACCGCCTACCTGGTGGGCCTATGGAACGCTGGCATGCCGCTGAGTGAGAAGGGCTACTACTTCACCGTCCTGATGTACGGGTTGTTCGCTGCGGTCTCCCTGCAGAAGAGTGTCCGCGATCACCTCGAAGGCGTCCCGGTGACGCCGATCTATTTCGGGCTGAGCTGGAGCTCGGTGGCCCTGACGATCACGCTCCTTGCCGTCGGGCTCTGGAACGCCTCGCTTCTGTTGAGCGAGAAGGGCTTCTACGCAATGGCCTTCGTGCTCGCGATGTTCGCCGCAGTGACGGTGCAGAAGAACACTCGTGACCTTGCGATCAGCGGCGGAGAGGCGAGCGAGCCAGGGGAGCGCTTTCGCTGGCCCACGCCGAGCAGCACTACCGCCACGGACTGACATCTAGCAAAAGGTGACGCACGACAGGGGGAGCGGCGCATGCGCCGCTCCCCCTGTCGTCGCGCGCTACGGCGCGCTCATGGCGATGCTGCTCGCATGATGGGGCATAGGACTTGCTAACGGGAAGAAGGTCGTATATAGTGTAGTATATACATAAGGATTGCTATGCGTATGCTCCGCACCCTGGTCGCATTTGGCCGACCCCATACCATCATCGCCACAACCGTTCAGGTGCTCACGATCTTTGTGATCGTGGCGGGCCGGCAGGCAGGCCCCGCCGCCGTGGCCCCGCTCACGCTGGCGCTGGTGGCCTGTCTGTCGCTGAACGTCTACGTCGTCGGGATCAACCAGATCACTGATGTAGACATCGACCGGGTGAATAAGCCATGGCTGCCGCTCGCCGGAGGGCGGCTGAGCATGGCCCAGGGCCGCGTGATCGTGGCGGCGGCGGGCGTGCTGGCACTGACGCTCGCCCTGATCGCCGGGCCCTACCTGCTGCTCACCGTGGCCCCGATCATGCTGATCGGCACGCTCTACTCGCTGCCGCCGGCGCGCCTCAAGCGCCGCCCGATCTCGGCGGCGATCAGCATCGCCTTCGCCCGCGGGGTGCTGTCGAACCTCGGCCTGGCCCTGCACTACAGCCAGGTCTTTGGGGTGCGCCCGCCCCTGATCACCCTGGCCATGATGGGCGTCTTCTTCTTCGGCTTCGGCCTGGTGATCGCGATCTATAAAGACCTCCCAGATGGCAAGGGCGATGCGCTATATAAGATCGAGACATTCACCACCAGCATGGGGCCGCAGCGGGTGCTCGGCCTGGGCCGGGCCATCCTGAGCATCTGCTACGGCATCCCGATCCTCCTGGCCCTGCTGCTCCTGCCGAGCGGCGGCGCGCTCTTTCTGCTGCTTAGCCACCTGGCGATCATCGGGCTGTTCTGGCTCGCCAGCCTGCGCGTTGATCTGCGATCTCAGACATCAATCAGCGGCTTCTATATGTTCCTCTGGGCGATCTTCTACGCCGAGTTTGGCGTGCTCAGCCTCTATGAGCTGACGCGGGCGATCGGATGAGCGGCGCGGGGGCGCTGCGTGCGCGCGCCGTCGATCTGCTGGCCCTGGGCCGGCCGCTGCACCTGCTCGGCGGCGCCCTCTTCTATGGGCTGGGGGTGGCCGCCGCGCGCTCGGCCGGCGCGCCCCCGCGCTGGCCCCTCGCCGCCGCCGGGCTGCTGGCGGTGCTCGCCGCCCAGCTGATGGCCCACTACAGCAACGACTACTTCGACCTGGAGGCCGACCGGCTCAACCGCACGCCGACCCGCTGGACCGGCGGCAGCCGGGTGCTGGTCGAAGACCGCCTCCCGCCGCGCGCGGGCCTGCTGGCCGCCATCACATGCGCCGTGCTGGCGCTGGTTGTCGCCGTCATTGCTGCCGCGATTAGCCCCGCGCCGGCTCTAAGCCTGGGGGTGCTGCTGGCGGCGATCGGCATGGCCTGGGCCTACAGCAGCCCGCCGCTGCGCCTGAACTGGCGCGGCCTGGGCGAGGTCGCTGGGGCGCTGCTCATCCCCGGCATGACCTGCATGGTCGGCTTTGTGCTCCAGGCGGGCGCTATCACGCCGCTGCCGCTGCTGCTGGCGGTGCCGCTCTGCCTCTTCGACTTTATGCAGCTGCTCGCGGCGAATGTGCCGGATGCGGAAGGGGACACGCTGGCGGGAAAGCACACCCTGGTGGTGCGACTAGGCCGGCGGCGGGCGGCCTGGGTCTACCTTGCCGCGCTGGCCGCCGGCTATGCCGCACTGCCGCTGTTGGTGGCCGGGGGGCTGCCCTGGCGGGTGGCGCTGGCCGGTCTGGGCGCGACGCCGATAGCGATCTGGCTGGCGGTCGAGGCGGCGCGCGGCTGGCCTGACCCGGCGCGCTGGGACGCCCTGGGATTCTGGAGCGTCGGCCTGATCGTCGGCACCGCCCTCTGCCAGCTGGCGGCGCTCGTCTGGGCGTAGAATAGCTTCCCGGAAGTTGCGAACTTCCGGGAAGCTATTCTACGCCGTCACGGCCTCCTCCACCAGCCGCCCGTCCTCCATGTGCAGCACCCGGTCGGCGTAGGCGCACATGCGCAGGTCGTGCGAGACCATCACCCCGGCCCGGCCCTGCTCGTGGATGAGGTTGGCCAGAGTGCTCACCACCTGGTGCGCGCGGCTGGTGTCCAGGCTCGCCGTCGGCTCGTCGGCCAGGACAATGCTCGGCTCGTGGACGAGCGCCCGGGCGATCGCCACGCGCTGCTGCTGGCCGCCGGAGAGCTGCGAGGGCAGGTTGTCCAGCCGCTTGCCGAGGTCCAGGCGGGTCAGCAGCTCGACGGCGCGGGCGCGGCCCTGCTGGTCGAGCGCCCCGTTGAGCCGCAGCATCAGCTCGACATTCTCGCGGACGGTGAGGTAGGGGACAAGGTTGTTGGACTGGAAGGTGAAGCCGATGTGAGTCAGCCGAAAGGCGGCCAGCTCGGCCTTACGCATCGTGCGCAGGCTGCGCCCGTTGATCAGCACCTCGCCATCGTCAGGGTGCAGCAGGCCGGCCAGCAGCGCCAGCATTGTCGTCTTGCCCGAGCCGCTCGGCCCGGCCAGGGCGACAAACTCGCCGGGCTGAATCTGGAGCGAGACCGCATCGACGGCGCGGATCTCGCTGCCCTGCATGTGGTAGATCTTGCTGACCGACTGGGTCTCAAGCGTGCTCATGGGCTGGCCTTCTCACCCGCTCAGGCCCAGCGCCCGCAGCGGCTCGATCTTCAGGATGGTGCGCGCCGCGACCATGGCGGCGGCCGGGCCGGCGGCGAAGAGCGACAGGATGGTGATCGTGATCTTCGTGCCGCTGAAGACGATCGGCACCGTCGCAGGGAGCACCTGGGCCATCGCCCACATCACCGCGCCGCCGATCGCCAGCCCGACCACCAAGGTGATCATGATCTGGATCAGTAGGGTGGTGATCACCATGCGGCTGGATGCGCCGATCGCCTCAAGCATGCCGATCTGCGCCACCTTCTGGAGCGTCTGGATCTGGAAGAAGCTGCCGACGATCAGCACGACGATCAGCAGCATGAAGCCCTGCTGCATGCTGATCGTCGACTGCATGTCGTTGTAGCCCTGGGTGGTGCGGTAGGCCGTCACCGGGTCGGTAACCTCAACCTGGCTGACGGTGCGCTCAATCGCGGCGGCCACGGCGTCCGGGGGCGCTGTCTGGTCGAGCTTCACGGCGGCGATGTTGAAGAGCAGGTCGGCCCCCTCATTGCCGCCGGGCGTCTCCTGGGGCCGGATGCGCTCCCAGCGGCGCAGGGGCACGAAGATGCTGGGGATGTAGTTGACCTTACGGCCCTCGGCGAAGCCCTGCACGCGCAGGTCGTAGAGCTGCTCCTCCATGCCCTGCACCACCTTGAGCGTGATCGTCGCCCCGAGCGGGATGCCCAGCCGCTCGACGACGTGGCGGTCGAGCACGGCGTGGGCGGCGCGGCTGTCGTTGAGCGCCTCGCCGGCGTAGGCCGCGGGCGCGCCGGGCTCCCCCGGCTCGACGCCGATCAGCGCCACGTCAAGGCCGTCGGTTGCCGCCCCGTTGACCGCGATGATCGCGGCCGTGCTGACCCCGACCGGGCCAACCGCCGCCACGCCGGGGACGCGCCGGATCTGGCTGAGCCGGCTGCGGCCGAGCCGGCTCGCCTGGAGCTGGTAGTCCACATCCTTCTGGAAGACGACCAGCTCCGAGCCCATGCGGTCGAAGTACTCGCTGGCCCCGAGCGAGAGGCCGTCGCCGAGGGCCGAGGTGAACAGCACCAGCAGCGTGATCAGCGCGACGATCAGGAAGACGGCGCTGAAGCGCCGCTTGTTGCGCGCCATCTCTTTGAGGGCGAGGTAGAGTGGGAGCATAGGGTCGTGATGCCTGTCACACATATAGTCAGAACTGACTATATGTGTGCGGATTATACGCACCCACGCCGGGCCTGTCAAGCAGGAGAGCTGCGCCCCAGACTCCGCTTTTTGTTGCGTTTTGGGCGGCTTCGCCGCAAAGGGAAAGGGGGCTGGGGGGTGAGGGATGGCCAGCGCTAAATTGTAAAGCTGCTACGAACCGTGTCTTAGCGCGAATACGCGCTGGGTCAAGCTCGGCTCGGTATGGTAGGATGAGGTGTGTACCCGGAAGGATGTTGCGCACGACACGGGTGACGGCCACCGTAGGCACCCGGTATGTCAGTGGCACCGGCGCGACCTTTTTGAGCGAGTGGGCCAGCATATTCTGTCGCGGGCGTCGGGCGAAGAAGACGCTGCTGCGGACGATCTATCGCCACCTCTGGCGCGGCGAGGTGGATGCCGCCATCAACTGCCTGGAGTCCTACCGCCCCGAGGCCCGCACAACCGAGTGGCTGGACAAGCTGATCGGCTATCTGGATGCGCGCCACCCCCTCATCTCCGACTATGGCCAACGGCGGCGAACAAGCCAGTATATCGGGAGCGGTCAGGCGGAGAAGGACAACGACCAGATCGTGGGAGTGACGGAACGTCTTGCATGCGGGCGGGCGGCTGAAGCCGCGCCGGAAGGGCCTGCGGCCGCGCCTACCTGACTCTGGAGCGCGTCGCCGAGATGTACGCCTGGGTTGAGCACGAGGAGTCGAAGACCCGCGACGAGCCCGGCGGCGGCACGCGCACCGAGACGACCTACACCTACCGCAAGGAGTGGACCGCGTCGCCGCAGAGCGGGGCGAGCTTCGAGTACCCCAACGGCCACCGCAACCC
Source organism: Oscillochloris sp. ZM17-4 (assembly GCF_019599295.1). Classification (GTDB taxonomy): domain Bacteria; phylum Chloroflexota; class Chloroflexia; order Chloroflexales; family Chloroflexaceae; genus Oscillochloris. Next base: position 15,214 of record NZ_JAIEWN010000019.1, on the reverse strand, counting down.
GGCGATGGAGTTCACCTCGGACACAATGACCGCCGCCAATGGGAGCATCGGCGCCTACGAGCTGGATATGGCGAGCCTGGATCTGCCCTCGGCGGAAGATCTCCAACTCAATTCGTCAATCGTGGCCCCGACGAGCAACGTCCGCCAGGAGGATAACTACCTGCTGATCGGTCGCAGCTCGCTGAGCGACCCGCAGATCGGCCACGTGCGCATCTCCTACAAGGCCCTGCCAGCCGGCCAGTCGTTCACCACCTTCGGCATGCAGCGCGGCGGCCAGATCATTGCCTACAGCAACGAGAAGGGCGACCGGCTCTACCGCGCGCTTGAGGGCGACCGGGCGGCGGCGATCAATCAGCTCCAGGTGGAGGACACGATCATGGATTGGGTCATCCGCATCGGCACGCTGCTGATGATGTGGGCCGGGCTCTCGATGGCGCTCGGCCCACTCAACGCGGCCGTCGGGATCCTCCCGGTGATCCGCCAGGCCGGCGGCTGCCTGATCGGCCTCGTCACCCTGGCGGTGGCCTTCCCGATCTGGGGCGCGACGGTGCTGATCGCGATCGTGGCCCACAACATCTGGCTGATGATCGGCGTCGCGCTGCTGATCATGGGCGGCGCGTTTGTCTTCCTGCGGCGGCGGCAGGCGCTCGCCTAGCGCTGGGGGTGAGGGTGTGGGAGAGCTTTGCTCTCCCACAAAAAACTGGTTCTGCTGGGGAGTGGCGTAGCCGCTCCCCAGCAGAACCAGTGCCGCATGTGCCGGACTGGCACACGCATCAAGGCATAGGCCTAGCCCTGCGCCTACTGGGCGAACTCGTCGGTCACATCGTCCACCTGCAGGGTCTCATCGACCGTGCCGTCGCCGCCGTAGTCCACGTCGAGCGCCATGGGCTCGCCGTTGCCCGGCCAGAGCAGGTAGTCGACGTAGACCACATCGTCGGGCTGTAGCTCGATCCCCGTGGCCCCGAAGACCTGCTCGCCCGTGTCGTCGTAGCGGGCCACCACCAGGCTGTAGCTGCCGGCCTCGCTGTTATCGATCGAGTCGACGCTCAGCCAGCCCTCCTTGGTGTCGAGCGAGAGGTTCAGCGCCTCGCCGGGGGCCATCGCCTCGCCGTAGACGCCGAACTGGTAGTCGGCGGCGTCGGTCTCCACGGCCACCAGCAGGAAGGGCGTCTCGCCGCTCTCGGTGCGATAGGAGAGCAGGCTGCCGTCGGGCGATACGTCGAGCGTGTCGACCTGGCCCGGGTCGAGGATGATGTCGCTGACCTCCAGGGCGTAGCCGGGGCCGATCATCGTCACCGTCGAGTTGGACGGCTCGGTCAGCCGGCTGCCGTCGATGCTGATCGTGAAGTCGATACTGGTCGGGATGTAGTAGACCGGCTCGGCGTTCTCGTCCCAGACGCTGACCCCGAACTTGTTGGAGTTCGAGAGCGAGCCGTCGATCTCGTTGACGAAGACGCCGTCCCTGAATCCGACGCTGCGGCCCTCGGCGTCGGTGATCAGCAGGTCGGCGTCGCCCTCCAGCCAGATCTCGTTGTACTGGGTCTGCCCGGCCTGGAGCATCATACCGCCGGCGCGGGCCGAGGCCTGGCCCTGGCAGAAGGGGCACTCCTGCTGGCCGAGGCGCGGCCCGATTGGGGCCAGCTCCAGCGTGGTGGTCGAGGCGTCGCCCTCGTAGTTGCCCTCGGCCTCGGCCGGGTTGGTCGAGCCCGAGTAGCTCCATGTGTCGTTGTTGGTGTCCACCTCAACCGCCCTGGCCTGGCCGGGGTAGTTGTTGTCGTAGACCAGGATCCAGTAGATGCCGTTGCCGCGGTCCTCGACGGCGTAGGGCGTGATCGCGTGGCCGCCGGTGAAGTCGCGCTTGTAGATGCCCAGGGCGTACTGGTCGCTGCCCGAGGGGCCGGCGGCGAAGGATGTGAGCAGGGTGTTCACCACGCCGCTGGGAGTCTGCTGGACGATGCCCGAGCGGGCGGGCTGGGTGGCCTGGGTGGCCCACCAGTAGGCGATCTCGCGCTGGAGCGGCTCGTTGCCGGCGATCTGGAGCTCGGGCGTGCTGGCAGCCCCGAAGCTGTTGGCATCGACCTGGCCGGTGTAGAGCAGGTTGCTGAGGACGGCCATGCCCTCGCAGTGGCCGCCGTTCATGGCCTGGTTGATCTGCTGGAGCCACTGCTCGCCGGGCGGCGTGAGGATGCACTGGCCGTCCTGGATCGTGGCGCAGGCCTGGTCGCCGAACAGGCGCTGGACGTCGCTGGGGGTGAGGTTCGTCTCGCCCTGGCCGCCGTAGTTCTCAAACGAGAAGCCGTTGGCGTCGGGGCGGAAGCCGAGGTCGGATGCGTAGGTGCCGCTGGTGTCGGCGCTGCCATCGGCGCCGCTTGACGCGCCTGACCCGTCGCCCCGCTCCGGGGCGACCGTGGGCTCGTCGGCGGGGGCGGGCTCCTCGTCGGCGGGGGCGGGCTCCTCGTCGGCTGGGGCGACGGCGACGGCGGTGTCCTCTGGGATGGGCGCATCGGCGGCGGGCTCGTCGCCGCAGGCGGCGATCACAAGCAGCAGGGCCAGGGCGAGCAGCAGGCGGGTGAGACGCAGGTGTTTGCGCATCGGTGGGCACGCTCTTTCTACTACAGTGCATTGCGGATAGCGCAGGGCGAGTGATATGGGTAAGCTATTATTGTACTGTATCGCACAAGTATTACAGCACTACTGCGGCGCCTCCACGGGCTCGCGCAGCGCCCGCCCCTGCGATAGCAGCAGCCCGAGCTGCACAAACCAGCCGATCGCCGTCCAGACCCTGACGGTTAGCGCCACATCGCCGACCACCTGGGCGATGCTGCCCAGCAGCAGCCCGGCGATCTGGGCCACGCCGCCGATCAGCAGCAGGTAGACCGCCATCACCCGGCCGCGCAGCCCATCCGGCACGATCAGCTGGAGCAGCGTGTTCGAGAGGGTCAGCGTGGTGATGCCGCACCAGCCGACCATGGCCAGCAGGAGCATGGAGAGCGGCACATATCGCGAGAGGGTGAAGGCGGCCAGCACGGGCGCGTAGGCCAGCAGGGCCACGCTGCGCAGCCGCACCCTGGGCAGGCGGTCGCCGAGGGCGGCGATCATGATCGCGGCCACCAGCGCCCCGGCCGCGTTGCTGGACGCGAGCCCGCCGAAGGTCATCGCGTCGCCGCCGAGCACGGCGCTGGCGAAGGAGGGCAGCAGCGGGATGTAGGCCAGGCAGAAGACGCACAGCACCGCCAGCTGGGCGATGATCAGCCGGGCCTGCGGGTTGTGCGCGATGTAGCCGAGCCCGTCGCGCAGCCGCCGTCGCTGCGCCGCGCCGCCGCTCGCGGATGTGTTTGGCGGCAGACGCATCAGCAGCAGGCCGGCGATGACCGCGCCGTAGCTCAGGCCGTTGTAGAGGAAGGCCGGACCCTCGCCGAAGCTGGCGATCACGACGCCGGCCAGGGCCGGGCCGATCACCCGCGCCCCGTTGAACATGGTCGAGTCCAGCCCGATCGCGTTCAGCAGATCCTCGCGGCCCACCAGGTCGATCGTGAAGGCCTGTCGCGCCGGCCCCTCGAAGGTTGTCGCGAGCCCCAGCACCAGCGCGAGCACGAGCACCATCCAGACCTGCACGACCCCCGTCAGCGTCAGCGCCGCCAGGGTCAGCGCCGAGGCCATGGCCGCGCCCTGCGTGATCAGCAGCAGCGTCCGCTTGGGCACCCGGTCGGCCATGGCCCCGGCCGACAGCGACAGCAGGAGCACCGGCAGCGACTGGGCTGCGGCGACCATGCCGAGCCAGAAGGTGGACTCGGTGAGGCGGTTGACCAGCCAGCCCTGGGCGGTCGACTGCATCCAGACGCCGGCGATCGAGACAAGCTGGCCGAAGAACAGCAGCCGGTAGTTGCGGTGGCGTAGCGCCCGCAGCATGGCGGGCAGGTGGAGGGACGGCATCGGCGGGCTCCTGCGGGTGTGGCGAGCTGAGCGCCTATGGTACCACAGCAGTGGATTGGGGGACATATGGCCCACGGCACTGCATCTCTGTGACATGTGGAAACGGCTGCCTCGCGGCAGCCGTTGGGGGTGGCGGCCCGCCGCAGCGACGGCCCCTCGTGGATGTCCAGGCCGACGCCGTGGCCCAGTCCGTGGCCGAACGCGTCGCCGTAGCCGGCGGCGGCGATGTGATCGCGGGCCAGGGCGTCGGCCGCGTTGCCGCGCAGCCCCGGCCGCAGCCCCGCCAGCACGCGGCGCTGGGCCTCCAGCACGATGGCGTAGATCTCGCGGAACGTCGCGTCGGGCTCGCCCAGGCAGACGGTGCGGGTCAGGTCGGCGTGGTAGCCGCCGACGAGGGCTCCCATGTCGATCACGATCGGCTGGCCCAGTCCGAGGGGGGCGTCGCCGGGGCGGGCGTGGGGCAGGGCGCTGTTCGGCCCCGCCGCGACGATGATCGGGAAGGAGAGCGCGTCGGCGCCCCGCTCGCGCATGGCGACCTCCAGCATCCAGGCCGCCTGGCGCTCGGTCATCTCGGGGCGCAGCTGCGGGATCACCGACGTGATCGCCTCGTCGGTGATCGCGATCGCCCGGCGCAGGGTGGCCAGCTCGCCGGCGTCCTTCACCTCGCGCAGCGCCTCGACAACGCCCATCGCCGGCTCCAGCTCCACCGGCGCGTTGGCCAGGGCCTTGTCAAGCGCCCGGTGCTCGGCTACGCTGACGTGGGCCGCCTCGAAGCCCACCCGGCGCAGGTCAAGCTCCGCAGCCGCCTCGGCCAGCAGATCGGCCAGGGGGCGGCCGGGGTTGACGATCTCGCGCAGGCTGAAGGCGGGGGCCTCGCGCCCGGCCTGGATGACGTAGCGCCCGTCGGTGAAGAGCAGGGCCACCTCGGCGGTGATCAGCAGGGCGCCGTTCGAGCCGCTGAACCCGCTGATGTAGCGCCGGTTGGCGGGCGCGCTCACCAGCAGCGCCGGCATCCCGCGCTCGCCCATGGCCGCCCGCAGGCGGCTGAGTCGGTCGTTCTGCATAAGGACATTCCTTTCTCGCGTATCGTACGCTAGCACATCATCTGCGCTACAATGATACTATCGCTAGGATACGATATCTATATCTAGGAGATATGATGACGAACCCCAACGACTTCAACCAGGCCATCATCGCAGAGTTCCGCGCCAACGGTGGCAACGTCGGCGGCCAGTTCGCCGGCGCGCCCATGCTGCTGCTGAACACCGTCGGCGCCCGCAGCGGCCAGCCGCGCACGAGCCCGCTCGTCTACAACACCGACGGTGAGCGCATCGTGATCATCGCATCTAAGGGCGGCGCTCCAAGCAACCCCGACTGGTACTACAACCTGCTGGCCAACCCTGAGGTCACGGTCGAGGTGGGCGCGGAGCAGTTTGTGGCCCGCGCCAGTTTCCCCGAGGGCGCAGAGCGCGATCGGCTCTTCGACCAGATGGCCGCGAAGATGCCGTTCTTCGCCGAGTACCAGCGCAACACCGAGCGCGTCATCCCAGTTGTCGTGATCGAGCGTGTGGGCTGATGCCGCGCGACCGGCAATGATCTCGGATTGCACTCTCAGCCTTGGTAGGCTATCCTGCCAGACATAGCACAGCGCCAGGCGCAATGGTGCGCCCAAGCATGAGGAGGATCGCGATGGCTACCGAGCGGGACGCCCAGACGCCAACGTGCCAGGTTGTCAGCTCGCAGGATGTGTACGCTGGGAAGCAGGGCCTCACCTATTTCGCCGGCATCTCCGCCGAGAGCGTGGGCTCTCGGGCGATCTGCATGCATATGCTCCGTATGCCGCCAGGCGTGCGGGCGCTGCCCCACCTGCACGAGCAGCACGAGACGGCGATCTATATGATCAGCGGGACGGCCGAGATGTACTACGGCGAGCGGCTTGAGCAGCATATGGCAGTCCACGCCGGCGAGTACCTCTACATCCCGGCCGGCGTGCCCCACCAGCCCTTCAACCCCTACCCCGCTGAGGCCGTGGCCATGATCGCCCGCACCGACCCCAACGAGCAGGAGAGCGTGGTGCTCCGGCCCGACCTCGATCGGGGATAGTGAGGGTGTGGGAGAGCGGAGATCTCCCATAAAAAAAACTGGTTCTGCTGCGGCGCGGCGTAGCCGCGCCGCAGCAGAACCAGTGCGGCATGTGCCCGCCTGGCACACATGCTACGGGGTTGTCGGCTCCACCGGGGTGGCCGGCTCGACCGGGGTGACCGGCGCGAGCGGCTGGGAGGGCACCGGGATGACCGACGACGCCGAGCTGTCATTGCTCATCTGGTTGAGCAGCAGGGTCACGTTGGTGTTCGGGTCGAGGAACCACATGTTGCCGTTGTCGAGCATCTGCACCATCAGCTCGCGCTTGCGCAGCTCGTAGAGCTCGGGGTTCTCGCGCCAGTACTTGCCCTCGATCGCCCGCACCTGTGCGTCGCGGTTGGCCGCCTCCAGCGACGCCGCCGTCTGGCCCTTCTCGCGGGTCAGGGCCACGGTCGCCTCCTGCTCGGCCTGGAACAGGTTGTTATTCTGCTGGGCCTCGATCTGCTGGCGGCGCTTCTCCTCCGTCTCGATCTGCACCTCCAGGTTGGCCTTCTCGGCCAGCAGCTGGGCGTAGGCGTCGCCCACCTTGATGTCGAGCACCTTGACCGCCTCCAGCCGCACGTAGAGCTGGTCCACCGGGGGCCGCTGACCATCGCCGGCGGGGGTGGTCAGGAACTGGCGGATGCGGTCGGCGAAGCTGCCGCGGTCCGAGAGGGCCTGGTCGAGCGTAAACTGGGTGCTGGCGCTCTTGAGCGCGTCGTTGATGAAGCCGTCTAGGAAGGCGTTCAGCTGGTCGTCGCTGACGCCGATCTCGCCGTAGGCCGCCTGGAGGGCCTCGGGCGAGGTGAGCCGGCTGTAGTCCACCTGGATATCAATGTCGTAGAGCTGCTTGTCGCTGCTGGCCACATTCTGGGCGGCCGTGCGCGTCTGCCGGCGCACGTTCACCACTGAGATGCTGGTGAAGGGGGCGAAGGGCCGGAAGAACAGGCCCGGCTCCTGGACGCCCTCGACGCGGCCCTGGGTGATGATGATCCCGCGCTCGCCCTCATCGATCTGCTCAAACTTCATCGTGCTCAGGCCGACGCCGACCAGCGCAAAGATGACGACAAGCCCGGCGATAAGACCAGCTCTGGAGCCCATACTTCCTCCTCTTGATGGCGTGGCACGTTGTGACATCTTTCCCTCATCTATCGCTATCTATGCTCGGAAGCCCACACATCTCATCGTATGATACGCGCGCTACACGCTAAAGGTTTCATAGAATCCTCATGCCCGTGGATGTGGCGGCAGCGCCGCCACATCCACGGGCATGAGTCTACTGTCGCTCGCGCAGGCTGTAGGGCCGGCCCGCATCCTCGAATCCGAGTGCGTCGGCCACGATGTAGAGCGGCCTGCCCTTCACCTCGTCGTAGATCCGGCCCACGTACTCGCCGATGATGCCGATCGAGACCAGCTGCACCGCGCCGATGAAGAGCACCATCGCCAGGGTGCTGGCCTGCCCGTAGAAGGCCGAGTCGACCGGGTCGCCCACATAGAACAGGCGCATCCCCACGACGGCGATCAGGAAGATCAGGCTGAGCGTGGCGGTGATGAACCCCATGTAGGTGGCCAGCTGGAGCGGCAGGTAGCTGAAGCTCGTGATCCCATCGAGCGCAAACTTGAGCATCTTACGCAGCGGGTACTTGGTGTCGCCGGCCTTGCGGGCGTGGCGTCGGTAGGGCACGCCGGCCTGCTTGAAGCCGACCCAGACCGAGAGCCCGCGCATGAAGCGGTGGTGCTCGCGCATGCGTGCCAGGGTGTCCACCACCTTGCGATCCATCAGCCGGAAGTCGCCCGTGTCCACCGGGATATTCACGCTCGTGATCTTGACGATCAGGCGGTAGAACAGGGCGGCGGTGAAGGTCTTGAACCAGGTCTCGCCCTCGCGCTCGGCGCGCACCGCGTAGACCACCTCGTAGCCCTCGCGCCACTTGGCGACCAGCTCGGGGATGACCTCGGGCGGGTCCTGCAGGTCCGAGTCGATCACCACCACGGCCTGGCCCTGGGCGTAGTCGGTGCCGGCGGTGATCGCCAGCTGGTGGCCGAAGTTCTTCGAGAAGGAGACCGCCTTCACCCGCGGGTCGCGCGCGTGGATGGCGCGCATCAGCTCGGGCGAGCGGTCGCGGCTGCCGTCGTTCACCAGCACGATCTCGAAGGGCTCGCCCAGCGGCTCCAGGGCCGCCGCCACCCGCTGGCAGAACTCCTCGAGCAGCTGCTCCTCGTTATAGACCGGCGCCACCACCGAGACGGTGGGTCGTTCGTGGGTCATAGATCCTCGCGGTATGCTATAGGGCGACGCCACCGGCGTCGCCCTATAGCATACCAGACTTTACGCCATCTCCTCCCAGTTCGGCCCGACCTCCACATCCACCCCCAGCGGCACCTGTTGCTCCTGGCCGTCATCGTCGGTCCACTTCAGCTCGTAGGCGTGCTCCATCACCTCGCGGACCAGCTGCTTGACAGTCTCCACCTCGTCGTCGGGCGCCTCCAGGATCAGCTCGTCGTGGACCTGGAGCAGCAGGCGGGCGCGCAGGCCGTGATTGTCGAGGGCGTGTGACAGCTCTACCATAGCGATCTTCATGATGTCGGCGGCGCTGCCCTGGATGGGCGCGTTGATCGCCTCGCGCTCGGCCGCCGCCCGACGCGGCCCCTTCGTCTGCAGGTCGCGCATCTCGCGCCGCCGCCCGAACAGCGTGCTGACATAGCCATTGGCCTGGCCCGACTCGAGGGTCTCGCTAATGTACTGGCGGATGCCGGGGAAGCGGGCGAAGATCCCGTCGATCATCGACTGGGCCTCCGTGCGGCTCAGCTCGGTGCGCTGGGCCAGGCCGAAGGCGCTGATGCCATACACGATCCCGAATATGGTCGTCTTCGCGATCCGCCGCTGGTCCTTATTTACCTCCTTGATCGGCACGCCGAACAGCTGCGCCGCCGTGGCGGCGTGGATGTCCTGGCCCTCCTGGAAGGCCTTCACCAGGCTCGCGTCTTTGGTGATGTAGGCCAGCACGCGCAGCTCGATCTGCGAGTAGTCGGCGGCGATGAACTGGTGCCCAGGTGCCGCCACGAAGCCGCGCCGGATCTCGCGGCCCTCCTGGGTTCGCACTGGTATGTTCTGTAAGTTTGGATCCAAACTCGATAGCCTCCCCGTCGCCGCACCTACCTGGTTATACGAAGTGTGTACCCGCCCGGTGGCTGGGTTGACCATGTCGGGCAGCGCGTCCACATAGGTGGACTTGAGCTTGGAGAGCTGGCGGTACTCCAGGATACGCTCGCAGATCCCGCTGGTGTCCTCGGCGCGCAGCTGCTCCAGCACATCGGCGGTGATCGAGTACTTCTTGGTCTTCGCGGTCAGCGGGACGCCCTTGGTGGGCAGGCCGATCTTGCCGAAGAGCACGTCGCTGAGCTGGTCGCTGGAGTTGATGTTGAATGGCCGCTCGGCGATGCCGTAGATCTCCTGCTCGATCTCGCCGATCCGCTCGCCCAGCCGCAGTCCCAGCGCCTCCATGTAGGGCTTGTCGAGGCCGATCCCGGCCTGCTCCATCTTCACCAGCACGTCCACCAGGGGCAGCTCCAGCCGGCGGAAGAGGTCGGCCAGCCGCTCGTGCTCGGCCAGCTGTGGCTCCAGGGCCCGCACGAGGCGCAGGGTCATGTCGGCGTCGGCGGCGGCGTAGGGCGTGGCCAGGGCCACCGGCACCTTGTCGAAGCTGATCTGCTTGCTGCCCCGGCCGATCAGCTCCTCGATCGGCGTCATCGTGTCCGGCAGGCCCAGCTCGTAGAAGGCCAGATCCTTCAGGCCGGCTCGCTTGCCGAGCAGGGCGGCCGCGATCATGGTGTCGAAGGCCAGCCCGCGCACGGCGACCCCAGCGCCCAGCAGCATCTCAATGTCGAACTTGGCGTTGTGGGCATACTTGGCCTTTGCCGAGTCCTCGAAGAAGGGCCTGAGGGCGGCGACGACCTGCGCGGCGGGCAGCTGCGGCCCCTCGGCGTGGCCGCAGGGCACATACACCGCGCTGCCGGGGCTCACGGCGATCGAGATCCCGCAGAGGGCGCTCTGGAAGGGCCGCAGGCCGGTCGACTCGGTGTCGAAGGCGAATCCGGGCGCGGCCTCAAGGGCGCGAGCTAGGGCATCGAGCTCGGCCTCCGTGGTGACGGCCCGGTAGTCGCCGAGGGCGGGCCGGCTGGGCGCGGCGGGGGCCGGCGCGGGCGCGGCCACGTCGCCGAAGAGCGAGAGCTGGGCCGGCCCGGCGGGCGCGGCGGGGGCCGGCGCGCTCAGGCTGTCCGGCAGCGCCTCGCCGAACATATCCTGCTGGACGACGCCGCCGGCGGGGGGCGCGGGCGCAGATGTGGGGGCCGGCGCCTCGGGCGAGGCGCCGATGCCGCCGCCGGGCAGCTTCTTCAGCAGGCCCGAGCTCGCGCCAAACTCTAGCTCCTGGAACAGCCGCACCACCGCCGCCCGGTCGTAGTCGTGGACTGCGGAGTCCTCAAGGCTCAGCTGCACCGTCGGCACCTCGCAGACGATGGTGGCCAGCTTCTTGCTGAATACCGCCGCCTCGCGCTGGCCGTCGAGCGGCTTCTGGTAGCGCTTGGGCGCCTCGGCCAGGTGCTCGTAGAGGTTCTCGACGCTGCCGAACTGGTTGAGCAGGGCGATCGCCCCGGCCTCGCCGATGCCCTTCACGCCGGGGATATTGTCCGAGGTGTCGCCCTTGAGGCCGCGCAGGTCGGCCAGCTGGCTGGGGGCGAGGCCCTTGTAGCGCTCGCGCACCTTCTCCTCGTCGTAGATCGTCGTCGTCGTCTTCTGGCCGTAGGGGTTGGCCAGGATCACCCGCACGTGGCCGTCGACCAGCTGGAGCGAGTCGGTGTCGCCGGTGAGGATGAGCGTCTCCACATCGAGGGCGGTGGCCTGGCGGGCCAGCGTGCCGATCACATCGTCGGCCTCGAAGCCGTCGGCGGTGTAGATCGGCAGGTTCAGGGCCCTGCACAGCTCCTGGATGCGCTCCATCTGCGGGTGGAACTCCTCGGGCGTCTCGGCCCGGCCGGCCTTGTACTCCGCGTACATGTCGTCGCGGAAGGTGCGGCCCACGTCGAAGGAGATCGCCACGTACTCAGGGCGCTGCTCCTGGATCATCGAGAGCAGGATCTGGGCAAACCCGTAGACCGCGTAGGTCGGCTCGCCGCGCGAGGAGCGCAGGCCGGAGTCCTTCAGGGCGAAGAAGGCGCGGAAGGCCAGCGCGTGGCCGTCGATCAGCGCGAGTCGCTTGCGTTGGGCCATGGGTTGTCCTCCCGGCAGCAAAGGCGTGCTAGAGGGGTATTATACCATCGCCATGCCGCGCTCGGCGCGGCAGCCGGCGAGCGCGCCGGCATCGCGACGCACAAGACGAGGCGGCAAGGCCACCAGTGGCCTTGCCGCCTCGTCTTGTGCGCAATGCTGGCGGGGAGAGGGAGATTCGAACTCCCGAGGGCTTTTTAGACCCTACTCGTTTTCGAGACGAGCACGTTCAACCGCTCCGTCATCTCCCCGAGCAACGCTGCGCATTATACGATGTCCATTCTATCTGCGCAAGTCAGACGAGCGCCTGCGCCAGGGCATGTGCAACGTCCCTAGCCCCCCGGCTGGCGACTGGAAGTCGCGCCAATGAGGCGCTGCGCGCCGGGCGTCGGCCTGCGTCGACGCCGGATCCGCCCACGAAGGTGGGCGGTCGTCCGCAGGTCCTGCGGGCGCGAGTTTACTCGCCCGCTGACGTTGCTTATACTCTGGCGCCTGCGCGAAACTACACAAAGAATATACCTCGTTCCAACCATTCCTTTATCTCGGCGTGGTACAACCAGAGCAGGTATGATATGGGCGCAGCAGGCATCGTGCCTGGCGTAGACCGAACGGGAGCAGCGATCATGGAGCGGCTTGAGTTTCGCGCGATGGGGTGTCAGATGCTGGCGGTGATCGATGCGGACGGCGAGGAGGCCGCCGCCGCGCTGCGGCAGGTGCCGGGTTGGTTCGAGGAGTGGGAGCAGTGCCTCAGCCGCTTCCGGCCAAGCAGCGAGCTCTCCCGGCTGAACGCGGACGCCGGCTACTGGCTGCCCCTGAGCGACACGCTCTGGTCGGTGCTCTCCGCCGCGCTTGCTGCGGCCCGCGAGAGCGGGGGCGTCATCTCCCCCACCCTGCTCGACGCGGTGAAGGCGGCTGGCTACACCCAGGATTTCGCCGCCGGCCCCGGCGAGTCCGCCCTGCCCGCCCCCGTCCCCAGCCTCATCGACTGGCAGATGATCGAGCTCGACCCG
>NZ_JAIEWN010000019.1:0-2784 GCF_019599295.1 Oscillochloris sp. ZM17-4 | reverse complement strand
AGGCGCTCCGCGGCGGCGATCCATGCGGCGCAGCATGTGGGCCACGCCCTCCACATCCTGGGCGATATCCACATCGGCCAGGTAGGGCCGTCGCTGATCCTCGGGGATCGCGCCGACCAGGATGGCGTGCAGGTCGCGGGCCTGGTCGCGCACCTCGTGCTCGGCGGCCCCCGGCGCCCCGGCGAAGATCACCCGCCGGGCCTGGGCGTCGTGAAAGAGCAGCGGCGCCCCGGCCGGGCCGCTGCTGTCACAGTGCGGGCATATCACGATGTTGAGCGCGCCGCGCCGCAGATCATCAACCGCCGCCGGCTGCTCCTGCGCGTCGAGGATCAGCCAGATCGCGGCGGTGAAGTCCGCCCCGCAGCTGGGGCAGGTGAGCTCGGCCTGCTCCTGGTACGAGATTGCCATAGTCGCGTTTAGGGTACAGGGTACAGGGTACAGGGTACAGGGTACGGGCTGAACGTATGTGAAAGCTGCCAAAAGCATCTGCTGAAGCTTCCATATAGTATACCCGTATCGGATCGTTGTCCTCGTATTGTACCATTAGACCAGGGAGCAAGAGACAGAGCACACAGAACAGGTAGAACGCATCAAGAAGCCTATCTCCCACTCCCTGTTCCCTGTCCCCTGTCCCCTCAGGCGACCTCGATCTCATAGACCTGGCGCACCTCGTGGGCCACGCCGGTCAGCTCAAGCTCCAGGGCGTAGCGGCCGGGCGCGGTGGGGATGAGCCGCAGCCGGTCGACCTCGATCGGCCGACAGTCGGCCGGCAGGTCGCGGCTGCGCGCCGTCTCGGCCAGGGTTGCGCCGGCCGGGTCGCGCAGGCGGGCCGCCAGGCGCGCCCCGCCCGCCGTGTGCTGCGCGTCGTTCACCGCGTAGAGCGGCAGCTCCACCGCCTCGCCCACCGCGTAGGTCCGCGGGTGGAACAGGCAGAAGGCGTACTGCGGGCTGAAGGCCATGCGCATCGCGTAGTACGAGCGCTTCGGCACCCGCCAGTAGTCCACCACGCTCCACAGGACGGCCGGGTAGGGGTCCACAAAGATGAAGGGCACGATCCCGCCGGTGGGCCGGTACTTGTAGAAGCGCAGCCGGTCGATATAGTAGCGGTTGATGAAGATCTGGTAGTCCTGGCTGAGATCGACCACCTCGGCCAGCGAGCCGGCCTGGCGCCAGGGGATCCAGTGGTCCATGATCTCGGCCTGGAATCCATGGTGCGCGCTCAGGCGGGCGATCGCCCCCTCGTCCAGCGGCTCGCGGATGAAGCGCCGGCTGCTCTCGATATTCGGGAAGCTCTGGGCGCCGAACTCGGTGACGAAGCTCATGTTGGCCGGGAAGCGCCGCTGCATCATCTCGGCGTCGTCGATTGTGCCGTAGGTGCGGTACCAGCCGAAGTAGGCGTGGCCGTCGGTGCCCTTGCGCAGGTAGGGCACATCGGCCTCGCCCGAGCTGCGGATGGCCGGGCGGGTCGGGTCCTCGGCCTGCACGATCGCCTTGAGCTGCGTGTCCATCACATCGCGGTTCCAGTTGAAGCCGAAGCCGGTGGCGTAGGTGAGCAGCCGGGCCGCCACGCTCTCGTCGGCGGTGTCCTTGATCAGCACCGCCTCGTTATGCATGCACCAGACGGCCACGCTCGGGTGGCTGCCCAGCAGATGCACCATCTCGCGCACCTGGCGGCGGGCCTCCGGCAGGATGCTCGAGTCGTAGAGCCACTGGAGCGGGAAGTCCTGCCAGATCAGCATGCCCGCCGCGTCGGCCGCCTCGTACAGCGCGGGGTGGTCGATGTGGGCGTGGACCCTGAGCATGTTCATGAAGCACTCGCGGGCCAGCCGGATGTCCTCGTCGTAGCGCGCGCGGGTCATCGTGGCGATGCGCATATCGCCGGGCGGGTAGTTGTTGCCCTTCACCAGGAAGCGCACCCCGTTGAGGTGGGCCTCCCATCCGCGCAGCTCGAAGCGGCGCACGCCGAAGCCGAAGCTGCGCGCGTCGCTCACGATGTCGCCCAGCAGAAGCTCAATCGTCACGTCATACATGTCGGGCCGGCCGAGGTCGTGCGTCCACCAGAGCTGCGGCTCGCGCAGCTTGACCAGGCCGCCGAGCTCCTGCTTCCCGGCCCGCAGCGTGCGGCGCTGGGAGATCACCTGGGTCTCGCCCGCGAAGGTGCGCGGCGTGAAGGTCAGGCGCAGGGTCGCCGGCGCGGCCTCGGCCGAGTCGACCTCCAGGTCGAAGCGCACCTGGGCGAAGCGCTCGTCGCAGGCCAGGGTCAGGCAGCGCGCGGCGCTCAGGCGGGCCGGCCCGCTGGCGTGCAGCTCGACGGGCAGCCAGATCCCGCCGGGGTTCGCCTGCGGGTCCATACAGTCCCAGTGCGAGAAGACCCCGGTGATCATGCGCTTGCCGAGCTTATCGCGCTCCTCGGGGCAGTCCAGCTCGATCAGCAGGGAGTTGTCGGCCTGGAGCAGCCCGCCCACCTCGCGCTCGTAGGGCACGAAGTAGCCCTCGTGCTGCCCCAGGTCCACGCCGTTCATGTAGGCCCGGCTGTAGTAGAAGGCCCCGTTGACCCGCAGCCAGCGGCGGGCCTTGTCCGACCAACGGCCAGCGGCCAGCGGCCAGCCCGAGGCGTCAGCAGCACCCTGTCGCTCGTCGCTAAATTGGCAGCGATACGCCACCTTGCCGGTGTGCGCGGCCAGGTCGGGGGTCTGCTGCCAGTGGCCGGGGACGCTCGCCGCCAGCCAGCCCTCCTCGCCGCGCGGGTAGATCCCCTGGGTGAACATGTCGAGCGGCCGGATC
>NZ_JAIEWN010000182.1 GCF_019599295.1 Oscillochloris sp. ZM17-4 | reverse complement strand
CGCGCCTGAAGGCTGGCGTTGGGCGGTCTATCAGCGCCACCACAGATGAAGGCAGCGCACTCCAGCGCTCGTTGTGTGGGCAGGCACCTCGGGCATCCTGGAGGCTCCGTCCATTCACGCCGGATGATCTGCTCTCGATGCCTGGTGGCGATGCGTATGGCCCATTCTTCGCGCATAGAGGCTCGTTGAAGGATGGCATAATTATTGACAGATAGTATGTGTATAAACTTTTTGTATACCGTGTATTCTGATTATCTGTCAATTATTTACAGGACACCGACAGATGGGAACGCGTGTGGTATAGTAAGAGTGAGCGATGCGTGATCGGAGGATCGTCTATGGGCACACGAGAGGCTAGATGTGCAATTCGCATGGGATGACGAAAAGAATGAGATAAATATCCAGAAACATGGCATCGATTTTGCTGATGTTCATGTGATGTTTCAAGCTCCAATGCTCGTTGATATCGATGACCGTACCGAGTATGGCGAAGAGCGTTGGATTGGTATTGGCCCACTCTACACCATTATCGCAGTGGTAGTCTATACCGAGCGTGAACATGATACCATTCGTATCATTTCCGCACGAAAGGCGACGAAATATGAGCGACAACGCTATGAACAAGTACACCCGTACTGATTGGGCGCGACTCGCGCAGCAGACGGATGACGACATTGACACAAGCGATATTCCACCCCTCACCGAGCAATTCTTTGCGCGTGCGAAGTTGCTCATCCCGCGAGACATGATTGATCGAACGATACAAATCGATGCGGATATTATGAAATGGTTTAGGGATCAAGAACAAGATTCCACGCAATCAATCAATCATGTGCTTCGCACATACATAGAATCGCAAAACGTATAACTCCGTACCCAGTACGTACCGTAGTCGCTACGGTTATTGCGGTATGCCAAAAAAACTATATGACACTTTCGATGGAAATAGCTCTTCATAATCACGTATACAAAGTATAGCGTGTCAGCCCGCCCGCCCAACATCGGCTCGCAGCGGACGCCGCTGGCGCGGCCTCAAACCTGGCGGTTTCTATCACGTTGCCTCGTGCCGTCGCTCGTCGCGATCTATACGCCCGCCAGCGGCGCCGCTGAAGCCTGGCGTTGGGCCTCCGCAGCGATTATGGCCCATACCGGGCAAGACCGGACAGTCGGACAGCCGGACAGAGCCG
>NZ_JAIEWN010000181.1 GCF_019599295.1 Oscillochloris sp. ZM17-4 | reverse complement strand
CCGGCTGTCCGGTATGTCCGGCTGTCCGGCTGTCCGGCTGTCCGGCTGTCCGGTATGTCCGGCTGTCCGGTTGTCCAGTTGCGCGGAACTGCGTTTCACCCGTGGAATCCGGTCATTGGGCCGCCCAACGCTGGGCTTCAGCGGCGCCGCTGGCGGGCGTGTGGATCGAGACGAGCGATGGCACGAGGCGACATGATAAAAAGCCGCCAGCTCACGGGACGCGCCAGCGGCGTCCGCTGCGAGCCATGTTGGGCGGGCGTGCTGACACATTAAAGGTGTGCTTGGTAGTACAAAGCGCTCAAATCATGTTTTGTGTCAACTCTTTTCGTTTCGCCTCACGAGAGCATATGCAATGAATAACCCTCCAATGGTTTACACCACTGGAGGATTTCATGGCATCTTAATGAGATCTACGGTACTGTGTCGAAAACTCTTTTATTTATGCGGCTCGCAGGAGCGCTTCTTGGATGCTTGGCGCAAAATCGACCGGGATGAAATACCCTTTCGGGTACATATAATCCTCGCCCGATTCATCAATCACCCGAAGGAAGTCATGGCTTGCCGCTCGCTCATCGGGGACAACCTGATAAATTTTACGTCGCTCGAGGGCGACCGGGTAATCCGTATTCTCAATACAGATCACGAAGCGGAGTTCAGGCTGTTCGACCGTCATAGGTTCCTCCTTAATCGAGCAGATACTTGATCTTCACTTCCTTGCGCCCAAAGCTGGTTGCCTCATACCAGTGGAGCTCTGCGCGATGCATGGTTCCATCTTCAAGAACAATCATGGCAATACCTTTTTTCTTGCGCCACCGTGCTTTTCCATAGATTTTACGTAACCGTTCCACTTCTCGTATACTGGTATTCGCGGCAATGGTTGCAACATCATCGATTTCACTAATAATATCGAATCGCATGCTTAATGTGCCTTCGTTCTTCCATCCATGACACACCTATTATACCATAGTTAGTTATCTATCAATCAATAGTTTACGATCCGAAACTTTTTTTCTCGTTTTAACGAGTAATGCTCTTATTTTATGTTAATAATTTTTCATGTTCGGCGTAATCGAGACGCGTTTCACAAGACACAACGGCACTGGACTGAGCAGCCTTGAACATGTGGCGGCTGTCCTTTGCCCGCCCAACGCCAGCCTTCAGGCGCGCCGCTGGCAGGTGTGGAGATCGCG
>NZ_JAIEWN010000180.1 GCF_019599295.1 Oscillochloris sp. ZM17-4 | reverse complement strand
GGGCGCGCCCGCTGGCAAATTGAACTGCTCTTTAAGCTTTGGAAGATACTGCTGGCAAACTCACCAGGGACGCAGCGTGCTGCGCTCCGGTGGAGCAAGACAGATGCGTACACCCGTGTTGATCATCCCGCCACCTCGGTCGCTGCGACCACCTGCCGGTGATGGGTGTGGGATCTGGCCGACGATCCGGTGGGGTGCGCCCCGCCGGATGGCGGCTCTAGCTCCCTGCCAGGGCCAGGGCCAGTCGGTTCTGGCGTGGCTTCGGGCGCACCCCGGCCAGCCAGCGAGCCGCGCGACGCAGATTCACCCCCGCGCCGACGAACAGCGCCCGCAACTCGTTCTTCGCCCGCCCGATGTAGCGGTTCACCCGGATGCCCTGCCCGCGTACCAGTCCCGACAGGCAGCCTTCTACCCCACCGCGATGGGCGCGGTAGACCGTCTGGAAGTCGGCCGTCTCCTGGCGGGCGCGGGCCGCCACCAGCGCATCGTGGCCGGGGCTGTACGTCAGCCGGCGGCCGCCCGTGCCGGTGCAGCAGCGGGGGCGCAGGGCACAGCCGGCACAGCGGTCGTCATCGAACTGAAAGCGGATCGTCCCATCCTTCGCCACCCGCCCCAGGGCGGTCGCGCCTGCGGGACAGGTCGCTAGCCGCGCCTCCAGATCGAGCTGAAACTGGGCCTGGGTGATCCCATCGACCATACGCGCCTGTGGCGAGGGATCCGCCGTCGATGCAGGGCCAAGCAGGTCTTCGCCGCGCCGCGTGGCGGCCTCCAGGGTGCCCCCGCTCACGTAGCCCTGATCCACAAAACGGTCGCTGGGCAGCACGTCGCGCGCCGCCTGCCGTTCCGCAATCGCGGCCAGGGCGGTGGTGTCGCCTTCGACACTGCTCGTCAGGGCAATGTCGGTGATCAGATGCGGCAGGTCATCATCATCGGTCTCGCTGACTGGAGCTTGTCACCGACCCAAGTCTGATCGCGTTTCTTGCTCCAGCGCGCCTCGGGGTCGTGGGGCGTCTGGATCTGGGTGGTACCATCATCGCCATGCAGGTCACGAAAGATGACCGTGGTTTCGCGCACCTCGTATTGCTGTGCCCAGACGGTGCGCTGACGGCCGCGCCGCTTGAGCAATCCGAGCTCGCGCAGGTCAGCGAACAGCCGGTCGAACAGGCGGGCGCTGCGGAATGTGTCAAGTG
>NZ_JAIEWN010000018.1:88269-107408 GCF_019599295.1 Oscillochloris sp. ZM17-4 | reverse complement strand
GGCCCCCGCGCTGCGACGTCAGTCGCGAGCGGGGCCACCGACGCTCCCAGGTGTACCCAGCGCGTATTCGCGCTAACAAAGAGTTGCACGTTTCTTTCCTGTCTGGGTGGTATAATGCGCCCATGGCAAAGACACGTACCATCTTCGTCTGCCAGCAGTGTGGTGCTCAGCAGAGCCGCTGGATGGGCAAGTGCCCCGATTGCGGCACCTGGGATAGCTTCGTCGAGCAGGTCGAGTCCCGACAGCCGAGCGGTAAGGTGCGTGATGGCGCTGTTGTCGGCGCGCGGCCTCAGCGCCTGCGTGATGTCGCCATCGGCGGATTCCAGCGGCTGCCCGTCCTCGGCGAGGAGTTCACCCGCGTCCTTGGCGGCGGCCTCGTCCCCGGGTCGGTCGTCCTGATCGGCGGCGACCCTGGCGTCGGGAAGACGACGCTGCTCTCACAGGTCTCGGCGCAGTTCGCCGCCGATGTCGGCCCGGCCCTCTACATCAGCGCCGAGGAGTCCGCCCAGCAGATCAAGCTGCGCGCCGAGCGCCTCGGCATGATCGCCGATGACCTCTATGTCTTCTCCGAGAACTCGCTCGATACGATCCTCGCGCAGATCCGCGAGCTGATGCCGAAGCTGGTGATCGTCGACTCGATCCAGACGGTCTACCTGGAGGAGCTCACGAGCGCCGCCGGCAGCGTCTCGCAGGTGCGCGAGGGCGCTCTGCGCCTGATGCACCTGGCCAAAGAGCTGCACATCCCGATCTTCCTGGTCGGCCACGTCACCAAAGAGGGCGCGATCGCCGGCCCGCGCGTCCTTGAGCATATCGTGGATGTGGTGCTCTACCTGGAGGGCGACCGCTTTCACCAGTACCGGCTGCTGCGCGGCGTGAAGAACCGCTTCGGCTCGACCAACGAGGTGGGCGTCTTCGAGATGGCCGGCGACGGCATGCGCGAGGTGCTGAACCCCTCGTCCGTCTTCCTCGCCGAGCGCAGCGCGGGCACGCCCGGCTCCTCGGTCGCGGTGACGATGGAGGGCACTCGCCCCCTGCTGGTCGAGGTGCAGGCCCTCACCTCGAACACGAGCAGCGCCCAGCCCCGCCGAACCACCAACGGCTTCGACCCGAACCGTCTGCTGATGCTGGTGGCGGTGCTCACGAAGCGCGTCGGCCTGCCGCTGTTCAACCAGGATATCTATGTCAATATCGTCGGCGGCCTGCGGATCAGCGAGCCAGCCGCCGACCTCGCGGTCGCTATGGCGATCACCTCGTCGTTCCGGAACCAGCCTATCGCCGCCGATATGGTGCTGCTCGGCGAGATCGGCCTCTCCGGGGAGCTGCGCAGCGTCAGCCAGATTGAGCGCCGGCTGAGCGAGGCGGCGAAGCTCGGATTCCATCACGCGGTGCTCCCCTCCGTCTCGCAGGTGAGCCCGCCAACAGGTGGCACGCTCATCCCCGCTCGCTCGTTGGCCGATGTCGTCGATCTGATCGCCCGAAAGTAGGGGTCAGGGGATGGGTGACAGGGGACAGGCCGCAGCAGCGAGCTAAGCCGACCCGATACCCGATACCCTGTATCCTGTACCCTATGCCCTGTACCCTGATTATGAAGGTTAGCCTCAACTTCCTCGTGCGTATCGCAGGGATGCTCGTGCTTGCGTATATCGGCTGGGCTACTGGGCGCTCGCTCTCCGACCCACGCCCCGATGACCTCCAGCAGTTTGCGACACAGCTGCTGCTGCTCTCCGGCGCCGGGCTCGGCCTGCTCGTCACCCCTCGGCTCACGATCGAGCCGGTGGAGGAGCTCCTGCGTCGCTCGCGAAGCGTCCCCCTGAGCGACCTCTTCCTCACCGGCGCTGGGGTGATGGTCGGCCTGATCTTCTCTGTGCTGCTCACGGTGCCGCTATCTTCGCTGCCGGCACCTCTCAGCCACTACCTGCCCGCGCTCTCCGCCGCGCTCTTCGCCTACCTTGGCGGCACCATTTTCATCACCCGCAAGCGCGATATCTTAGAGCGTATGCAGGGCTGGCGGCGGGCCGCACCGGCCATCACTCTCAACGCCAGCGAGAGCCCGACGCCGGGACGGCGCCTGATCCTTGATACGAGCGCGATCATTGATGGGCGGATCGCCGTGGTGGCCCAGACGGGCTTTCTGGAGGGCACCCTGATCGTCCCCGGCTTTGTGCTGGCCGAGCTCCAGCAGCTCGCCGACTCGAGCGATGATCTGCGCCGTGCCAAGGGGCGCCGCGGCCTTGAGTTGCTCAACGGGATGCAGAAGCAGTCTGCGCTCCCGATTGAGGTGGTGAATATTGAGGTCTCTGGGGCCACAAAGGTGGATGATAAGCTTGTGGCGATGGCGCGCCAGTATAGCAGCCCGATCATCACGAACGACTTTAACCTGAATCGGGTCGCTGCCCTGCAAGGGGTTAAGGTGCTGAGCTTGAATCAGCTGAGCGAGTCTGTCCGCCCGCCGGTGACTCAGGATCAGCGGCTCCACGTGATGATCCGCAATGAGGGGAACGCTCGCCAGCAGGGGGTCGGCTACCTTGAGGACGGCACCCCCGTGATCGTGGAGGAGGCCCGCCATCTTATCGGCCAGTCTGTGGAGGTTGTCGTCATTCGGCTCCACCAGACTCAGACCGGCCGCCTTGTGTTCGCTCAGCTCGCCGAGTCGTAGGGAACAGCGAATAGCGGACAGGGGACAGGTCGGGCCTATGCGGGCGATCATCCAGCGGGTCTCACAGGCGTCTGTGGAGGTTGAGGGCGAGGTCGTCGGCGCGATTGGGGCTGGGCTTCTTGTGCTGCTCGGCGTGGGCGTGGGCGATGGTGAGGCCGAGGCTTCGCTGCTGGCAGAGAAGACGGCCCAGCTCCGCATCTTCGCTGACGAGGGCGGCCGATTCGACCGCTCGCTGATCGATATCGGGGGGGCTGCCCTTGTCGTGTCGCAGTTCACGCTCTACGCCGACACCCGCAAGGGCCGGCGCCCCAGCTTTACCGATGCGGCCCCGCCTGAGATCGCCGCGCCCCTTGTGCAGGCCTACGCAGCTGCGCTGCGGGCACTGGGCATCCCCGTCGAGTCGGGCGTGTTCGGCGCGAGCATGCGCGTCGCCCTGGTGAACGATGGCCCCGTCACGATCAGCCTCGATAGTGCGGCGCTGCGCCTAACTCGGCGCTGAGCCCTGCGAGACTATGGTTCAAGCCGCGTGCTATAATGCACGGAATGGATGGGTATGATCCCCGTAGGTCGCATGCCTGCCTCCCCTCTACCTTCCGATACGAAGAGCGCTTTCTACCCCGCGTGATCACATAGGGCTGACTGCACGATGACGCCAGCAGAGTGCTTTATTCAGCGTGATGTCGATGTCTACTTGGCGATGAGCCGAGGGCGAACCGTTGCTGAGAAGCTTGGGCTGAAGCCGGTTGATCGCACCCGCGTCGAGATCGTGATCCTGGAGCTCTCGCGTAATCTGCTCGCGCACGCCGGCGGTGGTAAGCTGACGATGAGCATTATTGACGATCCAGTGCACGGGCTGGGGATGGCTATTACGGCAGAGGATACCGGCCCTGGGATCACGGATATCGATCTGGCGATGCAGGACGGGTATAGCACGGCACACACACTTGGCGCTGGCCTGCCCGGTGTGCGCCGTCTGACAGATGTGTTTCATATTGAGTCAGAGGTTGGCGTGGGCACCCGCGTCTATGCGGTGAAGTGGCTCAGCCCGTCTCGGAGGTCGATCTATGAGCGTTAGTTGGGGAGCCGCGTGCCGACCGAAAGAAGGCCAGTCGGTCAGTGGCGACGCGTTTGTGATTGAGCCGTTTGGCTCGAGTGGGCTTCACGTCGCGGTGATCGATGGCCTCGGCGGTGGCGTCGAGGCGGCGCGCGCCGCTGAGGGCGCCGTGACCGTGATCCGCGCCCGCCCCGACAGCGAACCGCTCGATATGATCCGCCAGGCCCATACGGCGCTGCATAATACGCGCGGTGCGGTGATCGGCCTGCTGACGCTTGACACGGTGAAGCGATCCGCTACCTATATAGGTGTCGGCAATATTGGCGCACAGGTCTATAGTAGCCAGCCGATCAAGCCGATCTCGAAGAATGGTATCCTCGGATATCGGCTGCCACAGCTGCTCAAGCTGAGCTACAGCTATAATTTTGGGGACACGTTCGTTTTATATAGCGACGGGATCTCCAGCCGGTTTAGCCTTGATGTGCATATAAACCACAGCCAGCCCCCCCAGGATCTCGCCGAGCTGATACTGAGCCGCTACGGGAAGATGAACGATGACGCCACAGCGGTGGTGGTCCGAATCAGCGAGTAATCATGCCGACGAGTAATGATCTCACCATATGGCTGTCCGCTCATCGCCTTGATCTCTGCGGCCCGTGGGCAGATTTGATCAGCGAACCCTCGCCGCCAGCGCTGGGCGATCTGTTCGATGATGAGGGGGGAGTCGCGACGGTAAGTAGCCCTGCCGTGAGCATCGATGCGCTCTATGATGCGCTGGTGCTTGCCGCTGGCGGCGACTATGCCGCCCTTGATACGCGCGTGCAGGCGATCAGCTATAGCGATGATATTCGCGACCAGGCGCTGAACGAGCGGCTGAGTCGCGCGTTTGAGTTTCGACGCACCTTCCGCAGCCTTCTCCGCCCTCAGGAGCGCGATGCTGCCTGCATCGTGGAGCTGATCGATACGTTTGATGTCCTCTTTGAGTATCTGATCAGCATGCTCGCCGACGGATGGGCCGCCCATAATGCGGCGGTGATCCGCGAGCGCGAGTTTATCGCCGAGAGCCTCGATGCGGCATCCGCCTCCGCCGACCAGCGCGCCCTCCAGCTGAAGGCTCTTAACGATATCTCCCAGCGCCTCTCGGCG
This sequence comes from Oscillochloris sp. ZM17-4, assembly GCF_019599295.1. GTDB lineage: Bacteria > Chloroflexota > Chloroflexia > Chloroflexales > Chloroflexaceae > Oscillochloris. The sequence continues at coordinate 102,552 of NZ_JAIEWN010000018.1, read as the reverse complement.
AGCCTTGAGCGCAGCCAGCTGCTCGATCTGGTGGCTACGAACCTGCATCGGCTCACCGGCGTCGCCCATATTGCGGTCTGGATGCCGGCTGATGATGGCGACGATGCCCTGGTGGCCGCCTACACCTGCGGCGAGGACGCGGAGGCCACGCAGGGCCTGCGTATCGCCAAGGGGGGCACGCAGGACGTGACCTGCCGGGCGTTCTGCACCGGGCGGATCCAGTTTGAGATCGCGCCGGACCCTCTTCTGCAGGGTGCCTGGTACCGCGAGAGCTGTGGCGTGCTGGCGCTGCCGATGCTGATGAATGATCAGGCGATCGGGGTGGTGACACTCCAGGACCCGAACCCGGTCGAGCAGCTGCGATTCCAGCAGGATCTGGCCCAGGGCGTGATCAGCCAGGCGGCGATCGCTCTCCAGAATGCGCAGCTGTACACGGAGGTGCGCACGCTCAATGTGGAGCTAGAGCAGCGCGTCGAAGAGCGCACGCGCCAGCTTCAGCAGGAGAAGGATCGCCTCGCCACGATCAATGAGATCTCCACCGAGGTGAGCAGCACCCTCGACCTGAACACGCTGCTGAACACGTCGCTCACGGTGCTCGCCAGCATCTCGCAGGCCGAGCACGCGTCGATCATGCTGGTCGAGCAGGATGATAGCAGCCTGCTGGTCACCCGCGCGGTCTACGGCGTCCCGCCGAGCCCCGGCAATGATTACATCCGCTTCCCGATCGGCTCGGGCATTGCCGGATGGGTCGCCCAGCAGCGCAAGGGTCTGCTCGTCGATGATATCGGCACGGATGATCGCTGGGTCTCGATCCCCGGCGGCTCGCTGCGCAAGCGCGAGGGCTCAATGATCGCGGTGCCGCTGCTGATGCAGGGCGAGGTGCTCGGGGTGATCTCGATCTCGCACCGCGAGGCGGGCTACTTCCAGGAGGGCCACCTGCGCATGCTCAATGCTTGCGCTGGCCCGATCGCGATCGGCATCAATAACGCGAATCTCTTTCAGATGATCAGCGCTGAGGCGGAGCGACGCTACGAGCTGCTTGACCGACAGCAGACAGAGTCGAGCCAGATCGAGGCGATCCTCCAGAACCTCGCCGATGGCGTGATCGTCTGCGATCTCTATGGGTCGGTGCTGATGGCGAACCAGGCTGCCGGCAGCGTCCTTGGTCGCCCTATCGAGGATCTCCTGCTCTGGAACCTCCACGATATTATCACCCGCTACCTGAGCCAGCGATCAACCGAGCTGCCCCTCGACGAGCTACTGTCCCGCCCGTTCGACGCGCATGAGCAGCGCCGTATCTTCACCTCGACGGCGAAGGTGGGCATGCGGATGGTGAGCATGACGATGGGCCCGGTGCTTAAGGATGACGGCCAGATGCTGGGAGCCCTCCTGGTGGTGCGCGATATCACGCGTGAGATTGAGGCCGACCGGATGAAGACGGAGTTTATCGGCACGATGTCGCATGAGCTGCGCACACCGATGACCGCGATCAAGGGCTTCACCCAACTCCTCGCGATGGGCGGCCTCGGCCCGCTCAATGAGACGCAGCGCGAGTTTGTGAATACCATTCACACGAACACCGAGCGGATGATCGCGCTGATCAATGATGTGCTTGACATAACAAAAATCGAGTCGGGCAGCGTCGATCTCGAGTGGCGCTCGCTGCACATGGCCGAGTCGCTCAGCGGCGTGATGTCGGAGCTACAGGGCACGATCAACGCGCGCAGCCACGACCTGAATATCAGCATCCCACCGGGGCTGCCTCTGGTGCGGGCCGACGCCCACCGGCTCCACCAGATCCTCTTCAACCTGCTCTCGAACGCGGTGAAGTATACGCCGAAGGGCGGGAAGATCTGGGTGCAGGCGCACGAGGCGAACTACGCCGATCTGCCTGATGATGTGCGGGCGAGCGTGGCATCTGATAAGCGCTACGCCCAGATGAATATTCGCGACACGGGCGTGGGTATCGAGCGGGATGATCTGGCGCGGATCTTTGACCGCTTCTATCGCACCGAGAACCCCTTGAAGATCGAGGCGGGCGGCACTGGCCTCGGCCTCTCGCTGGTGAAGCCGCTTGTGGAGCTGCTCGGCGGGCGGATCTGGGTTGAGAGCGCCCTCGGTGAGGGCAGCACGTTTAGCTTCATCCTGCCGGCGAGCTAGGGGTGGCGTGGCCGCACCACGGTGATCTTTAGAGGATGGCGGCTTGTCGGCATTGCCGACAAACCGCCATCCTCTAAATGGCCGCAACCCTGTGCTATAATGCGCGAATATCCCGGCCCGGCGCGGGGCGCGGGGCAAACGCGTCAGAGCACGAGGAGTAAGCGCAGCAATGAAACCTCTGATCGGCATCTCGTGCGGCACCTTCCGCGATCACGCGTGGTGCCCGCCATCATATGGCCACCGCCAAACCTATGTGGACGCCATCCTGCGGGCCGGCGGCGCGCCGCTGCTCATCCCCCCGGTGACGGATGAGGCCACGCTGCGCGTGCTCTACGAGCGGCTCGACGGCATCCTGCTCGCCGGCGGCGGCGACATCGCGCCGAGCACCTACGGCGATGCCCCCCACGAGAAGCTGGGCCTGGTGGACTCCGCGCGCGATGACTCGGAGCTGCCGCTGGCCCGCTGGGCGATCGCCGAGGCGAAGCCGGTGCTCGGGATCTGCCGCGGCATCCAGGTGATCAACGTGGCGCTCGGCGGCACGCTCTACCAGGATATCCCCAGCCAGGTGAGCGACAGCCTGCGCCACACGCTCTCCTACGAGCGTGAGGACTGGACCTACATGGCCCACGATATCTCCATCGACCCGAACTCGCGCTTCGCTCAGCTGATGGGCGTTCAGGCGATGACGATCAACTCGCTCCACCACCAGTCGCTCAAGGAGCTCGCCCCCGGCCTGCAGGCGGTGGCCTGGGCTCCTGACGGGATCGTTGAGGCGGTGGAGGGCCAGGGCGATAGTTTCGTCGTTGGCGTGCAGTGTCACCCGGAGGCGCTCCAGGCCTCGGCCGACCCGCGCTGGCAGGCGCTCTTCCTCGCCTTCGTCGAGAGCTGCGCCGCCTATCGACCGAACTCCGCTCTGGCGGCCTCATTGACTCACCCGTAGGATATGTACGGAGGCTAGAGGATGAAGCGACCGATTATTGGCGTCTCGTGTATGAATGCCCGAGATGCTCACGACAGCGACCTCATGGCGGTGCGGCCAACCTACCTGCGGGCGATCGAGGCGGCCGGCGGCGTGCCGCTGCTGATCCATCTCACCGATGACCTCGATGTGGTGCGGTCGCTCTACGCGCTGTGCGACGGTGTCCTGCTGCCCGGCGGCATTGATGTGGACCCCGCGCGCTATGGTGAGGAGCCCATCCCCGAGCTTGGCGAGGTTGACCGCCAGCGCGACGAGGTCGAGATCGCTCTGGCCCGCTGGACGCGCGACGATAAGAAGCCGCTCATGGGTATCTGCCGGGGCATCCAGGTGATCAATGTGGCCTTCGGTGGCACGCTCTACCAGGACATCCCCAGCCAGCTGGCTGAGACCTTCGACCACCAGGCGAACACGAAGATGCGCCAGTACGATGTGCTGACTCACGGTATTGCGCTGGAGCCGGATAGCTGGCTGGCCGAGCGTCTGTCTCGCGACGAGGTGATGGGCAACACCATGCACCACCAGGCGGTGAAGGATTTGGCGCCGGGGATGCGGGTGGTCGGTCGCGCGCCCGATGGGGTGGTTGAGGCGATGGAGGGGACCGGCGAGCAGTTTGTGGTGGCGGTGCAGTGCCACCCCGAGCACCTCTGGGCGAGCGCCGAGACGCGCTGGCTGCGGGTATTCGAGGGCTTTGTCGCGGCCTGCAATCGCTAGTGCTGAATGTTGAATGCTGAATGTGGCCCATTCAGCATTTAGCATTCAACATTATTCACTATGATCGGCGTCTTCGACTCTGGCCTCGGCGGGCTCTCGGTGCTACGCTCGGTGCGTGACATGCTGCCGGGCCAGGATCTGCTCTACCTGGCCGACAGTGCCTACTGCCCCTATGGCCCGCGCCCGCTCGTCGAGGTGCAGGGGCGCGCGCTGGCGATCGGGCGCTGGCTGGTCGCGCAGGGTGCGGCGGTGGTGGTGATCGCCTGCAACACCGCGACCTCGGCGGCGGCCGACCTGCTGCGCGCCGAGCTCCCCGTCCCAGTGGTAGGCATGGAGCCGGGGCTGAAGCCGGCGATCGCGGCCTCGCGCAGCGGCAGGGTTGCGGTGCTGGCTACCAGCGGCACACTAGGGGGCGAGCGCTTCGCCAGCCTGGTGGATCGCTTCGCCGGGGGGGCGCAGGTGCTCACCGTGGCCTGCCCTGATCTGGTCGGCTATGTGGAGGCGGGCGACCTGGATGGCCCGGAGGTGCGCGCTGCGGTGGTGGGCTACCTGGCGCCGCTGCTTGCCGAGGGCGTGGATAGCCTTGTCCTGGGCTGCACGCACTTCCCCTTCCTCCGCCCGCTGATCGCTGAGCTTGTCGGCCCTGCGGCGGCGATCATTGACACTGGGCCGGCGGTGGCGGCCCAGGTGGCGCGGGTGGCCGCGGGCTCGGCTCGTGGCGTGGGCGCGCTGCGGTGTGTGACGACGGGCGATCCTGCTGAGGTGGCGGTGTCGCTCGCCAGGGTGTGGGGCGGGCCGTTGCCGCTCTCGTGGGCGAGCGTGGAGATATAAGCAGGAGGCGCCCCATTGGGGCGCCTCCTGTGGATATGTCTGGCTGACGCCAGTAGGGCCTTAGCCGTCGCTCGGGGCCGGCTGGGCGGTGCTCGGGTCGGGCTCCGGGGCCGGCGGCTGGTTCGGGTCAGGTGCCGGGGCCGGCGGCTGGTTCGGGTCGGGCTCAAGCGGGATCTCCGGGGTTGGCTCGGGGGTTGGCATCGGCTTCCCATCGGGGCCGAGGTCGGCCGGGTTCACCTCGAAGATATTTGGCCAGGGGCGGAACTTTGTCACAAAGTTACGCTCTTCGACGAGCTGGCCGTTCTGCTTCACGACACGGGTGAAGTTGATCTGCATGCCGCCGCGTGCCGTATCGCTCTGGTGCCGGCTGCCCTGAGGGATCTTCGGCTCGGCGATATAGACCGGCTCGGACGGCGCTGGCACGCGGTTCGTGATCGAGGGGCCGAGGAGCTCCACCTTACGGCCCGTGTCGGTGCCGTAGATTCGCACCTCGGCGACTCGATTGGCGACATTGACACTGGTCTGGATCAGCAGCCAGTGGCCCGTGTCGTTCAGGAACTTGAAATCGGGTCCGCCGGTGAAGATCGTCGCGTCCATGCCGGGGCCGTTGCCGTAGTCGGCGAAGGCGTACTTATCGTACCAGCTGATATAGAAGGAGTGGCCCCAGCGCTCGGTGATCGGCAGGCCGGCCCAGAACGCGGCGCGGAACATCGTGGTCGAGTCCTGGCAGATGCCGCCGCCCCACTCAAGCTGGGTGCGATTCTGGACGATGGCGTAGCCCTCGACGAACCCGTTAGAGGCGTCGATATTGCCGACGGTGCTGTTGAACGAGAACTCGTCGTCGGGGGCGAGCAGGACGCCCTGGAGCAGGGCCATGCCGGCCTTAATGTTGGTGATGCGGTAGGCGGCGGAGCCGGTGAAGTCGCTCTTGCCGACCGAGAGCAGCTGGTCGATACCGAGCTGCTGGATGTTCGCCTGGGTGACCGGCGGCGCCACAGCGGCGAAGGGCAGGGTCAGCTCGCGCTGAGATCCGCCGCTGCGGATGCTGGCGGTGACCATATCGACGGCGCGGGCCTCATCGACGCGCTCGCCGGGGGTGCCTTCCTCGGTGATCCGCATATCGCCGCCGTTCCAGTCGACGCGCGGGTAGTCGCCCCGAACCTCTGTCGCGTCGGCGATAGCGGTGATCTTCTGGCGGATCTGCGCATCGTCGAGGCTCACCGCGAGTGTGTCGCCAGAATCGCCGGTGACGCGCTCAACGCGCACGAGGCGGGCCAGATCATCGATCGACCAGGTGAACTGCTCATCTCCCGCAGTGAGGGTGACGGGTGCCACGAGGAGGGCCGCGATCTGGCGCTGGGCCTCCTGGGCGGCGCCATCGCTCAGGCGCGGCTGGAGCTCGCGGGTGCGCAGGGCGATCTGCTGCGGGGAGAGCCCCTGGATGGCGGCGGTGATCTCGTGAAGGGTGTCGCTAATCATGAGCTGCTGGCCGGAGGCCGAGGGCTGCACGCTGATCAGCGAGCCGTCGATCTCAAGGTTGGCGTCGATGGCCGGCTGGTCGACCTCGATGACGCGATCCGACAGGTAGTGCTGCATCGCCTCCTGGTCGATCGTCATGTGGAGCGGCAGCTCAAGGCCATTCTCCCAGACGGCGGCGACCTCGCGCAGGTTGTCGATCAGGCCGTTTTTTCGACCGGCAGCGTACGCCGCATCAATGGCGCTATCGATCTCGATCCGCACGCCGATCTCCGACACGGTCGGCGTCCACTGCTGGTCGCCATAGGTAAGGGTGAGCGGCTGGGCCAGGAATGGCGAGAAGCTCGCCTCAAGTGCCTGTTTCGCCTCGGCCGGCGTCATCTCGCCGACGGGCACACCGCGGATAGCAACATTTGGGTAAATTTTACCTGAGTAGCTGCGGTCAAAAAGATAAAGGGCGCCGCCAATGCCGCCCACCACAACCAGAAACAGCGCCGTCAGAGAGAGCCAAACCCAGCGAACCCACGGGCGTCGCCCGCGTATCTGTGGTCTGGGTGGAGTCGCGCCTTCGGTGCGACCAGCCGATGACCCGAGCGGAGAGGAATGCTCAACCGACACCAGGACCTCCTGAAGGGAAACATGATATTGATGACACGAACACTTATTTGCCTTGACCACTATACCCGCCTGCACTAGGCGTGTCAATGAGTGTAAGGTGAGAGGCGGGGCGGCTCGTGAGTCGCCCCGCCTGGTGGCGCTAGTCCGCCTCTCCGCGCAGGCAGCGCACGGCGGCCTCGCTGAGGATGGCGGCGCCGCTGGGGAGGCATGCCTCATCGATATCGAAGCGCGGGTTGTGGTGCGGGAAGTTCAGCCCCTTCGCGTCGTTGCGGGCGCCGAGCATAAAGAAGTTGCCCGGCACGCGCTCCAGGACGGCCGAGAAGTCCTCGCCGCCGGTGGTGCGGAAGGTGGTGTTGATATTCTGCTCGCCGAGGACATCGGCGGCCACGCCGTGTACGACGGCGGTCGGGCGCGGCGCGCTGATCGTCGGGTCGACGCCGAGGGTGATGAGCACCTCGGCACGTGCGCCGAGGGCGGCGGCCACCCCCTCAGCTACGGCGCGGATGCGCGTGTGAAGCACCGCGCGCACATCCTGGCTGAAGCAGCGGATGGTGCCGCGCATTGTGGCGGTCTCGGCGATCACATTCCCCGCCTCGCCGGCGTGGATGGCCCCGACTGTCACCACCCCGGTATCGTTCGGGTTGATGTTGCGGGCGACGACCGTCTGGAGGGCGACGACGATATGCGAGGCGACGAGGACCGCATCGACGGTCTGGTCGGGCTGGGCACCGTGGCCGCCACGGCCGTGTACGGTGATGCTGAGCCCATCGCCGGCCGCCAGCATCGCGCCGCTCACCACCGCCGCCGTGCCCAGCTCGTGCCATGATGAGACGTGCAGGCCGAGGGCGTAGTCGACCTTCGGCCCATCCAGCAGCCCGTCGTTGATCATGCTCATGGCGCCGCCGAGGCCCTCCTCGGCGGGCTGGAACATCAGCTTGATCGTGCCGGGCACCTGCTCGCGGTGCTTGGCCAGCAGGGTCGCCACGCCGATACCGACGGCCACGTGGGCGTCGTGGCCGCAGGCGTGCATGACGCCGGGGGTCTGCGACTTATATGGGACGTCGTTCTCCTCCTGGATGGGCAGGGCGTCCATATCAAAGCGCAGCAGGACGACCTTCTCTCCGGGCTGGCCGCCCTGGAGCAGGCCGACCACGCCGGTCTTGCCGACGCCGGTCATCACCTCATAGCCGAGGCTGTTGAGCTTCTCGGCGACGATGCGGGCGGTGCGAACCTCCTGGAACCCCATCTCGGGGTGCATGTGCAGATCGCGGCGGATGGCGGTGAGCTCGTCGCTCATGGCGAGGGCATCTTCGAGGAAGGGGGTGCTCATCGGGCGGCTCCTCATACAGGCAGGCTATGGCGGGTCGTGGGCAGTTCGTTCAGTATACCCTAAGACGTGCGGCATGTAGCGAGCGCGCCCCCGATCCGCGCGAGCAGATCGTCGGGGCTGAACGGCTTCTGGAGGAAGGCGTCCGGTCGGAGGCTGTGCAGCTGCTGGTTGAGATCCTCGATAGTGTAGCCGCTCATCAGCACGACTGGCACAGCGGGGTTGATCATGCGCAGCTCGCGCATGGTTTTTTCCCCATCCATGTGTGGCATCGTCATGTCGAGGAGCACGAAGGCTAGCTCTGCGTGGTGCTGGCGAAAGATCTGGACGCCGGCCTCGCCATAGGCGGACTGAACGACGGTGTAGCCGCTGCGCTCCAGGATGCGCGCGGCCATCTGGCGCACCTCGTCTTCATCATCGATGACCAGGACGAGCGTACTTGCGCTGGGTGAGATCGCTGGGCTGGCCTGCTCTGGCGTCGCGCCCTGCGCGTGTGGTGCGGTCAGGGCCGGGAAGAGCACGCTGAATGTGCTGCCCATGCCGGGGGCGCTCTCGATATGCAGTGCGCCCCAGTGGCCGCGCATGATCCCCAGGACGGCCGCCAGCCCCAGGCCGCGGCCAGTAAACTTGGTGCTGAAGAAGGGGTCGAAGATGCGGGCCTGGGTCGCCGCATCCATCCCGATGCCAGTGTCGCTCACGGTGAGCACAACGTAGGCTCCCTCCGGCAGATCGGCGGCGGGGTAGGTCTCAGCGAGGTAGCTGCGTTCGATCATGCGTAGGGCGGTGCTGATGGTGATCGTGCCGCCGTTGGCGGGAAGGGCCTCGGCGGCATTGACGATCAGGTTCATCACCACCTGGCGGATCTGGGCCGTGTCAGCCTCGATCATCGGGATGTCGGCGGCGAGGTTCTGCTGAATGATCGCGTCTTTGCGGATCGAGAAGCGCAGCATCACGACCATCTCGGACACCAGGGTGTTGATCGCGGTGGGCTGGCGGTTGACTTTGCCGCGCCCGGCGTAGATCAGCATGTGGCGCACCAGGTCGGCGGCGCGCTGGGCGACCGTCTCGATCTCGACGGCGCTCTGGTAGGCCGGCGTGTTCGGCGCGAGGTCGAGCAGCAGCAGCCCGGCGTTGCCGGTGATCGCGGTGAGCAGGTTGTTGAAGTCGTGGGCGATCCCGCCCGCCAGCACGCCCAGGCTCTCGAGGCGCTGGGTCTCCTGGAGCTTGCGCTCGATGGCCAGGCGCTCCTCCTCGGCCCGCTTGCGGGCGGTGATATCCTGGGCGATGAGCATCAGCTCTGCGGGGCTGCCCTCGGAGTCGCTGCGGCATGTCAGGATCCAGACGAAGGATCGCTCCTCGCCGGTGGGGATCTGCCATGTGGTCTCGAAGGTTGTGGGCTGGCCGGCGAGGGCGGACCACGCGTGCGCCGCGAAGCGGTCGCGGTGGTCGGGGTTCACGAAGCGCCGCAGGTAGCTGGTGCCGAGAACCTCGGTGCGCGCCACCCCGTAGACTCGCTCGGCCTCGCGGTTGAACTCGGTGATGCTGAGGTCGGGGGCGGTGCAGATGATCACGCTGCCGGCCAGCTCGATCAGGGAGCTGAATCGCCGGGCCGAGTCCTCAACGCGGGCGAAGAGTCGCGCGTTCATCACCGCGACGCTCACCTGGTCGGCCAGCAGGGTGAGTAGGGCGAGGTCGTCATCATTGAGGATGGGCGTCCCATTTGACTCGACGGCCAGGGTGCCGAGGGCCGGGCCGTCGCCATAGCGCAGGGGGACGATGATCGCCTGGCAGATGCCGGGCATCGCGAACATGAAGTCGGGGTCCTGGGCGGCGGCGCGCACAAAGACGGGCTCGCCGCTGCGGGCGACCCGCCCGCTCGCGCCCTGGGCGAGCTGGATCACGGGGATCACCGAGTCGTAGCCGATGACCGACTGGAGGTAGAGTGCCTCGCCCTCGCGCAGGTAGATGCTGATCAGCTGGTAGCCGAAGGCGCGGTTGATCTGGTCTACGACGGTCTGGCAGATCTGGTCGAGGCGCAGATCCGAAGTAATGGCCTGGGCGACGCGCTGCACGGTGGTGAGCTCGTTGAGGCGGCGCTGGGCGGCCCGCATGAGCAGGGCGTTGTCGACGGCGAGGGCGGTGCGGCGGCAGAGCTCCTCGGCCAGCGCGACGATCCGGGGTGTGATCCGGTGATCGGGCGGGCTCATGGTGAACGATATGGCGCCCCGGATCTCGTTGCGCACCGCCAGGGGAACCACCAGCGAGCTGCGCGGGCCGATCTGCCGCATGAGCTGAAGGTACTCGGCGTTCTCGGCGTGTAGCGTGTAGCGTGTGTCATCGACGGGGTCGGACAGGATGGTCTCTCTGCGCTCAATCGCCTGCCGCGAGAGCGCCATTGAGCTGGCCGACGGCTTGAGCTGCTGGAGGGCGCTGATGATCGGCTCGTGCGCCGGGTTGCGGCAGGCCAGGGCGATCTGGCGGATGTCGCCGGACTCGACCACGCTGATGGAGCACCAGTCGGAGAGAAAGCTCACCACGAGTCGGGCGATGCCGGTGAGCACCTGCTCGTAGTCGAGCGAGGCCACTAGGATCGACCCGGCGGCCGTCAGGAAGCGCAGCTGCTCGTCGTCCCATTCGAACTGCAGCCCAGCTGGTGGTGACGACGGTTGTGGTGGGTCTGATCTGGGCTGCGCCATGTTCGAAACCTCTGCGGGGGCATAGATACAGCACACCTCGTTGATACCATGTATGGTACGTGATATTCGCGTCGGGGCGCAAGCGAGAAGGCGTATGCGGTACAATACGTGTACACAAACGTTGTCACGCGCCAATGCTGGCGCACATGCATCACATCTCAGAACATCATTATGATGAAGAGGAGCACCCGTGATTCGACCTTCCCCCCTTGCACGAAGCCCGCTCTGGCTCCTCCGGCTGAGCGCCGCCGCCCTCATCGGCGCGCTGCTCGCCGGGTGTAGCCTGCCCTTCGCCCAGCAGCCGACCCCCCAGTCGGTCATTGTGATCGTGACCGCGACGCCCGACCCGCGCGCGCTGCCCACGGCGCTGCCGGATGCGACGGCGGCGCCCGAGACGCCCGCCGCCGCCGTCACCCCGGAGCCCCTGGCGGATACCCCGGAGCCGACCCCGGCGGCCGGCGGGCTCCTGGAGCGGGTGAAGGCCCGCGGCACGCTGATCTGCGGCGTGAACGCCGACCTGCCCGGCTTTGGGTTCTATGATAGCGTGCGCGGCCGCTGGAGCGGCTTCGATGTGGACTTCTGCCGGGCTGTGGCGGCGGCGATCTTTGGCGACGCGAGCGCGGTGGAGTTCGTGGCCCTGAACACCTCGGGCCAGAACGAGCGCTTTGATGCGGTGCGCAGCGGGAAGGTCGATGTGCTCTTCCGCAACACGACCTGGACGCTCGGTCGCGACGCGTCGCAGCTGGCCTTTGGCCCGACGACCTTCCACGATGGGCAGACCTTTATGGTGCGCAGCGCCGACAAGATCACGACGGTCGAGGGGCTTGCGGGCAAGAAGATCTGCGTGGCGAGCGGCACCACAAGCGAGCAGAATCTGAGCGATGACCTTGTCTCCCGCGGGATCGTCTTCGATGCTGTCCTGTACGATGATGAGAACAAGCTCTACCCCGCCTATGACGCCGGCCTGTGCGATGCGGTGACGAGCGACAGCTCGCAGCTCGTCTCGAAGCGGCAGACCCTGGCGAACCCTGAGGATCATATCATCCTCGGGGACCGCATCTCGCGCGAGCCGCTCGGCCCGGTCTTTATCGAGGGCGATGAGCAGTGGCGCGATGTGGTGACCTGGGTGGTCTTCGCGACGATGTACGCCGAGGAGCTGCGGGTTGACCAGTCGAATGTGGAGCAGCTGAACGCCAGCAGCGCCGACCCGCGGGTGCAGCGGCTGCTCGGGCTGGAGGGCGGCTTTGGCGAGAAGCTGGGCCTGGGCAATGACTTTGGCTATCAGATCATCAGCCTGGTAGGCAACTATGCGGACATCTATAACCGTAACCTCGGGCCGACCACGCCCTTCGCCCTCGACCGTGGCCCGAACAAGGCGTGGAACCTGGGGGCGGGCGGGGTGCTCGCCTCCTCGCCGTTCCGCTAGGTAGATTGCTGATTGCAGATCGGCGCTGAGCTTGGTCATGATAGAATGCCGGGGAAGTTGCGCAAGAAACGTAAGGATGTGCTATGGCTCAGGCCAAGGAGATGCCCATGGCGGGCGATGATGCGCAGGCCGCCATGGGCGGGCTGGTGGGGCTGCTGACGGCGTCGTGTCGGCATATCGCGCTGCTGGCGGCGATGGTCGCCACCTGCGGCAGCCTCTTCTTCAGCGATATGCTGGGCTGGCTCCCGTGCCAGCTCTGCTGGTACCAGCGCATCCTGATGTACCCGCTGACGGTGATTCTGGCGGTGGGCATCCTGCGGCGCGACCGCGGGCTGCACTGGTACGCTCTGCCGCTCTCGCTGATGGGGATGGGTGTCTCAACGTTCCACTACCTTGAGGTGATGAAGATCATCGAGCCCTCGCCGTGCAGCGGGGTGGTGCCGTGCAGCATTGACTATCTTACCCCGATCCTGACGGGGCCGCTGGGCTTTATCAAGATCCCGTTTCTGGCCCTGGTAGCCTTTACGATCATCAGCATTATGCTGGGGAACTTTGTGGTCGCCGGCGATGAGGCGCTGCCCGCAGACGGGCGCGCCCAGGCTGCGGCGCGCTGGTGGGCGCTCGGGATCGTGGCGGCGACGGTGCTGGCCTTCCTTGGTCTGGCCGCGCTGCTCTGAAGAGGCTGAGGCACTGAGGCACTATCGCTACGCCATCGTGATCGCGGCCCTCGCACTCGCCCTGCTGGGCGCGGGCACCGCGCGCGCCCAGGCCGTCGATCTGGACGGCTATCTGCGGCTGCTCCGCGAGGCCCACGCCGCCGCCGAGCGCCGCGATCAGATCGGCCTGGGGCAGGTGGCCCCGGCTCTGGTGTCTGTGCGCAGCGTGGCCCTGCCCGGCGGCAGCGCCCCGGCCGATAACCGCTGGCTCGCTGCGGCGCTGGATGTCCCCAGCCCCGACCTGCCGGCGATCGCCGCCCGCCTGGGCGCGCTGATCGATGCGCTCTCCACAACGGCGGCATCGCCCGCGGCCGACGCAGAGGAGCGGCTGCGGGCGATTCTCTCCCGGCCGCCCTTCGGGCAGGCCGACTCGCCGCATGAGCCGGGCTGGCTCGACAGGCTCTTCCAGTGGCTTCTCGATCTGCTCGGGCGCGTCTCCCAGCCGGTGGGACGGGCGGCTGCGGAGGGCAGCGGCGGCCTGTCCTGGGCTATGGCGATCATTGGGCTGCTGATCATCGGCGCGGTGCTGGCGGCGTGGGTGGGCGGCCTGCGCCGCGCCCTCGCCCCGACGGCCCGCCTGCGCGATGATGACCCCGAGGCGGGCCTGAGCGCCGGCGACGCGGCCCTGAACGCGAGCGCCCTCGCCCGCTCCGGAGACTACCGCCGCGCCGCGCGCCTGCTCTACCTCTCGTCGCTGCTCTGGCTTGATGAGCGCGGCAGGCTGCGCTACGACCGCGCCCTGACCAACCGTGAGCATCTCGACCGCCTGGGCGATGACCCGGCCCTGCGCGAGCGCCTGCGGCCGGTGGTCGAGACCTTCGACCGGGTCTGGTACGGAGACATGCCCCTGGACGCTACGGGGTACGCCGCCTATGAGGGCGAGGTCGCGGCCCTTAGGGAATTGTAGATTGCAGATTGCAGATTGCAGATTGGCACGCCAATCTGCAATCTGCAATCTGCAATCTGCAATCTGCAATCGCCAATGAGAATCCGTTGGGACATCCTGATCGTCGGGGCGCTCTTTGTGGCCCTGGCCGCCTTCCTCACCCTTGTGCCCGCCGACGGCGGCGAGGACCGCGGCGCCACATCGCACTCAAGCGCCTCCGATGGCGCCCTGGCGCTCTACCGCTGGCTGGGCGACCTCGGCTATGGCGTGGAGCGTCTGGAGTACCGCGACTTCGCCCTGGACTCTGGGGTCGATCTGCTCTTTGTGCTCGCCCCGCCGGACAGCTACGCCCCGGCGGAGGTCGACTCGGTGCTGCGCTGGGTTGAGTCGGGCGGCACGCTGATCCTGGCCGACGACCGGCGGCTCGGCGGCGCCACGGCGCTGCTGCGCGCCCTAG
>NZ_JAIEWN010000018.1:67800-88169 GCF_019599295.1 Oscillochloris sp. ZM17-4 | reverse complement strand
TTAGCGTCGACCGCGTCCTAACGCAAAACCGTGTACGAGATCTCACACCAAGCGTTGAAGTCGTGGCGCGGGAGCCTGCGGCTGACCGCCCGCCTGTGCGGGCGGATTCGGCGTCAGCGCAGGCCGACGCCCGGCGCGCAGCGCCGCTCCGGCGCGACTTCAGTCGCCAGCCGGTGGGCCTGCTGCGCCTCCACTCGCTCACCAAGAGCTACGCGATCGCCGGGCTGCGCCTGGGCTACCTGCTGGCCGACGCCGAGCTGATCGCGCGCGTCGCCGCCTACCAGCCGACGTGGAGCGTGAGCAGCGCGGCCCAGGCCGCCGGCCTGGCCGCCCTGGCCGACGGGGGCTTTCTGGCGCGGACGCTGCCCCAGATCTGGGCCGGCAGCGACGCGCTCCAGGCCGGGCTGATCGCCCTGGGGCTGCGCGTCCACCGCGCCGGGCTGCCCTTCATGCTCGTGCGCGCCGGCGACGGCGCCGCCACGCGGGCGGCCCTGCTGCGCCGGGGCTGCGCCGTGCGCGACTGCGCCTCGTTCGGGCTGCCGGCCTGGGTGCGGGTCGCCCCGCGCCGCCCCGAGGAGAATGTCAGGCTGCTTGACGCCTGGAAGGAGATCCTATGACCGCCCCCGTCCTCATGGTCCTCGGCACCGCCTCATCGGTGGGCAAGAGCACCCTGGTGGCCGCGCTCTGCCGCATCGCCGCGCGGCGCGGGCTGCGCGTGGCCCCCTTCAAGGCCCAGAACATGAGCAACAACGCCGCCGTCACCGCCGAGGGCGGCGAGATCGGCCGCAGCACCGCCGTGCAGGCCGAGGCCGCGCGCATCGCCCCCACCGTGCAGATGAACCCCATCCTGATCAAGCCCGAGGGCGCGATGCGCAGCCAGATCATCGTCGAGGGCCGGCCATGGCGCTCGCTTGAGGCCCTCGACTACTGGCAGCGCAAGGACCTGCTCTGGGAGGTGGTGACGCGCAACCTCGACGCCCTGCGCGGCCAGTATGATCTGGTGATCGCCGAGGGCGCCGGCAGCCCGGTGGAGCTGAACCTCAAGCCGCGCGACATCGTCAACGCGCGGGTGGCCACCTACGCCCAGGCCCGCACCCTGCTGGTGGGCGACATCGACACCGGCGGGATCTTCGCCCAGCTGCTCGGCACCCTGATGCTGCTGGAGCCCGAGGAGCGTGCCCTGGTCGCCGGCCTGATCGTCAACCGCTTCCGGGGCGACCCGGCCCTCTTCACCGATGGGATCGCCATCCTTGAGCAGCGCGGCGGCCTGCCGGTGCTCGGCGTGGTGCCCTGGCTCGACGACCTGGGCCTGGCCGAGGAGGACGCCGTGGCCCTGGAGCGCGGCCCGGCGCCCGCCGGCGCGGGCCTGACCATCGCCGTGCTGCGGCTCCCGGCGATCGCCAACTTCGACGATGTCGACCCGCTGGCCCGCGAGCCGGGGGTGCGCGTGCGCTACATCGACCGGCCCGAGGAGCTCGCCGGCGCGGCGGCGGCGATCCTCCCCGGCACCAAGCACACCCTGGCGGCGCGGCGCTGGCTGGCCGAGCGCGGCTTCGACGCGGCACTGGCGGCCTTCCCCGGCGCCGTCGTCGGCATCTGCGGCGGCTACCAGATCCTCGGCACCCGGATCAGCGACCCGCTGGGCGTCGAGGGCGCGGGCGGCGATGCGCCGGGGCTCGGCCTGCTGCCGATCGAGACGACCTTCACCCCCGAGAAGCGCACCGTCCAGGTCGAGGCCCGCAGCGCCACGGCCTGGGCGATGAGCGCGCCGCTGCGCGGCTACGAGATCCACTCCGGGCGCACCGCCGTGGCGGGGGCACGCCCCCTGGCAACCATCACCCGCCGTGGCGACGCGCCCGACGACGAGGATGACGGGGCGATCAGCGCCGACGGGCGGGTCTGGGGCTGCTACATCCACGGCCCAGCATCCTGGTGCTGATCGCCCACGGCGTGCGCGCCGATGGCGAGACGATGCTGATCATGCAAGATGATGCGGGCGCGCGGCAGATGGTGTGCGCGGCAGATCTGATTGAGGTGCTCGGCGGCCTGCCGCACCTGCCCGTCGCCGTGGTGCTGGTGAGCTGTATGTCGGGTGGCCTGGGGGACGGGTACGACAACGGGCTGAGCAGCGTTGGCAGCCGCCTGTCGCGGCGCGGCATTGGGGCGGTGCTGGCCATGGCCGGCCTGGCCCAGACGAGTGTGACCGACCACTTTGTGCCCACCTTCCTGTCCGATCTGGCCGAGCACGGGGATGCGCTCGCCGCGCTCGGCCACGCGCGGGCGACCCTCCAGCCCGACCGCTGGATGCCCCGGCTCTGGCTGAATGGGCGCGACGGCCAGCTCTGGGACGAGCCTCGCGGGAACCATTGGCTCACCGGGATCGGGCTGTGGGTTGCCTGACGATCGGCTCCTCACCCCAGCAGCAGGCGAAGCCCAGCCACGAGCGTGAGCGCCAGCACGATGCCCTCGAAGACGCGCTGGTTCATGCCGCTGACCAGCCGACGCCCCAAGAGCGCGCCGAGGATGGCGAAGGGGGCCAGCCGCAGGCTGAGCCAGAGCGAGCCCGCCGTGATCATGCCCAGGCTATAGCTGAACGGCACCTTGAAGAGGTTGATCGCCAGGAAGAACCACGCCGTCGTGCCGATGAAGGTGATCTTGGGCAGGCGCGCGGCCAGCAGGTAGATCGCCATGGGCGGGCCGCCGGCGTTAGCGATCATCGTGGTGATGCCGGCGAACAGGCCGGCCACCGGCCCCAGCCAGCGCGGCAGCGCATCGGCGGCGGGCGCCCGCCAGCTGCGGATAGCCTGCGCGATCGTCAGGGCCACCACGATCGCCCCGAGCAGCACGCGCATGAGCGCATCGGGCAGCATGCCGGTGGCCACCGCCCCGATGATCACCCCTAGCCCCGCCCACGGGAAGAGCCGCAGCAGGTGCCCCCAGTCTGCGTCGCGGCGGTAGACGCTGATGGCCACCAGGTCGCCCGCCAGCAGGATGATCAGCACGACCCCGACCGACTCGCGGGGCGGCATCAGGCTGGCGAAGATCACCACCGCGAACAGGCCGATCCCGCCGATCCCCGTCTTCGACAGCCCGATCAGGAAGGCCCCCGCGGCGGCCATCGCCCACTGCCAGATCTCGAAGTGCATCATGTCTGTCTAGCCCTGCCCATCTCTATATGCGCGATATCTGCGCGCAGGCATCGCGCATCATAGCGCATATTGCGCGAGCGGGCGCGGAGCCTCGTTTTTTTATTGGGTTTGGGCGGCGAAGCCGCCCCCGCACCCTCACCGGGAGTGACGTTGCAGAAGCCCTGCACGGCGTCCCATGTGTCGCGCGGGCGTCGCCTACGGTGTGGTACGATGCGCGGGCTTCATGATTCTTCAGAAAGGACGAGCGCGGTGATCGGCAAGACAGTCGTTGTGACCGGGGCGAATTCAGGGATCGGCAGGGTGACGGCCCTGGAGCTGGCGCGGAAGGGGGCGACCGTGGTGATGATCTGCCGCTCGCGCAGCAAGGGTGAGGCGGCCCGCGACGCGATCATCGCCGAGAGCGGGAATCAGCAGGTCGAGCTCATCCTCGCCGACTTCGCCTCGCTCAGCTCGGTCCGCCGCGGCGCCGAGGAGTTTCTCACGCGCCACGACCGGCTGCACGTCCTGGTGAATAATGCCGGGCTCTACCTGGGCGAGCGGCTGCTCAGCCAGGAGGGCCATGAGATGACCTTCGCGGTCAACCATCTGGCGCCGTTTTTGCTGACGAACCTGCTGCTGGGCGCGCTGCGCGCGGCCGCGCCCGCGCGCGTGGTGACGGTCTCGTCGGGGGCGCACATGGCCGGGCACATCCGCTTCGACGACCTGGACTCGAAGCGGGGCTACCGCGGCTTCCGGGCCTACAGCGACTCGAAGCTGGCCAATGTGCTCTTCAGCAACGAGCTGGCCCGACGCCTCGCGGGGGGCGGCGTCAGCTCGAACAGCCTCCACCCGGGGGCGGTGGCCACCAACTTCGCCAGCGGCAGCGGCGGCCTGCTCGGCATCGGCTTTGGCCTGATGCGACCCTTCTTCATCAGCCCCGAGCAGGGTGCGCAGACCTCGATCTACCTCGCCTCGTCGCCGGGTGTCGCGGGCGTGAGCGGGCAGTACTTTGCCAAGAGCCGCCCCACACGCAGCTCGGCCGAGTCGACCAATGTCGCCGTGCAGCGCCGGCTCTGGGAGGTGAGCGAGCAGATGACCGGGCTTGTGGGGCAGGGCTCAGGCGGTGCCGCCTGAGCCCTGGGTACGGCGCGTGGTGTCGGGTCAGCTCTTGACGCAGTTCTTCCCCGCGCGCTTGGCGGCGTAGAGCATCTGGTCTGCGGTGGCGATCATCTGCTGGGGGGCGTCGCCCCGCTGCTCGGCGACGCCGAGGCTCACCGTGACCGTGAGCCTGGGGTCGAGCGTGTGCCACGCGTAGCCGGCAACAAGGGTGCGAATCTCCTCGGCGACAGTGATGGCGACCGCGAGGGGAGTGTTGGGCAGGAGGATGAGGAACTCCTCGCCGCCATAGCGGGCCGCGATATCGTCGCTGCGGATGGCCTGGCGCATCAGCCCGGCGACCGTGCTCAGGACATCGTTGCCGAGCATGTGGGTGAAGCGGTCATTGATCTGCTTAAAGTTATCAATATCGGCCATGATCGCGCAGAGGGGCTGCCCGCGCTGCGCCGCCAGCGTCGAGAGGTCGCTGACGCAGCTATCGATATAGCGCCGGTTGAAGAGGCCGGTCAGGCTGTCCTCATTCGCCTCGCGCTCAAAGCGGGTGGCCCGCATCTGAAGCTCGCGGATCAGCTCGTTCTGCTGCTGGCGCTCGACCGTCTCGGTGGTGGCGGCGCGGGGCACGTGGAGCAGCAGCTGGTCGGTCAGATCGCCCAGATTCTCGCCGGCGATCAGAGCGGCGGTGGCGCCGCGGGCGTGGGCCGCCGCGACGGCGGCCTCATCGCGGACAATCGCGATCAGGGGGGTGGGCGTCGCCAGCGTGCGCCAGAGATTCCACACGGCCGGGTCGCTCGCCGTGGTGATGATCAGGCTTGGGGATGGGTGGCGCGCGAGGAGCCCCTGAGCGGCGACGACGGTTGTCGCGACCATGGGGCGGTAGCCCTGGAGCCGCAGGGTGGTGGCGATGGTGGCGCGCAGCGACTCGTCCGGCTCGATCAGCAGGGCCTCGGGGCGGTGCTGGCCTCGGCGATCATGGTTGGAGCTGGGCTCGGGCGGGATGCTCTGGCGGCGATCGATCACGAAGCTGCTGCCGGAGATATGCTTGGCCGCCTGCTTCAGCTCCGCCGCGACCTGGCTCATATGATCGACGCTGGTGAAGTCGCGGGCGCTGGTGCTCACCACGGCGATCGAGAGGCTGAGCAGCCCGAACTGCCGGGCGACGCCGTGGCGGTCAATGCCCCGCAGGTAGCCGCGATCAAGGTCCGCCTGGTCGTAGAGGCCGCGCACCTGCTTGTCGAAGGTGGCGATCAGCTCTTTGCAGAGCTCCTCGGGCGCATTGCCGAAGTGAACGATCGCGAAGTCATCGCCGCCAATATGGCCGACAAAATCCTCGCGCTTGGCGGTGTCGGTGATCACATGGGCCAGCATGTGGATGGCCCGATCCCCGCGGGCGAAGCCGTAGGCGTCGTTAAACGCCTTAAAGTTATCAAGGTCGATCCAGAGCAGCGAGAACTGGTGGCTCTGGCTCAGCTGGCGCTCAAGCTCAGCCTGGAGCAGCACATTGCCGGGCATGCCGGTGAGCGGGTTGCGCACCGGGAGCTGGGCCGCGCGGCGCAGGTGGCTGCGGATGCGGGCCAGGAGCACGTCAATATCGTAGGGCTTGATGATATAGTCGTCCGCGCCGTTGTCGAAGCCGGTGACGACATCGGATGAGGTGCTGCGCGCGGTGAGGATAATCATCGGCAGGTGGGCCGTGCGCGTATCATTGCGCATCTGGCGGATGGCCTCAAACCCATCCATCAGCGGCATCATGAGGTCGACGAGGATCAGATCCGGCGGGTGGTCCTGTGCCATGCGGACGAGCTCATCGCCGTTGCCGGCGATGAGCACGTCGTACCCGGCATCCTGGAGCGTCTCCCGTAGCAAGAGGCACAGTGCCGGGTCGTCGTCGGCGACAAGGATCCGTGCTTGCGATGTCATCGATAGCCCTGTCTTATAGGTGGGAGTGAGTCGTGTCGGCAGGGCACTCATGGCGTCTCGACGGCAGATCGCGGGGCGACCCTCGCACATAGCATACCATAGCATAATGACCGCACGTGGGGTCACTGCAGATGTGCTCACACGATCTGTGGCCGAAGGCCGCTGTGCAGGTGCCTGAATTTACAGGTAATGGATCTAAACGGCATCCCGTGGCACTTTTTCCTGACGGCAGACTCCCTGCTATTATACCCGCCCCAGGCGGGCGTGTCAGGCACAGGTGGTATAATGCTTCGTTAGAGTAGTTTACGCTATCGGAAACCCGGCGCGAGCCGCCGATCATACAGAAAAGAGACAGCTTCTATGGCAACATTTGCCGAACTCGGGCTCAGCGAGTCCATCCTCAAGGTGCTCGCCGAGCTCGGCTATGATGAGCCGACCCCCATCCAGGAGCAGGCCATCCCGGTGATGCTCTCGGCCAGCGATGTGATCGCCCAGGCCCAGACGGGCACAGGCAAGACGGCCGCCTTCGCCCTGCCGATTGTGGAGCGCCTGCGCGATGAGCGCGTGCCCCAGGCGCTCATCCTGGCGCCCACCCGCGAGCTGGCCATGCAGGTGGCCGAGGCGATCTATAAGTACGGCAAGGGCCGCCGGATCAGCGTGGCCCCGGTCTACGGCGGCCAGCCGATCTACCGCCAGCTGCGCGCCCTGGAGCAGGGGGTGCAGATCGTCGTCGGCACGCCCGGCCGGATCATGGACCATATGCGTCGCGGCACCCTCGCCCTCGACCAGATCAGCACTGTGGTGCTGGATGAGGCCGATGAGATGCTCGACATGGGCTTTGCGGAGGATATTGAGTTCATCCTCCAGCAGACCCCCCAAGAGCGCCAGACGGCCCTGTTCTCGGCCACCATGCCGGAGGCGGTGCTCGGCCTGGCGCATCGC
Source organism: Oscillochloris sp. ZM17-4 (assembly GCF_019599295.1). Lineage (GTDB taxonomy): Bacteria > Chloroflexota > Chloroflexia > Chloroflexales > Chloroflexaceae > Oscillochloris. The sequence goes on along the minus strand of NZ_JAIEWN010000018.1, from coordinate 81,066 downwards.
TACACGAAGACCCCCAAGCGGATTAGCATCGTCTCCGAGCAGCACGCCATCCCGCTGACCCGCCAGGCCTACTATGAGGTGATGCCGCGCGAGAAGCTCGACGCGCTCTGCCGCATCCTCGATGTGGAGACGCCCACCTCGGCGATGATCTTCACCCGCACCCGCGCCGAGGCCGACCATCTCGGCGAGAGCCTCCAGGGCCGCGGCTACCTCTCCGAGGTGCTCCACGGCGACCTCAGCCAGGCCCAGCGCGACCGGGTGATGAAGCGCTTCCGCGAGGGCTCGGCCGAGCTGCTGGTGGCCACCGATGTGGCCGCCCGCGGCCTGGATATCCCCGATGTGACCCACGTGTTCAACTACGATGTGCCGAACGACCCGGAGGCCTACGTCCACCGGATCGGGCGCACCGGGCGGGCCGGCCGCACCGGCATGGCGATCACGCTGATCACCCCGCGCGAGCGGCGCATGCTCCAGATCATCGAGCGGGCCGGCCGCACGCGCATCCAGCGCCAGAAGCTGCCCTCGCTGGCCGATGTGGCCGCCCGCCGCCGCGAGGCCTTCCGCGATGCGCTGCGCGGGGTGCTTGAGCAGGGCGACCTCGACCCCTACCTGCTCATGGTCGAGGAGATGTCTGAGGAGCACGATGCCGTAGACTTGGCCGCCGCCGCGTTTAAGCTGCTGCTGAACGAGGTCGACCAGGATGACACGATCTCCAGCGTCGAGGGCGACGCCGTTGGCGCCGAGCCGGGCATGGTGCGGCTCTTTCTCGATGTCGGCCGCCTCGACCAGATCCGCCCCGCCGATATCGTCGGCGCGATCGCGAACGAGGTCGGCCTCCCCGGCAAGAGCATCGGCAGCATCGATATCTACGACCGATTCTCCTTCGTCGAGGTGCCTAACGAGCAGTCTCAGAAGGTGCTCCACGTCCTGAACGGGGCCTCGATGCGTGGCAAGAAGGTGAAGGTCTCGGTGGCGAAGCCGAAGCGATAGGGCCGAAGCATGCGCCCATGCCGTACCCTGCGCCGGCGGCGTCCCGTAGGGCCGAAGCATGCGCCCCTGGGTCATGGCTGGCCGGTGATGCATCAGGGGCGCATGCTTCGGCCCTATCGCCCGTACAACGTCAGGGGTCATGGTAAAATGGCCAGGCATGCAGTAGCCAGAAAGGCCCCGCACCATGAGCGAAGACCCGCGCCAGAGCCTGATCGCCCGCGCCGAGGAGCAGGGCGTCGCCTTTGTGAACCTTCAGTTCACCGATATCCTCGGGATGGTCAAGACGGTCACCATCCCGGTTGAGGAGCTCCCCGACGCCCTCGACCACGGGGTCTGGTTCGACGGCTCCTCGATCGAGGGATTCGCGCGCATGGTCGAGAGCGACATGTATCTCGTGCCGGACCTCGCCTCGTACACGCTGATCCCCTGGGACCAGCACGAGGGCCTGGCGACCGCCCGGCTGATCTGCAATATCTTTACCCCCGACGGCAAGCCCTTCGCCGGCGACCCGCGCCACGTCCTGGCGACGGTGACGCGTCAGGCGGCCGATCTCGGCTATGGCTTTAACGTGGCCCCCGAGCTGGAGTTTTTCCTCTTCCGGCGCGACGAGCACGGCAATAACACCCCGCTTCCCCACGACAACGCCGGCTACTTCGATGTCTCTACCGACCAGGCCACGCTGATCCGTCGCCAGATGGTGCGCGCCCTGCGCGGCATGGGCATCGTCACCGAGGCCGCCCACCACGAGGTGGCCGCCGGGCAGCATGAGATCGACCTGCGGGTGACGGAGGCCGTCCGCGCCGCCGATAACACGGTGACAACGCGGGTGGCGCTCAAGGCGATCGCCCAGATTAATGGGCTCTACGCCACCTTTATGCCGAAGCCGATGGCCTCGGTGAACGGGAACGGCATGCACGTCCACCAGAGCCTGACCGACCTGGTGACGGGGCAGAATATCTTCTTCGACCCGGATGATGCCTACGGGCTCTCGAAGGTGGCCCGCCAGTTCATCGCCGGGCTGCTGGCCCACGCCCGCGGCATGTGTGTGATCCTGGCGCCCCTGGTGAACTCCTACAAGCGTCTAGTGCCCGGCTTCGAGGCGCCGATCTATATCTCCTGGGGCCGCACAAACCGCTCGGCCCTGGTGCGCGTGCCCCGGATCACCGCCGGGCGGCACCAGAGTACCCGCATTGAGCTGCGCTGCCCCGACCCATCCTGCAACCCCTACCTGGCCTACGCGGTGATGCTGGCCGCCGGGCTCGATGGGGTCAGGCGCAAGCTGACGCTGCGCGAGGCCGCCGAGGAGGATCTCTTCCACATCGACCCGCGCGCCCGCGGCATGGCTATGCTGCCCAGCTCACTCGGCGCCGCCCTCGACGCCCTGCGTGAGGACGAGGTGATCCAGGCCGCCCTCGGCGCGAATGTCTACGAGCGCTTTGTGGACGCCAAGCAGCTGGAGTGGGAGGGCTACCGCTCCTATGTGTCGGCCTGGGAGGTTGACCGCTACCTGTCTATCTTCTAATAAAGAAGGGGTTTCTGGGGAGGCAAGGCCTCCCCAGACCCCTCCCCCGATCAGGATGACCCCCTTCCCCCACGCATTTGTCCGCTACGACGCCGAGGCGATCGCTGGCTGGCCGCGCGAGGCCCCTCGGCCCGATGATGACCCGCAGGCGCGGGTGGCGCTGCTCGGCCCCGAGCTCGCGGCTGGCGGGGCCGCCGAGGCGATCCCCTCCTGGGGCGCCGACACGCCCCCCGGCAGCTGGGTCGAGATCCAGCTGCGCGCCCGCTCCGCCGGCCGCTGGAGCCGGTTCTACCGCCTCGCCGCCTGGGACTCCGCGCCCGCCGGCAGCCGCCGCACCAGCTTCCCCAGCCAGCGTGACGACGATGGCCGGGTGGCCACTGACACCCTGCTGCCCGCCGCGCCCGCCGACGCCATCCAGGCCCGCGTGCTGCTCTGCGCCGCCCCCGGCGCCGATATGCCCGAGCTAGAGAGCTTGGCGCTGTGTCTTACTGGGGGTTGGGAGTTGGGGGTTGGGGGTTGGGAGAACGACGTGCCAACCCCCAACTCCCAACTCCTAATCCCTAGCTACTACTCCCAGTACCTCAGCTTCCCCGGCGGCGAGGGCTGGTGCAGCCCGACATCTCTGGCGATGGCCCTGGCCTACTGGCGCGAGCGCACCGGGGATGATCGGCTGGCCCCGTTCGGCGACGCGTCCTGCGTCCCCGACCTCGTCGCCCCGATGGTCTTCGACCCGGAGTGGGAGGGCACCGGCAACTGGATCTTCAACACCGCCTACGCGGCTAGCCTTGGCCTGACCGCCTATGTGACCCGCATGCACAGTCTGGGGCAGGTGGCGCGCTGGACGGAGGCCGGCGTGCCGGTGGTCTGTAGCCTGGCCTGGCAGCCCGGCGAGCTTGACGGCGCGCCCGGTGCCACCGCCGGCCATCTAAACCTGATCGTCGGATTCGAGGAGGGCCACGTCCTTGTGGCCGAGCCGGCCAGCCGCGACATGGGCCAGATCCTGCGCCGCTACCGGGCCGACCAGCTGTACGACTGCTGGCAGCGCAGCTCGGGCGGCGCGGTCTACCTGCTGCACCCGCCGGGACACCCGCGCCCCGCGCCCGGCTCCGGCGACGGGTGGGCGTGATGTTGGGGCGCAGCAGGGATGCGGGCCAGGCGCCCTGTAGCGCGCCTGGCCCGCATCCCTGCTGCGCCCCTACGTGTGTATGAACATTCTTATTCTCTCGCCGTACCCGCCCTTCCCCGCCAGGGGCGGCGGCGCGCTGCGGATATCCAACCTGCTGGCGGGGCTGGCCGGGCGCCACGAGGTGACCTGTCTCAGCTTTGCGCCCGACACGGCGGCGGTGGCGGCGATGGCTCCTCTGCGCAAGCTCTGCCGGCTAGCCACGGTGATCGGGCCGCCGCCGCGCTCGCTGGCCCGCCGGGCCTGGACGACCTTTTCCAGCCCGCTGCCCGACCTGGCCCTGCGCAATGTCGCGCCGGCCTATAGCGAGGCGCTCAGCCGTATGCTCGCGGCCGACCGCTACGATGTTGTCCACGCGGCCAGCCTGGAGATGGCCGGCTATGGCCTGATGGCGCGCGGCTTCGGCGTGCCGCTGATCGCCCTCGACCAGTTTAACGCCGAGTATCTGCTGCAGCGCCGGGCCGCCCTGAGCGACCTGCGCCGGGGCGTCGGCGGGCAGCCGCGCGCCCTGCTGGCCGGCGTCTACTCGCTGGCCCAGTGGCGCAAGCTGGCCGCCTACGAGGCCCGCGCACTGCATGCGTTCGACCGTGTGCTCGTCGTGTCTGAGGAGGATCGGGCGGCGCTGGCCCGCCTGTCACCCCGGGCAGACCTGCGGGTGGTGCCGAACGGTGTGGACACTGAGCGCTTCGCCCCCGGCGCCGCGCCCCTCGGCGGGCCGGCCGACCTGCTGTTTACGGCGACGCTGGATTACCGGCCGAACATTGACGCGGTGCGCTGGTTTGCCGGCGAGGTGATGCCGCTGATTCTCGCCGCTCGGCCTGACGCCCGCTTTGTGGTGGTGGGCCGGGCGGCGGGGCCGGCGGTGAAGAGTTTACATAATAATGCGTCAATCGTCGTCGTGGGCGAGGTCGAGGATGTGCGGCCCTACGTGGCCGGGGCGGCGGCCTACGTGGTGCCGATGCGGATCGGCGGCGGCTCGCGCCTGAAGCTGCTGGAGGCGCTCGCGCTGGCCGCGCCGGTGGTAAGCACGCCGATGGGCGCGGAGGGGGTGGCCGGCCTGCGCGACGGCGAGCATCTGCTGCTGGGAGATAGCCCGGCTGCCTTCGCCTCGGCCGCCCTGCGCCTGCTGGGCGACCCGGCGCTCGGCAAGCGGCTCGGCGCGGCGGGCCGCGCCCATATGGTCGCCCGCTATGACTGGCGGGCGATCGCGCCGCTGCTTGAAGCCGCCTACGGCGATTGCAGATTGTAGATTGCAGATTGCAGATTGCAAGCCAACTGTAATTTGCAATCTACAATCTACAATCTGCAATTATTACCGGCTGAGGCGACCCTTGAGCTGCTCGGTGAGCAGGGGCAGCACCTCATTCACATCGCCGACGAGGCCGTAGGTGGCCACGCGGAAGATCGGCGCCTCGGGGTCCTTGTTGATCGCCACGATCGAGCGTGAGGTACGCATGCCGGCGAGGTGCTGGATGGCCCCGCTGATGCCGCAGGCCACGTACAGCTTGGGGCTGACCGTCTTGCCCGTCTGGCCGACCTGGTGCTCGTAGGGCACCCAGCCGTCGTCCACCACGGCGCGCGAGGCGCCGTAGGCCGCGCCGAGGGACTCGGCGAGGGGCGGGATGAGCTTGTAGTAGTTATCCTTGTTGCCCAGGCCGCGCCCGCCGCTGACGATGATCGCCGCGTCGGTCAGGTTGACGGCTCCGCTCTTGGGGGCCACGCCCGTCACCGTGGTGCGGATGGCGGTTGTGGGCAGGGCCACCGCCTCGACGCTGCCGCTGCGGCCGGCCTGCTCCGGGGCCTCGGGGAAGCTCTGCTTGCGGGCCAGCACGACGGCGGCGCGCCCGGCGGCGAAGCTGTAGGTGTTGATCACATTGCCGCCGTGCGAGGGCCGCACGGCGCTGATCTGGCCGCCCTCGGCGCTGATATCGATGGCGTCGGCGGCTAGGCCGGCACCAAGGTCGGCGGCGAGGGCCGCGCCGAAGTCGCGCATCTGGAAGCTGGCCCCGGCCAGGATGAGCGCCGGCTGGGCCTGCTCGGCCACAGCCTTCGCGGCGGCCACATAGCCGTCGGTGGTATAGCTGGCCAGCGCCGGGTCGCTCACCACATAGACGGTGTCGGCGCCGAAGGCGATCGCCCGCTCGGCCAGCCCGCCCACCTCTGCGCCCACCACCAGTGCCGCCAGCGGGCCGCCCAGAGCGTCGGCCAGCGCGCGCCCCTTACCCAGCAGCTCCCGCGTAATCGCGGCCACGTCGCCGCCCACCTGCTCGACATAGACAAGTACGCCTGACATATGTCCTCCTGCGGAGGAATGTTGAATGTTGAATGCTGAATGTTGAATGGCCTACGGCGTGTCGCCTCAGGCATTCAACATTCAATATTCAGCATTCAACATTACTAAATAACCTGGTTCTCCAGGAGCTTATCCACCAGCGCGGACACCTTAGCGGCGGCGTCGCCGCCGGCGATCATCTCGCCCTTGGGGCGGGCGGGCGCCGGTGCGCGCGTGCTCAGGGTCGAGGAGGCGAGCAGCTCGGGCGCTAAGCCGGCGGAATCCAGCGCATCGGCGGCCTGCCCGAAGAGGCGCGCGCCCTCCTGGAACCAGCCATTGTCCTCGCAGACGGTGGCGATTCCACGGGCCATCTGGCGCAGCACCGGCAGGTCGCGCGCCGCCACGGCGCGCTCCCAGGCCGCCCGCACATTGTTGCGGTCGGGGTCGATCGCCGCCCGCGCCGCGATCTGCCCGCCGCTCTGGAGATCCTGCACCTGGGCCTGGAGCAGCTCGGCGTAGTAGGCCCGGTGGGCGCGCTCCGTCTCGCCCTGTGGGTCCTGCTCGCCCAGACGCTCGGCGGCGTACTGGCGCAGCAGCTCGTGCAGGTCGTAGCGCGATGCGCCGCCGGCGTCCTGGCTGCGCCGCACCAGGGATGCGTCCACCAGGGCGGCCAGGGTGCGGGGCGATGCCTCGGCGACCTGGGCGGCGGCGGCGGCGCGGCAGCCGCCGCGGAAGACGCTCAGCCGGGCCAGGGCGGCGCGCTCGGGCGGGCCGAGGGCGTGCCAGGAGTGGGCGAAGACCGCGCGCAGGCTGCGGTGGCGCGGGGCCATGTCGCGGTCGCTCAGGCTCAGGAAGTCCAGGTCGCGGGCGAGCGAGTCGGCGATCTCAGCGCAGGAGAGCGCCCGCACCCAGGCGGCGGCCAGCTCGATCGCCAGGGGCACGCCGGCGAGCGCCCGGCAGATCCGCGCGATGTCGGCGGCGTTGTCGACGCCAAGGGCGAAGCCCTGGTCGAGCCGGCGGGCGCGCTCCAGGAAGAGCTGCACGGCCGTGTGCCGCCCTGCGGCGGGCGCGCCGCCCTCGGCGGGGAAGGCGAGGCCGCCCAGCTCGTACACCTGCTCGTCGCGCAGGCGCAGCCGCTCGCGCGAGGTGGTCAGCAGCCGCACGCCGGGGGCCTCGCCCAGAATGGAGGCCAGCAGGACAGCGATATCGGGCAGGTGCTCAAGGTTATCGAGGGCCAGCAGCATCTGGCGCTCGCGCATGGCCGCCACCAGCTGCGCATCCGGCGCGAGCGCCCCGTACAGCGGGATGTCGAGGGCGGCGGCGATGGCGGCCGGCGCCTGGTCGGTCGAGGTGAGCGGGGCCAGGCTCACCCACGCCGCGCCGTCGGCCAGCCCCGCCGCCGGGGCCAGCGGGTCGAGCAGGTCGGCGACGGCCTGCAGGGCCATGCGGGTCTTGCCGATGCCGCCCGGCCCGACGATGGTGAGCAGGCGGCAGGACGGGTCGGCCAGGATGCGGCGCAGGTCGGCGCGCTCGGCGTCGCGGCCGACCAGCGGGGATGCGGGCGCGGGGATGCGGGCGCGCGGGGGCGCGGGCGGGGCCGGCTCGGCTGGCACCGCCGTCTCCACACCCACCGGAGCCCTGGCGGCGCGCAGGATGGCGTCACGGTCCGCCAGCGGCGCGCCCAGGGCGTCCAGCAGCAGCTCGGCCAGCTCGCGGGAAGGCCGCCGCGCGCCCTGCTCAATCTTCTGGAGCGTGGGCGTCGCGCAGCCGACCTGCTCGGCCAGCATCTCCTGGGTCAGGTCGCGGGCGCGGCGGGCGCGCTTCAGCCACAGGCCAAATGTGGTCATCTCGCTCATACTGCGAGAGTGTACCATCCCTCAGCGTTCTATGCGCAGATCGGCTACCTCAAGCCACTGCTCCCCCGGCACGTCCAGCAGCCCCCAGCCCAGCCGGCCCTGCGGGGTGACGACCAAGTACTGGTTGTCCACCCAGGCCACGAAGCACATCGGCCCGCGCGGCGAGGGCGCATCCAGCACCGTCTCCCCATCGACCCGCAGGGCGCTGCGGCGCTCGCCCCAGATGATCGCGTAGCGGTGCCACTCGTCCATGCGGCTCGCCAGCGGTGCCTCGGCCGCGCCCACGGCGCGCTGAATGGGCGGCCAGAGGAGGCGGTAGCCGGCGTAGCTGCGCATCAGCGGCACGGCGAGGGGAGCCAGGGGCAGCAGGGCCAGGGCCTGGACCCTCCCGGTGTCCAGCGCCGCCGCCTTCCAGCCCCGCCCCGGCACGCCCAGCGCCAGGGGCATGTCCGAGGGCGGCGAGGCGTAGAAGAACCAGAGCGCCCGCGGCGGCGCCGGGAGCCGCGCCCACGGGTAGTTCCACAGGCCGAAGCCAGCCGTGCCCCTGAGCCCGGCCGCCGGGTGTGAGAAGCGCGCCCGCAGCCGCAGCGTCAGCGGCGGGCGGTGCGGCAGGCGCCGGCCGCGCCGGCGGTAGTCGTGGATCTGCGCGTCGGCGTAGGCCCGCGCCGACGCGTCGAATATGGCCATGCGCATGCCGTCGCCGATAGGCGACACCTGCGCATGGCCGGCCACGTAGGTCTCCAACGTATCCATATACATACCCGGTAGGGCCGAAGCATTCGCCCCTGTCTCATCCGGTAAAACCTGATGAAATAAGGGCGAATGCTTCGGCCCTACAAGTCGTCACGCCTTCGCCACGCCGATCACCACCTCGCCGTCGCCAAGCTCGACGGCCTCCGTGTGCGCGCCCGCCGGCGCGGCCCCGGCCGTCAGGGCGTCGGCCAGGGTCTCGTCGCGCAGGTAGTCGCCCCAGGCGGCCAGGGTCTGCGCCAGCAGCTCGGCGGTCGCCGCGTCCGACGCCGCCAGGCTCAGGGCGATCCGGTCGGAGATCTCCAGCCCGGCCTGCTTGCGCGCGTCCTGCACGCCGCGCACCAGGTCGCGGGCGGCGCCCTCCAGGCGCAGCTCCTCGGTCAGCGCGGTGTTGAGGGCCACCAGCACGCCGCCGCCGTCGGCCACGGCGTAGCCCTCGGGCGCGCTGCTCTCCACCAGCAGCTCCTCGGCCAGCAGCTCCAGGCTCTGGTCGCCCACCGCCAGGGCCACCGTCTGTCCCGCCTCCACGGCGAGGGCCACGGCGCGGGCCTCGGCGCCCGCCAGAGCCTTCAGGGCGGCGGCGAGCGCCGGCACCTGCTTGCCGTACTTCTTGCCCACCAGGCGCAGGTTGGGCTTGAAGCGGTACTCGACGATCTCCGAGCCGGCCTCAAGGTAGCGCACCGCCTTGACGTTCAGCTCATCGCGCAGGTCGGCCTCGAAGCGGCGCAGCCCCTCGGCGTCGGCGGGGTTGGCGGCCCGCACCCAGAGCTCGCTCAGCGGCTGGCGCACCTTCAGGCCGGCCGTCTTGCGCGCCGCCCGCCCCAGCGACACCGCCGCCAGCAGGGCCTCGGTGTCCGCCACCAGCCGGTCGTCGAGCAGGGCCGCGTCCACCAGCGGCCAGGCCGCCAGGTGAACGCTCTCTGGGATTGCAGATTGCAGATTGTTGATTGCAGATTGGTTCTCGCCATCGGCGCTCTGCAATCTGAAATCTGCAATCTGCAATCCCATCAGGTTGCCGTACAGCTCCTCGGCCAGGAAGGGCGCGAAGGGCGCGGCCAGCTTGGACACGGTGAGCAGGCAGGTGTAGAGCGTGCGGTAGGCCGCCCGCTTATCGGCGTCGGCCTCGCTCTTCCAGAAGCGCCGCCGGTTGCGCCGCACGTACCAGTTCGAGAGCTCGTCAACGAAGCTCTCGATCGCCCGCGCCGCCGGGAAGACCTCGTAGGCCTCCAGGCTCGCCGTCACATCGCGCACCAGCCCGTTCAGCCTCGCCAGCGCCCACCGGTCGATGGGCGTCATGTCGCTGTCCCCTGTCCCCTGTCCCCTGTCCCCTGGCTCCCACCCGTCCAGGCTGGCGTAGGTGACGAAGAACGCGTAGGTGTTCCAAAGCGTGAGCATGAACTTGCGCAGGCTCTCGTTCACCAGCGCCCCGCTGAAGCGGCGCGGGTTTCCGGGCGGCGCCGCGGCGAACATATACCAGCGCAGCGCGTCCACGCCATACTGGCTGATCACCTCCTGGGGCGTGATGATATTGCCCTTGCTCTTGCTCATCTTCTGGCCGTGCTCGTCCAGGATGTGGCCGAGGCAGATCACATTCTGGAAGGCCGGCCGGTCGAAGAGCAGCGTGCTCACGGCGTGCAGGGTGTAGAACCAGCCGCGGGTCTGGTCCACCGCCTCGCAGATATAGTCGGCCGGGTGGGCCGACTCGAACAGCTCCTGGTTCTCGAAGGGGTAGTGCCACTGGGCCACCGGCATCGAGCCGCTGTCGAACCAGCAGTCGGCCACATCGGGGATGCGCCGCATCGTGCCGTGCTGCGGGTCCTCCCAGGTCAGCTCGTCCACATAGGGCCGGTGCAGGTCGAGGTCCCGCAGCGAGCGGCCGACCTTCGCCTCAAGCTCGGCCAGCGAGCCGACGCACACGGCGTGGCTGCCGTCGGCGCTCGTCCAGATCGGCAGGGGCGTGCCCCAGTAGCGCTCGCGGCTGATCGCCCAGTCGATGTTGTTCTCCAGCCAGTTGCCGAAGCGCCCGTCGCGGATGTGCTCCGGCACCCAGTGGATCTGCTGGTTGTTGGCCACCAGGTCGGCCTTGAAGGCCGTCGTCTTGATGTACCAGGAGCGCTTGGCGTAGAAGAGCAGCGGCGTGCTACAGCGCCAGCAGAACGGGTAGTAGTGGCGCACCCGCCCGCTCTTCAGCAGCAGCCCGCGCTCCCTCAGATTGCGGGTGATGTCCGGGTCGGCCTCCTTGAAGAACTTCCCGGCGAAGCCCAGCTCGCCGAACTCGGGCATGACCATGCCGCTCAGGTCCACCGAGAAGAGCGTCGGCAGCCCGTGCTTGCGGCCCACGTCCAGGTCGCCATAGGCCGGGGCGATGTGGACGATCCCGGTGCCGTCGTCCATGGTCACGATCTCATCGGCCACCAACCGGTAGGCCGTGGCCAGGTCAACCTCATCGCCGGGGCCGGGCACGCCGGCGAACAGGTTCTCGTAGCGCAGGCCGACCAGATCGTTGCCCTTGAAGCTGCGCAGCACCGTGTAGCCCTCGCCGAGCACCGCGGGCACCAGCGACTCGGCCATAACCAGCCGGTCCGGCTGTAGGGCCGAAGCATCCGCATCGGACATATGCTGGTGGTACTTGCTGTGCAGCGGATGCTTCGGCCCTACTTCGACATCCACATACACCGCGTCGTGCTTGACCGCCAGGGCCACGTTGGCCGGCAGCGTCCAGGGCGTGGTCGTCCAGGCCACCAGGTAGGCGCCCTGGAGGGAAGCGGCGCGCTGCGGCAGCCCATGATTGCCGGCCCCAGGTGCCAGCTCGCCGCTGACCCGAAACTTGATATAGACGCTCGGGTCGTCCACATCATCGCGGGCGCCCTGGCTCACCTCGTGGTCGCTCAGGCTGGTGCCGCAGCGCGGGCAGTGCATCGTGACCTTATAGTCGCGGAAGAGCAGCTCGCGCTCCCAGAGCTGGCCGAATATCCACCAGAGCGACTCGATATAGTTGTTGTCGTAGGTGTAGTAGCCGTCGTCGCTGACCCAGTAGGCGATGCGCTTGGTGAAGGTCTGCCACTCCTGGATATACTCCCAGACGCTCTCGCGGCAGCGGGCGTTGAACTCAGCGATGCCGTAGCGCTCGATGTCGGGCTTGCCGCTGAAGCCGAGCTTCTTCTCGACCTCGATCTCAACCGGCAGGCCGTGGGTGTCCCAGCCCTCGCGGCGGCCGATGATCTTATAGCCCTGCATGGCCTTGTAGCGGCAGACGACGTCCTTAAAGATCCGGCTGATCACGTGGTGCAGGCCGGGCCGGCCGTTGGCCGTGGGCGGCCCCTCGTAGAACACGAAGGGCTTGCTGCCCGAGGCCAGCGACTTCTCGACGATCTGGTTATCGCCCCACCAGGCGAGGACCCGCTCCTCAAGCTGGGGGAACGACACGTTCGTCTCGACGGGCTTAAACATACGCTGTCCCTTTCCTTCGCCAAATACCACAAAAAACCCCGCCCCTCTGCCCGTGGCCACAGCGGCCACACGGACAGGGGACGAGGCGAAAAATGCCCCGCGGTACCACCCCGGTTTAATGTTGAATGTTGAATGTTGAATGTTGAATTTCGGAATTCAGCACTCAGCGCTCAGCGCTCAGCATTACACTCTGCGAGCGTCGATCAACGCTCTGTCCCGGTAACGGGGGACAAGGCCGGGCACAGCTACTATGAAATGTTGAACTGTGAATTGTGAATGTTGAATTGTGAGCCTTCCGGCATTCAACATTCAACATTCAACATTCAGTTCGCCTGCCGGCTCGGGGGTGATCTTCGCTGTGCGCTCTGCCGCCCGGCTCACACCGCCCCGGGCTCGCTGATGGAGGGTGCGCGCAGCTACTCGTCCCCGTCATCGCCATTCGAGGGCAAGTATAGCAACCCTCCGCGGGGGCGTCAAGCGACCAGAGGCGGATGCGCGTGGCGCGGACCCCGCCTACCACCCCGCGATCAGCCCGCGCTCGCGCATGCTCACGTAGCGCCCGCGCCCGATCACAAGGTGGTCGAGGATATCGATGTCGAGCAGCTTGCCGGCCTCGACGATCTGGCGGGTGACCAGGATATCCTCTGGCGAGGGCGTCGGGTCGCCCGACGGGTGGTTATGCACCACGATCATGGCCGTGCTGTTCTTGCGCACCGCGTCGCGGAAGACCTCGCCGACCCGGATGACGGCGGTGTTCACCGAGCCGACGTAGATCGTGGCGATCTGCTGGACGCGGTTCTTGGTGTCGAGGAGCACGGTGCGCAGGTGCTCCTGGTCGAGGTGGCCCATCTCGACCATCAGCAGCGCGGCCACATCAGCGGGGGATTTTATCTGCGGGCGCTCGTCGACGCCGGTGATCAGGAGCCGCCGGCCGATCTCCAGGGCGGCCTTGAGCGTGGCGGTCTTCGCCTCGCCCACGCCGTGCCGGCGGCACAGCTCGGCATAGTCGGCGCGCTGGAGCCCCGTCCAGCCGCCGTGCTCGACGAGCAGCTGCTGGGCCAGCTGGAGCACGTTGGTGCCGGCCACGCCGACACGCAGGAGGATAGCGAGCAGCTCGGCGTCGGAGAGGGCGGCGGGGCCAGAGTCGCGCAGACGCTCGCGGGGCTGCGAGTCGGGCGGGAGCTCCTTGAGGCGGAGGTGGTAGCGTGCGGGTGCGGGCTGCATCGGAGACTCTCCTTGGGTG
>NZ_JAIEWN010000018.1:60376-67700 GCF_019599295.1 Oscillochloris sp. ZM17-4 | reverse complement strand
GCGGCGCGGCTACGCCGCGCCGCAGCACCATCAGTGCGGCATGTGCCTGCTGGCACCACAACCATAAGAAATTCCGGGGGCCGCAGGCCCGCAAGCCCCCGCGCTAGGGCGCTACTCCTGTGCGCCCCGGCTCGCCGCGTCCCGCAGGCGGGTCGCGGCCTTGTCCACCGGGAGCAGCTCCCGGCTGGCCTGCTCCAGCAGCTCCTCGGGCACCTGCCAGTCCTGGCCCTGGTAGAGGAGCCCCATCTCGAGGCCGAGCAGCACGCGCCGCAGGTTGACGACCTGGTGCTGGAGCGCCTCCAGATAGCCGGGGTCGAGCAGCGGGCTCATCTCCTCGCCGTATGTGTCGAGCGCCTGGATCATCGCCAGCGCGGCCTGATCGATCTGTAGAATGGCCGTCTCGTGCATGATATAGCTCCTCAGCCGGCGGCGCGGCATTAGCCGAACTTGTAGGCGACACCGTAGCCGCCGCGCGGCAGCTGCCAGTCGATGTTGTGAAGGGGGCAGCCGATGCGGCAGCTGCCGCACTCCACGCAGGCCTGGTAGCCGACTAAGATGCGGCCCTGGCCGTCCTGGGTGAAGACGCGTACCGGGCAGAAGTCGAGGCAGGGCTTCGGCCCGCATGTGGCGCAGACCGTGTGCTCGCGCACCTGGATGTGGGCGAACTCCTCGTCCACATAGTACTTGATCGAGACGATCAGGTTGTCGATATTGACCGCCGGCAGGGTGGCCTCAAGCTCGGGGCTCAGGGGCTGGTGTTTTCGGTCGTTCATAGTGCTATCCTCTCATCGCGCGCAGCAGCTTGAGCATATCCGAGGCCATCCCGAAGAAGGAGCGCCGCTCCTGCAGCAGCCCGACGATCTGCTTCTCCATGTCGCGCTTTGGCATGCCGTGGGCCGTGAAGTAGCGCAGCGCGGCGTCGTTCAGGAAGTTGGCGTACGTTCCCATAAAGTGCGGCGTGCTGTCGAGGAAGTCCGTCATCCGACGGTACTGCTTCATATCCTTGAGGACGAAGGTCGCCTCTAGGTTCTTCCGGTACTGCCGGAGGAATCCGGCGGAGAAGTCGTTCGCCTGGTGCGCGGCGATCGCCGTGGAGCCGGCCATCTTCCCGGCGGTCATCGCCAGGTTCGTGCCCTCGCGATGCATCGCGTCGACCATGCCGGCGGCGTCGCCGACGACCATGACCCCGGGTGCCGACAGCTTAGGCATGCGGTCGTAGCCGGTCTCGGGGATCAGGTGGGCGCCGTACTCCAGCGGCTTCCCGCCGTCGAGGTAGGGCTGGATGGCCGGGTGGTTCTTGAAGCGGGCCAGCACCTCGTAGGGCCGCAGCTTGTGGGAGACGAACTCCTCAAGCAGCATGCCGACGCCGATCGAGAGCCCGGCGCGGTCGGTGTAGAGGAAGGCGGTGCCGGGGAGCCCCATCGTGGCATCGCCGAAGACATCGATCGCCGCCCCCTCGTTCGCGCCGCTGAGCCCGAAGCGGGCCTGGATCTCCTTGGGCGGCAGGCTGATGTACTCCTTCACCGCCAGGGCCACGAAGCGCGGCGGGAGGTCGTTCTTGATCAGGCCGAGCTTCTGCGTCAGCAGATTGTTGACCCCCTCGGCAATGACCACGATCGGCGCGTAGACCTCGCCGTCCGGCCGGTCGGTGCGGACGCCGATCACCCGCCCCTTGGCGTCCTGGAGGATGTGCGTGACCGTGGTCTTGGTGATCAGGAGCGCGCCGGCGGCGGCGGCCTGCTCGGCGAACCACGGGTCGAACTGCGCCCGCAGCACCGTGTGCGCCTCGGCCGGCTCCTGCTTGTAGTGCTCGCTCTTATGCATGATCCGGACGACGCTGTCGGGCGAGAGCATCCAGTAGCCCTGCTCGGTGACGGGCCGCTCGAAGGGCGGCTTGCGCTCCAGGTACTCGGGCAGCACATCGGCCAGCGCGTGGGTGTACATCACCCCGCCGAAGAAGTTTTTGGCGCCGGCGAAGCGGCCCCGCTCGATCAGAACCGTCTTCAGGCCGCCGCGGGCCATGGTCAGCGCCGCTGCGGTTCCCGACGGCCCGCCGCCCACCACAATGGCGTCGAAGGTGTACTTACTGGCCATTGCCCGCTCCTTTCACCTGCCGGATCAGCTCGGGGATCACCTCGTAGAGGTCGCCGACGATGCTCGCGTTGGCCATCTGGAAGATCGGCGCGTTGGGGTCTGAGTTGATCGCCAGGATGAAGTTGGCGCCGCTCATCCCGACCGTGTGCTGCACCGCCCCGGAGATCCCGGCGGCGATGTAGAGCTTGGGGCGCACCGTCTTGCCCGTCTGGCCGACCTGGTGCTCGTGGCCGATCCAGCCGGCGTCGATGACCGGGCGGCTTGCGCCGACGACCCCGCCGAGGGATTCGGCCAGCTCCTCAAGCAGCGTGAAGCCCTTCGGCCCGCCCACGCCGCGCCCGCCCGCGACGATCACGTCGGCATACTCGATGTTGATCTGCTCCTCGCCGGGGATGAGGCGCAGGCGTCGCACCGGGATGTCGCTCTCGCTGAGGTCGAGCGGCTCGCGCAGCAGCTCGCCCTCGGCCGCCGGCAGCGGCTCCGGCATCGTCAGGACGCGCGGGCGAACCGTGGCCATCTGCGGGCGGTGCTTGCGGCAGAGGATGGTGGCCATGAGGTTGCCGCCGAAGGTCGGCCGGGTGGCGGCCAGGATCATCTGCTTGGGGTCGATCGCCAGCTCGGTGCAGTCGGCGGTCAGGCCCGTCTTCACGCGGGTCGCGATCGTGCTGGCCAGGTCGCGCCCGAGCGTCGTCGCGCCGATCAGGAAGATCTCTGGCTGGTACTTCGTGACGAGCTTGCTCACGCCGACCCCGTAGGGCATGTTACGGTAGGTCTCAAGCAGCGGGTCGTCGATCAGGTAGACGCGACTGGCGCCATAGCGGTAGGCCTCCGCCGCGATCTCGGCGACATCGTGGCCGAGCAGGACGGCCTCGACCACGCTGCCGGGCAGCTCTGCGGCCAGCCGCCCGGCGGCACCCAGCAGCTCCCACGAGACCGGGTGCGGCTGGCCCTCCTCCTGCTCGATGAAGACCCAGATACGCGGGGTGGGTTTCTCAGCCTGCTCGCTCACGGCCTGCCTCCGTTCTGGTTCGGCAGCGTGACGACGCTGGCCTGGACGATCATCGCCAGCGCATCGGCCACGGCCTCGCTCAAGCCCTTCTCGGCCACCGACATGATCGCCCCGGCCTCGCGCGCCGGCGGCGTGAAGGCCTTGCCGACGATCGTGGGCGAGCCCTTGATCCCGACCTGCTCAATATCGAAGGGCACCGGCGCGTCGGCGGTCCACAGCTCCGGCTTGTAGCTCGCGGCGTTGATCAGGTTCGGCAGCGGCGCGCGCTTGACCGCGGCGATCTCCTTCTCGACCGTCAGCAGCGCCGGCAGGCTTGTCTCGATCACCTCGATGCCCTGCTCGATCTTGCGGTGGATCACGGCCTTGCGCGCCACCGGGTCGAAGGACTCGATCGCGACGGCGTTGCTGAGCAGCGGCACATGCAGGCGCGCGGCGACCCCCGGGCCAACCTGGCCGGTGTCGCCGTCGATCGCCTGCTTGCCGAACAGCAGCAGATCGACCGGGCCGGCCTCCTGGAGCGCCTCGACGGTGTGCGCCAGCACGTATGAGGTCGCGAGCGTGTCGGCGGCGCCGAAGCGTCGGTCGCTGATCAGGATCCCCCGATCCGCACCCTGCTCGACACACTCGATCAGCGCCTCCATGGCCTTGGGCGGCCCCATGGTGATCACCGTCACCGTGCCGCCAAACTGCTCCTTGATCCGCACCGCCATCTCGACGGCGTGGATGTCGTAGGGGTTGATGATCGTCGGAACCCCTTCGCGGATCAACGTGCCCGTCTCAGGGTTGATCCGGACGTTAGAGGTGTCCGGCACCTGTTTGATTGCTACCACTGAGTGCATAGCGTGTCTCGCCTTCATGATTCGCTATTTTTTGCGCTGTTGCGCACAATCGAATCATAGCGTCGGGACAAGATTTCAGGATGCCTTACCTATCCCCTGTACGCTGTACGCTGTCCCCTCTAGCGCCAGCCCCGCGCGCGCAGCAGCTCGTTGCCGAGCAGGCCGAGCAGCACCCGCCCCGCGCCGTGATCCTCGAAGCGCGCGCGCTCGAACCACTGCACGGTCACGAAGACCCCCGGCTCGACCTCCTCGGTCTGCGGCGGCGATATCGGCTGGCCGAACAGCGCCATGCTCTCGGCGTAGCTCTTCCCCGCCCGCCCGTCGAACTCCAGGCCGTTGCTGCGCCAGTAGCTCAGGAAGGGCTCACAGATCGACTGGGATGTCTGCTCGAAGAAGAGGCAGCCGGGCTGCGGGCCGGTCTTCGGGAGGGCGAACCAGTCGCGGCCCTGGGCCTTGAGGATGTCATCGCCGATGCGCGAGAGCAGCACGTTGTACGGGGCGGCGTTCTCCGGGTGGAGCTCGAAGCGGTGGCGCTCGAAGTACTGCACCGTGTAGGCCTTCCCGTCGGCGCCCACCTCGCGCAGCTCCTCGCTGGTGGGGAACCCGAAGATCGGCAGGCCGCCGTGGCGCTCCCAGTAGCGGCGGAACTCGCCGCCCAGGCTGTGGCCCGTCTCCGGGAAGTAGGCCCGGTCGGCGCCGACGCTGCCGGCGGGCACGGGCGTCAGGGCCGGGGGCGCGCTGCCGTCGCCGTGGGCGGGTGACGGCGCGGGGGCGGGGGTCGGCGATGGCGCGGGGGTCGGCGCGGGGGTCGGCGCATACAGCGGGCAGCCCGTGTAGGCCTGGGCCAGCTGGAGCGACCTGAGCGCGTTCAGGCGGCCCCAGCCGTACTCGTCATCGCGGCCGGGCGCGCCCTTGTCGTCGGCGCCGGCCTCCAGGATGCAGGCGATATCCTGGGCCGGCAGGTCGGGGCGCAGGGTAAAGACCAGCCCGGCCACGCCGGCGACATAGGGGCTGGAGAACGAGGTGCCATTCGGCGGGCCGTAGATGCCGCCCGGCAGCGTCGTCCACAGGCCGACGCCGGGCGCCGCGAGGTCGACGTAGGGGCCGGTGTTGGAGAAGCCCGTGATCACATCCGTGTTGCCGGTGGCTCCCACGGCGACGACGTTATCGTAGGCGGCGGGGTAGCTGACGGCGTTGCCGTCCTGGCGCTCATTGCCCGAGGCCGCGATCAGGAGGGCGCCCTTGGACGCCGCATAGTCCACCGCGTCGCGCAGGGCCTGGCTCTCATCGCTGCCGCCGAGGCTCATGTTGATGATGCGGGCGCCGCTATCGGCGGCCCAGCGGATGCCGGCGGACACGCTGGCGTCATCGCCGCCGCCCCGGCTGTTCAGCGCCTTCACCGGCAGGATCTTGCAGCCCCAGCAGAGCCCGGCCACGCCCTTGCCGTTATCGGTGTCGGCGGCGATCAGGCCGGAGACCGCCGTGCCGTGCCCGTTGTCGTCGCCGGAGTCGCTCCCGCCCGAGAAGGCGTTGTAGCCCGGCAGCACCTTGCCGCGCAGGTCGGGGTGGCCCGCATCGACGCCGGTATCCACCACCGCGATGACGATCTCGCCGCCGGTGGTGATGTCCCAGGCCTCGAAGGCCTGCACGTTGCGCAGCCCCCACTGCTGGTCGACCACGCTATCGTTGGGGGTGCGCTGGGCGACGCGGCGGTGGTTCGGCTCGGCGTAGGCTACGGCACCGAAGCGCGCCAGGGCGGTGGCGGCGGCGGTGGGGCTCACGTCGGCGCGGATCGTGAGCTTGTAGGTGTCGCTGCCCGCGCCGATCGGCGCGGCAGCGGCGGCGCCGAGGGCGGAGAGCTGGCGGTTCAGCGACGCCAGGGCATCGGCGGGCGCGCCGGCGATCTGGAGCGCGCCGCCGCGCAGGGCCGGCCAGACGCCCGGCCGCAGGCGGACGATCAGCTCGCCGGGGATGGCCGATGGCGTCGCCGCCGAGGCCGCCGGGGGCTGGGCGAGTGTGGAGAGGGCGATCATCAGCGCGAGCAGGGCAAAGGCTGTGTGTTTCATGGGGGAGTGCAATTGCAGATTGCAGATTGCAGATTGTAGATTGCAGATTGCAGAGTGCAGAGTGTAGATTGCAGAGTGCAGAGTGTTGAGTGTTGAGTGTTGAGTGTTGAGCGCAGAGCGCAGAGCGCAGAGTACAGAGTGTTGAGCGCACATTGTACAATCTGCAATCTGCAATCTGCAATCTGCAATTATGAGCGCGCAGCGCTCAGATTATAGCAGCCCGCCGGGCGGTTTGCGTCTCATGGGGGGGGCGGTTATAATCGCGTTAACATTCTGAATGGTGACAGGCGCGCGTCACAATGTCATTAAAAACGCTCCAGGGCAAGATCCTCGCCTCGCTCCTGCTCGGCCTCGCCGTGCTGGTCGTGATCGGCCTCGTCAGCGATCTGCGCGAGGTCGGCCGTGATCTCGGCTCCTTTCGCTGGGCGCTGCTGCCCGCCGTCCTCGGCTTCACCCTGCTGAACTACATCCTGCGCGGCATGAAATGGGACTACTACCTGCGCCGGCTTGGGCTGGGGGATGGCGTGAGCCGGCTCGATAGCGGCCTGATCTTCACCGCCGGCATGGTGATGGCGGTGACGCCGGGGAAGCTTGGCGAGGTGTTCAAGTCCTACCTGCTGCGGCGGGTCAACGGGGTTGCCGTGAGCGTCTCGGCGCCGATCGTGCTGGCCGAGCGGCTCACCGACGGCCTGGCGATGCTGCTGCTGATGGCCCTCGGCCTGACCCTCTACCCCCCCGCGCGGCTCCTCTTCGTCGTGCTGCTAGTCGCCACCGTGGCCGGCATCCTGGTGGCCCAGAGCCGCCGCCTCTCGCTGGGGATCATCGACCGCGTCGAGGGGCTGCCCCTCGGCGGGCGGATCGCCCCGAAGCTGCGTAACATCTACACCAGCACGGCGCAGCTGCTCGACTGGCGCATCCTCCTGGTCTCCACCGTGATCAGCGTGGTCTCGTGGGGGTTCGAGTGCGTGGCCTTCTACTATGTGCTGGTCGGGCTGGGCGTGAGCGGCACGCCCCTGCTGCTGCTCCAGGCCACCTTCATCTTCGCGGCGAGCACGCTCTTTGGGCTGGTCTCGTTTCTCCCCGGCGGCCTCGGCGCCTCCGAGGTGAGCAGCGTCGGCCTGCTGGTGGCCCTCGTCGGCCAGAGCGCCAGCGCCGCCACCACCGCGACGATCATCATCCGCTTCTGCACGCTCTGGTTCGGCGTCATGCTCGGCGCCGCCGCGCTGGCCTGGTTCGGCCGGCGTCACGCCGAGCGGGGTGAGATCCGGGAGGGTCAGGGCAGTGTGCCGCTGCCCTGACCCTCCCGTTGGGGCACC
>NZ_JAIEWN010000018.1:43858-60276 GCF_019599295.1 Oscillochloris sp. ZM17-4 | reverse complement strand
AAGATGCCATCGATCTTCACGCGCATCGTCAACGGTGAGATTCCGGCGGCAAAGGTGTACGAGGACGCGCAGACCCTGGCCTTTCTCGATGTCAGTCCGGCCTCGCGCGGGCATACGCTGGTGATCTGTAAGGAGGAGCTGCCGACCCTGCTCGACCTGTCGCCTGATCTGCTGGCCGCCGTGGCCCGCACGGTGCAGCTGGTGGCCCGGGCCATCTCGGCGGCCCTCAGTCCCGACGGGCTGAACATCGTGCAGAACAACGGGGCGGCCGCCGGGCAGGTGGTGCCCCACTACCACGTCCATATCATCCCGCGCTGGGAGGGCGACCGCGCCATAGCCCACTGGAGGCCCGGCGCGGGCGCCCCCGATGAGCTGCGTGATCTGGCCGCCGCGATCAGCGCCCGCATGGGCGAGGAGGATGCCGTATGAGTGGCCCAAAGCAGCGATCCGAGTATAAGGTCGAGAGCCCCAACCAGATCATCCGCGCGGGCGCAGACAGCCAGACCGGCGGATCTCCATCGTCCGACCAGCCTGGGGCCGGGGGCGATAGCCCCGAGGCGTCCACGCAGGCGAACCCCGCTGGCCGGCCGCGCACCCAGATGAGCCGCACCCTGCTGGGCTGGATCATCGCTCTGGTGGGCGCCCTGGGACTGCTGGCGCTCCTCGTCATGCTCTGGGCCACAGGTGGCCTGCGCCCGGCCCCCGCGCAGGAGGCTGGCGGGCCGGCGCGCGGCCCGCTCCTCTCGTCTGATACGCCCGCCGAGGGCAGCCAGGGGGTCCTCGGCGGCGCATCGGGCTTCGAGTCGCCCCCCGCGCCCGCGGCCGAGATCCCGGCCGTGGGTACGTCCAGCCCGAGCCCCGTGGTGGATCCGGGCTTTCAGGGCTACTACGACGCCCACGGCGGCCTGCGCATCCTCGGCCGGCCGATCAGCGGGCTGATGACGGTGAACGGGCGCGAGATCCAATGGTTCGAGCGCGCGCGCGTCGAGCGCTGGCCGGAGTATGCCGGCACCCCCTATGAGATCCAGCTCGGGCGTCTCGGCACCGAGTACACCGATGGGCGCATGTTCGCCTCCCAGCAGTTCTTTGTGAGCCGGCCAGACATGCGCTTCTTCGCCGAGACGGGCCACGCCCTGGGCGGGGCCTTCCTGTCCTTCTGGTCGCAGAATGGCGACCTGGATGTCTTCGGCATGCCGATCAGCGAGGAGTTTGATGAGGTGCTGCCCGATGGGAAGACCTACCGGGTGCAGTACTTCGAGCGGGCGCGTATGGAGCTCCACCCCGAGGCCGCCGGCACGCCCTACGAGGTGCAGTCCGGCCTGCTCGGCACCGCCCTCTACCAGAACGAGCGCCGCCCCGACACTATTCAGCCGGTGCCGACGGCGGTGCCACTGCCGTAGGGACGCAGCGCGCTGCGTCCCTACGGCCCAATACATTCATGATGAATGACGCGCAGCTCTTCACCACCGCCGCCCTCCAGTCTGGCTACCGCGCCGATGCGGCCGAGGCCGCCCTCGCATGGGCGCGCGTGCGCCTGAGCGAGGGCGAGACCCCGCTTGGCCGCATGTATATTTTTCGGAGCGCCAGCCACGGCGGCGGCGAGGGGCCGGCGCGCACCCCGCCGGCCCGCCCGCGCGTGCTGCTGGCCTTCCGCAGCGCCGACGCGGCCCTGAGCTTCGCCCAGGCCTCCAAGCTGGGGTCCGCGCCCAGGCTGGCCGCCATGAGCCTCGGCCAGCTGCTCACCGCGCTGATCCAGCGCCCCAGCATTGGCGTGCTGCTCGTCGCATCCGAGAGCGATGGCGCGCTCCAGGAGGGACTCCCTGTCGGCCCACGTATCGAGCGCGCCGCGCTGCTCGATCAATTGCAGATTGCAGATTGCAGATTGTAGATTGGTCGATCATCCAATTGCAGATTGCAGATTGCAGATTGCAGATTAGTCGATCATCGCCGAACTCATCACTATCAATTGCAGATTGCAGATTGCAGATTGGTCGATCATCGCAGAACTCATCACTATTCAATCTACAATCCTCAATCCTCAATCTGCAATCTGCAATCTACAATCTGCAATCTGCAATCTGGAGGGCGTCATGGGTAGTCGGTTCGATGAGATGCGCATCTTCGCGGGGAATGGGAACAGCGCCCTCGCGCAGGCGGTATGTGACCGTGTCGGGGTGCCGCTGGGCGACGCGACGATCGTCAAGTTCAGCAACGAGAATATCTTCATCAAGCTCAACGAGAGCGTGCGCGAGAAGGACGTCTTCATCGTCCAGTCGCTCTCGGCGCCTGACCTAAGCGACCGGGTCATGGAGCTGTTGATCCTGATCGACGCGTGCAAGCGGGCCTCGGCCGGGCGGATCACGGCGGTGATCCCCTACTATGCCTATGGCCGCACCGATAAGCGCGACCAGCCGCGCGTGCCGATCACCGCCCGCCTGCTGGCCGACATGATCCAGGTGGCCGGCGCCCACCAGGTGCTGACGATCGACCTGCACGCGGGCCAGATCCAGGGCTTCTTCAGCATCCCCACCGATGAGCTGACGGCCATGCATCTGCTGGTGCGCTACTTCGCCGACAAGGGCTGGGACGATGCGATCGTCGTCTCGCCCGACGTGGGCTTCGCCAAGCGGGCGCGCAACTTCGCCGAGGCTCTGGGCGCGCCGCTGGCGATCGCCGAGAAGCGCCGCGTGCAGCACTTCGGCCGCACGGACGGCGGTAGCCTGACCTCTCCCGAGATCCTGAACCTGATCGGCGATGTGGCCGGCAAGCGCTGTATCCTGGTCGACGACGAGATCGCCACCGGCGGCTCGATGCTTGAGGTGATCGACCTGCTTGAGCGCGAGGGCGCCCGCGAGATCTACGCCAGCTGCGTCCACGCCGTGCTGGCCGGCAACGCCGCCCAGCGCCTGCGCAGCAGCTCGCTCAAGGAGCTCGTCACCACCGACACCCTGCCGATCGCCCCCGAGAAGCGCTGGCCCGGCCTGGTCGTGCTCAGCGTGAGCCACCTGGTAGCCGAGGTGATCCAGCGTATCCACAGCGGCGTCTCCGTGGACACGATCTTCCAGCAGCGCAACCACCCGGCGCTGGGGTAGAGGCGCAGCAGCACGAAGGGGGAGTGGCGGCTCGCCGCCACTCCCCCTTCGTGCTGCTGCGCCCCTGCTACGCCCGCGCGATCGCGGCCACGATGGCCCGCTTCGCGTAGACGCTGACCATGGCCCGGCGGTAGTCCTCGCCGGCGTGGATGTCGCCGAGGATGTCCAGCCCGTCGCCGGCGTTGGCCACGGCGCTGGCGATGCTCGCCTCCGAGCCGTCGCTGCCGGTCAGGGCCTGCTCGACGCCCTCAAGGCGGGTGGCGCTGGGGCCGGCGCCGGTCAGGCCGATGCGGCAGGCGCTGACCTTGCCGCCGCTCATGGTCACGCTCGCCGCCACGCCGACCATGGCGTAGCCGCTGGCCGGGTTGGCAAACTTGACATAAGCAGTACTGGTGCCAGCGGCGAGGGCGGGCAGGTCGATCGAGGTGATGATCTCGCCCTCCTCAAGGGCGGTGGTCAGCATGCCGACGAAGAAGTCGTCGATCGCGATCGCGCGGCTGCCGGCGGAGCCGATCACATTGACCGTCGCCCCGAGGGCGAGCATGACGGCCGGCAGGTCGGCCGCCGGGTCGCCGTGGGCCATGGCGCCGCCGATGGTGCCGCGGTTGCGCACCTGGGTGTCGCCGATGATCGAGGTGGCATCGATCAGGGCCGCGTAGCCCTTGAGCGCGGCGCTGGCCGTGGCCTCGGCGTAGGTGGTCATCGCGCCGATGCGCGCGCCGCCGCCGCTGGCGGAGACGCCGCGCAGCTCGCCGATCTTGCGCAGGTCGATCAGCTTCGTCGGCGCGGCCAGGCGCAGCTTCATCGTCGGCAGCAGGCTGTGGCCGCCGGCCAGCAGCTTGGCGTCCTCATCGGCGGCCAGCATCGCCATCGCCTCGTTCAGGGTCGCCGGCGTCGCGTATTCAAACGCTGAGGGGATCATGCGGTGCTCCTATCCATTGATTGCAGATTGCAGATTGCGGATTGCAGATTGCGGATTGCAGATTGCAGATTGCAGATTGCAGATTGCAGATTGCAGATTGCAGATTGGGCTGCTCAATCTACAATCTGCAATCTACAATCTGCAATTACTTCGCGGCCTGGATGGCATTCCAGACGTTCTGCGAGGTCAGCGGCAGGTCGATGTGGCGGATGTTCATCGACGAGAGCGCGTCCATCACCGCGTTGGCAATCGCCGCCGTCGAGCCGATCGTGCCGGCCTCGCCGATGCCCTTCACGCCCATCGGGTTGCTGGGCGAGGGGACAGGGGCGAACTCGGTGGTGTAGGAGGGCAGCTGGGTGATCTTCGGCACCGCGTAGTCCATCATCGAGCCGCTGATCAGCTGGCCGTTCTCGTCGTAGACCGCGTTCTCGTACAGAGCCTGGCCGATGCCCTGGGCCACGCCGCCGTGGACCTGGCCCTCGGCGATCAGCGGGTTCAGCACGTTGCCGCAGTCATCCATGCAGTAGAAGTTCAGCGGCGTGACCGTGCCCGTCTCCGGGTCCACCTCGACGATGGCCATGTAGGTGCCCTCGGGGAAGGTGAAGTTGGTCGGGTCGAAGAAGGTCTGCTCCTCAAATCCGGGCTCAAGGTCGGCCGGGTAGTTGTGGGCCAGGTAGGCCATCAGCACCACCTCGCCGAAGGCCTTGCTGCGGTCGGGCGAGCCCTTGACCGAGAAGCTGCCGTCCTTGTACTCGATGTCGGCGGCGTTGGCCTCAAGCAGGTGGGCGGCGATCTTCTTGCCCTTCTCGACCAGCTTCTGGGCGCTCTTGAGCAGCGCGGTGCCGCCGACGGCCAGCGAGCGCGAGCCGTAGGTGCCCATGCCGAACTGCACCTGGTTGGTGTCGCCGTGGACGATCTCGACATTGTCGTAGGGCACGCCGAGCGTGTCCGAGATCAGCTGGGCGAAGGTCGTCTCGTGGCCCTGGCCGTGCGAGTGCGCGCCGGTGTAGGCCGTCACCTTGCCGGTGGGGTGGACGCGGATGGTGCCGGACTCCCAGAGGCCGACGCCGCCGCCCATCATGCCGACCATCTTCGAGGGGGCGATGCCGCAGGCCTCGATGTAGCAGGAGAGGCCGATGCCCAGGTAGCGGCCCTTGGCCTTGGCCTCGGCCTGCTTGGCCCGCCAGTCGGCGTAGCCGAACTGCGCCAGGGCCTTGTCGAGGTTGCCCTCGTAGTCGCCGCTGTCATAGTTCATGCCGGTGACGGCCATGTGCGGGAACTCGCCCTTGATGAAGTTCATGCGCCGGATCTCGGCCGGGTCAATGTTCAGCTCATCGGCGGCGATGTCCATCACCCGCTCCAGCAGGTAGGAGGCCTCGGGACGGCCGGCGCCGCGGTAGGCGTCCACCGCCATCGTGTTGGTGAGCACGCCGATCGTCTCGACCCGCAGGGCCGGCAGGTCGTACACGCCCGAGAGCAGCGTGCCATAGAGGAAGGTCGGCACCAGCGGGGCGAAGGCGGTCATGAAGGCGCCCATGTTCGCGTAGGTCTTCACCTTCAGTCCGCACAGCTTGCCGCTCTTCATGAAGGCCATCTCGACATAGCTGACGTGGTCGCGGCCGTGGGTGGTGGCCTGAAAGTTCTCGCTGCGGGTCTCGACCCACTTGACCGGGGTGGCGAGGTCCTTGGTGATCGTAGTGACCAGCAGCTGCTCGGCGTAGAGGAAGATCTTGCTGCCGAAGCCGCCGCCGACATCGGGGGCGATCACGCGCAGCTTATTCTCAGCGATGCCGGTGAGCATACAGATCAGCAGGCGGATAATGTGCGGGTTCTGGTCGGTGTCCCAGAGCGTCAGGTCGCCGGTGGCGCTGTCGTAGCGGCCGGCCACGGCGCGCGGCTCCATGGCGTTGGGGATGAGCCGCTGGTTGACCAGGCGCTGCTTGATCACGACCTCGGCGCCGGCGAAGGCCGCGTCGATATCGCCGCCGCCGAGCTTCCAGTCGAAGGTGATATTGTTATCGATCCCGTCGTACAGCTGCGGGGCACCGTCCATGACGGACTTCTCGGCATCGACCACCACGGGCAGCGGGTCGTACTCGACGACGATCTTCTCGGCGGCGTCGCGGGCCGTGCCGATATCGCTGGCCACCACGGCGGCGACGATCTCGCCGGTGTGGCGCACCCGGTCGGTGGCGATCATGAAGTAGGGCGGCGTCTTCTGGTTGCTGTCGGGCAGGTTGACGCCGCAGGGCACGGGGACGGCCGGCAGATCCTTGCCGGTGTAGACCTTCATCACGCCGGGGTGAGCCTCCGCCGCCGAGGTATCGATCGAAGTGATCATCGCGTGGGCGTAGGGGCTGCGCAGGAAGAAGATGCGCTGCACGCCGGGGATCTGTATATCATCGACATACTGGCCGCGCCCGGTGATCAGGCGCGGGTCCTCGCGGCGCTTGAGCGCACGGCCGAACATCGTCTCGGTGGTCATCATTGACTCCATTCTAGAGGGCTATCGGGGCGCAGCAGCAAGGTTGGCTGCGCCAGTGTGCTGGCGCAGCCAACCTTGCTGCTGCGCCCTTACAATTAGTCCGCGTTGACCGTATTCATCTTCTCGGCGGCGTAGCGCACGGCGCGCACGATGTTCTCGTAGCCGGTGCAGCGGCAGAGGTTGCCCTCAAGCCCGTGGCGGATCTCGTCGTCGGTCGGGTTAGGGTTATTCTTGAGCAGGTCGGCGGCGGACATAATCATGCCGGGGGTGCAGTAGCCGCACTGGAGGCCGTGCTTCTCCCAGAAGCCCTCCTGGAGCGCGTGCAGCTCGGTGCCGTTGGCCAGCCCCTCGATTGTGGTGACGCTCGCGCCGTCGGCCTGGACGGCCAGGGTGGTGCAGGACTTCACGCTCACCCCGTCCATGTGGACGACGCAGGCGCCGCACTGGCTGGTGTCGCAGCCGACGTGGGTGCCGGTGAGGCTGAGGTTCTCGCGCAGAAAGTGGACCAGCAGGGTGCGGGGCTCGACATCGCGGGTGTACGACTTGCCGTTCACGGTGACAGTGATCGTCGTCACGGGTTCCAACCTCCTCGTTGCAAGAGAAATGCTGAATGCTGAATGCTGAATGTTGAATGCCTCCATTCAGCATTCAACATTCAGCATTCAACATTGTGTTACTTCCGGCGTCCGAGCATATATCCGATGATGAAGGCAAGCAGCACCCAGGGCAGCGAGGGGTTCTCCTCGATGAAATCCTTGATCATGCCGTGGGCGACATCGGTCTCGCTGAGCTGCTCGTGGGCGGGGACGACGATCGTGCGGCGATCGACGCTGGGGGCGGCGGGCGCGGGGGCAACCGGCTCCGGGGCGGCGGGCTCTGGGGCGGCGGGCTCTGGGGCGGCGGGCGCGACGACAGGGGTGGCAGGTCGGCGGCGGCGGCGTTGGCGGCGAACTCATCGGCGCTCGCGCTGCCCACCAGGGCGTAGATGTCGAGCGGCTGGCTCATCACATAGGCCAGGGCCACCTGCGGGACGCTCAGCCCGCGCGCGGCGCCGAGCTGGGCGGCGCGGTCGAGCCGCTGGAAGTTAGCCTCGCTGCCGTAGCACTGCGCCGCCAGGGTGTCGAAGTAGCCCTCGGCCGCGCCGATATTCTCGCGGCTGAAGCGCCCGGAGAAGAAACCGCCGGCCAGGCTCGACCATGTGAAGAGCGGCAGCTGCTGCTGCGCGTACCATGCGCGGGCCTCAGCGTGCGCCGGGCCGCTGATCGTGACGCATCCGGGCCAGGGCTCCTGGATCTGGTCGGCCAGGCTGAAGTTCGGGCTGCTCGCGATGAAGGGCGCGAGGCCGCGCTCGGCCGCGTAGGCGTTGGCCTCGCGGATGCGCTCCACGCTCCAGTTCGATCCGCCGAAGGCCCGGATGCGGCCCGCCCGCAGGTGCTCGTTCAGCGCCTCGACGATCGGCCCCACCGGCACCGCCGGGTCGTCGCGGTGCAGCAGGTACAGGTCGATGTAGTCGAACTGGAAGCGGGCCAGCGAGTCGTGGATGTCGGCGCTGATATCGAAGGGCGTGACCCGGCGGCGGTCCTGGCTGTGGTGGGCGCCCTTGCCGATGATCACCACCTGCTCGCGGATGCCGCGCTCGCGCACCCAGCGCCCCACGGTGCGCTCGTTGTCGCCCTGGCCGTAGACGTGGGCGGTGTCGAAGGCGGTGCAGCCCAGGGCCAGGATCGAGTCGAACAGCGCGAAGGCTCCGTCCAGATCCTGCGATGAGACCATCAGCGTGCCCTGCACCAGGCGCGAGATCGGCTTGTCGATGCCGGGGATATGCCCGTACTGCATGTGCGCTCCTGTTGACGACGAACGACCAGCGGAGGGTAGGGGTGCGATTGTACCACGGCGCGCCGGGAAGCTGTGCTACCATAGCGCAGAGCGCAGAGCACTCAACACTCAACACTCAACACTCAACACTCAACACTCAATAAGTACTCAAAGGAGAGTTCTATCCGATCCACGTGGGCGGCCTCGCGGTGCTCAGGTCAGCCGCGTGGGCCGAGGGTGAATCTTGATGTGCCGTAGGGGCGACCCACCGTGGTCGCCCGCACAGCATGGATCGGATGGCGGTCGTGTAGTGCAGAAACAAGTATCGCGCGCCAATCTGCAATGGCGCAAGCGCCAGGGAGGGCCTCACATGCCAAGAGTCGCGGTGGTGACGGGGGCGGGGAGCGGGGTGGGGCGGGTGGTGGCGCTGATGCTGGCGCGGGAGAGCTGGGCGGTGGCGCTGGTCGGCCGGCGCGAGGAGACGCTGCGGGAGACGATCCGGCTGGCCGGGGCGGGCGGCGCGGCGCTGCTGGCCCTGCCCTGCGACATCGGCGACCCGGCGGAGGTGGCGGCGATGGCCGAGCGGGCGGCGCAGCTGGGCGATGTGGAGGTGCTGGTCAACTCGGCGGGCACGAACACGGCGGCGCGCAGCCTGGCCGAGCTCTCCACCGCCGACTACCACCGGATCGTGGACACGAACATGCACGGCGCCTACTACTGCTCGCAGGCCTTCCTGCCCGGCATGCGCGAGCGGGGCGCGGGGACGATCATCAACATCGCCTCGATCGCCGGGCTGCGGGCCAGCGCGGTGGCCGGGGCGGCCTACGCCATGTCGAAGTTCGGCATGGCCGGGCTGACCCAGGCGATCAACGCCGAGGAGCGGCGGCACGGGGTGCGGGCCTGCGCGATCTTCCCCGGCGAGATCAACACCCCGCTGCTCGACCAGCGGCCCAGCCCGCCGCCGCCTGAGATCCGCGAGCGCATGCTTCAGCCCGAGGACGTGGCCCGCTGCGCGCTGCTGGCGATCAACCTGCCGCCGCGCGCGATCATCGAGGAGATGGTGCTGGTGCCAGAGACGCAAGAATCGTAGGGGCGCGGGGCGCAGCACGCTGCGCCCCTACGAGTCAGTGGCACCAAGCGCCAGCAGCGAGCTGCGCTGGGCGCTCGTCAGGCCGACGGCGCCGGTGATCACGAGCCCGTCGTAGGGCCGCGGGGCAGTGAGCGTCCGCACGCAGGCGCCGCTCTGCACGCCCCAGACGCGCACGGCGCCATCTTCGCCGCCGCTGTACACCAGGGCCGCGTCGGGGCTGAACGTCAGCGAGACAACCGCCCGCCGGTGGCCCCGGCCAATATGGACGCACCCGCCGCTGCGGAGATCCCAGATCCGCACGGTGCGGTCGTCGCCGCCGCTGGCGATCCAGCGGCCGTCGGGGCTGACTGCGACCGACACTACCCGATTCTCGTGGCCCGCCAGGGTGTGGGCGCGTCGGCCCTGCTGGATGTCCCACACGTTGACCAGCCGATCATGCCCGCCGCTCACGAGCCGGCGCGAGTCGGGGGTGAAGGCGAGCGACCAGACCGACCCGCTGTGGCCGGGCAGCTCGTATTGGCACGTCGCCGCATGAAGATCCCACAGCCTGATGGTCTCATCGGCGCCGGCGCTGGCCAGCCATGCGCCGTCGGGGCTGAACGCGACGGTCCACACATGATGCGTATGTGCCCGAAGCGTTTGTCGCAGCGCGCCGGTGGCCGCGTCCCACAAGCACACCGTATGGTCGGCGCTACAGCTTGCCAGGAGCCGGCCATCCGCGCTATAGGCGACCGCCTGCACCCACGCCTGGTGGCCGCACAGCAGCTGGGCGGGTGCCCCGTCGTACACATGCCAGATCCTGACGCTGTGATCGTCGCTGCCGCTGGCGAGCAGCGCGCCGTCGGGGCTGAACGCCAGCGACTGGATCCACTCCGCATGGCCGGGAAGGCGCCGTCTGATCACCCCGTCAAGCGGGTCAAGCAGATAGATCTGCTCTGCGACGCCCAGGGCCAGGCTGCGGCCATCGGGGCTGATCGCCAGCGTGCGCAGCTGGTTGATGTGGCCCTGGAACAGGGTCAGGCACTGGCGGTGCTCGATATCCCACAGCCGGACGTTCTGGTCGTGGCTGCCGCTGGCCAGCAGCGCGCCGTCGGCGCTGAAGGCCAGCGCCCTGACGCGGTTGGCCGGCTCGTGGACGCTGCCCCTAGCCTCACCGCTGGCGGGATCCCACATGCGGATACGCTGATCTTCGCTGCCGCTGACGAGCGCTGTGCCATCGGGGCGGAATGCGACAGCGCGCACATCGCCAGTGTGGCCGTGCAGGGTCGTCCGACAGCGCCCTGCGGGTATGTCCCACAGCTTGATGCTATGATCATAGCTGGCGCTGGCCAGGGTTGCGCCGTCGGGGCTGAAGGCGACTGCGGCGACCGGCGCCTGGTGCTCGTCGAGCCGCGCTACCTGGCGTCCGCCCGCAACGTCCCACAGGAGAATGCCATCTCCGGCGCTGGCCAGGAGATGGCCGCCTGGGTGAAACGCGACGCTCCAGATCGTGCCGCGCTGTCCGCGCAGCGCCGCGCGACATTCCCGCGCCTCCATGTCCCACAGGCGCAGGGTCGAGCCGTCGCCGGCGCTGGCCAGCAGCGCCCCGTCGGGGCTGAAGCACAGGCTGCGCACCGTAGCCACATGGCCCTCCAGCCGAGCGGACAGCGTGCCGGTCGCGCAGTCCCACAGCTGAATAGCCGGGTCGGCGCTGCCGCTCGCCAGCAGGCGGCTATCCGGGCTGAAGGCAAGCGTCTCGACCCACGTCTGGCCGTCGAGGGTGAAACGATGCTCGTAGGTGTTCGTGCGCCAGACATGGATCTCGCCATTGCTCGACCCCGCCGCCATCAGCTGCCCATCGGGGCTAAAGGCGACCGTCCGCACGCTGCCGAAGGTCTCGGTGAAGACCGACCCGCGCAGATCGGCGTGGCGCATGTTGACATAGTGCAGGGCGACGCCCATCAGATGCGCCTGCCAGATCGCGAGGTGTGAGAGGTCTTTGTGCGCAAGCTCACTGCCCAGGAAGATCAGCAGGTTCAGCAGGTTGCCGCCGGCATAGCTGGGCCGATCACGGAAGCTCGTGCGGAGCTGCTCAAGCAGGCGCTCCAGGTGTCGCTCCAGATCCTGGCGGCTAAAGCTGCGCAGCAGGCGCTCGGCGAGTGGCTGCAGCACCACGCGCTCCTGGCTGGCGCGCACATAATCCCGGGCCTGGGCGCGGATCAGGGCGTGCTGGTGCAGGATCTCGAAGGTGCCGTCGCGCAGCTCAGCATTGACCCGGGCGATGCAAAGATCGACAACATACTCGGCCACGGCGTTCTGGAGGGAGATCGCTTTGAGATCGCGCTCGATCAGCGAGCGTCGCTGGAGCGATCGCACCGTCTCAAGCACATGCCGGCCCGTGTCTGTCACCAGCAGGCGATCATGCAGGTCGCTCAGGCTCAGCGGCTCGCGGGCCAGGGCCAGCCAGTACATGATCTCCTGCTCGGCGGCGGAGAGCCGGGCGAACTGCTGGCGCAGGATGTCGCGGACATCATCGAAGATGATCGTCTCGCGCTCCAGAAACGTCGCCACCGAGCCGTCGTAGAAGTCGCGAACGGCGGCGGCGACGATCGCCAGGATCTTGGGGTTGCCGGAGCATCGGGAAAATAAGGTGGGCAGCCCGGGGTCGCTCGGATCAAGCCCGGCGTCGCGGAAGATGGACAGGGCGCCCTCGTGGTCGAGGCCAGACAGGCTGAACGTGCGGATTCGGGCGGCCTGATCATGCGCCTGGCTCAGCGTGGCCAGCTCGCGCGGCAGCTCGCGGCTGGTGAGGATCAGGCAGCTCTGGTGGCGGGCCTGGCCAAACAGGCGCAGGAGCTGGCCGTAGGACTCGTAGCCGGCGCGGTGCGTGCCGGCCCGCTCGCCGCCCTCGATAATGCTCTCATAGTTGTCGAGGATGAGCAGGCAGCGCCGAGACTGCAGAAAGGGCAGCAGCTCGCGCACCTGCAGCTGATCGGCGGCGGGCGGCAGCTCGGCCGCGGGGCTGGCGAGCAGCTGCAAGAGCTCGCGCAGGATCAGGCTCGGCGGGGGCGCGTTGGCTAGCGAGCGCCAGACGACCAGATCGAACTGATCCGCAATCAGCTCGGCCAGGCGCGCGGCCAGCGCGGTTTTCCCCACACCGCCCATCCCAAGCACGCCAAGCACCCGACAGCCCTCCGCGCCGATCAGCCGCTGCAGCTCGGCCAGCTCACGCTGCCGCCCGTAGAACGCGAGGATTTCCGGCGCGTCGCCCCAGTCGACCTGCGCCGCGTGGGCGGGTAGTGGCGCGGGCGGCGTGGCGCTATCAGCGGCTTGCCCGTTGGTGGCCCCGCGCCGCCCGGCGTCATAGCCCGCCGCCGCGCGCGCAACATCGTCCCAGGAGTCGTAGGGCGGCGTGTTGGGGTAGTAGGTCACCATCGCCCGGTTGATCTCCTGGAGCAGCAGCGCATACGGCGGGCCACCGGCGGCAGCGCCGCCCAGCCGCTCGGCGACCAGCTGCGCCAGGGCGGCGAGATAGCCCGGCGGCGGCAGGCTCTGGCCCTCCTCGTAGCGCCAGACGGTGCTGCGGGACAGGCCGAAGTGATCGGCGGCGCGGGCCTGCGAGCGAAACACCCAGGCCCGCAGGTCGGCCAGGTAGATGCCCAGCGCGTGGTCGCCAAGCGCGCGCTGAAACAGGGGGATGACCGGAGGTTCTTCGCTCAAAAGCTGATCTCCTGGCGGTGCGACGTGCGGGGTACGGCGTATCGTTTCGGAATCGTGCCTGCGAGCGGGGCAGCCCGAAATGACACGCCGCACCCCAACGTGCGGCGTTGCATGCAACAGCGGTGCAACAGGCCGCATACTGGTGGGTTGCACCGCTACCCGCCCACAGGCGCGTGACACCTGTCGCGCTGCGTGGGGCGCGCGGAGCGCCTCCGCCACCAATCATAGCAGAAGCCCCCCGCGCACCGACGGGACATGGCAGGCGTGCGACGTTGCGATTTGTTCATTTACCTAGCTATCTTCTTGACTGAGACATGGGCCGGAGATCGCACGCGGCCCCGATGGAACGGCGCTGCAATAGGGTGCTATGCTGCGAGTACGCGGGGTGGATTACGATCAGGCGAAGGCATTCAGCATGGAGGGGGCATCCCTATGGACGTTCGGCATCTTCAGCATCGCTGGCAACTCCTTCTAGCTCTGGCGCTTCTGACATCGCTGGTTGCCTGTGGAGCAATACCCAGCCGTGAGCTTGCACCAATTTCGACGAGTGTTGCGGAGCGCCAGCTATTGGCAACGATCCAGCGTTGGAGCACTGAACAGACGGTAGGCGTGAACTGCCTCGTAGGCGCATGCAATCAGCCAGTCAGCATTCAACTCACTTTCCTTACAGAAGCGGTTCGCCGAATACCAGCCTTCCCCGGATAGGCAATGGAATCACCTGGCACGGCTCAGCGCCGCCCCTGCCCCGGCTGCGGCTTCAACAATCGGCTCATCGCCCGCTGCTGCGGCTGGTGCGGCACCCGGCTCGATCCACACCCGGTAGCGCCGCTCGTCGCCGAGGCGCGCCTCGGCGGCGAGCGGCGCTACCGGGTGGACCAGCTGCTGGGACAGGGCGGCTTCGGCGAGGTGTACCTGATCGAGGACACCCGCCTGAACCGGCTGTGCGTCGCCAAGCGGCTGGCGATCACCGCGTCACTGAGCGACACCCGGATGCAGCAGGCCATCGCTGCCTTCGAGCACGAGGCGCGCCTCCTTGTCACGCTGAGCCAGCCCGGCCACCCGAACATCCCCGAGATCTTCGAGTATCTTGAGGATGATCGCTGTCTGGTGATGAAGTATGTCACGGGCAAAGACCTCTGGCGGCTGGTCAAGAGCCGGCTGGATCCGCTGCCCGAGGCTGAGGCGCTGCGCTATGTCCGCGATGTCTGCTCGGCGCTGGCCTATATGCACAGCCGTACGCCGCAGCCAGTGCTGCACGGTGACCTCAAGCCGCAGAATATCATGCTCGATGAGATCGGGCGGGTCTGGCTGATCGACTTCGGCCTGGCGCGGCGCGTCGTCGCCGCCCACATACGTGGCGACGACGGCGCGCCGCGCCTCGTCGGCGGGACGCCCGGCTACACGCCTCCCGAGCAGTGGGATGGCACTGCGGAGCCGCGATCAGACATCTACGCGCTTGGGGCGACTCTGTACGCCTTGCTCACCGGGCAGCGCCCGTCACCCGAGCCGGGTCCGCCGCAGGTTGCGATCCGCGCCCTCAACCCCGACGTCCGACCGCAGGTTGAGCACGTCATCGCCCGCGCCATGGCGGTCGATGTACAGGCTCGGCCCAGCGCTGCGATGCTGCTCGCCGAGCTTGACGAGCTGCTCGCATCGGTCGACGTCCCGCCGCCCCCGGCGCCGGTCTCGCCCCCGCTGGTGACCAGCTTTGTCGGGCGGGCCGTCGAGCTAACCGAGCTCGCCCAGCGCCTGGCAGCCCGGCACATCGTGGCGATCACCGGGATGCCCGGGATCGGCAAGACGGCCCTGGCCGCCCGGCTGGCCCAGCAGGCCGCCCGGCCCACGCACATCTTCTGGCACAGCTTCCGGCCCGGCGAGAGCGCCGAGACGCTGATCTGGCAGTTTGCCGGCTGGCTGGCCCACCGCGGCCGCAGCTGGGCCTGGAAGCAGCTCCAGCAGGCCCACCAGGGGATCGGGCAGATCCCTAGCCCCGAGCTGTTCGCCGAGCACCTGAGCCAGCTCGCCGCAGGCCAGGGCTATCTGCTCTGCCTCGATGATCTGCACCTGGTCGATGAGCGCCCGCAGGTTGGCCAGGTGCTGGAGCGGTTTGTTCGAGCGGCCGGCGAGGGGAAGCTGGCCCTGATCCTTACGTCGCGCACGACGGTGCCGGCAGCTGAGGACGCCCCATCGCCGCTGGGCGGGCTGTCCCCAGCCGATACCGCCGCGCTCTTTACCCAGCAGGACATCCAGCTTGGCGCTGGCCTGCTGGCCGCGCTCCACGCAGCCACGGAGGGCAACCCGGAGTTTCTGGTGCTCGCGGCGGCCCTGGTGCAGCGGGTGCCTGACCCGGACACGCTGATCGCGCGCCTGCCGGCCAGCGCGGCGATCGAGCAGTATTTGCTTCAGGAGATCGACGCCAAGCTGAGCGAGGATGAGCAGCGGGCGATGGAGGCGGTGGCGGCGCTCCTGGGCTATGGCGGCAGCCGCGCCGCCATCGAGGCGCTGGCCGAGGGGCTCAGCCTGCGCCGTGCGCTGGCGGCCCTGGTGCGCCGCAACCTGCTCGCCGTCGAGCGGCGGGGGGACGAGCCGATCTACCATCAGCACGCGATCGTCCAGCGCTTCTACTATGACAGCCCTAGCCTGTGCGCGCGGCAGGCGATGCACGCGCGGGCCGGGGCCTTCTACGCGGCGGACGAGCATGCGCTGGTCCTGGCGGTTCGCCACTACATCCTCGCCGACGATCACCCCCGCGCCGCCGCGCTGATCGGCGCGAACCCCTGGCGTCTGATCCAGCAGGGCCACGCCAGGGCGATCAGCGCCCTGCTGGGCGATCTCTCGCTGGCCGACGTGGGCGCGGCCACGCGGGCCGAGGTGCATATGGCCCAGGCCGAGGCGGCGGCGCTGCTCGGCGCATTCCCCCAGTCTCGCGCCGCGATCGAGCAGGCGATTACCGAGGGCGGTGGCGGCGATCCGCAGGGCGTCGTCAGGCAGGCCCGGCGCTTCCGGCTGCTGGCCCAGGTGTGCGAGCAGACCGGCGACTATGACCCGGCCGAGCAGGCATGCCACCAGGGGCTGGCGCTCGCCGCCGCCCCCAGCGGGACGCGCACCGAGAGCGCCCGGCTCTACGCCCAGCTCGCCAGCGTCCTGATGCGGCGCAGCGCCTTCGCCGATGCGGCCGCCGCATGCCAGGCCGGGCTCGCCGCGCTGCCCCCCGAGCCGGAGGTGCCCGCCGAGCGCAGCGCTCTGCTGCTGCGCCTGGCCACGATCGAGGGCCAGCGCGACTCCTATCTCCCCGCCCTCGAGATCTTCGAGCAG
>NZ_JAIEWN010000018.1:36519-43758 GCF_019599295.1 Oscillochloris sp. ZM17-4 | reverse complement strand
CCTGGTGCTGCACAACATGGGCCACGCCTACGCCACGCTGGGCCAGTACGAGCGGGCAGAGGCCTACTACCGCGAGAGTCGCCAGCTCAAAGAGGAGGTGGGCGA
Source organism: Oscillochloris sp. ZM17-4 (assembly GCF_019599295.1). Taxonomy (GTDB): domain Bacteria; phylum Chloroflexota; class Chloroflexia; order Chloroflexales; family Chloroflexaceae; genus Oscillochloris. The sequence continues at coordinate 43,653 of NZ_JAIEWN010000018.1, read as the reverse complement.
CATCGCCGGTATGATCCGCACCAGCGGGGTGCTCGGTCAGATCTCGCTGGCCCGCGGCGACGTGGATGCGGCCCGCCGCTCATTCGCGGAGTGGCAGGCGCTTGCTGAGCGCCACCAGCTGCTCGAGCAGGCGGCGGGCGCGCTCACGAACCTTGGCCAGTTGCATTTCGAGCAGCGCGACTTCGCCCCGGCCCGGGCCCAGCTTGGCGCGGCCAACCAGATCTACTGCGAGCTGGGAGACCCCGGCGGGCAGGCGTTCTGCCGCTACCTGATCGGCGATATCGACCTGGCCGAGGGCGATGCCGCCGCCGCCCACGGGCACGGGCAAGATGCCCTGCTGCTGTCGCGACAAGCCGGCCGCCGCCCGCTCGAGGCCTGCGCCCTGCGCGTGATCGGCGAGGCGCTGCTGGCTCAGGGCCAGCTCATGAAGGCAGATCACGCGCTTACCGAGTCCTGGGCAGCTGAGGAGCAGGTGGGCGACCCCTACGACCAGGCGCTCATCCTGTCGGCCCGGGCCCGGCTAGCCTATGCCGGCAGCGATCTGCCTGCGGCCCACGGCTACGCCCAGGCCAGCCTCGAGCTCGCCCGGACGAATGAGATCCTGCATGTGCAGGCGCAGATGGAACTCGTGTTGGATGCGATCAAGCGGGGGGCCGCAACCTGAGCGGCGCGGAAGGAAGCCGTGTGGTGGCGTCGCTGTAAGCCGGAGGCGCATATCGCTATGCTGGGCTCAGGCGAATGGTCTGCTACTCACACCCGACAGGCAGACGATCTTCGACCAGGCTAACAGCCTTAGCGAAAGGAATCCCACTGTGAAACGCCTGCTCCAGCTCGCCCTGATCGCCATCTTCGGTCTGTCTATTGTCGGCTTCGCGCCCTCCGCCCACGCCCAGAGCGGGATCAGCGTCTTCCGTGGCCAGATCTCGCGCGGCGAGAGCTACGATGTCTACCGAGTTCAGGGCCGTGCCGGCCAGATGTTCGTCGCCTGGACCGAGGTTGATGGTAGCCTCGACCCGCAGCTCACCGTGGTCAGCCCCAGCGGTATTCAGTATTGGGACGATGACAGCGGCGATGGGCTGAACGCACGCACCGGCGGCCTGCTGGTCGAGAACGGCACCTATAACCTGTATGTTGAGCCGGTGGGCCGGACAACCGGTGCCTACACGCTCTACTACATGGCCCTCGACCTGCGCTCGACCGGCCAGATCAGCTACGCCGGCGAGCAAGATGTCTACACTGCTCGCCACCCGCGAGACCAGCGCGGCGCTCGATGGGATGCATATCGATGTGCTTTTCTTCGACGCCTGTCTGATGGGCATGATCGAGAGCGCCTATCAGGTGCGCGACATCGCCGACTACTATGTGTCTGGGCAGAACCTGCTCTTCGCCAAGCTGCCCTATGAGCGCTACCTGCGCGACCTGACCAACGAGACTAGCCCCGCCACGCTGGCCGAGCGGATTGTCGATCTCTACAACCAGGGCGAGCGCGAGCCGATCACGATCAGCGCGCTCGACCTGCGCCAGCTGCGCACCGACGCTCCGGGCGATCTGGCCGCCAGGATCGATACGCTCTCGCAGCTGCTGCTGAATGCGCTGCCCGACCCGGCACCGGCCGACCACCCGGTGGTTCAGGCGATCAAGAGCGCCTACAGCAAGGCCCAGAAGTTCGACTACGACAGCAGCAACACGATCGATGAGCGCGAGGGCTACGTCGACCTGGTCGACTTCGTCAAGCAGCTCAGCGCCGACACCAGCCTGAGCGCCGACATCCGGGCTGCGGCCACGGCGGTCGCCGATGCGGCGGTCGCGGGCGACGACCGGGTTGTCCTGAAGCAGCGCGGCAAAAGCGGCATCTACCTGGGCGCATACTGGAACTTCGCCCAGGCCCACGGGATCTCGATCTACCTGCCGCTCGGCGAGCAGGATCACCGGCCAACCCGCTACGACCCGACGCATCCCGAGCGGGCTGTTTCCGAACCCCAGCTGCCCTACTACACAGACTGCGCCCAGATGGCCTTCGCCTGCGACGCTCCACATTGGGGGGATCTGCTGGAGCGGCTCACGCCGACGGTCACGATCATCCGCACCGGGCCGGACGGCCAGGCGGGAAGTAACCTGGCGGCCGACGTAACCTACGACACGCGCCCCTTCAACACGCCCGCCCAGCTCAACCCGACAAGCTTCGTCTATCTGCCGCTGATAGTTCGCTGAGGGAGCAGAAATGCTGTCGGGGAGGCGCTACCCTCCCCGGCCGCAGCCCGCACCGGATATGCCTACAAGGAGGGGATTATGCAGTCGCACAAGAACCTGCTCACGCCGATCACTCGCTCGAACCGCCAGCGCCTGGCACTCGGGATCGTGTGCCTGCTGCTCGCCGGCGCCGCGCTGGCCCAGCTGCTTACACATGCACCGCTGGCCCGCGCCCAGCAGTGCGACATCTTCGGCATCATCGCCGCCGACCGCACGCTCGGCCCGGCGGCCGAGGGCTGTGACATCTACAACATCACCGGCAGCCTGATCGTCAACGAGGGGGTGACGCTGACGGTCGAGCCGGCGACGGCGCTGCGCTTCGGGGCCAACCTGGCCATGACGGTGCGCGGCGGACTGGTGGCCCGTGGCACTGCGGCCAAGCCGATCCTGTTCACCGCGTCGGGTAGCAGCAATTGGGGCTATCTCTACTTCAGCCCGACCAGCGTGCCCGGCAGCTTCGACGCCCAGGGCGCATATACCGGCGGCAGCATCCTGCAGTACGCGATCATCGAGAAGGCCGGCGGCACCAGCATCGCCGACAATGGCGCGCTGCGCGCCGAGAATAGCGCGCCCTACATCGACAATATCACTGTGCGCGACAACGCCGCCCGCGGGATCAATATCTTCAATGTCAGCCGGACGAACTTCAGCTACCGGATCACCAACAGCACGGTGAGCAATAACACGGGGGGCGGCGTTTCGATTAAAAGCTCGGGCAACAATAACCAGGGCGAGGTGCGCAATAATCAGATTTCTAACAATACGATGAGCTCGGGGAATGGGGCCGGTTTTCTTTTGGACTTAGGTGGTGTGAGTTCCGTAATTATGCTTACGGGGAATAGTGTCATCAGTAATTTGAATAATTCCACTTATGGCGGTGGTATCTACACCCATAGTACTGGGAGTACAGCTTCAATAAATATTAAAAATAATACAATAGCGAGCAACACTGCTAGTTATGGTGGAGGGATTTTTAATGACACTAGAAAGTCAGACACCGAACCTAATATTTTCGAAGGCAATATAATACAAGGAAATGTGGCTCGTAGGGCTGGCGGAGGCGTGTATGTCATCAATGGGGGTACTATAGTAAGAAGCAACAATATCAGTAATAACACTTCCCAAGATGAGGGGGGCGGAGTCTCGCTGTCCTATAGTGGAACTAGAGACCTGATCGGCAATACGATCAGCAATAACCACACACAGAGCAAATATGGCGCCGCTATATCGATCCAGTATAGCGCCAAACCAACAATCAGTGGGAATATCATCATCAACAACACCGCTGACAACGACCCCACCGGCGGAATCTATATTTGTAGCAACTGCAAGCCGACGATCAGCGGCAACGACATCTATGGGAACACCGGCAGCGGCGGCAACTACGACATCTACAATGCCAATGTGAGCAGCGCCGCCGACATCGACGCGACCAACAACTACTGGAACACCACCAGCGTGGCCGAGATCGAGGCCCGGGTCTACCACGGCGTCGACGACGGCAACCTGGGCCTGGTGAGCTACCAGCCTTTCAGCAGCGGGCCGATCGGCACTGGGCCGACGCCGGGGCCAACCTTTACGCCCCGGCCGACGCTGCCGCCGAGCGCGACCCAAACGCCGGGGCCGACCGCCACAGCCACGCCGGCGCCGGTCAAGCCCGACTGGCTGGTGCTGCTCTACCTGGCCGGCGACGACCGCGACCCCGGGCGCGAGGGCGCGGCCAGCCTGAGCGACCCGCTGCTGCGGCTGCTGCTGCGCCTGCGCACCATGCCCTCCAACCCGCAGATGCAGCTCGTGGTGCTCTACGACGGGGCAAGCCAGGGCGACTCGCGGATCTATGTGCGCGACTCGGGCGACCTGCGCGACGTGACCGAGCAGGCCGCCGCCTCGCCGCTGTGGATCGGCGGCATGCCGGGCAGCCCCGGGGCGCGCGAGCTTGATACCGGCAGCCCGACCACCCTGCATAACTTCGTCAGCTGGGCCAAAGCCGCCTACCCGCAGCCCACCCACAGCTTCCTCGCCATGGTCGACCACGGCGGCGGCTGGGCGCCCGACCTCGACCCGCCCGGCCAACCGCGCGGCTTCGGCGGCGTGCAGGCCGGCGGCTGGCGCGGCATGAGCCTGGATATGCAGAGCGGCGGCAGCACGCTCTCGACCCGCGAGACCAGCGAGGCGCTGGCCGGCCTGCATGTCGATGTACTCTTCTTCGACGCCTGCCTGATGAGCATGGTCGAGAGCGCCTACCAGGTGCGCGATGTGGCTGACTACCTGGTGGCCGGACAGAACCTGCTCTTCGCACGTCTGCCCTATGACCAGTACCTGCGCGATCTGGGCAACGCGACCACGCCGGAGATGCTCGCCCGCCGGATCACCGAGCGCTACAATAATGGCGGTCAGGAGCCGATCGAGATCAGCGCGCTCGACCTGCGCCAGCTGCGCGCCGGCGCGAGCAATAGCCTCGCCGACCGGATCAATATCCTGGCCCAGCATCTGCTGGCCGCGCTGCCCAACCCGGCCGCGGCCGATAACCCGCTGGTGCAGGCGCTCAACCGCGCCTACAGCCGGGCCCAGAAGTTCGACTACGACAATAGCGGCACGCTCGATCCGCGCGACGGCTACGTTGACCTGGTCGACTTCGCCCGCAAGCTCAGCGCCGACACCAGCGTAGCAGCCGATATCCGCGCGGCGGCCAGCGGCGTTGTGACGGCCAGCGTCGGCGGCAGCGCCCCGCTGATCATCGCGCGGACGGTCAGGAGCGGCACCTATGATCAGGCCGAGTGGGACTTCGCCGGGGCCAACGGCATCTCGATCTACCTTCCGCTTGGCGAGCGCGACTATCGCCCGACCCGCTACGACTCGCAGCGACCGGATCTCGCCTACCCAGAGCGACAGCTTAACTACTACCTGGACTGTAGCCAGCTCGCATTCGCCTGTGATGTCTCACAGTGGGGCGCTCTGCTCGAACGGCTCGAACCGACCGTGTCAGTCGTGCGGACTGGGCCTGACGGCCTGCCGCCAGGCTTTACAGCGGGCCTGACCAGCGCAGAGCTGAGCGCGGCAGTCACCGTGGACACCCGCGCCTTCAACCCGCCCTTCCAGCTCACAGCGCCATCATCGGTCTATCTGCCGCTGCTGCGGCGCTAATAGCGTAACGGGCGTGGCCCAACCTGTCGCCCAGGATGGGCCGCGCCCGCCTACAGAACCAGCAGATAGCCCACCCCGCGCCTGGTCTGGATCATCGCGTTGTGTGCGTCAACCCGGCGGAGTGCGCCGCGCAGGCTGGTGATCGCCTGATCGAGCGCGGCGGCATCCAGACCCGGCTCGTACTCACGGCCCCAGAGCACCTGGGCGCAGCTCTCGCGGGAACAGACCTGCCCCGCAGACTGGTAGAGGTGCATGAGCAAGCGGAATTGGTGCGGGGTGAGCTCAAGCACCTGCGCTCCTAGCGAGAAGGCCATTGTCGTATCGTTGTAGTGCAGGCCCTCATGCGAAGGTAAGGTCGGATCAGGATCAACATAGCGCAGCGTGGGAGCACGGCTGCCCAGGCCAATAGTGTCGTCATTCGCTAGCACATGTGCTTCAGTCAGCCGCAGCCCATTCACATAGGTGCCGTTGACGCTGCCTGCATCAATGAGCACGAAGCGCGGGCCATCCGCCGTAATCCGTGCGTGTACCCGTGAGATGAGCTGGCTGGAGACGACAATCTGACACTGCTTATCACGGCCGAGGGTGAGGCTGGCGTGACGGAGCACATACTCTTGCGGAGAAACGTCCGCGTGTAGCGCAAACAGGGTTGGGAAATGCAACTGATCGGGCGATCCGCTCATCCTTGTACCTCGTCTTCTTCACGCACGTAGGGCGACGCTTCTGTATTCATTGTACAGGGTGCAACAGCAATGATACATCTCCTCTCCGAGCTGCAAAACGCTATTGTTCTTCCAGAAGGCCAGCTGATCACTGAAGCCGGGGTAGCGACGGGCTTCTCGATCCAGCCTGGCGGCCACCAGTTGTACAACGCTCGCGGCCAACTCATCGGCACTCTGACACTGACCGGGCGTCTGTACGATCGCGACGGTCGATTGGTGGCCCAGGTGGTGCGGAATGACTTGATGCCTGATACGGTCTAGGACGCAGAGCATGGCCTTCCCTACGGCATGGTGCGGTGGCGCGCCCCGGCCGTCTCGCAGATCGTGGCCATGATCGTGCCGCCGGCGTGGCCCATGTGATCGGCGAGGGCGCGGCGCAGGCGGCGGCTCGGCTCGGCCCCGCGGATCAGGCCGAAGAGGCCCAGCCCGCTGAGGGCGCGGCCCCATGCCACGGCGCCGCCCGCGCGCATGATCGCCAGGGTCGCCTGCGCCTCGGCGTCGGCCTCATCGCCTCCCGAGAGCGCCCGCAGCTCCATCAGGGCCGCGCCGAAGCCGGCGATGTCGTCGGCCTCGGCGGCCGGCCAGAGCCGCCCGGCCACCAGGTCCTCGGCGCGGGCGTCCAGCCCCTCGGCGGCTCGCCAGAGCGCCGCGCGCCCCGTCGCCTCCAGGTCGTCCGGCGCGCCCGCCGGCGGGCGCGGCAGCGCCAGCACAAACACCCAGTCGTCCGGCTCGCTGTCGTGCGGGATCATGCGGCGGCGCAGGGCCGCGCCGGACTCGTCCACCAGCAGCAGGCCGCCGCCCCCGAAGGACTGGGTCGCCAGCCCCTCGTCGGGCGCGACCCCGGCCGCGGCCGCCAGGGCCCGGGCGTCGTCGTCGGCCAGCCCGTGGAGCGCGGCGAGGGCGCGGGCCACGCTCAGGCCCATGATCGGCGTTGAGCCGAGGCCCATGTGGGCCGGGATGGCCAGCTCGATCTCGAAGTCTGCTGCTGTGCCCAGGTCTTTGCTTGACATAAATATAT
>NZ_JAIEWN010000018.1:0-36419 GCF_019599295.1 Oscillochloris sp. ZM17-4 | reverse complement strand
AATCTGAGTCATTATTCCATCGTCCCCATATGGATACGCAGCGGCTCCAGGGCCGCCCAGTCAATCGTCCAGCCGGGCGGGTCGTAGGGAAACTCGACGAAGGGCGCGGTAGATCGCCCCGCTGGCCTGCACCTCACCAGCGCGGGGCTCCTACCCGACGCGGGCGGCCGCTCCGAATCCGAGATGCACCTGGCCGGGCCAGATATAGTAGGACGCTGCGCTCATAGCGGGGTGTCCCTCAATGATTTCCTGGTATGATGAATACTATCCCCTGGATGAAAGCTGGGGCCGCAGGCTCTCGGAATGGCTTAAGGTTTGGTCCTACTATGCGATCATTCGCCCGCCGTCGCGCCGTGCTGATCGGCATCCTTGCCCTATCCGCCCTGATCTCCCTGGGCGGCCTGGGCCTCTGGGCGGCCTACATGCCGGCCGACTACCCGGGCGCCTCGCGCTCGGCGAGCGACACGCGGATACGCTACCTGCCCAGCCTGGTGCTGCGGCGCACCAGCAGCTACCGCACCGGAGACCCCTTCCCCGACGTGTACAACTGGTACTCCAGGCGCTTCAGCCTCGGCCCCGAGAGCCACGCCCAGGGCAGCTGTATCCTCATGGGCCGCTCCTTCACCACCCTCTGGGTGATCAAAGAGCAGATCACCGTCACCGTCTGCGCCACCCCAAACGGCCAGATGATGTTTGTGGACCGCTCCAGCGTGTGGAATTACACCCGGCGGTAGGGACGGAGCGTGCTCCGTCTCTACTGGGTGTACGAGGTCGTCTCGCGGATGTCGATGATCTCCTGGCCGGGGATCTTCTTCAGCTCGGCCACCAGCTCATCGCGCTCGCAGTAGCGCACCTTCAGCACCACATCCCAGAGCTCGGCGCGGCGCGGCGAGCGCACACAGCCCATGGCCATCACGCCCCAGCCGCGGGCTGTGATAACCTGCATAACCTTGCCGAACTCTCCCTGGATGTCGGGCATACGCACCACCACCCGCCAGCCGGGCTCGATCGCGCCGAGCAGGTTGCGCAGCTCGACGAGCAGGTCGGTCTGGGTGATGATGCCGACCACCACGCCGCCATCCTCGACCACCGGCAGCGCCGTGACATGCCCGGCGATCATCAGGTCGGCGGCCTCCTCCAGCGTCGAGCTTGGGCTGATGGTGTGGATGTCGCTCAGCGGCGTCATCACCCGGCCGACGGTCAGCCGGGCCATGTAGTCGGTCAGATCCCAGAAGCTCAGCCCCTCCAGCTGCTCAGGGCGCAGCGAGAGGGCGGCCCGGGAGACCATGCCGAGCAGTCGCTTGCCGTCGGCGACCACCGGCAGGTGGCCGACCTTGCTCTCGGCCATGAGCCGCTGGGCGTCCACCACCCGCCGGCCGGGCTCGACCATGATCGGGTGGCGGGTCATGTAATCTTTGACGAGCATGGGTATGTTCCTTGGTAGGGTCGCAGCAGTGGGGGCGCTGCATGCAGCGCCCCCACTGCTGCGACCCTACGCCGCAATTGTCACCACGGGCTCCAGGTCGTGCAGGGTCTCCAGGGGGATGTGGCAGTGGATCTGGTGTCCGTCGCCGGCGTCCTGCATCGGCGGCACCTCGCGCTCGCAGATCGCGCCGCCGTCGGGCAGGAGCTGGCGGCGCGGGCAGCGGGTGTGGAAGCGGCAGCCGCTGGGCGGGTTGAGCGGGCTGGGCACGCTGCCCTCCAGGCGGATGTGCTGCTGGGCCACCGACGGGTCGGGGATGGGCACCGCCGCCAGCAGCGACTCGGTGTAGGGGTGGTAGGGCGGCGCGTAGATCGCCTCGGCCGGACCGATCTCGACGATCTGGCCCAGGTACATCACCGCCACATAGTCCGAGAAGAAGCGCACCACGCTCAGGTCGTGGGCGATAAAGATCATGGTGGTGCCCTGCTCGCGCTGGATCTCCAGCAGCAGGTTGAGCACTGCCGCCTGCACGCTCACGTCCAGCGCGCTGACCGGCTCGTCGCAGAGCACCAGGTCGGGCCGGCCGGCGAAGGCGCGGGCGATGCCGACGCGCTGCTTCTCGCCGCCCGAGAGCTGGCGCGGCCGGCGGTCGTAGTAGTGCTCGTCGAGCTTGACGGCGCGCAGCAGGCGCACCACCTCGGCGTGGACCTGATTGGTCGGCACCACCTTGAAGCGGCGCAGCGGCCGCTCGATCTGCGTGCCCACGCTGTAGCTCGGGTTCATCGTCGCGTCGGGGTTCTGGAAGACCATCTGCAGCTCGCGGATGAGGCCCATGTCGCGCTGGCTGGCCTTCTTCTCCAGGTCGAAGCCGAGGAACTGGGCCTCGCCGCCGGTCATCGGCTCCAGGCCGATCAGGGTCTTGATCAGGGTGGACTTGCCGCAGCCCGACTCGCCCACCACGCCGAGGGTCTTGCCCTGGGGGATGGTGAAGCTGACGCCGTCCACGGCGCGCACGTAGCGCTTCTTGCCCAGCCCGATCAGGTCGAGGGGCGAGCCGCCGCTCTGCCTGTAGTAGGTGCGCAGGCCATCGACGTTGAGGATCGTCTCCGGCTCGGCCGCGTCTGCGGCGGGCAGCAGCGGGATGATATCCTCGGTCGGCCGCCACTCGCTGGCGCGGATATGCTCGGCGCGCAGGCATGACACCATATGCCGGTTGCTGATCTGGCGCAGGGCGGGCCGCTCCTGGCGGCAGTGCTCGGTGGCGTAGTCGCAGCGCGGCTCGAAGACACATCCGGGCGGCAGGTGGTTGGGGGCGGGCACACGCCCGCGGATGGGGTAGAGCACGCTGCCGGCCTTGTCGGCGCCCAGGCGCGGAACGCAGCGCATCAGGCCCTGGGTGTAGGGGTGGCGCGGGTGGGCGAAGATCTCGCGCACCGGGGCCTGCTCAACCATCTCGCCGGCGTACATCACGCCCACCCGGCTGCTCACGCGGGCCACCACGCCCAGGTTGTGGCTGATGAACAGGATGGCCGTGTCGAAGTCGCGGCGCAGGTCGGCGATCAGGTCGAGCACGGCGGCCTCGACGGTCACGTCCAGGGCGGTGGTCGGCTCGTCCATGACCAGCAGAGCCGGGTTGTTCAGCAGCGCCATCGCGATCACCACACGCTGCTGCTGGCCGCCCGAGATCTGGTGCGGGTAGCGGCCCATCACCGCCTCGGGGTCGGGCATATACACGCGGTGCAGCATCTCGACGCAGCGGGCGCGGGCCGCATCCTCGCTGATGCCCCGGTGAACCGTCAGCACCTCGGTCATCTGCTGGCCGACCCGCAGCACCGGGTTGAGCGAGGTCATCGGGTCCTGGTAGACCATGGCGATCTGGTCGCCGCGCAGCCGGCGCAGCTCCTCGGGCGAGCGGCCGACCAGCGACTCGCCCTGGAAGATGATCTCGCCGTGGACGATCTTGCCGTTGCGGCCCAGGTAGTTCACCAGGCCGTAGGCCACCGTGCTCTTGCCGCAGCCCGACTCGCCCACCAGGCCCAGCGTCTCGCCGCGGTGGATCTCGAACGAGACATCGCGCACGGCATTCACGTCGCCGCCGTGGGTCTCGTAGGCGATCGCCAGGTTCTGCACCCGCACGACGGGCTCGTTATGTTTTCCTTTAGGAAGTTCCATAATTACTCATTTCTTCGTTTGCTGCGGCGCGGCTCAGCCGCGCCGCAGCAAACGAAGAATTATTCGTGGGAGCGGCGCAGCCGCTCCCAAACCCTCAGCGGTAGCGTCCCAACTCCTCGGAGAGCCCGTCGGCGAGCAGGTTGAGGCCGACGACGAGGGAGGCGATGGACAGCGAGGCCCACAGCGCGTCCCAGGGGTGGCCGGCCTGGATGAACTTACGCCCGGTGTTGACGATGCTGCCCCAGTCGGGCGAGGGCGGCGGCAGGCCCAGGCCGAGGAAGCCCAAGGTGCCGATGGCGAACACCGCGTAGCCGACCCGCAGCATGGCGTCGATGATGATCGGGCCGCGGGCGTTGGGCAGGATCTCGACGAACATGATGTACCACGGGCTCTCGCCGCGGGTCTGCGCGGCCGCCACGTAGTCGCGGGTCTTGATGTCGAGGGTGAGCGAGCGCACCAGGCGGGCGATGCCGGGCGCGCCGGCGATCGTGATCGCCAGCACCACATTGACTGCCGAGGGGCCGAGGGCGGCGATGATGATCAGGTAGAGCAAGATCTGCGGGAAGGCCATGAGCGCGTCGAGGACGCGCATCAGCAGCTCGTCGATCTGGCCGCCGAAGTAGCCGGCGATCAGGCCGAGGGTCCCGCCGATCGCCAGGGCGATCAGCACCGAGATCGGGGCAAGGACGAGGATGATCCGCGAGCCCTGCACGATGCGCGCCCACAGGTCGCGGCCGTTGCGGTCGGTTCCCAGCCAGTGGTCGGCCGACGGCCCCTCCAGGTTGCGCCCGCGGAACTGCTCGAACGGCGAGTAGCGGGCCAGCCAGGGCGTGCTCACCACCGTACCATCGCTGCCACCGCCCACCCAGCAGGCCGGGCGGATGATGCAGTCGTCGGCGAAGATCGCCAGGACGACCCAGAACCCAACCAGGATCAGGCCGGCGATGGCCACCCGCGAGCGGCCCAGCAGCGCCAGCACGGCGGCGATCCGCCCCCACACAGAGGGCCGGGCCGGCGCGGTCAGGGTGGCCGGTTGCTCGATGACGGCCATGGTTCTCTCTCCTAATTGCAGATTGCAGATTGCAGATTGCAGATTGCCGGCAATCTGCAATCTGCAATCTGCAATCTGCAATCGCTCAAGTGTACCGGATCCTCGGGTTGATATAGGTGTAGATCAGGTCGGCCACCAGCTGCGTGCCGACCGCGATCACCACCAGCACCATCGTCGCCGCCTCGATCGCAAACACATCTTTGAACAGGGCGGCCTCCATCACATAGCGGCCCAGGCCGGGGAAGCCGAAGAGCGTCTCGACCACCACGATCCCGCCGATCAGCCAGTTCACATGCAGGATGATCACCGTGATCGGGGCCATCAGCGCGTTGCGCAGGGCGTGCTTCGTCACGATCCGCCACTGCGGCAGGCCCTTGAGCGTGGCCGTGCGGATGTAGTTCGTGCGCATCACCTCGACCATGCTGGCCCGGGTGATCCGCAGCACATAGCCCAGCTCGATCAGGGTCAGGGTGATGATCGGCAGCACCAGCATCTGCGGGCGCTCGAAGATCGCCGTGTCGCTGGTGACTACCACCGCGCCGGGCAGCCACTTCAGCCAGGTCGAGAAGATCAAGATCAGGAAGACCCCCGAGGCGAACTCGGGCGTGGCCGTGGCCACCAGGCTGCTGATCGAGAGCAGCCGGTCGAGGAATCGGCCCTCGTTCAGGCCGGCCAGCATGCCCAGCGCCAGGGCCAGCGGCATCACCACCACGAAGGCGATCCCGGCCAGCAGCAGCGTGTTCATCAGGCGCGGCACCAGCGTCTCGGCCACCGGGCGGCGGGTGAAGAAGGACACGCCGGGGTCGCCGCGTAGCAGGCCCTTCTGGAGCGGGATGTACGCGCGCGGAGCGCCCTTCGAGCTTCTCCAGGTGCTCTTGCCCAGCGTCCACGCTTCGTTATCATCACCCCGCACCCACATGGCCGCGCGGCCCTCGCGATCCACGCCCCAGAACACCGGGAAGCCCTCGGCGTCGGTCTTCCAGACCTCGGGGCCGAGCGGAACATCGCGGGTGCTGCCGTCGGCCAGGCGCTCGACGCGGATCATGTTCTCGCCGTCGTCGGTGTAGTTCTGGAACAGCGTGCCGTCGGGCAGCGCGCCCCACCAGCTCCAGCGGTTCAGGTCGGCCTCGTAGATCTGGCGCACCGGGTAGCCGATCAGGCCGGCGGCCCGCCAGTCGCTGCCGATCATCCAGCGGATGTAGCGCGTGACGGCGGGCTGATCCAGGCCGTTCTGCGCGTTGAACGATGCCTCCTGGGCCGGGGTGATCGTGTTGCCTAGCGAGTTGATCGCAATGTTGCCGGGCGCGATCTCACTCATTGCAAAAATCCCGATCGAGACGGCGAAGAGCGTCAGAATCAGGTAGAACGCGCGGCGCAGAAGAAATGTGATCATTGCAAAACCTCCGGGGCTGGGGGTTGGGGGCGAAGCTCATACGGTACACAACCCCCAACCCCCAACCCCCAACCCCCAACCTACGCCGCCTTGTCCGGGTCGTACCAGGTGTCGCGCCAGATCTGGTAGTGGGTGGGGTGTGAACTCCTGATCGACCCAGCGGGTCTCGTTCCACGGCACCGGGGTGCCCTCGGCGTCGGCGATGTAGGCCAGCGGCAGCAGCATCACCGCCAGGGGCCGGTGCGTCCAGGGCGTAATGCCCACCGGCACCTCGGCCCACTTATCCCAGTACGAGCTGTTGGGCATTGTGTCCAGGGTGATGTTGAAACCGGCCGGGGTGGCCAGCTCCTTGAGCGACTCGGCATAGGTCACGACATCGGTCCAGCCGGTGCCGACGGCGATCGACACGTCTAGCGGCGTGGTGACGCCGGCCTCCTCTAGCAGCGCCTTGGCCCCCTCGGGGTCGTAGGCCGGCACGTCCATCGGCGCGTACTCCGGCTGAACCGGGGCGACGTGGACGTCCTGGCCGAGATCGCCCTGGCCGAAGTAGGCGTTGTCCAGGATGGCCTGGCGGTCCTGGCACATCTTCAGGGCGTTGCGCACCCGCACGTCCGTCCATGGCTCGATATCCACCCGCATGCGCAGCAGGCGCACCTGCGCGGTGGGCAGCGGCTCGACGGTGATCTTGTCGTTATTGCGCAGGGCCAGGAAGGTGTCGACCGTCGGGTCGTAGATCGTGTCGATCTGGCCGCCCTGGAGCGCGGCCACGTAGGCCGTCTGGTCGTTGCCCAGGTCGATGTACTCGATCGCGTCTAGGTAGGGCAGCGGGCTGCCGTCCTCGCCGTTCTGCCAGTAGCCCTCGCGCTTCGAGACCTTCACCCGCTCGCCGACCTTGAACTCGTCCAGCTTCATCGGGCCGGTGCTCGGGTTGCTGAGCGTGGTCAGGTCGCCGTTGAAGCTGCGGTGCATGATCTGGGCCGGGTAGTGGAACAGGGTCTCCGGCACGTCGAGCTTCGGCGCGGCCAGGTTCAGCACGACGGTGTAGTCGTCCTTGGCCTCCACGCCGTCGATGGTCAGGAAGCCCTCCCAGAGGCCCAGGATGGACGACTTGGTCTCGGGGGCCAGCCACTCCTTGAAGTTGAAGAGCACATCCTCGGAGGTGAGCTCGTCGCCGTTCGACCACTTGATACCCTTGCGCAGGTTCAGCGTCCAGGTCTTCAGGTCGTCGCTGGCCTCCCAGCTCTCCAGCAGGTAGGGCCGGGTGATGTTGTCCGCGCCGGTCTCGGTGAGGTACTCGAAGACCTGGCGGAACTCGTTGGAGTCGAAGACCCACGAGAAGCGGGCCGGGTGGTCCACGGCCGGTACTTGTATGCCGACGCGCAGGGTGCCGCCGCGCTTGATCGCGCCCATTGCAGGGGCGGCGGTGGCGGCGGCGGCGGGAGCCTCGGTGGCGGCGGCGGCGGCCGGGGCGGCGGTGGGTGCGGTCGCGGTGGGGGTGCCGCAGGCGGCCAGGACATAGGCGGCCGGCGCGCTCACGCCCAGCAGGGTCGCCACGCGCAGGAACTCGCGGCGGCTGATCCGCCCCTGGCGAAGCTGCTCTTGGGCCTCGGGCACGGCCGGATGCACTCGGTCTCGGCGCTCTGACATCACGCTCTCCTTTGGACTAGGGGAATCTGTATAACCCTCACGCAGCGCTGCGTGGAAGGAACATCATGATGGGGGCGATATACGTGGCCATGTGCAGAACGTACGGCCGCTCCCGCACGACAATATGGCGAGTCAGCCCCCTGCGAGCGGAGCCTCGGCCCACTATGTTGGTGTGGCAGCCCTTGGAAGGTACGCCCTGCGGCTGGCAGTCGCGGCCAGGATGCACGGATGCCCCTGAGGCGATGCCTTCAAAAAGAGTGGAAGATCGGAGCCCGCTGAATCGTGGCGGGTGGCGGTCTTGCGACGCCCTAGCAGGTGGCCTGACAGTGACAGGCGGCTGCGTTGCGGCGAAGCCGACAGGTATGAGATCGAACTATGAGAAGTTCAATGGGGGAAATATCTTTGAATAACCCTACAACCCTATAGTAACCTGCCTATAACTGATTCGTCAAGTCCTGTATGCCGCCCAAGCTCACCTTTTGCACGCACCGCATGGGGCTGGTATACTGGCAGCGCAACAGATGGTACGCTACGCGCCGGCACAGCCCCCGGCCTGAACAGGTCACCATGTCGGACCAGAACCACATACGGACATTCTCAATCATCGCCCATGTCGACCATGGGAAGACAACCCTCTCTGACCGCTTGCTAGAGGTGACGGGCACGATCACCGCCCGCCAGAGCCGCGAGCAGCTGCTCGACGGGATGGACCTTGAGCGCGAGAAGGGCATCACGATCAAGGCCAAGGCCGTCCGCATGGAGTACCGTGCGCAGGACGGCGAGCTCTACCAGCTGAACCTGATCGACACCCCCGGCCACGTCGACTTCGGCTACGAGGTCTCGCGGGCGCTGGCCGCCTGCGAGGGCGCCCTGCTGGTGGTGGACGCCGCCCAGGGCATCGAGGCCCAGACCCTGGCCAACGTCTACCTGGCCGTCGAGCACGACCTGACGATCATCCCGGTGGTGAACAAGATCGACCTGCCCGGCGCTAACGCGGAGGAGGTCGCCAACGAGATCGAGTCGGTGATCGGCATCGCGCGCGAGGAGACGATCCTGGCCTCGGCCAAGGAGGGCATCGGCATTTCCGAGATCCTTGAGGCGATCGTCCAGCGCGTCCCGCCGCCGCGCGGCCAGCGCAACCAGCCCGCCCGCGCCCTGATCTTCGACTCGCACTACGACGCCTACAAGGGCGTGATCGCCTACGTGCGCGTGGTGGACGGTTCCTTCACCAGCGGCGCCCTCGTGCGCTTTATGGGCACCGACTCCACCGCGTCCACCCTTGAGCTCGGCGTCTTTCGCCCGCGCATGACCGCCCTCGGCGAGCTCTCGGCCGGCGAGGTGGGCTACATCGCCACCGGCCTGAAGACGGTCGAGGAGTGCCAGGTTGGTGACACGATCACCCTGGCCGAGAACCCCGCCGAGTCGCCGCTGCCCGGCTACCGCCCTGCCAAGCCCATGGTCTTCGCCGGCCTCTACCCGGTGGACAGCAACGCCTACCCCGAGCTGCGCGAGGCCCTGGAGCGGCTGAAGATGAACGACGCCGCCCTCTCCTACGAGCCCGAGACTAGCAACGCCCTCGGATTCGGCTACCGCTGCGGCTTCCTCGGCCTGCTGCACATGGAGATCGTCCGCGAGCGCCTGGAGCGCGAGTATAACCTCGACCTGCTGATCACCGCGCCCAGCGTGGAGTACCAGGTGCTGCTCACCAACGGCGATATCATCACCGTCGATAACCCCTCGGAGATGCCCGACCTCTCCAAGCTCGGCAGCATCGAGGAGCCGGTCGTCCAGATCAGCATCATCTCGCCCACCCGCTACATCGGCACGATCATGGACCTGGTGACGACCAAGCGCGGCAGCTTCGATATGATGGACTACCTCGACCCGACCCGCGTCCAGCTCAAGTACAAGATGCCCCTGGCCGAGATCGTGATCGACTTCTACGACCAGCTGAAGAGCCGCACCCAGGGCTACGCCTCGCTCGACTACCACCTGGCCGGCTACCAGGAGGCCGACCTGGTCAAGCTCGATATCCTGGTCAACCAGACGCCGGTGGACGCGCTCTCGCTGATCGTCCACCGCGACTTCGCCTACAACCAGGGCCGCGGCCTCGTCGAGCGGCTGCGCAAGCTCATCCCGCGCCAGATGTTCGAGGTGCCCATCCAGGCCGCCATCGGTGCCAAGATCGTCGCGCGCGAGACGGTGCGGGCCATGCGCAAGGACGTGCTCGCCAAGTGCTACGGCGGCGACATCTCCCGCAAGCGCAAGCTGCTGGAGAAGCAGAAAGAGGGTAAGAAGCGCATGAAGATGGTCGGCAACGTCGAGATCCCCCAGGAGGCCTTCATGGCCATCCTCTCCCTCGGCGAGGGCGGCTTCGATGATGACTAGCGACGCACTCCACACGGTAAGGGCGCAGCAGCGCGGCGCTGCTGCGCCCTTACGTCCCGGTAGCTGTGATTATGGAGGCTTATGGTGAGACGTTTCGCCTGGGCGCTCGGCGCCCTCATCCTGACGATCGCCCTGGCCGGCTGCCAGAGCACCGCAAACGGCGTCGCCCTCCAGGTCACGCCCGACAACCCGCAGATCTTCCGCGTCGGCGGCGATGTCTACACGTCCGCCGACTTCTCCAGCCGCCTCCAGCTCGAGATCGGCGCGGGCGTGGAGAACCTGCTCGCGCAGGGGCAGACCCGCGAGGAGATCCAGCAGCTCGTCGAGCAGCAGAATATCCGCGGCGGGATCTTCGACCGCATGGTGCAGGACGCCCTGCTGCTCCAGTACGCCCGCAGCCACGGCATCGGCGTGGACCCGGCCGCCGTGGATAGCGCTGTGCTCGCCCAGGGCGGCCCCGCCGACGGCGGCGCCGCCCTGCGCCTCGGCCAGGCCCAGAGCCAGCTGGCCCTTGAGGTGCTGGCCCGCAACACCCGCGCCGATATGTTCCACGCCCGCGTGATCCAGCTGGCCAGCGAGGCCGACGCCGACGCGGTGCTGGCGGACCTCCAGGCCGGCAACGACTTCACCGACCTCGCCACCGCGCGATCCCAGGACCCCGTCAGCGCCGCCAAGGGCGGCGACCTGGGCTGGCTCCCCAAGGGCGACTCGCCCGCCGAGCTGGACTCCGCAGGCTTCTCGCTGGCACTGAACACGCCCGCTAAGCTCCAGGTCGGCAGCGTCTGGCAGGTGGTCGAGGTGCTGGAGCGCCAGGCCGGGCCGACCGCCGCCGAGAAGCGCCCCTTCGACAGCTTCGCGCAGCTCCAGAGTAGCCAGGGCGGCCAGCAGTTCTACCAGGAGACCTTTCTCCCTTGGTACGACCAGCTGCGCCAGGACGCCGAGACCAGCGGCGACCTGGTGATCGCACAGGGCTTCGACCCCAACAGCGTGCCGATCCCCTTCCCAGAGCAATAAATATTGAATGTTGAATGTTGAATGCTGAATTCGGCTATTCAACATTCAACATTCAATATTCAACACTATGATCTTGACACCCGGTCGCATCCTCGACGCCTGCTGCACTGCGCTTGATCTGGAGCATGGAGCCGCAGTCCAGCTCCACCGCGCCCCGGCGCTGCTCGCCGCCGCCGCATCTCTGCGCGGCCAGGGCGGCCCCGACGCCGAGGTGCGCTCCTACGCCGAGACCCAGGGCCTCGGCGCCTACGCGCCCCCGCCCGCGCCCTTCCCGCTGCTGCCCGCCGCCCCGGCGATCATCTGGGATGTTGGCGCAGACGCCCCGGCGGGGCGTCTCTACGAGCTGCTGATCTGGCGCTACCCCCAGGATCACCCGGTCACGCTGCTGGCCCTGGATGAGTCGGGCGCGGCCACACACATCACCCGGCTCGCCCTGGCCGACCTCGCGACACTCAACACTCAACACTCTCCACTCAACACTCTCCACCTGCCCAGCTTGGTGATCGCCGCCGACCTGCGCGGCCCCGAGGGGCTGCACTGGGTGGTGGCCCGCCTGCTCGCCCCCGGCGGCTGCCCCTGGGATGTCCGGCAGACCCACCAGTCCCTGCGCGGCGCCCTGCTTGAGGAGGCCTATGAGGTGCTGGAGGCCCTCGATGCCGACGACGCGCACGGCCTGAGCGAGGAGCTGGGCGACCTGCTGATCAGCATCTTCGCGCACAGCGAGATGGCCCGCCAGGCCGGCGCCTTCAGCGTCGCCGATGTGTTCGGCCAGGTGGCCGGCAAGCTGATCCGGCGTCACCCGCACGTCTTCGGCGACGTGGCCGTGGAGGGCGTGGCGCAGGTACACCAGAGCTGGGAGCAGATCAAGGCCGCCGAGCTGGCCGAGAAGGGCCGCTCGCGCCCCAGCGCCCTCGACGGCGTGCCGCCGGCCCTGCCGGCCCTGGCCGTCGCCCAGAAGCTCGGCAAGAAGGCCGCCCGCGCCGGCTTCGCCTGGCCCGACGCCGACGGGGCCTGGGCGAAGCTGCGCGAGGAGCTCGCCGAGCTGGAGGCGGCGGTCGACAGCGGCGACGCCGCCCACACCGCCGAGGAGCTCGGCGACCTGCTCCTCATCACCGCACGCCTGGCCAGCTACCTTGGCGTGGACGCCGAGGCCGCCCTGCGCGAGGCCAACGCCAAGTTCCGCCGCCGCTTCACCTCCATCGAGCGGGGCCGTAACCTGTCCGACCTCTCCCTCGACGAGATGATCGCCCTCTGGGAGGAGGCGAAGGGCGCAGTGTAAGGGCGCAGCAGCAGCGGTGTGTCCGCTACCCGGAAGGGCACAGGGCTGCTGCGCCCCAACGACATCCTCTAAATCTCACTATGCCCCCACCGATCGACATCTACCTCGGCGACGTCGTCCAGATGCGCAAGGGCCACCCCTGCGGCGGCGACACCTGGCGCGTCGTGCGCCTCGGCGCCGAGATCGGCATCCGCTGCCTCACCTGCGAGCGCAAGGTGCTGCTACCCCGCGCCGAGTTCGAGCGGCGGGTCAAGCGCTTCGTCGAGCGCGGCCCCGACGCCCCTCTCGCATCATAAATGTGCCGCAATGGCCCAGCTTCGCTGGGCCATTGCTATGATGCAACCCCCTCACCCGCCGTGCGTATATTACCCTTGAGCGCTCGTGTGGCGCCCCTATACTTCCGCGAAAGAGGTGCTGTGCCATGGCTGGGATCATCTCGCTTGTGGTCATTGCCATCGTCGCGTTCGTTGGGCTGATCGCCCTCTTCTCCTGGGTGCGCATCATCCCCAACAACCGCATCGGCGTCGTCGAGAAGCGCTTCGGCGGGCGCGGCTCCCTGCGCTCCGGCCTGATCGCCCTGGGCGGCGAGGCCGGCTACCAGCCCCAGGTGCTGCGCGGCGGCATCCACCTCGTCACACCATTCCAGTACACCATCCATATGCTGCCCCTGGTGACGATCCCCCAGGGCAAGATCGGCTACATCTTCGCCCGCGACGGTCGCCCGCTCAGCCCGACCCAGACCCTGGCCGAGACGATCGATGGGGTGGACTTCCAGGACGCGGCGGCGTTCCTGCGCGCCGGCGGCCAGCGCGGTCCCCAGCGCCTCGTCCTGCGCGAGGGCACCTACGCGATCAACCTCATCCAGTTCGTCGTGATCACCGAGGAGCGGGTCTTCTCGCTACCGCTCAGCCGCGAGGACGACGAGATCATCAAGCGCATGGCCACGATCATCAGCGAGCGCGAGGGCTTCCGCCCGATGGTGATCAAGGGCAGTGACGACCTGGTCGGCATCGTCACCGTCCACGACGGCCCCTCGCTCTCGCAGGGCGAGATCATCTGCCCCACCGTCGGCGATGACCCGGCCCAGGCGGCGATCTACCACAACAACTTCCAGGACCCCGACGCCTTCCTGCGCGCCGGCGGCCAGCGCGGGCGGCAGCTCCAGGTGCTCACCGAGGGCACCTACTATATCAACCGGCTCTTCGCCACCGTCGAGATGATCCCCAAGACGACGATCGAGGTCGGCAATGTGGGCGTGGTCGTCTCCTACACCGGCGACACCGGCACCGACCTGTCGGGCGAGGACTACAAGCACGGCGAGCTGGTCAGCCAGGGGCGCAAGGGCGTCTGGAGCACGCCGATGCTGCCCGGCAAGTACGCCTTCAACACCTACGCCGGCAAGATGATCATGGTGCCGACGACGAACATCATCCTGAAGTGGACCCGCGGCGAGGTGGGCGCCCACCGGCTCGACGAGAACCTCTCGGAGATCGCCCTGATCACCCGCGACGCCTTCGAGCCCTCGCTGCCGCTCTCGGTGGTGGTCCATATCGACTACCGCAAGGCCCCGCTGGTGGTGCAGCGCTTCGGCGACGTAAAGCGCCTAGTCGAGCAGACCCTCGACCCCATGGTGGCGGCCTACTTCAAGAACATCGGCCAGACCCGCACGCTCATCCAGCTGCTCCAGGACCGCAGCACGATCCAGTCGCTGGCCGGCGAGCAGATGCGCGAGAAGTTTGAGCACTACAACCTGGAGCTTGAGGAGGTGCTGATCGGCACGCCGACATCGAGCAAGGGCGACACCAAGATCGAGGAGATCCTGACCCAGCTGCGCGCGCGGCAGATCGCCGAGGAGCAGATCGAGACCTACGGGCGGCAGGAGCGCGCGGCGGTGAAGGAGCGCGAGCTGCGCGAGGCCGAGTCGCGCGCCCGCCAGCAGACGATGCTCACCGAGTCGGAGCTGAGCATCACGGTGCAGAGCAACCAGGGCAAGGCCGAGTACCAGCGGGCGCTGCAGCAGGCCGCCCAGATCCGCGCGCTGGCCGAGGCCGAGGCCGAGAAGATCGCCCGCCTGGGCATCGCCGAGGCCATGGCGATCGACGAGAAGGTGCGGGCCTACGGCGGCCCGCAGTTCCAGGTGACGCAGCAGGTGATGAGCCGCTTCGCCGAGGCGATCGAGCAGTCGGGCGTCGATGTCGTCCCGCGCATGGTGGTCGGCGGCGGCAGCGGCGGCAACGGCGGCGGCGGCAGCAGCCTGATGGAGGGCTTGCTGGCCATGCTGCTCTCCGAGCGCATGGAGGCCGCCTCGGCCAGCAGCAGCAACGGCGCGGCCAGCGCGGCCAGCGTCGAGGCTGACACCCTGCGCGCCCAGATCCGCAAGGGGCTGGAGGCGAAGGAGTAGCCAGGCCCAAGATTGCCAAGCAGGCACATGCTGCACTGATGCTGCTGCGGCGCGGCGGGGGCGCGCCGCAGCAGCATCAGTTTTCTGTGGGAGAGCTGCGCTCTCCCACACCCTCACCCGTGCGCGGCGGGGGCGCAACCCGGCCCTGCGGTATGGTATGATGAGATCTACCAAGTCGCCTTCCGCCGCATACCAGGGGCCTATGGGTAATGTTGCACATCCGCGGCCTACGTGGCGCATCGTCCGGGCTGCGATCTACCTGATCATCGCCCTCGCCCCCCTGCTCGCCGCCCCGCCGGCGCGCGCTCAGGCCGACGGGCCGATCTACACCGTGGCGGTCGATGGCGTGATCAGCCGCTACACCGTGGGCTACCTGCGCCGCGCCCTGCGCGACGCCGAGGCCGCCCAGGCCACCGCCCTCGTCATCCGCCTCGGCAGCGAGGGCGCCGTGCTGCGCGATGTGCGCGGCCTCGCCGCCGATGTGGCCGCCGCCAAGGTCCCCGTCGTTGTCTACGTCGCCCCCGGCGGGACAGATGCGGGCGCCGCCGGAGCCTGGCTGCTCAGCGCCGCCCACCTGGCCGCCATGGCCCCCGGCACCAGCTTCGGCGTCTCCTCGCCGCTCGCCGAGCCGACCGGCGCCGTCTCCCCGCAGGTGCGCGACCTCTTCCTCGCCGAGGTGACCCGCCAGCTCGGCACGTGGAATCGCGACCGCGGCCGCAGCGACGCATGGGTCGACCGGGCCGCCCGCGAGGGCGCGGTCTTCACCAACGAGCAGGCCGTCGGCCTGAACCCGCCCGCCATCGATATCGTCGCCCGCGATGAGCAGGACCTGCTCACCTCGCTGGAGGGCCGCGCGGTGACCCTGGAAGACGGCAGCCAGGTCGTCCTGCGCACCCTCGGGCGCGGGAGCCGGCCCCTGGAGCCGAGCCTCTGGGAGCAGCTGCTCCTGCTGCTGTCCGACCCGACTATCGCCTTCCTGCTGCTTGTGATGGCCGGGATCGCCATCTACGCCGAGTTCGCCACGCCCACGGTCGGAATCCTCGCCGGCATCGGCTCCGTCCTGCTCATCAGCAGCCTGATCGGCCTCCTCGCACTGCCGGTCAACTGGCTGAGCTTTCTCGGCATCCTGATCGCCTTCGGCCTGGTTGCCGCCGATCTCTTCGTCCCCTCCCATGGAGCGATGACAGTGGTTGGTCTGGTTGTGCTCATCATAAGCGCGTTCACCCTGTTCGATTCCGCGCAGGCCCCCGGCGTCGCCGTGGCCTTCTGGGCGATCGCCCTCGTCTCACTCCTGATCGCCGGCTTCGCCGCCATCGGGGTCTACATGGTGGTCCGCACGCGCAGCCGGCCGATCACCACCGGCCAGGAGGGCCTGATCGGCCGGCTGGCCGAGGTGCGCCGGCGGCTCGCGCCCGAGGGCATGGTGTTTGTGGACGGCGCCCTCTGGCGGGCGGTCTGCGACAATGGCGAGGCCGAGGTCGGCGAGTATGTCCGTATTGTTGGAGTGTATGAGCTGCGTCTCACCGTCCATCGGCCGGATGAGCCGCAGGCGGCGTAGGGGCGGGCGCAGCGCGCTACGCCCCTACACGCCCCTACCTCCCCGCAACGCTGTGTGCATTCTGTGATGTAGAAGGAGCCCCGCTATGGGTGGCGCTGTTGCCCTCGCATGTATCGCCCTGCTGGCATTCATTGTGCTGATGGTCCTGCTCTCCGCGATCAAGATCATCCCCGAGTACGAGCGCGGCGTGATCTTCCGCCTCGGCCGCCTCATGGGCGCCCGCGGCCCCGGCCTCTTCCTGGTCGTCCCGATCTTCGAGCGTATGATCCGCGTGGACACCCGCGTGATCACGATGGACGTGCCCGTCCAGGAGGTGATCACCCTCGACAATGTGACGATCAAGGTCAACGCGGTGCTCTACTTCCAGGTGATCAACCCGAACTGGGCGGTGACGAAGGTGATGGACTACATTCGCGCCACCATGCAGATCGCCCAGACGACCCTGCGCAGCGTGGTCGGCCAGGGGGAGCTCGACGAGCTGCTGGCCAAGCGTGAGCTGATCAACCAGAAGCTCCAGCAGATCATCGACGAGCAGACGGAGCCCTGGGGCATCAAGGTGACGATCGTGGAGGTGAAGGACGTGGAGCTGCCGCAGAATATGCAGCGGGCGATGGCTAAGCAGGCCGAGGCCGAGCGCGAGAAGCGGGCCAAGCTTATCCACGCCGAGGGCGAGCTCCAGGCATCCAAGGCCCTGGCCCAGGCCGCCGATATCATCGCCAAGGAGCCGGTGACGCTCCAGCTGCGCTACCTGCAGACCCTGACCGAGATCGCCGTCGAGAAGAACAGCACGATTATCTTCCCGCTGCCGATCGACACGATCATGCCCTTCATCGACGCGGTCAGCCGGGGCGAGCCCGCCGAGAGCGCCGCCCCCGAGCGCCGCAGCCCGCCCACCCAGCGCCTCGATCACTGAGGCACTGAGGATGTGAGACACTGATCGGGCCTCCATACGCACTGATGTCATACGAAAGAGGCATGGCACCCATGGGTGCCATGCCTCTTTCGTATGACTCACATCCTCAGTGCCTCAGCGCCTCAGTGCTTCCCCCCGTTCACCTCGCGTGCAGCTGGCGCTTGCAACAGACGGCGGACGGTATCGACCAGCTCATCCATAAAGAATGGCTTGGGCAGATAGGCGTCGATATGGAGTCTGCGCACATCGCTGCGCAGATCGGCCGAGTCATAGGCGGTGACGAGCAGTGTGGGGACGTGAAATCCCTGCCCGCGCAGCTCCTCGACCAGCTGGAGCCCGTTCATCCCGCGCAGGTTATAGTCCGTCAGCAGCACATCGAAGGCGTGTCGCCCCCAGAGCTCCAGCCCATCCTCGGCGCTGATCGCCGACGTGAACTCGTAGGGTATGCCGAGCTCGATCAGGGACATCTCGATGATCCGGCCGATGTGGCTGTCATCCTCGACGAGCAGGATGCGTATCGGATGATCGTGGGCGGTGGCTGCGTCCATATCATTCTCCAGGGGACGTGTCATCTATCGCCTGCCCTGCGCCGATACGGATGTGCGCGAGGTGGACAATCGGGATGAGTTTACGAATTAGGTATGGCTGTTGCTGCGATGGAGATCTATCATACCACACGATAATCTGTGACTGCAAGTAAAATTTTTGTTAGGGGAGGGGTGGCAGGTCGCTTTGACAGGCTCTAAAGCCGATTCTATAATGAAATGTGATACTACAAACCTTTCATATAATCTAGGATTGCCTAACCATGCAGCAGATGTCGTCTCGCCTGGCCCTCGTATCCGTCGCCCTGTTCGGAGTCTACATCTTCCTGTACCCCGGATCGATCATCCTCGTCGCGCTCGACCGTGTGCCTGTATGGGCCACATGGATGGGCGGGGCGCTCCTGATCATCCAGGGCACGCTCATGGGAGTCTGGCTGAGCATCAACTATGCGCGCTGGGGCGTCGTCGCCTCGGCGCTGATTGTGTTCCTGGCCTGGCTGGTCGAGCATATTGGCGCGACGACCGGCTTCCCCTTCGGCACCTACACCTACACGGACGTCCTCCAGCCAAAGATCTTCGGCGTGGTGCCCCTGGCGATCCCCTGCGCCTGGCTGCTGATCGTGGGCGCCGCCGTCGGCACCAGCGAGCGTGTGCTTGAGCAGGCCGGGCGCTCGCCCGACTCGCGGGTGAGCGTCACCAAGGTGCTCACGGCGGCCTCGCTGGCCCTCCTGCTCGACGTCACGATCGAGCCCTTCGCGGTGAATATTAACCACTACTGGGTCTGGAGCGATAGCGGGCACAGCACCTACTACGGCATCCCGACGAGCAACTTCGCGGCCTGGTGGGTCACCAGCGTGATCCTGGTGCTGGTGCTGCTGAACCGCCGCCGCGCTGCCGCCATCGCCCGCAGGCACCAGCGGCCACGCCCGCAGGCGCACACCTTCTGGCCCTGGCTGCCGCTCACGCTCTACCTGACGAACCTGACGATGTTTGTGCTGGTGAATATGGCCCGCGGCCAGGGGATGGCTGCCGCGATCGGGGGGCTGATCCTGCTCTTCCTGGGCTGGCGCCTGCTGCCACACGCGGTGCGTATCTTGCGCGGCCGAATTGGCGAGGGGGTCGGCGGGGCGTAGGGACACGCAGGGATGCAGCGCGCTGCGTCCCTATGCCCGGCGGAACATCCGCAGGAACTGGTCGAAGCGCTTATCGATACCGAGCGGGCCGCGCAGCAGCGGCCGGAATCGGTCGCGGCGCCCGCCGACCACATCGTCGCGCAGGGCGTCTGATGCCTCGGTCAGCCCCGCAGTGATCTCGGCCAGGGTGCCCTCGATGTCGGCCGGGTCCGCCGGCCTGTGGGCCGGGCCGACCCGCATGAAGGCGTGGGGCCACTGCTCGCCCAGAAACTCGTAGCGCATCGCGATCGGGCAGAGCGTCACCTCGCCGGCCAGGGCGACGATACGGGCCACGCCGGGGTAGGTCGTGAGGGGCCGCCGGTCGCTCGGCACGATCCGGCCCTGCGGGAAGATGTAGAGCGCCCGGTCGCGCCGGCCGCGCAGCAGGCCCGCCGCGTACTGGAGCGATCGCTCCACATCCTGCGGGTCGCGCCGGTTGATCGAGAAGGCGCCGCACCAGGTGAAGAAGCGGTAGGCCCGCAGCTGGCGCTCCTCCTGCATCACATAGCTGTCGAAGGGCCGCCCCAGGGCCAGCCGGTGGATCACCATCAGCATGTAGGCGTCCCACCAGCTCGTGTGGGTCAGGTAGAAGATGAACGGCCCCTGGCCGCGGGCGGGCAGCGGGCCGACGCTCTGCATCCAGACGTGGTCGAAGCTGCGCCGCAGCGCGCGGCGGGCGAAGAGCAGGTAGAGCAGCTCGTCGCCGAGGGCGCTTTTGGCGGCCGGGATGGCCGGGCGGGGGGGGCGATCGCTCATCGGGGCAGCGCCTCGGGCGCTACGGTGCGCGCCCGGGCGTAGGCGGCGCGGGCCAGCTCCTCCAGTCGCCCTCGATCCGCATCGCCCAACTGCGCGCCGTCATCCACCCACAGCTCGCCGACGATCTCGGCCCCGGCGGCGGCGCAGAGGCGGCGCAGCGGCGCGAGGGCGGCATCATCGCGCGGCCCCACCGCCGCCAGTGCGACGAATCGCTGGCGGGCCGGCGGCGGCGAAGCCGCCACGGCGCGGGCCAGGCCGCGCAGGCGGGCCGGCAGGCCGCCGCCGAGCAGCGGCGTGACGATCAGCAGCAGCTCGGCGTCGGCGATGTCGGCGCGGATCGGGTCGCGCATGGGGTCGTCCAGGTCAGGCGCGCCCGTAAAGAGCAGCACCTCGCCGAGCAGGGCCGCCCGCTTGACCGGGGGCAGCGCCGCCAGCATCGTGTCCAGGCACGCCGGGGCCAGCCCGCTGTCGCTGGCGCTGCCGCAGATGCCGATCGTGAAGATGTAGCCGTCGTGCATAGGGAGATCTCGCAGGGGCGCAGCAGGGGCACGCGCTGGCGCAGCGAGCTGCGCCAGCGCGTGCCCCTGCTGCGCCCTTACGCGGCGAGCATAGAAGGGCACACCTGCTCGGTGAGCAGCTGCCGGAACCGCCCGACCCGGTCGCCCTGGGCGATCCAGCGGCCGAGCAGGTCGCGGCCGACGAAGTAGGTGAAAGTGTAGGTGCGCCAGAGCGGCGTGCTGATGAAGCGCAGGCTCTGGCGGGCCTCGCGCTCGCTGCGCAGCCCATAGCGCATAATGTACTGCACGACATCCTCCGGGTCGGCGCCCTGCTCGTGGAGCAGCAGGGCCGCGTTGCCGCTGAGCGCGCGCAGGCTCCACTGGGCCTTGGCGATCCGCGCCTCGCGCTCGGGGTCGCCGACGATCCCGCCCAGCGGGTAGATCTGCTGGGCGGCCCAGGCGTAGGCCTCGTCGCCGAAGATCATATCGGCGGCCAGGGTGGCGATGCCCTCGGAGATCACGCACTCGGGCACATTGATCAGCTGGATGGCCTGCTCGCCCCAGCCGCGCTCGCGGTAGAGCCGCTGCTCCTTGAGGGCGTGCTCGGCGTGGTGGCCGGGGTAGGCCTCGTGGCAGACGAGGTCGAGCAGCCCACTCGCGCGGATCGGCAGGTCGGTGTTGATCTCGACCAGCGAGCGGCCGCCGCCCAGGTACCAGTTGTAGCCGCTCCAGGGCTTGTCGCTGACCAGGGCGAACTCGACCGAGTCGCCCTCGGGCATGGCGATCAGCTCGGTGCTGGTGCGGGCGCGGGCCTCGGCGGCGATCACGGCGATCATCAGCTCGGCCACCTCGGGCGACACCACAAAGCTGCGCCGCCAGAGCTCTAGCCGCTCGGCCAGGCTGCCCTTTCCCGGCAGCAGCGTCTCAAGCTCGGCGTTGGCCGCCTCGAAGGCGGCCTCAGGCGTGTGGGCGGGCTCGATGTCAAAGCAGGCCCGCACCTCATCGCGGTAGCCGATCGTCTCGCCGGCCAGCCGCCGCGCCGTCGTCTCCATGCCGCGCAGCTGAGCCTCCAGGTAGTCCTTGCGCTGCTGCGGGTAGCCGCCGCCCCGCACCTCGGCGCGCAGATCGGCCAGGTCGGCCACGATCGCGGCCGGCTCGCGGTGCTTTACGTGGGACTTCAGCTCCGGCGGGCCGAAGTAGGCGTCCACAAACCCCTCGATGTGCTGCTCGATGGAGAAGGCCAGGCCGATGTATGCCGCGCTGATTGCGTCGATCTGCATGCGTGCCTCCGGCAAGGGGTTGGGGTCTGCGGCCCCCAGAATGAATGATCTCTGTGGTTGAAATCGCCAGCGAAGCTGGCGATTTCAACCACAGAGATCTGGGTTTTAGGGCGACAGCCCTACATGGCCAGCGAGGTGGCCATGTAGGGCGCGAAGAATAGCTCAAGCTCGGTGCGGGCGTAGGCCGCGCCGTTGCTGCGGTGGACGCCCGCGCGCATGGTGGCGGAGCCGGGCAGGCCGACGGAGAACTGGCCGATCAGCTGCTTGAGCTTGTTCAGCGCCAGGCGCTCGGGCATCTCGGCGAGGCACATGTCGAAGTACTGGTTGAGGAAGGCCAGCTTGTCGGCCGGGGTCGGCTCGAAGACCGGCTCGCCCCGGCGCAGCTGGGCGATCTGGAGGAAGATCCAGGGGTTCTCCATGGCCCCGCGCCCGATCATCACCCCGTCGGCCCCGCTGTCGCGCAGGCGGGCCAGGGCGTCGGCGGCGTCGGTGACATCGCCGCTGCCGATCACCGGGATGCCCACGGCCGCCTTGACCGCGGCCACCCGCCGCCAGTCGGCGCTGCCCTTGTAGGCCTGCTCCTTGGTGCGCGGGTGCAGGGCCAGGGCGTTGATCCCGGCGTCCTCGGCGATCTTGGCCGTCTCGACATAGTTCAGGCGGGCCTCGTCCCAGCCGGCGCGGAACTTCAGCGTCACCGGGACGCTCACGGCGGCCCGCACGGCGCGCAGCAGCTGCCCCAGCTTGGGCAGATCCTTCAGCAGGGCCGAGCCGTGGCCGCCGCCCGTCACCTTCGGCGAGGGGCAGCCGCAGTTGATGTCGATGATGTCCGCGCCCAGCTGCTCGACGTTGGCCGCCGCCGCCGCGACCAGATCCGGCTCGTTGCCGCTGAGCTGCATCGTGAGCGGGCGCTCCTCGGGGTAGAAGTCGAGCAGGTGGTGGCGCTTGAGCGCCTTCGGGCTGACGCTGGCGGCGTTGGTCATCTCGGTGCTGACCAGGCCGCAGCCGCCCAGCCCCAGGATGATCCGCCGGAAGACCGTGTCTGTCACCCCGGCCATCGGGGCCAGGATAATGTTCGGGTTGACCCGAATATCGCCGACATCGTAGGTGTCGGGGAGCTGCTGTATCTCTTCGAAGGTTATCGTCATAACTCACATTATACCATCGCCGCTAGCGGGGCTGCGCTCTAGATCACGGCGCGGCGGTGCCCTGGCCGACAACCATGACCGTCCCGCTCTTTGTTATGTCGCTTGCGCTGAAGCTTGTGCTGGCTCCGGGTGCAAGGGTGTCGGCTGCCACTTCCACAGAGGGCGTCTCGTAACTTGTAGTGTGCTGAATCGCCACGCGGAGCTTGGTCAGCGTGTGGCCGCTGTCGTTGCGCACCGTCCCGCTCACCTGCCCTTGGCTGTCGTGCTGCCAGCTCATCACGGTGAGCGGGTAGTAGCTCAGCCCATCGGGGGAGTACGTGCTGCCACCCCAGAGACTAACCGGGTTGAACGAATCGCAGGACTTGCCTACGGCATGGCCGTAGGCGAAGGGGTTGATCTGGCCGGGGAGCACCGCGGTGAGTTCGGGGATAATCTTCACTATGAAGTGGGAGCTATTACCTCCCCAGCACATAAATTCGTTCGTCTCCTCCGTCACCAGCACGACATTATAGAGCGGCGCGTCGGTGAGGTTGCGCACATAGCCGATCACATATATGTAGCCTGGGTAGGACATACAAGGGTGGTCGTCATCACAGGCGTAGTTAGCGGCGGTGATCACCACCTCAAGGTTCGCCACTGGGTTAACGACTAGTGGGAGGTAGATATCGGACGTCGGTTGCGCACCAGTGGCTGGCAGTGTGGATGCAGCAAGCAGGATGAGAATCGCGATGGGCAGGAGTGGTGAGCGGCGCATCACAAACCTCTTCTGAGATAAAATCGCAGCTACACATATTGTAGCACTACGATCAACCCCCGAAGCCACGTGGCACCGCACGCCCACGCCGCCCCCACGCCCCCTATGTTCTTTCCAGCCAGAGCCCCTGCATGTGGCGCACCGAGATCACCTCGTTGGTGTGGTAGCTGTTGTGGCTGATCATGCCCTGGATGATCCCGTGGGCCGGGCCCCAGCCGGGGGCCACCTCGCGCTCAAGGGCGGCCGCGTCCATCTCGGCCACGAAGGCGGCGAAGGCGGCGTTGGCGTCCAGGCAGCGCCGGCGGGCCGCCTGCCAGGCCGCCTCGTCGGCCGGGTCGCCGATCCCCGGCCAGCCCGACCAGTCCTCCGCGCCGAGATCCTTGGGCTCGACGGCCTCGCCGCGCAGCATGCGCAGCGGCACCTCGTTCCAGAACCAGACGTGGTTGACCACCGCCCAGACGCTGTTGAAGCGCTCGGCGGGCGCGTGGGCGGCCTGGGCCGCCGTCAGGCCGTCGGTGGCCAGGCTGAAGGGGGCGAAGGCGATCAGCTTGTCGCTGTTGAAGTAGGCGGTGAGCGCTGTGGCCAGGTGTTGGGCCTCGGACATCGAGGGGCTCCTTTCGCACAAATGGTCGACGCTTGGCTCTATTCTACACTGTCATACAGGTCAGATTCTGCCATCATTCGGGCGCGCGTGCCGAATCGCGGCGCAGTTTTTACAAGGCCTTTACATCCCGGCCCAGATCTTCTACGCCGCGTTAACGCCCGGCCTGCTTCAATAGAGCACTGAGCAAAACGCTTGAGCCACTGAGGCACTGAGGTGTCGGCATTAAGGAGGCATGGTGATGGGAGATCTATTCTTTGTCGGGCTATCGCTGCTCTTCTTCGCCATGTCATGGGGCATGGTCGAGCTGATCGCACGCCTGATGGGGGAGGCGCTATGAGCCTGCTCTATCTTCTTGGCGGCCTGCTCGCCCTCGGGCTGATCGTCTACCTGTTTGTCGCCTTGCTACACCCGGAGCGCTTCTGATGACTGCCAACGGATGGCTCCAGATTGTCGTGTACATGGTCGTCCTGCTGGCCCTCTCCATGCCGCTGGGCCGGTACATG
This sequence comes from Oscillochloris sp. ZM17-4, assembly GCF_019599295.1. GTDB lineage: Bacteria > Chloroflexota > Chloroflexia > Chloroflexales > Chloroflexaceae > Oscillochloris. Next base: position 11,924 of record NZ_JAIEWN010000018.1, on the reverse strand, counting down.
GCCCGCGTCTACGCGGGCCGCGCCACCTTTCTGGCCTTCGTGGAGCGCCCGCTCTACCGGCTCTTTGGCGAGGGCGCCAGCGCGGAGCAGGGGTGGCGGCAGTACGCGCTCGCGATGCTGCTCTTCAGCGGGCTGGGCATGCTCGTGGTGTACGCGCTCCAGCGGCTCCAGGCCGCGCTGCCGCTCAACCCGGCCGGCCTCGCCGCCGTCGCCCCCGACTCCGCCTTCAACACGGCGGCATCCTTCGCCACCAACACGAACTGGCAGGGCTATAGCGGCGAGGCGACGATGAGCTACCTCAGCCAGATGCTCGGCCTGAGCGTGCAGAACTTCGTCTCGGCCGCCTCGGGCATGGCCGTGGTCGCCGCGCTGATCCGCGGCATCGCGCGACGCACCACGGCGACGATCGGCAACTTCTGGGTCGATCTGACCCGCACGACGCTCTACATTCTGCTGCCGCTGTCCCTGCTGCTGGCCCTCGCGCTGGTCTCGCAGGGCGTCGTGCAGACGTTTGGCCCCTATGTGGATGCGCCGATGCTCCAGGCCACCACCGGCGTCGACGGCGGCCCGGTGACGGCGCAGGTGCTGCCGATGGGGCCGGCGGCCTCGCAGGTAGCGATCAAGCAGCTGGGCACGAACGGCGGCGGCTTCTTTAACGTCAACTCGGCGCACCCCTTCGAGAACCCCACGCCGCTGTCGAACTTCCTTGAGCTGCTGGCCATCCTGCTCATCCCGGCGGCCCTCTGCACCACCTTCGGCGCGCTGGTCGGCGACGCCCGCCAGGGCCGGGCGCTGCTCGCGGCCATGCTGATCGTCTTTGTGCCGCTGCTGGTTGTTGGGGTGGCCCAGGAGCAGGCCGGCACGCCGCAGCTGGCCGCCCAGGGGGTGGACCTGGCGGCGAGCGACGCGCAGCCCGGCGGGAATATGGAGGGCAAAGAGCTGCGCTTCGGCGTGGTCGGCTCGGCCATGTGGGCCGCCGCCACCACCGCCGCCTCGAACGGCTCGGTCAACAGCATGCACGACAGCTACACGCCCCTGGGCGGGCTGGTGCCGATGTTCCTGATGCTGCTGGGCGAGGTGATCTTCGGCGGGGTGGGCTCCGGGCTCTACGGCATGCTGGCCTTCGCGATCATCGCCGTCTTCATCGCCGGCCTGATGGTCGGGCGCACCCCGGAGTACCTGGGCAAGAAGATCGAGGCCTTCGAGATGAAGATGGCCGCGCTGGTCATCCTCATCCCCTGCGCCGTGGTGCTCGGCGGCGCGGCCCTGGCGGTGGCCACGCCCTGGGGCCGGGGCGCGCTCTATGACCCGGGCGTGGGCTACACCAGCATCTACAACCCCGGCGCCCACGGCTTCAGCGAGGTGCTCTATGCCTTCGCCTCGATGGGCAACAACAACGGCTCGGCCTTCGCCGGCCTGGGCGCCAACAACCCCTTCTACAACGTCGTCGGCGGCCTTGTCATGCTGATCGCGCGCTTCTGGCTGATGCTGCCCGTGCTCGCCGTCGCCGGCTCGCTGGCCGCCAAGAAGGCTGTGCCGGTTGGGCCGGGCACCCTGCCGACCCACACGCCGCTCTTTGTGGCCCTGCTGATCGGCGTGGTGATCATCGTCGGCGTGCTGGCCTTCGTCCCGGCCCTGGCGCTGGGGCCGATTGTGGAGTCGTAGGGCCGAAGCACTCGCCTTTGTCTCTTCGCGACAAAGGCGAGTGCTTCGGCCCTACGTGGCGACAAACAAATCTATGACCACCGAAACAAAGCCCCGCCCGCTCTTCGACGGGCCGATTGTCCGCCAGGCGATCATCGCCTCCTTCGCCAAGCTCGACCCACGGGCCCAGCTGCGCAACCCGGTGATGTTCGTGGTGCTGGTGGGCGCCGCGCTCACCAGCGCGCTCTGGGCGCAGGCCCTGCTCGGCCAGGGCGAGGCCCCGGCCAGCTTCATCTTTGCGATCAGCGCCTGGCTCTGGCTCACCATCCTGTTCGCCAACTTCGCCGAGGCCATGGCCGAGGGCCGCGGCAAGGCCCAGGCCGACACCTTGCGCAAGGCCCGCCGCGACGTGAGCGCAAAAAAAATGGTGAATGTTGAATTAGGAATATTGAATGACCATGCAGCGAACATTCAGCATTCAGCATTCACCATTCACCATTGTGCAGCCTCCGCGCTGCGCGCCGGCGACGTGGTGCTGGTGGAGGCCGGCGACAGCATCCCCTCCGACGGCGAGGTGATCGCGGGCGTGGCCTCGGTCAACGAGAGCGCGATCACCGGCGAGAGCGCCCCGGTCATCCGCGAGAGCGGCGGCGACCGCTCGTCCGTCACCGGCGGCACCACCGTGCTCAGCGACTGGCTGGTGGTGCGGATCAGCGCCAACCCCGGCGATACCTTCCTCGACCGCATGATCAGCATGGTCGAGGGGGCCAGGCGCCAGAAGACGCCCAACGAGGTCGCCCTGAGCATCCTGCTGGCCGCCCTGACGATCATCTTTCTGCTGGCCACCGTCACCCTGCTGCCCTTCTCGCTCTTCGCCGTGCGGGCGAGCGGCGCCGGCGCGCCGGTGACGCTCACGGTGCTGGTGGCCCTGCTGGTCTGCCTCATCCCGACCACCATCGGCGGGCTGCTCTTGGCGATCGGCATCGCCGGCATGGACCGCATGATCCAGGCGAACGTGATCGCCACCTCGGGCCGCGCGGTGGAGGCGGCGGGCGACGTGGACGTGCTGCTGCTCGACAAGACCGGCACGATCACCCTCGGCAACCGCCAGGCCGTCGCCTTCATCCCCGCCGACGGGGTGAGCGCGGCCCAGCTTGCCGACGCCGCGCAGCTCGCCTCGCTGGCCGACGAGACCCCCGAGGGCCGCAGCATCGTGGTGCTGGCCAAGGAGGCCCACAGCATCCGCGAGCGCAACCTCGGCGAGCTGGGCGCCGAGTTCGTGCCCTTCAGCGCCCAGACCCGCATGAGCGGCGTGAACCTGAACGCCAGCTGCATCCGCAAGGGCGCGGCCGAGTCCATCCAGCGCTATGTCGAGGGCCAGGGCGGCGCGCTGCCGAGCGAGGTGCGGGCCACGGTGGACGGGATCTCGCGGCAGGGCGGCACGCCGCTGGTGGTGGCCGATGGGGGCAGAGTCTTAGGCGTGGTGCAGCTGAAGGACATCGTCAAGGGCGGGATCAAGGAGCGCTTCGCCGAGCTGCGGCGCATGGGCATCAAGACGGTGATGATCACCGGCGACAACCCGCTCACCGCCGCCGCGATCGCCGCCGAGGCCGGCGTGGACGACTTTCTGGCCGAGGCCACCCCCGAGGCCAAGCTGGCGCTCATCCGCGAGTACCAGCAGGGCGGCCGGCTGGTGGCCATGACCGGCGACGGCACCAACGACGCGCCCGCCCTGGCCCAGGCCGACGTGGCGGTGGCCATGAACTCGGGCACCCAGGCCGCCAAAGAGGCCGGCAACATGGTCGATCTGGACAGCAACCCGACCAAGCTGATCGAGGTGGTGGAGATCGGCAAGCAGCTGCTGATCACCCGCGGCGCGCTGACCACCTTCTCGATCAGCAACGATATCGCCAAGTACGCCGCGATCATCCCGGCGGCATTTGCGGCGACCTACCCGCAGCTGAACGCGCTGAATGTGATGGGGCTGAGCTCGCCGGCGAGCGCCATCGTCTCGGCAGTGATCTTCAACGCGATCATCATCCCGCTGCTCATCCCGCTGGCCCTGCGCGGCGTGGCCTACCGGGCGCAGGGCGCGGCCCAGATGCTGCGGCACAACCTGCTGATCTACGGCCTGGGCGGGGTAGTGACGCCGTTTGTCGGGATCAAGCTGATCGACGTGCTCCTGAACATCCTCGGGCTCGCATAGTGTAAGGGCGCAGCAGTCAGATCGTGCCTGTCGCACAGCGACAGGCACGATCTGACTGCTGCGCCCCTACGGAGGTAATGATGCACACCTTGACCAACCAAATCCGCCCGGCCATCGTCAGCCTGCTGGCCCTAACGCTGATCACGGGCCTGATCTACCCGCTGGCCGTGACCATGATCGCCCAGGCGGCCTTCCCGCACCAGGCCAACGGCTCGCTGATCGTGGTGGGCGGCCAGGTGCGCGGCTCGGCCCTGATCGGCCAGCCCTTCGACGACCCGAAGTACTTCTGGGGCCGGCCCTCGGCCACTTCCCCGACGGCCTATAACGCTGCGGCCTCGGCGGGCGCGAACGACGGCCCGCTCAGCCCGGCCCTGGCCGAGGCGGTGCAGGCCCGCATCGACGCCCTGCGCGCCGCCGATCCCCAGGCGAGCGGGCCATACCCGGTCGACCTTGTCACTGCCTCGGCCAGCGGGCTCGACCCGCAGATCAGCCCGGCGGCCGCCGCCTTCCAGGTGCGGCGCGTCGCGGCGGCGCGTGGGCTGAGCGAGGAGCAGGTGCGCCAGCTGGTGGCGCAGTATACCGAGGGTCGCACCCTCGGCGTGCTGGGCGAGCCGCGCGTAAACGTGCTGGCGCTCAACCTGGCCCTCGACGCGCTACAATAGGCCCCATGAACCAGCGACCTGACCCCGACGCCCTGATCCGCCCGCTGGCGGGCCGACGAGGCCCGCCAGGCTCGCGGCAGGCTGAAGGTCTTCTTCGGCGCCGCCGCGGGCGTGGGCAAGACCTACGCCATGCTTGAGGCGGCCCAGGCCCGCGCCGCCGAGGGCGTCGATGTGCTGGCCGGCTATATCGAGACCCACGGGCGCAGGGAGACGGCGGCGCTGCTCGCCGGCCTGGAGCTGCTGCCGCGCCGGCAGGTGCGCTACCAGGGCGCAGGCCTGGAGGAGTTCGACCTGGACGCGGCCCTGGCCCGCCGGCCGCAGCTCATCCTGGTGGATGAGCTGGCCCACAGCAACGCCCCCGGCTCGCGCCACCCCAAGCGCTGGCAGGATGTGCGCGAGCTGCTGGCCGCCGGGGTCGATGTCTACACCACGCTGAATGTGCAGCACCTGGAGAGCCTCAACGACCTGGTGGCCCAGATCACCGGCGTGATCGTGCGCGAGACTGTGCCCGACTCGGTGCTGGAGCAGGCCGACGAGGTCGCGCTGATCGACCTCACCCCTGATCAGCTGCGCCAGCGGCTCAGCGAGGGCAAGGTGTATGTGCCGGCGCAGGCCGAGCGGGCCGCCGGCGGCTTCTTTCGCGCCGGCAACCTGCACGCGCTGCGCGAGCTGGCCCTGCGCCACATGGCCGACCGGGTCGATCAGGAGATGCGGCGCTACCGCCAGGACCACGCGATCAGCGAGACGTGGCCGGCCGCCGAGCGCCTGCTGGTCTGTGTCGGCCCGAACCCGGCGGCCGGCCGGCTGATCCGGGCCGCGCGGCGCATGGCCGCTCGCCTGCGCGCGCCCTGGGTCGTGGTCTATGTGGAGACGCCTGGCCACCTGCGCCTTCCTGAGGCCGCGCGCGAGGCGATCATCCAGAATCTGCGTCTGGCCGAGAGCCTGGGCGCCGAGACAGTGACCCTGAGCGGCGGGCGGGTGAGCGAGGTGCTGCTAGCCTACGCCCGCCAGCGTAACGTCTCCAAGATCGTCATCGGCAAGCCCGCAAGCCCAACCTGGCGCGAGCGGCTGCTCGGCTCGCTGGTCGATGAGATCGTGCGCGGCTCGGGGCAGATCGACGTGTACGCGATCAGCGGCGCGGCTGAGGAGGCCGCGCCGGCGCTCACCGTCGACATCGCCCGCTCGAGCCCGAGCCCGGCCTACGGCTGGGCGATCGCCGTGGTGGCCGCCAGCACCACGATCGCCGGCCTGCTCTGGCCCCACCTCGGCGTCTCCGACCTGGCCCTGGTCTACCTGATCGGGATCGTGCTAGTGGCCAGCCGCTTCGGGCGCGGCCCCTCGGTGCTGGCCTCGGTGCTGAGCGTGCTGGCGCTCAACTTCTTCTTCACCCAGCCCTACCTGACGCTCTTCGTCAGCAACCCGCGGATCGTGCTGACGCTGGTGGTCATCCTGCTGGTGGCGCTGGTGATCAGCTCGCTCACCGCGCGCACGCGGCGGCAGGCCGAGGCCGCGCTGCAGCGCGAGCGGCGCACGAGCGCGCTCTACGCGCTCAGCCGGGCCTACGCCAGCACCCGCGGCATCGCGCACCTGATCAGCGCCGCGGTGGAGCACACCAGCGGCACCTTCGACGGGCAGGTGGCCCTGCTGCTGCCCGACTCTGCGGGGCTGGTGGTGCCCTGGGGCGGGCTGAGCGGCTGGTGGGGCCAGGACATCACCGCGCAGATGATCTTCGCGCCGGGGCAGGCCGAGCTCGGGGTGGCCGGCTGGGTCTACGACCACGCTGAGCCGGCCGGCCTGGGCACCAACACGCTGCCCGGCGCCGACGCGATCTACCTGCCGCTGAAGGGCGCGCAGGGCATGGTCGGCGTGCTGGGGCTGCGCCCGAACCGGCGGCGCAGCGCGCTCAGCCCCGAGCAGCTGCACCTGCTGGAGACCTTTGTGAGCCAGACGGCCCTGGCCTTCGAGCGGGCCCTGCTGGCCGAGGCGGCCCAGCGCTCCGCCGTGCAGGTCGAGGCCGAACGGCTGCGCAACGCGCTGCTCTCCTCGGTCTCGCACGACCTGCGCACCCCGCTGGCGGTGGTGGCCGGCGCCCTGAGCAGCGCCCTCGACAGCTGGGAGATCCTGGGCGACGCCGCGCGGATCGACCTGATCCAGAACGCCTACGATGAGGCCGAGCGGCTCAGCCGGCTGCTGACAAACCTGCTGGAGATGACCCGGCTGGAGGCCGGCGGGCTGACGGCGCGCAAGGAGTGGCAGCCGATTGAGGAGGTGGTCGGCGCGGTGATCGCCCGCATGGAGCCGCGCCTGGCCGGGCGCGAGATCACGCTCGACCTGCCTGCCGACCTGCCGCTGGTGCCGCTCGACGCCGTGCTGATCGAGCAGGTGCTGCTCAACCTGCTAGAGAATGCCGTCAAGTACACCCCGCCCGGCGCGCCGATCACGCTGCGCGCCGAGGCCCAGGGCGACCCGCCGAGCGCCATCCTGGTGATGCTGGCCGACCGGGGGGCGGGCCTGCGCCCGGGCGATGAGGCGACGATCTTCGCGAAGTTCAACCGGGGCAGCCAACCGGCGGGGGGCGGCTCCGGCCTTGGCCTGACGATCAGCCAGGGGATTGTGCGCGCGCACGGCGGCCAGATCTGGGCCGAGAACCGCCCGGGCGGCGGGGCGATCTTCGCCTTCACCCTGCCGATCGAGGGCGCCCCGCCGCAGCTTGACCTGAGCCCCGATGAGGAGGAGCGGCCCCATGACTAGCCCACAGGCCACGATCCTGGTGATCGAGGACGAGCTGCCGATCCGCCGCTTTCTGCGCACGAGCCTGACCGGCAACGGCTACCGGCTGATCGAGGCCGCCAGCGGGCGCGAGGGGCTGCAGCTGGCCGCGGCAGCCCGGCCCGACTGTATCATCCTCGACCTCGGGCTGCCCGACATGGACGGGCTGGCGGTGGCCGGCGAGCTGCGCGGCTGGACCCAGACGCCGATCATCGTGCTCACCGCGCGCGGCCAGGAGCAGGACAAGATCGCCCTGCTTGACGCCGGCGCCGACGACTACCTGACGAAGCCCTTTGGCGCGGGCGAGCTGCTGGCGCGCATCCGGGCGGCGATCAGGCGAGGGGCGCTCGCCCAGCCGGGGCAGGGCGAGCCGGTCTTCCAGGTCGGCGCGCTCAGGGTCGACCTGGCCATGCGCCAGGTCTTCCTCGGCGCCGAGGAGGTCCGCCTGACGCCGATCGAGTACAAGCTGCTCGCCACCCTGGTGCGCCACGCGGGCAAGGTGCTCACGCAGCGCCAGCTGCTGATTGAGGTGTGGGGGCCGGAGTACGTGGACGCCGGCCACTACGTGCGGGTCTACATGCAGCACCTGCGCCATAAGCTGGAGGCCGACCCGGCCAGGCCAGTCTACTTCGTCACTGAGCCCGGCGTGGGCTACCGGCTGCGGCTCGATCTGTAGGGCGCCGCGCGTGGCGGCTACGGCGGCGCGGCATCGCTACGACAGAGCGTCATACGTGACAGCGATTTCACTACCCGCAGGAGATCTGTACACAGCATGCTCATCTGCCTGTGCTAGGGTGAGGCCGGTTGCCCCTCCGGCTGAAGCTGGGGCGCGGCGCGCGCCGCCCCCGTACAAGGCATGATGATGCACTCACAGACCCCCGCGCGCCCGGCGCTGCTCGGCGCCGCCCTCTTCGCCCTCTACGCCATCGCGACCGCCCGGCTCGACGAGCCGCACGGCATGGTGAACTTCTGGACCTGGCTCGGCCTTGCGCTGGTCGTCGCCGCCGCCGTCGCTGCCCCGCTGGCGGCGCAGCGCTGGTCGCACCAGGCTCAGCCCTGGGCCTATCGACACGGCGTGCGCCTGCCGCTGCTGGTCTGCGCTATCGGGCTGGGACTGCTGACCAGCCTGCGCTTCTACCTCTTCCTGCGGATCGGCCGGGACTTCGCCGGGGCGACGGCGGCCCTCTGGCTGGCAACTATTGCCGCGCTGCTCGCCGCCCTCGTCCCGTCCGCCCGTCCGGATCCACTGGCATGGCTCCGCGCCCACCGGGCCGAGCTGATCGGCCTGGGGCTGCTCACCCTCGCCGGGGCCGCGCTGCGCCTCTGGGAGCTCGGCGCCCTGCCACGGATCATCAACGGCGACGAGGGCCTGATCGGCACCTGGGCTGAGGATATCGGCAAGGCCTCGGGCATCCTGACCATGCCCTTCGCCGCCATGGACGGCGTCGGCACGCTCTACCTGGCGACGATGCAGCAGGTCTTCGCCCTGTTTGGCCCGACCGCCTTCGCCCTGCGGCTCCTGCCGGCCATCGCCGGCACCCTGGCCATCCCGGCGACCTACATGTTCGCCCGGCAGGTCGCCGGCCAGCGGGTGGCCATCATCGCGGCGGCCCTGCTCACCTTCTCGCACGTCCACATCCACTTCAGCCGCACCGTGGCCGTCTCCTACATCTACGCGACCCTGTTCGTGCCCCTGGCGCTCTACTTCCTGCTCAGCGGCCTTGAGCGCCGCAGCGCCCTGCGCCTCGTCCTGGCGGTGACGATGGTCGGCCTACACATCAACACCTACGTGGACGGCTGGGTCTGGCTGCTGCTGCTGCCGATCATGCTCGTCGCATGGGCCGTCTTCGACCGGTCGCTCTTCCGGGGCAACGGTGTGCCGCTGGCCTTCTTCGGCCTGGCCCTGGCCCTGATCATCACGCCGATGGTGATCTGGGGGCTATCATTCCCTGCCGAGTTCTACTCGCGCATGACCGTCGACGGCACGATCTCCTCGGGATGGCTGGCCAATGAGTCGCAGATCACCGGCCGACCCCAGATCGTCATCCTGCTCGACCTACTCTGGCAGGCCCTTGGCACCTTCACCCACCGGCCATTCATCGACTTCTACGGGGTGGGCGTGCCGACCCTCGACCCGTTGGCGGCCGGGCTGTGGGCCATCGGCCTGCTGATCGCGCTGTGGCGCACCCGCGAGCGGCGCATCCTGCTGCTGAACGGCTGGTTCTGGGCCGGCGTGGTGGCCCTCGGCCCGACAACGGTGCCGCCCTCGACCTACCACTACCGGCTGCTGGTGGCCCTGCCGGCGGCGATGGTGCTGGCCGGGCTGGCCGCCGACAGCCTGCTGACCTGGGCGCGCCCGCTGCTGGGCTGGCTGGGCTGGCCCGGCGCCGCCCAGCAGCGGCGGACCGGCGTGGCCCTGCTCACGACCGCGCTGCTCGTCGTCGCCGCGCTCAATATGCGCATCTACTTCGGCACCTTCCTGCCGGCCTGCCGCTATGAGACGACCCAGACCCGCCAGGCCGGCCTGCTGGGCAAATACCTGCACCTCCACCCAAGCAGCGTCTCCGCCTACGTGCTGACCACGCCGGGCAGCTTCCGGGCCGGCCCCTTTCTCTCGCTCGACTTTCTCAGCGGGCGGATGGCGGTGCAGAATATCGATGGCCCGCTGGCCGACGCGCGGCCCGCCGAGCTCGCGGGGAAGTTCCCGCAGGGCCTGGTCGTCGCCGCCGTGCCCGAGCGGGCGGACGATCTTGACCGGCTGAGCGGCTGGTTCCCAGGCGGGCGCTACACGGTCATCCAGGACTGCGGGGAGCCGGCGCTCTACCTCTTCGAGTGGCGCCTGCCGACCGTGCTGTCATCATAGCAATTCGATCTTGACATGAGACCTCTCAGGATTGTACAGTAGGCAAACACCTGAGGGAGGCCGACAATGATGACGGCGCACTCCGACCCAAACCCAGACAACCAACATCTCGCGATGGTCTGCAAGGCGCTAGGCAACCCCGTGCGCGTGCAGATCCTGCGCTACATCCAGCGCCACCCCAACTGCATCGGCAACGAGATCCTGCTGCACATGCCCGACGGCGGCCCGCACGCGCAGAGCACGATCTCGCAGCACCTGCGGGTGCTGCGCGAGGTCGGCCTGCTGGAGAGCTTCTGCGACGGCGCGGCTGTCTGCTACCGGGTGAACGAGGAGCGGCTGAGCTGGCTGAGCGCGCAGCTCAGCCAGCTCTAGGCGCGCTACTCCACCGGCACGGGGGTGCGGGCGAGGATCTGGCCGATCACATCGGAGGGGCGGCGGCCGCGCAGGCGGGCCTCGGCGTTGAGCATGAGCCGGTGGTTGAGCACCGGCTCGGCCAGAGCCTTCACGTCATCGGGCAGCACGAAGGCCCGCCCGTTGAGCGCCGCGCGGGCCTGCGCCGTCTGGTAGAGCGCGAGCGAGCCGCGCGGGCTGGCGCCCAGCTCCACGTCGGGGTGCTCGCGGGTGGCCCGCACCACCTCCACCAGGTAGCGCCGCACCACATCGGAGACGCCCACATCGCGCAGCTCGGCCTGGATCTGACGCACCTCGACATCGCCCAGCACCGGGGTCAGCGAGTCGAGCGGGCTGCTGTGCTGGTAGCGCGTCAGGATCTCCTCCTCCTCCTCGGCCGAGGGGTAGCCCATGCTCAGCCGGATCAGGAAGCGGTCGAGCTGGGCCTCGGGCAGCGGGAAGGTGCCCTCCAGCTCGACGGGGTTCTGGGTGGCGATCACCAGGAAGGGCCGGGGCAGCTTGCGCGTCTCGCCGTCGATCGTCACCGTGCGCTCCTGCATGGCCTCGAGCAGGGCGCTCTGGGTGCGCGGGGTGGCCCGGTTGATCTCATCGGTCAGCACGATCTGGGCGAAGATCGGCCCCTGGCGGAACTGGAAGTCGCCGAGCTTCTGGTTGAAGAACGAGAGCCCGGTCACATCGGAGGGCAGCAGGTCGGGCGTGAACTGGATGCGCTGGAAGCTGCAGCCCAGCGAGGCGGCCAGGGCGCGGGCCAGGGTCGTCTTCCCGGTGCCGGGGACATCCTCCAGCAGCACGTGGCCCTCGCAGAGCAGGGCGACGAGCAGCAGCTCGACGATCGGCTCCTTGCCGACGATGACGCGGGCGATGCTCTCCTGGGCGCGGGCGGCGATCTGACGGATCGCGGCGACCCGCTCGGCGCTGATCTGGGGCACGCGGAACTCCTTTGGCAAGGGGACAGGGGGCAGGGGGGAGGGGACAGGGGACAGGTGGCAGACGGAGCCCATGAGTACGCCCGTACTTCCTGGGTTCACCTATCCCCTGTACGCGGTCCCCTGTTCCCTACAGAATGTAGCCCTTCTTGCGGGCGATGTCCTCTTTATGCTTGCGGAAGAGGATGTCGCGCTCGGTGCCTTTGATCACACGGCTATACGAGGACAGGATCTGCTCGACCTCAGCGTCGATCTCCTCCTCGCGCCGCAGATCCTCGACAATATACTCGTAGATATGCTTGACGCGGGCGGCCCGGCCCACGCCGCGCTTCGCCCCGGGCTGCTCCTTATAGGCCAGCAGGCCGCGCTGCTCGAGATCGTCGTGCAGCCGCTCGGCGATCCGCCGTATCTTATCCTCGCTCAGCCGCATCGCACCCTCCCTC
>NZ_JAIEWN010000179.1 GCF_019599295.1 Oscillochloris sp. ZM17-4 | reverse complement strand
CCGGCGCTGAGCAGCGTGATCGCGGTAGGCAGCGGATCTGCCGCCGTCGCGGGCAGGCAGAGCTCCGCCGGCCACACGGCGGAGGTGCGCCAGCCGGCCACGTCTGACGGGGCGGCGGGCCACGCCTCCGCATCCAGGCGGGCGACGGGCAGGGCGGTCTCGCCGATCACAACCGCGCGCACCGGCCAGGGCGTGATTGGCGCTTCGTTGACGAGGATGGTCGCCGGCGCGGCCGCGATCACCACCTGCGCCGGGGAGAGCTGTGGCCAGAGGTAGTAGGCCACCATGCCGGCGATGATCACGATGATGCCCGCGATGGCGGCGATCAGCTGCCACTGAGGCGGCGGCCCCTGCTCGGGGCGGGCGATGCTCCAGGCGGCCTCGGGCGGCAGGGAGTCAATGTACTTCGGCTCAAAGCTGAACCATGCCCGGGCCTCGCAGGGAACCGCTGCCTTATAGGCGTGCTTCCCCGTCGTGACCCGGCCGTATGCCTGCTCGGTGAACTCGTGGAGCGCCTGGCGGATAAACGCGGTCAGATCCTCACTCGCCGCCGTGCCGGCGGCCTGCTGAAGCAGCGCAACCCGGTCGTTCAGCTCCGCCTCGAAGACGGTGCGCCGCGCCGCCGGGAGGCGATCCAGCGTGGCCGTGGCCTGGCGCTCCTGGGCCTCGGCGCTGCCCTTGGCCTGGGTCTGGTCAAAGGCGTCCGCGACCGTCGTCATGGTGCCGGACATTCGCTGCAGCTGGATAGTGTTCAGCGTGCCGCGGGCCGTAAGGAAGCGGGTCCAATCGCGCCACCAGGAGATCACCATCTCGGACTGCGCGGCGGCGTACTGATCGGAGGTGATGACGGGTGCCATGCTTACGGTGCCTCCGCTGGTAGGGCCACGATGAGATCCGGCGCGGCCGCGTCGACAGGGACGCGCATGCCGAGTGCGGGGATGGCCAGATCCACCCGCGTCCCGGTGGCGATCTGCATGTCGAAGGCGACGGTGCCATCGTCGGCGGTCACCTGCTGGCCGAGGATGGTGTCGAGCGCGGTGAGCAGGATGACCCGCATCCCCGCCACGGGCCGGGCGCCCTGGACAACCCTGGCGGTGATGCGCGCGGTGGTCAGGCCCGCCGCCGCCGTTGCCGCTGGGGGGGGCACAGATGGGAGGGTGATGGTCGGAACGCCCCTGGCGGGCGTTGGGCCG
>NZ_JAIEWN010000178.1 GCF_019599295.1 Oscillochloris sp. ZM17-4 | reverse complement strand
TAATCGCTGCGGAGGCCCAACGCTCGGCGTCAGGTGTGCCGCTGGCGGCATTCTTGAATGCCACGGCTGGTGGTACGCGACGACCATAAAAAACGCGCCAGGTGTGGAGCCGCGCCAGCGGCATCACCTGCACGCCCCTGTTGGGCCGGGAGTTGCCGCAGCGACGGGCGTCTGCGCGTGTGCGGGTTATCACATATCGAGTTGGGTCTTGATCACTCGCTCGACTGCCTGGAGATCGGCTTTCGACAGCTTACCCAGTTGGTTTGTCAGGCGCTGTTTACTTACTGTCGTGAGTTGATCGGCCATCGCTTTTTGTTGCGCCCCATTGATCGTCACATAGGCCTCACTCGGATACAAACGGTCAATCTTCGTAGAGAGCGGCACGACTTGCAGCCGGTTCAGCAGCCGGTTCGCAATATCATTGCTCACGATCACGGCGGGGCGTTCTTTTTGAATCTCGCCACCAACCGACGGGTCAAAATTGACCCACCACACATCACCGCGTTTCATGCGTGTTGTCTCCGATCAGCGCCTCACTCCACACCAAGGCCGCGGCCTCGCGCTCCTCGTCTGCCGCCATCGCCGCATAGCCTGCTTCCAGTTCGGTGATCGTTACATGTGGTCGCACCAACGCCTCGATAAACTGGCTAATCTTGCGGCGCCCAATGACCTTATGGAGCCCTTCGTAGACGTCTTCGTCGAGGGTAATGGTCAGTTTTCGCTGCATGACATCCTCCAGAAATACGCGGTTATACGTATAGTACACGTAGTATACATCGCTCTGGTCACGCGTGCAAATCATCTTCATTGGTTTCTATCTGGTTGTCCAAGTCATGTATTTCTTTACGGAGAATACGGTAATATACCACTCTACAGGGTTTTATTACTTCATATTGTCAATATTTTATGTTCTCTGTGCATGGATGCGCTTCTTGTGTCCGACCGCACCTCAACCGCTATCCGGCGACAGCGTTACGGGTTGAGGGCGGCCCAACGCTGGGCGTCAGGCGTGCCGCTGGCAGGGTTTCGTGATCGCCACGGCTGACGCCATGCGACAACCATGACAAACGCACCAGGTTCCGCGCCGCGCCAGCGGCATCGCCTGCACGCCATGTTGGGCGGACTGGCTAACACGATAGAAGCTCCATTACGTGTTCTCACGGCATCTTTGTCTGTTTTCTGTCAATCATTAATCGCCTTCCGCAGCGACTCTGGCCGCACCGCATC
>NZ_JAIEWN010000177.1 GCF_019599295.1 Oscillochloris sp. ZM17-4 | reverse complement strand
AGCGGCGCGCCTGAAGGCTGGCGTTGGGCCGCCCTCAACCCGTAAAGCCCATGCCGGAGACGACTCGCGATCCTAACCATACGTCCATGAAGTATGCTATACTTCCTGTATAGATGAAGGAGGTGTGATGAACTCACTCTTACAACGTATTACGATTAACCCGTCAATCTGTCATGGGAAACCGGTTATTCGTGGATTACGCTATCCAGTCGAATCGATGCTTGAACTTCTTAGTTCCGGGATGTCCATCCCAGAGATTCTCGTGGATTATGAAGATCTCGAACGTGAGGATTTACTCGCGGTCTTGGAGTATGCTATGCGACTCAGCCAGGTCAAGCGTATTGAACTTCTTCCCGCAGCATGAAATTCATCATTGACGCACAATTACCCCGTAAGCTCGTCTTTCTCTTCCGAAATGCGGGCCATGATGCGATTCATACGCTCGATCTTCCGCAGAAAAATACCACTCCTGACATAGAAATCATTGACATTGCAGAACAACAGCAGCGTGTTGTGGTGACAAAAGATGCAGATTTTGTGGAAACATTTATTCTTACACAACGACCCGCAAAATTGGTCGTCATCGCCACAGGAAACATAAGTAATTTTGAGTTAGAAAAAATACTCATTCCTGTTTTGCCTGCAATTATCGCAGCATTGGAAGTCAATAGCTATCTCGAAGTCACGCGACAGGCATTGATTATTCATGCGTAAATTCTTTACATTTAACAAGAAATATTCTGTCTGAACAATCAGTATGACCAGTAAGCGTAAATGGTTCTTATCCGACGAGCGAGGCCGGATAGCGAGCTATTTCCCGATAGCCAGACATTTCGCACCCCCATTCTCCGGCCCAACAGCCGCGTGCAGGCGACGCCGCTGGCGCGGCCCGGAACCTGGTGCGTTTGGCATGGTCGTCGCGTGCCGTTAGCACTGCCATCACGCAATGCCGCCAGCGGCGCGCCTAACGCGGATCGTTGGGCGGCCCGCAGCGAGTATGGCCCATGTCGGATATTCGGACAATCGGGCAGCCGGACATATCCGGACAGCCGGGCAGCCGGGCAGCCGGACAGCCGGACAGCCGGACATACCCGGGCAGCCGGGCAGCCGGACAGTCGGACATACCGGACAGCCGAACAGCCGGGCATACCGGGCAGCCGGGCATACCGGGCAGCCGGGCAGGGCCACGAAAGCTGATCGCCGCGTGCCGTAAACGCGGTCGCCGGACAGGG
>NZ_JAIEWN010000176.1 GCF_019599295.1 Oscillochloris sp. ZM17-4 | reverse complement strand
ACTATAGCCCACGCACAGGCCTCATATCGACATTTGCGAAGAGGGGAGCCCCCATGCCAGCATCAAGCCTCGACCAGGGCGAGGCCGTCGCCCTGCTCCGCCAGCTCGTGGCCATCCGCAGCTACCCCGGCGAGGAGCGCGCCGCCCAGCTGGCGGTGGCCGAGTGGCTCACGGCCAGCGGGCTCACGCCAGAGCTGCAGCCGACGCCCAACCAGCAGCCGAACGTGATCGCCCACATCAACAACGGCCCCGGCCCGACCCTGCTCCTCAATGGCCACATCGACACCGTGCTCGCCGTCGAGGGCTGGGACTGTGACCCCTGGCAGGGCAAGCTCGATGGCGACCGGCTCTCCGCCCTCGGCGCGGGCGACATGAAGTCCGGCGTGGTGGTGAATATGCTTGTGGCCCGCGAGCTGCTCCGCCGCCGCGACGAGTGGCGGGGCACGCTGATCTTCAGCTGCGTGACCGACGAGGAGGCCCACTCGCTCGGCGCCCGCGCCCTGATCGCGGGGCTGAAGGCCGACGCCTGCTTCGTCACTGAGCCGAGCTTCGCACAAGCGATCATTGGCGCGCCGGGCAAAGTGCTCCTGCGCGTGACCGCTACTGGCAAGGCGGCCCACGGGTTTATGCCGGAGGAGGGGGTCAACGCCGCGATCGAGCTGGCCCGCTTCGTCGCCCAGGTCTGCGACGCCGCGCCCACCGGCACCCACCCGCGCATCCCCTCATCGCAGACGGTGCTCTCCTTCCACAGCGGCAGCGCCCAGTACGTGATCACCCTGCCCGAGCGGGCCGAGGCCCTGCTCACCCGCCAGATCGTCCCCGGCGAGAGCGCCGCGAGCGTGCTGGCACAGCTGCGGGCCTTCGCCGACAGCCTGCGCTCCCCGGCGAGCTTCGACATCCAGGTCGAGCCGCCCTTCTACCCGCCCTTCGAGTTCAATGTCGCCGGCCACCCCTTCGCCCAGGCATTCAGCCAGGCATCCAGCTCCGTGCTCGGGGCGGAGGTGCCGTTTGGCTACATGGTAGGCGTGAGCGACGCCAACCTGACCAGCGGCGAGGCGGGTATCCCGACGATCGTCTTCGGCCCGCGGGCCGGCGACTTCCACCAGTGTACCGAGTGGGTCGACCTGAGCTCGATCATCCCCTGCGCCGAGGTCATCCTGACGACAGCCCTTGCGATCCTGGCCGGGCCGCAGCGCCCGCCTGCATAATCTCCCTATGTCGCACCGCCGATCCAGCCTGCTCGCC
>NZ_JAIEWN010000175.1 GCF_019599295.1 Oscillochloris sp. ZM17-4 | reverse complement strand
GGGCCGCCCTCAACCCGAAACGCCCATGCCGCACACATCTCGCACGCCTATGGTATAATTTACCTTCAGGAGTACGTTAGCGGTGAGGAATCGCGGTGAGGAATCTATGTTCAATCGACGCTGGACGATACAAGACCGTTATGGATATCACATTTATCTTACCGAAGAGCGATGGAATCATATCATTGAAGACATGAATCATCCAGAGATGGCCGACTACGAAGCATACATAAAGGATACCATTCAAACAGGACGCCGTAAACAGGATACATTGAACCCACAAAAATATCGATACAGCAAATCATATACTGATCTCATTGAAGATAATACTCATATTGTTGTCATCATTCTCTTTCGTTTTCGTGAAGATGAACAAGGGCGACCAGAACCAAACAACTATATCGTCACCGCGTATATGAAGGAGGTGGGATAATGATAATCGAACCAGTATATAATTACGATGAAGAGAGTGATACCCTTTCAATTGTCTTTGCGCCAGCAGCGAAGGCAACGGGAATTGAACTGACCGATCATATCCTGCTGCGTATCAATAAAACCGCAGAGCAGATAGCAAGTATTACCTTGCTTGATTATTCATTACTGGTTCAAGAAACAGCATTTGGGCCACGAACATTTCCACTGACGGGATTAGCCGAACTTTCCGAAGAAACGCGCGATCTCGCACTTGATATCCTTCGCGAATCCTCTGTGCGAAACATTTTGCGCATTGCAGCCTATACGCCGAAAGACGGGCAAATTATCCCCGTCGTGTTCGTTCAGCCTGTCATGGCAGCAGCAAGCACGGCATAATATTTTTATGGTTATAAGGCATAAAATATGATCGTAATGCGATACATTATTGATGAGGTTTCACCCTGAAAGGTGAGCGCATTCTTTTCGTCGAAACGTATAATCTCTTGACACATTGAACAAAAATACCTTATTCTAAAGCTAAAAAAGCTGCATTCCTGTCAACCGCGGCCCAACACGCCCTGCACCTGACGCCGCTGGCGCGTCCCGTAACCTGGCGTGTTTTTCATGCGCGTCGCGTGCCATACGCGTGGTGCTATCTATCGACGCAGCCAGCGGCGCAGGTGAGGCGCACGTTGGGCCTCCGCAGCGATTATGGCCCATGCCGGGCAAGACCGGACAGCCGGACAGCCGGACAGTCGGACAGCCGGACAGCCGGACAGCCGGGCAACCGGACAGCCGGACAGCCGGACAGCCGGGCAACCGGACAGAGCCGG
>NZ_JAIEWN010000174.1 GCF_019599295.1 Oscillochloris sp. ZM17-4 | reverse complement strand
CCAGGACGCCGACCCGCCGAGGACTCTCCGGGCGAGCAGGTAGCCGCCGAGGATGACGCCCATCCCGGCGAGCAGGAACGGCATGCGGGCGACCCACTCATTGATCTGCCCGGTCAGGGCCATGGGGCCGGCGGGGAGGAGCACCTGCGTCGGACCCTTGAGCTGGATCAGCAGCTGGTTCGGCACCCCCTGCACCATCCTGGCCGCCGCGATGAGCGCGGTCGCCTCGTCGTCGTGCAGCTCGGTGCGGCCCAGGGAGGGCAGCCGAAACGCGGCGCCGACGAGCATGATCAGGGCGAGGGGGATGGAGGGGTGGGGCGGGCGCTGCGCGGTGGGGGCCGCGCGCCTGCGGCGAAGCAGGGCGGCCCCGACGAGGGCGCTCTGGGCGTCGCAGAGGATCAGCAGCGGCCAGGGCGCGATGGCCGCAGGCAGCGCCTGGAGGGCGAGCAGCAGCAGGATCATCAGCGCCAGGGCTCCGCAGAGGCCGAAGAAGATGCGCTCCAGCGGGTCGTCGATATCTGCCAGCAGCAGGCGGGAGAGCAGCGCCCCCGGGACGCCAAGGATGGCGATGGCGGCGATGCCGCGCAGCTCTACGCCCACAGGGAGCAGCAGCGTGAGGTGGGCCAGCGCGAGGATGGCCACGACCGCGAGGGCCTGCGCGCTGCGGGCGGGGCGCGTCGCGCGCCGCAGGAGGCGCGGGGAGGCCCAGAGGGCCGCCAGCAGCGATGAGGCGAGGCTCAGCCCCGCTGCGTCGAGGGGCAGCGCCCAGCCGAGCGAAGCTGAGTCGACTCTGGCCCAGGCGATAATCCCTGCCGCCAGAAGGATCGGGACGGCGAGGATTGCCCTCCGGGTCTTTGCCCCAGACTGGCCCGGAGCGAGCGAGCGCACGGCAAGCCAGAGCGCCGCTGCGACGAGGGCGATGGCCCAGGTGAGCAGCAGGGCGCGGCGTAGCGGCGGCCCGAGCGGCCCGGGCGTCGCGGCGATGGGCGTCACCTGTAGGGTGTCGAGGGCCACCCCGAGGTTGCGCGGGTCGCTGTCATGTCCGTCGGAGGTCGGGCCGCTCAGGCGAACCTGCGCGGGGCCATCGGACGCGGCCCAGAGCGTGCTGCGCGGCACGAGGATGGCGTAGATGCGCCATCCCGCATCGGGCTGGATGGTGAGCAGCCGCCGACTGGGGCCGCTCGCGTAGAGCGAGATCGGGGTGCGGTCTGGGTTGCCGTGCAGCCGAGCTGAGATGACGGCGGCGGCGGCGGCGGGGTCGGGCAGCAGGAGCGCGGCGTCGGGGCCGCTCCAGCGGAAG
>NZ_JAIEWN010000173.1 GCF_019599295.1 Oscillochloris sp. ZM17-4 | reverse complement strand
TTCTTCTAAATTCAAAGGTATTCATTTTTTTTGTTTCAATTGAGAATGAATGGCAGCGGAACGAAGGCGTAGCCGAAGTGGAGCTGCCATTCATTCTTCCCAATGGAATTTATTTTGTTCATAATCAATTTTAGGGATCTTCCTTTGATAGGCTGATCTGGTCATAGCAACATACCCCAACAGAAGTATAGTGGCATCAGGCCCTGGCAATGCTCCTCTCATTCTGGTTGTTCGTTTGTAGTCTCTGTTAAGACGTTCTATCCAGTTAGTAGAGTAGAGCATATTATGGGTTCGGTAATCATACCCCATATAAGTGAAATTTAGCTTATACCGTTCATTCTCTCCCATTCTCTTAATCGATGGGTAGTATTTGCCCCATTTGCTGCAAAACGATCGCCAACGCTGCCAGCCTTTTTCCGGGGTGTCATAACGATCGCCTGTCCTCAATACATCCTTAAGATCTTCTGCAACCATAGCTTTGTCTTTAGGTTTGATATGCTTATTTACGTTCCGTTGTAAATGGATAGTGCATAACTGAACTTCTGTTTCAGGAAACTGTTTCCAGATAGAATCCTCAATCGCTGTGAGACTATCACACACAATCAAGTCAATTTCCTTTAATCCCCTTTCCTTTAGTTCACTTAATACTGTTTCCCAGGCACTGGCACTCTCTGTTGGAAAATTTACAACCGACATTACCTCCCGGGTGCGATCTGCCTTAACTCCCAGTATTGTGTAGTATGCCTCTTTGCTAACATGATCCAGACGCCGTGTAGAAATGAACGTCGCATCAATCATTACAATGGGATAATATGATTCCAGAGGGCGTTGCAACCATGCTTGTACGTCATTGCGCGCATAATCAAACATTCGGCTAATCTGACTTGTACTGTATTCTTTTCCGTATATATCTCCAAAGATATGGCCCACTTGTTCTGTGGTTAATCCCGCCCCATATAGATTGAAAGCAAGTTTGCGGCACTCTTCTTCCTGATCACGAAGAAGGCTTAACAATATCGGATAAAACTGCCCATTCCGGCTTCGTGGAACTCTTAACTCAAGGATCTTACCCCGACCGAATGTCCTTCTAGGCCTATATCCATTGCTCATATCTCCATTTGAAGCATTATGTTCTTCTCGTTCAGCGCGCATCATAGCTTCAAGGCTGAGCTTTTGTAATTCCTGCAAACCATTTTCCTTGCTTGCAATCTCTTCAAGAATTTTCGTAACTTGCTCTTGTGTAAAGTGTAGGTTTTTCATCTTCTAAATTTTTAAGTTTCGCAACCTTAAATTTAGAAAAA
>NZ_JAIEWN010000172.1 GCF_019599295.1 Oscillochloris sp. ZM17-4 | reverse complement strand
TCGGTATACCCGATGCCTCGCATCCAGCCATCACGCATCCGTGTGTCGGCGAAGAGCATCATGCTCAACTCGGCACCGTACCGTGCTGAGTCACTAGTCAGCGCACGTAGTGCGACATGGTCAAGTGTAATAGGAACATTTGCTGCAAAATCGACTGGTGCGGCACTTGTCGGGTCGTTAAATTGCATATCGGCACTGTAGCGCCCCTCGCCTATTGAGCGAAGGCGAACCTCAAGATCATAGATGTGGTTATGCGACGGAGACAT
Source organism: Oscillochloris sp. ZM17-4 (assembly GCF_019599295.1). GTDB lineage: Bacteria > Chloroflexota > Chloroflexia > Chloroflexales > Chloroflexaceae > Oscillochloris. The sequence continues at coordinate 1,078 of NZ_JAIEWN010000172.1, read as the reverse complement.
CACGAGATTCCTTTGGGGCAATTCGCCCTGTTCCTCAGCCTTCTTCGGATCCTGCCCATCCTTCGCATCGCTAAGCTCTAACTACACAAGCCCCTCATCAAGCAGCAGGCTCCCATACGGGCTGACCAGGTGGCGCTGGCCTGAGTCGCCGACGATACGGTACCAGATCTCGCTGATCAGCGTCGGCACATCCCCATCGACAGTGAAGGTCAGGCCGAACGAGGAGGGGAACATGCTCGGTGCCTGGGTGGCCCCGCGGTCGATCGGCCCGTCGTCGGGCGCGTCCTCGCCGGCGGGGTCGATGTCGTCCTGCTCCTCGGGGGCGACCTGCTGCTGGCGCGGGGCGAGCATCCCGACCAGGTAGCGGTCGCGCACGCCGCCCTCGGCAATCTCCTCCTCGGGTCCGCCGGCCGGGCCGAGCAGGTCGAGGATGACCAGACGCTCCAGTTCGGCACGCAAGGCGGCGGGGGTGGGTGGAGATAGGACGGGAGGATTCGTCATACGCGTACCTCTGCGACAGGCGTCACGAAGTCATCGCGCATACGGAAGGCTCCAGATGAACCTTGCTCGACTAATTCATCAAGGAGAAAGAGCACTGCCCTCCGGAGATCTGGCTGACGCTTCAGTTCTAATGGCCGTCCGTACACATAACGCTGTAGGAGGTTTTCAAGCAAGAAGACCGTGTTACTCTTCCGCAGCATCTGTCGAGGATCTCCTTGTCGGAGGCGTGCAGCGATGTAAATGAACGCTTCCGGAAGTGATTGCTCACCAATGTGATAGAGGAAGCGAAGGTAGGCTTCTAGAATCACCGAAGATGGTGGCAGATCATCAAACAAGGCGTGTATATGATGAGCATGCCTCTCTAAACTTTTCCAATGCCGAACATTGTCGTTCCACCATATGTTAAGAAACAAGACCGACACCATCTCTGCTCCCATCGGGTGCTCTTGATCAAGTCTGGCGAGCCAGGAGGTTCGGCGAACTCTGTCTGCAAACAGTTCCCAAAGTGTCCAGAATTGAGGCGTATTCGGCTGTCGATCCTCTTCATAAATCATACCTCTGAGTAGTTGCTGCGCCT
>NZ_JAIEWN010000171.1 GCF_019599295.1 Oscillochloris sp. ZM17-4 | reverse complement strand
GGACCCCGTAGGCCCCGCCCGCGCCGCGCCCGCCGGCTATGATCAGAAAAGGGATAACCATCGCGCCCTGCATAATTATCATTTACGCTTTATCGCCCGCTGGCTCTCTGGACTATAGCACGGGCGCTACGCCATGTCCAGCGCAGGGAAAGGCGGCTGTCAGGACTTTATCAACGAATAAGCCACGAATAAACGAATGGGACAGATGGCCCATTCGTTTATTCGTCCTGTTCGCTGTCTCCCCCCGCGGCGGAGCCGCCCGGCACATAGCGTACAATAACGCCACGGCATCAGTAGCATACCGAAAAGATAGAGAGGACACACACATGGCGACCACCGACAAGCACCAGACCTTCTCGCCGGACTTTGACAAGGCCGTGCCCAGCCACCTCTGGTGGAACGGCCAGATCGTGCCCTGGGAGAGCGCGACGGTGCATCTGTCCAGCACCTTCTGGAGCGGCGTGACGGCGATCTTCGAGGGGATCATGTCCTACTGGAACGAGGATGACGGCGAGCTCTACATCTGGCAGCTCGACGCCCACCTGCGCCGGCTGCTGCGCTCGCAGAAGCTGATGCGCCAGGCCTCGCCCTACAGCGTGGCCGAGCTGACCGAGGCCGTCTGCGAGCTGGCGCGGACGCTGGAGGTGCGCGGCGACTCCTATATTTTCCCCTACTGCTACCCGCAGGGCGGCGGCAACTTCGAGAGCAGCACCGGCCCCGGCCCGCAGCCCGTCGACATCTCCATCACCGTGCGGCCCAACCCCTCGCACCTGGGCAAGGGCTGGGTGCGCACCGCCTGCGTCTCATCCTACACCCGCATCTCCGACAACGTCATGCCGCCCAGGGTCAAGAACATCGCCAACTACCGCAACTCGAACCTGGCCATGGCCGAGGCCAAGTTCGACGGCTACGACACCGCGCTCATCCTCAACGCGGCCGGCAAGGTCGCCGAGGGCCCCGGCGCCTGCCTCATGCTCCTGCGCGACGGCGTGCTGGTGACGCCCAGCGGCACCGAGTCGATCCTGGAGAGCATCAGCCGCTCTGCGGCGATCGAGCTCGCCCGCCGCGAGCTGGGCCTGGAGGTTGTCGAGCGGCCGGTCGACCGCACCGAGCTGTATATCGCTGATGAGATCTTCATGGTCGGCACGGCGGCCGAGATCCTGACCATCGGCTCGGTGGACCACTACACCATCGGCGACGGCGCGATGGGGCCGGTCACCCGCGAGCTTGAGCAGCTCTTCCACGACGTGGTGCGCGGCAAGCGCTCGGAGTACGCCCACTGGAGCACCCCCGCCGGCATCCGGGCCGTCGCCCGCGGCTGATTCGCTGCGCGGGCCTTGAGGCC
>NZ_JAIEWN010000170.1 GCF_019599295.1 Oscillochloris sp. ZM17-4 | reverse complement strand
GGTGCCGTCTCCCAGGCATGGATGAGCACCCGCGCGGCGGTGCGCCAGGCCACCGGCAGCCCGGAAACCAACTGCTCGGTGTCCCAGCCCAACACCTCACGCCGCAGCCAGGCCCAGGCGATCAGCGCCAGGCCCGCTCGGCCCACGACTGCCTGCATGTCGGCATGCACCGCGTCCAGCGGTGCCACAAACGTCAGCAGCGCGGGGGCCGCCAGACGCACATGGGTGTGCAGCCGCTTGAGTTCGGCTTGCACGCCACTGGGTGCCGTCGCCTGAAGCTCGGCCAACAGCTCCAGGGCGGCCTGCAGTTCACCCTGACGACACGGTGCATCCTGAATGCCCGTGCGGTCAAGCGCCACCACCGCCAACCCATCGCGCAGCATACTGCTCCAGGCGTGCAGTTCCGCGACCGTCCGGGTCAGGTGGACGATCTCGGCCTCGTGCGCAGCCACATCGGTTTTCGGCTTCCCGCCACGGGGTTTCTTGCCGGCTGCGATCCGCGCGGCCTGACGGATGACCGTGGGCGTCCGCTCGTCCAGCGTGCGCAGCTGGCGCGTCAGGCGGTGCTGCACCTGACTGATGGTATGGAAGAGGTGCCAATGGTCACGCCCGTGTCGCCCGTGGGGGTCGACCGTCTGACACGCCGACCCTATCGCGTCACCGCCATCGCTCACCAGACTATGCCAGCGCAGACCCCGGTCCTGGGCCAGCCACAAGACCAACGTCCAGCTCTCGGCGTCCACGGGCAGGGGTCCTTCCGCCGCCCAGACCGCCCAACTGACCGTATCGACCACGTTCAGGTACGCGCCACGACGGTTGTTCGCGTAGATCTCGTCCAAGGCCAGGGCGCGGATGCTGGCAGGGGCGTGCGTGGCCATCCAGTGCAGGGCCCGCTCCTGGGCCTCCTGCACCACGGTACTGATGGTGCCGATGCTGACCTGCTGGCCGGTCAGGCGGCGGAGGCACACCTGGATGTTGGCATAGCTGCTATGGCTCTCGACCAGCAAGGTCAGGATCTGACACGCCACGTCTGGCGCGACCACGGTGGTCGTGGTGGTGTCGGTAAAAGCCTGTTCCAGCGCCGCACGGGCCTGCGCTTTCCAGGTATACAGGCTCTGGCGCGACACACCGACGGTGCGGCTCAGGGCGCTCACCATGCCATACTCATGATCGTGTGCAAGCATCTGACTGGCCCATTGTATCCGCTGCTCGGGCGTGCTACCATGCGTCTGACCCATCGGGTTCTCCCTGTGTTTGATGGTGGATGCGGTACATCAACCATACGGCACAGGGAGTTTTGCTGCAAGCCCTTCGGCGGAACTGTCAAGCTGGAATGGCCGATTCTGAAACATGCCT
>NZ_JAIEWN010000017.1:109863-113477 GCF_019599295.1 Oscillochloris sp. ZM17-4 | reverse complement strand
CCTCACAACATCAGTGCCTCAGTGATTCCGAGGATGTGCTATCGGCTATCGGCTGCGATCCGCGCCCTGGCCGTGAGGCACTCCTCAGCCGTGATCGTGCCCCAGGCCCGCACGTGCCAGCCCGCATCCCCGTCATCAACCAGGGTCGCCTGCATACAGAGCGTGCTGCTGTCGAAGACCAGATGCGCGATCGCGTAGCGCACCCCGCCGCCACCGGGGTCGGCGTAGTCCCCGGCCTCGCGGACATCGCGCAGCTTCCCCAGCCCCAGCGGGTCGGGGTCGGGCCGGTGCATCGCCGAGTACATCAGCCCCATGTGGTCGTTCAGCTCATCAATAGGCACGCTGCCATCGGCGGCGCGGTAGACCGCCAGGGCGCGATCATAGCTAGTGGTGATCAGGGCGGTGAGCCATGCTTGATGCGCCTCAGTCGCAGAGGTAGCCCCTAGGTTGATCGGGATCCTTGTGCCGTCGGGGAGCACCTGCTCCGGCCCGGTGAAGGCTGACTCGGGCGCGGCGGTGGGGCGCGTCGCCGCCGTGGGCTCCGGGGCGGCGGTGGGGCGCGGCGCGGCGCTCGGCACGACGATGGTCGGCGCGGCGGTCGGGGCCGCGAGGGCGCGCTGGGTCGCCGCCGCCGCCGTCCGCGCGTGGGCGACGGAGGAGGGCAGGTCGTCCCTGGGCGGGGCGGCGAGCAGCGCGGCGACGAAGATCACATTGCTCACGGCATACAGCACGGCGGCGATGACGACGGCGGCGGCCAGGGCGATGAGCCCCGCGTACCAGGGCTGGCGTTCGGGTCGGGTCTCCATAGGGCGGGCTCCTATCTTGCTACAACGCGGTGCTGGGATGCGCGGCGGGCTACGCCGGCGGCGGCGCGGGGCGGCCAGGGGCCGCTGGCCCCTCTCCTCACGCCTGGTCGCTGCCGCCTCGTCTATATACCATCTGGGGCGGCGAAAAGGATACGCCACAGTCGCCCTGCGCGCCGCCGCCTGAGCCGGCCCAGATCTGCCCCGGCGTGCTATCATGGCGGCGGCGCACCGACGCTCGCCAGGCGGGATGCCGTCGCCGAGCTGCGCCGGGCCATCGACCGCTGGCTGGAGGTGCGGGGGCTGACGACGCCCCCGGCGGGGGCAGGCTGAGCTGATGCCCGCCGCGCGCCCGACCGCTCTACCGACCGCGCCTACACATAAGGATGCACGATGACCACCCCGACGCCTATCCCGCCGAGCCACATCGACCTGCTGGAGCGCCCGATCGTCGCCGCCCTCGCCACCGCCCTGCCTGACGGGACGCCCCAGGTCACCGCCGTCTGGTTCAACCTCGCGGACGGCCAGATCCACATCAACTCGGCCGCCGGCCGCCTGAAGGACCGGGCCATCCGCGCCAGCCCCTACGTCGCGCTGATGGTGCTCGACCCGCAGGACCCCTACCGCTACATCCAGGTGCGCGGCCCGGTCGTGCTGATCACCGAGGAGGGCGGCGACGCGCACATCAACGCCCTGTCGCACCGCTACACGGGCAAGGACTATGCCCTCGTCCCGGGCCAGGTGCGCGTGCGCTACGTGCTCAGCCCCGAGCACGTCGACGTCCATGGCTGATGCGCTGCATGAGGCCGCTGATTGGCCAGCGACTGCTGGCCGGCAGCGCCGGTGATGTGGTGTCAGGAGGGCCGATGAGCCCGTGGATCCCCGAGGGGCACCCCGATCCCTCCCGGCCCTCGCGCGGCGGGGTTCGCCCTGCGCCCGCTGCGCGCCCGGGCGCCCGAGGCGCTGATCCGCGCGCAGCCGCCCGGCGCCGCGATGGCCACCTTCTGGCTGCGCCAGGACCTGCAGGCCGGCGACATCCCCGACCGCCTGGTGGCCGCTGCCCACCGCTGGCTGCGCGAGGCCTGGCCGCTCCCGGCGCACCTCTGCCGGGTCAACGACGCCGAGACCCGCTCGATCACGGCCCTGGGGCGGGCGGGGCTCTCGCCCCGCTTCGCCATAGTAATCAGATGACGCCCTATGCTACGGCATAGCTGACTCCCACCCCTGGGCGAGGGTGAGGAGGCAGAGATGGTAGGTGTCAGGGGTGTACCTATCAGTATCGGCGCAGAAGACGGCTATCTGACGGCCATCTGGTGACCATACGCCAGCGGAGCCATTGCCTGGTGCCAGCCAGAGCATGGTCAGAGCGGCACGCTCCGGGTCCAGGGCCGTCTGGCTCGCCAGGCATCCGTCGGGGCCGCCAGTACACTGGGCCTCGTATCCACGGTTCAGCAGCAGCCAGCGCCCGTCTGGTGACCAGGCCATCCCATCGACCTGCCGGTCATTGCCGGTGATATAGGGCAGGGAGGGCATATCCTGAGTTAGTCCGCTGTCGAGCGGACGAAGCGAGCCACTCACCTGGTCTACCACAAACGACTGGAACCAGAACCGGCCCATGCCCTCGTTCACATCAGCGGCCTGCACAGCCAGCTTTGTCCCATCGGGTGACCAGACGAGGTCGAGTGGCAGCAGGGCACGCTGGCCATGGGGCTCACGCTGGGGTTTTGGCAGTTCGACTAGGGTAAGCGGATCGTCCAGCCCGGGGCCGAACAGGTACAGGTGCGACTCGACCGTGACCGCAAGCTTCCCACCATTAGGGGCCAGCCAGAAGCTCTGATAATCATTGGGCGTAGCCGCTTTCCGTGCTGCTGGTACTCCTAGAGGCAACGCGACACGCACATCGGGTTGGCCCAGGCGCATGCGGAGCACGTCAGTGTCACCCAGGATGCCAACCGTCCCGTCCGATGCGATGGCGACGTCGAAGACGGTGAGCGGCTTGGCGTTGGCTTCAGCGAGCGGCTCTGGCTCCATGGTGACCCACCTGCTGCTGGCGGTCACACCTTCCACAAAACGCCGCAATTCCACGCCCTCCGGGCTCAACGCAACAATAGCAAAGCTACCGTCATCTGCCCTACGTGGGGTGATGATGGCGTTGCTCGCATGGTCCCAGGTCGCACGGATCTGATCGTAGTCGAAGCCGATATACGACTTATCGAGCAGCGTTACTGGGGCGCCGCCGTCGAGTGAATAGCGTAGCAGCTCCTGTCCCACGCCACCAAGGAGCAGCGCGCGACCGTCAGGCGACCAGGCTAGCGGGGGGACAACGCTGACATCCTGCACATCGACTGAACTAATCAGCGATGGGTTTGGGGTTGGGGTGGGAATCGTTGTCGGGCGGGGTGGAGCGATTGCTTCGGTTGGTCCTCGACTTGGGAGCGGGGTGGGTTGGAGCGATGGGGCAGATGTACTTGCCGATGGCTCGATAGTGCTTTGGGCGGGTGATGCCTGAGGCGGCGAGGCTGTGCAGGCTGCCAGAAGCATGGGGAGGAGGAGGGGGAGCAGTGGCGAAGGGAAGAACGTTTTGTCGCGGATCTTTTTCATTGTCCCATCACGCTACCATGTCACCCTGAGCGCAGCGAAGGGTCTTCCCATCCACGCGACTGGAAGATGCTTCGCTGCGCTCAGCATGACATGTCACCGGGATACGTAAAAATTTGTTAGCGCGAATAAGTCCTGGGTAAACCTGGGAGCGTAGGCCTCGGCTGGCGACTGAAGTCGCAGCGCGGGGGCCTGCGGCCAACCGCCCGCCTC
>NZ_JAIEWN010000017.1:102394-109763 GCF_019599295.1 Oscillochloris sp. ZM17-4 | reverse complement strand
GTCCGGTTTAGTCTGCGGCCCGTCCGGTTTAGTCTGCGGCCCGTCCGGTTTAGTCTGCGGCCCGTCCGGTTTAGTCTGCGACCCGTCCGGTTAAGGCGGCGCAACATCTGGTTATGCCGGTGCAACCCCCGGTTAAGGCGGCAGACCCGCATGGCCGCCTGCCATCCATATCTTAACCCCAATACCTTATCCGGCGGGGGCGCTAGCTCACGATGGAGCAGGAGTAGCCCGGGGATCCGTTGTAGAATGGGCCGCGTGTGACTGACGATGGATCAAGGCCTGCCAACAGCGAGGGCGCATACAGCAATGCCAGCAATCACCGTTCAAGGAGCCCAGATCTTCTTCCGCACGGCGGGGGAAGGCCCGCCGCTGCTGCTGATCCCTGGGAATACCTGCTCGTCGGCCTGCCATGCCGGCGAGATCGCGCACTTCGCCCAGCGCTACCGGGTGATCGCCCCCGATCTGCCGGGCACCGGCCAGTCGGCGCGGCGCGCGGCGTGGCCCCACGACTGGTGGGCCGCGAGCGCGGCGACTCTGATCGCGCTGCTTGATCAGCTCTCGATCGATCGCTGCGCCCTGGTGGGCACGAGCGGCGGGGCGGCGATCGCCCTGCTCGCCGCCATCGCGGCCCCCGCGCGGATCGCCGCGGTCGTCGCCGACAGCGTGGTCGCCCACTTCCCGGCGGCGGCGCTCCAGGCCCAGATCGCCGCCCGCAGCGAGGAGACAGCGGGGCAGCGCGCCTTCTGGGAGGGCGCCCACGGCGCCGACTGGCGGCAGGTGATCGCCGCCGACACGGCCATGCTGGCGGGCCACGCCGCCGCCGGGATCGACTACTTCGGCGACCGGCTGGGCCTGGTCGCCTGCCCAACCCTGCTGACCGCGAGCCTGGCCGACTCCGCCCTGCCCGAGGTGGGCCGCCAGATCGCGGAGATGGCCCGCGCGATCCCAGCGGCACAGGTGGCGCTCATCGCGGAGGGCGACCACCCGCTGATGTGGAGTCGCCCCGACCGGTTTCGTGCGGCGGCGGACCCCTTCCTGGCCCAGGCCTGGCCGGCGCGATATAGCGGCGGGCAGGGCGGCTGAGCTAGGGCCACATCATGGTGGCATCGCCCGGCCTGCGCCCAGGCCCGGTCGTGAACGACCGGGCTGAATTCGGCCACGCGCGCGTCCGGCCTGACGCCGGCGCGGCGAATGAATGATCTTCATACCGGAGCGCCGATACACAGGCATACTGGGGTAGTGGGGGCGGCATGCATGCCCCTGCCGAACGCAGCGCGGCTGCGGTATGCCAAACCCGAAATGCGAAATGAGGTCATCCTATGCTCCGCAGTATCAACGACCTGCGCGGACTCATCATCCAGGCGACCGACGGCGATATCGGCCACGTCGACGCGTTCTTCTTCGACGATGTGGCCTGGTCGATCCGCTACATGGTGGCAAACACCGGCGGCTGGCTGCTTCCCGAGACGGTGCTGATCTCGCCGCGCTCTATTCGCTCGGTGGACTGGGAGCAGCGGCTGGTTGCGGTGAACCTGACCCGCCAGCAGGTGAAGGACGCCCCGAGCACCGACACCGACGAGCCGGTCTCGCGCCAGATGGAGATCGCCCACGCGGCCTACTACCGCTACGACCCGTACTGGTACGGGCCGGGGCTATGGGGCGGCATGGGCATGGCAGCGGCGCTGGTCGCCGCGCTACGCTCATATCAAATCTTGCAATACCGCAGAAGGAACGCTGTGACCCGACCGTGCCCGGCCCGTACACGGGCGGGCTAGGGTTTGCGAAGGCCGCCTGCGCGGCCTGTCTGAGGCCGCGCAGGCGGCCTTCGCAGAACCGTAGCCGGGGGCTTCATCCCATGTGCATTCGGTGAACCGAAACCGGATTGACCGCCCGCCGCCCGTGTCGGCCCGCCGGGGCGGCCCATCCCCGCCGGGGGCATGGTAGGGCCGACGCATGCGCACCCCATGCATGGGCGACCCGCAGATTCATCCGGTGCGCATGCGTCGGCCCGACGCCAATGCATCAGGCACCTGTTGTGCTCCACACGAAAACCGTTCACCGAACGCACATGGGCGTCAGCCCCCCGGCGGGCGATGCGCCACAGCGTGACTTATGCGCTACTGCCTTTATCGTGAAACGCGTGGCGCGCCTAAAGATGCTGATAAATCGTAGCCGCTCTGCGGGGAGCTGTCAATCAATATAGTAACAGCCTCACACACATGGTGCATCTTTCTTGCCTCTGCGGCTACAACCGCCCGCCATGACTGAATGTGGCGGGGCGGCTGCAACATCGCCGCCTGGCGGGAGTCTGGGGCGCAGCGGCCTGGCGCTACAGTAGCTTGCCGAGCGGGCCAAGGTCGATGTTCAGATCCTCATCGCGCAGGCCGAAGGTCTGCTTCAGCTCGATCATACGCTTGTCGAGGCGCATAAAGGACAGCCCCAGCCGCTGGATCGCCGCGTCGTCGACCGTCCCGTTCTCAGCCCGGCGCAGCGCCTGGCGCTCCATAAGCTGGCGCAGCAGCTCGATCACCGTCAGCACAAGCTGGGCCAGGCCCTGCTCGACCTTCTCCGGGTCGAGGACGACCCGGTTGGGGGCGGCTGCGCGCACGGTCATCAGCTCCTCTGCGAGGGTCGCGAGGTCGTCCGAGGCGCAGATCAGCTTGCTGTCCTCAGCTTCGGTGCTGCGCTTCAGCTCGGTTTCAGATCCCTAGGCGCTCATCGCATAGTCCCTTCTTCAACGAAGCTGTAGGCCGGCCAGGGGCCGGTGGCGAGGATGGCAAGCTCTCGGTGGGCGGCGCGCAGCGCCTCGATCCGGCCTCGGATCTCCGGCATGTGCTCGCGCCGCACCAGGTAGGCCGCCTTGAGCGGCAGCTTACGCGGCGCCCTCCTGGCGGACGACGGACAGCAGCAGGGTGCGCTCGACGGTCGTGCGGTCGAGGCGGCAGGGCCAGTCGTGGCTCCCGTCGTCGTCGGCGGGGCTCTGGGCCTTCGCCAGCGCGCCGAGCAGGTCGTAGGCGATAGTCAGCGCCTCCATGTCCGCCACAGCGTGCTCCGCGCTCGGGTTGAGATCGGGGTGGGCCTGGCTGGCGAGCTGCCGATAGGCCCGCTTGATCGCGGCGGCGCTCGCCTCCTCGGCGAGGCCGAGCTGCCGCCGGGCGGCGTCCACGGCGTCGAAGGGCAGCGCCTGCACCGTGAGGGTGGCAAAGCTATAGGGCGGCAGCGGGCCGACGCAGCGGATCTGGAGCTTGCCGCCGAACAGCGCGTCCAGCTCGTCTAGCCGCTGATCGAGGTCGTCCTGGCGCGATTGATCAAGCAGCAGCGCCACATTCACCACCATGCTGTCGTCCATGGTCGGGTTGATAATCACATCGTCAGCCAGGTCGCGCAGCTGGGCGATGACCTGATCGCCGATCTGCGCGCGGCGGCGCTGGATCGCGGCGTGGACCATCTGGCCCAGGGCGACGCGGGCGTCGACCGTCTCCTCGGCCGGCTGGGCGGCGATCTGGTCGCGCAGCGCGCTGATCGGCCCCTCGGCGGCGATCTCCTGGATGACCTGGCCCATGTCCCAGAGGACAACCACCTCGCGCTGCTCCTTGCCGACATAGGCGGCCAGGGTTTCGCGCATCAGCCCCTCGCCCTGGCCCAGCAGCGCACGCAGCACGTCCTCGTCGGGCAGCATCGTGCCGAACTTCACCGGCAGCACCGGGTAGTCGCGCATCACCGTCTCAAGCACCCGCTGGTGGGCGCTCAGGGCGCGCACCGCCGCGGCCCGATCCAGGCTCTGGAGGCGCTCGGGGCTGACGCCGCTCGTCACGACCGCCAGATCGCCCGCGACGACGGTGTGGACCTCGTTGGCCGGGTCAATCCCCTCCACATCGAAGATCGCCCGGTCATCGGTTGGGATGATCCCGTAGACGTAGTGCCGTGTCTCGGTGGGCGTCGATAAAGTGAGATCTGGCGACCCGGAGCGCTGTGAAGTCATAGGAGCCCTCTTTCGATACAGGTTCTGCCGGGCTGGCCTGCCGCCGGCGATCAAGAAACTCACGAATGGCGATCATGGCCGCCTTATGGCACATGCCCTCCAGGTCGGCGCCGACATAGCCCGTCGTCTCGGTGGCGAGCACATCGAGGCTCACATCATCGGCCAGGGGCATATGTCGCGTCTGGACGCCCAGGATGGCCCGGCGAGCCCTCTCGTCCGGGTGGGGCATCTCGACCAGGAAGTCGAAGCGCCCAGGGCGCTGGAGGGCCAGGTCAATCCGGTCGAGCCGGTTGGTCGCCGCCAGCACCACCACGCCCTTGAGCGCCTCGATGCCGTCCATCTCGGTCAGCAGCTGGCTGACCACGCGCTCGGTCACGTCGTTATTGCCGCCGCCGCGCGGCGGGGCGATCGCGTCGATCTCATCGAAGAAGATGATGCAGGGCGCGGCCTGGCGGGCCTTGCGGAAGATCTCGCGCACCCCGCGCTCCGACTCGCCGACCCAGCGGTTGAGCAGCTCCGGCCCCTTCACCGCGATAAAGTTGGCCTCGCTCTCGCGGGCCAGCGCCTTGGCCAGCAGGGTCTTGCCGGTGCCAGGCGGGCCGTAGAGCAGGATGCCCTTGGGCGGGCGCACGCCGACGTGGTCGAAGGCCGGCGCGTGGCGCAGCGGCCACTCGACCGCCTCGGTCAGCAGGCGGCGCACATCCTCTAGGCCGCCCACGTCGTCCCAGCTCACGTCGGGGATCTCGGTGAAGACCTCGCGGATGGCCGAGGGCTCGATGTCGGCCAGGGCCACGGCGAAGTCGTCCGCCGTCACCTCCAGGGCCATCAGCTTATCGTAGGGGATCTGGGCATCGCTAAAGTTAATATCGGGCAGCAGCCGGCGCAGCGAGCTCATGGCCGCCTCGCGGCAGAAGGCCTGCAGGTCGGCCCCGACGAAGCCGTGGGTCACGGCGGCCAGCCGTTCCAGGTTCACATCGGCGGCCAGGGGCATGCCGCGGGTGTGGATCTCCAGGATCTCGCGCCGGCCGTCCTTGTCGGGGACGCTGATCACGATCTCGCGGTCGAAGCGGCCGGGCCGGCGCAGGGCCGGGTCGAGGCTGTTGGGCAGGTTGGTCGCCGCGATCACGATCACATTCCCGCGCGACTCCAGGCCGTCCATCAGGGCCAGCAGCTGGGCCACCACGCGCCGCTCGACCTGGCGGTCGCCGCTGAGGTCCTCGCGCTTGGGGGCGATCGCGTCGATCTCGTCGATGAAGATGATCGCCGGGGCCTTCTTGCGGGCGTCCTCGAAGATGCCGCGCAGGTTGGCCTCGGAGGCCCCGTAGAGCTTGTCGATAATCTCGGGGCCGTTGATCGTCACGAAGTGGGCGCTGGTCTCGTTGGCCACCGCGCGGGCGATCAGGGTCTTGCCGGCGCCGGGCGGGCCGTAGAGCAGCACGCCCTTGGGCGCATCGATGCCGAGCCGCGCGAAGACCTCGGGGTAGCGCAGGGGCAGCTCGATCATCTCGCGGATGCGCCGGGTCTCGCGGCGCAGGCCGCCGATATCCTCGTAGGTGATCGTGCCGCGCTCGCGCCCGCCGCCCTCGCCGGAGATGCGGATGGCGGTCGCCGGCCCGATCAGCACCGGGCCGGGCGGGCTAGTCTCCACCACGCTGAAGCTCTGGGCGCGGGTGCCGAAGAGGTTGACCCGCACGCGGTCGCCGGCGACGACGGGGATGCCGTCGAGCAGCTTGGCCAGGTAGCGGGCCTGGGCGCTGACCTGGCCCGCCGGCACGCCCTCGGCGGGGGCCAGCGCCAGCGAGCGGGCGGGCTGGGATTCCACCCGCTGGATGCTGACACGCTCGTCGAGGCCGGCCCCGGCGTTCACGCGCAGGATGCCATCGACCTGGACGAGGCCCTGGCCGCGCTGCTCGGCGTAGGCCGGCATGGCCCGGGCCACCGTGGCCCGCTTGCCCGTGATCTGGACAATGTCGCCGATCCGCACGCCGAGCGCATCGAGGTTCTGTGGATCAAGGCGGACCAGGCCGCGGCCGACATCCTTCGGCAGCGCCTCGGCCACCCGCAGGGTGATGCTCGCTTCCTCTGGCATACTGATATGTCTCCGTTGGGGCGCTGCTGGGCGCTCACTGATTGGCTGATAGCCGGGCCTCGATCAGATCGATCCGCTCGTGCAGCAGCCGATTCTCATCGGTCAGCGCGCGGGCGCGTGTGGTCAGGTAGGGGGCATTCCCCCACCAGTTGATAGCCTCCTCCAACAGCGGCATATTCGGATCCTTCCCTCAGCCACTCAGCCACTCAGCGGCTCAGTGGCTCAGTGATCACGCAGTGCGCCGCCAATCCCTGCGCGCGCACCGCCGCGACGATGACATCCGCCACCTGCTGGCTCCAGCCGCGCAGCTCGGCCGGCGACAGCTCGGCGGGCAGCTCGGCGTAGAGGCGGCGGATCGCGGCGAACGTCGGGGCGAACTGCGGCGCCAGCTGGGGGAACAGGTCGCGCTCCAGCGCATCAGCGAGCGTGGCGGCGGCGGCGGTGTGCCCGCTCCGATCAAAGGGCGCCAGCTCCATGGCCAGGCCACAGTAGCTCTCCAGGTCGCCGACCAGCAGGATCTGGCCGACGCTGCTGGCCGAGCGGCTGCCCTGGGCGACCTCCTGGCTCAGCAGCTCGCACAGCCTGGCGCGGCCAGCCACGCTCTGGACGGCGTTGGCCACATTGCGCTGGTTCAGGTGCAGCATGGCCTCGGCGAAGCCGCTGGTGATCGCCAGCAGGTTGGTGAAGATCTCGCGCGGCGCGGTGAGGCAGAGCTCTTCGGCCAGCCGGGACAGCAGGCCTTCCAGCCGCCCGCGCTGCACATCCGGCTGCGCATCCAGGGTCAGCGCAAGCGCCAGCCCGCGCGAGGCCCGCGTGCTGCCGTTCTCGGCCAGCGGGTGGGCGTGCTCGTGGGCCAGCAGGCCACGCACGGCGAGCGCATCGCCCCAGTAGCCCTCTTTGATCATCATCTGCTGGTTGACGAAGACATTGCATGCGCCCGGGTTGGCCAGGTCGTAGAGGTTGATCACCGTGCGCTTGGCCAGGGCATCGGCCCCGCCGGGCGGCAGCGCGCTGGCCGGCACCTGGCGGGCCACAGGCGCCAGATCACTGAAGATGAACAGGCTCACCTGCTGGTGTGGCCAGCCGCCATGCCGCATGTAGTCGCGGATGACCGCCTCCTCCGCCTGGACAATCGCCATCTCGCCCGTGTCGATATCGGAGACAACCCGCAGCTCGGTGGTGCCGATCCGATGCAGCTCGACATGTTTGACCGTGCGCCCCATGCCCGTCACGCTTTCTGAAGTCGCAGATCGAGGATGCCGTTGGTGTAGGTCTGGCGCAGCGAGGCCGGATCGACC
>NZ_JAIEWN010000017.1:30066-102294 GCF_019599295.1 Oscillochloris sp. ZM17-4 | reverse complement strand
CGACGGCCTGGGCGAGCCGGGCGAGGTGCGGCAGCACGCCGGCGGCGGGCCGAACCCCGAGCGCCAGGAGGGGCCGCACGCCCACTCGGCGATCTTCACGCCCGACAACCGCTTCCTGATCGTGGCCGACCTCGGCATCGACCGGCTGGTGATCTACGCCTTCGACGCGGCCACCGGCGCGATCACGCCCCACGCCGAGGCCGCCGCCCGCCCGGGGGCCGGCCCGCGCCATATGGCCTTCCACCCCTCGGGCGGCCTGCTCTACGTGGCCAATGAGCTCGACAGCACCGTGGCCGCCTACCGCTACGACCCGGCGGCCGGCGCGCTGGAGCCCGGCGAGGTGCTGTCGACCCTGCCGGAGGGCGCCGGGGTCAGCTACGTGGCCGACATCCACCTCGCGCCCGACGGCGGCCGGCTCTATGTCTCCAACCGGGGCGACAACAGCATCGCCGTGTTTGAGGTCGGGGCGGGGGGCGCGCTGCGCCCGCTGGCCATCCGGCCCTGCGGCGGCGACTGGCCGCGCAACTTCGCGATCGCCCCCGACGGCCGGCACATCCTGGTGGCCAACCAGAACAGCGGTGACCTCAGCGTGATGCCGATCCTGGCCGGCCCCGAGGCGATCGGCCAGCCCGGCGCGCGCGTCGAGGCGCCGCGCGCCGCCTGCGTGATCTTCGCCGGGGAGGTGGGCCATGAGTGAGGATGCAGGCGGCAGGAGGCAGGCGGCAGGAGGCGGGATGCGGGATGCGGCGTCTGCCTCCCGCATCCTGCCTCCTGCCTCCCGCTTCGACGTAGTCAGCCTCGGCGAGTCGATGCTGCGCCTGAGCGTGCCCAGCGGCCGGCGGCTAGACGACACCCGCAGCCTGGAGCTGGAGATCGGCGGGGCCGAGAGCAATGTCTGCACCGCCATGGCCCGCCTCGGCCGCCGCGCCGCGTGGGTCGGCCGCCTGCCCGACAACGCCCTGGCCGGCAGCGTGCTGCGCGCCCTGCGCGCCGACGGCGTGGACGTGTCGGCGGCCCGGCTGGCCCCCGGCGAGCGCCTGGGCACCTACTTCATCGAGTACGCCGCCGCCCCCCGCTCCATCCAGGTCGTCTACGACCGGGCCGGCTCGGCCGCCGCCAATATGACCCCGGACGATGTGGACTGGGGCTACCTGCTTGACACGCGGCTCCTGCACCTCACCGGCATCACCGCCGCCCTGAGCGAGGGCTGCTACGCGGTGGTGGCCGAGGCCGTGCGCCGGGCCAGGGCCGCCGGGGTGATGGTCAGCTTCGACGTGAACTACCGGGCCAAGCTCTGGGATACGGCCACGGCCGGCGAGCGGCTGCGCCCGCTGGTCGCCGAGGCCGACATCCTCTTCTGCAAGAGCGCCGACGCCGCCGCGCTCTTCGGCTGCGCGGGCGAGCCCGGCGAGCAGATGCGGGCGCTCCAGCGGCTCACCCGCGCCGCGAGCGTCTACTGCACCTTCGGCGAGCGCGGGGCCGCCCTGCTCCAGGGCGATCAGCTGACCAGCCAGCCCGCCACCCCCGTCCAGATCATCGACCGCATCGGCAGCGGGGACGCCTTCGCCGCCGGGGCGCTGGACGGCTGCCTCGACGGCGACCCGGCCGATGGCCTGCGCCGCGGCGTGGCCCTCGCCGCCATCGCCCTCACCCAGCACGGCGACCGCGTCCTCACCAGCCGCGCCGAGCTCGCTGCCGTCATGGCCCAGCGCCCCCCAGATGTAGCGCGGTGAGGGTGTAGGGCCGAAGCATCGCCTGATGTGCCACGGTAACGCCGTAGGGCCGAAGCATCGCCGCCGGATCTATCTGATACCCCTGTAGTATTTGACGGCGATGCTTCGGCCCTACTAACCATGGCCATGTATATGGTACATATATTGAGGAGTGTTTTATGTCAACCAAAGATCTCATCCTCGCGCGGCGCATCGTCGCGATCATCCGGCTGGACGACTACGACAAGGCGGTGGAGGTGGCGCGGGCGCTGCTGGCGGGCGGCGTGCCGGTGATGGAGTTCACCCTGACCGGCGCGGGGGCGCTAGAGGCGATCGCGGCGGTGCGCAAGGAGCTGGGCGACGCCGTCTGCGTGGGCGTGGGCAGCGTGCTCCACGCCGAGCAGGCCACGGCCGCCATCGACTCGGGCGCGCAGTTCGTCGTCACCCCGGCCCTGCGCCGGCCGGTGATCGCCGCCTGCGTCAACCGGGGCACCCTCACCCTCTGCGGCGGCGTCACCCCCACCGAGCTGCTCGACGCCTACGAGGCCGGCTCCGAGCTGGTCAAGCTCTTCCCCGCCCGCCTGGGCGGCCCGGCCTACCTGAAGGACGTGCTGGCCCCGCTGCCCTTCCTCAAGCTGGTGCCGACCGGCGGCGTCGGCGTCGAGAACGCCCGCGCCTACATCGACGCCGGGGCCGCCGCCCTGGGCATCGGCGGCAACCTCGTGCCGAGGGCCGCCGTGGCCAGCGGACGCTTCGACCAGATCAGCGAGGTGGCCCGCGCCTGCGTGGCGGCGATCAGCTGAGGGTCTTGCTCAGCGCCTCGAAGCCGGAGATCACATCGAACAGCTCCTCGTCGATGCCGCTCTGGCGCAGGCGGTGGAAGGTGTGGCTCAGATTCTCGAGCAGGTCGTCGATGCTCTTGTCGGCGCGCTGCATCGCGGCCAGGCGGCTGGCGTTCTCGCTCGCCAGCGACTCGGCGCAGGCCCGGAACAGCGAGACGAAGAGGTACTCGCCGATCAGCGCCCGCAGGGTCTCGGTGCCGCCGCCCAGCACCTCGGGCAGGTGCTTCGTCGGCCATGGGCGCTCGGCCAGCGCGCGCCACCACGCCTCATCCAGCGGGAGCAGCCGCTGGCTGGCCGGCGCGTACACCGCCCCTGAGCTGGGGCGGTTGTGGAAGAGGTAGAGCGCGCCGGCCTCGCCGTGGCCGTGGCGCGCCGCGCGCTCCACGAGGATCTGCCCGACCAGCGGGGCGATCTCTTTGACCGAGCTCGGCACGCTGAAGCGCCCCACCGGCGGCAGCCCCGCGTCCGCCAGGCGGGCGTAGACGCGCTCGCCCACAGCCCATACCTCAGCTTTGGCCGGCAGCGCCGCCAGGGTCTGCGCCGCATGATCGGCCACCAGATCGTTAAACTGCCCCACCAGCCCCTGGTCTGAGCCGAAGACGACCGCGCCGATCACGCCGCCCGGCCGCTCGCGCGCTACGATCAGCGGCTCCGGCCCGCTCGCGCGGAGGCAGACGCCCAACCCCTGCTCCACCGTGCGGTAGTAGTCGGCCAGCGCGCGCACCGACTGCTCGTACTGGCCGATGCTCGACGCGGCCACCGCCTTCATCGTGCGCACGACCGACTGGAGATCCTGCGCGCCGCTGATCTTGCGGCGCAGTCCCGCCGTGCTGTCGCTCATGGCCCCACCTCGGGCCCGGGGCCGGGCTGGAAGCGCGCCAGCACCGCGCGGGCGATCTGCGTGATCGCGGCGCGATCCACGTCGCTCAGCGTCTCGGCGGTCGCCAGCCGCGCGCGCACCTCGGCCGGGATGTCCGCCGCCGCCGCGCGGAGGGCGCGCTCGGCCTCCGCCATCTGCTCCAGCGGCACATGATCGAAGAGTGTGGCGCTCAGCGCCAGCAGCACGGCGACCTGCGCGGGCACCGACACCGGGGCGAACTCCGGCTGCCGCAGGCAGCTGCGGATGCGCTGCCCGTGGCCGATGATCGCGCGGGTGTCCTCGTCCAGGCGCGCGCCGAAGCGCGAGAAGGTCTCAAGCTCCTCGAACTGCGCGTAGGCCAGCTTGAGGTCGCCCGCCACCGCGCGGTAGGCCGCCAGCTGGGCCTTGCCGCCGACCCGCGAGACCGATTTGCCGACATCCACGGCGGGCAGCACTCCCAGCTCGAAGAGCGTCGGCGAGAGGTAGATCTGCCCGTCGGTGATCGAGATCAGGTTGGTCGGGATATAGGCCGAGATGTCCTGGGCCTCGGTCTCGATGATCGGCAGCGCGGTGAGCGAGCCGCCGCCGAGCTCCGCGCGCAGGTGCGTCGCGCGCTCAAGCAGCCGCGAGTGGATGTAGAAGATGTCGCCGGGGAAGGCCTCGCGGCCGGGCGGCCGGCGCAGCAGCAGCGACAGCTCGCGGTAGGCCCGCGCGTGATGGGTCAGGTCGTCGTAGACGATCAGCACGTCGCGGCCCGCCTCCATAAACGCCTCGGCGATGCTCGTCGCCGCGTAGGGAGCGATGTAGGTCAGGCCCGGCGCGTCGTTGCCCTCGGTCACGACGACGACGGTGTACGCCAGCGCGCCCCGCTCGCGCAGGCTGGCCACGGCCTTGGCCACCGCCGAGGCGCGCTGGCCGATCGCGCAGTACACGCACAACACATCCTGGCCGCGCTGGTTGAGGATGGTGTCGATCGCGATCGCGGTCTTGCCGGTCTGGCGGTCGCCCAGGATCAGCTCGCGCTGGCCGCGGCCGACCGGGATGAGCGCGTCGATCACCTTGAGGCCGGTCTGGAGCGGCACCGTGACCGGCGCGCGGTCCATGATCGGCGCGGCGGGGCGCTCGACGGGCAGGCGTCTGCGCGCGTCCAGCGGCGCGCCACCATCGAGCGGGCGGCCGAGCGGGTCGATCACTCGCCCGAGCAGCCCGTCGCCCACGACCACGTCCATCACCCGGCCGGTGCGCCGGACCTCGTCCCCCGCGTGGATGTCCCAGTAGTCGCCGAGCAGGACGACGCCGATCTCGTCGGCGTCCACGTTGAAGGCGATGCCGAGCACATTGCCGGGGAAGATCACCAGCTCATCGAAGCCCACGCCGGGCAGGCCCGACACCTTGGCGATGCCGGTGCCGACGCTGCTGACCGTACCCACCTCGCGCGGCGTCAGCTGCGGCGCGAAGGCCTCCCGCGCCTGGCGCATGCCGGCGAACGCGCGTTCAAAGACAGACTGGAGCGGCTCAGTTTCCATGCGCTACTGCCTTTTCTGTCTCCCCTCGCCCCTGCTCCCCGTCGCCCGTCCCCTGCCGTAGCAGCTCACCGACGTCTGCCTCCAGCGACGTCAGATAGTCCGCGATGCTCCAGGCCACCTTGTGGCCACCTGCGGCCAGCTCAATCCCGCCGATCAGATCCGGCGCGGTCGCGAAGTGCAGCGGGATCTCGGCCGCGAAGGTCTCGTTGAGCGCCTGCTGGATGGCCGCGCGCGGCCCGGCGGGCAGATCAAACGCGCTGCGCACGGTCACGGGGGCCGTCGCCGTCGCCAGCGCGTCGGCGAGGCCGGCCTTCGCCGGGCCGTCGAGCGCGCGCAGGCGGCGCGTGAACACCTCGCCCATGCGCTCCTCCAGGCTCGCCCCAGCGAGGTCGCCCAGCGCCTTGCGGGCGACGGCGAACACCTCCTGCGCGGTCTGGCGGCTGACACCCTCGTGCAGGCGCTGCTCCTCGCTGCGCAGGGACTCCTGCCGCATGGCCGCCAGGTCGTCGGCGGCCTGGCGGGCCGCGGCGATCAGCTTCTCGCGCTCGGCGCCCGCCTCCGCCGTCGCCTTGCTCAGCAGCCCGGCGCGCTCCTGATCGAAGGCCGCGTTCTTGCGCTGAAACTCGTCGCGCGCCCGCAGCGCCTCGGCCTCCTTCTCGGCGGCGTTTGCCAGCTCGGCGGCGATCAGCTTCTCGCGCGTGTCGATCGCGTTGAGGATGGGCTGGTACAGAAAGCGCTTCATCAGCCAGACCAGGATGAGGAAGTTGATCACCTGCGCGCCGACAGTGAACCAGTCGATAAGCATAGCTCACTTCCCTGCGGCCTGAGCGATGGCCGCGTTCCAGAATGGGTTGGCGAAGATCAGGATCATCGAGACGACGAAGCAGTAGATGGCCGTGGACTCGATCATGGCTAGGCCGACAAACAGGGTGCGGGTGATCGTGGCCGAGGCGTCCGGCTGCTGGGCCAGCGAGGAGAGCGCCGTCCCGACCGCCCGGCCCTCGGCGAGCGCCGGCCCCAGGCAGCCGAAGCTGATGGTGACGCCGGCCGTGATGATCGAGGCGATCGCGATAATGGTAAGGCTATCCATAGAAGGGCTCCAGTTGGTTAGGGCCGCATCATTTCCCAGATCGCCGGGGGACTGAAGTCCCCGGCTATGGTCTGCGAAGCCCGCCTACGCGGGCTACCAAAGCCCGCGTAGGCGGGCTTCACCGCATGCCAGCCCGCGACTTCAGTCGCCGGGCGGGCTGGCATTTCACCCCTCCCCCGCACGCTTGGGCGCGCTGACGCGCGTGGCGGCGGCGATGTACACCCCCGCCAGGATGCTGAAGATGTAGGCCTGCACCATGCCGGTGAGCAGGCCGAGGGCCGTCATGATGATCGGGAAGACCAGGGGCGTGATCGTCAGCAGGATGGCGATGATCATGGCCCCGCTCATCATGTTGCCGAACAGGCGCACGGCCAGGGCCAGCGTGCGCGAGATCTCGCTGATGATGTTGAACGGCAGCATGATGAAGGTCGGCTCGATGTAGGACGTTATGTACGCGCCCAGCCCCTGCTCGACGATGCCGAAGAAGGGCACGGCCACAAACACGCAGAGCGCGAGCGCCGTCGTCGTCGAGAGCGAGCCGGTCGGCGGCTCGTAGCCGGGGATGACCGTGCAGAGGCTGGCCGCCGCGACGAACAGGAAGAGCGTGCCCAGAAAGCCCAGGTACTTGCGCGGCTGGCTCAGGCCCACCTCCGCGATCTGGGACACGATGCCGGTGACGACGATCTCCAGCAGGTTCTGCCAGTGCGTGCGCTTCAGGTCGCGGGAGAGGGTGCGCGTGATCAGCATGGCCCCGACGGTCAGCGCGAGCATGATCGCCCAGGTGAACACGATGGTGGCGTTGAGCTTCACAACGCCGTACTGCCAGAAGATGATCTCGTCAGGGGTGAGGCGCATGGCTGGACTCCTGGGCCGTGGGGCCCGGCCGCTCCGCCGCGCCGATGAGCCGCGTGACGATCAGCCGCGCGATGACAAACCCCAGCGTGCAGGCCAGCATCCGCTCCCATCGGCCGGCGGAGACAAGGTAAAACCCGACCAGGGCGACGCCCGTGCGCAGCAGCAGGCTGCCAAAGAACCAGAGCGCCACCTGCTTCGATGACGCCCCCCTGCGCACCGTCAACCACAGGCCGCCGAAGAAGAATGCGCCGAGCGCAACGCCCGTCGTCCAGGCCAGCACCAGGCCCCAGGTCTCACTCATGATCATCCTCCTGCGCCGCGCGCATCTCCCGATCCTCCTTGGACACCCAGTGCCAGGCGTTCAGGCAGCCGAGCAGCAGGCCGATCACCAGCAGCATCAGCGTCCAGGAGTGCCCCCCCGGGTAGTGGCTGTCCACCCAGATCCCGGCGGCCACACCGAGCAGCGTCGGCACCACCACCGACCAGCCGATCAGCCCAGTCATGCCCAGGCCGAACCAGACCCCCGCAGCGCTGCGCCGCGCCCTGAGCTTGCGCGCCGCCTTTGTGGCGATCTCCTGCTGGAATGGCGTCGGCTCGCGCGCGGGCGGATCAGGCATGGTGCAGCCTCCCCAGACGCTGGATGAACTCGCTCTCCATCTTCGCCATGACGGAGCGGACCACCCGCTCCTGCTCGCCCAGGACGAGAAACTCCTGCGCCACCGCCGCCTCCAGCTGGCCGAGGTCCGTCCCCACAATCGCGTTGCGCACCGAGACCAGCACGTCCGGGCCGGACTTGACCAGCACGCCCGCGTCGACGGCCAGATACACCTCGCCCCCGGCCTCGCGCTCGTAGATCAAGATCCCTGGCACCAGCGCGGCGACGCAGTCCAGCCGGCGCGGCAGGAGCCCGAACGAGCCCGCGCGGCCCTCGGCGACGATCCGCGCGACGCCGGCCTCCTCGGCGAAGACGCGGAACGGCAGCAGCACCTTCAGATTCATGTGCGACCTCTAGGTCGTGGCGATCTTTTTGTTAGCGCGAATAAGTCCTGAGTCAAGCCCCACCGGCTGGCGACTGACGTCGCGCCGGAGCGGCGCTGCGCGCCGGGCTATCGCGGAATAGATTGTAGCGTATCATAACCTGTGGGGGCGCGATCATCGCGCCCCATAGGTTTATCGCGTCAGGATGGTGAAAAACTTGAATCAAGCGCATCTCCAAGCAGCAGCGCGGCGGTTATGGTATTATTGAGAAATCAGCGACGGTATATACGAAGGGTGCCTCCATGCACGTCTACGCAGTAGCGCTTGAGAAGGGCGGCTGTGGCAAAACAGCGCTGGCGGTCAACTTGTCCGCTGCTTTCCATAGCCTTGGCCTTGAGGTGCTCCTGGTAGATCTTGACTCGCAGGCGAGCGCGTCGCACTGGCTCGGCATTGATACGGAGCAGGTCTCCGCGACTGACAGTGTGCTTGGCCTGATCAGCGACGGGATCAAAGATCGGGCGGACGCGCAGTCGGTGCTGAGCAGGGTGATCCCAACAGAAGAGGGCATTCATGTGCTGCCAGCCCACGACCTTATGGCTGGTCTGCCCGCACAGCTGGCGGCCGCGCCGATGAGCGGGCTCTTCCTGCTCCAGCAGATCTTTGCTGATCTTGACCGCTCTGCAGCGCCGTTTGATGTGGTTGTTCTCGATCTGCCGCCGGCGCGCGGCCCGGTGCTGGCGATGGCTCTTGCCGCCGCGACGCGCTGCCTCGTGCCGGTGCAGCCGGAGGATCTCGTGGTGCGCGCGGTGCATGCGCTCATGACCTCAGTGCAGCAGATTCGCTCGCGTCAGGTGAATGCAGATCTTCAGGTGAGCATGGTGCGCAACCGATATGCTCCGCGCAGCAATGCCGATAAGATCCTCGATCAGATGCTGCGTGATGATTATGGCTCGCTCTTGCTTCAGACGATCATTCCGATCCGTGCGCCGTTGCGCGACTCGGCGCTGCTTCAGCAGAGCATATTCCGCTACAGTGGGCCGGATGTCACCGATGTGCGGTCGCTGTTTGTGCAGCTGGTGGATGAGCTGGCAATGCTCGATGGAGCTCAGCCATGACGGGCAAGCCGTCTGATCGTCTGCGCGAGATGCGTGAGCGGGCCGCTGCGCTCAAGAGGCGACAGCCCGCCGATGCGCCGCTCGATGCTGACGGCGATCTATTGGAGCATGCAGAAGCGCCGAGCGCCGAGGTGCCGCTCGAGTCACACTTCGGTATCGCTGCGCTCGATGCGGTGGCATCAGGGCGGAGCGTGCAGCGTGTCCCGGTCGGCCACCTGGCCCCGGAGACGCGCCCTGACCTGCGACAACCTCGGCTCATGCCGCGCCCCGAAGAGCTGCTCGCTGATGGTCAGCCTGTGCCGCTCTATGCGGATCTTGTCGCTACGCTGCTGGATCTCGGCCGATCACTCCAGCAACGCCAGATCCAGCCGATTGTGGCCTACCATGGGATAAGCGAGGCCTATCCGGCGGCGCGCTATCTGATCCTCGTCGGCCATCGCCGCTGGACGGCGGCGCAGCTGGTCGGCATGCCAGAGCTCGATACGATTGTGATTGACCCGCCATCGCCGGCGGATCGGGTGCGCCTCCAGTATGCGGAGAATGAGGATCGGGCTGACTTCACTGACATGGAGCGGGCCTGGGCGCTCGCTCAGATGAAACGCGCCCTTGATGATGCACCTTGGGAGACGGTCGAGGAGCGCTTTCAGATGAGCCGCACCCGTCGCCAGGAGCTGCTACGCCTCTTGGCGTTCTCTCCTGAGCAGCAGGTTCGCGTTGCCCAGTTGCGCCTGCGTGAGACTCAGGTGCGTCCGCTTCATCAGGCTCTGCGCGATAAGGAGCTGCCAGCGGAGCGGGTGGATGCTCTCTTTGGGCGTATGGCGGAGATCGCATCGTCTGCTGTTGCCAGCGAGGGGCCATCTCCACAGCCGGCAGTGGATGGCCCGACCGTCGCGCGCTTGGTGGCGAAGGCAAAGCGTGATCATGGGCTGGGCGCGGCACCGGCCACCGCACAATGGGTGCAGGCCGTGCTCGATCAGCTTGGCCGTACGCGGCGTAGCATCAAGACGGCGCGGCGGCGGATTGTGACCGCGAGCGATGTAGAGTCAGCGCAGCTACGTGTGGCGATTCAGGATCTCGCGCTGCTGCTCGATGAGGTGCGGGGTGAGCTTCCGGAAGCCGATGGGCGTTAGGGAGATGGGCTTCGCTGCTAGGCGCTTTTAGGCGCAGATAACTGGTGAGGACTGTAATTCTCTCTAGTGTGCTCGCGCGTGCTAGGGCCGATCCGGCTCGTTCCATAGAGTCACGCACCATCCGGCAAACGGCATCTAGTGTGTGACTCTATGGAACGTGGCACTGTATGACCAGATCGTCCTCTTGTGTCTAGCATGCACAGGCTGCACTGATTATGCTGCGGCGCGGCTACGCGACTGAGGCGGCCCGCGCGATCGTCGCCTTTGGCTTCACCGAGCTTCTGCTCCACCGCATTTGGTCCTGGTGTATCGCCGACAACCTCGGCTCGGCGCGCGTCCTTGAGAAGCTCGGCATGCGCCCGGAGGGGCGTCTGCGGAGAACGAGCGTTACGGAAATAGCCCGTAAAGCCCAGCAGCTTTAGCGCTGGGATATACGGGCTTCACCCGCTTTAGCGGCTTTAGCCCTTCGATACAGCTTCCTGATACGGCAAATGCCTTGTGATAGAACTAATTTTCTGGTATACTACAGCCATGACACGAACGAGAGCGGATGTGACCTTGCGATAACCAAGCTGGCTGCACCGTTCTGCTGGTTCCTCTTGTCGCGGCGGGACACGCCGAGACACAAAATGCCTGTGGAGACTTGGTAAGCCCAATCATTGTGGTTGGCACGGGTCGATGAAGCAGGAAGCCCAAGCGCTTTAGCCTTGGGTATTTCACAAGGGGCGCTATTGGGACACGCTGATGTTCGGTATGCTGGAGGATACGTGGCGGGCAGCTCCCCAGGGGCGCGTGGAACGCCAGCCGTGATGGCACACACAGAAGGAGGAGCCGATGTTGCTGCATATCGTGGGCTACTGGCAGATCTACGAGGCCGTCGCGCCTGCCCGATCAGGCGCTCCGCTGTCGTGATGGGTTCCATATATGTGCGATCTTCACCGCTACGATCAGCCCGCTGGTCGTCAGCTGAAAGCCGGCAAAGACCATGATCGCTATGTCGGGCTGGATCAGCGTGTAGATGCCCCAGATCAGACCATCGGCCATGGAGAGCAGCCAGGTGCCCAGCGACATATCAGTGAGATCCCCTTCGTGGGATGCGACCCAGAGCTGGGGGAGGTTTGCGGCCAGCACGCTGATCGGCAGGACAATGCCGAGCCCGGTCGTCCCGGCCAGCCCGCCCGCGAGGAGCATGACGATCAGCCAGATGGGCGTGATGGCTAACTCGCGAACCCGGCGCCCGAAGCGGAGCGCCATCACCGTGATGAGCGCAAAGACCAGGCCAGATGCGCCGGTGGCCAGACTGACATACAGCTGGTGCGTCAGCAGCCCGTAGCTGGCCCAGCCAAAGCTCACGATCGCGCTGGTGGCCGCCGTGTCGACGGATACTCCGTGGGCGTGTCGGGTGCGCAGCAGCCGGGCAAGCTGCGGCACGGCCCGAACGAGACCGATGAGCGTCCCCAGGGCGCCGAGGATCGAGAGAGTCGTCATAGGGTAATAGGCGCTTTCTGCAATGGATGGTGGCGCAATGCCGCGCACACGGCGGCTTCGAGCAACAGGTGGTGCGTGTATAGCTGGTATGCTGGTCTCACGTAGCAGATGGGCGCACGTATCGGCGCTGAATCGGCAGAGCCAGCCGGACGGCCCGGTCACAGGAGGCGCGTAGATGTTGCTCCATTGCCTGCTCCGCCCCATCCCCGTCGCGCGCGCTGATCCGCGCAACAATCGTGTGGTGTTCCTGCGTGGCCTCTGCCTGCCACCCTGCCGCGCCTGGCAGCAGCACGCGGATGCGGTACATTTGGTCGTCTAGGGTGGCCAGGATGGCCCCGAGGCGCTGATTCTGGGTCGCGGTGATGATGTGCTTGTGGAAGCGCGCGTCAGACTCGAGGGTCTCGCCAGTACGCCCTTCGGTCGCGCACTGCTCGCTGAAGGCGATCTCCTGCTCTAGCGCGGCGACATCTGCGGGGGACATCAGCTCGGCGGCGATACGCGCGGCGAGGCTCTCCAGTCGCTCGCGGACCTGATAGATCTCCAGAATGTCGTGGGCGGTCAGCTCGGTGATGAAGGTGCCGCGACTCGGGATAGAGCGCACGAGGCCCTCCTTCTCCAGGCGCTTGATCGCCTCGCGCACCGGCGTCCGGCTCAGCTGCAGCGCCGCGGCAAGCTGGTGTTCCGAGAGCGGGCTTGACGGCAGGAGCTCGCCCTCCAGAATGCGCCGCCGGATCTCGGCGTAGGCGTGCTGGTTCAGGCCGCGCTCCTCGGGCGGGGCGCCCGTGTCGTGTTCGGCTCGTGCTCTGGGCATTGTCGTCGCCCTCCGCCAGTATGTGCCTTAGCAAACCGGTATACCGGCAGTGTCCCGGCCAGGATAACAGCATTCCCACCGGTCGTCAACCGCGCCGACGTGGCCGGCCGGGTGGGATCGCCCCAGCGGCGACCTCGTCCTGGTAGCGCCGCACCGCTGCTGCCGAGACGTACCAGCGCCCGCCGCGCTTGGCCCCGGCCACCCGGCCCGCCCGCAGCAGCCAGCCGAGGTAGCCCGCGTTGATCGCGCACTCCTCGGCCACATCCCGCAGCGGCCGGCGCAGCTCGTCGGGCAAGGCGTCGCAGGCCTCCAAATACAGATCCAGCCCGGCCTCGACGGCGCGGCCGATCACATTGACCAGCGGGCTGAATCGCCCGTGGTGGGCCTGCTCCAGCGCCCGGATGTAGCTCAGCCTCCAGCCCTGGAGCAGGAGCGCCACCGGATAGCCCGCCCGCATGAGCTGGAGGCTCAGCACCAGTCGGGCAGTGCGCCCGTTACCATCGAGGAAGGGATGGATGGCCAGCAGCATCTCGTGGGCCAGCGCCGCCCGGATCACCGGCGGGTACTCCTGGCCATCGCCGGCCAGCCAATCGAACCAGTCGGCCATAAGCGCGGGCACCTGGGTGTGGTGCGGTGGGCGATGCTCCGAGCCGGAGATAAACACCGCGCTGCGGCGGTAGGCCCCGGGCGGGTCGATCAGGTCGTGCATGATTAGCGCGTGCAGATGGAGCAGCGCGGCATCATCGAGCTCCCCCGCGCGCTGGGCCAGGTCGAGCACAAAGTCATAGGCGGTAGCGTGGTTGACCGCCTCCATATGCTCTTTGAGCGAGTGGCCGCCGATCGTGATGCCGTGGGCGATCACCAGCTGAGTCTCGCCAAGGTCGAGAGTGTTGCCCTCGATCGCGTTGGAGTGGTAGGTCAGGCGCACGCGCAGATCGTCGGCGAGCTTCGCCATGATCGCCGGCGGGAGCGGGCGCTGGCGGTCGAGCGTGGCGCGCTTCTCGGCGATCCGCCGCTCTAGGCGCGGGTCTATCCGGATATCGGGCTGCATGAAGCACCTCGTCAAACCATCACGGTTTTGCTAGTATAGCAGAAACCGTGATGGTTTGCGGGGCACAGAGAAGCTATCTGTCTACGCCCCCTCTAGTGCGGCGCGCACCTGGCGTTCAGAGAGGTCGGCGTAGCCCTGGGTCGAGCGGATGTCGCGGTGGCCGAGCACACGCTGGACAATCTCCAGTGGCTGGCCGGCCTCGATCAGTTCGGTGCCCCGGGTGTGGCGCAGCTGGTGCAGTGTGTAGCGCAGGCTTCCGTCGGGCTCAACCAGGCCGGCCCTAGTGCAGCACCGTGCCCACTGGTACTGGGCGGCCGCATAAGACACGCGGGTGCCGCGGTTCGAGGAAAAGAGTGGCGTGGTCAGCGGCAGGCTGGCCAGCGCGCGGGTGTGGGCGCGCAGGCCGCGCAGACTCTTCGGCGTGCTGTTTGGCCCGAGGGTCGCCACCCGCTCGACCTTATTCTTGGCCTCGCGGATACGCAGCCCCTCGCGACCGGGCTCGATGGTCACATCGCCCAGGTTCAGGCCCAGAGCCTCGCCGATGCGCATGCCGGTCTCGCGGAGCAGGGTGAAGATCAGCCGGAAGGGCTGCGGGGCAAGGGCGATCGCTTTGGCCACATCCTGGCGCGGGTCGCCGGCGGGCACCGGCCGGGGCAGGCGTCGCTCGCCCGGGATGGGCTCAACGCGATCGAGCGGGTTCTGGTCGACATACTCTTCGCGCACGGCCCAGCGAAAGAATCGGCTGAGCGCGGCTCCCCGCCGGCGGGCGGAGCTCGGCGCGACCTTCGGGTCGGCCAGGAAGGCCTCGATGTGCTGGGGGGTGATCTGATCGAGCGGCTGGGGCAGGGCAGCCGCGGCGATGCGCAGGTCGGCGCGATAGGCGCGCAGCGAGTTGGGCCGCAACTGGCGCTGGCGGTCGGCGAGGAAGTCGCCGAGCAGGGTGGCGAGGGTCGGCATGGGCGCGCTCCACAGATATTGCCCGATAAATCCAGGGATGCGCCCAGGATAGCACCGGCTGTTGATCGCGTCAAGATGCGGAGTCAGATCGGGTACTTGCCCCATAAGGGGGATTATCGGGCAAATTTTTATTCCACCATGCAGTGCGGGGGGGGGGCACGTCTGAGTCTGATCGTTCTCCGACGTGTGTTTGCTTAATCGATTCACATGCGCCTTTTGCTTGTTTTTGTTATGACTTACGCAGACACGAATTGATCAATATCTGCCTGATCGCGGAGCACGTCCGCCAGATGGAGCGCTTCGTGATCAAGGTTGCCCACTGCATGCGCGCTGCCGTTGCACACAGAGTATTGTTGTACCTTGGGCACTGCTCTTGACATACAAACCTGATCATCCTAACATACGAGTGTGTCATTTTTGCAGATCCGCTAATGGTAGCATGAATGATTCGGCTACAAAGCGGCCTCGCTCTCGCCATACTACAATATGCTCTCGTGCGTAAGCACGACTCGCTCCATCACTGCCAGATGGACCACACAACCCGCTATGCTTCCTTCTCTTCCTTCCCGTCCACGTCCGGCAATAGTCTCGCCCACACTTCTGTGTGCCCTCGCTGTTGCGCTCATCTGGCCGCTCCTGCTCACCCCACGCTCGCTCCTACAGATGGCAGGAGCCTCCTCGGGCGCACGTGACCGGACGGTCCCTCACGATGGACTCTCCAGCTTTCCTGTGGAGGGCTGCGCCACAACCTCCGGCAACGGCCGCTACCAGGTGTCAGGTGACTACATCGATACCTCGCCCGACACAGGCTGTGCCGTCGAGGTGCCGGCCGCCCCCTTCTCTGATACTGTTACCCACAGTGCCCCCGCCATCTTCCCTCGGGGCGCAGCTCCCTCGGCGAGCTTCGACTCCGCCTCCGGCACCCTCACGCTACGCGGCGGCGATGCCTATGACACGCTGCGCCTCACATCCGCAGGCGGAGTGCTCACCCTCGCCCCCGAGGGCGCGCTGACCCGCCTTGCCGCCCCTCTACCTGCCCTCGCCCATGCCGATCTGCGCGCTGTGATGGTGGAGGGGCCAATCGGGCTGACGGTCGCAGAGCTGCCGGTTCTTGGCAGCCTGTACCTTCGCAGCGACGGGCCGGTGACGCTCGCCGCCCCCCTGGCCCTCAGGGGCGAGCTTCGCGCGGATGTTGACCGGCTCACGGTGATGGTGCCGGTCAGCGCTGCCAGCCTTGATCTGACGGCTGCGGGAGTGCTCGACCTTGCCGCAGGCGCACGCCTGGATGTCGCTGGCCCCGCAGCGTTGCGCGCCGACGCCCTGATCATCACCGGCGATCTGGTCGCCACACGGGTGTCGGCGCATGCCCGCGCCGTGGTACAGGCTGGTGTCCTCACCGCCCCCTCCATCGCAGTGCGCTTCGCCGAGATCTACCAGGCTACTGCCGCCGCCCGCCTCGACGCCAGGGGCGATGTGGGCGGCGTGGTGGTACTGGACGGAGGCCCGACCGGGCACTTGTTCACCAGCGGCGCGATCACCGCCACAGGTGCTACCGGGGCAGGCGGGCGGGTCGATCTGTTGGGCCACACGCTGGAGCTGATATCGGCCACAGTCGACGCCTCTGGCGCCGCCGGAGGTGGGCGCATCCGTGTGGGCGGAGACCTCCAGGGGCGCAACCCGGCCGTGATCAACGCTGCTGCGGTGACGTTGGCCAGGGGGACTGCGCTGCAAGCGAATGCCATCGAACAGGGCAACGGCGGGCGCATTATCGTCTGGTCGGACGGCTTGACCGAGGTATCTGGGGCGGTGAGCGTGCGGGGAGGGTGGCAGGCCGGGGATGGCGGATTTGTGGAGCTGTCCGGTAAGACCGAGCTGCGTCTGGGGGCCACACCTGACGTGAGCGCGCCGGCCGGCCACGCCGGGGAAGCATTGCTCGACCCCAAGAATCTCACCATTGCCGCTGACGGGGCCCTGCCGCAGTTCGAGCTGCACAGCCCCACGCCAGCGGTGGGGGATACATTTGGCAACAGGATCGTGCCTCTGACGCAGGGTAGTATTGTGGTTATCGACGTAGGCGATGACGCTGTAGCGAAAGACGCCGGGGCTGTCTACCTCTTCGACGGGCTGACGGGCGCGCTGCTCAGCACGCTCACTGGCTCCAAGGCAAATGACCAGGTCGGCAGTGGCGGCGTGACTGCCCTCAGCAGCGGCAACTTCGTCGTCCGCAGCCCCTTGTGGGACAATGGCACAGTGCTGGACGCCGGGGCTGTCACCTGGGGCAGTGGGGCGGGCGGCACGCTCGGCGCTATCTCGGCTGCGAACTCCCTTGTCGGCTCCACCGCCAATGACCAGATTGGCAGCGGCGGTATGACCGCCCTCCCAAGCGGTAACTTCGTCGCCCGCAGCCCCTTGTGGGACAATGGCACGGTGCTAGACGCCGGAGCCATCACCTGGGGCAGCGGGGTCAGCGGCATTACTGGCCCCATCTCAGCCGCGAACTCTCTCGTCGGCTCCACTTCGAGTGATCGAGTCGGGAGCAGCATTATTATCACCCTGAAGAACGGCAACTACGTCGCTGGCAGCTGGAGCTGGGACAATGGCGCGCTCGCCAATGTGGGGGCCATGACCTGGGGCAGCGGGGACAGCGGCGTTACCGGCCCCATCTCAGCAGACAACTCCCTCATTGGCTCCTCCGCCGAGGATCAGGTTGGCGGCCTCGTTGCGATCGCCCTCGCCAACGGAAACTACGTCGTTAGTAGCCCATGGTGGGATAACAACACGATGATGGACGTAGGCGCCGTCACCTGGGGCAACGGTGACAGCGGCGTCACCGGCATCATCTCCGCAGACAACTCGCTCATCGGCTCCTCCAGCTTTGATATTATTGGCGACCGCGGCGTGACCCAGCTCACCAACAGTAACTACGTTGTCCTCAGCTCGTACTGGACGAATGGCGCAGCGGCGGATGCGGGTGCGATCACCTGGGGCAGCGGGACAGGCGGCACCGTCGGCCCCGTCTCCGCCGCCAACTCCCTCGTCGGCTCCACTACGAGTGATCGGGTCGGCAATAGCCCGATCATCCCGCTCAGCAACGGCAACTACGTCGTCCCCAGCGGCAGCTGGGACAATGGGGCGGTGGTGGACGCCGGGGCCGTCACCTGGGGCAACGGGATGGGCGGCACCGTCGGCCCCGTCTCCGCAGACAACTCCCTCGTCGGCTCATCCCCCGGGGATTACGTCTCCATCACCTTCGCGCTCACCAATGGCAACTATATCGTCCGCAGCGGAATCTGGGACAACGGTGCGGTGGTGGACGCCGGGGCCGTCACCTGGGGCAACGGGATGGGCGGCACCGTCGGCCCGATCTCGGCCGCTAACTCCCTCGTCGGTAGCAGCCCCAGCGACAGGATCGGCGAGTATCACGCCATCGCCCTGAGCAACGGCAACTATGTCATCAGCAGCCCGAACTGGGATAACGGCGCTGCCACGAACGCCGGGGCCGTCACCTGGGGCAGCGGCACGGGCGGCACCGTCGGCCCGATCTCGGCCGCCAACTCCCTCGTCGGCAGCGCGACTGCTGATCAGGTCGGATATGGCTATCTGACCGCGCTGAAGAATGGCAACTATGTCGTCAGCAGCCCGTGGTGGGACAACGGTGCGGTAGTTGATGCCGGCGCGGCAACCTGGGGGAGCGGGACAAGCGGCGTTATGGGCGTTGTCTCTGCCGACAACTCTCTGGTGGGTACAACCGCCAACGACAAGGTTTGCAGTAGCTGGCCGACCGCCGTCGGCGACGGCAACTATGTCGTTTCAAGCCCACGTTGGGATAATGGCCCGCTGGTGGATGTCGGGGCCGTCACCTGGGGGGACGGGGCCAGCGGCATCGTCGGGCCGATCACCGCCGCCAACTCCCTCGTCGGATCCTCCCCCGGCGATTTTGTCGGCAATCGGATGTCGCGCATAATTAGCCACGGCAACTACCTGGTCAAAAGCCCGAACTGGGATAATGGCCCGCTGGTGGACGCTGGGGCCATCACCTGGGGGGACGGGGCCAGCGGCATCGTCGGACCGATCACCGCCGCCAACTCTCTCGTGGGCACAACCTCCCAGGATGGCGTCGGCGACCAGGATATCTTCGAGCTGGGAGACGACTACATCATCCCGAGCCCCGGCTGGGACAATGGCGCCGTGGTAGATGCAGGCGCCGTGATCTGGGGGAGCGGGGCGGGCGGCCCATTCGGCCCGGTCTCAGCGGCAAACAGCATCCTCAACACCGGCTCCAGCCCCGGCCTCTACGCCGACGCGATGAACAAGACCTTCATCGTTCAGAGCAGCGCGAGCGGAGGGCGCGTGGTCGTCGGCTTCACCGACGCGGCCCAGCTCATCTACGCCCGCGCCGCTGCCGAGAGCCTCACCGTCAGGCCGGAGCTCCTCGCGAAATCCCTTGGGGTCGGCGCCGCGCTGACGCTGCAGGCGAGCAATGACCTCAGCCTTACCGCGCCCTTGGCCGTCGCCAACCCTGATGGCCCAGGCGGCACGCTCACCTTGAGCGCAGGGCGCAGTATTCACCTCGACGCGGATCTCGTCACGGACAGCGCCCCCCTCATCCTGATCGCTAACGACACGCTCGCCGGGGGTGTCGTCAACGCCCAATGTGAGCTGGGTGATGCCCATGTGCAGATGACGGCCGGCAGTCGTATCGACGCAGGTACAGCTGCTGTGCTGGTGGATCTGCGCGGCGGGGATGGCAAGACCTACGCTGGCCTCGGCGCGGCCGAGCTCACCGATATCACCGGCATCGTCACGGTACAGGGCGCGCCCCTTGCCCCGGGCGGTGCGACGCTCGGCACCACCACCATCACCGGAAGCCTGAGCCTGAGCGGCGGCCTTCAGCTCACGGTGAATGGCACCGCCGATGGCCAGCGCGATCAAGTGAGTGTCAATGGCCCGGTCACCCTTGGCGGCCCCCTCACGATGAGCGCGTCGGACTACACCCCTTCCCCTGGAGACGTGCTACTCCTCATCGCCAATGATGGTAGTGACGCCGTGAGCGGCGTCTTTGACGGCCTGAGTGAGGGCACCACCGTGATGGTGGGCAGCATAGCGATGACCCTCAGCTATGCCGGCGGTGATGGCAACGACATTACACTCACTGCCCCCAGCACGCCCCCGGCCTTCGACAGCGCCGCACCACCCGCAGGTAGCTACGGTGCGAGCTACAGCCACACCTTCACCGCCAGCGGAGAGCCCGCGCCCAGCTTCAGCGTTACGACCAACACCCTCCCGCCTGGATTGAGCCTGAATCCGATGACCGGCGTGCTGAGTGGTACGCCCACCAAGGCTGGCACCTACGTGGGCATCACCGTCAGCGCCGCAAATGGCCCCGGCGCTCCCGCCACTCAGACCTTCACACTCGTTATCGACAAGGCCCCATTAGCAGTAAAGGCGAATGGAAGGACCAGGGGCTATGGGGAGGCTAACCCTGCGTTGACCTACCGTGTGAGCGGGCTTGTGAACAATGATACGGCGGCCACTGCCCTGACTGGCAAGCTCACCACCATCGCGACAGCCAGCAGCTCGGTGGGCACGTACCCGATCACCCAGGGCACGCTGGCAGCGGCTAACTACACGATCACCTACACTGAGGAAGTGTTCACTATTACTCCAGCACTGTTGATGGTGGCAGCGAACAATCAGACCGTAGTGGCAGGAGGACAACTGCCGGCGCTGACCTACGTAGTGAGCGGACTCATGAACGGTGACACAGCGACGACGGCACTGACGGGTATGCTCACGACGACGGCGACCGCGAGGAGCCCGGTGGGCACGTACCCGATCACCCAGGGCACACTGGCAGCAGCGAACTACACGATCCGCTTCACTGGTGGTGTGCTGAGTGTGATTTCAGAGGCACCAGTGATACCGTCACGGCTCTACCTGCCCATGATATTAACGAGCACAGCCGATCATGCCAATCATGCTTGACGATACCGTACGTGTGTGCTACGGTGATTTGTGACTCTACGGCACGGATGAGAGGGCGCAGGGATGGATCCGCTTTTGCCAGAGAAGTATCAGGAGATCGCATTCGAGGGCGATACGCTGCTCTCAGTGTATCGCCCCGGCGAGGGCATGGCGGTGCCAGTGCGTACGATCTGTGCTGTGCTTGGGCTTGACCTGAAGAGCCAGAGCGAGCGCATTCGCCGGCACGAGGTGCTCCGCCAAGGGCTGCGAAAAGATCGCGTGCCTATTGACGGTCAGGCGCGTGAGATTGCGGTGCTGCTCCACAAGTACATCCCGTTCTGGCTCGCCACGATCTCGCCGCATCAGGTGAGTGAGGAGGCGCGCCCGAAGCTGGTACGTTACCAGACCGAGCTCGTTGATGTGCTGGCCCAGATCTACCTGCGCAGTGCCGATGCGCCGGCGACTCCGATCCAGCAGCGGGTCGATGATGCACTCGCCGATATCCGCCGCTTAGTTGAGTCGCAGCTTAACCACGAGCGCCGGATCAGCATTGTCGAAGAGCTTGTGGGCGATATCCAGCAGCGCACGCCGGTGAGTGCGTCACAGTCCGAGTATATCCAGCGCGCTATCAAGCGTATCGCGAAGCGTTTTGAGCTGCGCGAGGGGCGCGATATCTTTGGCAAGCTCTTCGCCCAGTTCTGCATTGATCTGGGCACGCCGCGCTATGATGCGCTGCCGGAGGCGAAGTATGACGCCGCGCTAGCCTGGTTGCGCCGCACGGCGGAGATGTATCTTCCCGATGATCCAGATGCGCTGCCGCCGCTTCAGGAGAGCCTGCTATGAGCGAGCCATCTCCGATCGACGCTCAGGTTGGTACGGCCCTGCGCACGGCCCGTCTCTCACGCGGGCTTCGACAGGACGATCTCGCTGTGCAGCTGGGGGTGGACCGCTCGACGATCGCTCGCTATGAGAACGGCACCCGCAGTATGTCCGTGAGTACCATCATCCAGGCCGCCAGCTTGCTTGGGCGACCTGTGACAATCTTCTTGCCGGGCGTCTACGCGAGCGATGGTCTTCAGGTCGTTTTGAGTGTGCTAGAGCGTCGCCCTGATCTTCTCCCGCGTGTGCTCGATCTGCTACGCGTGAGTCTCCAGGATGACGCCGCCGGAGAGTGATAGCTACCACATAGGTCGGTTGTTATCAGGCCCCGATCCGCTCTGGCGACACTTCTTGGGGTGGCACAGGCATGCCATTGATGCGCGTAATCCGCGCCGGAATACCCACCGCAGTTGCGCCGGCGGGCAGGTCACTAATCACCACCGCGTTTGCGCCGATCACCGCTCCATCGCCGATCGTGATAGCGCCCAGCACCCGCGCGCCCGCGCCGATAAAGACCTCATCCCCAATCTGCGGGAAGTCCCAGGTGTTGCGCATACCGATGGTCACCGCCGCGATGATGCTGCAGTTGCGGCCCATGCGCTTTGGCGAGACGACGACCCCGATCGGGTGGGCGATATAGAGCCCGCCGCCAATCTCAGCTCCCACCAAGATCTCTAGCCCGTAGCGGCTATAGATCTGGCGCTGTGTGAAGCCGGGCAGGTAGGGGATGCGGTGCTGCTTACACCAGCACCCGAAGCGAAACCAGGCCATCGCGCGCAGCGGCATATAGCGGAAGAGCAGCCTGAGCATGAGCCAGAGGCTCACTGGCGCGCCCTCGTTTATGTTGCTTGGCTCAATCCATCGGCGGGCATCTTGCGTAAAGTCCTCGAACATGGCTACTCCGTATCCAATGACGATGAAGCTGTTTTACTGAGGGCGCTGGAGCTTGCTCCGCCGTAGAAGGCTCTGCGTCCGCCAAGCTCATCGGCGACCCCCTGGTAGTAGCGTAGGTTAAAGATGGCGCTGTATGCAGCCTGGGCGATCCGCTTCCCAGGCCCGCCCATCCGATAGCCAATGTCGGCGATCTGCTTTGTCAGGACCTGCACGAGACTGCTGAGCCGCGGGCGGTCGAGGCAGATGCCGACGATCAGGTGTATCAGCGGGTTACGCTGTTTGAATTGCTCGTGGACGAAGGCTAAGAGATGAGTCTGTCCTTCTCGGCCAAACACAATCTCATATCGGCCATAGACATAGGGGATCTGGAGCCACGAGGCGAAGCTGCGATCCGCATAGTGGTAGCCCACTGCGTCCATCGTGAAGCAGAACTCGACATGTTGCTTCTCAAGCCGGTAGGCGAGCTCGATGTCTTCAGCCCGCCGGAATCGCTCATCAAAGCCACCTGATTCGATGAGCACCTGGCGCGGTAGCGAGGTGTTGCCAGTGTAGAACTGCCGCGCGGTCGCCTCCCAGTCACCACGGCGCATGGCGGCGTACTGCTTTTCGAGCATTGCCTGCTCCCAGGCCACCCACGGCGTATGTGTGAAGTCGGGCGGGTTGAGCATAGGGCCGAGGACCACCAGGTTGGGCCGGCGGGCGTGCCACCGCATATGCTCCGTGACAAGCTGCTGGCTGGGCACGACATCGTCGTCGATGAAGAGCACATACTCGCTGTGGGCGTTCCGAAAGCCGTTGTTCCGTGCGGCGGCCGGGCCTGCGTTCTCCTGCGGCACAAACCGTAGGTTGAGCGGTGTCTGGATGTTTGCGAGGTACTCGTGTGTCCCGTCGGTCGAGCCATCGGAGACAATGATCACCTCAACCTTGTCGAGCGGGTAGGTCTGCTGCTCGATAGCGGCGATCACCTGTTTGAGGCGCGCTATCCGATTGTAGGTTGGGATGACAATGCTGACATTGGCCATGAGGGCATCTCCACTAGAAAGGGGCAGAGCGCTCAAGTATTCGGTCATCTGCTTTGGGGTGAAGGGTGCGCGCCGCTCATTCCCTCCGCCTGGGAGACGGAGGGCTCTCGCCCTCTCAGATCTGCCTGATGACGCGGGCGGGCATGCCGACGGCCAGCGATCGCGGGGGGATATCTCTTGTCACAACGCTGCCCGCGCCGACGACACTGCCGGCCCCGATCGTCACCCCGCTCAATACCGTCACCCGTGCGCCTAGCCAGACATTCTCTTCCAAGATGATAGGCGCCGACGGGGGACTCTCAGTGCGCCGCTCAGGCTCAATCCGATGAAAGTCATTATCCATCATGATCACATAGGTCCCGATGTGACAGTTGGGGCCAATCTGCACCAGCTCTGTTGCCGCGATCGAGCAACCGTAGTTGATGAAGCTGCCCTCACCGATGACGAGCGTGCCCTGCGACCCGGCAACGATCTCCAGGGGGACGATTGTCGAGACGAGGCGAGCCCGGTTGCCGATGATCATCTTCCCATAGTTCTGCACCGACGCGCGTCCCCAGAGTCTGACGCGTGGGCCCACGTGGGTTGCGGTACGAAAGTACCAGCGTGCGCGCAGTACGGCCCGCCCGTTATCCCAGAGCCCCCGGATCGAGCCGTAGTTCGGTCGTTGCGCCGGCTCCGCTACGCCCTGTCGAACCTGCTGTGCTAACTTACTCATCGGGCTAACTCCATCTGCATCCGCTCGCTCGAAATACAGCTCTTCTGCCGCCAGAGCTGCGGCCTGCGCGCCTCGAGATCCACCGTAAGTGTATCAGCTATAGATGAGAAATGCGTAACGGCTCCCAGCGCTAAAGCTGCTGGGCTTTACGGGATATTTCTGTAATATCAAATCCTGTTTGATCGTGGGCATTTGTCCCTCACCCCCTGCCCCCTCTCCCTTAAAGGGAGAGGGGGTGCCGAGCGCAGCGAGGCGGGGGTGAGGGACGAGGCCGCAGGTGCACCGTATCTTGCCAGATTTGATATAACTGGCGCGGCTGCTTCGCCTGAGACATCTATATACATTGCGTTGTCATGCGAACCGCAGCGGATATAGCAACTCCCCGGTGTCTGGCTTCTAGCCAGGACTTGGGGAGCTGAGCCACTCTCGTGTATCATTGCGAGCTGAGCTATTACGACGTTTTGTGCGCCGGCTACCTGGGCAGTCTCTCGCTAGCCCTCAGCCGAGACAGATTGCTTTGCAGCTGCCTCAGTGCTGTCTTTGCAGTGCTGCTTACGATATGCAGCGGGGAGATGCGGATGGCGAGCCAGTAACAGATCGCCGCTTGCCTCAGCTTGCCCTTACGCGCATACCCAATCGCATACCTTGTAAAGAGCGGGATGTAGTGCCCCTTATGCTTGAGCAAAATGCGCTGTTTCGCCAGCCAGCTGCGTGGCGGGCCGCCCTCGATATGGCGATGTGCCACATCCATAACATCGGTGTAGCGCCGCCAGGTGATATCCTCTATCCGCCGGTTCCCCGCGCCATCGAAGCGCGCTGTGTTATGCATGCGCCAGTGCAGCACCACCTCTGCAACAAATCCGATCTGGCAGATGCGCGCCAGGCGTAGCGCCCAGTCCCAATCCTCGCCGCCCTGAAGGTTAGGGTCGAAGTCGCCGACTGCCATCGCAATATCGTGGCGAACCAGGAGCGAGCCAACCTGCGGGATATAGCTCAGAAAGTCGTTGAACATCCAGCCGGAGGCGAAGGGCGGGTTGGGGTACGGCGGTGAGCAGATCTCTCCCGCATCGTCGGTCAGCACCACTTGGGAGCAGACCGCGCCATAGGATGGGTTCTCATCAAGAAACCTGATCTGGCGCATGAGATTGTTCGCTGGCCAGGTGTCATCATCATCGAGGAAGGTGATGTAGCTGCCGGTGGCCTCCCTAAGCCCGACATTTCGTGCGGCCGAGACGCCGCGCCCCGGGCCGCGCAGATAGTTGAGCGGGTAGCGATGTGCGATCAGCTTGGTCTCATCGTTCTCCCCATCATCGATGAGCAGAATCTCTACCTGAAGCGCCTCGCTACAGCTCGCCAGGACACTCTCGATAGCCTGTTGCACAAGCGCTGTGCGATTACGGGTAGGGATGATTACTGATATATGGGTCAAGGAAGCTCCCATCTGAGCTGCGCCACTACGCGAGAGGTAAGTATCTCCTATTCCAGCGGCCCATATGCTGGCAGCCCTAAGAGATCAGGGATGGTGACAAACTCGTACCCCTGCGCGCGAAGCTGCGGGACAATCTTCTGCACCGTATGTAAGGTGTTTGTTTTATGGCACTCGGACACCACCGCGCCGGAGTCGTGGAGCAGGATGATCGATCCTGGCCGCACATCGCGGAGAATCCCGGCCGCGATCAGATCGCTGTCAACCTCAGGTGTCTGCCAGTCAAGGGTGTACACATCCCAACCAATCACTGCGTAGCCGCGCTGAGTCAGGCGCTGGCCCTCCCATGGAGTGAGCCATCCCCACGGCGGGCGGTAGAGCCGTGGGCGACGACCAATCACCTTGGCGATCGCATCCGCGCTGTCGTCGATGTGCGGGCCACTGTTCAGCAGGAGCCCATCCTTGCGGGCGTGCAGCATTGAGTGGTTGCCGATAATATGCCCTGCCGCATCCAGCCGCTGTAGCACCTCGGGATGGAACGTCACGTGCATCCCGACGCAGAAGAAGGTGCCCTTCACATTGAGATCGTCCATGGCGTCGAGCAGATTGGTGGTGCTCGGCTTACTTGGGCCATCATCGAATGTGAGCGCGATCTTACGCTGGTTGCGCGGGCCGTGGTTATGAAAGAAGCCGAAGCCCCCATAGGGTGGGCTAAGAACTGCATTTCCGGTCGTGTCGATGATCTTCTTCGCAACCTGCCTCGGGTTGAGCGTACTCATGAGAAATCCACCTTAGCTATTCGTGCCAACATGAATGGCCTCGGTCGTCAGACGTTTGCGGGTTCGGCTGCTAAAGAGCGACTTCATCTTCTCAAACCAGCGATAGCCGCGGGCTCCAAGAATGGTGCGCAGGAGCAAAACCAAAATAGTATTCTGCAAGAGTGTCTCTGCTGGGCGCATCCTAAACGCGATCCAGAAGTAGTACCAGCCAAGCTTGAGATTGTTGAACTGGAAGGTGAATAGGATCGTGTAGCTGGCCAGCGCCCGACGTACCGCCTTCTTATAGAGCCAGCCGAGCGAGTCGCGCTGCTCTTTTGTCATCAGCCCAAACGACCAATCGATCAGATCTAGCACCTCGGTGATGCTCTTGCGCACAACCTCTTTGCTCCGCGACATGTTCTGGTTATGGATGCGGTAGGCATACAGCACTTCGTTAATATAGGCCACCTTGCCGACGAGGCATAGCCCAGCCCACATCTTCGTATCAACCGCATAGAGCGTGTCTGGGTCGTAGCCGCCGATCTCCGTATAGGCCGTTTTACGAATGATCGTACCGCTGTGCAGCGGCGAGCGTGAGATGATGATGTCTTTGAATGCTTCCAACCCCGGCTTTATATAGCTCTCGGGCGCCGGGTGCATCAGATAGGTGCAGGTCTCGTTGCTGGTGTAGCAGCCGTAATCGGTAAACGTGAACGCGACCTCTTTATCACGCTCCATCACCGCGATCTGCTGCTCAAAGGCTGTCGGCTCAAGGATCCAGTCATCAGCTGAGATCACGGTGATATAAGGCCCCTGTGAGATATCTGCACCCTCAATCAGGGATCGCATGAATCCTTTGTTTTCGACATGATCCACTAGCCGCACCCGCGAGTCTCTCAGGTAGGGTTCGATGACCTCTAGCGAGTTATCAGTGGACTTATCGTTAATCAAGATCAGCTCAAAGTCCTGGAACGTCTGCTTCAGGATCGAGTCCAGGCAGATTGGCAGATAGTGCGCGTAGTTGTAGTTAAGGACGGTGACAGATAACAGAGGTTTCTTGGTAGCCATGCTTATCGCCTCCCTAGATCACTATGCTAAGCACCAGATGACGCTCTGGGGCGAAGCATCGATGTGAGTCGGGTACGCACGCCCTTGGATATAGATCGTGCAGATGTAATCAGTGCGTTCTCAAAATACCAGGCATTCACATTTACGCCTGTTGCCCCGAAGCGTCGCTTGTACTCCACCATCCCTTGGTTAAGGCCACTCGTGTTGAAGTCGAAGTGACGATAGCCTTGCGCAATGGCGTCGCGCAAGATTTCGGTGTCAGCTACAGGGATCGCATTGTGGTGTAAGAAGTCGCGATGCGCCGTGCCCGTCCAGAATGACACCTGCTGATTCCAGTAGAAGAAGAGGCGTCCGCCCACAACCTGATCGCTCACGGTCATCACCCAGAGCTTGATCTGCTCAGGGTGGTTTTGGCTCAGCTGGTAGATCTGCTCGAACAGGGGCCACAGATAACCGTAGTTCTCGTCCTCTCCCCAACGTGCAACCGCGTCCCGATAGCTCACATAGTACGCCCGGTAGTCATCAAGTGTGGTCGCCAAGCGAACCTTGACCCCCTTCTTGATCCCGCGTCGATAGGCGGCTCGTCGGCTACGGCTGAAGCGCGCGAAGAGGGTGTCGAAGTCGGCATCTAGCGTGATGACATACGTGTCTTCACTGACCACGAGGTTCAGCTGGGGCTTGATCGCATCTGGGAGTTGAGGCCCCAGCGGGTTCTCGAGGACATAGAACGAGTATGTCGAGGAGGCGCACGCATGCTTATAGATCGCTGTCGCCTCATCAGAAGAGACGGGCCCATCCGCGATGAATCCGCCGTAACACCCCGCAAAGGTAGATTCAAGCCAGCGTACTGGGCCTAGCCGCCGTGTGCTCATCATAGGGAATACGACATGCACCCCGCTCGGCAAGATCGCACCGAATGTCTCATTACGGTAGCGGTCAGGGAAAGAGCGCTCTGCCAACTCCTTCCAGATCGGTGTCTGGTAGAAGGTGGCATAGCTACACTTCCGCGCCACCTCCCACCAGAACTCATCTGAAACGTTTCGAAGAATGCGCAACGACGTACCCCTCAGACAATATTGGAGGTATGTGCATCCGAGGATGC
Source organism: Oscillochloris sp. ZM17-4 (assembly GCF_019599295.1). Lineage (GTDB taxonomy): Bacteria > Chloroflexota > Chloroflexia > Chloroflexales > Chloroflexaceae > Oscillochloris. The sequence continues at coordinate 74,052 of NZ_JAIEWN010000017.1, read as the reverse complement.
ACATACCTCACTGAGCATCTCGACAACGTAATCCTGCTCCTCATCGGTCATCTGCGGGTAGAGCGGCAGGATGATATTCCGATCCTGCGCCCGCTCGGACTCGGGCAGGTCGTAGCCGCCCTCGCGCTGGTAGGGCACCTCGCGATGGGCGCACATAATGCCGCGCCGGGTGGCCACGCCCCGGTCGAGCATGCCCTGCATCACCTCACGCTGGTCGAGCGCATCCGGCAGGCGCACCCAGAAGCTCTGCCAGTTCGTGCGCGCCCACTCCGGCTCGTGAGGCATGGTCAGGCCGGGGATGGCGGCCAGCAGCTGACGGTAGCGGTCGCCCAGCCTGCGTCGCGTCGCGACGATCTCAGGCAGACGCTTGAGCTGCTCGCGCCCGATCGCCGCCTGCACATCGGTCATGCGGTAGTTGTAGCCGATCACCGCATGCTCCTCGAAGATCACCTGGTTGGCGCTATGGCGCACCCGGTCGCTCACGCTCATGCCGTGCTGGCGCAGCAGGCGGAACTGCTTGTCATAGTCCGGGTTATTCGTGGTGAGCATGCCGCCGTCGCCGGTGGTGATCACCTTGCGCGGGTGGAACGAGAAGCAGGTGATGTCGCCGTGGGCCTTGCCGACCTTCTCCCACTGGCCGTCCCAGCAGATCTCGCTGCCGCTGGCGCAGGCAGCATCCTCAATCAGCGGCAGGCCATGCGCTTTCGCAATCGCCGTGATCGCCGCGAGGTCGCAGGGCATGCCCATCTGATGCACGCAGAGGATAGCCTTGGTGCGCGGGGTGATCGCCGCCGCAATCGTGGCCGGATCCATGTTGCTGGTGGCAGCCTCGATATCAACGAAGACCGGGGTGGCGTTGCAGTAGCGCACCACGTTGGCCGTGGCCACATAGGAGTGGCTCACGGTGATCACCTCGTCATCGGCGCCGACGCCGACGGCCAGCAGGGCCAGGTGCAGCGCGGTGGTACAGTTCGAGACGGCGGTGGCGTGCTTAGCGCCAGTGTAGGCGGCGAACTCCTGCTCGAAGGCGGCGACCTCCGGACCCTGGGTGAGCCAGCCGGACATGATGGGCCGGCGCGAGGCCTCGGCCTCGGCCTCGCCGATCAGCGGGCGGGCGAGCGGGATCGTGCGGCGCTTCAGATCTGTGGTCATGCTGACACCCCACTCTTCTGCGACTTCCACCAGGCCACCAGGTCCCGCAGGCCATCCTCAAGGCCCACCTGAGCCACAAAGCCGAGCTTCTCGCGGGCCGTGCTGATATCGGCCAGACGCCGGGGCACCGGGTTCGTCTTGCGCTCGGGGCCATACTCAAGCGGCATGTCCACATCCATCGCGCGCATCAGGGCGTGGGCCAGATCCTCCAGGCTCGTCTCGACGCCGGAGGCTACGTTAAACACCTCGTCAGAAACATCGGCCTCGGCGGCGAGGATGTTGGCGCGGGCGATGTCGGGAGCATAGACGAAATCCATCGTCTGCTTGCCGTCGCCGAAGATCAGCGGCGACTTGCCGTCGATGATTCGATCCATCCAGCGGATGAGCACCTCGGTGTAAGCCCCGTAGATATCCATGCGCGGGCCGTAGACGTTGAAGTAGCGCAGGGCCACATAGTTCAGGCCATACATATCGTTGAAGCTACGCAGAAGACCCTCGTTGAAGACCTTGATCGCACCATAGATCGTGCGGTTGTTGTAGGGGTGGTGCTTCTCCGTGGTCGGGAACACTTCAGCCAGGCCATAGACCGAGGCCGACGATGAAGCAACCACCTTCTTCACGTTGGCCTGCACGGCGGCCTCAAGCACATTGAAGGTGCCATTACCCAGCACATCAACCGCCAGGCGCGGGTCTTCCGCACACTGGGTGATACGGATGGCGGCCAGGTGGAAGACCAGATCGATACCCTGCATCACCTCAGCCATCAGCTTGCGGTCGGTGATATCGCCCTCAACAATCGTCAGGTCGCCGCGGGCCTTCGCTGCTGCCACGTTCTCCATCCGGCCGCGCACGAAGTTATCGACGATCACAATCTCGCCGTACTTGCCCTGCTCGCGGCCATCCATCAGTAAATCGACGATATGCGAGCCGATCAGGCCCGCGCCGCCGGTGACGAGAACACGCTGGGGGGTTGTGCTCATAGTATGAGTTCTCCTAGTAAGAAGGGATTACTGAAGCGGCCATGCCTTAAGGGCAGCGATCACCAGATCCTGCTGATCCTCAGGCAGCTCGGGGTACATCGGGATCGAGAGCACCTCGCGAGCGGCAGCCTCGGAGTGCGGGAAGTCTCCCTCCTTGTGCCCAAGCTCGGCGAACGCGCGCTGGAGGTGGACCGGGATCGGGTAGTGGATGCCCGTGCTCACCCCATGGTCGTGCAAGAAGGTCTGGAGCGTATCGCGCTGGGCATCGCGGATCGCGTAGACATGATAGACATGGCGGCGGTCGGGCAGGGCGGTCGGAGTACGGATGCTGGTACCGGCAAGCGCCTCGTCGTAGCGCGCAGCCACCGCGCGGCGGGCCTCGGTCCAACCCTCGATATACTTCATCTTGACCTTAAGCACCGCGCCCTGGATACCCTCCAGCCGGTAGTTAAAGCCCTTCAGGTCGTGGTAGTACTTTCGCTCAGCCCCCCAGTCACGCAGCATCTTCACCGTGCGGGCAAACTCGGGGTTATTCGTCGTCACCGCGCCACCCTCGCCATAGGCACCAAGGTTCTTGCCAGGGTAGAAGCTGAAGCAGCCGAGGTCGCCGATGCTACCGACACGACGGCCCTTATACTCAGCGCCGTGGGCCTGCGCGGCGTCTTCGATCACCACCAGCCCGTGACGCTTCGCGATCTCCATGATCGGATCCATGTCGGCGGGCTGGCCATAGAGATGCACCGGCAAGATAGCCTTCGTTCGCGGCGTGATCGCCGCCTCAATCTTTGCCGGGTCGATCGTGAACGATGCCGGGTCAATATCAACAAAGACCGGGGTGGCACCGGTGTAGTCGATGGCCGAGACCGTGGCAATAAACGTGAAGGGAGTCGTGATCACTTCATCGCCGCGGCCAATGCCGGCGGCAAGAAGGGAGAGGTGCAGCGCGCTGGTACCAGTGTTCACCCCCATCACATGGCTCGTCTGGGTGTACGCAGTAAACAGCTCCTCAAAGGCGGCGACCTCTTTGCCAAGTACGAACTGCGTGCTCTCCAGCACACCGAGCACAGCGGTATCGATCTCCTCCTTGATAGAGAGATACTGTACCTTTAGGTCAACAAACGGAACCATAGAAGTCCTCCTAGTGGTATCAGCACGCTGCGCCCTACAGCTCTACGGGCTGTCCATGATTAGCCATCGAACGAGAGGCGGCCTCAAGGATCCGGACGACACGCAGCCCAGCGTGGCCGCTCGAAAGCGGCTGCTGGCCCGTCTCGACACACTCGACAAAATGCTCAGCCTCGATCTTCAAGGCCTCAATATTATCGAGGCGCGGTGCCCACATATCCCCGGTTCGATAGCCCACGTGGCGCTGGTAGACCGAGTCCTCATCCTGGTTGACGGTGATACCGCTGTCATAGACCTTGATCTTCTCGCTCATCTCAATGTCATCGTAGACGATCATCTTCTCAGAGCCGCCGATCAGGGTCTGACGAATCTTCACAGGGGCGAGCCAGTTCACATGGAAGTGAGCAATCAGATTATTCGTGAAGAAGCAGGTCAGGTAGGCCATATTCTCAGGCCGACCTGGGACGTGCGACATACCTGTGGCGGCCACCATCGTCGGGCTCCGCCCGATCAGGAAATCCATAATTGATAGATCGTGAACCGCCAGATCCCAGAGGACGCTCACATCACTCTGGAAGAGACCAAGGTTGACCCGCACCGAGTCATAGTAGTAAAGATCACCCAAAGACCCATTGGAGAGCAGCTCCTTGATCTTACGCACTGCGCTTGTGTAGATAAAGGTATGGTCGACCATGAGGGTGAGCTTGCGGCGCTCAGCCTCGGCCACCAGCTGCTCACCCTCGGCCACCGTCGCAGCAAAAGGCTTCTCGACAAAGACATGCTTGCCTGCTTGGATGGCGCGCATTGCCAGCGGAAAGTGCGAGGAGACGGGGGTAGCAATAGCGACCGCTTCGACATCAGGGTTATGCAGCATCTCATCTATATCGGAGAAGGTCTTCACCGAGGGGTAGACCTTCTCGACGAGCGCGCGCCGCTCGGGGCGCTGATCGCAAACAGCGGTGACGTGAGCCCCCTTTGCCTGTGAGAAGTTCCGAACAAGGTTCGGGCCCCAGTAGCCGTAGCCAATAACACCAATGCTTACCATAGTGGTCCGTCCTTATGATGAGTAGACCCAAGGAAAAACGTTGCCTGATGTATTCCCTATTACGTCACCATAGTTGTATATGGAGATGAGGATACGATGACCAATCCCCGTACGACATATAAGAAATAACTTAGGTGAGGCTAAACCACAAAAAACCAGTTGGAATATCTCACGCTCTTACATGCTCACGTAGCAATCATACCAGCAGCCACCTGCGAATGAAGATGCAGCATGGAATGCACCCATCGCGTATTGGCTTTCAGAAGAGGCTTGCCGACCGAAGGGGAGGGAGGAAGAGGAACGAGATCGGTGCGACAGAATGGGGGGAGGTGTGAGCTGGTGAGCCACAGAGAGCGTCAGACGCCACCCTCGTCTTGCGTCAAGGACGCCGCCTCTTCCAAAGAAGCGCAGCGAACACCGGTGGCGCTCACATAGCCAATGACACGAGCTGGATTGCCAACAACCAGCGCATGGTCAGGCACATCCTTCGTAACGACCGAACCGGAGCCAACCATCGCCCAACGGCCAATCGTGACGCCCGTGACAATCACAGCACCGGCACCTATCGCCGCCCCGTATTGCACGAGGGTCTCCCCAACATGCCAGTCGGCGGCGCTCTTCAGGCTACCGTCAGGATTAATCGCACGAGGGAGCTTGTCGTTAGTGAAGATGACGTGGGGGCCAATGAAGACTCCGTCTTCGACCGTGAGGCCAACATAGAGGGAGGCGTTATTCTGGATCTTGACGTTATCGCCGACGGAAACATCAAACTCAATATAGCTATTCCGGCCAACAATACAGTTGCGACCCAGCTTCGCGCGCTCACGGATCTGCACATTGGCCCATACCCGAGTGCCATCGCCAATTTCCGCCTGCGGTGAGACATCGGCGGTCGAATGGATGGTCGCCATGTATGACATGCCTTTCAGTAAATGCGGTGCCCCTCCCTATCTTATCGGATGACCCTGGTCTCCTAATTACCAAGGCTTGCTGAAGCATCCTTACGACGGCGCAGCCGGCCAATAATCCCCATCACCGCATTCTTGATCAGGAGGACATCCTCACTCGGAACAATCCGCAGAAGCGCCACCGCCCCAATATAGGTGACCGCCGCGATGCCGATCGACACAAGCATCATCGTCTCACGGAACCACCAACTCGTTGCCATCATCAACAGCCCAGAGAGCAGCGTGAGTGATGCAGTTCGCACATTCGACCACTGCAAGGTCTTCGGCGGAAGAAGAAGAATAGCAGCCACAACCATGGCAAACTCAGTGATGAGAAAGGCAAAAGTGCCACCCAGACCGCCATTCCCATAGACCTGATGAGTCCAAGGCACCATCACATAGTCGATCGGCAAGGTCACCACAATCGCCACTATCATCACAATATTCCACCGACTAGTGCGATCCGTTGAGATCAACAACTGTCCGAGGATCGTGTTGAGATACGTGAAGATCAGAACGACGCCAAGCATCATCAAAATGCCACCACTTGGCCTAAACTGCGGCCCATAGAGGAGATCCACTAGCGGTTGGCCAATAACGACCAGGCCAAGGCCTACAGGGATGCTGATGAGAAACATCAAATCGAAGCTGCGTTGGGCTATGATATTCAGCTTATTGTTTCCGGATGCGTAGCTACGTGCCATCGCCGGAAATACTACTGAGCTGAAAACAACCGGGAGGAACATCAGCGTGCCAAACAGATTCATAGCTGTACCGTACCAACCAACAGTAGTTGTATCAACAAGGGCAGATATGAAAGGCTTGTCGATCTGCTGATAGATCACCATGGCTAGGCCAGAGACAAGGTAGACTGATGAATCCCGTGCGACAGCTCGCATGTTGGAAAAGTCCACCTGGAATCGGAGAGGCTGCTGGCGGTTAAGAGAGATAAAGAGGATAGTGCAGGAGACCAGCGACGAGAATGTCATGACGGAGATCACAAGATAGAGCCCAGCATTTAAGTAGATCATCAGCAAGCTAACGGCTGTGAGCAAGGTCTTGCCAACAATGTTTGAGATCGAGATGAATTCCATACGTTCTAAGCCAATAAGCGAGGCATTGAACGCAGCGGCATAAGATGACGTAAGAAAGTAGGAACCCATGATCCAGATCACCGTAGTAAGTTGCAGATCATACTGCATGATTCTCGCGTAGAGAGCTACGATGACACAGCCAATCAGAAAGAATATCGTTCGAAGCACCAAACTCGTGCTAAGTAACTCCGATGTCTTTGAAGGATCGCGTGCGATGCTCTTCGTGAGGTGTGTATCCATGCCAAATGTATACAACACGCTCATGATCAACCACACCGAGGTAGCGATTGTGATTGCACCAATCGCTTCAGCCCCCACATAGCGCGGCAAGAAGATCGCCAGAATAAACGCCATCACCCAGGTTATCAGCTGCGAGGCCATCATCACGCCGACATTCTTGGCGATAGTCTTTCCACTGATCATAGGGGCAACTTCCTTTAGAGAATAGACGCGTTGCGTAAATAAGCGACACGATACTGAAGCGATGCTACGGCTTATCTGGCAGCAACAGCAGGCTTACTTGATCCACATAAAATGTGGGCGCATCAGCCTTATCAGTCTTCAGATAAAAGCCTGTGACATAGGTGTAGAGCGGATCATAGATAAGGCTATCAAGCCAGACCGTAACCTCCACATATGTCTTTGGCGGGATCGCCGTATTAATGCCCAGGAACGAGAGCCTCGTCTCAGAGAATACAGGCTGGTTATCGGTGACTCGACCCTCGATTTTCACCGAGGTATCACCATCGACCCAATAGGGCTGTGTATTGCTGCCCACAACCGCGACCGCAATAGCATCGTTATTAATTGGGTTTGCGCCGCCGCTCAAATAGAAGCGTACAGCCTGAACTTTCGAGCGGAGAAATGTCTCCTTTGCGGCTCTATCTAACGTGAAATAGAGGATACCCGTCGTGTACAGCGGCTGCGATTTGATAGCAGATCGGCCCTGATCAATATACTCTCTGTTAGTTAGATCGATATTTATCTGAAAGCTGTTCTTCACAGACCAATCAGAGCTCAGTGTATCACCATAGACAGTAACGACACGAAACTGATCCTCTCCCATAGCTGCAATAGTAGCCTGGGCCACCGCCGTAGGATTAGGCGTCGCAGCCAAGATCGAGTTAGAGACAGAGGTCGGCCTACGGGTAGGGACAAGCACGGGGCTCGGCTGCGCGCCAAAGACTGAAGACACCGTCGGGGCAACCTGAGAGGCAGCCTGATCAGGCGAAATAACTGGCCGCTGAGGACCACACGCAGCGATGTAAACGGTAGAAAGCAGTAAGCCGAGAATTGCTATGCGAGCGTGGTTGCGTTTCATCATAGAGAAGAGCGCCTCAATGCTGAGACACACGCGCCGCCTCACGACGCGCCGCCTCACGCGAGGCCTGAGCTGCGCGATAAGCAGGGACAGGCATAGGCCAAACCTTCGGCTGGCGGTAGGGAGGGAGAACTCCTGAGTCAGGCACCCATGGCCAGCGCTTCTCAAGCGGCGCATCACGATCAGGCACCCATGGCCAGCGCTTCACCTGAGCAGGCAGCGGCCGCGAGGCGATCAGCTCGATGCTATTGATCAGGCCCATCATCGTGCCAACAAATGTCATGCTGATACCCTCCCAAGACATATCAGCATATGCATAGGTGAAGTGCATAAACACATAGAGTGTCGCGGTAAGCGCAACCGCCCGCAATGGGCCACGCGGCACATTCCAAACCGCCCGCCCGCCGACAATCATCGTCATGCCAGTAAGCAGCAGCATGGCAAAAAATGCCCCGACGCCTGCCTCCATCCAGATCCACATGATCGAGTTATGGGTAATGTACTCCCACCACTCGAAAAAGCTAATATCTGGCATCGGAGCGACGATATGAAACTTATTACCAAATCCAAGGCCAAATATCGGCGAGCTCTTAATATTAAACATCGAGTTGATGTTTTCGAGATCGCGGTAGACATTTGAGGCAGCATCACGCGCTGTGGGCTGACCAACCACGGAGCGCACAGCTCGGGCGATCATACCGATCGAGCCGGTGTTATTCCAGAAAGCAGCGAGGTAGGCAAGAAAAACGACAAGACCAGTCGGCGCAAGCGTGAAGAACAGCTTGCGGTTCTCACGGTAGAGCATAGATACAACAATACCAATACCCAACCCAAGTGTAAGGAAGCCGGCGCGTCGATGGTTCGCCAAAAAGCTATACAGCATGAACGGCGTCAAGATAGGCAAGATCAGCCGCTTGAGAACCGAGTCATGGTAAAACCAGACAGTGATCGCCAGGATAAAAAAAGCATTGTAGTGGATAGACAAGGAGTGCTCGCCGATCTGCTCAACACTCCCAATATCCCAATTGAGCGCAATCCCGATATAAAAAACACCAGCGAGGCCCTTATAGCCAATTGCCAATGCCATAATCCAGATCAGCTTATTGAGCTGATCACGGGTCTGTATCAGATTTCCGGTAAGAATTAGCGCAATTGGCAGATAATAGATCGAACGAACCTCCCAGAGCGCGATCTTAAACGCACCACCACGAGAGACTCCATAGGCCAGACCAACCGTTATGAAGAATGTAAACATGGCCGCAGGCCAGAAGAGCGGCCCGGCACGAAAGCGAATCCGCCGCTCCATTGCCATCCGGCCAAACCACGAGAAAAGCGTGAAGACCATGTAGCTCTCTAGCGGGCTCAGATTCACCGCGCGGCTGAGAAACATGATCGACTCGGCGCTTGAAAAATTCTTAGTGAACGGGTACCAGTAGAGCATGACCTGGTCGCCCATCAGCGTAAAGCCAAGGATCATATAGACGCCGTAGCGCGGGTTATAGAAGATAGCAACAATGCCGACGAAGTAGATGATCCATGCGATTACCGACCAGGAAGGACCATTGCTATTCATCAAAAAGCCGACTACCCCACTGAGCCCGAGCAGGCCCAGAAATAAGAGCCACCATGCGATCTGTGATCGCCGCATATACTCGGTGACAGTGGGTACTCGCTTGGGGAGAAACGCATCAACCGCCATAACGACATAGACCTCTGGCGATTTGGGCGGACAGCCCGATACCGCCTCGTGCGATCATAGAGTACAGATTCGGCACAGCATATCTGGGCAAAGTCTACAATAGAACATTTTGTCCAACAGCCCCCAGGATCTGTGCTAGATGAGGTTTAGGAAGAAGTAGCCCGCTGTCACCATAACGCTGAGTCCGATCAACAAGAGCGCCATGATTTTCAGGCTCACCTTATTCATCAGCCACCCGGAGAAGAAGCAGACAAGCAAGAACCCCATAAAGACTTTCATCAGTAGCCCTCCTCCACACGCAGTTACTCTTGTGGTACCAGCGCACGGATCCAGCCTGGTGTCTTGATGGTGACCTTGTTGAGAACCACGCCAAGCATCGTCAGGCTTTTGACATCATCAAGCGCCTGCTGCACGCTCGCAGTGGAGGTGGCACCCTGACGTGTGACAACAATGCAGGCATCGCCCAACGACGCAAGGACAATAGAGTCACTCGTCGTGCGCACAGCGGGAACATCCAGGATCAGGTGATCATAGCGAGCTGACAGCTGCTTCATGAGCTCACGAAGCGCGGCGCTCCGCGCCATCGAAGGGCGCTTAGCAACGGAGAGTTCGCCCGCAGGGAGCAGATCAAAGTTGGGCATATCGCTGTGGATTATGGCATCATCGAGGCTCACCTCACCAGAGACAACCATAGCCAAGCCTGGGTGGCTAGCAAGAGCGGGCTCAGCAGATGATGGGGAACTCGTTTTACGACGCTTCTTACTCGCAGCCTCTGCGATCACCTTTGGGTCGAGCAGAGCAATCTGCCCAGGAGACCACCAATTCAGCTCGACCACACAAACGCTGGCGCCCGTATCGTGCGCGAGAGTCGCACCTAACGCCACCGCCGTATGAGTGACACCCTCACCACGAAGGGCAGCTATCACCGCGACACTGCGAGGGAGGTCGCCATTCAGGGTCAGCTCCGTTGACATATAGCGAAAGCTCTGGATCACATCAGCGTCAAACGTGCGCTGAAGAATGCCATCTGTAGAGCGTACGGTGAGGACGTGATCGACATCAACACCTTGGTTCTTCTTCTGTCGCTTCGACATAGATACGTGCCTTATAGATGGGTAGGTCGCAACGAGCTACACCCTCTGAGAAATCGGCTTGGCGACAGCTGTCAGATCTGCGGCTGAAGCAGCGACGATTCACTCTTCCCAGCCTCCGCAGAGGTGGCACCTAACGTTGGCGTGGGTAGCGCCTGCTCGGCAGGGGCAGGCAGGACGATAAACTGAGCAACCGGAACCATCGCCAGCACCGGCAGACTCAGGCCGTGGCGCACATCAATCGGGAAGCGCAAGCTCCGGTCGATCAGCGCCCCACCTGCAATACCAGCCACGGAGAGGAAGACCCCTACGACCAAAAAGATAATCATATTGGTCGCGATCGTCTTCGTCGATACTTTAGCCTCCTGGGGAACCTGAGGCTGATCGATCACCATGTATGTCTGCTTGGTGACACTCTCGGACTGCACCTGAGAGAGACGAGCGCTCTCCTCATTATCGCGGGCACTGTTCAAGCGATCCTCAGCGCGCTGAACTGAAGCCTGAAGGCGATCAAGCTCAAGTTGCTCCGCCGGAGGACGATCACCGCGAACCGGCGACGGATGGGCATTCAGAAACGTGATAAGATCACTCCGCGCCTGATCGACATCGTCCTGATACGGCTTCATCAGGTTATCGAAGAAGGTGCGGGCGGCGATGCTCTCTTGATAGCCGTTGTTGATCTTCCACTGGACATACGCATCCATCGTCGAGACCACGATCTGATACACAATCGTAGGATCATCGCCGGTGGCGCTGATGTCCACTAGCTTATCACCAGCAGCCTGGAGGCTCAGGATGCTACGAGCATATGAGATAGTCTCATCTACAGCATCAGGCCCACCTGACATGCCCTGCTCGAGATCAGTCTTCTGGATAACGGTGCGAATAAATGCCTGCGTGCCAAGCAGCTCGTTGATCTCGGTGACAGTAGACTGTGCAGCTGAGACCCACCACGAGCCTCCAGTATTACTGGATGTCAGATCGGCGAGAAGGTTCTGCTGTGACACATAGAGACGACCGCTAGCCGAATACTCGGGCGGCGTGCTAGAGACAAATACTGCGCCCGCCCCAACGGCAATCACGATGGGAAGGACATACAGCCAGCGATGGCGGAAGTAGCTCTCCAAAAGCCTTAGTAGAACAATCCGTACCATAACTGTTTCATCCTCGGGATATACTGTGACGACACTGCTTCATCATAAGAACAGAGCCCGGTGAAAGTCAAGGGGAGAATAGAAGGCTCATGACGTCAAGCTAAGGAAATCCTATCAGGATTGAGCATACAGGATATGAATTACCACGTTTGCAAATATTCATCTGACAACATAAAGAATAGGTGAGAAAGCCGCGAAATCCTGCACGGAGATGAGGCACAGAGCTCATAATTGAGGGCCCTATCGCTAAAACGACAGCCAGTCGTAACCCAAATATCTCCTAACAGTTTCGTCATACGCATAAAATAAAAGATAACTGCTAGATTGAAACACAAACGCCGATAGAGGCTTCTTGTTAGCCGAACATTCACACTACATCCAACTCAAGCGCAGCAACAGGGATTTCATTCCACTAAGGGCCCTGCCAGGAACAATACATATGACACATCTTTACATATCCGACATATCCAACGAATGACAACTCTATGGGATAGCGTAACACCCACAGCAGAGAAATAGCATTCAGTTCACGTTACCATGACAGAATACATACTCACCGCACATATCCAAGGAGGGCAAAGTTGACAGCAAAGCTTGAACGAGTCCTGCGTGAGGAAATCAACGCACTTCAGCCCCGCATTATCCTTATGCACATCATCACAAGCCTGATACCGCGATATACAGGCATTCGAGCACGAGCACGGATCTTGAAAGTATTCGGAATTCACGTCGGTCATGGCAGCACTATCATGGGCACACCATTTCTCTACGGATCTGGGGATATTTATCACCGTCTATGCATCGGAGATAACGTCGTCATCAATATCGGCTGCACCTTTGAGCTCAACGAGCATATCAATATTGGAGATCACGTTGCCATTGGCCATGAAGTGATGATTTTAACATCATCGCACCACATCGACCAGACAGTCCATCGCGCAGGCCCACTCTTTACGGCACCTGTTTGTATTGAGAACGGGGCGTGGATTGGCGCACGCAGTGTGATCATGCCCGGTGTGACAGTAGGATCAGGAAGCGTGGTTGGAGCAGGCGCGATTGTAACAAAAAATGTACCGCCAAACACCCTGGTTGGTGGGGTTCCAGCACGGATGATTCGGGCGATCAATGAATGACACAAAGAGTGAGATTTCTACGTAACCCCAAATTGCACAAGAAAAATCGCATACACATCAAAACTCGCTAGTCTCACTAGCAACGCTTGATATGCATACGATTTACATTAAAGGCCTCAAATATATATTTTACAATTGCACCATTGGAATATATATTTTCATTGGCGTAATATACACTGGTGTTGGAGTATCCTGGACAGGATCTTTAAAATCATCATCAGGGCCAGGATCCAGCCCAGGTGCAGATACATCTTCGACGATAATCGGCACCCCTCCACCAGATCCACTATCCTCTGTTCCAGCCTGGCCAGAGGCAGTAACCTGGATATTAAACGGGCCAACAATAGTTGATCCCGGCAGCAACTTGATACGTGCAGTAAATGTGATCGTCGCCGTCGAGCCCGAATGGAGCACGTTCAGAGCACTAGAGAGCAGCTTTGTATCACTTACCCCATTAAAGCCACTATTTACACTCAGGGATGGGCTACTCAAATTCAAGATATGGAATGTGTCAACAGCTTGCGCAATCGAAGAGAGATCAGCGACCACTTGAACACCAGTGATCGGGAGGGGATCCACCCCATAATTACGCAAAGTGACAACAAAAGGAATATCGTAGATCCCGTCACCATTATCGACAGGTTTCAGGTTGGCGAAGGCAACCCCTAGCCCAGAAACACACTGCTTCAAATTGACCCCAGTCATCGTGAAGTCATCGCCGGCATAGGTGAGACGTTGTGCCGCATAGTCACGAATCTGAAGGGTCACCGGAACCTGAGCACCAACCTCACCGCTGAGGGAAAAAGAGAACTGCACAGGAACCCACTCATCAGGAGTTTCCGGCACAAAGATAGAATCACCAGCGGGCACATCGTTGACAAGCAGCTTAATCTGCGGATCTACGAAATTGTTATCGCCTACGCTGGGGAGAAGCATATTATTAAAGTAGGCAAAAAAATTGTAGGTCGTGCCGATCGTCAGGGTGACCTGCTGAGTCCAGAGGAGCGCATAGCCTTTCGTACCGTAAATATCATTGCCGCTTCTGTCTTTGTTCGGCTTAGTATAAAAGTAAGGCTGTGAAGCCGCGACAGCACGGCGAGGGTCGCCAGGAAAAGGCCGGCCATATATCAGAGAGCGGTTAGCGACAGTAAAAACGCCAGTGCTAATAATCGAAAATCCTCCACCGTTCTCATCGTAAGGGTAGGTGTCAGGACCGACATTTGGCAAATCGCTATCGAACCCAGCTCCAGGATTAATCTCTGGGCCATTCCCTGCCGGAATACTAAAGTCGCCGTTGAAAACCTTATTGGAGCCAGCGACAACTGTACCCGTCACACAGCCTGACTGACCCTTAGGGACAACCGTGGTAGCAGCGAGATTGAACCCGTGAGCGGGGGTGCCTCCGAAGTGTAGCAGAGGCACTACGAGGAGACAGAAGAGTACCATGTAGCGACTATTGCTCATCATCAGGAGCCTCATTGATCTTACAGATGTGCATACGCCACGTAGGGTCTCAGAAATCTTTGCTCACCCAGAAGGGATACACGACATCGTCATGGTGTCGGCACAAGATGGAGCAGTGTGATCGAATATGGCGCAAAGACATAATCTAGCGCCTCATCAACATCCCCTACCTTCGCTGCTGGCGCATCGGAGAGATCGATAGCTGGATCGGCGACCCCATTAAAGGTAATGTCGGTGGAGTCCAGACTCTGCGCAGCGAACGTATCAGCAGAGACGCTGAATGTGCCGGATGCACCGTCAAGCCGGAGCTGAGCATCAAGCGGCTCACCAGTCTTATTGATCGCCATGATGCTAAGGGTGCCATCATCAGCACGCCCAGCATAGAGGCTCAGCGTCGTCGTATCGGAGAGGGGAGAATCAACCAAGAGAAGCGTGTTAGCAAAACGGCTCCAGAGAACGAGCGCGTAGTACTGCGGCGAACGCTCCTTCGTATCGACATTGATCAAACCATAGTCAGTGCCATTCCCAGCCTTACCATTGGCAAGATCCCACTGGTTTGCCAGTGTGACGCCATGCACTGCCATCTGCCCAACCATATCGGCAACAAAGAGCGCATTGGCAGCGCGGGTCATGATCTGCTCGTTATCGATCTCCTGGAAGGCCACCAGATTATATTCAGTCACAGCGACGGGGGCACGACGCCCGCCTGCGAGCGCATCGAAGGCGGCGTTGGTTGAGTCCATAATCCCCGCCCAGATCTGCTGGGGAGTGACAAGGATAGACTCAGCGCTCTCGGGCTGACGGTCAAATGCATAGTAATGAACGACATAAAAGTCGAGGTTCGCACCCCCCTCAACAATGACTTCATTCCCCCAGTTTGACCAGTCGCTCGGATGCGGCACGCCGACCGCCCCCACCATAATCGTCGGGTCGACGGCGCGCATCGCGGCACGAAACTCCAGGTAGCCCTCGTGGCGTTCTGCCCCCGCACCCTTGCCAAGCATATATTCCTTGCCATCGCAGGTCCAAACATCCTCCCAGCCCCAATCAGCACACTCGGGGCCGCCGCCATCGGGCTTGCCGCCATAGACCTCGTTCCCAACCTCCCAAAGCTTGATCGGCAGCGGTTCAGGGTTACCGTTCTCCGCACGAAGCTTCGCCCAGTCGCCAACCGTCTTCCAATCCTTGCCACGAACATCTACCCCAATCACAGTAGTGTCATCTACTGAGCCGTTAAAGAAGGCGACGAGGGCAGCAGCCTCCTTAGACGTCCCATTGATCGAGACCGTCCACATGGCCTGCTGCCCAGTGGCGCGCACAAAGTTCAGAAAGTCCGTCGGTCGAGCAGCCCACGTCCAGTAACAGCCGTCGCTATCTCCGGTCTCACACGCCAGCCAGCTATAAGCATTGCTCCAGCTACCACCGGGAAGACGCAGCACCGACGCGCCCAGAGCCGTGGTCAGCGTGCGTACATCTCTGCTCCCAAGATTGCTTGGGCCGAGCCAAGCAGGTATGTTCGTCCCAAAGAGGCGATCATCGAGCGGACGCGTGTCACCATCGACATGAACCGTGATCAGGGGACGACCGTCGGGAGAAGACGGCAGCGGCGTGCTAACAGGCACATCATCTGTAGGGGCGGGGGCATCGTCAATAGGAACTTGGACCAATGACGAAGTCGGCAGCGGACTGGCGTCAGCCGCAGGGGCAGGGCGTATCGGGGCAGAGCGAGAGCAAGCGGCCGTAGCCACCATACCCGCCACAAGCATGAGCATCACAAACGTTCGTCGCATAAAAACAGACACCTTTACTGAAATGCGGTACATCTATCACTAGCCACACCTGATAGATTTCACAACCGAACTCGGATCGCTATTGGTGAAGATCATCAGCAGCCAGCAAACCGGTGGAGATGCGCAGCCCAAGAAGGAACGATCACCGTAGACGAGAATGTGCTAGAGGCACGCTCATAGCCAGCCTTCCCCATCTGCGCGGCAAGCGTGCGATCTGAGAGCAGCCGCGCCATATTATGCGCCAGCGGCTCTACTTGATCAGGATAGGAGAGCAGGCCAGTGACACCATCGGCCACAATCTCGGGGACAGCACCCGAATAATATGCCACCACCGGAAGGCGGGCAGCCATTGCCTCCAGGAAGACGAGGCCAAAGGGCTCCATCTCTGAGAGCAGCGAAAAGACATCAGCCGCACGCATAAGCGCAGCGACATCATAGCGGTGCCCAGCAAAAACGACCGCGTGTTGGATACCGAGCTCAGCAACACGCCGCTTGAGCATATCTGGGTAGGTAGAGCTGTTAAAGGTACGCCCACAGATCAGCAACCGAGCATGAGGCACATGCGTGAGCAGCGCAGCAAACGCCTCGATCAGCTTGTGGTGGCCTTTCATCGGATCAAGGCGGCCAGCTGCGATTATCACAGGGGTATCAGGGGCCCAGCCGAACTCAGCCCGCATGGCCGCGCGCGCATCGCCCTCTTGGACAGAGCCCTGAAGGAACACCTCTGGGCTTATTGGGTTTGGCACCGTGCTCACCGTCGTAGGAGAGACGCCCTGGAGCATAGCATTCTGGCGGATAAACTCAGAGACTGCGATAAGGCGCGGAGTCTTCTGTATAGCGCGCAAGACATCGCCGCCCAGCCATTTCCCAACGGTATAGTGAATATGTATCACATGGGGCACACGAGTCATCTGCGTGATGAAGCGAGCGACCCTCACATCATAGACCTGCTGTGACGTATAGATGAGATCGGGCCGGATAACACGGACATAGGTGATTGTCTCGCGCAAAGCGCTCGGCATACTACGCAGCATCATCCGAGCACGCCGCAGGCGCCCTCCATGGAGACCGAGAGAGAGATCGCGCCCAAAATCAATGTAACGCACGCGCTCAGGCCAGGGGAAGACCATCGTATTATCGCTCGTCGATTGTAATCCTCGCTGCCAGACAAAGTGACTCTCAACCCCATAGGCGGTGGCGCTTTCCGCAAAGATCTTGTGGACTTTATATTCAGCAGAGAGATGATCCTGGGAGGCATGGATGAATAGCACGCGCACATCGCCGGCGCGGTGCTGCGTCTTCATACTGCCAGACACTGAAGAGTCATGAGAAGAGAGAGACATCACAAGAAGAACCTCCCGTACGAGCACCTGACCAATGATCAACATCTGACATATACACACTTAAGAAGATATTTAAACTATAATACGAGATATATTGGAGACCACGCAGAGATCAGTATATAGCAGAAGTACGGGTTTGTGCTGAGAATTGGAGTACACATACTATGTAATAACGTGACAAAAATGTCAGCTCAGATCGCACCATGTATGCGCGGGGGAGGAGAGGGGGGAGAGGGAGAGAGAGGGGCTCCCAGCCAAAAAGATTGAGGAACAGCCGTAGGGGCGCACATAATGCGCCCCTACAGAAACCCTAACGAGCGCCGTACTGCTGCTTGTAGTACTCCAGATACTCCCCAGACTTAATCGGCCGCCACCAGCCCTCATGCTCCACATACCAGCGCACCGTACGCTCTAGCGCCTGATCAAAGCTGTGGCGCGAGCTCCAGCCGAGCGCCCGTAGCTTGCTACAATCCAGCGCGTAGCGCCGATCATGGCCGGCGCGATCCGTCACATGCTGCAGCAGGCTCTCGGGCTTACCGAGGATGCGCAGAATCTTGTGGGCCATGTCGATATTGGCCGTCTCCACCCCAGTGCCAACATTGTATGTCTCACCGAGCGCGCCCTTGTGCAGCACCAGATCAATGCCCTCACAGTGATCAAGGACAAACTGGTAGTCGCGCATCTGAAGCCCATCGCCATAAATAGGCAGCGGGATATCATCGATCGCGTTCGTGGTGAAGAGCGGGACGGCCTTCTCGGGGTAGTGGAAGGGGCCAATATTGTTCGAGCCGCGGGTCATCGTCACCGGCAGGCCATAGGTGATGAAATAGGCATAGACCAGATGCTCGGCACCAGCCTTACTCGCCGAGTACGGGCTACGCGGCTCCAGGGGGTCGCCCTCCGTTGATCGCTGCGGCGCAGGAATAGCCCCATAGACCTCATCGGTGCTGATCTGATGAAATCGCTCCAGCTGGCGCTCGCGGGCCACCTCAAGCAGAGCCCAGGTGCCATTGACATTGGTACGCACCACAGCATCAGGAGCGAGGATCGAGCGATCGACATGGGTCTCGGCGGCAAAGTTGATGATCGTATCGATCTGGTACGTGTCCACGGCAGCGCGCACGGCATCGATATCACAGATATCGCCCCGCACAAAAGACAGCTGCGGGTTGCCCTGCGCAAGCGCCAGGTTCTCCATACGCCCAGCGTAGGTGAGCACATCATAGACAACAATCCGGTACGCAGGATACTTCTCCAGCATATAGTGGACGAAGTTCGAACCAATGAATCCGGCACCGCCGGTGACGAGCAGGTTCTGCATCAGTATGCCTCACCAATAAAACTGCTTATTCTCACGGTAGAAGTCGATCGTACGAGCGAGGCCATCTCGCAGGCCGATCTGCGGACGCCAGCCGAGACGCCCCTGGATAAAGCGGTAGTCGCCGTAGTAGTCACCGATATCAATCGGCTTGCGGTCAGCCGGATAGGGGATTATCTCATAGCTGCCAGAGCCAGCGATCTCAACCAGAAGGGCGGCCAAATGCTTCAGGTTGATCGTCTCATCGCTGCCGAGGTTAAAGATCTGGCCGTGGGCGCTCGGCGTCGCCGCCGCGAGCAGCAGCGCCTCGACACAGTCATCGACATAGGTGAAGTCGCGGATCTGCATGCCATCGCCCCAGATCTGGATGGGCACGCCATCGAGCAAATTCTTGATCCAGATGCCCAGAAAGGTCTGGCGCGCGTCCTTCACCCGCATACGCGGACCATAGGTATTGGTTAGGCGCAGCGCGCAGGCGCGCACCCCATAGACATTGTTGTACAGGATGTGATACCACTCGCCAGCCATCTTGTTAATGCCATTGACATCAGTGGGATGCAGCAAATGGCGCTCATCAACCGGCAGATAGTCGGGCTTGCCATAGATCTGGCGGGTGCTCGCGTAGACGACCTTAATGGCCGAGTTGTACTTATGGCAGGCCTCCAGAATAGAAAGCTGGGCGCGACAATTGATCTCTAGGTCCGTATAGGGGTCTCGCATCGAATCCATATGACTTGTCTGACCAGCGAGGTTGAACAAGTAGTCCTTCCCCTGGACAAGAAAGTTCATGGAGTACTCATCGCGCACATCGGCGATGTTCACCTTCACCCGATCATCAATGCCGCTGATATTGTAGAGGTTGCCGCCGTACTCAGGGATCAACGAGTCAACCAGAGTCACCTCCGAGCCAAGGGCAACCAGACGCCGGGCCAAGTTCGCGCCGACGAAGCCAATACCGCCAGTGATCAAGACGTGGGCACCAGCGAAGTGCTCGGCGATGCTGCGCGTGTCACTCATCGAGATACCCCCTCAATCACAACGGCGGCCACCCGCTCGACCTCGACACGACTCAGCTCGGGAAACATCGGCAGCGAGAGGATTCTCCCGGCGAGTGTCTCGGTATGGGGCAGGCTGCCAGGAGCGTAGCCCAGATCGGCATAGGCCGGCTGGAGGTGAGCCGGCTCGGGGTAGTGGACATCGCAGCCGACACCACGAGCCTGGAGATGGGAGCGTAGCAGATCGCGCTGCGAAGACTCGATCACATACAGATGGTAGACGTGTCCATGATCAGGAGACGGGAGAGTCAGCGGCGCAGCGGCGAGAAGCTCGGCATACCATGAGGCCCGCTCGCGACGCGCGGCGTTACCCGCATCGAGATAGCGCAGCTTCACCCGCAGCAGCGCCGCCTGTAGCTCATCCAGGCGCGAGTTCCGACCGCCAGGCTCGCGGGTGTGATACTTGCTGCCCCAGCCGTACATGCGGAGGCGGCGCAGGCGAGCGGCGATCTCCGGATCGCTCGTGGTGAGCGCACCGCCGTCGCCAAGGGCGCCAAGATTCTTCGAGGGGTAGAAGCTAAAGCAGGCGATAGCCCCCCAGACCCCGGCCTTACGCGGGTGCCCATCGGTGCCGAACAGCCAGGCTCCATGGGCCTGCGCCGCATCCTCAACGACCGGGATCCCATGGCGATCTGCAATCGCCATAATCGCAGGCATATCAGCGAGACGGCCGAAGAGATGAACGGGCATAATCGCCCGAGTGCGCGACGAGATCGCCGCCTCAAGCGCCTGCGGATCCATCGTGTGAGTCATCGGATCCACATCGATCAGCACCGGTCGCGCTCCGGCCTGGAGGATGGCGGCAACCTGGTACATGCAAGCGTTAGCGACCGTGATCACCTCAGCGTCCGGGCCGACGGCATCAAGGGCGGCCAGAGCCAGATAGAGCGCCTCAGCACCGCTCGCCACGCCGACACACAACGCAGCCCCGCAGTAGGCGGCGAACTCCTCCTCGAAAGACGCCACCTCACGGCCGAGGATATACCAACCGCTCTCGATAACACGGGCCATGGCCGCATCAAGCTCAGCGCGCATCACCGCATTCTGGCGACGCAGATCACCAAATGGGACAGCGGGAGATTCCATCGAGTGCCTCGTAGGGTTTGATTCCTGCGGGGGATTGTACCACGGCGTGATCTGAGGCCGGCTGAGCTGTCCCTGAGCGCAGCGTGGTATGGTGCAGATGAGCGCGTAGTGTACAATGAGCCTGATGTGACGAACTCGGTAGCGCAGCGCATGCTAAATATCATCAAGCATTCATAGACGAGCGCTACAGTCATCTGCGACACAGACTTGGGCCTGGGCGGAATGGCCGCACAGGGAGAGGAGAACCTTGATATGCGCGTTCTGATCACGGGCGGGGCCGGGTTCCTCGGTTCACATCTCAGCGACCGATTCCTGGCGGAGGGCCACACGGTTATCGCGATGGACAACCTGATCACCGGGACCACCGACAACATCGCCCACCTGGCCGGCCACGAGCGCTTCACCTTCATCAAGCATGACGTCACCAACTATATCTATGTTGACGGCCCCCTAGACGCAATCCTCCACTTCGCCTCGCCGGCCTCGCCGATCGACTACCTGGAGCTTCCCATCCAGACGCTGAAGGTAGGAGCATTAGGCACCCACAAGGCCCTCGGCCTGGCCAAAGAGAAGAAGGCCCGCTTTCTGCTCGCCTCAACATCAGAGGTCTACGGCGACCCGCAGGTACACCCGCAGCCCGAGAGCTACTACGGCCACGTGAACCCGGTCGGCCCGCGCGGCGTGTACGACGAGGCCAAGCGCTTCGCCGAGGCCATCACGATGGCCTACCACACCTTTCACGGCGTCGAGACTCGTATCGTACGAATCTTCAACACCTACGGGCCGCGCATGCGCCTGCGTGATGGGCGTGTCGTGCCCAACTTCATCGCGCAAGCCCTACGCGGCGAAGCACTGACCCTCTATGGCGACGGGATGCAGACCCGCTCGTTCCAGTATGTGAGCGACCTGGTGGACGGGATCTACCGGCTGCTGGCCTCTGACGAGGTCGAGCCGGTAAATATTGGCAACCCCGGCGAGTTCACGATCAAAGAGTTCGCCCACCTGGTGAATGATCTCGTAGGGAACAAAGCCGGCACCATCACAAAAGATCTACGCACCAAGGACGACCCACAGGTGCGCCAGCCCGACATCACCAAGGCCAGCACGATCCTCGGCTGGGGGCCACAAGTAAGCCTACAGGAGGGCCTGGAGCGCACCATACCCTGGTTTCGCGAGGAGCTCCAGCGGCTCGGAGAGATCTAGCAGCGAGGGTGAGAGGAGGGCGGGATATCGCCCTCCTTCTACCCTCTTTATACATGACAAAGCAGACTTGCACCCTAGAAGATCAAGAGCTGAGCAACCACCATGCCAACCTATGACTACCTTATCGTCGGAGGCGGGATCGTTGGCCTCTCCACAGCCATGGCGCTCGGAACGCAGCACCCGCAGGCAAAGATCGCCGTCTGCGAGAAGGAGTCGCGCTGGGCGGCCCACCAGACCGGCAACAACAGCGGCGTGATCCATGCCGGCGTCTACTACAAGCCAGGCAGCCTAAAGGCCCAATTCGCCCGCGCGGGGCAGCGTTCAATGGTCGCATTCTGCCAAGAGCAGGGGATCGCCTATGAGGTATGCGGCAAGCTGATCGTCGCCACCGCACAGAGCGAGCGAGAGCGGCTGGAGAACCTCTACCAGCGCGCCCTGGCGAACGGTCTGGAGGCGCAAAAAATCGGACCTGAGCAGATCCGCGAGCGCGAGCCCCACGTGCGGGCAGTCGCCGGGATCTACATCCCCAGCACCGGGATCGTCAACTACACCCAGGTGAGCGAGGCCTACGCGCGGATCGTCCGCGAGCAGGGCGGTGAGCTCCACCTGAGCACCAGGGTGCTATCGATCACCGAGCGCGGCGATCTGGTGACCGTGGAGACCAGCAGAGGGGCAATGCAGGCGCGCTTTCTGATCAACTGCGCGGGCCTCCACAGCGACCGTGTCGCCGACATGTCTGGAGCCCGCACCGGAATGAAGATCATCCCCTTCCGCGGCGAGTACTATGAGCTCGTCCCCGAGAAGCGCCACATGGTGAAGGGGCTGATCTACCCGGTGCCAAATCCAAACTTCCCCTTCCTCGGCGTCCACTTCACCCGGATGATCGACGGCACGGTACACGCCGGCCCCAACGCAGTGCTGGCGCTCAAGCGTGAGGGCTACCGGAAGACGGACATCGACCTGCGCGACCTCGGCGAGGTGCTGAGCTACCCTGCCTTCTGGAAGCTCGCAGGGAAGTATATGGGCGAGGGCGTGAAAGAGATGCTGCGCTCGGCCAGCAAGGCGCTCTTCGTCCGCAGCATGCAGCAGATCATCCCCGATATCAAGCCCAAAGATGTCGTGCCAACCCACGCCGGCGTGCGCGCCCAAGCGCTTATGCATGATGGCACGCTCATGGACGACTTTGTGATCATCAACGGAGAGCGCTCCATCCACATCTGTAACGCGCCATCGCCGGCGGCGACCGCATCGATCGAGATCGGCAAGGCTATCGTCGAGCGCATCCCCGCGCCCGAGCGACGCACGCTCTTGACGGCCTAAGAGCGAGCCGCTATCCGCCAGCACGTGCTGGCGGATAGCGGCTAACGATCTGGCCGCCCCGGCTGGACAATACCTGAGGATCAAGAGTATCCTAGCAGCCATGACATCAGCCTGATCACAGATCGGCAACTCGCTCACGCCATAGCGCGACGCGCCGACGGCAGCTAGAGGTAGCAGCATGTTCTTTACGCCCACCGAGCTCGTAGGCGCATTCATCATCGACGTACAGCGTTTCGAGGACAACCGCGGATTCTTCGCCCGCTCCTGGTCGCCCGATGATTTTGAGAGCCGCGGCCTGAGCTCTCACATCGCGCAGATGAACCTCTCGTACAACCGCGTGAAGGGCACGCTGCGTGGGATGCACTTTAAGCACCATCCCTATGCCGAGACGAAGCTCGTTCGATGTATACGCGGAGCCATCCTCGACGTGATCATCGACCTGCGCCCCGAGTCACCATCCTTCAAGCGCTGGATCGGCGTCGAGCTCACCGATGAGAACCGCCGCGCCCTGTACGTGCCAGAGGGCTTCGCCCACGGATTCCAGACCCTCGTGGATGACGTCGAGGTGATGTACCAGGTCTCTCAGCCCTACATGCCAAGCGCAGAGGGCGGCGTGCGCCACAACGACCCAGCCTTCGGCATCACATGGCCCCTGGAGCCCACTGAGATGAGCCCGAAGGACACACAATGGCCGGACTTTGGGGGCTAGAGGACCACAGGCATGATCGACCAGAGACTCAATGAGCGCCAGACAGTCGCTGGCGCGCGCATCGAGGATCTCGACCTCGACCTCGTGCGGCGCCACATCCGCACCGCCGTCGAGCGACGCGGCTACGAGGGGACCACCGATTCGATCGCATATCTCCAGCGCTACCACTGCCTCACTTCCGAAGAAGACGCGCTACGACCAACGATTGCGGGCATGCTGGTCTTCGCCGCCGAGCCGGATCGCTGGCTCGACACCGCAGGCGTCGACATCGCCCAGTTCAGCGGACCAAACGCCCACTCGACCGCCATGGTCTTTTCGCGCCAGATCCGCGGGCCGATCATTGACGTGATCAACCGCACCGTCGATCTGCTCTGGGCACGATCCGAACACCGCTACCGCCTAGAGGGCGCAGAGCGCGTTGAAGAGCATGCCTTCAACACCACAGTGCTGCGTGAGCTAACAGTCAACACCCTCTGCCACCGCGATTGGGGCCTGGCCGGGGCAATCGCCCGCATCGAAATGCACCCCGGCTTCATCCGCTGGGTGACGCCGGGAGGCCTACCCGCAGGCGTCACTGTGGAGAACATCCGAGTCGCCCAGGTCTCGCGCAACCCGGCGCTGGCCCAGCTTCTCTACCATGGCGGCCTGGTAGAGAAGTTCGGCATGGGTATCGATACCGTGCTCGACACCCTTGCCAGCATGGGCTGCGAGCCACCGATCTACCACGACGACACGACATTCTTCACCTTCCAGGTGTTCGCCCGGCCGATGAGTCAGACTGAGGGTGTCGATGATCTGACCCTAACTCTACGCCAGGAGCGGATCCTGGCCGAAATCGGCGGGCGTCGTGCGGCCACGAGCGCCGAGCTGGCTGACGCAATAGGCGAGGCCCGGCGCAATGTCCAGCGTGACCTCCAGATCATGCTCAAGCTTGGCCTGGTTCAGATGGATGGGCCGACCTCACGGGCGCGCTACCGCCTCGCACGCAAGTAGCCCCACCAAGAAAAAACGATCAAGCGCGCCGGTGATACGGCGCGCTTGATCGTTTCCCGCATACGACACTGGCGCAGACGTGGCGCGAACGTGGCGCGAACGTGGCGCGAGTGGCGCGAGTGGCGCGAGTGGCGCGAGATTGGCGCGAGATTCGCGCATACTGGCGCGCAAACCTATTGAGTATGGCGCGAGATTTTGATAGACTCAGCGCATAGATACGCGCCCAGAGTCGAGCTACACGAAAGTGGATAAATATAGTACAATAGTTCCCGTCTGCACCTGAAGATGTGAGACGAATAGAAAAACCCGCGAGCCGGAAATGGCACGCGGGCATGGCAAAGGCCCTCGACTACCACGCCGCCAAGCACGTAGTCGAAGGCCCCATCGCAATAGCAAGAAAGGAGTGCCATCGCGAAATAACAGTATCGCCGTTGCTACTATAACATCCTTGGACTCCCTCTGTCAACGGTATTCCGTGACAAGTTGTCTTTTTGTTGCCTGTATTTGGGGTAGAGGTAGACAAGAGCCAGTATGGACCGACAGCCAACCATAACCCTCCCAAACAAACTCCCGCCGCTGCGGCTGGTGAGTCGCCGCACCAAGGAGCATGTTGGCGCGTGCCCCTTCTGCGGCGGAGACCAGCGCAGCGACCGCTTCCATGTCTGGATGGAGCCCGGCCACGAGCGCTACTGGTGCCGCAGCTGTGACGCAAAGGGGCCGCTGACGAAGCTCCTCGGCGAAGAGATCAGGCCCAGAATGGGCACGTCCCGCCGTCCCTCAGCCCGGCACCTATCTCCGCCAGCCACACAGGATCGACAGGAGCACTACCGCCAGATCTACGCCACCATCGCGCTCTGGGCACATACCATTCTGTGCGATCCGGCCAACCCCGAGCCGCTAGACTACATCAGACAGCGCGGTATTGACCGCAGCACAGTCAGCCGACACATCCTTGGGGCCACCCTGCGCGACCCACAGGCCATCCCGGAGCTACTGCGCCGCGACTGCCCCGAGCTGATAGCCTATGCCGAAGAGGCTGGCGTACTCGTACAAGATCACGCCGGCGATCTGCGCGCACACCCAAATCTCTGCGGTGCCCTGATCTTCCCCTACATCGCCGACGGAGAGATCGTCGACCTACGCGCTCGCAGCTACCCCGGAAAGGGCTACAAATCACTCCCGGGCGGCTACACTGATCGCGGTGCGACATTCCCCTTCGGCTGGGACGACCTCGACGACGCAGATACAATCATCCTCACAGAGGGTGAGTTCAAGGCACTCGCTGTCACCCAGGCCTATCAAGCGGGTCAACTGAGCATCCCCGCGATGGCCCACCCAGGCCTCTCATACATCCGCGAGGAATGGGCCAACCAATTGCGCAGCCGCGGCGTCCGCACCATTATCCTGGCCTACGACAGCGGGCCACGCCCCATCAAGGATGACCTGCCCCAGCTCGCCCCCGAAGAGACATGGAGCATCCGCCATGGGCAACGCCTCGCCGAAGCCGGGCTGGAGGTGCGTGTTCTGCGCCTCCCGATCGCACCAGGTCAGCAGAAGGCCGACCTTGACGCCTTCCTGCTCGACCACAGCGCCACACGACTCCAGCACCTGATTGATACTGCGCCGACCCTACGTGACTTTCATCGCGCACTGCCGCGCAACCTCCTCACAGCAGCCAAGCTCCCCCAGCTACAGACATACCCGACCCGTCGCGCCCGCCCAAAGCGCCTTGAAGAGTCCACGAGCGCCCCAACAGCAACGCATAGACCCACAATACGCCTAAGCGATGTCAGGGCGCAAATCGCGGTACAGGTACGCGAGCACGCGCAGGCCGGACAGGGATTCCTCGTCCTCGCCCACCCACCCGGCTCAGGCAAAGGCCACAACACCATCGCCGGCCTGCAATCCTACCTTGAGGGCAGCGATAACGAGCCAGGGAGGATCGTCTGGACAGCCCTGCGCAAAGAGCAGATTCGTGACCAAGATGGGCTAGAGCTGACCCCGCTTCACGGGAGGAACCCCGGAAACTGCCGCAAGTTCGGTGAGGCGCAAGTGCTCAGCGCAAAGGGCTACAGCGTACGCGACACCCTCTGCCGACGCCGCTGCCCCTACGTCGACCACTGCATCTACCTACGCCAGTTCAGCCAGGACGCCCACTTCTTCGCGCCGATGCCGCTGCTTCAGGCCACCGGATGGTGGGAGCGCGCTGGAGTCATCGTCCTCGACGAGTTTGACCCCGCGCGCCTCACCCGGATCGTACACCTGACCAGCGCCGATCTCGCCGCTATGGGCCGCACCAGTACATGCCCACATACCCACGTGGTGCTCCGCTGGATCAGCCTCGTGCTAGCCGGAACAACTGATCGGCTCCTCACAGGAGTCATGCTCCTAGCCGATCTGGAGAGCACTGCACGCGCCGAGGGCCTCAGTCTTGATACAATCCTCAACACGGCCTGTGCGAACCTACCGACCGACGATGAGCATTCAATACTCCCAGGACTTCCCCAAGGCGCCGGGCTCAGCGCATACGAGGCGCTGCCGCCGAACTACCTTGCCATACTCCTCCAGCAGATCGCCCACGAGCGACGGCTTCACCTCACCGGGATACCCTTCACCAGCCGGATCGAGCTCAGCAGCGGACGCCTGCTCCTCTTCCTACGCATCGAGCACCTGATCGCC
This sequence comes from Oscillochloris sp. ZM17-4, assembly GCF_019599295.1. Lineage (GTDB taxonomy): Bacteria > Chloroflexota > Chloroflexia > Chloroflexales > Chloroflexaceae > Oscillochloris. The sequence goes on along the minus strand of NZ_JAIEWN010000017.1, from coordinate 46,351 downwards.
CAGCTGGCGAACCCAGAGCAGCCAAAGATCATCCTCGACGCGACCGTGAGCGATAGCCTGCTGCGCGCGATCTTCCCAGACGCACCGATCCAGATCCAGCGCCCAGACATCACGAGCGGCGCACAGGTACATCAAATCATCACCCGCGACTGGGCAAAATCAACCCTTCGCGGAACACGGCGCACAAACTGGTATGCCGAGGTGTCGGCCCAGATTCGCCCTGACCGACCGACACTCGTGGTCTGCACGCAAGCGTGTGTGAACGACCTTCGCCAATTCCTGACCGCACACGGACACCAGCAGATCGAGGTCGCCCACTACGGGGCGCTACGCGGTTCAAACGCCTATAAAGGCTACGACGTCATCCTCGCCCAGATATATCACCCCAATCTTGAGGCGATTGTCCGCGAAGGGAGGGCGCTCTTCGCCCATGACAGAGACCCACTCAACGAGGAGATCATCGCTACCGAGCGGATACTCGAAGATGCGACCGGCGCACGCTGGTCTGTACAAGTGCCGATCTTCGCCGACGACCGACTGACCGCCCTCCTTGAGAGCAGACGCGAGGCTGAGATGGTGCAGTGCGCGCTGCGGGGACGCCCACTCGACCACCCAGAAGCTCAGATCACCCTGCTCTTCGGTATGCCTCTGCCAGGGCTCTTGCCAACCACTGTCAGAGAAGGCAATGCCTCGCCCACGAGCAACATAGGGCGGCAAGAGGCAGCCCGAGCTAGTATCATTGAAGCGGCCGAACGTCTGCTCACGGCAGGAAAGCGCTGGTTCAGCATCGATGATCTCGCTCACGCATCAAATGTGAGCTACGCAACGGTGCGAAAGTACTGGGAGTATGTTGCGATACGCCTGCGGCTACGCCATGGGCACCAAATACGACACGATGTTTGTTCGTCGGCCGAACAGCAACGATCCTACCGAAGAAAGATTCTGATCCGCCGAGGGCGCATCGTTCCGCCAAAGAAAGAACCGAGACAGGTAGCAGAACCACCACCACAAGCTTCCACAAGCGTAAAATCGTTGTTTTTAGCGCGTAACATGATTTATGTTACACGCTTATTCCATCGGGTCACATGGCCCTACCGCCATGCGCATAGATATAGGCGGCGCTATCATCCGTGCTCGACAGGCCCGCCTGATTAGCTCGTAGCAAGAGGATCTTGCTCAGAAACACGGTTTCTCTGGCCGACACAGATGTGATGACTGCTCGCGTTGCGCTGCCAAAAAGGCAACGCTCAGGTTCGTGTAGCTTAAAAATGTCCATACACCCGTAATTTTGGGCAGCAGAATCAGGAGTGCGGCGTGTGCAATAACTCAGCGAGGCTGAACTATCATATACGCCGCACTCTGCCACCGCGAAGGGGTGATCTATCCGTTACGAGCGGTGCGGATCCAGCCGCCAGGCTTGATCCCCAGCAGCATCCGCACATAGAGCCAGATCTTCCAGAACATGAATGCCGGGGCGAAGAGCAGTGCCTGGTAGACTGCGCGTGGCGCGCGTGCGAGGACGAGCCCCGCGAAGATGTAGATGATCTGGCCGATGATGATCGCTACTGCCAGAGCGATAGCCCGAGGGCTTCGCAGCAGCAGGGCGGCTATTAGTGCTATCACGCTGAGCCCTGCCACCACTGAGAAGGGAGGTATCAGTTGTTCGATAGCTGCATCCAGCAGTAAGAAGTTGCGACGTCGTAGTCCATCGCTGATCAGGCTGGGCACGTAGGTTTTGATCATCTCCATACGCCCGCGCTCCCAGCGCTCGTTCTGTGTCTGCGAGGCCTTCAGGCTATCTGGCATCTCTGCCCATACCACCGCATCAGGCGCAAACATTGCTCGCTCGCCGGCGCGGATCAGCTCCATGTGGTACTCAATGTCTTCAGTGAGCGAGGCTGTCCATCGGTGCTTATGCAAGATATCGGCGGCGAAGACCATGCCATTCCCTTTGAGACCAGTCGAGCCGCCCAGCACCATCCGACCCTGGGGCCGTAGGTAGTGGAGCACCGTCAGCGCCACCGCGCGGATCCCTGCGCTGCGGGCGTTCTCGGGTGCGCGCACTGCGTAGTATGCCTGGATCACGCGCTCGCCCCGCGCGAGGCGCGTGTCCATCACCCGCAAGAAGTTTGGCGAGACAACCGAGTCTGCATCAAGGATAATGACGGCGTCATGGGTGTCGCCCCGCTCCCAGATCTGTTGGAGCAGCCACTCTAATGCGTAGCCCTTGCCAATGAGCTCGGTGTTGAACCGTTCATGGACGGTCGCCCCGTGGGCGCGGCCTAGCTCCGCCGTACGGTCGCTACAGTTGTCAGCCACCACATGCACGGCGTAGAGATCATGAGGGTAGTCGAGCTGATCCAGATTCTCCAGGAGCTGAGGCAGCAGCAGCTCCTCATTGTGGGCGGGCACCATGATCACGAATCGGTGAGATGGGCTGCCGTCACGCAGAGGCGTCTGCCGCTTTGCGAAGAGTGCCGCTGCGGTCAGCAGGAGCAGATAGTCGATAATCAGCGCGAGCCCTACCTCGCCGGCGATGAGCAGGCGTGTCAGGGTCGAAAGAAGTGATGCCACGCGGCCTCCATCATGGCGAACGCAGAGTAGCGACGCAGAGTAGCGATTCAGTCTTGATCCGCCATTACACACGCATCATCTTCGATGTGCCGCCCTCTGCTTCGGCGAGCACCTCGCGGACAAGCTGGCCTAGCCGTTCGGCGTAGCTATCGAGGCTCATGTGCTGTAAGACGATTCGGCGGCCCGCCTTGCCCATGCGCTCGGCCTCCTCGGGGTGCCACAGCAGGTGCTCCATGGCTGCCCGTAGCGATTCAGGGTCTTTCGGCGGCACATAGGTGCCGGTCTCACCCTCGATGATCGCGTCCGTCTGTCCGGTTGTCCGCGAGCAGACGACCGCTCGCTCCATCGACATTGCCTCTAGGATTGCGGTGATCCCGGCCTGGAACTCTACATTCTCCAGTGGCATCACCAGGAATCGGCTATCGGCATAGAGCTGGCGCAGCTCGTACTGTGTGAAACGGCGCACTTCCACATTTGATGGGATGTCCTGGCCCTCGGTGGTGTCGCTGCGCTTCGACCAGGGGCTGGCGGCGGCGATGATCACCTTCGCCGGTAGGCCAGCAACCGCTTTCAGGAGCGTCGGGTAGTCGCGCCGCTCGAGCCCTACCGCGCAGATCATCGGCTCCGCATCGTTGGCTTGCACATGGTCAGGCGCGAAGAAGTCGCTGTCGACCATGAAGGGTGTGAAGACGACGCGCGCGCTTGGGATCTTCCAGCGTCGCTCGATGAACTGCTTCTGCGCTGTTGCGTAGACGAGGAAGCGGTCGATGTGGCTCTGTACGCCGAGCCGGTCGAGGAAGATCATCTTCTTCGGCACCGAGATGATATGAGCGATCATTAGGTGCCGTGGGCGGCGCCCAGGCCCCAAGAACTTGAGCAGTGTGGCCAGCGGTAGCCCGATCTGCTCACCGTCGGTGACGATGACCTTGTAGCGGTGGCGAAGCATGAAGCATGCCCAGGCGAGCATCAGATCTGGCCCGCCGATCCGCTCGAGCGCTTTTCCAAAAGAGCCGGCCACCCCCCTAGCTGCAGGGTAGTCGAGCAAGTCGGCCCCAAATGCCTCTGCGAGAGCGCGGTAGTCGGCCCGTGGCCGTGACCCTGCAGCGATCTTCGTGTCGATGTCGGCGGCGATTGTGCCGGAGACAGTCAGAAGAACTTGGTTATTCATGTGGCAACTTTCATTTTTATACGGGACAAGTCGGCCTCTCCCTTGAGCAGATCGAGCAGGCGGCCAGCGTTTTTCTGGGCGTCGTACTCACGGGCGACATGCGCCATCGCCCGCTCGGCTAGGCTCATCCGCAGGTTGGGGCTCATGACCAGTTGGCGTATGGCCTCGGTGAGCGCAGCGGTATCGCCGGCTGGCACTGTCAGCCCGGTTTCGCCATTACGAACGATCTCAGGGATGGCTGCCACATGTGTCGAGACCACCGCCATGCCGGCGGCACCTGCCTCAGAGAGCACCATGGGCAGGCAGTCTCCGAAGGTCGGCAGCGCAAAAATATCACAGCTGTGGTACAGATCCTTGAGCGGCTGGCTGTTCGGCTGCATATTGTTATAAACGAAGAGTCCTGGCTCCGTTGCTACTTTATCTTTCGTCACAAGATGGAGCTCGACTCCAAGCGGGCGTAGGGCGCGGAAGGCGTCGAGCAGTAGCAGGCCGCCCTTGCGCTCAAGGTTCGCACCGACAAAAAGTATTTTCACAGGGCCATCGTGCCGCATGCGCGGGGTGGGCCGCTTCCAATCTCGCACATTCACGCCGGGCGGGATAACGGTAATCTTATCGGCGGGCACTTCATAGTCATCGACGAGACCGCGCTTCGTCCATTCGCCCCATGCCACAATGTGGCGCGCGGCGCGGTAGCAGTCGCGGTTCAGTCGCCACTTCAGGCCTTCGAGCCAGTCTGGCCCCTGCTCGTGCTGATAGAAGGTGCCGAGCTGGTCATACTGCATCGGCGTTGCGTCGAGTGAGACGATTCCTGGGATCTTCTGGAGCCAGCTTGTGGCAAGGATGGCCGGAACCTGTGTATGAAAGAATAGCGCGTTAAGCTTTGTCTGGCGGGCGATACGTGCCACCTCCCCGCGTGCCCGTAGCCCGGCGCGCACCGTCCAGTTACTCTTATAGATCGGGATCCGGCTGGCGATACCGGTAGTCTCAAACGGGATCAGCCCCCAATAGGCGCGCACCTCGGGGTCATTTGGGACATTCGCCTGGAGGTTTTTGGTGTGGGTGACATGTCCGAGCGCCTGTTCCATGATGAAGCCGATATTGTAGATGCCCATAAGATGCTGCTTCCCTTACTACAAAAAAAGTAAAGATCGAGAGAGATCCCCCGATCTCCCTCGATCCCCATTGTAGAGTATCTGGGTCGTATAAACCTTATGTGAATGGGCGCGTGATCTTGGTGTCAATTCGATCAAGAGCGAGGGTTGATAGTGCATACCTGAGCGTTCCCGCGTGACGGTTATGCTGCGCTGTGCTCGAACATTTTGATCGGAGCAGTGTCTTCGGGGGGGGGACACTGGCTAATCAGCCGGGCCACCTCGCGCACCAGATCTTCCGAGTCGACTGGCTTTGTCAGGAATGAGTCGATGCCAATGCCGCTGGCGCGCACATGATCTTGCTCGCGAGTGCTTGCGGTGACCATAAGAATTGGCGTGCTTGTAAAACGGGCATCGGCGCGGATTGCACGGGCTAAGGCCAGGCCATCTATTTTCGGCATGGTGAGGTCGGTCAATACCAGATCAACAGCTGCGTTATTCAGTCGGTCAAGCGCTTGCTGTCCGTCGAAGGCGGCCACAACTGCATACCCATGCTGCTCAAGAATAAAGCTCATCAGCCGGTGGTTGGGCGCGTAGTCATCGACGATCAGGATCGTTGTCACAAGCGCCCCTCCTTTAGAGATTTTTTACCAGGCACCAGTAGTTATCCCCCACCTGGGCCTTATAGGTCACCGTATCCATCAGATTGCGCATGAGGAAGAGCCCGTAGCCGTGGACTTGCGCCTGCTCCAGGCTTGGCGATGGGACTACCTCAGGATTAAAGGGCTTTCCTGTGTCGTGTAGTTCGATCTCTAGCCGGCGCGGTTGTGGGAAGAGGGAGAGCGAAATGACAATACGCTCGTTACCGTCTGTTGCGCCGTCGTACGCGTGGCCGACAATATTCGTGCAGGCCTCGTGCGCGGCTAGCTGCATATTGTAGGTAAGCATCTCGTGGTCTTCGACTCCGTCGATCTGGCGCAGCATATCGGCGATGCAGTCGCTGAGGATATGAAGGTAGGCGTAGCGGGCCGGCAGATCTAGCCGGATAACCTCTGGGTGCTGCAGGCTCACGATGCTGCTCCTTTGATCACCACGAGGGTCTGATCATCATCCTGGTTGCGCCCCCCTCCGAAGCGATCAACCGTCTCAAACATCGCATCAGCGATTTCGCGTGCAGTTCGTGGAGCGAGTTGATCAACGAGCTCGATGAGGCGTTCGATATCAAATGTCTCATCGTGTGCGTTTCGGGCGTCGCTGAATCCATCGGTGGCGACAATTAACAGATCGCCGGGGCGCATATTCAGCGTTTGATTTCGACAGTGGCTTATCGGGAGGATCCCGATCGCGGTGCTGTCTGCCCGGAGGAGCTCTGGGCTACCGTCGAAGGGCCGATAGATCACGGGCGCATGTCCGGCATTGGCGTAGAGCATCTTCTGGCTGCCTGGCTCATACTGACCGACAAAGGCGGTGGCGAAGACCCCCACCCGTGTGAAGTCGTTGTAGAGGTCTTCGTTCGATTGGCGCATAACTGCCTCAGGTGTCGGGAACGGCATAAACTGGGCCTTGCTGTGGATGGCCGAGCGGGTCATTGTCATCAGCAGGGCTGCTGAGAGCCCTTTACCGGTCACATCGCCTAGTGAGAAGAGCATTGGCCGGCCATCGCCGAGGATGAAGTCGAAAAAGTCTCCCCCCACCTGGAGTGCTGGTCGTGAGTTTGCGAAGATGTCCAGGCCGTCTATCTTGGGCAGCTGGCGCGGCATCAGGTCAAGCTGGACGCGTCGTGCCAGATCCATCTCAGTCCGCAGCTTCGCCTGGTCAAACATCTCCTGGTAGAGCAGCATGCGCTCGATCTGTGCGCTGGCCTGATCAGCTATCGCCCGTACGAGCTTGATGTCGGGGCTCCCAAACCCTCCAGGCCGGTTTGCCAGGCCCATTCCGGCCATGATGCTGCCTCGCACCCAGATTGGCACTGATAGTAAGTTCTCGATTCCTTTCGGGCATGGGAACTCACTCTCCGGGTTGGGTAAGATCACATCATGTTCGAGCGAGAAGGTGTGCCAGTAGATGCGCCAGGCGATGTCGTCATCAAAGAAATTCTCGGATGACTGGATGAGCAGTGGCTCCTGCCCGGTACTTGATACAAACACGGCGAAACCCACCTGGAACTTCGTCATGCGTAGGGCTTCGATCACCAGTGCCTGGAGCGTCTCAACGACCGTCATGTGGTCGCGCATGGTCTGGGTCAGCCGGTACAGTGCGAGCTGTTGGTCTTGGCTTGTTACGAGGTCAGCTGTCATGTGCTGAAGCTCGCTTTCGAGCTGGAGCATGTAGCTGATCATGGCTGCGTCAGCCTTGAGTCGGAGCTCTGCGCTCATTCCGCTGATCCCGGCCACGCGGAGATCGGCGATGTCCTCATCGTTCTTGGTGATCGGTGCCGTGATACTGGGTCTCATGAGCCGGTGTCCGGACGGCCAATACACCAGGGGGCGGTTATCTTGAAAGACCCCAAAGGCACTCGCCCCTTGGGCGAGCCACGCCTCAGCTAGGCTTGCGAAACGCTGATATTGTGAGCTGAGTAGTGTGACGAGCATAACATGTGTCGGGCTGGCCTTCAAGAAGCACCCTCCTTGAAGGCCCCCTCAACTCCCGATCAGCTATTGAACGACTGGAGGGCGTGCTCTTCATCGACAAAAATGTTAAATGCCTTGTCGAGCCGGGTCAGTTCGAAGATCATGTACACAGGGCGCCTCAGGCTGCAGACACAGAGGTCGCCCTGCACCTGATGACATCGTTTGAGGGCCTGCACCAGGGTGGCCAGGGCTGTCGAGTCGACGAAGGTCGTCTCCGCGAGGTTCACCAGGACGCGCGCCTTTTGGGCCGACGTGACCTGCTCAAGCCAGGTCGCTACTGGGGGGACCGTGTTTGTGTCGAAGCGCCCGGAGATCTCCAGGATATTCACGTCACCGGCAACGCGAGTCTTCATCTCCATATGGAGATCCTCCTTAACAGCTTAGATAGAGCTACATACTTCCCACGTTATCGGCGTGGAGCAGGGCTTCCGCAACGGCGTTGCGGCGAGCGTTTCGACGCGCCCAGATGGCTGGTGTGCGCAGGAACAAGAGCAGATCGCTTCGCCACGTTCGTGTCGCTGTGTAGTATACATCGGCGATGATCACAGCATCGAGGTTGCTGTTTGGGTCTGTCTCTTGGTACCACAGGCCGGTTAGCCCTGCCCGTGAGTCGTGGCGTCGCTGGTGCCACTCTTCATTGAGCTGAGCGGCCTCTTCTGGGTGCAATGGTTTGACTCCTACGAGCGCGATATCACCGCTGAGTACATTGAATACCTCGGGGAGGCGGTGTAGCTCCCATCGCTCCATCCATCGGCCGCCGACGGTGTATTTCCCGTCGCGCCGACGAGTCTGGAAGTGAATCAGCTCGAAGGTGTAGAGCCCTGGGCTCCCGTCTGCGGTGGTGATCCGCTGGCCCATTCGCTGGCAGCGGGCGATAGGCTTGCCGGCGCTACCGATAAGTGCGAGCAGCCAGAGGAAGAGCATCAGTGGGCTAGATAGAACCGTTAGGGCTATGGCTACTGTCCTGCCGAGGGCGCGGAGGAGCTGGTTTTGCCCTTCGGATTGTGTGCCAACTCGGCTGAGCAAAAAAGGGTCGAGCACTGCGGTTGTCTCGCCAGACTCGGGGTCGCTAATGCTTCTATCTGTGACGATGCGGCCCTCGACCTTCAGCAGTTGGCCGATGTAGGTCTCGCTGATGATGGTGCTGCCGCTGACAGTCGCCTCGTCATCGATAACGACATTCGAGCCGATCACGGTGCCGGCACCGATCTCGACCTCGCGGCCAATGTAACTATTCTCCCCGATGTAGACGGGCGAGGCGATCTTTACGCTGGGGTGGATTGAGTGGTTGAGCCCCACCCAGACGCCCGGCACGATCTGGCGGCTGCTCAGCGAGGGGTAGCGAACGGTTGCCTTCGGCCCCGTGGAGGACATTTCAGGCGCCTTCTCCTTGAAGGCGCTATAGAGCACGACCTGCTGGGCTTCCTGAAATGAAGCGAGGTTGTCAAGCGGGCTCCAGTAGCCGGCTATCTGGAATCCGTGTACTGGCTCACCGGCGGCGACGATTGCCGGTAGGAGCTCGGTGAGAATGTCGAAGTGGCTGCGCGCGGGGATGTGCTGGAGTACGCTTGGCTCAAAGATAAATGCACCTGTGGCGCTCAGCGGCTTGCCGGTATCTGCGAGCTGCGCGTTGGCTCCGAGGTGGATCAGTGGTGCGGTGCTCCCTGGAACGGGGCTGTGCAGAATAACGGTTGCCGGCCCTCCGTGGGCTTGGTGGAAGGCGAGCGCCGCTGCGACATCGAGATCAATGAGGGCGTTCCCGGGCATCACGAGGAATGTCTGATCGAGCAGGCGCCCCGCCCACTTGAGCGAGCCGGCCGAGCCCCAGCTCTCGCGCTGGGCCACATACTCCAGATCAACGCCCCACCGCTTGCCGCTCCCAAAGTACGCCGCGATTGGTCCTCCCTGGTTGTAGAGGCTCACAAGAATTCGTTTGAGGCCAGATCGGGCGAGGATCTCGACCGTCATTGCCATCACGGGTCGGTCGATTACTGGGATGAGCGGCCCAGGTATGGTGTCAGTGAGTGGGGGGAGCTTGCGCTCCTCATGTGTTGCGAGAATGATCGCTTGCATAGTCTCGTATCACTCTGATGGTGAAGCAACCATCGCCTATTGCTGACCGGCAGGCATGATCCGTAACCCCGAGAGATCTGGCGCTGTCGCGATGGGATCTCTGGTTGCGGTAGCTACATCTTGCATCACCGTCAGAATATTGTCGAGCTTTATCAGCTTCAGCGTTCGGATCAGGTCATGGGAGCAGCTGGCTATTCGCAGAGCGCCATTCTTTGCGCGGGCTGCCTTGTCTAGCTTGAGGAGTGCTGCCATGCCAGCGCTTGACATAAAAGAGGTTTCGCTAAAGTCCATCACGAGATGCGGGTTTGTCTCAATGCCAGCGAGGCAGCGCTCGACAATCAGCCCGATGTTGTTGCCGTCAAATATTCGCGGCATATGAACAACGCTCCATCCGTTGTCCGCAGCGCGTGGGGCCACAGGCTGTGGGGCTTGGCGGCGCTTGAACTCTGCGGCCTCGGCGTCGGGGTAGACTTCAAAAAAGCTCTCCAGGCGCACCAGCGAAAGCAGGCTCTTGATCTGCGGAGGCATCTCGACGAGCCAGAGCGCCCCGCCGTCGGTTCGCGCTCGGTTTGCGAGTGCGACAAGCGTTCCGAGCGCTGAGCTATCCAGGAAGGTGGCATCTGACATGTTAATAATCAGGTAGGGAGATTCATCCAGCATGATATGCGCCTGCGTGGTGAACTCCTCGTGGTTGTTGATGTCGAGTCGTCCGCGCAGGTAGAGCACTGGGGTGCTGTTGAGCGTTTGCTGTGTATCTGAGACATGTGGCTCGGCCTGTCCTTCTACGGCCAGCGGCTCGGCATCCTCTGGTCTATCCACCAGTGCCGTCGGGGCGATGGGGGCGATCGGGGGGGCAGGAGTTGGCGCGAGGGCAACCTCAGGAGTCGGCGCGAGGGTAATCGGTGGTGCCTGAGCGGGCTCAGGCGCAGTCGTTGGTGTCATCGAGACAGCGGTGCCCCGACGCATGCCCCACCACTGGCGCGCGAAGAAGTAGCCGAAGTAGCCGAAGTCGTGCAGGTAGCGTTTTGCGAGGCGGCGCGGCTCTTGTGAGAGTCGGTAGGCCCACTCAAGGCCGATCTTCTGCACCCACGATGGGGCGCGCTTCGTGACCCCGACGATCATATCGAAGGTGCCGCCCACGCCGATGCAGATCGGCACGTGGAGCTCGTGGGCGTGCATGCGGATCCATTTTTCCTGCTTGGGGTTGCCAAACGCTACGAGCAAGATATCTGGCTTGGCTGCTTTCACCGCATCGAGCACAGAGCGATCCATATCGAAAAGGGAGCGTGGCGGTGGCGAGAGCACTCCGGCGATGATCATCCCTGGGTTGCGCTCCTGGAGGATTGCGGCGGCCTTCGCGGCCACCCCCTCGCGCGCCCCTAAGAAGAAGATCGAGTAGCCCTTCTGCGCTGCGCGCTGGGCTAAGGCCGGCACCATGTCGGCGCCGGTAACACGTCCGGGGAGCCGGCCGCCAAGTAGGCGGGCTCCCCACACCAGTGGCATGCCGTCGGCCGTGGCCATGTCAGACTCTTGCAAGATCCGCTGGAGCTCTGGGTCGTGTATTGAGTTCACTACAAAGTCGGCGTTTACGGTCGCGATCTGGTGGGTACGCCCGGATGCTCGGCCCACGGCGACAAACTCATCGCAGCGGTCTAGCGCCTCATCCATTGTCAGGTTGTCGACCGGCACTCCCAGAACAACGAGCAGCTTGCGCATCAGAGCCCCTCTATATCGAATGCTGAATGTTGAATGTTGAATGTTGAATGGAGCTACATTCAGCATTCAGCATTCAGCATTCAACATCACTCAATACGCGCCTTTGCTGAACAGTACAGCCGGAATCGTCTTGATCAGAATCTCGAGGTCTTTCCAGATACTCTGCTCGGAGATATATTGCAGATCGAGCTCAACCCAGCGCTTGAAGTCCACATTGCTGCGGCCAGAGACCTGCTGGAGGCCGGTGATCCCAGGGATGGCGTGGAGCCGGCCGATCTGGTCGTAGTTATACTTTGCCACCTCGCTTGGCAGTGCCGGGCGAGGCCCAACAAGGCTCATCTCGCCTTTGAGCACGTTGAACAGCTGTGGTAGCTCGTCGATGCTCAACTTGCGAATGATCCTGCCCACCTTGGTGATACGTGGGTCGTGCTTCATCTTGAAGACAGGGCCATCAGCTTCGTTCTTGGCCATCAGCTCCGCCTTACGCTGCTCGGCATCGATATACATCGAGCGGAACTTGTAGCAGGGGAAGTGCTCCCCATCTTTCCCGACGCGAGTCTGGCGGAAGAGCACAGGGCCGGGCGAGTCGAGCTTGATAGCGATGATGGTGAGCAGCATGATCGGTGAGCTCAGGGCAATTGCGACGAGCGATACGGTGATGTCGAGCGCACGCTTGAGGTTTCCTACGATCTTGTTGCGGATCACCCACCAGGACATGACGAAACGTAGGCGCTGGTTTGCTCGCGTACTTTGGAAACGGCGGTTCGCGAACTTCTCCAGCATGCGGAGAGTTTTTGGGTCGAGCTGCTGTTCCATATCGGCTGGACGCATCAGGCACCTCGTGTGCTATCTCTCATCTGAGGCAATATCTTTTACACAATGAACTGTATCAGTGCCAGTGAACAATTGCCTTACATCTCTGAAGTATACGTGTGAATATTAGTTCACCGAGATGGTGGCGCTTGAAGGTGTAGGATTTCCGCGTGGTGGCGCGGTAACAGCGCGTATTATGAACGTAACATTTCTGTTTTTTGATATTTGCAGATATAGTTGTCGTCACCCGCCCTCTTGGTGCCATGGTACTATACTGTATCGCATTGCTGTAACCAACATCGTCTGGCAGAAGGAAACCAGCAGGCGAGGGGATGCCAAGAGCATCCCCTCGCCTGCTGGTTTGTTGTCATCGGCTGTTTTGTAATGGTGCTGCCTTGTCTGGCGTTAGGCAGGGGGCGCCCAGACAGAGATCGAGCGCACAAGCCACTGGGCCTCTTGGGTGTTGCGGAAGTACACTTGTGTGGTGCCGGCGGGGATCGGCATCCAGTAGGATTGGAAGTGGTACATGTTGGCCTGGCTGGTATCGATCTGCTGGAGCGAAGCTGGACGCCACGTTGTACCGTTATCAAAACTCACCTCGATGCCGTCATACATTCCGGTGAAGCGTAGGCTCGCCCTGGAGGGTGCCGGGCTTGATAGGCGAACCGGAGTGCCCTCGCTGTCCTTATTGACAACGTACTGGTTGCCTTTGATGATCGTGAACGGCACTGCCGGGCTGATGCTGATGTTATCCCAGTGCCAGGTGTTCGGTGAGCAGGGGCCAGCACAGTCCTTCATTGGGTTATAGGAGTGGTGTCCGAATTGTACAACCCCCTGATCCCATCCGAGGTCTGGTATTGCCGTATCGTACCACCACAGGTTATAGCTCGGCATGCCGAATGCGATGTGGGTGCGTGAGATCCGTAGCTCGAAGGTGTCGCGTCGCTTTGCGTCTTGGTCTAGCACGTCGTCGTAGGTGATCCAGTGGATTGGGCTGTCGAGATGATATGCACTGAACTCCTTATAGATCGCTGCGAGGAAGGTGTTTTCGTTAAAGTCCATCCGTATATGTACGGCATTGCGCGGCGGTCCGTTGCCGTCTACCTGGAAGTCGAGCGCGAGCTGGAGATTCTGGTCATAGGGGGTGATCCAGACATCGACCCAGTCACGCCCGCTTGTGCGCAGGGTGGACATATCCCAGCGGATCACGGCCTCGCCCTGTGAGAAGTCCGCCATCTGGTTGGGGGTCAGATAGATCATGCCGTAGCCGCTGGCGCGGATCGCGGTCATCATATGGTTGCGGCAGGAGAAGACGGTGTCCTGGTAGCTGCGAATGGTGTGGGTGGCCGGAGGGGCGCCGCAGTCGGTGCCGTGCATTGCCTCCATCGGCTCCAGCTGATACCAGGTTTCTCCATCGCGTGAGTGGACGGTGACCTCCCAGCCTGGTTCATCCCAGGCCTGTGGGCTTGCTGGATCCCCGTCAAAGGTCGCGAGAAATGGTGTGCTTATGTGCTGAGTTTTGATGAGGGGAAGATAGGTGATCGAGTGCGCGGTGTTTGTCTGGGCTTGGGATGCTGAGGAGCTGCTAAACACGATGAGTATGGCGAGTAGAAGCGGCAGGAGCATTCGCGATGGGTGATGTCTGAGCTGCCGAGACCATGTCATGTGTTGTGTTTCCTCTTCTTGGGTTATTTGATCTTTCTCGCACAATCTAGCAGCCAGCGCCGTATACGGCCATAGCCCGATGGTCCCTGATTAGCGTATTGTGCGCTATAGCCGAGCGCAGAGCGGTTGATCGCAGAGCGAAGAACAGGATCGCATCAGAGGCGCACCAATGCTGGCTCAGCTGTTCTGCCCCCCGCTATAGACTCTCCTGTTTCTCCGCATCCCTGTATTATGAATCGCATACGGTTGCTATTACGCAGGTCAGGAATGAGCTCATTCCTGACCTGTCTTAGTACGTGGTATGACCTATCCCTGTTCCAGGCGGTACCTCTGGCCTATGGTCGCAGAGAGAGCGGCTGTGCTATATAACAGACGTGAACGAAAGTTAATAAAAGGTTAAAAAAGAAAGGACACCCACAGGCGTTCACCGCCTACACCATGAAACACACGCACCGTCAACTCCCCACCCGGCTCTTCGCCGGCATCTTCGCCCTTGTCCTACTCGCAGTGATCGCTCTGCCGTTTGCGACACATAGAACGGGCGCGCAGACGGCGAGCCTCGATGGCCTTGTCGGTGTTGTGGATGGAGGGAGCGTCAGCGGCGTGGTTGCTATCCAGGCGCTGGTGAGCGGGAATGCCTCGCGTGTGGCGTTCCGCCTCACCGGCGCGGCTACTGCCTCGTTCACTGATCGCTCGGCTCCTTTCTTCTTCTATGGGGATAGCCAGGGCACGCCCAGAGGCTGGGATACGGCTGCGGTACCTGATGGGCGCTACACGCTACGGGTAACGCTTACCGATAGCCATGGCGCTCGCGAGACGAAGCGGGTGAATTTTACAGTCGCGAACGCGAGTGCCGCCCAAGCACAGCCGACGACGCAGCCGACGACGCAGCCGACGACACAGCCGACGACGCAGCCGACGACGCAGCCCCAGCTGGCTAACTCTTTTGTCGAGACCTTCGATGGCGCGCCGGCAAGCCCTCAGCCCTGGAATGGGGCGAACTGGGACGTTGCGGTTCACTCACGCGATGTGGACACCTGGTACCAGCTGGAGTCAATGGCGGCGCAGCACGGCGCTGACTGCGGCGCCCCTCCGGCCACCCACACCATTCGCAGCTACGAAGACACCGTCTTCTCCTGCCGCAACCATATGATGACCGCGATCCGCGCCAGCGGCTACGGAGTCATTTATCTGACCCCCAACCAGATGGCGGACTTCTCACAGGGCGAGGCCGTGATCCGCTGGGATATGTCCACCCTGCGTACGACGCTGCGTGACTGGGTCGATGTCTGGATCACTCCCTATGACCAGAATCTGGCGCTGCCGCTCGATATGGTGGTTGATTTGAGCGGCCCGCCTCAGAATGCAGTGCAGGTTCATATGGATCTCGCCCGCAATACCTTTCAGGTGACGGTCTATCGTAATTATCAGCCGACGACGCTGAGCGGTGCGATGGCGTACACGGCCTATGATAGCTTCCTCACCCCTGATGCGGCACGGCGTGATACCTTTGAGATTGGGATTTCGCGCACCCATCTGCGCGCCGGCATGCCAGCCTACGGCTTCAGCTGGGTTGACACCGCGATTGCCGACCTGGGTTGGGAGCAGGGTGTGGTGCAGTTTGGCCACCACTCCTATAACCCGCTGAAGGACTGTGCTGGCCCCTGCTCGCCGAATACTTGGCACTGGGATAACGTGAGCATCAGCCCGGCGAAGCCGTTCACGATCATAAAGGCGAGCCGCCGCTATGCCGATCGCACATCCTCGGCGATCAGCTTCTCCCAGCCGGCCCCTGCCGGGGCCAACCTTCGCTTTGCCGGGATCGGGCCGGGCCTGGAGGTTAGCTTTGATGGGGGGCAGAGCTGGCAGGCTGCGAAGACTCAAGCCCAGGACCCAAGCTACTTTAAGGATGAGCACTTCCGCTCATATTGGACGCCCGTTCCCGCAGGCACGAGCCAGGTGCAGTTCCGCGGCCAGAGGTGGTGGGGCGCTGATTGGCATGTGCAGGATGTCGCTATCTGGGCGCGCTGAGCGGGTGAGGCGAGGTGATCGCACAAGGGCGCGGGTCAGCGTTGCTGGCCCGCGCCCTTGCGTATGCCTATGCCCTATGGTACGACCTATCCTATTGATGATTCCAGAACCACGCCGCTCTGAGCATGGCGTCGTTCATCGGTGGGGCGCGATCATCGCGCCCCCACCATTTAGCTTATTCTGGTGCGCTAAACCCCAAAACAACCCCTTAGGCATGTTTCAAACGCACTTGACAGTTTGGGCCTCAGGCCACCAGCGTCAGGATTGCGGGTGGCGGCTCCGGTGGCAGAGCGGGCGCAGCAGATGCGGCTGGCCCGTAGCCCAAGGCCACCAACCAATTGGTGGGCGCATCCACCATCCCGCTGAGGTGGAGCGGGCTCGTGCCCTTATGCACCCCACGGGTGAAGACGCGATGATTGTGCCAGACCGCCAACAAGGCCAGCAGACCCGCCGACAACGTCCGATGCACGGCCAGATGGGGGCGCAGGATACTGTGCCAGTTCTCGACCGCGCTGCTGGCACGA
>NZ_JAIEWN010000017.1:0-29966 GCF_019599295.1 Oscillochloris sp. ZM17-4 | reverse complement strand
CCGCTGTAGAGCGAGATCAGCTCGTTGGCCTCTTTGCTGCCGAAGCTGCGGCTCACCCACAGGTCGAGCAGGCGCTTCACCGGCACCACGCTCTGCTCGTAGGCGCGGTAGAGCGCCTCGCTCTGCTCGACCTGCTGCGCGTTGGCGTCGGCGATCTCCACCAGCTCCTCGATGAAGCCCGCCAGGTCGAGCATCTCCTTGAAGGCGCTGCCGCTGGTGAACATGTCGAGCTGGGTGCCCACCCCGATATTCTTGCCCTCCATCGCCTGCTGAACGGCCTGCACGCGCGCGCCGATCAGCGAGTTGCCCCACTTCAGGTGGTGGTCGAGGAAGTTCAGCGGCGCGCCCACGGTGAACGAGGTCAGCCAGAGGCTCAGGCGGGCCAGCTCGACGGCCATGTCGTTCAGATCGACGCCGAAGACGCAGCGCTTCATCACCAGGCGGCGCAGCAGGTTCACATTGTTGAGCTGGGCGTCGCCGATCAGCTGGGCGTCGATGCCCTGATCGCGCAGGCTGGCCCGGATCTGCTGGCGGATGCCGTCGAGCCGGGCCAGCAGCGGGTTGCCCTCCTTGTGCCGGTCGAGGATGCCGATCAGCCGGTCGGTGACGAAGTTGACCGCCTCGACCAGAAAGTGCCCGCTGCCCATGGCCGGGTCGAGGATCTTCAGGTCCAGCAGGCTCTCGACGGCCTCGTGCTCGATGGCGGCCAGGGCCTTGCGTGCGGCGGCGCTGTTGGCCTTCGCCGTCGCAATGCTCACCCGCTCGCTGCCCTCGGCGCGGGTGGCCCGCTCCAGCTCGCGGCGGGCGGCGGGCAGGCGCTCCATCAGGGCGGCGAACTGGCTCGCCCGCTCGTCGAGCACCGGCCCCACCGCCTGCTCGACAATATAGGCCACGATATAGTCGGGGGTGTAGTAGCTGCCGCTGGCCTTGCGATCCTCGCGGGAGTGGCGCAGCACCAGCGCGCCGTCGCTCGCCTCAGCCAGGCGGTACTCCAGCAGCCCCTCGTAGATGCTGCCCAGGCGGCGCACATCGAGGCCGGCATAGTCGATCAGGTGGCGGGCCTCTTCGGGAGTGGTGGCGGCCAGCGCGGCCGGATCGAGGCCGAGCAGGCGCAGCGCCTTGCAGAGATCCATCGCGCCAAGCTGCGCCCGCGCCAGCAGCCGGTGCGGGGCGCGGTGCGGGCTCTCGTGGCCGCCGCTGGCCGCGCCATCGCTGAACAGGCCGCCGTTATACTTCGGCACGCCCCAGGCCGCGCGGCCGCCGCTCACCGCCGCGCACAGGTCGCGCAGATGATCCCAGGCCCAGAAGGCGGTCGGCCCCATCGGCTTCTGGAGATGGGCGGGCGTAAAGCTATGGACAGCGATCTCAGAGAGCAGAAAGGTCAGGCTGTGCGGGTAATAGTCGCGGTGAAGCGTCGGCAGCAGGCGCATGCTCTCGGCGTAGAGCAGGAACAGCACGCGGTAGAGCAGCACCAGGGTGGCGCGGCGGATCAGCTCCATCTGCGCGTCGTCGCCGGTATACTCGCCACGGCGCTTCAGGTCCTCGCCGATCGCATTCGCGAGCAGCGCGAAGACCTGGTCGAAGACGACCTTCTTCAGACTCTCGCCGACCTCCCTGGCCAGAGTCTGCGAGGAGGTGAAGACGGCGCGGGCGAGGCCGGTGGCGAGGCCGGCGGCCCCGAAAAAGGCCGCGAAGTAGCGCAGGTCGTCGTCGGCCCCGAAAGCCAGCAGGTCGCCCAGGTCCACCTCGTAGAACGCGCCGCTGATGCTGGCGGCGATCGGGCTGTAGAGACGCCACTGGCGGCCATTGGTCAGCACCGCCCAGCGCACACCATCGGCCTGCTTCTGCTTCTCCAGGGCGGCGATCAGCTCAAGCTGGGGGTAGCTCGCATCGGAGAGAGCCTGGTCGAGCGGGTGGTCGGCGGGGAGGACGGACAGCAGGGCCACCTCGACGCCGGCGGCGGCCAGGCGGCTCGGCGCGCCGGGCGCTGCGGGGGCTCCCACCTGCCATCCGAGGGCCGCGAGGGCGGCGGGGGCGGCGGCCCCGGCCAGGGCGGCGCGCAGGGCGGGCATATCGGCGGACAGGGCGGCCCAGCGATCCTGCACAGGGGCATCGCTCGCGATGCGCCGCTCCAGGTAGTAGGTGCTAAAAAAGTTGACGCTGCGGAAGAAGCGCTCCTGCTGGGCGCGGCGGAAGGCGCGGGCGGCGCGCTCGGCCGGCTCGCCGGGGCCGGCCCCGGTCGCATCGAGCAGGCCGAGCGCGATCTGCTGGTGGGGCCGCAGGGCGCGCGAGTCGAAGCTGAAGCGCAAGAAGGTGCTCGGCGGCGCGCCGCGCTGCGCGATCGGGCGCAGGTCGGCGAGCAGCACCAGCTCCAGCGCGCCCCAGCCCTGATCGGGCAGCACCAGGATCGCCTCATTGCCGCGCTGCTCCAGGGTCGTGTAGAGCCGCCGGACAAGCTCCTGGCTGGGGCCGCGCGTCTCGGGGTGCGGCGGCAGCAGCAGCACCTGGAAGAATCCATCGTCGGCATCAGCCAGCAGCGCAAAGGCGCGGCCGCGCAGATCCACCGCCACATTCGCCGGCCATTCCAGCGTGCGCGCCGAGTACTCCGTGCGCTCCTGGGGGCTGTAGCCAAGCGCGGCGAACAGCCGGCGGAGGGCGGAGGCGTCGGGGATGCCAGCAAGCAGATCGGCGGGGAGGGCGGACATAGCGACTCCGGGCTACAGCGGCGCGGCGGGGGCTCCGGTTGGGTAGTATACCATCTGCGGGCGGCTGAAGCCGCGTCGCCGGGGCGCGTTGCGCCGGGCGTCGGGCTGCGCCGACGCCGGAGCCGCGGGCGGCACGCCGCGCAGGCGGCATGCGCAGATTCTCACCCGCCCGTATGCCGATCTGCTTTGTGGGCCATGCGCCGATCCGCTGTGCTATACGTTTCAGCACTGAGGCGCTGAGATGTGCCTCGCTGAATCTATCTCGATCCGCACTTCCTATGACTGAGCCGCACGATCCTCACGCCATCATCAACTTTGGCCACTCCCAGACGGGCGATATCCGCACGGGCGATATGGTCGGTGGCGGTAAGATGCTGCCCCACGGCGAGGCCCTACGCGACTCCAGGCGACTCCACTGTTCCGGCTGCGCGCCAACGCTCTAGGAACGCCAGCACGGCGTCGTATTGCTCCATGTGGATCATCCTGTAGCTCGCCACCCCAAAGCGGCGGTACAGCTCGCCAAAGATGCCCTGGTAGTGGTTCTTCGCCCGATCCTTGCCGGCCAGGAGCTCAGCGAGCGCCTTGACGATGTTGGACACCTCGCTGGCCTGCGCCTCAGTGATATATGACGCCGGGTGTATGCGATCTTCCAGCACGCCCAGGCGAACCTGAATATCCCTCACGTCGCCCTGCAGGTTTTGAATGCTGCCCTGCATCCCGCGCACAACCTGGCCCGCCTTGTTCAGCCGCTCGGCGAGCAGCTGCTGCTGGCGCTGGATCTCAATCTGCTGCTCGGCCATCGCCGTGATGGCGCGCCCCATCTCGGCGATCTGCTGGAGCTGGACAACGGCAGCGGTGTCGGGCGCCGGCGCGTGTGCCTCGGCGACGATGATCTGGGGGCGGAACTCGCGCCAGAGCGCCTCGGCCGCCTCGGCCTGATACTGCACCAGCTTGTCCTGTAGCTCGGCCCGCACGCGGGAAGCCTGTACTCCCGAGAGCCATAGGGGCAGGAGGTCGAGCCGGAGACACTGGAGCGTCTGGGTGCCGCCCTCTGTCTCGACATGCAGCAGCTCCAGGCCCCGACTCAGCACGGCGTGGCGCTGCACGCGCAGCACCTGGCCACGTCTGGCAAGCCCCAGGTTCTCGCAGACCTTGGCGAACAGGACGTAGATACTGCCACTCGGATGCTGCACGGCGATAAGGTCATCGCCGTAGAATGGGACAATCCGACGCGCCAGTGAATCACTCACGCTACTTCCTTATACGTTCAAGGGGTGGATCATGATGATCCACCCTTGCAGCATCTGGGCATTCGCTAGCGCAGCAGGGCACGGAGCACACGAATACGTGCCTCCAGGTCGTCGAGCTTCTCGCCGATGGCCTGATGGGCGGCGCTCGTGTCTGCCTCCTGGAGCAGGCCCTCCCATCGCTGGAGCACGACGCTGATGATCTGGGTGTCTGCCGCGATTCGGTGCCGGATGCTGCTCTGCCCATCCGGTGAGGCGCTCCTGACCCGCTCGCGTACAATAGCGCGCACCGTCTGGGCGCTTACCTCGCCGCTGGCCACCTGCGCGATCAGGGGCGCGCGCTCCTCCGGCGTCGGCAGCGTCCCGATCCTGCGCGCGGCATCGATGGAGTCGGGCCGCTGCTCCACGAGCTGCTGAACGTCGCTGGGCAGCCGGAGGAGCGCCAGGCGATTCTCGATATAGCCGCGATCCTTGCCTATCCGCTCGGCCAGGCGGCGGATGCTGTAGCCGCGCTGATCGATGAAGGCCTGGAGCGCGCGGGCCTCCTCCAGGGGATCGAGGTCTTGGCGCTGGATATTCTCCGCGAGCCCAATCTCGACCAGATCGTCGTCGCTATGTTCGGCGATGTCGCAGGGGATGGCGGCGAGGCCGGCCAGCTGCGCCGCGCGCCAGCGACGTTCGCCAAAGACGAGCTGGAAGAACCCGGTGGCCGTCGGGTCTGGGCGCACGCGCAGGCGGGTGGTGAAGCCCTGGGCTGTGATCGCCTGCGCGAGCTGATCGAGGTCGGTAAACGTCTTGCGGGCCTGGAAGGGGTTCGGCCGGATGCGGTCGATCGGCAGGTCGGCGCTGCGGACGGGCAGCTGCGAGACGCTCAGCAGATCGGCCAGCGCGCCGGCGGCATCGTCGAGCTTTGGCTGCGCGTTCCGCATAAAGTTACGGGGTGGCACGCTGCACCTCCTCGGCGAAGGCGCGGTATGCCTGCGCCCCCTTGCCGGCGGACTCGTAGGCGAGAATGGTCTTCCCCATCGCCTGAGACTCGGTAAAGCGGACGGTGTTGGGGATCACCGTATGGAACACGTTGACGTGATCCTCGAACTCGGTGCGCGTATACTCGATGATCTGCCGGCTGATCGTGGTGTGCGTGGCCTTGGTGATCAGGATGCCGGTGATGTGCAGGTTGGGGTTCAATCCCGACTTCCGCACCTGGGCGACATGCTGGAGCATCACGGGGACGCTCTGCGTGGCCAGGTACTCAGCCTCCATTGGGATGATAACCTCATCGGCGGCGACCAGCGTGTTGGTGACGAGGATGCCCAGGTAGGGCAGGGTATCGAGCAGAATGTAGTCGTAGCTGGGGGCGAGCGGGGCCAGCAGCTGCTTGAGCACCAGCTGGCCGTTGAGCGCGGTGCGCAACACGGTGTCGGCGTTGTTCAGGCGCACGTCGGTCGGGCTGAGATCGATGCCGATGCTGGTATGCACCACCGTGCGATGCAGCTGCGGGTCGTAGGTCTCAAGGTAGTGCGTGATCGCGCTGTAGAGGGAAGGCTCGACCACCGTATCCTGTCCGAGCATGCGCGAGAGGCTTCCCGAGGGGTCTACATCGACCATAAGCACGCGCTGGCCGAGCTCGGCCAGCGCGGCGCCGAGGTTCATTGTGGTCGTGGTCTTCCCGGTTCCTCCCTTGGGGACCGCGATCGCTATCGTGCGTGCCATAGCCTATCCTCATTTGGGCTGTCGTGACGTCACGACAGTCGTGAACGCTATCACAAGTGTCGTGACGTCACGACATGTCCACAGATGGGAGAAAGTCGCTTGTCGGCAGGTTGAGCACGGCGGCAATGCGGCACAGGCTAGCGGCTGAGATGACGCGCTGCCCGGACTCATAGCGGCTAAATGTCGACTCGGCCATGCCGAGCGCGACCTCCATCTGGCGCTGGCTGAGGCCGCGCCGGAGTCGCGCGATGCGAATATGCTCGCTGATCTGAGCGTTCAGGGTCGACTCGTCGGCCATGAGATCAGCAGGATGCACGCGCATAGACACCCCTCGCGTCCTAAATTACCTTGCCAGTTTGACAAGTTTAGTCTGCCTACGTGGGGTTGTCAACTATCGGCGGCAGCGATCCCGTGCGGCGGGGCGGGTGTGACGTAAACACTTGCATGCGCGAATACGCGCTGGGTCAAGCCACACCGGCTGGCGACGGACGTCGCGCCGGAGCGGCGCGGAGGCGGGCGGGTGGCCGGAGGCCCCGCGCTGCGACGTCAGTCGCCAGCTGAGGCACCGACGCTCACAGGTTCACCCAGGGCTTATTCGCGCTAACATTCTTTTATGAGCCCTTAGTGCGCTCCGCGACGTTGGGAGGACGCCTGTCATCAGAATCTAGGCCGTATTCAGACCCCTGGCCCGAAAAATTTCGGCCGCGCGCAGGGCAGCCTCGGCGGTGGCGGGCGGGGTGGCGGCGAGCGGGTAGGCGCGGCCAAGCTGCTCCCATTTAGCGCGCCCCAGCTGATGGAAGGGCAGCACCTCGACGCGCTCCACGTTCGAGAGCCCGGCCACAAAGTCGGCCAGGCCCGCGATATTCGCCGGGTCATCGGTTATGCCCGGCACAAGCACAAAGCGTACCCACGCCGGCCGCGCAAGCGCCGCGAGGCGGCGGGCAAAGGCGAGCGTGGGGCCAACCTCAACCCCTGTGAGCCGCCGGTAGGTGGCCGGGTCCCACGACTTAATGTCAAGCAAGACCAGATCGGCCAGCATCAACGCATCGTCGCTGAGCCGGTCGCCGAAAAAGCCGTTGGTGTCCAGGGCGGTGTGGATCGCACGCGATTTGCAGCCGCGCAGCACGCTCGTCACAAAGGGCGCCTGCACGAGCGGCTCGCCGCCGCTGATCGTCACGCCGCCGCCCGTGTAGCGCATGAACGACGCGTGGCGGGCCACCTCCGCCACCACCGACTCCGCCGTCACCGCCCGGCCGCCCTTGAGGTGCCAGGTGTCGGGGTTGTGGCAGTACTGGCAGCGAAAGTGGCAGCCAGTGGTCCAGACAACCGTGCGCAGCCCCGGCCCGTCGTGGGCGGAGCCGGTGGTGTACGAGTGGATGTAGCCCGTCGTCTGTGTCATGGATTCTGGCAGTGGCGCACCACGCCGCCCCCCGCAGTATTTTTGTTAGACAAGGTTCGTGGCAGCTTGACAGTTTGCCGCCGCGCAGCCTCACCCCCAGCCCCTCTCCCTGAGCGGGTTTAGGGGCTGGGGGGTGAGGCTGCGCGGAACTATAAAGTAACCGTGGCCTTTCTGGAACCTTGTCTCAACACGCAACACTCACCCCGGTCGGTAGCTGCCCAGCTCGGCCGGCATGCTCACGCCATAGGCCCGCAGCTGCTGGGCGCGGGAGAGGTAGGCCGCGCCGGTGAGCAGCTGGCGGGCCACGTCGGCGGCGCGGCGGGCCTCGGGAGCCTCCAGGTAGGAGCCGCGCGCCCAGTCGTTGAAGGCGCCCATGGCCGGGCCAGTCCAGATCTGGTAGTCCATCTCGCGGCCCGGCTCGCCGCTGGTCATCCAGCGCGACGAGAGGCCCAGGTACCAGCGGAAGACCAGTGCCATCTTGCGCTTCGGGTTGTCAGCCGCCCGCCGGATCTGGTCGGGGTCGCGCTCGGCGAAGAACGCTTCGGTCTCCTGCCAGATCGCGGCGATCGGCTTGCGGAAGATCTGGCGCTCAAGCTGCTCGCGCTCGGCGGGCGGGATGTCGTCGAGCGAGGCGTACTTCTGGTAGGTGTCGTAGAGCTTCTGGGCGCGCATGGGGAAGAAGGTGCCGCGCCTGAGCAGCTGGACCTTCACGCCTAGCTCGAACATGTCGGCGGCCGGGGCCATGATCACGTCGGCCATGCCTGCCTCGGCCAGCAGCTTGCGGGCGTGGGGCGAGGCCCCCGACTCGACGCATGCCTGGTTGACTGAGCCGGTGACGATGTAGGCCGCGCCCATCATGAAGGTGGCGAGGGCTGCGGCGGGTGTGCCGATCCCGCCGCCCGCGCCGACCCGCACGGCCTGCGGGTAGCCCAGCTCGGCCTGGATCTCGTCGCGCAGGGCGATGATCGAGGGCAGCAGGCAGACCAGGGGCCGGTTATCGGTGTGGCCGCCCGAGTCGGCCTCGACGGTGATGTCGTCGGCCATGGGCACCTGGGCGGCTAGGCGGGCCTGGATCGGCGTGATCAGGCCCGCCTCCACCAGCGGCGCGAGGATGGCGTCGGGGGCCGGGCGCATAAACGGCTCGGCCACCTCGCGGCGCGAGATTTTGGCGATCACGCGGTTGCTGATCGTGATCGCCCCGGCGGGGTCGAGGCTCAGCCCGGCGGCGCGATAATGGACGATGTGCGGGGTCAGGCTGAGGAAGGCCGATGCCTCGACGGTACGGACGCCGTGGCGCAGGTAGAGCTCAACGGCGCGGCGCTCCAGGGCCTCCTCGCTGGGGCTGTGGATGAGGTTGAAGGCGTATGGCCCGGCGGGCAGTGCGGCCTGGATGCGCCGGATGGCATCCTCGACGCGAGCGGGCACCAGCCCGGCGGCCCCGAACGAGGCGAGCATACCAGCCTGGCCGAGGGCGATCACCAGCTCGACCGATGAGATCCCGCCCGCCATGGCCCCGGCGGCGTAGGTGTAGCGCAGCCCGTGGGCCGCGCGGAAGGCCGGGTCGCCAAGCTGCTCGATTGGCAGCGGCGGCAGCGCGCCGAGCAGCTCCGCGCCGCCCACGGGCTGGCCATAGGTCGGCTGGCCCGCCGATGTCAGCCCGACCCGCCCCCCGGCGCGGACGATGAAGCAGGGCCGCGCCAGGTCGGCCAGCCGCTCGCGGATGCCTGCGGCGTCGAAGGCGATATCGCTCTGTGGGCCCTCCCATCCCTGGCCGGGCATGGCCGCTGGCCCGGCGCTGAGTGCGGCGTTACGCTCGCGCATATGCTAATCCTCAATAGTGATAACGCGCTTGAACGAAATCGATCCGATCATCGCTGACGACATACACCAAGCGATGCTCTTGGGTAATCCGGCGTGACCAGACACCTGCCCCCATATACTTGAGCGGCTCTGGCTTCCCAATTCCGTCAAAGGGATCGCGCAGAATCGCCTCTACCAGCGTCAGCACACGCAGTGCGGTGCGTCGCTCCGTTTCAATCCAGTAGCGCAGATCTTCACGAAACTCAGTCTGAAATATGGCGTCACGCTGCCTATGCGGGTCACTCGGCGTCATGCAGGTTAACCTCAGCGCGCAGCTGTTCGAGCGTCTGTGGTGTGCCGGTGCGCTGGCGAACCCGGTTGAGCGCGTTCAGCAGGCGTTCTGCATTCGCTGGTGATCGCAGCAGGTGTACCGTCTCTAATAGACCGGCAAGCTCATCCGCTGCAATCATCGCGACATCCTCTGCGCCACGGCGCTGCACGATCACAATCTCGCGGTCATTCGTAACCTGATCGAGCAGGCTGGCGAGCTGCGCGCGGGCCTGGGTATAGGTTGTCTGAATGGTCATGGCGAGGCTCCTTTTGTACAGGAGTACTGTACAATAACGTACGCCTAGCTGTCAAACACTAGCGCCAGCCCCAGGTCGCGCACCTCGTAGATCCGCAGCTGGTCGCGCCAGAGGCTGGCGTCGGCGAGGATGATGATCTGGTCGTCGCGCCGCTCGACCCGGCTGATGTGAACCTCTAGGCGCATCAGCCCGGCGCTGGGCAGGATCTGGCCGCGATACTTCCAGATCGTGCGCTGGCCGACGGGTGAGGCGAAGTGCGGCGATCTCAGCTCGCGCCCCAGCCCGCTGTGCAGCGCGTAGACCTGCATCGCCTCCAGGATGGCCTCCACGCCGAGCGAGCCCGGCATGACCGGGTCGCTGTAGAAGTGGCAGGGGAAGAACCAGCTCGCCGGGTCCACCTTCTTCTCGGCGTAGATGTAGCCCGCGCCGTGCTGGCCGCCCGCCGCGATGACCATGGCGCTATCGAGCAGGCCAAACTGGCCGCCGGCCAGGCGCTCGTGGACGCGGCCGGGCTGGGCGCGGAAGAGGGGATGCGCGTCGCCGCGCAGATCGATCTGTACGCCGCCCGTCGCGCCCGCCGACTCGTGCCAGGCCGGCTTGACCCGCCCGGCGTCGAGGCCGGTCTGGTTGGCCAGCACCGGCGCGCTGAAGTAGCCGAAGGCCGCGTCGCCGACGTAGAAGTCTTCGCCGTCGAGGGCCAGGCCAAACGCGAACTTCTGGATGATCATGCCCGTGATCGCGTTCGACGAGGTCAGGCTGGCCCGCGCCGTGATCCGCCGCCCGCGCAGATCCACCTCGCGCAGCAGGTGGCCGGTGCCGTCCAGGTTACGGAAGTAGAAATCCTGCTCGGGGTCGGTCAGCGTCGTGCCGAGGGCGCTGGTCAGGAAGCCGCATGGCTGGAGCGCGATCTCCATCAGCACCGCGTAGGGTGTGGTGGGGTAGCTGTTGTTGCGGCAGAACCAGGGGTTGGTCGGCACATCGTACTCGGCAACCAGGCTCGCGCCGGGGACAATCTCGCCGCGCCGGCCCTCCATCGACACCACCCGACTGATCAGCTGGAGGTCGCCGTTGGGGTTGCGCGGGGCGCGGCGGCGGTCGTAGATCGCGTACTCGGGGCCGAAGCAGGCGGCGATCGAGCCGGTGGTGAACTGCTGGATGGCCGCCTCGTCGTAGCGCGGCGGCTGGGCGGCGGCGGGCCGCTCCAGAGCGAGGGGCGGGGCGACCTGCGGGCTCTTCTCGGTGAGCTGGAGCGCCAGATCGCGGAAGCGCACCACCACCCGGCCATCCAGAATCACGTCGATATTGGCGTAGGCGTAGGGCTGCGGCTCCAGGCCGAGCGCCGTCACCTCCAGCCGATAGGTCATGACCGCAGTGCAGGGCAGCACCTGGCCGCGACAGACGACCACCTGGGATACGTTCGGCACCGGCTGGAAGCGAGCGTCGAAGGTGTAGGTCTGGAGGCCGAGCGAGAGCATGTAGATCTGGAGCAGCTGGCTGCAGCCATCGGCCATCAGCGAGCCGGCCATCACCTGGTCGTCCTTGAAGTGGCAGGGGAAGAACCAGCTGTCGGGCGTCAGATCCTGCTCGCCGATCACCATTCCCAGCCCCCAGTCGCCGCCCTGCGGGTCGATGCTGGTCACGCGGCTGAGCATGAGCATCTGGCGGGCGGGCAGGCGCAGCGAGGGGTTGCGACCGCGCTGGTCGTAGGCCGGGCCGAAGCAGGCGGCGACCCGCCCGGCGATCAGCAGGTCGAGGTCGGCCTCGCTGAGCGAGCGGCGGAACGTGCGCAGCGGCGGGGCGAAGGACTGGCGGACAGCGCGGCGGCGCTGGGCGATATCGTCGCGCGAGTCGACCACGCCGCGCCCGCCGTCCAGCTCGGCGTCGGTGAAGAACCCGGCGCAGCCGCCGTCCATCTTCAGCACCATGCGCTCGCCGACGAAGCACTCGTAGCTGAAGAAGAAGAGCAGCGTGTCGCCGCTCTGGGCGAAGGAGTTGATGCTGATGTCGTAGCGCAGGGTCTCGCCGTCCTTGGGCAGCTCATCGAGGAAGGTCAGGGTGCAGTCGAGCAGGCGGTAGACCCGCTCGCCCTTGCAGGAGAAGTCGATCCCCAGGTAGCTGATCAGCAGCAGGTCGCACTGGCCGGACTCGACGGCGATGGCGAGGGGCGGCTGGCCATCGACCGAGTACCACGCGCCCAGGGGGATGTCGTACTCGGTGGTGACGGTGGAGGGCTTGAACTCGCCGCGCCGGGCGTCCAGTCTCGTCACCCGGCTGACCAGCAGGTAGGGCGGCAGGGGCAGGCGCACGCGGCGCGCGTAGCCGTCGATGACGGCGTACTCGGGGCCGAAGACATTGGCGATGTCGCCCTCGGCGAACTCCAGCAGCTCGGCGGTGTCCCAGATCAGGTTGGGCGACTGAAGTCTCGGCGTCGGGGCGCTGTCGCGCCGGGCGTCGGCCTGCGCCGACGCCGCGCCCGTCGGCGCAGGCCGACGGTCAGCCGAAGGCTGCGGTGGCGCGACTTCAGTCGCCCGCCCAGGTGGCGCTGTGGCGACAGCTTCCCGAATCTGCCCCGCGAGGGCCAGCAGCTCGGCGTGGCGGCGCTGGAGCAGGGCGCGGTGGCCGGCGATGGTGGGCGGGACGGCCACGGGCGATTCTTCCAGCACGGGAAACTCCTTCTCTGAAACCATCACCTCTGCCGGGATGGAGGCGACCTCACCCCCCAGACCCCTCTCCGTCAGACGGAGAGGGGGGGGGGGATTGTTTTCTACTGCGTGATCTGGCCTCCAGCCTTTGTCACCCTGTCCCCTGTCCCCTGTCCCCTGTCCCCTAAGAATCTCCCGCGCCCGCTCGCCGCGCAGCGCGGCGGGGATGTCGCCGCCGCCGATGGAGATCGTCTTGACCAGGGAGCGGGCCGGGGCGGGCGGCGGATCGGGCGGCAGCAGGGCTGTCAGGTCGAGCGGCACGCGCTGGGTGACGAGGCGGGCCAGCACGGACAGCACGCTCGCGGCGTCGTCGGCGCCCTGGCGGTTGAGGGCCAGGGCGACGTGGGGCTTGCCCGCCAGGATCGCGCCGACCCAGCGCGTGCATGCGCTGGCCGGCCCCGGCTCGACGAAGATCCGCGCGCCGTCGGCGTAGGCCCGCTCGACTAGGCGCGGGAAGTCGACCGGCTGGCAGGTGGCGCGGGCCAGGGACTGGGCGATCTGCTCGGCGTCCTGCGGCAGCGGGGCGTAGTCGGCCGCGCCGTAGAAGGTGATGCCGGGGGCCTCCGCCATCGGCAGGCGGTTCAGATCGACCAGCAGCCCGTACTCGGAGTGCATGGCCGGGCAGTGCATCACCGTGTCGAAGGGCGCGCGGAAGGCCTCGCAGCCCAGCTCGGCGATCACCCGCCGCACGGCGTCGGGCGCGCCGGAGATCACCACCTCGCCGGGGGTGTTGATATGGGTCAGGAAGGCCCGCCCCTCGCCGGCCAGGGCGGCGCGGGCGGCATCGGGCGTGGCCTGGGCGATGTAGATGCACCAGACGTCGTCCGGCCCGTCGGCGGGAAGGCCAAGGTAGGCGCGGGCGGCCTCGCGCCGGCCGGAGAGGCGGCGGGTGAAGAGCGGCGACTCGCGCAGCCGCTGGAGGGCGTCGTCGCTGGCCCGCCACGCGCCGAGCGACCAGAGCATGCTCGCCTCGCCCATGCTGTAGCCGAGGGCCGCCCGGGGCCGCAGGCCGAACTGCTCGCGCAGCACGGCGGTGAGCAGCAGGCTAAAGCTCAGGCTGGCCTGGATCATGCCCAGCGGGTCGCCGCGCAGGGCCGCCTTATCCTGGGCGATATCGGCGGGGGTGGGCGCGTGCTGGCGGCGCGGGTAGAGCTTGCGCGCGCCGAGGGCGGCGGGAGCATCGGCCAGCAGCCCGTCCATGCGCGCGTGCAGCGCGGGGAAGAGCTGGAACAGCTCGCGGCCGAGGCCGGGGTAGGCGCTAAACGCGCCGGGGTAGACGAAGGCCAGCCCGGCCTGCGGGCCGAGCGGGCGGGCGCTGAAGCAGCTGCCCAGGGGCGTCTCCCAGTCGCGGCCCTGGTCGAAGGCGGCGGCCACGCCGGCGCGGGCGAAGGCCAGCTCGCGCCGCAGCTCCTCGCCGCTACGGGCGACAAGGGCGAGGGCGTAGGGGGCGGCGGATCGCCCTATGTAGGCGATGATCGCCTTGCGCGACAGCTCCTCCAGCGGCGTGTCGGCCTGGGCCTCCAGCTGATCGAGCTGGGCCAGCAGGTCAGCGCGGTCGGCGGCGGCGATGGGGATGAGCCAGATCCGGCTGCGCTGGGCGAAGGCTGCGGGCCGCACGGCGGAATCCGGCTCGGCGGAGAGCAGCACGTGGGCCGCGCAGCCGTCGCGGTCGAGCCCGCTGACCGCCGCCCGCCGCCGCTCGCCGCGCCGGGCCAGCCATGGCCGCGCGGACTCGGGGAGGTAGGCCGGTAGGGCCGAAGCATCGCCACCTGATGGATGGCCGTGCCCGTGCCAATCCGCTGGCGATGCTTCGGCCCTACAGACAAATCCGGGTATATACCTTCCGTCCAGGCAGAGGGCGGCCCGGATCAGAGCGGCGATACCAGCGGCCGCGCCGGCGTGGCCGATCTGTGCCGCGACCGCGCCGACCGCGCAGCTCAGATCGTCCGAGAGGCCATACACCTCACGCAGCCCGTCGATCGTCGCGGCATACCCGCCGCTCAGCTCCAGGTAGCCGACTGTGCCACCCTCACCCCCAGCCCCTCCCCCTCCAGGGGGGAGGGGAGCCGGAGCCATCAGCGCCACCGCGTCAACCGTGGCGTAGATCCGCTCGCCCGCCCGGCGCGCGTCGGCGGCGCGGCGCAGCACCAGCGCCCCTGCGCCTTCGCCCACCGCCCGGCCCGCCAGCCCGGCGGCGGCGTCCAGCGTCGCCCGCTCGACGCTGCCGGCCAGATCCACGCCGGCCAGCACCACCGCCTCCAGCTCACCCTTGGCCAGCATCAGCTGGGCCAGCTCCAGGGCGCGGAAGGCCGAGCTTTCATCTGCCGAGACGGTGAACGCCGGGCCGCTGAGGTCCCAGAGGGCGGCCACCCGGCAGGCCATGATGTTGCCGATGAAGCTGACGTACTGGTTGACCTGGGCGCGCGGGTGGAGGGCGTCCTTGAGCGCCGCCTCAAGCTCGGCGCGCTCCGCGTCGTCTAGCTCGACCCCGGCCCGCGCCAGCATCCCCGGCAGCTGCCAGCCCAGATCCTGCCGCCCGCGCAGGGCGTGCATCGCCGACTCGGCCTCCATCGCCACCAGCACCGCGACGTGCGCGCCGGGCGTAACCCCCGCATCGCGCAGGGCGCGGTCGGCCACCTGGAGCAGCAGAAGCTGCTGGGGCAGCGGCTGGTCGGCCGGGTCGGGCGGGATCTTGGCCCGCAGGAAGTCGAAGTCAAAGCCAGCCAGGTACGCCCCCTCAGGCGCAGCCCCGTCCGGCAGCCCCTGCCAGCGGCCGGCCGGCGGCGGCCCGAGCGCGCCCTCCCCCGCGTACAGCCCCCGGTCGAGGGCGGCCAGATCCGGGTACGGGCCGAAGCAGGCGTCCATGCCGGTGATGGCTAGAGGGATGTTCCCATCCGCCCGTAGGGGCGCAGGAGCGGAGATCGGGGCGGGCATGCCCGCCCCGATCTCCGCTCCTGCGCCCCTACCATGTTCCCCATACCCCTCCAGCACCACGTGCGCGTTCGTCCCGCCGAAGCCGAAGGCGCTGACCCCGGCGCGGCGCGGGCCGGGCAGGTCGGGCCAGGGCGCGAGGGCGCGCACGGTGCCCGCGCCGCCGACCGCGCCGCCCTCTGAGGCCAGCGGGTCGGAGATGCCCAGCGTCGGCGGGATCTGGCCGTGGGCCATGCCCAGCAGCACCTTGAGCATCCCGGCCATGCCCGCCGCCGTCAGCAGGTGGCCGAAGTTCGACTTGACCGAGCCGATCCTGGGGGCGTGGCCGTGGGCGCCGAAGAAGCGCTCCATGCTGTTCAGCTCGACGATGTCGCCGACGGGGGTGCCGGTGGCGTGACACTCGACGTAGGCGACCGACTGCGGCGGCACCCCGGCGGCGGCGTAGGCCCGCTCGAAGGCCAGCTGCTGGCCCTTGGGGTTGGGCACCAGCACGTGCTTGCCCGCGCCGTCGTTCGAGAGGCCCACCCCGCGCACGACGCCGTAGATCTTGTCGCCGTCGCGCCGGGCGTCGGCCAGCCGCTTGAGCGCGAACATCCCCGCGCCCTCGCCGGCGGTCAGCCCGCGCGAGCTGCGGTCGAGCGGGCGGCTGGCCCCGCCCTCAGGCGGGTACGCCTTAAAGATCGAGAAGCCGGTCAGCACAAACAGCGGGTCGGCGCAGCTGACCGCCCCGGCCAGCATGAGGTCGGCCTTGCCGGCATTCAGGTAGTCGCAGGCCAGCCCGAGCGCGTAGAGCGACGAGGCGCATGCCGCGTCGAGGGCCAGGCGCGGCCCGCCCAGCCCGAGCGCCTCGGCCACCACGGCCGCCGGCCTGCCGGAGATGCCCGCGTTGATCGGGTTGACTGGTACGTTCTCTGTCCCCTGTCCCCTGTCCCCTGTCCCCTGTCCCCCCAGCATCTCATCAAGGGCCTCCTCCACCGCGCCCGCGTAGAGCGGGGCGAGCAGCTGGCGCGATGAGCGGGTCGGGAAAGAGAGGTTGCCCAGGGCCAGCCCGCAGCGCCCGAGCAGCCCGGCCCGCCCCAGGTAGCCGCTGTCGGCGAGGGCCTGGCGGGCCACGTGCAGCGCCCACTGGTAGAGCGGGTCGAGCCCGCGCAGCTGCGCGGCGGAGAGCGCCAGGCCCGCAGGGTCGAGGCTGAACCCGCGCACGAAGCCGCCGCGCCCGTAGGCGTAGCCGTCGGCCTTGCCGCGACTCGGGTCGAAGAAGACGGCCGGGTCGGCCCCGATCTCCAGCTCGGTCGCCACGCTGGTCGAGTCGACGCCGTCCGCCAGGTTCTGCCAGAAGGCCGCCGGGCCATCGGCGCCGGGGAAGAGGCAGCCGAGGCCGATGATTGCGATGGGCTCCACGGGACTCCTTGATCATTGTTGGGGCGCAGCAGCGGCCCCTGATGCCTAGCGTGTACGGCACATTTCCAGGGCCGCAGTCGGAAGGGCGCAGCAGCGGCCCACAACGGTCTTGGGGTGAAGCGGCACAGTTCCAGGGCCGCTGCTGCGCCCTTACAGCCATACCCCACGGGATCAGCGTGGCGAGCCAGTGGCGCGATCATGCGCAAACAGCCGGTTGAGCTGGCGGCTGACCGCCGCCTCGACCCCGCGTAGCTGGAGGGCCACCCGGCCGGCCGCGTCGTGGGCGGCGATGTCGGCGACGAGGCGCTGCTCGGTGGCCTCGCGCACCGCCAGGGTCAGGTAGGTCGGCGTGTCAAAGGCCAGCGGCAGATATTGCTCGGCGGAGGCCCAGCCCAGCGGCAGGCTGGCGGCGTCATAGGTGCGGCGCACCCAGATCAGGCAGGACTGAAACAGCGCGTCGGCGACGAAGGGGTTGAAGTCGCCCGCCGGGAACTGGCCCTGGGCCTCGGCGCTGAGCGCAGGTAGGGCGCAGCGCAGGGTCAGGCCGGAGCCGTCGATGTGCAGCACCCGCTGGACGCCGCGCAGGCTGGGGCCGTGGAAGAGCGTGCCGTCGGCGTAGAGCGCCGCGCCATCGCAGGCGTCACGCTCAGCCAGGTCGAGCCCGGCCAGGGTCGGCGGCGCGTCCACCGCGCGGCCCAGCTCGATGCTCGCCCGGTAGTGGTAGCGCGGGCGGCCCTCGGCGGTGACGCTAGAGATCAGCGCGTCAAGCCGCACGATCCCCGCCGGCGCATCCTTGGCCGTCTCCTTCAGCTCCAGCCGGTAGCGCCCGGCCAGCTGCTCATCGAAGACCACCCCCTTCAGCACCTGGAGGCCGTCGCAGCGGCGCAGGCGGTAGCCGGGGTGGAGCCGCTGGCAGGCGTCGATCATCCAGGACGCCGCGGCCGTCGCCGGCAGCACGGCGTGGATGCCGATCATGTGGTCGGCCAGGAAGGGGTTGGCCTCGACGCTGAGCTGGCGTGAGCTGCGCTGCGTGATCAGCTCGCCGGCGAGCGGTGCTGGCGCGGCGCGCATCGGGCTGCCCACCACCAGCTGCACGCCGGGGCGATCCGCCTCCAGGGCGGTCAGCAGCACCTCGACCCCGCCATCGACCGGGATGACATCAATCTGACGTTGGGCAAACAGCGCCTTGATCGCCGGCGTGACCATGCCGCCATCCCACGGCCCCCAGTTGAGGGAGAGCACCCGACACGCCGGGTGGTCGCGCTGGAGCTGGAGGGAGGCCTTGTTCAGGATCTCGTTGGCGATCGCGTAGTCGCTCTGGCCGAGGTTGCCGTAGAAGCCGGCCGCCGACGAGAAGATCACCAGGTGGCGCAGCCCGCCGGGCGGGGCGACGGCCAGCAGGGCGCGCAGCCCGCCGATCTTCGGGCCGAGGACCGAGTCGAAGTCCGCGCCGGTCTTCTGCTCGATGCGCTTATCGGCCAGGGCCCCCGCGCCGTGGATGACCCCGGTAATCGGGCCGACATCGGCTATAGCTGCACGCAAGCCCGCCTCGTCGGCCACATCCGCGCAGAGGTAGCGGGCGCGCCCGCCGGCATCCTGCACCGCCCGCAGGGTCGCCGCGATCTCCTGGTTGGCCCGGATATCGCGCCAGGCCCGCTGGATGGCGGCGGGCAGCGGGCGCTCCCCCCGCGCCGTGATATCCGCCGCGATGCGCTGCTTGAGGGCCGCATCGTCGAGCCCCAGCCCGGCCCACTCGGGCGGCGGCGCGAGCGGCGTGCGCCCCAGCAGCAGGAATCCGCAGCCGAAGCGGCGGGCCATGCCGACCACGCAGGCGGCGGTGATCCCGCGCGCCCCGCCGCTGACCAGGAAGAGATCGTCGGCACCGACCATCACGCGCCACCGAGGGGCAGATCGGCCGCGAGGGTGACGCGGCCGCGCGGGCCGTGGCCCACTTCGGACAGGCGCGCGTCGGGGTCGGCGCTCTCGGCGGCGATCAGCTGGGCGGCCTGGGCCGGGCCAATGTCTGGGCTCAGGTCGATCGCCCGGCAGAAGACGCCGGGCCACTCCTGGCGCAGGGTCTTCACCAGGCCAAACAGCCCGCCGCCGACCGGGCTGATCTGGCGGGACGTGCCGGCGCCCAGCTCGCCATCCATGCGCGTGACCGTCATAAACAGCGGGCGGCCGCTGCGCCCCGCCGCCGTCAGCGCGGGCGAGAGCTGCTTGGCGGCCAGGAAGACCATTTTTACGATCTGCTGCTCGGCCTCGCTGAGCAGGCCGTTGGACGGGGCCAGGGATGCGGGCTGCGGGTGCAGGTGGATGAACCCGCCGACCGGGCCGTAGCTCTCGCTGATCGTGCGCAGGGCCTGCTCCAGCTGGCCCTCGCTCATATCCTGCAGGGCCACCCGTCCCACGCTGGGCGGCAGCGCGGGCCGCGCGCCGACCAGGGAGGTCGGCAGGCGCAGCACCACCGGCTGCCAGCCGCGCTCGGCCAGGGCGGCGGATAGGGCGGCGGCGGCGTCCGTGCCGTCATCGGTAATCACACAGCTCCAGCCATTCGGCACCGCCGCCTCCAGCAGATCCGGCGCGGGCAGCCGCACCAGCGTGGCGGGCGCGGTGGCGACGGCCCACTGCGGCGCGGGCGTTGGCAGCGACCTGGCGACGACCACGGGCGCGTCCGCCTCCCCGGCGGCGGCCTGGAGGTGGGCGACCACCTGGGCCAGCGTGCGCAGCTCGGCCAGCTCCTCAGGGGCCAGCCTCGGCAGGGTGAAGCGCGTCTGCATCGTCCCCAGGATATCCACCCGCTTGATCGAGTCGATCCCCAGGTCGCTCTCCATATCCATCCCCAGCTCCAGCGTCTCGCGCGGGTAGCCCGTCTTCTCGCTCACCACCGTCAGCAGCCCCTCCGTCAGCTTGGCCAGCAGGGCCGGGGCAGCCGTAGAGACGCCCTCACCTCCCTGCACGCCCGCCCTCACGGGGAGCGGGGGCGTCCGACTCCCCTCGCCCGCCGCAGCGGGAGCGGGGCTGGGGGCGAGGGCCGACCCCGTCGCCCCGGCGGCGCGCTGGAGGTGCTCGACCACCTGGGCCAGCGTGCGCAGCTCAGCCAGCTCCTCAGGGGCCAGCCTCGGCAGGGTGAAGCGCGTCTGCATCGTCCCCAGGATATCCACCCGCTTGATCGAGTCGATCCCCAGGTCGCTCTCCATATCCATCCCCAGCTCCAGCGTCTCGCGCGGGTAGCCCGTCTTCTCGCTCACCACCGTCAGCAGCCCCTCCGTCAGCTTGGCCAGCAGGGCCGGGGCAGCCGTAGAGACGCCCTCACCTCCCTGCACGCCCGCCCTCACGGGGAGCGGGGGCGTCCGACTCCCCTCGCCCGCCGCAGCGGGAGCGGGGCTGGGGGCGAGGGCCGACCCCGTCGCCCCGGCGGCGCGCTGGAGGTGCTCGACCACCTGGGCCAGCGTGCGCAGCTCAGCCAGCTCCTCAGGGGCCAGCCTCGGCAGGGTGAAGCGCGTCTGCATCGTCCCCAGGATATCCACCCGCTTGATCGAGTCGATCCCCAGGTCGCTCTCCATATCCATCCCCAGCTCCAGCGTCTCGCGCGGGTAGCCCGTCTTCTCGCTCACCACCGTCAGCAGCCCCTCCACCAGCGCCACGTCCGGCGCGGGAGGCGCCCCCAGCCCGCTCTCCCTCACGGGGAGCGGGGGCGTCCGACTCCCCTCGCCCGCCGCAGCGGGAGCGGGGCTGGGGGCGAGGGCCGTCGGCGGCGGGGCGAAGAGCGGCGCGGGCGGGGCCTTCGGCTCAGGAGGGATGTGACTCCCCGCTCCCGCCGCAGCGGGCGAGGGGCTGGAGGTGAGGGCCGCCCGGCTGGGGACCACCGGCGCGCTAGCAACCGGCGCAGGCGGGGCGAAGAGCGGCGCGGGCGGGGCCTTCGGCTCAGGTGAGATATGACTCCCCGCTCCCCGTGAGGGAGCAGGGCTGGGGGTGAGGGCCGGCCCCACCGGCGCGGGCGTAGAGACGGCCCGCTGGGTCGTCTGCGCCGCCTGCTGCTGCTGGATCAGCTGAAGCAGCCCGGCGGCGTAGTCGCCCTGCTGGTCGAGGAAGCGCTGGTGGATGCGCAGCGTCTCGGACTGGATCTGGTGCAGCGCCGCAAGCCCGCCCTCGTGGTTGGCCGCCGCCGACTGGGGCAGCTGGAGCAGCAGGCCCACATACTCGTGCTGGTAGCTGAGGAACTGCTGGTGGGCCTGCAGGATCTCGCGCTGGTGGGCCTGGAGCTGCGCCATCAGCTCGCCCGGCGACGCCGGGGCAGGGGCATCGGTCGGCACGTAGCCGTTGCGGCGCTCCTGGGTCGTCGGCGGCGCGCTCTCGGGAGGGGTCGTCATTATCTGGTCTTCCTCATTGATCGTCGGCACGTTCGGCGCGGGCGGGCGGGCGATCGCATCCGCGTAGTCGGCCCGCGTCTTCTCGCTGACATAGTTGCTGCCGTTCAGGCGCACCGTCGGCCCGCGGCGCTTGCGGGCGGGCGCCGGCGCAGCCTCGCGCTGGTAGGGGTCGATCCCACGCATCGGCACGCCGGCCACCCGCAGCTGCACCGCAGCCTCGCGCAGCTGTCGGTCGCTGTCATGCTGGCGGCTGGGGTTCAGGGCCACCGCGATATGCGGCCGGTCGCCGAGGATGCGCGTCACCAGGTTGGTCAGCACGCTGCGCGGGCCAACCTCGACGAAGATCGCGCCGCCGGCGGCGTAGATCTGCTCGATCTGGTCGAGGAAGCGCACCGGCTGGAGCAGCTGGTCGGCCAGCAGCGCCTGCGCGGCCCGTGGGTCGGCGGGGTAGGGCTGGGCGGTGGCGTTGGCGTACACTGGCAGGCGCGGCGGGCTGAAGGCGCAGGCGTGGACCGCCCGGCTGAACGGCGCCTGGGCGTGGCCCACCAGCGGGGTGTGGAAGGCCGCCGAGACCGGCAGCCGGGTGGCGCGGTGGCCAGCGGCATCCAGCAGGTGCCGCGCCTGGTCGATCGCCGCCGTCGGCCCGGCCAGCACCACCTGGTCGCGCGCGTTCAGGTTCGCCGCGACGATCCCCGGCACCTGTCCGACGACCGCCTGGGCGGCGGCGAGATCGGCGGAGACGGCGAGCATCGCCCCGGCGTCGAAGGATGGGGCGTCCGGGGGGGCCATCGCCCGCCCGCGCGCGTGGGCCAGGGCCAGAAAGTCATCGTCGGTGAGGGCTCCGGCGGCCCAGAGGGCGGTCAGCTCGCCGAAGCTGTGGCCGGCCACCATATCCGGCCGGAAGCCGGCGTCGCGCAGCAGGCCGAACATGCCGGCGCTGAGGGCGCCGATCGCCGGCTGGGCGTGCTCGGTGCGCTGGAGTCGCTCGTCCTGGGCGGCCCGCTCGGCGGGCGTGAAGGCCGGGGGCGGGAAGACCACCTCAGAGAGCGGCGCGCGCGCGCCGTGGGCGTCGGCCCGGCCGAGCAGCTCGCGCAGCGGCGGGAAGTTCAGCGCCAGCTCGCGGCCCATCTCCAGGTACTGCGAGCCCTGGCCGGGGAAGAGCGCCACCACCCGCCCGGCGGTGGCGAGCCCGTAGCGCTGGAAGAAGACCCCCTTCGGGTGCTGGAGCCGGTCGGCGTCGGGCTGCCCGCCGAGCATGGCGACGGCGCGCAGCAGCTGCTCGCGGGCCTCGGCCGGGCCGTCGGCCACGAAGCCGAGCCGGGCCAGCTCGGCCGGCAGGTCGAGGCCGCGGGTCGCCTCGGCCAGCTCGGCGAAGGCCTGGGCGGCCTGCGGGCCGGCCAGCGCCTCGGCCAGCTCGGCCGCGCGCGCGCGCAGCGCGGCGGTGCTCGGCGCGGCCACAATCAGCTCCTGGGCCGTGCGGTGGATGCGGTAGGGCCGGCGATGGTCGCCGGCGTGCTCCTCAAGCACCACGTGGAAGTTGGTGCCGCCGAAGCCGAAGGCGCTCACCGCCGCCCGGCGGGGCGACCCGCCCGCCGCCCGCAGCCAGGGGCGGGCGCGGGTGTTGACATACAGCGGCGAGCCCTCCAGGCCAAACTTCGGGTTGGGCGTATCCACGCCGATCGTCGGCGGCAGCACCCGGTGGTACAGGGCCAGCGCCGCCTTGATCATCCCGGCCGAGCCGGCCGCCGCCTTGGTGTGGCCGATCTGCGACTTCACGCTGCCCAGGGCGATGTGGGCCTGGCGCGGGTTGCCCTCGCCGAAGACCTCGCGCAGCGTCTGCACCTCGCACAGGTCGCCCGCCACCGTGCCCGTGCCGTGGGCCTCGACCAGGCCGATGCTCGTCGCCGGCACGCCGGCGCTGGCGTAGGCCCGGCGCAGCGCGCGGGCCTGGCCCTCCGAGCGCGGCGCGTAGATGCTCTTGTAGCGCCCGTCGCTCGACGAGCCGATGCCCCGGATCACCGCGTAGACCCGGTCGCCGTCGCGCTCGGCGTCGGACAGGCGCTTGAGCACCAGCATGCCCATCCCCTCGCCGACCATCATCCCGTCCGACTCCGCGTCGAACGGCCGCGCCATCTCCTGGTGCGAGAAGGCCGGCGTCTTGCTGAAGCACATATACATAAAGGGCGAGTTGTCGGTGTCCACCCCGCCGGTCAGCATCATGTCGCAGCGGCCCGAGGTCAGCTCGCTCAGGGCCATCTGGAGCGCGCTGAGCGACGACGCGCAGGCCGCATCGGTCACACAGTTGAGCCCGCCCAGGTCGAAGCGGTTGGCGATCCGCCCGGAGATCACATTGCCGAGCAGTCCGGGGAAGGAGTTCTCCTCCCAGCGGATGTAGGCCAGCTTGATCTTGGCGATCGCCTCGGCGACCAGATCCTCGCTCAGCCCGCAGCTGCGCATGGCCTGCTCCCAGACCGGGTACTGCAGGCGCGCGATCAGCGGCGTCATCAGCTTCTGGCCGCCGCTCACCCCCAGCACGACGCCGGTGCGCTCGAAGTCGTGGCCGCGCTCCGCGCCGTAGCCGGCGTCCGCGAACGCCTCGCGTGCCGCCACCAGGGCTAGCAGCTGCGAGACATCCGTCACCTCAAGGATGTTCGGCGGCAGG
The DNA here is from genome assembly GCF_019599295.1 of Oscillochloris sp. ZM17-4. Classification (GTDB taxonomy): domain Bacteria; phylum Chloroflexota; class Chloroflexia; order Chloroflexales; family Chloroflexaceae; genus Oscillochloris. The sequence goes on along the minus strand of NZ_JAIEWN010000017.1, from coordinate 6,446 downwards.
CCAAACTCCAGCGGGTCGAAGTCGATATCGGGCAGGAAGCCGCCGCGCTTACAGTAGGACTTATCGGGCGCGGATGGGTCCGGGTCGTAGTAGTCGGCGATATTCCATCGTGAGGGGGGGACATCGGTGATACTGTTACGCTCGTGGACGATGTTGTCCCAGTAATCTGCGAGATTGTGGGCCTCAGCGAAGAAGGAGGCCATGCCGATGATCGCGACCGGCTCCATGACCATGGAGCGATGAGTGCTAGGCTGCATACGCTGTCCTCAAGAGCCGAAAAGGCGTCTGCCTGACCGCCGGCGCCGTCCGCATCACGGGGAGCAGACGGTGTTAGCTGTCCGATGGGTACAGGCAACGCTCAGCGCACCTGGGGTGGGCGGCCGCCGATCCGGTATGTCGATGTCGCAGGTATAGCGCTCGTAGAGGACCCCTCCCAAGCGACCAGTTCTAGATCGCTGATCGGGCCGCCTCATGAGTCGCTTCCGAACATGACTGAACGGCACATATTATACGCGCTCTTGGCAAAGAGGATTGCTAGCGCGAATACGCGCTGGGCGAATCTGTGCGCGTCGGTGCCTCGGCGAGCGACTGACGTCGCAGCGCGGGGGCCTCTGGACAACCGCCCGCCGACGCGGGCGGTTCCGGCGTCGGCCTGTGCCGACGCCCGGCGCGCAGCGCCGCTCCGGCGCGACTCCAGTCGCCAGCCGGCGGTGCGCTCAGGCCGTTGCAACAGCCCTGCGGGGGCGGCTTCGCCGCCCAGCGCTGATAGGTCGTAGGTGTATACTAGATCGATATACTCATGCCGCTCCACAGCGACCTGCGATGCGCTGCCGCGCCAGCCCCACACCCCTCGCCCGCCGTCGGGGGCCTCGGATGCTACAGATCAGGTCGCATTGGCCCCACCACGTTTTATCGCCGTGATTGTACATTTGAGGTGCGCTATGGGTGATGTTCAGCTCAGCTCGATGATCCTGGACTCGCTTGAGGACTCCGTGGCGCTGCTGGACACCGACGGCATGATCCTGATGGTGAACGCGGCCTGGCGGCGCTCCGCCCAGGAGTACGGCGACCTGGATCTCAGCCGCACCGGCCCCGGCGTGAACTACCTCAATGTCTGCCGCCAGTCCGCCCGCTCCGGCGATACGGAGGCGCTACACGCCCTTGAGGGGCTCCAGGCACTGCTCCGGGGAAGCCAGCCCAGCTTCCGCCTGGAGTACAGCGGCGAGACTGCCGAAGGGCCGCGCTGGTACGTCCTACGCGCGGTGCCGCTCGCCTCCGGCGACCATCGCGTCGTCGTGTCGCACGAGCATATCACCGATGTCAAGCGGGCGACAATGCAGCAGGAGGAGATGCTGACGATCCTCTCGCGCGCCGAGGCCGTCGCCCATGTCGGCAGCTGGAAGTGGGACCTCGCGACCAACCGGGTCACGTGGTCGGATGAGATGTTCCGGATCTTCGGTGTCGATCGGGCGACCTTCGACGGCGACCTGGATGCGATCATCGCCCATGCCGTCCACCCGGACGACCTAGGACGTGTGCAGGCCGCAAATGCGCACGTCTTAGAGCACGGCGAGCCCGCCCCGCTCGAGTACCGCCTCCGCCTGCCGAGCGGCGAGGAGCGGGTTGTCTATGGGGACGGCCAGGTTATTCGTGATGCGGAGGGGCGGCCGACGATGATGCTCGGCAGCATCCACGACCGCACCGACCTGGCGCGCGCGCAGGCCGCGCTCCAGATGGACGACCGCCGCCTCAACGCGCTGTTCGAGCTCAGCGAGCGGGCCAACACCCTGAGCGAGTCCGAGATCATCCAGCTGGCGCTGGAGCACGCGGTCACGCTCACATCGAGCCAGATCGGCTACCTGCACTTCATCAACCCGGACCAGCTCAGCATCCAGCTCTTCACATGGTCGAAGGAGACTCTGGCGCACTGCGCTGCGGTCTACGACTCGCACTACCCGATCGATCAGGCCGGGATCTGGGCCGACTGCGTGCGCAAGGGGCGGCCGGTCATGCACAACGACGACACCCAGGCCGCAGGCTGGCGCGGGCTGCCCGCCGGCCACGCCCCGCTGTCGCGCCACCTGAGCGTGCCGGTGCTCGACGCTGAAGGCAAGGTGGTGCTGGTGATCGGCGTGGGCAATAAGGAGCGGCTGTATGATGAGTCCGACGCCCGCCAGGTCGGGCTGCTGGCCGACAGCATGTGGAAGATCGTGCAGCGCAAGCGCGCCGAGTCGCGGCTGCGGCTCCAGAGCGCGGCGCTGGAGGCGGCGGCCACCCCGATGGTGATCACCGACAAGGACGGGGTGATCGAGTGGGTGAACAGCGCCTACACGCGGGTGAGCGGCTACACTGCTGAGGAGGCGATCGGCACAAATCCGCGCCTGATAAAGTCGGGCAATCACCCCGACTCCTTCTACGATCAGATCTGGGGCACGATCCACGCCGGGCATGTCTGGCATGGCGAGATCACGACGCGGCACAAGGATGGGCGGCTCTATGAGGAGGAGCAGGTGATCACGCCGGTGCGCAACGAGGCCGGGGAGATCACGCACTTCATCACGATCAAGCAGGACATCAGCGCGCGCAAGCAGCGGGAGCGCGAGCAGCAAGCACGGGCGAGGCTGAGCGCCGCGCTCGCGGCGGCGACAAGCCGCGCCGATATGCTGGGGGTCATCATCAGCCTGGTGAGCGAGATCCTGGCGGCGGACGCCGCCGCCATCGCGACCGCCCCGGCGACAGGCGGCCTGGTCGCCATTGAGCTGGCTGGGGGGGGCTGGCACGCCCTCGCCGGACAGCGCCTTGATCTCGTGCCGGACGCACCCCTCATGGGCGTTCTGACACGCAACCAGCCCCACTTCGGTGCGAGCGATGGCGGAGTACTCGATAGCCCGCTGATGATCGCCTACGTCCCGCTGAGCGTCAGTGGCACCCCCTTCGGCGCGCTGCTGCTGGGCCGTGAGCAGCCCCTTGACGCCCCCGATCAGAGCCTCCTGATCGCGATCACCGAGGTGGCGAGCAACGCGATCAACCGCGCGACACTGCACGAGGAGACCGCGCGACACCTCCAGCGGATGCAGGCGCTTCACCATATCGACAAGGCGATCAGCGCGGGCATCGACATGGACATTGTGCTGAGCATCGTGATCGATGAGCTGATCGCCCAGCTCGGGGTGGACGCGATCACCATCTATCGCCAGCACCACACGCTCCCAACACTGGATCGAGTCGCGAGCCGGGGCTTTCGCCGCACCCTCGGCCCACAGACCGTGCGCATGGGCGAGACCTACGCCGGGCAGATCGCGCAGAGCCACACGTCGATCTACCGGCCTACGCTGGGCGAGCTCACCGCCACCGGCACGGGGGTGCCGCCCTCGGAGGAATTCACTCTGTACTACGGCATCCCACTCATGGCGAAGGGCCAGCTGAAGGGTGTGCTTGAGCTCTTTACCCGCAGGCCGTTCCACAGCACGGACGACTGGCACGCCACGCTAGAGATGTTCGCCAGCCAGCTGGCGATCGCCCTCGACAACGCCGATATGGTCGAGCGGCTCCAGCACTCGCACCAGGAGCTGATGCACGCCTACGACGCCACGATCGAGGGCTGGTCACGCGCGCTCGACCTACGCGATAAGGAGACGGAGGGCCACACGCTGCGGGTGACGGAGATGACGCTGCGCCTGGCCCGCACGATGGGCGTCTCCGACGATGACCTGATCCACATCCGCCGCGGCGCGCTGCTCCACGACATCGGTAAGATGGGGGTGCCGGACCAGATCTTGCTCAAGCCGGGGCCGCTGACCGATGAGGAGTGGGTGATCATGCGGCTGCACCCGGTCTACGCATACGAGATGCTGGCCCCGATCGCATTCCTTGAGCAGGCGCTCGCCATCCCCTACGCACACCACGAGCGCTACGACGGGACCGGCTACCCGCGCAGGCTCAAGGGCGATCAGATCCCGCTGGCCGCACGGATCTTCGCCGTCGTCGATGTGTGGGACGCCCTGCGCTCCGACCGGCCGTACCGGCGCGGGTGGGATGAGGAGCGGGTGCGCGCCCACATCCTGGCGGGGGCGGGGGCGCACTTCGACCCGCAGGTGGTCAAGGCGTTCACCAGCGTGCTCGACGACGTTGCAACAGCCCCCTAGACTGGCGCGGGCCTGAGGCTAGGGGGTGTTACCCGCGTGTAACGTTATTGTTAGACATGGCTTCAGAGGGGCCGGTTTTACGGTACAGTTCCACCATGGCCCTCACCCCCCCCAGCCCCCCGCTCCTGTGGCCGAAAGCCACGGGAGCGGGGGGCTGGGGGGTGAGGGCCGTTCGGCGGCAACCTATCAAGCTGGATTGAACCTTGTCTTAGCCGCGAATACGCGCTGGGTGAACCTGTGCGCGTCGGTGCCTCGGCGAGCGACTGACATCGCGCCGGGCGTCGGCGCAGGCCGACGCCCGGCGCGCAGCGCCCCGGCGACGCGGCTTCAGCCGCCCGCCATGGCCACCGTTGCAAGAAGATTCGTGACACCCCCTGTCACCCTGAGCGAAGTGAAGGGTCTTCCCATCCACGCGACTGGAAGATGCTTCGCTGCGCTCAGCATGACATGCCCACGGTCTTGCCAGATTTGATATAATCGCCGCCCTCAGCGTACCAGTTTGTCACATGGCAGGCAGTGTTAGCCGCTGCGACAGTGACCGTATGACCCAGTGACGCCGCGGGACGAGAAGCCACCGTGAAGGGGGGCGCACGATTCACCGCGCATGGCGCAGCTGCGCCATGCACTCTTCGCGCAGCTTCGTCATCGTCGGCCCTCACCGCCCATCAGACGGCATCGCCCGGCTCAGGCTTACAAAGCGCGTGCTGGCGTGCTCAAAGCGTAGCGATGCCACCCCGGTCTCGCCGTTGCGGTGCTTGGCGACATGAATCTCGGCGACCCCTGGCCGATCACATGGGTCGTCGTAGAGCTCCTCGCGGTAGATGAACCAGACCTGCGAGGCGTCCTGCTCGATGCTGCCCGAGCCGCGTAGGTCCGAGAGCATCGGCACATGGGCCGCCCGGCTCTCGACGGCCCGCGAGAGCTGCGAGAGCGCCAGCACCGGCACGCGGAACTCGCGGGCCATGCTGGTCAGCCCCTGCGAGACGGCCGTGATCCGCTTGACCTCATCGTCCCTGGCGCTCGCCCCCTGGGCCAGCTGGAGGTAGTCCACCACCCACAGCTCGATCGGGTGCGCGCTGGCCAGACGGCGGGCGCGGTCGCGGATGGCCAGCACGTTCAGCGACGGGGTGTGGTCGATGTGGATCGGCAGCTCGGCCACCCGGGCCAGCGCCGCAATCGCCGCATGATCACCCCGCCGCAGCAGCCGGGGCACCTGATTGGTCGGTACGCGCAGCTCCAGGGCGATGAGGCGCTGGAGCAGCAGCTCGCGATCCATCTCTAGCGAGAAGATGCCCACGTGCTGGCCGCGCTGGGCCACGTGGTAGGCGATACAGAGCGCGAGCGCCGTCTTGCCAACCCCCGGCCGGGCGGCGAGCACCACGAGCTCGCCCGGCTTCATCCCCTGGGTGATCCTGTCCAGGTCGGGGTAGCCCGCGCCGATGCCGAGCAGGTCGCCCTCGTCGGCGGTGGCGGCCAGGGCGTCGAGGTACTCGCTGGCCACGGTGGACACGGATACGAAGTCCTGGCCGAGCTGGCGCGCGCTGCTGAGCTGAAAGATCCGCTGGGCCGCCGCATCCAGGCGCTCCTCGATCGGGAGGGCGTCGTCGTAGCCCAGGGCGACGATCTGGCCGCCGGCCTCGATCAGCGCCCGGCCCACCGCCGTGCGCTCGACGCTGCGGGCGTAGTACTCGACATGCACGGCGGTCGGCACGCCGGCCAGCAGCTCGCCCAGAACGCTGGCCCCGCCCACGCCCTCCAGCTGACCCTGGCGGCGCAGCTCGCCGCTGACGGTGGTTAGATCGGGCGGCTCCCGGCGTCCATAGCAAGCCAGCATGGCGGCGTAGATCTGGGCGTGCTTCTCCAGGTAGAAGTGGGCAGGCGTCAGAAACGGCGCGACGGCGATGATCGCCTCGCGGTCGAGCAGGATGGCGCCGAGCGTGGCCCGCTCGGCGTCGAGGTCACACGGTACGCTGCGCAGGGCGGGCTCAGCTGGCAGGGACATGGCCAAACTCCGTAAAGAAGCGGTCGAGGATCGCCTGGCGGTCGGCGGGGTCGGCGGCGCGGAAGCGGTTGAGCCAGATCTGGCGCTCGCGACCGCTCAGGCCCGGGTGGAACAGGATGGGGCTGCTTGAGACCCGTGTCGGCGGCGACTCGGGCGGCGACTCGTCGGGTAGGTCGCGGAGCGCGGCCACGACCCAGCCGGCGAGGTCGCGCACATCGGTGCGTGCGCGGGCCTGGGCGATCACGCGGGCGACCTGGCTCGCCGGGCGGTCGGCGAGGCCCGCGGCGACGCTGCGGCGC
>NZ_JAIEWN010000169.1 GCF_019599295.1 Oscillochloris sp. ZM17-4 | reverse complement strand
GTGGAACATCGCTATGCCTCGTGGTGGTGCTGCCACTCTGGCGCGCGTGTCGCTGCTGCCTCGGTGTCTCTGTCGGTGTGCGTCGCTTGTTGGTCAGGGGCGCCGTGGCGTGGGCGGCGGGGTGCGTTTGGGCGTGGTGGGCGCGGGCGTGCTGGCCGGGCGTGGCCGGCCGCGTGGCTCCGGGCCGTGGGTGATGATGGTGCCGTCGGGCAGCCGAGCGGGAGCCTGGGCCACCCGCCGCGTCCGCCAGTCCTGGCGCTTCGGATCAGACATCATGGCCATAGCCCTCGATCTCTCCGGTCTGGAGATCCTCGCGGTAGTAGACGTAGCCGTACTTCTTGGCCATGGCGATGTTCTCCGCGTGGACCGACGACTCAAGCTGCTGGCGCTGCTGCGCCGGCGGGGCCTTGCGGTCCCACTCGTAGGCGTCGCTCAGCCCCAGCCAGATGTCGATGTTCTCCGCCTCGGTGAGCTTCCGGTTCACCGGCTCCTGGGTGCCCGGCTTGCGATACTGGGCGACGTGATTGTACCGCTCGGTCACGGCGCGGGTCTCGCTCTCGCCGCTGTTCAGCCCGGCGAGGATGTCCTGGCCGGAGAAGGAGGTCTGCGCGTCGCCGGCGTGCTCCTCGGGCGGGTGGTTGTGCGTCAGGATGGCCCCCGGCAGCAGCTTCATCTGGTCGTTGCTGATCTTCACGCTGACGGCCCTGCCGTTCACGAACGCGCGGAGCGCGCCGTCCGGGCCGACGATGGCGATGGACTCGAAGTTCTGGTTGCGGATGCGCTCCTCCTGCGCGCGCAGGGTGACGGCGGCGGCCGGGGTGTAGGCGCTGCCGTAGGAGCGGGGCGCGGCGGGCTCGCCCCGCCCGGACGCCTGGCGAATCGCGGCGTTCATCGTCGCGCCGCCCTCGCCGCCCCCGGCGTGCGTGGCGGCGGTGCCCCAGCGCCCGCGGCTGTCGCGGAAGGGATTGAACCCGCCCCGGTAGCCCCGCCCGCTGCTCATCGCCCCGCCGTTTTGCGGGCGGGCCGCGTCCAGGCGTCAGGCCAGTCGCTAAAGCCCACGGCCGCAACCTTGTCCACCAGCAGGGTGTAGACGGTGGGCTCCTCGGGGAAGTCGTTCACCCGCACCGTCAGCGTTGCGCCGTCGGCGGTCGTGCGGTAGGGGTGCTCCGCGTCCTGCGTCCGCTCCCAGATGAGGGTTCGGGTCAGCCAATTGGTGGTGCTCATGTCGATGCTGCTCCTTGCTGTGGCTGCGCGTACTTGGCGTTGTACTCGGCGTTTGTCCGCGACGAGCTGCCGATGATCTGCTCGTAGACCGCGTCGCCGACGTGGCCCTTCTTCTTCATGCTCGCCACCAGGTACGCAAAGGTCGGGCCGTCCGGGTTGCCGTACTTC
>NZ_JAIEWN010000168.1 GCF_019599295.1 Oscillochloris sp. ZM17-4 | reverse complement strand
GCATCTGGCCGAGGTGTTTTTGAGCGGGCTGCTGCGCCAAGTGACAACTGATCAACAGAATCCTGACCAGATCCAATATGACTTTGTAGACGGGGTGCGTGAGCTTCTGCTCAACACAATTACAAGGGAAAAGACAGTCCAGGTGTTCGTACGGGTGAGCGAGTACATTCAGCGTGAGACCGGCACATCGTTTGGCTTCTCTGCGCTGCTAGCAGATCCAACCGGGGCCGGGACGCTCAACATCACGTCTGGCAGTCGCCGCTTTGCACGGGTGCTGGCAGCTACACTGCGCCGTCTAGGTGGGGAGCATGTCCAGCTAGCGGAGCGGTTGGAGCAGCAGTTACGGATTCCCCATGAACAGAGAGAGGGTATAGTACTTGGAGGAGAGCAAGAAGCTATTGCCGAAGCGGCGGGAGTAACAGTCACAGATCAGGGAACAACTCATGCAGGAACTGCATTCCTAAATACCTCCATTGAACATGCTGCTGAGGTAGTAACAGAGTCGGGTGTAGTGAAGGATCAGGTTAAGTCTGATAGCGAAGATACAGCATTTCCGCCTATTCCTATGAAGATGCCGACGGTACTCGAAGACGCACCGCTGGAGTCTCTCTGCGCCACATGTATCCAACAACTACAGCGCTTTCAACAGGATGGGGTGTGGGATATATCAAGCTGTGACACAATTTTGCGCCAAGCTGCTGCTCACGATGAGGAAGCTATCGCCATGCTGATCCAGATCAGCGAATTATTGGTACGCCGCTACTTTCCGCTCCGAACCCCCGATCTAATCGATGATTGGACACAGGATGTCCTTCTCCATATTACAGCGAAGATGAGGAATCGTACAAATCCCTACGCAATCAAACCTCCACCACCGAGTCCCTTCGTTGCTTATCAAGCCTACCTTAAGATCGCTGGGCGGAATATCGCTTACGATCAGCTGCGTTCCGAGCAAAGTCAGCCGAATGTGTCTATTGATGAAGTCACTGGAGATGTGCATGAAATTTCCGACCCTCATGATGATATTGGGGACTTACATAGGCTGTTGCGTTTCGACCGACTGCTACAACTTATTAATGAGCCCTTGGATCGCGAAATCTTCCGGTTGCGCTTCGTGTTACAAGTCTCGGTTGAGGAAACAATCGAAATACTCACCCGCAAGGGACAAGTGTTGGCAAAAAGCTACATTTATCGCTCGGTTGAGCGCACAATTCATACGCTTAGTATGATTCCTGAAGTTCGTGAATTGTTTGAGGAATGAATTGGGGGATGACGACGGACATCAGCTTTGATCAGCATAGAACTTGACAATCGCTGTATATAGACAAATCAGTCTACGGTAGATCTGTTAATAGCTGTGTACATCTGGACCCGAAGCATCCGACGCGACGA
>NZ_JAIEWN010000167.1 GCF_019599295.1 Oscillochloris sp. ZM17-4 | reverse complement strand
GCCACCCGTGGATGTCTGCGGCGGAGCTGGAGGCCGCAGATCGCTTCGCCGCCCTGCGGGCCGAGGTTGAGGCGCGGCTGACGGGCGCCATCTCCTGCCGGGCCGGGCGGGTCCGGGTGCGCGTGCTCATCCTCGGCGTGTCATCGCGCGGGCTGGTCGTCGGCCTCCGCACCGTCGCCGTGGAGTCCTAGCGCGAATGCAGCCGTGAGGGTGTGGGAGAGCTTCGCTCTCCCACACCCTCACTGCTGCATCGTGTTGTTGCTGGCGACAGAATTTCTTGTTGTTATGGCCAACATGGCCAGCTTCGCTGGCCATGTTGGCCATAACAACATCGGTTTTTAGGGCGACAGCCCTATGTGTGGAAGGCGGCCCGCGCTAGCGTGGCATCAGGCCGCCGAGCCCGGCCGTCACCCACCTCGGCGCGCCGGGGGCGGCCTTGGCGCTGCCGACCACGGTGAAGTACACGTCCACACGCGCGCCGCTGGCCGGGCTGCGGAAGTGAATCCCGTAGACGCCGGGGATCGCATCGGCGGGCGCGGTCAGGTCGATCGGCGGGTCGTAGCCAATCCGACCGCCGCCGTCGGCCTGCATCTGGTCGGCCAGCAGCGTGTAGGTGCCGGTCGGGTCGGTCGTCCACACCTCCAGACCCTCGCTCGGCTGGAAGCCCTGGCCGCGCACCTGGAAGGTGGTGCCCGAGCCGCCCTCGGCCGGCGTGGAGCTGCCGTGTACGCTGCTCGGGCGGGGGGTGCCCGGGCCGGCCACATAGTCGCGGGTGAGCTTGAAGGCCGCCGCCGCAATCACCTTGCTGCTCTTCCCCTCGATCACCGCGTTGTAGAAGCCCTCGGGGAGCCCGGCCGTCCCAATGATCGCCTGCGCCCCGCTGCCGATGACGGACACCTGCGCGACGTCGATCGCTGTGCTCGTGCCGTCCGGCCCGGTGACCCAGGCGCTCACACTCTCGCCATCGCTAAAGCCGTCGCCCAGCAGCACAAAGGTGGTGCCGGGCACGGCCGCCACCGGGAAGATCAGGGCGGCGCCCTGGCGCGGCAGCTGGTCGTGGACAACCACGCCGAGCTTCCCAGGGTCGCCCGGGCTGGCGGCGCTACTGATCAGGAAGTAGCCGATGGCCTGCTTGCCGCTGCGCACGCCCTGGGCGTTAAACGACCAGATCCCGGTGGGAAAGCTCGTGTCGGTCGTGATGCTGATATTGTCACCGGCGATGGAGCCGGAGCTGTCGGCGGTGGCCTGAAAGCCGGCACCGAAGGTCGACTGGTCGGGCGCGGTCAGCCAGATGCCCACCTTCTCGCCCGAGTCGAAGCCGCTGGCGTCGAAGGCGAAGCTCGTGCCGGGCGGGCCACTTGTGGGAGAGACGGTGGCGTATACGCTGGGCGGCAGAGTCGGGTCGGGGGC
>NZ_JAIEWN010000166.1 GCF_019599295.1 Oscillochloris sp. ZM17-4 | reverse complement strand
GGCAAAAAGGGCAGCAGGTTCGCCCAGCGGGCCGAGGTTGAGGTTCAGATCCTCGCCCTCCAGGCCAAAGATCACCTTCAGATCGAGGATGCGCTGCTCAAGCCGCATGAAGGTCAGCCCGAGGCGCTCGATCTCATCGTCGCTCACCGTGCCCCGCTCGATGCGGTGGATCGCCTGCCGCTCCATCAGCCGGCGCAGCAGCTCGATCAGGGTCAGCACCAGCTTGGCCAGGCCGCGCTCGACCTCCTCGGGGTCGGCGTTGATGCGCTGGGGCAGGGTGGAGCAGGCCCGCTCAAGCTCGGCGGCGAATGCGGCCGTCTCCTCGGGGGCGTGCAGGATCTTGCCCTGGATCATGGCCAGCTCATCGAGGGCGTCGGACGCGTCAGCGATCATCAGGCGTTCCTCTCACCACATAGCGGTGGATCTGCATCAGGCGGGCGACACAAAGTGGTAGGCCGGCCAGGGGCCGGTGCAGAGCAGGCGGATCTCGGGCCGCGCCGCGATGATCTCGGCGACGCGCGCCTGGAAGCGCGCTGTATCCTCGCGGGGGACCAGGTAGGCCGCGCTCAGCAGCATCCGCTCTGTCGGCAGCACCTTGAAGACACTCGCATCGGCGTGCTGGTCGAGCCGGGCGTGAACCGCATCCGCGACCTGCTTGGCGCGCAGGCGGCGGAGCGCCGCCGCCCGCTCCTCAACGATGCGCCGCTCGATATAGCCCCGCCCCGTGCGCGGCGCATCTATCGCGGCGGGGGGGGTGGGGTCCGGCAGATCTGCCCAGAGCGCCCGCAGGCTGATCTCGACCCGCCCGCGCACACGCGACAGGTCATCGGCGAAGGTGCTGCTCCGCTCGCGCAGGAGCGAGCGCACCGCCTCAGCATCATCCAGCATGGTGCCGAAGCGCACCGGCAGCACGCCGTGGCGCACCGACAGCGACTCGACAACCGCCTCATGGCGCACGATCTGTAAGGCGCCGACCGTGACATAGCGCGGCTCGATCTGGCTGACAACCGCCCCGATGCCGCCCTCATAAACGTAGGAGATCGGCTGGTCGGCCAGGCCCAGCTCCTGTGGCAGCCCGTCTCCCGGCCGGTCGATGATTGCGTATAGGTACAGCATCGCCACCTCAGACAGTCCGCGGCGGCGGCGCATCGAGCTCCCCGCGCATTCGCTCCACATTATCGACCGACGTGAGCAGCACCCGCAGCCCCAGATAGACCAGATCGACATCGGCGACCGAGAGCGTGATGTCGCCGTGGATGATCACCCCCTTGTCGAGGATGCGGTCGAGCAGATCGAGCAGGGTCAGCTCGCGATCGGCGGAGAGGCTCTCATGCATCGGCTGGGCCCTCCTCGGGCGCGGCGGCGAAGCTGTAGGCCGGCCAGGGGCCGGTCAGCTCGAAGCCGAAGCATGCGTACTGCGCGCCAAG
>NZ_JAIEWN010000165.1 GCF_019599295.1 Oscillochloris sp. ZM17-4 | reverse complement strand
CGCACCTCGCCGAGGGCGGCTTGCGCGTCGGCGTCCGTGTAGGTGGAGCGGGCCGGGCGGGATCTCCGGCGCTGGTCGAGGGCCTGCAGCGGCGCGTCGGGCGAGCCGGTCGCGCCCCGCACGATCGCCCGCAGCAGCGGGCCGAGCCGCTTATCCGAGGCGCAGCTGGAGCGGTAGATCACCTTGGCACAGCGCGGGCAGCGCCAGCCGGCCGCGCCCGCGCAGAGCACCATGACATGGCGCTGGCAGCCGGCGCACTGGAGCCACCAGCGCAGCCCGCGGTTCTTGGGCTGCGGCGTCGCGACCACGGCAATCACGGCGGCGGCGAATCGCCCCGCCTCGTCTGGTGCCAGCTCCAGGCGAAGCTCCATAGGCGAGCGCGCCCTGAGCGTGTAGCGGCTACGGCCGAGCACCCGCGCCCCGATGCTCCAGGTGATCGTGTCTGTGACCGCCTCCTGCCCCGCGCAGGCCCTGGCGATCGCCGGGCGCAGCGCCGCGATCCGCAGCTGCAGCTGCTCCTCGGCCAGTGGCCGCTGCCGCACCCGACCTGATCCGAGCCCGCCCATGAGGCACCTCCTCCGTGCTACACGAAAGCGAGTGTTAGGAAAATCAAGCCTGCGTTCGTACGTGCGATTCTGGCAGCACAAACGCGAGCGTATCTCGCCCAGGCCCTCTCGCTCATGCTATACTTCCTATCACCGCGTAGCCGATAACCGTTAACTGATAACCGATCATACCGCATCAGCGTGTCGATAGCTAGGACTGATTCTCAGGAGCCGCCGTGAGCGACGATCTCGCAGCCCGCCTCACCCGCCTGCGCCGGAAGCTGGAGCACGAGACCGACCCCGAGGAGCGGGCCGATCTCCTGCTGGCGATTGAGGCCGCAGAGCATAAGCTCGCCGCTCAGCAATCCCAGGTCAGCCTCGCCGGTGCACAGATGGGCGATGTCGCCATCGGGCCAGTAGCCGGTGGCGACCAGACGACGGTCGGGCGTCACGGGCGTCAGAGCAATCCCGCAGACAACTCCCAGGTTGATGTCCTCAACCAGGGTGACATCGGGCGCAACCTGTTCGCCGGCGAGACGAGCGGCAACTACATCGCCGAGGTGATCCACCTCTACCAGCAGACCCCCGCCGCGCCCCAGGCCGACTACGGAGCGGCCCTGCGCCGCTACCTCAAGCACCTCTATGTGACCCACGGCACGCTCGACCTGCGCGGGATCGACCAGCGCCAGATGAATATGCCGCTCAGCGAGGTGTATGTCTCGCTGACCGTGCGCGAGGTCGCGCCGTCCGAGGGCGTGCTGCGCGGCGGCCTGCGCGCCTTTATGGAGAAGGTGCGCCAGGTGGTCGGCAAGGAGGCCGAGGCGCCCGAGGGCCGCGAGCAGGCGGTGGAGTGGACGACCATCCTGCGCCAGCAGAGGCTGGCGGTGATCGGTCTGCCCGGCAGCG
>NZ_JAIEWN010000164.1 GCF_019599295.1 Oscillochloris sp. ZM17-4 | reverse complement strand
GGAGCGCTTCCACAGGCGGCGAGAACCATCGTTACGAGAACGAGCGCGGACAGGAACCTGAGCCTGAGCATCATCGAACGCCTCCTCATTGAGTACGCGAACCGGCTCCGCATCGCCATGATGCGAAGTGATCAGATCTCTTCCCTACAGCAAGGACCTCCTTGTCTTACTTGGGCATTGCCTTTTTGTGAGAGGGATGCTACAATTTTATGCGAGCTTTCCCAGCATGTCAACTACGAAATTTTGCGGAAGTCATCATATCTCTCGCCAGCGCCCGCGCATCCGGCATCGCCGCCAGCGGTGATGCGCGCGCGCGGCATCGCCGCCTGAAATCGATCACGATCAATGAGGATCGCCGCTATGAGCGAGTCGGCACGCGCCTGGGCTGAAACCGTTCTCATTCCCACCTACGGCGTCGGCACCCCCGAGAAGAGCCCCATGTTCCTGGAGAAGCGGGTCTACCAGGGCAGCAGCGGGGCGGTCTACCCCCTGCCGGTGATCGAGCATGTATCCGACACTGCCGCGCCCCGGCCCTACACCGCCGTCTTCCTCCAGAACCGCTACCTGAAGATCATGATCCTGCCCGAGCTGGGCGGCCGCGTCCAGATGGCCCAGGACCTCACCAACGGCTACCACTTCATCTACTACAATCAGGTCATCAAGCCGGCCCTGGTCGGCCTGGCCGGCCCCTGGATCTCCGGCGGCATCGAGTTCAACTGGCCCCAGCACCACCGGCCCAGCACCTTCATGCCGCTGCAGTGGCGGATCAGCCACGGCCCCGACGGCAGCGCCACCGTCCACTGCGCCGAGATCGAGCCGCTCGCCTTCACCCAGGGCGCCCACAGCTTCACCCTCCACCCCGAGCGCGCCGCCCTCCAGATCGATGTCCAGCTCTACAACCGCAGCAGCGCGCCGCAGACCTTCCTCTGGTGGGCCAACCCCGCCGTCCACGTCAACGACGACTACCAGTCGGTCTTCCCGCCCGATGTCACGGCGGTGATGGACCACGGCAAGCGCGATGTCTCCGACTTCCCGATCGCCACCGGCACCTACTACAAGGTGAACTACGCGCCCGGCACGGATATCTCGCGCTATAAGAATATCCCCGTGCCCACCTCCTACATGGCCCACCGCTCGGACTTCGACTTTGTGGGCGACTACGACCACGGCCGGCAGGCGGGCATGCTCCATGTGGCCAACCACCACCTGGTGCCCGGCAAGAAGCAGTGGACCTGGGGCAACGGCGACTTCGGCCAGGCCTGGGACCGCCAGCTCACCGATGCGGACGGCCCCTACATCGAGCTGATGTGCGGGGCCTTCACCGATAACCAGCCCGACTTCTCCTGGCTCATGCCCGGCGAGGAGAAGCGCTTCACCCAGTACTTCCTGCCCTACAAGGTGATCGGCCCGGCGACAAACGCCAGCCACGAGGCGGTGATTCGGTTGGGGGTTGGGAGCTGGGG
>NZ_JAIEWN010000163.1 GCF_019599295.1 Oscillochloris sp. ZM17-4 | reverse complement strand
CGGCGGCCTACGGCGACAAGGCCGACCGGATAGGCTTCGTGCGCCTGGAGTCGGGAGTGGCGAGCGACGACTTACGGGCGATGCACGAGGGGGCCGAGGCGTTCGCCCAGATCCTCGCCCAGCGTAACCTGTACGTGCTGGAGGAACTGGCACACGAGGCCGCGCCCCGCGTCAGCGCGGATCTGGCTTCCGAGGCGACCGTTGCGCCACCCATCCCCCACGCGGAGGGGCAGGGTTTGGTGCCGACGCGCAATGGTCTGCACACGAGCGATGCATGGAGGCCAATCGATGGCTAGATACCACATGATCGTGCTCGCCGGCACGCTGTTGGCGCTGGCGGGATCGACGCCAATGCGAGCCGAGCCGTCCGCAACGCTGCTCGCGCCAGCCATCCCCGAGGCGGCGCGGGCGAGCCAGCCGCGCGGCGTCTTCTTCACCGCGACCGCAGAGCGGGATCTGCCCGGCCAGGTGCGCCTGGCGGGCACGCCCGACGGCACCGGGGAGCTGTGTACCGATGACGAGGTGGATCTGCGCCTCCAGCGGGATGGCGGCGCGGCCCAGGTCTGGCGCCACAGCTTCGCCACGCCGGATCGTCGGGGCATCCAGTGCATCCCCGCCCAGGAGATCGCCCTGGACGGCGGGCCGGGCCGCTACACGGTGGCGATCACGCTCACCGACCGCTTCGCCGACACCTTCAGCTCGGGCAGCTACTATCTGTTGGCGGATCCCGTCGTCAGTGCCGTCGAGACGCACGCGACCGCCGACAACCGACCAGCGACCGGCGACAACCGACCAACCACGGCTCCGACGGCCATCCTACCGACGGCGACGCGCACGGCACCGACGGCGACGGCGACGCCCACCTCCAGCGCGGCGGTGCCGCTGTCGCCCGCGCCCGCTCCATCTGCCAGCGCCGTATTCTGGCCGCTCTGGGCCGGCGCAGGTGGCGCGGGCCTGCTGCTGCTCGCCGTGGCGCTGCTCCTGGGGCGCCGCCGCCGGCCAGCGCCACGGCTGCGCGGCATCATCGACCTCGCCGACCGCGAGACCGGCGAGACCCGCACCCTGCTGCTGCACGCGTATCCGCACGGCGTCGGTATCGTGCGCCAGCCCCTTGATCTGGTGCCGCTCGACAAGGCCGGCAGCGGGCCGCCGACCGTCGCCACGATTATGCCGAGCGCCGCCGGTCCGGTGCTGGCGTACCAGGATCCGACCGAGGGCGCGCAGCACACGCCCCTGCGCAGCGGCGACCAGCTGCGCATCCAGCACACGGTCGAGCTGCACTTCCGCCATACCCGATAAGAAAGGAGACCCCCATGTTATGGTGCCTCATCCCCAGCACGATCATCAGCCTCATCCTGGCCCTGCTCTCGCTGATCGCTTCGCCGCCGCGTCTGCCCCGCCCCCGCCGCATGAGCCCGAGACGGCTGCTGCGCGGCTGTCTGGCCGGCACCTTCCTGCTGCTGAGCCTGCTCCTGGGCCTGATCACGCTGGTCCTGGCCCGGCCCGATCTCCTGGGCAGCACATAGT
>NZ_JAIEWN010000162.1 GCF_019599295.1 Oscillochloris sp. ZM17-4 | reverse complement strand
GGGCGACCGCGCCGAGGTCAGCCTGCGCGTCCGTAACACCAGCCCCGTGACTCAGTCGCTCCAGGTGCGGCTCCAGGCGGCGGGCGGCGAGATCGCCCCGGCCACCCCCGCCGAGCGGCAGCTGATCCTCGCGCCCGGCGGCGCCCAGCGGATCACCTGGTCGCTGAGCCCGCGACCCGGCGTGCGCGTGGTGAACCTGCGCTACACGGCGGATGGCGACGGCCTGAGCGGGCAGGTGGCGCGCGACCTGACGGTCGAGGCCGTGGACCCGGTGTCAACCCTGGGGGGCACGCTGATCGGCTCGGGCAGCCTGACGACGGAGCTCGCCCTGCCCGCAGCGGGGGAGATCAGCCTGGCGATCGCGCCGGGGGTGTGGGCGACCCTCGCCGACAGCGCCGGCGCCCTGGCCGACCTGCCTGAGCGCAGCGTGGAGCAGCGGGCCGGGCTGCTGCTGATCAGCGCCGCCCTGGCCCACAGCGGGCCGGCGACGGGCAGGGCGCACTGGGCCGATCTGGCCCGCCAGGCCGCCGACGAGCTTGCCGCCGCGCAGAGCGCCGATGGCGGCTGGGGCTGGTGGCCGGGCACACCCTCGCGGCCCTTCGTCAGCGCCTTCGCCGTCGAGGCCCAGCAGCTCGCCCACGACTCCGTCGCTGGCCTGGCGGCCCCCGGGCCGCGCGCCCTGAGCTACCTGGCCCGCGCCGGCGACGGGCTGGATCCCGATACACAGGCCTACCTGCTCTATGTGCGGGCCGGGGCCGGCGCGGGCGACGCGGCGGCGGCCATGGCCCTGGACAGCGCCAACCTCGGCCCCGACGGGCTGGCCTACCTCGCCCAGGCCCTGCCCGCGCCGGCCGCCGCAGGCCTGATCGACCGGCTCCTGGCCGCCGCCGACCGCGCGCCGCAGGCGGGCGCAGCGCCCGCCGCGATCACCTGGGCCGCCAGCGGGCCATCTGCTATGCTGCGCAGCCAGGCCGCCGTCAGCGCAGCCGCCATCCAGGCCCTGCGCGACGTCCGCCCTCTGGATACCGAGCGCGCCGCCGCCGAGCGGGGCCTACTGATGCACTGGGGAGTCGACGGCTGGCCCGGCGCCTTCGCCGCCGCCCGGGTCGCCGCCGCCCTGCGCAACCATGCCCCGACCGAGGGCGGGCCGCGATCCGTACAGCTCGGGGCCGCCGTGCTGCTCGACCGCGCCGAGCCGATCACCGCCACCGTCCGACTCCAGACGCTGGCGACATCCGGCAGCGACGGCATGATCCTCCAGGTGCTCGCCGCCGGGGCTGGCGACTACCTCGTGGCGGCGCGCGCCGCCGGGACGACGGCCGCCGCCACATCGCCGGCCCAGATCAGCCTCTACCAGGAGTACCTCGACCCGCTCAGCGGCGCGCTGATCGCCCCCGCCGACCTGCGCACAGGCCAGCTGGTGGCGCTGCGGGTCACGGTGATCAGCGCCCGGCCGCTCATCCGCGGCGGACTGGAGATCGCCCTGCCCTCCGCGCTCCAGCCCGTCGACCTGAGAATGCGCCCGCCCTTCATCCACACCGACGCGCTCGACG
>NZ_JAIEWN010000161.1 GCF_019599295.1 Oscillochloris sp. ZM17-4 | reverse complement strand
TTCTATGAGGGGCGGGGGCGCCCGCTGGCCGATCTGTGCGCCGCCGCGATCATGATGGCGGTCGCCCTGCTGAGCCATTACGACGCGATCTATGTGGCGCCCGCCCTCATCTGGCTGGTGCTCGCCGGAGGGCGGCGGCGCGGCTGGCGCGCCGGGCAGTGGGCCGCCCTGGCCGCGCCCGTCGGCGTGGGCGCAGGCCTGCTGGCCAGCTTCTACGTGCCCTTCGTGCTGCACCCGCACTTCTCCGAGGCGCTCGCACATATCGGCGAGCGCACCGGGCAGCAGGGCAGCCGCTGGGCGCTCTACAACAACCTGAGCGGCAGCTACGATCTGGCCATCTTCTATAACACGACGCCCGCAGTCATCATAGCGGCGGCCACCTTGGCGCTCACCCTCGCCGCAGCGCTCGTGAGCGCTGTGCGCCCGCGGCCCCTCGGCTGGCTCCTCGCCGGGTCGCTCCTCGTGGCCGTCGCCGACATCCTGCGCGGCCCGGAGGCATCGCTGCTTATGGGGCAGAGCGTGATCGCCGCCCTGGCCCTCGGCCTGCCCATCCTGGCCCTGGCCGTCAGCCCCGCCACGCCCGCAGCCCTGCGCGCGGCGCTGATCTGGTTCGGGGCAGCCTGCATCTCGGTGAGCTTTCTGCTCGACCAGCCCCGCACCCACATGCACGTCATGGACGTGCCGGCGGCCCTGATCCTCGGCTATGGAGTCGCCGCCGTGGGCAGATCGCGCCGGCGGGCCGCCGCCCTGCTCCGGCCGGCGCTCGGCCTGGCCGCAGCGGCGCTGGCGATCATCGCCGCGCCCTACGCCTACGCGCTCTTTGTCCGCCAGTCGCCCGAGTACCAGCGCGGCTTCCCGATGGCCGTGATCCCGGCCTACCCCGCCCTCAGCGGCGAGGTGCCCGCCGCCCCGATCGGCGGCAGCGGTCGCCTCGGCTACCCCGCGCAAGACGGGTGGAAGGTGATAGGCGAGCTCTACCGCACCGGCGTGCTCAGCGGCCCCTTCGCCAGCAACCAGTCCACCGAGGTGGCCAGCTGGTACACCCGGGGGCTGACCCGCTGCGGCGAGGAGCCGCGCTACTACATCATCGCGATGTCCCTGAGGAACCCGGCCATCCCAACGGGCTACACGCTCCTCGGGCTCGTCCAGGCCGACGGGCACAACCGACTGCTGATCTACAGCCGCCAGCCCGCCAGCGAGTCCCCGCAGATCTTCGACAGCGCGCAGTTCCTCGGCTCCTTCGACGCGCAGCCGCTCCCCCGCCTGCCGGATCCGGCGACCATCTGCGGGCAGCGCGCTACGACTTAGGTTTAGAGCCAGCGATCAACCTCATCGACGGCGGCGGCGGCGGCGGCGAGGAGCGCACCGCCGCCGAGGGCCGCCAGCGATGGCGCCGCCAGCTCCAGTGCGCGCAAGGACTCCTCCCTCCCGACCGTCGCGGCCCTGAGCGCGGCCCCCAGCGCCGACTCGGCGCCAGGCTGCCCTGCGGACACGAGGGCGTAGGCCAGCGCGATCCCGGCGCGCGCGCGGTCGGCGGGGCGCACGATCCGCGCGATCACCGCGCCGGCATCGTGGTAGC
>NZ_JAIEWN010000160.1 GCF_019599295.1 Oscillochloris sp. ZM17-4 | reverse complement strand
GCCGGGTGTCACGAATCTTCTTGCAACGGTGGCCATGGCGGGCGGCTGAAGCCGCGTCGCCGGGGCGCTGCGCGCCGGGCGTCGGCCTGCGCCGACGCCGGAACCACCCGCGAAGGCGGGCGGGCGGCCGCAGGCCCTCCCAGCGCGGCTTCAGCCGCCCGCCCGCATGCACGACGTTCCGTCACACCCCATGGGGCCAAGCCGCACGCAGCCTGCGCCAACCTGTGGTATCCTCTGCTCCAAACCCCCCAGCAGACCAAAGACCAAGATTGATCGCCGGCGCGCGCTGCGCCCGCCGACGGCAATCTGCAATCTGCAATCTGCAATCTGCAATTCTGAAGGAGGCCCCATGGAGCGGAGCGAGCTGAAGGCGGCGGCCCAGCGCGAGATCGACCAGCTGGCGAGCCTGCTGGTCGAGACAAGCGACTGGATGGCCGACAACCCAGAGATCGGCCTGCAGGAGCACCAGGCGTCGGCGCGCCTGGGCGACATCCTGAGCGAGTTTGGGGCCAGCGTCGAGCGCGGCATCGCCGGGATGCCCACGGCCTTCGCCGCCCGCCTCCCCGGCGGCCAGCCCGGCCCGCAGGTGGCTATCGTCGCCGAGTACGACGCCCTGCCCGAGGTCGGCCACGGCTGCGGGCACAACATCATCGCCACCGCCGCCCTGGGCGCCGGGCTGGCCCTGTCCCGCCTCGGCGCGCACCTGCCCGGCGCCGTGTCGGTGATCGGCACGCCGGCCGAGGAGTCCACCGTGCCCAACGCCGGCGGCAAGATCCCCATCCTCGACCACGGCTACTTCGAGGGGATGGACGCCGCGATCATGATCCACCCGCTCACCGAGGACAAGATCGACTCGGAGAGCTCGCTGGTGGCCCACGGGCTCGACTTCGCGTTCCACGGCCACCCGGCCCACGCGGCGGCCAACCCCCACGAGGGCATCAACGCCCTCGACGCGGTGATCGTGATGTTCACCAGCGTCGGCCTGCTGCGCCAGCAGGTGCGCTCCGACGCCCGCATCCACGGGGTGATCACTCACGGCGGCACGGCGCCCAACGTCATCCCCAGCTACACGGCCTGCCGCTTCCGCGTGCGCGCCGCCGACCCGGCCTACGCCCGCGATCTGGTGCGCCGGGTGGTGGCCTGCGCCGAGGCTGGGGCCGCCGCCAGCGGGGCGCGCATGGAGTGGCGCGAGTATATGCCGCCCTACCTGAATATGGTGCCCAACAGCAGCCTCGGCGACGCCTTCAAGGCCAATCTGGAGGCGCTCGGCCGGCCAATGAGCGTCCGCAGGGAGCGCGGCGGCGGCGGCGCCGGCTCGACCGACTTCGGCAACGTCAGCCACCGCATCCCGGTCTCATGCGCCATGCTGAAGATCTGCGGCCCCGAGGCCGGCTGGCACACCCGCGAGGTCGCCGCCGCCACCCGCACCCCCGAGGGCCACGCCGCGATCATCGACGGGGCCAAGAGCCTGGCCATGACCGCCATCGACATCCTGTTCGACGCCGCCCTGCGCGAGCGGGCCGCCCAGGAGCACCGCGCGGCCATGGACCTCAAGGCCTGCGTGGCCTCTCTCAAAACACCGCGCATCCTCTTCCTC
>NZ_JAIEWN010000016.1:99431-120319 GCF_019599295.1 Oscillochloris sp. ZM17-4 | reverse complement strand
GCCTACGCCCCGGCGCAGCGCCGCACGGGCCAGGGAGACAGGACGACAGCATAGCATGGCCAGATTACCGGCGCACATCCCCGCCACATGGCCTATATCGTCTCAAAGAGATGCGCGACGGCCACAGCTTGGTCTACGGAGGGGATCTTGCCGCAGAGCACGATGCGCGGGCGGCGCAGCTCGGCGGCGGTGCGCTGGGCCTCGGGGCTGAAGCGGCCGCCCATGGCCAGCAGGTAGCCGATGGGCACTTGCGAGAGGCGCAGCCGCTCGGCGAGATCTTGCACGTCGGACGCGCTGATCAGCGGGCGCTGCTGCGCCAGGACAAGCACGCGCCCCTCGGCGGACTCGGCCACGATCAACCAGCGATTCGTGCGCAGCTGATCGATGTGGATCAGCTGGTAGCCGGCCTCGCGAACCAGATTGGAGAGGTTGGTGGATGCCGAGATCATGCCGTACCTCCGTGTGCAGTGGCCATGTCTGGGTGGGGAGCCAGTGGCCGCCGCTCTTCGTGGACGCATGGCATCATCGGGGGGAGGGCGTCGGGTGAGATGGGGATATGTCACACGTACAGGGTGTCGGGCGAGCTAGAGCGACGATAGTTCGCCGATAAAAGTATACCACAGGTTAAACAGCCCCCACGCAGCACCTCCTACATGCTAGCCGCGCTAGGTATACTGATCGCGCGGTACTATCGCGCTATAGGTCACGCCGCAGGAGGACACTATACTGGGAGGAGCGGCGGCCGCCAGCGCAGCCGGCCGGTATCATCGATCAGCAAAGCAAGGGGAAGGGCATGCGCGTCCTGCTCGATCAGAAGTCCTATGAGGAGATGCTCGCCCGCGATCTGCACTCACGCGACTGCTACGTGCGGGGCACCGAGTACCTGCACCACCTCTACATCGATGGCGTGAAATACACCGTGGCCAGGGCGGTCTACGCCTGCATGAAGGAGGCGCAGCAGCGCGATGACACCGACGCCCTGCTCCACCTGACGATGCACATACAAGATCTCGAGCAGCTGATCCAGGAGGCGCGCAGCCGGGGCGAGCAGGTGGCCGGCCTGCGGGTGCTGGGCGACCCGCCGCCCACCGAGGACGAGGCCCACCCCCAGCTGCGCAACAGCTTCACCCCGCCGGTGCCCCATGTGCTTGAGGAGACCGGCCTCAACCGCACCTTCGTCACCGAGCACTTCCTGCGCATCCTCTACAACAAGGGCCGTGTGACCGGCAGCGAGATGGCCGAGCATATGGCCCTGTTCTACGCCATCGTCGAGCCGATCATCACCGATCTGCGCAAGCTTGAGCATATCGACATCATCGGGCAGCGCGGCTTCGGCGATGTGAACTACGAGTATGTGCTCACCCCGCGCGGCATGGAGGCGGCCCAGGCCGCCCTCGGCAAGACCCAGTACGCCGGCCCCTGCCCGGTGCCGATCGACCGCTGGATCGAGTCGGTTAAGACCCAGACGGTGAAGAACGTCAAGGTGACGCGCAAGAACATCCGCGAGGCATTCCAGGGCCTGGTGATCGACGAGTCGATCCTGAACATGGTCGGCCCGGCCGTGAACTCCGGCTCCTCGGTGATGCTCTTCGGCTACCCCGGCAACGGCAAGACCACCATCGCCGAGCGGATCACCCACCTGATGGGCGACGATGTCTTCATCCCGCACACTGTCTACGCTGACGGCGCGGTGATCAAGATGTACGATGCGATCGTCCACGAGCCGCCGCGCAATAAGCTGCCCGAGGACATCGAGTACGACCGGCGCTGGATCCGGATCAGCCGGCCGGTGGTGGTGGTGGGCGGCGAGCTGACCCTGGAGCAGCTCAACCTGATCTACAACACCACCTCGAAGATCTATGAGGCGCCCTTCCAGATGAAGGCCAACTGCGGGATCTTCCTGATCGACGACTTCGGCCGCCAGCAGGTGCGCGTCTTCGACCTGCTCAACCGCTGGATCGTGCCGCTGGAGAAGCGCTACGATTACCTGAACACCGTCACCGGACAGAAGATGCAGATCCCCTTCGACCAGCTGATTATGTTTAGCACCAACCTGGACCCGAAGGATCTGGGCGACGATGCGCTGCTGCGGCGCATCAAGTTCAAGTTCGAGATCATCGACCCGACCGAGGCGCAGTACCGCGAGATCTGGAAGATCATGTGCAAGGTGCGCAAGATTCCCTACGAGGAGCGCGGCGTCGACTACCTGATCAACAAGTGGTACAAGCCCGACGACCGGCCCTTCCGCATGTGCCAGCCCCGCGACATCATCGACCAGATGCTCTCGATCGCCAAGTACAATATGGAGACGCCCACGCTCACCGCCGACCTGCTCGACGCGGCATGTCTGACCTACTTCCCCAGCAAGGATAAGAAGAACTTTGGCGCGAAGGTGCGGCTCGATCTCTGAGGCACTGAGGCACTGAGACACTGAGACACTGAGACACTGAGGCACTGAGGCACTGAGGCACTGAGATAGCGTCTCAGTGCCTCAGTGTTCCTTGTGATGTTACAGACAGATTTGCTATCGCTTCAAGATCGCAGAGGTCTTATACCAATAGTAAAAGCTCTCACTTCGCGTCAGGGCGGGCTACAGTAGACACAGGCAGCAGCGCACACCTTTTGTGCATGTTCGACAAGCGATTCGCTTTACGATATAATTCGTTCACATTAACCGGTAACGAACGCACCTCAACGCCACACACGACTCATTCTAGAAAGCGATACGGATGTCATGCCCGCGTGGTGTGCTGGGTGCCCCCCGATGCGACACCCCGCTTGCGTGTGCCTTGAAGGAAGGAAGCGAAGATGACAGGGGTCCTGACGCTCTACCGCTCGTCGATTGGCAAAAAGGTGATCATGGCCGTCACCGGGGTGATCCTGGTGGGCTTTCTGGTCGTCCACATGTACGGCAACACGAAGATGTTCTACGGGCCACAGGTATTTAACGACTACGCGGCGGGCCTGCGCGACCTGGGGCACCCGGTCTTTGGGCACGAGCACCTGCTGTGGGTGATGCGCGTGCTGCTGCTGGCCTCGGTGGTGGGGCATATCTGGTCGGCCACGATGCTGACGATGCAGAGCCAGAAGAGCGCCTACGCCCACGGGGTGACGAAGGTTAAGCGCTACGGCCAGAAGCAGCGCCGCACGGGCTACGCGGCCTACACGATGCGCTTCGGCGGTGTGGTGATCTTCCTATTTATCATCTTCCACCTGCTGCACTTCACCTTCGGCGTGGTGGGCTACGGCGCGGGCCAGTACATCGGCGAGCAGGGCGGGGTCTACAACGCCTACAACAATGTGGTGCTCGGCTTCATGCACCCGCTGGTGTCGGGCTTCTACATCCTGGCGATGCTTGCCCTGGGGCTGCACCTGTTCCACGGCGTGTGGAGCGCCTTCCAGACCCTGGGGCTGAACAACGAGAAGTACACCGGCACCTGGCGCGCGGTGGCCGGGCTGGTGACGGCGATCATCATCGTGCCGAACATCTTCTTCCCGATCGCGGTGATGAGCGGGATCGTGCATCTGTAGGGCTGCGGCCTGATATGCTAGATATGAGGCGTAAGGGCGCAGCAGCGCCGCGCTGCTGCGCCCCGACACCGAAGTGGAGCTTCTATGAGCGAGACAAAGTCTGAGAAATCCGCCCCGGCGCGCAGCGATGTGCGCCAGGTTGAGTTTGTGAGCGGGCTGGACGCGCACGCGCCCAGCGGCCCGATCGAGCAGCGCTGGGACAAGCACCGCTTCGAGATGAAGCTGGTGAACCCGGCCAACCGCCGGCGCTACACCGTGATCGTGGTGGGCTCGGGGCTGGCCGGCGGGGCGGCCGCGGCGAGCCTGGGCGAGATGGGCTACAACGTCAAGTGCTTCTTCTACCAGGATAGCCCGCGCCGCGCCCACAGCATCGCGGCCCAGGGCGGCATCAACGCCTCGAAGAACTACCGCAACGATGGCGACAGCGTGTTCCGCCTGTTCTACGACACGGTGAAGGGCGGCGACTTCCGCGCCCGCGAGAGCAACGTCTACCGGCTGGCCCAGGTCTCGGGGAGCATCATCGACCAGTGCGTGGCCCAGGGCGTGCCCTTCGCCCGCGAGTACGGCGGCTACCTCGACAACCGCTCCTTCGGCGGGGCTCAGGTGAGCCGCACCTTCTACGCCCGCGGCCAGACGGGCCAGCAGCTGCTGCTCGGGGCCTACCAGGCGCTCTCACGCCAGGCCGCCGCCGGCACGGTGAAGCTGTTCCCGCGCACGGAGATGCTCGACCTGGTGGTGGTGGATGGCCGGGCGCGCGGGATCATCACCCGCGACATGGTCACGGGCAAGGTCGAGCGCCACGTGGCCGACGCGGTGGTGCTGGCCACCGGCGGCTATGGCAACGTCTTCTACCTGAGCACCAACGCCAAGGGGTGTAACACCACGGCCACATGGCGCGCGCACCGCAAGGGCGCCTTCTTCGCCAACCCCTGCTACACGCAGATCCACCCGACCTGCATCCCGGTCAGCGGCGACCACCAGAGCAAGCTGACGCTGATGAGCGAGTCGCTGCGCAACGATGGTCGGATCTGGGTGCCCAAGAAGGCGGGCGACACGCGCAGCCCGAAGGATATCCCCGAGCGGGAGCGCGAGTACTACCTGGAGGAGCGCTACCCGAGCTTCGGCAACCTGGTGCCGCGCGACGTGGCCTCGCGCAACGCCAAGCAGGTCTGCGACGCGGGCCGCGGCGTCGGCCCGGGCGGCCTGGGCGTCTACCTGGACTTCTCGGACGCGATCGGGCGCCTTGGCAAGAAGGTGATCGCCGAGCGCTACGGCAACCTGTTCGACATGTACAAGCAGATCACCGGCGAGGACCCCTACGAGGTGCCGATGCGGATCTACCCGGCCATCCACTACACCATGGGCGGCCTGTGGGTGGACTACAACCTCCAGAGCACCATCCCCGGCCTGTTTGTGGGCGGCGAGGCGAACTTCTCGGACCACGGCGCGAACCGGCTGGGGGCCTCGGCCCTGATGCAGGGGCTGGCCGACGGCTACTTTGTGCTGCCCTACACCCTGGGCAACTACCTGGCCCAGATCAAGCCCGACGGCATGGGCACCGACCGGCCCGAGTTCGCCATGGCCGAGGCGGAGGTGAACGGCCGGGTGCGGAAGCTGCTGAGCATCAACGGCTCCCGCACGGTGGACTCGTTCCACCGCGAGCTGGGCAAGCTGGTGTGGGACGAGTGCGGCATGGGCCGTAACGACGCCGGCCTGCGCCGGGCGCTGGCCCGCATCCCCGCGCTGCGCGAGGAGTTCTGGCAGAATGTGAAGGTGCTCGGCGAGAACGAGGAGATGAACCAGTCGCTGGAGAAGGCCGGCCGGGTGGCCGACTTCCTCGAGCTGGCTGAGCTGATGTGCATCGACGCCCTGCACCGCACCGAGTCCTGCGGCGGCCACTTCCGCGAGGAGAGCCAGACCGAGGACGGCGAGGCCAAGCGCGACGACGCGAACTTCTCGTATGTGGCGGCGTGGGCCTACAGCGGCGACCTGGCGAGGCCGCAGCTGAACAAAGAGCCCCTGGAGTTCGAGTACGTCCACCCGAGCCAGCGAAGCTATAAGTAATTGTAGATTGCAGATTGCAGATTGCAGATTGGCCGCAATCTGCAATCTGCAATCTGCAATCTACAATCTGCAATTGGGAGCGATAGCGACATGAAGCTGACCCTAAATGTCTGGCGACAGAAGAACGGCGCGGCGCCGGGGGCGTTCAAGACCTACGAGGCGCCCCACGTGAGCCCGGATATGTCGTTCCTGGAGATGCTGGACGTAGTCAACGAGGATCTGATCCTCAGGGGCGAGGACCCGATCGCCTTCGACCACGACTGCCGCGAGGGCATCTGCGGGATGTGCTCGCTGATGATCAACGGCGCGGCCCACGGCCCGGTGCGCGGCGTCACCGCCTGCCAGCTGCACATGCGCAGCTTCAAGGACGGCGACACGATCACGATCGAGCCCTGGCGGGCCGAGCCCTTCCCGATCATCAAGGACCTGGCGACGAACCGCAGCGCCTTCGACCGGATCATCCAGTCGGGCGGGTTCATCAGCGCCTCGACCGGCTCGGCGCCGGACGCGAACGGGGTGCAGGTGCCGAAGAACTTCGCCGACCTGGCGATGGACGCGGCGGCCTGCATCGGCTGCGGGGCCTGCGTGGCGGCATGCCCGAACGCCTCGGCGATGCTGTTCGCGGGCGCGAAGATCGCGCACCTGGGCTTCCTGCCGCAGGGCCAGGCCGAGCGCTCGCAGCGGGCGATCAACATGGTCTCGCAGATGGACGCCGAGGGCTTCGGCAGCTGCACGAACATCGGCGAGTGCTCGGCGGTCTGCCCGAAGGAGATCAGCCTGGACGTGATCGCGCGCATGAACCGCGACCTGATCGCGGCCTCGCTGAAGGGCGTGGAGCCGACGGGGGTGGTGGCGGTGCCCGCCACGTAGGGGCGGCCACCGCCGCTGGGGGTGTGGGGGCGCGAAGCGCCCCCACACCTTTTTTATGCTGCTGCGAGTTGACGGCGAAGCCGTCAACTCGCAGCAGCATCCTGTTTGGGGTGCAACCCCTACAGCCGGGCGGCTGCCTCCAGCACCGCCAGGGTCTCCTCGGCCACCCGGCGGTAGGAGAACTGGGCGGCGCGGGCCAGCCCCTGGGCGCGCAGGTCGGCGCTGAGTCGGGCGTCGCCGAGGACGCGGCCGAGCGCGGCGGCCCAGCCGAGGACATCGTCGGGGGGGACGCGCAGGGCGGCCGGGCCGACCACCTCGGGCAGGCTGCTGGCGTCGCTGACGACGACCGGGGCGCCGCAGGCCATGGCCTCCAGAGGCGGCAGGCCGAAGCCCTCGTAGCGCGAGGGGAAGGCGAAGGCGGCGCAGGCCTGGTAGAGCAGCGGGCCGTCCTCGGCGGGCACGTCGATCCGGCGCACGGCATGGCCGAGCTCCAGGTCGATGATCAGGGCGTCGAGGTCGGGGAAGAGCCGCCGGTCCTTGCCGAGGGCGCGCCCGGCGATAGCCAGGCTGGCCGTGCCGCCGCGCCCGCGCATCAGGGCGAGGGCGTGCAGCAGCACAGGTATGTTCTTGCGGGCGTCGAGGCCGCCCACGTAGTAGATGAACGGCCCGTCGAGGCCGTAGCGCCGGGCGACCTCCTCGCGGGCGGCGGCCGGGTCGCCGGGGCCGTACTGGTCGCCGGCGGCGAGCAGCACCGAGGTGACGCGGCGGGGCGGCAGGCCCAGCCGGGCGACGATGTCGTCGCGGCTGGCGCTGGAGAAGGTGAGCACGTGGGCGCTGCCGCGCACCGCCCGGCGCGCGAGGCGCATGTAGGCCCGCACGTGGGGGCCGCCGCGGTACTCGGGCAGCAGCAGCGGGATGATGTCGCCCACGGTGGTGACGACCGGCACCGCCGAGCGCAGGGGCGGGGCGAAGTAGGGCACAAGCAGCACCGCCGGGCCGAGGTGGCGGGCCAGGCGGCGGGCCGCGCGCGGCAGGGCCACCTGCTCGAAGCAGAGCTTCGCCAGGTTCTTGCTGACCTTGTCGAAGGGCGTGCGCACGATGACAGACGACACGCCGGGCGGCAGGGCCGGGCCGGGGCCGCCGACGGCGGGGCGCAGCAACATATAGCGGTGCTGTGGGGCGACCTGGGGGAGCCAGCGCAGCAGCCCGTGGAGATACTGGCCGCTGCCGACGTTCGGCTGGCCCCAGAAGGTTCCATTGATCAGCACCTGCACGTTACGTGCTCCTGCGGCAGCGGCGGCGAACTCCGCGCAATAGTACCATAAAGTTTCTGGCCGAAGGCGTGGGCAGGCTTGTCACACGCACATGCTAGAATTCGACCTATGAGCCACAATGCTGCAACCGAACCCACCCTCACGACGCCGCCCGGCCCCATATCACACCGCACATGGGCGGCGATCTACAATGCGCTGCCGCTCTGGGCGCTGCTGCTCACGATCGCCCTGACCAATTACCCGCAGCTCAGCCGCGACCTGTGGACTGACGAGGCGTATGGAAGAACGAGGAGACCCCGCCGATCTACTTCGTGAGCACATGGGCCTGGGCGCACATATTCGGTCGCAGCGAAGCGGCGACCCGCGGCTTCTCAGTGCTGTGCGGGGCGCTCGCAGCGGCGGTGTTCGCCAACCTCGTGCGGCGCCGCCTGGCCCCAGCCGAGGCGATTGTGGCAACCAGCGTCTTTCTCCTGGCGCCGCTGCTCCAGTACTATCTGGCTGAGGCCCGCGGCTACACGCTGACCCTGCTGCTGACAGCGATCTGCATCGAGGCGTTTGAGCAGCTCTGGGAGCAGCCCGATCGCCGCTCGGCATACATCATCTACGGAGCGATCACGGGCGCATTGTTTCTCACCTCGTACTTCGGGGCGGTTATGATCGGCGCCCACTGGCTGCTCTGGCTCGCCAGGCTGCGCGGGCCGGGGCGGAAGCGGCGCATCATCGGCTGGATGATCGCCCAGGCGATCATCGCCGCATGCCTCGCCCCGTGGCTGACCAGCCTGCTCTACCAGCTGCGCGCCGCTGATGTAATGACCCAGCATAGCCCGATCACCCCCAGCACGATCAGCACCCTCGCCGGGACGGCAATGCTCGGCTACCCGCTGGTTGCGCCGCTCACCCTGGCCTGGGGCATCCCGGCGACCATCGGCTGGGTGCTGGCCGCCGTCGGGCTACGCCTGCCCGCCACCCCAGCCGCCCAGGGCCGCCTGCTGAGCCTGCGCACCCTCGGGCTGCCGCTGCTGAGCCTGGCGGCACTGGTTGTGGTGACCCATGCGATACACCCGCGCTACACGATCACGCTGCTGCCGGGGATCGCGGTCGCGGTCGCGGTGGGCTATAGCGAGCTGCGCCGCAGCCTGCCACGTCTGGCCTTCGCCCTGCTGGCCCTGCTGATCGCCGGAATGCTGCTGAGCCGGGGGCTCAGACAGATGCAGCCGGTCGAGCAGTTCTGGCCGGAGCTGACCGCGATTGTGGCCGAGCAGGCCCGGACCGAAGAGGATGTGGTGCTCTTTATGCCGCCCTGGGATCAGCGCGTCTTCGAGTACTACTATGCCGGGCCGGCGCTGCCCCTGATCGGCGCCCACCACTACGACGACTTTTATTACATTCAGGGCCACGACATCAAAACAACCTGGACACAAGATGGCGCGGTGGCAGTGACAGGCGGCTACCGGCGGGTGTGGTACTTCGCTAACTCGCGCCATTGGGAGGGCCAGCCGCTCACACTGCCCTATCGACAGATCGGCCACTGGCAGAAGGAGTGGCTTGAGCTATCGCTCTACGAGGTGCCTGTGCCCTAGCGCAACCTCTCAAGTTCGCAGGAAATTGGGCGCTTCTATGCCAAGCGGACACCCTCACCGTGCGCGGTGTCGTTGTGGGCAACAAAGACCCTACACGTTACACAAGGTTTCAGGCGGCAGGTGGCAGGTGGCAGGATTTGCGCATTGGGATGCCTTACGCTATGCCAAACTGTAAAGCTCTCTGGAACCTTGTCTTAGGGGGAGAGGCTGGGGGTAGGGCGACTTTGCCTCCGCCATGGTAGTCGTACCCGTATGCTACCATTGAGGCATGCACCACAAAACGCTCGCACCGCCACCCATACCCCCACACCCGAGCGCCGCACGCGCGGCGATCATCCGCCTGCTGCCGCTCTGGGGCCTGCTGCTCATGCTCGCCCTGGTGAGCTACCCACAGCTCAGCCGCGATCTGTGGACAGACGAGGCGTATACGCTGAGCTACACCTCCCACCCCACCCTCGGCGCGCTGCTCGACGATGTGCGGAAGAACGAGGAGACCCCGCCCATCTACTTCGTGAGCGTCTGGCTCTGGTCCCGCGTATTTGGCGACAGCGAGGTGTCGATCCGCGCGCTATCGATGCTCTATGGCGCGGGGGCCATCCTGGGCATGGCCGAATATGTCAGGCGGCGGCTGGAGCCCGAGGAGGCGGCCGTGGCCGCCCTCGTCATGGCCGCCGCCCCCCTGCTCCAGAGCTATATGCTTGAGGCCCGGGGATATACCATGACGGTGCTGCTCACGGTGGCATGCGTCGTGGCGTTCGAGCGGCTCTACGCGCAGCCCGAGAGCCGGCGGGCGCAGCTGACCTACGCCCTCAGCGCGGCAGCGCTCCTGCTCACCTCGTACTTCAGCGTGGCGCTGCTGGCGGCGCACTGGCTGATCTCGCTCTCGCTCCTGCGCGCGCCGTCCACCCGCCGGGGCCGCCTGGCCGGGTGGGCGCTCGTCCATCTGATCATCGCGGCATGTGCGCTCCCCTGGCTGCCCTCGCTGCGCTACCAGATGCTCGTCGCGCCAGCGGTGACCGCCAACTGGAGCGGCGGCCCGCGCGACTATTACTTTATGGCCTTCGGCTCGCTGATGGGCAACGTGCGGCCGGGCGCCTGGCTCGTCGTCTGGCTGGCGGCGGCGGCGGCGGGCTTCACGCTGATGCTCGCCGCCGCGCTGGGCCGGCGGGCGGCGGGCGGGATCGCCCTGCGCGCGCTGGCTCTGCCCGCCGCCACGCTGATGCTGATGGTCGTGATGCTCCATGTCGTGGCGACGCGCTATATGATCGTGATCCTGCCCGGCTCCGCTATCGCCGCCGGAGTCGGGTTCGCCGCCCTGCGCGGGCGCCGGCCCTGGCTGGCCTGGACGCTGCTGGCCCTGCTGGTGGGCGGGGGGCTGCTCGTGCGTGTCGCCGCGGAGCCCTCCGACCCGATGGGCGCGTGGGGCCGGCTGAGCGATCGGGTGGCCGCCGAGGCCGACCCGGCAGACGACTTGGTGATCTTCTACCCGCCCTGGGACCAGCGCATCTTCGAGTACTACTACAGCGGCCCAGAGCTGCCGATGGCCGGCGCCCATCACTATGACGACTTCTACTACAGCCAGGGCCACGCGCTTCGGCAGACGTGGACCCTGCCCGAGGCTCTGGCAGCGATCGCGGGCCACCGCCGGGTGTGGGTGTTCTACGACCAGCTGCACCACCAGGTGCCGCCGGTGCGGCTGCCTTACCGCCAGATCGGCCACTGGCAGGAAGGCAAGCTGGAGCTATTCCTCTACGAGGTGACGCCGCCCTGATCGGCGGCCCGCCGGGCGGCCCACGCGGCACGCAGAGCGAGTATAATCCTCCTGCGTGTTTTTGTTTCAGACGAGCAGCAATCATGAGCGACAGCATCCTCCCACGAATCGCCCGCGAGCTAGGGCTGGGCGTATCACAGATAGAGCGCACCGCCGCCCTGCTGGACGACGGCAACACGGTGCCCTTCATCACCCGCTACCGCAAGGAGGCCACCGGCGGCCTCGATGAGGAGCAGATACGCCAGCTGGCCGAGCGCCTGGCGTATCTGCGCGGCCTGGAGGCCCGGCGGGCCGAGGTGCGGGCGGCCCTGGAGCAGGGCGGCCACCTGACGCCCGAGCTGGATCAGGCGCTCGCCGGCGCCGAGACGCTCCAGACGATCGAGGATATCTACCTGCCCTTCCGGCCGAAGCGGCGCACGCGCGCCCAGGCCGCCCGCGAGCTGGGGCTGCAGCCGCTGGCCGAGCTGCTGCTGGCCCGCCGGGCCGGCGGCGGCCCCGACGAGGTCTGCGCGCCCTTCCTGGGCGAGCATGTGCCCGACACGGCGGCGGCCCTGGCCGGCGCCCGCGACATCGTGGCCGAGACGGTGGCCGAGACGGCCAGCGTGCGCCAGGCCGTGCGCGAGGCGGTGCGCCGCACGGCCAACCTGCGCGTGGCCCGCAAGGAGGGCGCCGCCGACGAGAAGGGCACCTACCAGGCCTACTACGAGTTCAGCCAGCCGCTCAAGGCCCTGCCGCCCTACCGCGTCCTGGCGATCAACCGCGGCGAGCGCGAGGGCGTGCTCTCGCTCGACATCGAGTCGAGCCAGGAGGCCTTCATCGGCTCGCTCCAGCGGCGCTACGCCCCCGGCCAGAGCTGGGCGGACGGCGAGGTGCGCGCCGCCGTGGCCGACGGCTTCAAGCGCCTGCTGGCCCCGGCCATCGAGCGCGACCTGCGCGCCGAGCTGACGGCCGCCGCCGAGCAGCACGCCCTGGTGATCTTCGCCGCCAACTTGCGCGGCCTGCTGCTCCAGCCGCCCCTGCGCGGCCGGGTGGTGATGGGCGTGGACCCGGGCTTCCGCACCGGCTGCAAGCTGGCCGTCGTCGATGCGACCGGCAAGTACGTCGAGGGCGCGCTGATCTACCTGCACCAGGCCGACCGGGCCAAGGAGACCCTGCGCACGCTCTGCCAGCGCCGCGGCGTCCAGGTGATCGCCATCGGCAACGGCACCGCCAGCCGCGAGACCGAGGCGCTGGTGGCTGAGGTGATTCGCATGAAGGATGAAGGCGGAAGGATGAAGGATGAAGGCCGGGCATCTGAGCGCGCGGATTCATCCTTCATCCTTTATCCTTCATCCTTACAGTACACCATCGTCAGCGAGGCCGGGGCCTCGGTCTACTCGGCCTCGCCGGTGGCCCGCGAGGAGTTCCCCGACCTGGACGCCACCGAGCGCGGGAATATCTCGATCGCCCGCCGCCTGCAGGACCCGCTGGCCGAGCTGGTGAAGATCGACCCGAAGGCGCTGGGCGTGGGGCTCTACCAGCACGATGTAGATCAGAAGGCGCTGGCCGCGCGCCTGGGCGATGTGGTGGAGAGCGCGGTGAACTATGTCGGCGTGGATCTGAACACCGCCTCGGCGCCGCTGCTGACCTACGTGGCCGGGCTGAACACCAAGGTGGCCAAGGCGGTGGTGGCCCACCGCGATGGCAACGGCCCCTTCCGCGCCCGCAAGGAGCTGCTGAAGGTGAAGGGCCTCGGCCCGAAGGCCTTCGAGCAGGCGGCCGGCTTCCTGCGCATCCCCGACGCGCCCGAGCCGCTCGACCGCACCGCCATCCACCCCGAGAGCTACCCGGCCGCCCGCAAGCTGCTCGACCTGTTCGACGGCGATGGCGGCAGCCCGCTGCCCGAGGTGGCGGCGCGCATCCGCGCGGCCATCCGCGCCGGCGAGGCCAGCCTCGCCGACCTGGCCGAGCTGACGGGGGCGGGCGAGCTGACCCTGGCCGATATCATCGAGTACATGGCCCGGCCCGGCCGCGACCCGCGCGAGGAGCTGCCGCCGCCCCTGCTGCGCGCCGATGTGCTCAAGCTGGAGGACCTGGCCCCCGGCATGTGGCTCAAGGGCACCGTGCGCAATGTGGTGGACTTCGGCGCCTTCGTGGACATCGGCGTCAAGCAGGACGGCCTGGTCCACGTCTCGGAGCTGTCCGGGCACTTTGTCAAAAACCCGCTCGATGTGGTACAGGTGGGCGACCAGGTGGACGTGCGGGTGCTGAGCGTGGATGCGGCCCGCGGCCGGATCGCCCTGAGCATGCGGAAGTAGCTGCGGCAGGGCATGTGCAACGTCCTGAGCGCCCCCCGGCTGGCGACTGAAGTCGTGCCGGAGCGGCGCTGCGCGCCGGGCGTCGGCCTGCGCCGACGCCGGAACCGCCCGCGACGGCGGGCGGTCGGCCGCAGGCCCCCGCGCTGCGACTTCAGTCGCCAGCCGGGGGGCGCTCACCGCATGGTGTCGTCGCCCTGTCTACGCATCGAGCGGCAGCGTGGCCCGCAGCGTGACGCCGCCGCTATCGCTCTCGAAGACGGCGAGCTGCCCTTCGAGCTCGGCCAGGCGATAGCGCACGGCCCGCAGGGCGTGCATGCCGGGCCGCTCATAGGTGCCGTCGAGCAGGCCGACGCCATCGTCCTGCACGGTGAGCGTGACGGCCTGCGGCTCAAAGGAGATCGTGATCAGGGCGCTGCTCGCGTGGGAGTGCTGGTGGATGTTCAGCAGCGCCTCGTGGGCGGCGCGCAGGAGCACGCTGTGCTGGGCGCCGGTGAGCGGGCGCACGACGCCCAGGGTGATCAGGCGCATCTCCGCGCTGCCGTGGCTCCCGAGGTTCAGCGCCATCAGATCGACCGCCGCGGGGAATGAGAGGCTCTCGCCCGGGGCCGGGTCGTAGATCGCGTGACGGGCCGACTCGGAGCGCGGGGCGGGCAGCATCTGCGACGACGAGCGCTGCTGGGGGCCAAGCTCGCCCGTCCGCACCGTCACATCGCGGCGCAGGTCTGCGAAGGCGCTCGCCCGCAGCGCCGGATCGCCGCTGGCCTCGGTGGATGGCGGCCGCGATCCCGCGAGATTCTGCCAGAGATCAGCCAGCGTGCCGGTGCGCTCGACGCGCCCAGGGAGGCGGCCAAGCAGCGCCCAGACACCGATAAACCCGAGGGGCGCGACCGCCCGCAGGGCCAGGTGCGCGCCGCTGACATCGCCGCCGGACAGCATGTTCAGCACCAGGAGGCCGCCAATGTCGAGGAAGGTGAACGCCAGGCCGACGACAAGCGCCTCGACCCAGTCATCCTGGAGCGCGAGAAGCACCAGCGAGCCCAGGGCGTAGGGCAGATATGGCAGCGCGCCGCCCCCGCTCAGCCAGACCACCCCCAGGCTCGCCAGGACATCGACCAGCATCACCCATGGCCTGCGTCGGGCCAGCCGCACATAGCTGGAGGTGATCGCCGTCAGCACCAGCGTGATCAGCGCCACCAGCAGAAGGATGATCACATCGTGGAGCGTGGGCGATCCAGCGCTGCCGAAAAAAATCATTGATATGGCAGCGAGCAGACAGGCAAACCAACGATACCCAGAGTACGCGGTGTCGTCATTCCAGCGGATGCGCCACTTATCGAATGATAGCTTCACGGCGCGCCTCTTCGCAGGCTCGGAGCTGATGAACTGGGGACGGCAAAGCGCCACTGACAGTTGGGGGCTGGCTACAGTTTAGCAGAAAGGGAGGCCAACAGCAACCTGGTAGCTGAGGATCGGCGTATTGACTCTGCGCCAGTTCGATGGGATAATGCCAACCCAGGCGACTACTACCACACTTCGTACACAGCCTGCGCATGCGCAGGCTGTTTTTTCGTCTCTGCCAGATACCGAGCGGAAGGGGACAGCATGGACGATCAGCGCGTATTGGCTCTCTATGATCTTCAGAGCCGGATCATGAGCCTCAAGCTGCTGCCGCGCACGGGCTGGCTCCAGCGCGGCATGCGCGATGTTGAGAGCATCGCCGAGCACACCTTCGCCGTCGCGACCCTGGCGATGCTCGTCGGCGACCAGCTGCCGGGGATCGACCGCGGCCGGCTGCTGGCGATCGCGCTGCTCCACGACATCGCCGAGGCGCTGATCGGCGACCTGCCGGCCTCGGCGCGGCGGCTCTTCGGCGCCGAGGCCAAGCGCGCCGCCGAGCGGCGCGCGATGGTCGAGATGTTCGCCGAGATGCCCCAGCTCGACGAGTACCTTGCGCTCTGGGACGAGTACTGCGCGGGCGGGTCGCGGGAGGCGCGCCTGGTGAAGGCGCTGGACCATCTGGAGATGCTGGCCCAGGCCCTGGCCTACGAGCAGGCCGGCAGCCGCGCGCTTGGCGAGTTCTGGGAGGATGCGGGCGATAAGCTCAGCGAGTTTCCTCTGGTGCGCGCCCTGGCCGACCGGCTCTACGCCGAGCGGGAGAAGCTGATGGGGGCGGTGAGCCGGTAGTGTTGAGTGTTGAGTGTTGAGTGCCAGCACTCAACACTCAACACTCAACACTCAACACTACATCTCCTCCCGGTCTGCGGCGGCGTCCAGGTCGAGGATGGGGTCGATGGCCTGGTACTCCTTGATCACAAAGTGGCGGGCCGACCGCAGGTCCACCAGGGTCTGGGCGGCATGCTCGGTGGCGCGCAGGATGCGCTCCAGGCTGGCGCGCACCTCGGGGTCGGACAGCTCCTCCTGGAGCAGCTGGGTCTCGCCCATGATCACGGTGAGATGCTGGCTGATATGGTGGGCGGCGGCGCGGGCGGTGGCGCGCATGGCCTCCTCGTGGGCGCGCAGCAGCTCGATCTCACGGGCCGACTGGCGCAGCCGGTAGTGCTCGGCGGCCCGGCGGATCGCGTTGCGCAGCAGGTCGTTGTTGATCGGCTTGGTGAGGTAGTCGAAGGCGCCCAGGCGCAGGGCCTTGACCGCGGTGGCGATCGTGTCGCTGGCCGTCGTGACGATCACCAGGGGGCTGGAGGGAGACTGGCTCAGCTGCTGGAGCACATCGAAGCCGCTCCCGTCGGGCAGGCCCAGGTCGAGCAGCACGACGATCGGGCGCTCCTGCTCAAGCTGGGCGCGCGCCTCGGCCACGCTGCGCGCCATCAGCAGCGTGTAGCCATCTCGGCGCAGCATCGCGCTGAGCAGGATCTGTAAGACGACGTCATCCTCAATCAGAAGAAGCTGCTCCGACATACTGGTACTGCTCCCCTGATATGCCTCATCGTTCAAGCTGGCCGACGACGGCAGCCGTCTACCCGTCGGAGGGCAGGCGCTGGCATGACGGGCAGTAGAAGGTGCTGCGCTGGGCGATGACGACGCGTGTGATCGGCTCGCCGCAGCGCTCGCACGGCTGGCCCTCCCGATCGTAGACCCGGAAGTGATCCTGGTTCTGGCCGCGCTCGCCGTAGCTGTTGCGGTAGTTGCGCAGCGAGCTGCCCTGGTTGGCGATGGCCTCCTCGAGCACCTGGCGGATGGCGGCGTGCAGGGCGGGCACCCGCTCGGGCGGCGTGTCTCCGGCGGGGATGAGCGGGTGCAGCCGGGCCATCCACAGGGCCTCGCTGGCGTAGATGTTGCCGATCCCGGCGATGGCGGCCTGGTCGAGCAGCAGGGGCTTGAGCTTGGTGCGGCGGCCGGCCAGGATGCGGCCGAGGTGCTCGGCGCTAAATGTGTCGCCCAGGGGCTCGGGGCCGTGGGCGGCGTCCAGCAGGGCCAGGCCATCCGGCCCGAGCAGGCGCACCCGGCCGAACTTGCGCTGGTCCTCGAAGAAGATCCTCCGGCCGTCGTCCAGGGCCAGCACCAGGTGCGTGTGGGCGTCGGGCGCACCCTCGGGGCCGCGCACGATCAGGTTGCCCGACATGCGCAGGTGGACGGCCAGCGTCCACCCGGCGTCGAGGGTGGCCAGGAGCCACTTGGCCCGCCGCCCGACGGCCAGCACCTCGCGCCCGACGATCAGGGCGCGGAAGTCGGGCAGGTCGGGCGTCTCGACCATGCGCTCCCAGTCCAGCTTCTCGATCGCCGCGATCCGCCGGCCCACCACCTGGGGCGCCAGGGATCGCGCGACGGTCTCTACCTCGGGTAGCTCAGGCATACACGTCTCCGTAGGGGCGCAGCAGCGGATGGGCGCGGAGCGCCCATCCGCTGCTGCGCCTCTACCTCCATTCGGCATCCCCATCGGCCCAGTGCTCTTTCTTCCAGATCGGGGCGACCTCTTTGATCCGGTCCATGATATAGGCGGCGGCGGCGAAGGCGGCCTGGCGGTGGGGCGCGGCCACCACCACCAGCACGGCGGTCTCGCCGATCTCCAGGCGGCCGACGCGGTGGTGGACGGCGACCCGGCCGATCGTCCAGCGCTCGCGGGCCTCGTCGGCGAGCTGGGCGAGGACGGGGGCGGCCATCTCGGCGTAGGCCTCGTAGCTCAGGCGGGCGGTGGCCCGGCCGCCAAAGTTGTTGCGGGCCACCCCGGCGAAGCTGACGACCGCGCCGTCATCGGGGGTCTGCACATAGGCCGCGAGCGGCGCCGGGTCGAGCGGCGCGGCGCTGATCAGGAATGGCGCGAAGTCCCCATCGCCCTCGGGCGCGCCGCCGCTGACCGGCGGGATGAAGGCGACCTCGTCGCCGTCGGCCAGGGGGCTGCCGGGGCCGGCGAACTCCTGGTTGATAGCGTAGAGCAGGCGGCCGGTGTAGCCGGCGAGCCGGGGGTGCTCTGCCGTCAGCCGCTCCCAGACCTGGCCCAGGGTGGCGCCAGCCTCTATTTGCATATCCTGTGCCGAGCGCCCGACGATGTCGCGGTGCCCGGCGAAGAACCTGATGTGGATGGTGATCATCGCAAACCCTTTGGAAAGAGGATAGGTTCAGGGAGGGCTATGCCCTCCCTGAACCTATCCCTTTTTAGAACCCGGCGCTGAGGCCGCCGTCTACGGTGTAGACGCCGCCGGTGATGAAGCTGGCCCGCGGGCCGGCGAGGAAGAGCACCATGTCGGCGACCTCCTCGGGGGTGCCGGGGCGGCCGAGGGGCTGCCGGGCGACGGGGCGCAGCGGGTGCTCGACCGAACCAGGGCAGACGCAGTTGACCCGGATGCCCTCGGCGGCGTAGTCGAGGGCCATGCCCCGGCTGAGCGCGATCACGCCGCCCTTGCCGGCCGCGTAGGCCGACCAGCCCGGCTCGGCGAGCAGGCCGTGGATCGCGGCGACGTTGACGATTACCCCGCCGCCGTGTCGGCGCATCTCGGGCAGCACAAAGCGCGACATCAGGTAGACGCCGGTGAGGTTGACGGACAGCATGGCTGCCCACGCGTCCAGCGGGGTGCTCTCGACGGTGCCGGGGACCTCGCTGCTGGCGCAGTTCACCAGGATATCGACCCCCCCGAGGGCCGACACCGTCTCGGCGGCGATGCGGGCGGCGTCGGCCTCGCTCGACACATCGGCGACGACAGCCATAGCCCGGCCGCCCCATAAGCCGATCCCTTCCGCGAGCGCCCGCGCCGCCAGCCCATCCACATCGGCGATGACGACGGCGGCGCCGTCGCGGGCGAGGGCCAGCGACACGGCGCGCCCGATCCCCTGCGCGCCCCCGGTGACAATCGCCACCTTGCTCTGAAAGTCCATGCTGCCTCTCTGGCTCGTGTGATTGCAGATTGCAGATTGCAGATTGCAGATTGGAAGCGCCTACGGCGCTCTCTGCCAAGGGCAATAGGCAATATGCTCCAGGAGGCTATTGTACCAACTTTTCGGGGTCGCTACGCGCGGGGGGGCGTCTGTGATCAGGGCTGCTGCACTGTCGCTGGCGGCTCCGGCGTCGGCGCAGGCCGACGCCCGGCGCAACGCGCCCCGCCGGCGCGACTTCCCGTCGCCAGCCGTGAGTCGCTCAGGACATTGCAACAGCCCTGCATCTGCTCTACTGCCCCTCGGCGGCGGCGAGAACAAAGAGCGCGCCCTGGGCGGCCAGGGTCTCCGCGTCCAGGGGCCGCAGCGACTCGATCACCGCGACCAGCTCGGCGCGCGAGAAGCCGTAGGCGTCGATCAGCATGCGGGCGCTCAGATCGCCGGGGTCGAGGGAGCCGGCGGGGGCGAGGCGCTGGAGGATCGCCCGGTAGCTGCGGGCGCGGCCCGGCTCCAGCCGGGCCAGCCAGAGGTCGAGGGTTAGATCCTCGGCGGTGTCGATCCGGCTGGCGGTGTTAAAGCGCAGGATGAGCCGGCGGTCGGGGCCGAGGTAGACGAGGGTCTGGGGCGCGCTCTGGCCGCGGGCGACGGACGAGGGCCAGATCAGCAGGGCGCGGTCGACGCCGGCCGGCGGCGTCGCGGGCAGCCAGATCGCGGGCTGCTGAGCCGCCAGGAGCTGGGCCGGGTCGCCCAGGCTGGCGGCGCTGATCAGCGGCACGGCCGGGTCGGCGCTGCGGTAGAGGCGGGCGTCGGGGAACTCGCCGATCCCGTTCCAGGCCTGGCCGATGTCGAAGGGCGAGCCGGCGGCGGCGGCGCCGCCGAAGCTCTCCTCTACGATCAGCCGCCAGGTGACGCGGCTGGTCTGCGTGCCGCCGGCGGGGCCGGCCAGCTCGGTGGCGCTGCGCAGGCGGCCGTCGGCGAGGTCGAGGGCCAGCAGCACGGTGACGCGCTCGGCCGTGGCGCCGGGGGCGTCGGCGGGGCGGCCCATCGGGCTGACCCCAGAGAAGCTGAGGATCTGCACGGTGCGGTCGCCGTCGCGCTGCCGCCCGAGCACACGCAGGTCCTCGGCGGCCTGGGCCTGGCGCAGGTAGAAGGGCGGGATGTCCCAGACCCCATAGGTGATGCGGTCGGCGAGTGCGCGAGACTGGGCGGGGGCCTCGGCGATCTCGCTGATCAGGGCGGGCTGATCCTGGGTGGCGCTGACGGGCAGGCTGCCGTAGAGCGAGCGGGCGTAGAGGGCGTCGAGGGCGTAGTAGAGCCGGTCGGTGCCGTTGCCGAGCTGCAGCTCGTAGGGCGCGCCGCCGTCGGCGTGGGCGATCTGGAGGCGGTGGCGGGCCGGGTTGCTGCGGTCGAGCCAGATGTCGGCGCGCAGCGGGGCCACCGTAGTGTTGTCGAAGTACCAGAAGGTCTGGTAGCGGGCGTGCCAGATCGGGCTGGGGCCATCGGGCGGGCGGGCGTGGATGTCGAGGGCGCGGCTGATCAGGGCCTGGGGGTCGGCCGGCGCGGCGTCCTCGCGGTTCACGATGGTGACAGGCTGTCGGGTGATGCCGGGGAGCACCAGGGCGGCGACGATCAGCAGGACGGCCAGGGGCGGCAGCACAAAGCGCAGCCGGGGGCCGAGGCGGCGGGCCGGGCGGGCCATGGCCAGCAGGCGGGCCTCCAGCGGCGCGGGCAGGCTGCGGTCGCGCAGGGCGGCGCGCAGGGCCGTCTCGACGGCCTGGCTCAGGTCGCCCCAGGCTAGGTCAAAGGCGCGGCAGTGGGAGCAGCCGGCCAGGTGGCCGCGGATGGCCGGGGCGTGGCGCAGGCGTCCGGCCGGGTCGACCAGGGCGTCGCGCACGGCCAGGCAGTGGTCGCCGCTGGTGCGGTCGGTGAGCGAGATCCCGGCGGCGGGGGCGACGGCGCGCATGGCGGCGATCAGGTCGGCGCGGGCGGAGGGCTCCTCGGCGGCGGTGATGCGGGCCAGGCGGGCGACATCGTAGCCCTGGATGAGGTGCAGGCCGACGGCGAGGCGCTGGCCGAGCGGCAGGCTGAAGAGGCTGCGGTAGATCGGCGGCAGGTCGGCGGCCGGGCGGGCGGCGCCGCGCTGCCGGCCCGCCTGCCTCGCCTCCTGGGCGCGGGC
>NZ_JAIEWN010000016.1:83782-99331 GCF_019599295.1 Oscillochloris sp. ZM17-4 | reverse complement strand
ACGGCCCCCGACATGCTATACTCCAGGCGCCACCCTTATATGATGAAAGGACCCCGCAGTGAGCGATATCGATCAGGCGATCGCTGAGATCATCCCGGGCCGGCGCGATCAGTCGATGCTCTCTGGCATGCTGCTCGGCGCCCTGGCCGGCGCGGCGGCGGCGGCCCTGCTCGCCCCGCGCAGCGGCGCCGCCACCCGCGAGCTGCTGCGCGAGCGCGGCCTTGAGCTGAAGGATCGCGCCGAGGAGATGCTGCGCAGCCGCCGCTCGCCCCTGTAGGATTGCAGATTGCAGATTGCAGATTGCAGGGCGCCCGCGCTCTACGCTCTGGCGCCCCTGATGTCTAACGCCGCTCTAACGCCCCCTGGCGGCGGTGTGATGTATACTCGTTATGGGGCTGTAGATGCTGCGGAAATCTGCAATCTGCAATCTACAATCTGCAATCGGGAGGCCGCCATGTTCTTTAGCCCAGTCTACTTTCTCTTCGCCCTGCCGGCCATGGCCTTCGCCATGTGGGCCCAGTGGCGGGTGAAGTCATCTTTCGAGAAGTGGTCGCGCGTGCCGAGCGCCCAGCGCATGAGCGGGGTCGATGTCGCCCGCGTGCTGATGCGCAGCGAGGGGCTTGAGTACGTCCAGGTCGAGCGGATCGGCGGGATGCTGACCGACCACTACGACCCGCAGGGCAAGGTGATGCGGCTCTCCGAGGGCTCGGCCCAGCCCTCGGTCGCCGCGATGGCGATCGTGGCCCACGAGCTGGGGCACGCCAGCCAGGACAAGGAGGGTTACGTCTGGCTGCGCGCCCGCTCGGGCATCGTCGGCGTCGCCAATATCGGCTCGCAGCTGGGCAGCCTGCTCTTCTTCGGCGGCCTGATCCTCAGCTCATTCGCCGGCGGCAGCCTCGGGTATACTGTGGCCATGATCGGCGTGGTGCTGTTCAGCGCCGCCGTCGCCTTCACCCTGGTGACGCTGCCGGTCGAGTTCAACGCCAGCGCGCGGGCCAGGGAGATGCTCATGCGCAACGGCCTGGTGACGGTCGAGGAGGCCCAGGGCGTCAACGCGGTGCTCAACGCCGCCGCCCTGACCTACGTGGCCGCCGCGGCCCAGGCGATCGCCCAGCTGCTCTACTTTATTAGTATCCTTTCACGACGGAGGTAACGGACCGCTATGGAGGAAGATTTTCGCCGCCGCCTGATCCAGGGCGCGCTCAACCTGGCCCTCGGCCTGCTGGCCACCTGGCTCGCCACCTACATCACCAACAAGATCCTCGGCGAGCCCGAGGAGCCCAAGCTGATCGGCTAGGATGCTTTTGTTGGGTGTGGGCGGCAAGCCGCCCACACCCAACAAAAATATCGGTTAGCAGCCCAGTACCTCACCACGGTGCGCCCCATGCACCTGGAGTTTGTCGAGCCGAGCAAGCGCTACGCCGACCTGATCATCCCCGAGGGCGGCCGCAACACGATCGCCATTGACATGCTGGTCGCCCGGATCGAGGCAGTGTTGAGTGTTGAGTGTTGAGTGCTGAGTGCAGCACTCAACACTCAACGCTCAGCACTCAACACTCAACACTATGACAACACCCACCGGCTCACTGGAGCCCGACACGCTCATCCACGACCGCTACCGGGTGGCGCGACAGATCGGCCGGGGCGGCATGGGCGCCGTCTACGAGGCGGTCGACACGCGCCTGGGCAACACCGTCGCCCTCAAGCAGACGCTGGTGCGCGGCGCGGAGCTCGACGACGCCTTCGCCCGCGAGGCCCGCCTGCTCTCCTCGCTGCGCCACGCCGCGCTGCCGGTGGTGAGCGACTACTTCGCCCACGGCGACAGCCACTTCCTGGTGATGCAGTTCATCCCCGGCACCGACTTCGGCACCCTGATGGCCCAGCGCAGCGCGCCCTTCTCCTTCGGCGAGGTGCTGGCCTGGGCCGACACGCTGCTCGACGCCCTCGACTACCTGCACACCCAGAGCCCGCCGATCGTCCACCGCGATATTAAGCCGCAGAACCTCAAGCTCACCCCGCGCGGCGAGATCGTGCTGCTCGACTTCGGCCTGGCCAAGGGC
Organism: Oscillochloris sp. ZM17-4; assembly: GCF_019599295.1. Lineage (GTDB taxonomy): Bacteria > Chloroflexota > Chloroflexia > Chloroflexales > Chloroflexaceae > Oscillochloris. The sequence goes on along the minus strand of NZ_JAIEWN010000016.1, from coordinate 97,271 downwards.
GGCCTCAGCAGCGCCGGCGCGACGGTGGCCGGCGCGCCCAGCCTCTACGGATACACCCCGCAGTACGCGCCGATCGAGCAGATCCAGGCCAGCGGCACCGACCCGCGCAGCGACCTCTACAGCCTGGGGGCGACGCTCTACGCGCTGCTGTCGAACCAGGCGCCGGCCAACGCCCTCGACCGGGCGGCGGCGGCGCTCCAGGGCCGGCCCGACCCGCTGGCCCCGCTCGACCAGATCAACCCGCAGGTGCCCGCCGCCGTCGCCCAGCTGATCGCCCGCTGTATGGCGCTGAACCCCGCCGACCGCCCGGCGGGCGCCGCCGCCGCCCGCGCCGAGCTGGCCACCGCCGTGCGCACCGGCTCGGCCGGCGCATCCACCGCCGGGATGAGCACCGTCGCCCAGCAGGCGCCGACCCAGCAGGCGAGCCCGCGCCCCGCCGCGCCGCCGCCCTTTGTGCCCGGCCCCCCGCCCACGCAGCCGCCCCAGATCACCCGGCCGAGCCCGATCATCCCGCTGCTGATCATTGGCGTGGCCCTGCTGGTGGTCATCGTCATCGGCGGGGCGGTGTTTATGGTGACGAATGCGCTCAACACCCGGCGCGGTATCGACGGCCCGCCGCCTGAGCTCGCGACGGCGATCGCGCTCATGCCGTCCGCGCCGCCCGCCCTATCGCCAATCGTCGAGTTCGACCCGACCGATCTGGCGCAGACGGCCGTCGCCGCGCCCACCGTCGGCCTGCCCGACGATGCGGCCACCGCCGTGAGCGAGGCGCAGACTCAGGTGGCGATCGCCCTGGGGCAGATCCCCGGCCAGCAGCAGCCCGGCGACTCGCTCGGCACCACCCTGCTGGAGTTCGGCGAGGAGGGCACCGGCGACGGCTTCCTGAGCGACTCGCGCAGCATCGCGGTCGGCCCCGACGGCGCGATCTATGTGGCGGACTATAGCACCGGCCGGGTGCAGCGCTTCAGCGCCGAGGGAACGTTCGAGCGCAGCTGGAAGCTGGAGGACGACCGGCCCGTCATGGCGATGGCCGCCGACCGCGAGGGGCTGGTCTACGTCGCGCAGAACTCCCAGATCAGCGTCTTCGATGGGGCGACCGGCGCGCTGGTGCGCGCGATCACCGACGGCAACGGCGACGGCTTCGAGGCCATGGTCCTGCTCGGCGACGGCACGCTGCTGGGCATCCCCTGGGCCAGCGGCGACCTCGTCCAGATCGATACGCGCGGCAAGGAGCTGCGGCGGATCAGCGACATCCTCTCGATCGCCGACTCCGACGGGCGGCCGACATCCCTCGCCGCCGATGGGCTGGGCACGGTCTACCTGCTCAACGGCGACGAGAAGCTGGTCTATGTGTTTAGCCTAGAGGGCACGTTCCGCGATAAGTTCAGCGTGCCCTCGGTGTGGGCCTTCTCGTCGATCGCCTCCGACGGCCAGGGCCGGGTCTATGTGACCGGCTTCCCCGGCGGGGTCTCGGTCTTCGCGCCCGACGGCAGCCCGAGCGGTGAGATCGCCGTGCCCGGTGTGGCCTTCGACCTGACCTTCGACCGCGAGAACAGCCTCTATGTGAGCACGAACAAGCCGCGCATCCTGAAGATCGCGGTCGCGCCGCCGCAGCACCATCAGTTTTTTTATGGGAGAGCGGAGCTCTCCCACACCCTCACCTAGCGCATGGCGGCCAGCGCGCGCTCGTAGACCTCGTAGCGCTCGCCCTCGGCCTCCTCCGGGTCCACATACTTGTAGAAGAGCGCGCGGTCGGGGTGGCCGCCGGCCAGCTCGCGCCGGCTGACGGTGATCGTGCCGCCCGGGCTGTGCCAGCGCACCTCGCCGTCCTGGAGCAGGATGTACTCGCCGGCGTAGCGCGTGAAGCGCTGCGGGTTGTCGCGGTAGAAGAGCGCCTGCTCGCACATCGTGCGCCGCCAGCTGTGGGTCACCTCCGGCGGGTCGGTCATGATCGCGAAGAAGGCGCCCGGCGGCTGCGGCGCGACCTCCGAGGCGTAGTCGACCGCGCCCAGGTCCACGGTGCCGAAGCCGCCCTCGGCGGCCACCAGCAGCGGGTTGCGGTCGCGGTGGAAGGGCGGCGTCATCCAGTCGGCCTGCGGGTCGTGGCCCATCAGCTGCATCATGGCCGCGTCGGTGGCGATCACCTGGTCGCCGGCGATCAGCGCGTCGACGATCCGGCCCTCCGGCGGGCCGGCGGCGCTCCACTCCTGTCCGGCCTGGCCCACCAGCGCGTCCACGATGTTCAGCGCCGGGTCGAGCATGCGGCCGATGTCGGCGAGCATGCCGGGCATGCGCACCAGGTGGTGGTAGTAGGTGCGCGGGTGGCCGTGCGGCTCGCCGGGCATCAGGCCAAAGAGATTTTTGAGGCAGCCGGTCACGCCCATGAAGGCGTGGTTCTTGATCGTCGCCACCGAGACGACCTCGTCCGCGTCGAGCAGCGCCTCCATCATGGTGTAGCGGTCGAACATCAGGCCGCCGCCGGGGACGTGGGCGAGCCGGTAGGGCGGCCGCGTGCCGTCCACATAGGGCACCGCGAACTCGCGCAGCAGCGGGGCGACGTTGCAGGTGTTCTCCAGCGTCTCGCCGTTGTACATGCAGTAGAAGCTGACGTCCACGCAGATGATCTCGGCCGAGGTGCGCTCGCGCAGCAGGCGCAGCGTGGCCCGCATGACGCTGTCGCTCACCAGCTGCTGGCGCTGGCCGGCCAGCATGACCACCCTCTGGCTGGCCTTGTCCTGGTTGAACTTGACGGCGATGCGCCTGGCCCGGGCCAGCCGCGACCATGCACGCTCAAGCGGGTCGGTGGCGCGGCGCAGCGCCTGGTAGACGGCCTCGTCGTCCGCGCGGTGGTCGCAGTGGACGGTGCGTACCTGGCAGGAGGGCGTTGTCACAGTGGCTCCCCTTCAATCGTGTGTGCGCGCCAGCGCTGGCGCGCCCTATGGCCGCTTCCGACGCCGGCGCGGCATGGCGATCTCCCGGTCGAGGATGACGATCGGCGGCTCGGGCTCGTCGAACTCCTCGCCGCCGGGTGGCGGCAGGATGCTCATCAGCCGCCCGAGGATCAGGGCGGACTGGACGACGGCGATGAGGGCGACGAGCAGCGCCATGTCCAGCCCGACCGCCGGGAGCAGCCAGTGGAGCAGGAAGGCGACGCCGACGCTCACCCCGAGCAGCAGCACCAGGATGATGAAGAAGATAATGACGGGCCCGAGGAGTATGCTCATCTGAATATCCTTAACTTGCGCTGCCTAATGAGGATCGGTACCGTTCCGTCATGGCCCTCACCCCCCCAGCCCCCCTCTCCCGTTCGCTGCGCGAACAGGCGAGGGGGGAGCCGGAGCACGTGCACGATGACGGGTTCGCCACAGATGGACTCCCCTCGCCTGTGGCCGCAGGCCACGGGAGAGGGGCTGGGGGTGAGGGCCGCCCGACAACAAACGGTCAAGCTGCCACAAGCCGTGTCGGCCTGCACATGGTATCATATTTAGCCTGGCCGGACGCCGCGCGCGGCGCGGGCGCTGATCTGAATCAGGAGGGCGACGACGATGAGCCAGAGCGATGGCCCCGCCGGGCCGCGCGCCCGCCTGCGCGAGCTCGGGGTGCGGCCCGGCGTGCTGCGGCCCGGGCCGCTGAACGCGATCACCGACGTGGCCGGGGCGCGCGTCGGCCACCTGAGCCTGGTCGAGGGCGATGATATCCGCACCGGCGTGACGGCCATCCTGCCCCACGGCGAGAACCTCTTCCAGTCGCGGGTCCCCGCCGGGCTGGCCGTCGGCAACGGCTTCGGCAAGCTGGCCGGGGCCACCCAGCTGGCCGAGCTCGGCGAGCTGGAGACACCGATCGTGCTGACGAACACCCTGGCCGTCCCGCGCGCCGCCGACGCCCTGATCAGCTACACGCTCGGCCAGCCCGGCAACGCGGCGGTGCGCTCGGTCAACCCGGTGGTCGGCGAGTGCAACGACGCGATGCTCAACGATATCCGCCGCCGCGCCGTGACGCCGGAGCACGTCCTGGCGGCGATCGCCGCCCGCCATCCCCACCGGCCCCGCCGGGGTCATGCCGGCGATGATCCCGGCCGCCCAGGCCACACCGGCCCACAAGGATCTGGCCTACGCGAGCCTGTCCGCCGCGCAGAAGCTCGACCTCTACATCCCCGAGGGCGCCGGCCCATTCCCGGTGGTGGTCAGCATTCACGGCGGCGGCTTCATGATGGGCGATAAGGCCGACCCGATGGGCACATCAGGCGTCGACCAGCTGCTCGCCGCCGGCTACGCCGTGGCCGCCACCAACTACCGCCTGAGCGGCGAGGCGCTGGCCCCCGCCCAGATCCAGGATCTCAAGGCCGCCGTGCGCTTCCTGCGCGCCAGCGCCGCCACATATGCGCTCGACCCGGCCCACATCGCGGCATGGGGCGGCTCGGCCGGCGGCAGCCTCGCCGCCCTGCTCGGCACCTCATGCGGTGTGGCCGAGCTTGAGGGCGCCGACCTCGGCAACGCCGACCAGTCCAGCTGCGTGCAGGCTGTCGTCGACTGGTTTGGCCCGATCGACTTCCTCCAGATGGACCAGCAGTTCGCCGGCACCAGCTGCCCGCAGACCCACGACGCCGCCGACTCGCCCGAGTCGCAGCTGCTCGGCGCGGCCATCCAGACCGTGCCCGACAAGGCCAAGATGGTCAACGCGATCACCTATGTGAGCGCCACGTCGCCGCCCTTCCTCATCCAGCACGGCACCGCCGACTGCAACGTGCCCCCGCAGCAGGGCCAGCTGCTCTACGACGCGCTTGTCCCCGCCATCGGCGCCGATATGGTCACGCTGAACTTCATCGAGGGCGCGGGCCACGGTGGGGCCGAGTTCTTGTCTGACGCGAATATGCAGGCGCTGATCGGCTTCCTCGACGCCCATCTCAAATGATGCTGCTGCGGGGCACAGGCCCGGTGTGTATGGGGCTTTGGCGGCGAGGCAGCCAAAGCCCCATACAAAAGCCTCCCCCGCCGGCGGGCGCGGGCATGGGCGCGCCCGGATCACCCTTGGCCGCCCAGCTGGGCGAGGGCGCGGGCCAGAGACGTGTGGAGCGCGGCGCGCTCCTGATCGCTGATCGCCGCCAGGTCGATCTGGAGATCGCCCAGGTGCAGGTGCCCGCCCTCGACCGCCACATAGGGCGAGCGCTCCGCCGCCGCCCCGCGCAGGCCGAGCAGCTCCCAGGAGTCCACCGGGGCGGCGATCCCCTTGACCTGCAGCGGCCCGATGTGGCGGGCCTCGACCAGATCCTCCACCAGGCTATAGGTGCTGCTGGCCAGGTAGATGCTGTCGGGCTCCGCGTTCGACTGGAGCCGCGAGGCCAGGTTCACCTGCCCGCCGATGATCGTGTAGTCCATGCGGTGCTCGCTGCCGAAGTTGCCCACCGTGCAGAAGCCGGTGTTGATCCCCGCCCGCACCCGCAGCGGCCGGGTGATCCCCTTGAGCCGCCAGCCCTCGCGCAGCCGGAAGAGCTCGGCGCGCATCTCCAGGGCCATGCGCACGCAGCGCCGGGCGTGCTCGGCGTCGTCGATGAACGCGGGCGCGCCAAAGAAGACCATGATCGCGTCGCCGATAAACTTGTCGACCGTGCCCCCGTGGGCCAGGGCGATCTCGGTCATGCGCGTCAGGTAGCTGTTGAGCACGTCGGAGAGCAGCTCGGGCTCGATGCTGTCGGTGAGGTCGGAGAAGCCCACCACGTCCGAGAAGTAGATCGTGAGCCGGACGCGGCTGTGGCTGCGGGTGTCGGGGGCCGACGTGCTCCCCAGCAGCGTCTCGTAGAGCTGGGGCGAGAGGTACTTGCGCATCTTGTCGCGCAGCTCCTCCATGCGCCGGTTCTGAAGCATCAGCTCGTTCTCCAGCGACGTCCCGTGCTCCATCGTCGTCTCATAGAGGATCTGCAGATCGCTCAGATCCATCTCGAGTTCGCTGATGCGCTGCTGGAGCGCGGCGACGCTCCCCTTGCGGCGGCGGGGGGGGCTGCCGCTAGGTGTGTCGCTCATAGGATCTCAATCTGCACGTTGGGCCAGAGCTTCTGCAGGTTGCCCAGCGACTTCTGCTGCCAGTAGATGTCGCGGTTGCCCAGCACCGTCAGCCGCACCTGGTCGCGCTTGCGCGCGCCGATCACAAACTTGCTGACCATGCTGATCCCCGAGCTGTTGAGAAACTGGAGCTGGCGGAAGTCGAGGCTGAGCTGCCCGCCCGCCGCCGCGTCGTGGGCGCGCAGCAGCAGCTCGTTGACCGGCGCATAGTCGTCGGTGGTCTGCAGGCGCACGGTGCCCTGGAATCGCACCGTGCTGCTGCCGCTATCGTACTCGACCTGATACTCGTCGCCGCGAATCTGATCAGTGGTCATCTTAGTGCTCCTCAAGCTGGACGTGGGCCTGCACGGTGACAGCGACGCTGCCCTCTGCGGCGGGGGCGAAGCCGAACCCGAAGCGGATCCCATAATCTTTCATCAGGGTCAGGTAGCCCAGGCCTGAGCCGCCCGCGCCGCTCTCGACGCTCTCCTCCAGCCGCTGAATGTAGAGCGCCTCAAGGTCTGCGGAGAGCAGCTCGCCGACGAAGCGGGCGAATCCCGGCTGTCGCTCCGGCGCGATGTGGTTGGTCAGGGTGAAGACCAGATCGTCGGGGCGCACCACGCACTCGTAGCGCACCGTGCGGATCGGGCCGTCGCTAAACTTGGCGCAGTTCTCGAACAGCTCGTTGAGCAGGTACGAGAGCACGTGGGCGAGGTTGTTCTGGCTCAGCCGCCCGCGCGGGGCATCGCCCGGCACAAACAGCGCGGTGTAGCGCGACCAGAAGTCGGCGCTCAGGCTGCAGCGCCGCCAGTACTGCTCCAGCTGCGCCGCATCCAGATCCATCCGCTGGTGGCTCAGGGCGGCCGCGCCGGCCAGATCCTCCCACGCGCCTAGTGTCTCGGTCGCTGTGCTCACAGGGGCCTCCTGATAGATGCGATTAGGCTCCCGAGCCGGGGGTTGGGGGCCTTCGGCCCCCAACCTCTCTTCCTTGTTTTGGTGAGATACGTCAGCTTCGCTGGCGTATCCGCCAAAACAATACGGGTTTTTGGGCGGGCAGCCCTCCATATCGCCTAGCGCTGCTTCACCACAAGCAGCGAGATATCATCATAGATCTGCGTCTCGCCGATAAAGGCGTAGAGGTCGGCCATCACCCGATCGACGATCTCGCCGGCCGGCAGGGTGTGGCTGTCGCGCAGGCTCTTGACCAGGCTCGGGATGCCGAACTGCTGGCGCGCGCCGTTCTCGGCCTCGGTGACGCCATCGGTGTAGAGCAGCATCACGTCGCCGGGGTTAAGCCGCAGCCGCTGGAGGGCCACGAACTCGTTGATCTCCTGCTCCAGGCCCAGCGGCAGGCCGAGGTCGGCGGTGTCGATCACCTCGATCTCGCCGCCCGTGCGGCAGACCAGCACCGACTCGTGCTGGCCGACAATCACGATCTCGTGCTGGCGATATTGTAGCACCGCCAGGGTCATATTCTTGTCTTCCTGGATGCGCACGATATTGTGGTAGAGCACGCTGTTCAGCACATTCATGATCCGCTCCATGTCGCGCTCGCCGCTCTGCGCGAGCGTCAGGAAGGCGGTCTGGGCCATGAGCATGATGATGCCCGCCGGCAGGCCGTGGCCGGTCACGTCGCCGATCCCCATATAGACGGCGTCGCCGACCTGGAGCACATCGTAGTAGTCGCCACCCACCTCGTCGGCGGGGCGCATGAAGCAGCCGATGTCCAGGTCGCGCACGGCGTTGGTCTCAAGCTCGGGGGGCAGAACCATCATCTGCAGGCGGCGGGCCACATCGAGCTCGGCGCCGAGGCGCAGGTTCTCGCCGCGCAGCTGATCGTTGAGCCGGCTGATCTCATCGCTGGCCCGCTTCAGATCGGCGGTGCGCGCGGCGACCTTGGCCTCTAGGTTGACGGTGTAGTCGCGGATCTCGCGGCTCATCGCGGTGAAGGCCCGGCCGAGCTGTCCGATCTCGTCCCTGCTCTTCAGGCTCAGGTCGACATCGTAGCGCTTCGCCGAGATGCCCTCGGCGGCCCCGGCGAGCGCGCGCAGGTCGCGGGTGGACGCGCGTGAGAAGCGGACGGAGATCAGCGCGACCAGCAGCAGCGAGCCGAGCACGATCACTAGTGAGAGCAGGCTGATCCGGGAGCGCTCGGCGTTCACCGCGCTGTCGGTGCTGGTCAGCACCTCGAACACCTCGGCCTCAGGCACGGCGATCACGATCTTCCAGCGGTCGGCGGCGTAGTCGCTGTCCGAGACGGGGTCTAGGCTGGCGTAGGAGATCAGCTCGCGGCGCGGGGCCTCGCCCTCGCCGGCCAGATCGATCTTCAGCAGGCCCTCCTGGTTGGCCCGGATGGCCGCCGCCATCTGCTGCACGGCGGGGCGGCTGGAGCTGGCCAGATCGCCGTGGTAGAAGGTCAGGCTGCCCTGCTCCACCGCCTGTAGGTCGATGCCGAAGAGCTGGAAGCCCGTCTCGGGCATGGCCACAACCTCGCCCTTGCCGTTCATCAGAAAGGCGAAGCCGCTGCGGGCGACCTTAAACGAGAGGATGTTCTCGATGACCGAGTCGAGCTTGATGTCGGCGCCCACCGCCCCGGCGAAGCGGTCCTCACGCGCGTCCCAGAGCGGGTAGAACATGGTGAGCACGATGCCCTGGCCGGCCGCGTCATCGTAGGGGCCGACGATGGTGAGCGGGTCGTCGCCGACCTGCGCGCGCAGCGCCGGGTCGCGGAAGTAGCGCGTCCAGCCGGCCACCGTGCCGGGGAAGAAGTCGTCCCAGAAGTGCAGGCTGGCGCTGTCGCCCAGCGCCGTCGCTAGATCGATGTTCGGGTAGGCCCGCGTGACCGGGTCTGCCTCATCGCCGACGAAGTAGATAAACTTATTGTTCTGGTTGCTGGCGAAGGTTGCCTGCATGCTCAGGTTCAGCAGCGCCGAGGACTCCAGGATGCTGCGGGCGCGCGGGTCGTCGACCAGGGGCGGCGGGATGAACGTGTCGTAGGTGGCGTCGGCCGGGCTGGTCAGCGCCCCGTTGCGCGGCTCAAGCGGCGTCTGGAGGATGGCGAGGTCGGGCAGGCCGGCGGCCGCGCCGGTCAGCACGCCGCTGTCGACCAGCTGCTGGGCCGTCCGCCCGAGGGCGCTGAGGTTGTCGTGGGCGGCGCGGATCTGCAGGCCCGACGAGGCGGCCTTCTCCTGGGCGTAGTTGGCGAGGAACTCCTCGACCGTGCGCTCCATCCCGGCGGTGTTCTGCTGCAGGGCGAAGTCGGTGATCGTGCGGAAGTTGTTGATCAGGTAGAGGAACTGCAGCACCGTGGTGATCACCACGGCCGAGAGCACAAAGAGCAGCAGCTTGCGCTGAAAGCTCTGGCCGAAGAAGGTGCGAGGTGCGGTAAACATACGCATAGAGCGGCTTTACGGGTTGGCGGGCTTGCGGCCCGAGCAGGCGATGACCGTCCACGAGGCGTAGCCCTGGGGCCAGCGGATGCTGCGCAGGTGGGCGTCGTAGCCCGCGAGAAGCGTCGCGCGGTCGGGCTCGCTGAGGTCGAGGCGGCTGCCGATGGTGAAGGCCGAAAAGTCGCGCCAGCTCTCGATCACCGCCGCGAAGGCCTCGCGCTCGGTGTTGACGGTGTCGGCCACAATATGGTCGGCCCGGATATCCTCCAGGCGCGAGTCGGCCAGCAGGCCGCTGAGCCGGCGGCCGTTCCGCAGATCCATCCCCATCGCCGCGCCATAGGACGCGGCGGCCTGATAGGTGGCGCGGATGGGCTCCTGCTCGGGGTGGCCGAGGATCAAGTCGTAGTCCTCGCCGGTGATGTAGATCCGCCCGCCCGGCCGGGTGATCCGGACCAGCTCGCGCACGATCTGCTCGGGCTGCGAGAAGATCTGCAGGCTGAGCCGGCAGCTCACAAAGTCGAAGCTGTTGTCCTCTAGCAGCAGGGCGGTCGCATCGCCGCGCTGAAACTCGGCGTTACGCACCTGGAACTCGGCCTGCAGGCCGCGGGCGTACTCGACGGCGGCCTCCGAGTGATCGACGCCGAGGATGAAGCTCGGCCCCAGCTCGCGCATGGCCAGCAGGGGCACGTCGCCGCAGCCGCAGCAGATGTCGGCCACGCGCATGCCGCGGGCGAGGCCGTGCCGCTGGATCACCGCCCGCTCCTGCGGCCAGAGGATGCGCGTCTGGTTGCGCAGCAGCGGCACGAAGTCCAGGTCCTCGATGATCGCCTGGCTGCCATAGAAGCCATCGTCGTGGACGATGAACTCGACCCCGTCCCAGAGGGCGCGCAGGTTCGGCAGGAAGCGCACGCTCCAGGCGAGCACGCCCGAGGCGATGATCTTCAGGTTGACCGTGGCGCGGTCGCGGGCGAAGGCGACAAACTGCGACAGCGCGCGCATCCCCTCGGCGTTGATGTAGCGCAGCCTGCGGAAGCTCAGGCGCAGGGTGCCCTGGATCTGGCCGTGGATGGCGATCAGATAGGCCAGGACGGCGGCGGCGTCATCGGCGTCGGTGATCCGCAGGGTGCCCTCGAAGCTGATCTGCTGGTCGAGCGCGTCGTAGCTGAGGCGATAGGTGGGGCCGACATGCTTCATGGCGTGATCTCTTGGGTTGGGATGCTGATCCTGACGGCGATCTGCCCGGTGGGCGGCTCAAGCCGCGCCGCGACGCGGACATGGAAGTCGTGAACCAGCATGAGGATGCCCAGCTGGTTGAAGGCCGGGGTCGGGCGCTCGGCGGCGGTGAGGTGGGCGAAGTACAGGCTGTCGATCGTCGAGCCGTACAGGCTGGACAGGAAGGTCATGTAGAGGACGACGACGTCGGGGCGCAGGGCGTGGGCCAGGTCGAGCAGGATGAGGCCATCGTACTGCCGGCAGCTCAGCGCCAGGGCCGTCCCCGGCGGCGCGGTCTGGGCGACCGCCTCCAGAAACTCGTTGGTGACGGTGGAGATCAGGTTCTCGGCCCACTCGCGCTCGCTGAACTGGTAGGCGACATACTCGGCGAGGTAGTTTGCGAGCATGTTGCAGCGGCCCCAGTTGGCCTGGAGATCCTCAGCCTGGACCGAGAGGTCGATCATAAAGAGCGGATCAGCTGCCGGGAGGGCAAACTCCCCAATGTCCATGGCCTGCATCCCTCCTGGTAGTAGCGCAGCCGGATCACGGCTGCACGAGGTGCCAGCGGCGACACGTCGCCACATGTGCGGCGGCGCCCGGCGGGCGCATCGAGGTGATTGGTCGGGCGAGGTGTGTGGGATAGCGAGAGCCGGCGCGAGGCTTCTGCGAGGCGATGCGGTCACTCGTGCGGGAAGCCTTGCCCCCAGCGCTTGCGTGTGCCCAGATCGTCCGGCAGCTCATGATACACGCTCGGGGGCACACGACTATTAACGAGCGAGCGCGGGGTTTCAGGCGTGCCGCGCGATGTCTCGGGCGCCGCCCTACAGCACGTGGACGGGGTCCACATCGACCGTCCAGCCGTAGAGCGGGCTCAGGGCGTCGAGGAATCTGCTGATGCTGCGCGCATCGGCCTGGGGCGCGGGGACGCGCAGGATGAGGTGCCAGCGCCAGCGCCCGCGGGCGCGCAGGAAGAAGGCCGGGGCCGGCCCGACCAGCCCCCAGCCCTCCAGGCGGCGGGCATCGATCAGGTCGTGGACCCTGACGGCCAGGGCCTCGGCCTCGCGCTGGCAGGTGGCCTCGCTGCCCGAGGCGTACAGGAAGCGCACCAGGCGGCCGAAGGGCGGGTAGCCAAGCTCGCGCCGGTAGGCGATCTCCTGGGCGAAGAAGGAGCGGAAGTCGTGCTCCTGCGCGGCCTGGAGCGCGTAGTGCTCGGGGTTGTAGGTCTGGATGATCACCTGCGCGCCCGCGCTGCGCCGGCCGGCCCGGCCGGCCACCTGGGTCAGCAGCTGGAAGGCCCGCTCGCCGCTGCGGAAGTCCGGCAGGTGCAGGCCGGTGTCGGCGGCCACCACGCCCACCAGCGAGACCATGGGCAGGTCGAGGCCCTTGGCGATCATCTGGGTGCCCACCAGCACGTCGGCCTTGCCGCCCAGGAAGGCGTCGAGCATGCGGCTGTGGGCGCCCTTGCCGCGCACGCTGTCGCGGTCCCAGCGCAGCACGCGGGCCTGGGGGAACATCTTCTGCACATCCTCGGCCACGCGCTGCGTGCCCACCCCGAAGTCCTTGATCCGCGGGCTGAGGCACTGCGGGCAGACGGCGGGCACGATGGCGCGGTGGCCGCAGGAGTGGCAGACAAGCAATGTTGAATGTTGAATGTTGAATGTTGAATTTCCGGGCGGGCGGATATCTGGCTTATCATCATAGTGCAGGGTGAGCGGGTTGGAGCAGGCCGGGCAGCCGATGACGTGGCCGCAGTCGCGGCACATGACGAAGGAGGCGGCGCCGCGCCGGTTGAGGAAGAGGATGGCCTGCTCTTTCCGCTCCAGGGTCTCGTCGAGGGCCTGCTGGAGCGGGCGCGAGAAGATCGAGCGGTTGCCTGAGCGTAGCTCGTGGCGCATATCGACCAGGCGCACCGGCGGCAGGGGCAGCGGCTCCGAGCGGTGCAGGCCGTCGGCGCCGAGGCCGCCGCCGACCCGCTCGGCCATCTCCAGCAGGCGGTAGCGGCCCTCGCGGGCGGCCTGGTAGCTCTCGACGCTGGGCGTGGCGCTGCCGAGGATGATTACGCTGCCGGTGAGCTCGGCCAGGCGCAGCGCCGCGTCGCGGGCGTGGTAGCGCGGGCCGGCGTCGTGCTTGTAGGTCAGCTCGTGCTCCTCGTCCACGACGATCAGGCCCAGCTCGGGCAGCGGCGCGAAGACCGAGGAGCGCGAGCCGATCGCCAGACGGGCCTCGCCCCGGCGCAGCCGGCGCCACTCGTCGTAGCGCTCGCCGAGGCCGAGGCCGCTGTGCAGCACCGCCAGCTTGCCGGGGAAGCGGGCGGCGAAGCGGCGCACCAGCTGGGCGGTCAGCGCGATCTCGGGCACCATCACCAGCGCCTGCCGGCCCAGCCGCATCGCCCGCGCGATCGCCCGCAGGTAGACCTCGGTCTTCCCGCTGCCGGTGACGCCGTGGAGTAAGTAGGGGTGAAGCAGCGGGGGCTTCGCCCCCGCTGCTTCACCCTTCTGGGATGTCACTTCTAGCGAAGCCACAATCGCCTCGTAGGCCGCGCGCTGCGCCGGGGTCAGCGGGGGCGGCACATCGGGAGGCACCCCATCGCCGGCCAGCGGGTCGCGGCGCACCTCGCGGGTCTCCAGGGCCAGCAGCTCGCGGCGCTCCAGCTCGCGCAGCAGGGTCGAGCTGGCCCCGGTGGCCGCGTAGACCTCGGCCACCGGCCATGCCGTCCAGCGCCCGTCAAACACCTCCGGCTCTGTGCCATCTTCCTCGCCTGCCCCCTGTCCCCTGTCCCCTGTCCCCTGTCCCCTGTCCCCTGTCCCCTGCCGCCCGGCCATCCAGCGCAGCACGGCGGCCTGCTTAGGCGCG
>NZ_JAIEWN010000016.1:59838-83682 GCF_019599295.1 Oscillochloris sp. ZM17-4 | reverse complement strand
CCAGCCCGCGCTCGGCCAGGGCCGCGTAGGCCTCGCGCAGGTCGCCGTCGCCGCCGCGCAGGGCCGCCCGCAGGTCGCGCTCGGACTGCTGGCCGTTGACCCGCAGGTAGTAGAGGATGGCCCGCTCGCGGGGCGGCAGCTCGCCCAGCGCCGACTGCATGCCGGCGAGCGTGGCCGTGTAGATCGGCTCGGCCTCCTGGCCGACCCCCGGCGGCAGCAGCAGGGCCAGGGCCTCGTAGAGCGGCGCGCGGTAGGTGGCGGCCACCCACTCGGCCAGGCGCAGCCCGGCGGCGGTGATGCTCGCCTCGGGGTCGGCCAGGTCGACGATCTCGCGCAGCTCGCGCCCGCCGTCGGAATCACCGCCCTCGCGCAGGGCCAGCACCACCCCCTGCACGCGCTGGCGGCGCAGCGGCACCCAGACCAGCTGGCCCGGCCGGGCCAGCCCGCGCAGGCGCGCCGGCACGCGGTAGGAGAAGACCGGGCTCTCCCCCGCCCCGATGCTCGCGCGCAGAGCAATGTCGGCGATCATGTCGGTCGGCATGGCCTCAGTATAGCAGGGAGTCGGATGATGGTACACTGTAAGGGCGCAGCAGCCGTAGGCTGCTGCGCCCTTACGGAGTAGCCCTATGCCCTACCACGAGCCCGTTATCATCGAGCGGCGCGAGCTCGGCGCGCTGCGCCACCTGACCCTGCTGTCCCCTGAGCTGGCCCGCGCCGCGCGGCCTGGCCACTACGCGCTCGCCCGCTGCGCCCCGCCCGAGAGCGCCGACCCGCTGCTGCGCCGCTACCTGTTTTTTGCCGGGGCCGACCCCGCCGCCGGCACGGCCGAGCTGCTGATCGACCCCGATGAGCGCGGGCTGGCCTGGCTCGCCGCGCAGCCCGCCGGCGCCCGGCTCGACCTCCTCGGCCCGCTGGGCGCGCCCTTCACGCTCGACGGGCGCACGCGCAACCTGCTGCTCGCCGGCGCCGGCCCCGCCCTGCCCGCCCTGATCTTCCTCGCCCGCGCGGCGGCGGCCGGAGGCATCGCCGGGGTGCTGCTCGCCGCCGCCCAGGGCGCCGAGCGCCTGCCGCCGCCCTTCCTGCTCCCGCCCGACCTGGAGTACCAGAGCAGCGCCGACGGCCCGGCATCCCTGATCGGCCTGCTCGGCGCGCCCAGCCCCGGCGGCGCGATCTTCGACTCGCCGATCGCCTGGGCCGACCAGATCTGCCTCGCCCTCGCCGAGGACCTGATCGCGCCCGCCGCAGACGCCGTGCGCGCCGGGCGCATGCGCTGGGGCCGCGGCTTCGCCCAGGCCGCCCTCGCCGGCCCCACCCCCTGCGGCGTCGGCACATGCCAGTCCTGCCTGGTCGACACCCGCGACGGCCTGCGCGCCCGCTGCAAGGACGGCCCCGTCTTCGACCTGCGCGACCTGCGAGGATAGGAGTCTCTGGACGAGATGGCCAGCTTCGCTGGCCATCTCGTCCAGAGATAAAGGGTTTTATGCAGCTCGACCACATCTACCACGGCGATAGCCTGGCGGTTCTGGAGACCCTGCCCGAGCGCAGCGTCGACCTGATCTTCGCCGACCCGCCCTATAACCTCCAGCTCAAGGGCGATCTCTGGCGGCCGAACCAGACCCGCGTGGACGCCGTGGATGACGCGTGGGATAAGTTCGCCAGCTTCGCCGAGTACGACGCCTTCACCCGCGCGTGGCTCACGGCCTGTAGGCGCGTGCTCAAGGACAGCGGCGCGATCTGGGTTGATCCGCTCAAGCCGCTCGGGGTCGAGCTGCCACTCGCGCTCGTTGATCTTCACCCGCAGGCGGGCCTTCTCATCCAGCGTGCGGGCGCGCTCCTCGGCGCGGCGGGCGCGCTCCTCGGCCTGCTCCTGGAAGCGGCGGGCCTTCTGCTCAAGCTTGCGGCCCATCTCCTCGGCCCAGGCCCCGCCGCGCGACGCGCCGCCCTCGGCGAAGGCGGCCGAGATCTCGCCGGCCAGCTCACGGCCCATGCGCCCCAGCTCGCGGCCCAGCTCGCTCATGTCGCGGCCGAAGCCCTCCATGTCCCTGTCGAATCCGGGGGCGCCCGCGCTGGCGCTTGAGCTGCTGGCGGAGCTGCTGCTGCTCTCGGGCGCGCCGGCCCCCGAGAGGCGCAGGTCGCCGCCGACGCGCAGGCTCAGGCTGGCCTCGCCCGCGCCGTAGCGCAGGTGGACCCGCTTGTGGTCGCCCGACGACCCGGCCTCCACGCCGCGCAGGTCGCCGCCGACGGTGGCCGTCAGGGTCAGGTTTGGCTCGCGGGGCAGCTGGAGGCTGGCGTCGCCGGCCACGTTGGCCCGGCTGCTGCTGCCGGCCGCGAGGGTGCCCTGGAGGGCCAGGTCGCCGCCGATGGTGCCGAGCTCCGCGCTGCCCGCGACCCCGGTGAGCTTGCAGTCGCCGCCGACCGCGCCCAGCTCCACGCGCTCCAGGCCCTGGGCCTTGATGTCGCCGCCGACGTTGCCGACCCGCAGCTCGCGGGCGCGGTCGATCCGCAGGTCGCCGCCGACATTGCTGAGGGACGCGCTATCGACCGTGCCGCCGACCGTGAGGTCGCCGCCGACGGTGCTGCAGCGCAGCGTGCTGAGCCCGCCCTCGATCTGCATGTCGCCGCCGACCGACTCGACCATGATCTCGACCACGCCCCTGGCGTCGACGCGCATGTCGCCGCCGACCGCCCCGGCCTGGAGGCGCTCGGCGAGCGCGTCGGCCCGAAGGTCGCCGCCGACGCTGCCGACGATCACCGTCTGCGCGTCATCGACCGACATGTCACCCTCGACCCGCTCCAGCTCGACGCTCTGCACGTTGGAGAGCTCGGCGTCGCCCTGGACAGGGCCGGGGCCGACCACGCGGGGCGCCCCCTCGACCGTCAGGTCGCCGCTGATCAGGCCCAGCTCGGCGCCCTCGGACAGATTCTCGAGATCCACGCTGCCGCCAATCCGTTCGAGGGCCACCAGGCGCACGCCCTCGACATGCACATCGCCGCCCTGCTGGCTGATCGTCACCGCCGTGCGCGACGGCACGCGGATCTCCAGGTCGTCGGGGCAGCCCTCGATCACCAGCATGTCGCCCTCGCGGTGCTGCTCAAACGCGCGGCTATCGGACTCGACCAGGATCTCGTCCTCGTCCCAGACCTCGACCGTGATATCGCCGCCGCCGTTGGCGATGCGCAGGCTGGGCTGCGCGCCGGCGGGAAAACGCTGCTCGCTCATGATGGGGGTCCTCCTCAGTTACTCGACAATAAGCTCGACGCGCTCGCCCTCTTCCAGATCCTGCCACTCAAGGAGGCGGCCGGTTGCGCCGCCCTCAATGCTGCGGATCAGATCCTCCAGGGCGCTGCCGCTGAGCTGGGGGGCCAGCCGGGCGCCAAGGCGCAGCCCGACATTCACCAGGCTAACCGGGATGGTCACGTTGGCCTTCTGGCGGCCGGTGTGCAGGTTAGTGACGCGGACGCGCACCAGGCGCGAGCGCTGCCGGTCGACGGGGCGCGGCGCGGGGCCGATCGCGTCGAGCAGCTGGGCCGCCTCGTCGGCGGAGACCTGGCCGGCCTCGATCATCTTCAGGATGCGGTTGCGCTCGCCGCCGGGGGTGGTCATGGGTGTCACCTCGTGCAATTGCAGATTGCAGATTGCAGATTGGACGGAGCCGTCACTCAGATGCCATATATGGGCTAGCGCACGCTAAAAAGGCTGCATGAATCCGCGCTATCCCTTCAGCATGCGCATGGCGTCCTCGACGCTGATATCCTTGGAGGCCAGCCGGTCGAGGATCTGGCGGCGGTCGGAGCGGCCGTCGCCCTCGGGGGTGCCGCCGAGAGTGGTGGCGAGCTCATCGAGGCGCGCGCGGGCGGTGTTGTAGGCCATATCGAGCTCGGCGGCGGCCTTCTGGACATTGCCCCGGCTCCGGATGAGCGCCTCGACGAAGTCGAGCTGCTCGGAGGTGAGGCGGCCGAGCCAGCCGAGGCTGAACTGGCCCTCGATCACGATCCCGCTCTCGGGGCACTCTAGGCGGGTGACGATCAGCTCCCCGCCGCTGACGGGGTCGCGGGTGATGAGGCGGTGCATGGCGGTCTCCTCGTTAATTTCGCGAGCATGTGGTGACGGAGGGGTGGGTGCGCAGCGCGCTGCGCCGCAGGCGGGCCTCGCGCCCGGCGCCGTAGGCCATCAGCCACGCGCCGGCGCGGATGAGCAGCCGGCCGCCGCGGCGGGCGGCGCGGCGGGCCAGGCCCGGGCGCAGGCGCAGCTCGGCGATGGCGAGCCGGGTGGCGATCTCGCGTTTGCTGGGCTCCCCCGCCGCGCGGGCGAGCCGCTCGTGCAGGTAGGTGTCGTGCAGCATGGGCGGCCTCGCTTTCCTTATAGTAATATTTACCATCACGATGTCGCTTTTCACTATCATCACGTCAATATTATCACTCTGAGAAAAATTTGTCAATAGTTTGGCGAAATATTTTATATCAATAGAGAATTTTAACAAAAAAAGAGAACGCCGTAGGGACGCAGCACGCTGCGTCCCTACGGCGTCCCTCGTGCAGATTCAAGCAACCTTTTTGGACACGATGCTGCGTGCTGTCGCATCACAACGCCCAACCCCCGACTCCCGACTCCTAACCCCTGCGCTGAAAGCGCACTACGCGCCGCGGATCTGGGCGGGCGGGATCTTCATGACATCGCGGTACTTCGCCACGGTGCGGCGGGCGATCGGGTAGCCGAGGTCGGCCAGTTGCGCAGCGAGCGCCTGGTCGCTCAGCGGGCTGGACGTATCCTCGGCGGCGATGAGCGCGCGCAGCACATCCTGGACGCCACGGGCGGCCACGAAGAACTCGCTGACGGGCAGCAGGTCGCCGGCGGGGATCTGGGCGGTCTTATCGCTGATCGCCCGGCTGACCGTAGACTCATGGATGCACAGCGTCACCGCGATCTCGGCGCGGGTGAGGGGGAGCAGGTGGCGCACGCCGTAGCGAAGGAAGCCGTCCTGGCGCTCGACGATGACCTCGCCGATCCGCTTGAGGGTCGACTCGCGCTGGCGCAGGTTGGCCAGGAAGACGCGCGCGCGGGAGATAAACTCCTGGACGTGGGCGCGCTCAGCGTCTTCGAGGGTGGCGGCGCGGGCGGAGAGCTCCTGGTAGAGCGGGTTGAGGCGCAGGGCGCGGCGCTGGGAGTTGAGCACCTCGACAATAAAGGCGCCTTCGATCATGCTGATAGCCATGTCGGGGGTGCGGTAGCGGGTGCGCGAGGCGGCGCGGGCGGAGGGGTCGGCGGACTGGGCGGGGTAGGGCCAGAGGTTCGCGGCGATGAAGGCGCGGGCGTCGGCGACCTCGGCGACGCTGACGCCCAGGGCGCGGGCGATCTTGCGGTAGCTGCGCGCGCCGAGATCCTCCAGGTGCGCGTCCACGATGGCGCGGGCGTGGGGGTGCGCGATGCCCTGGTCGGCCAGGTCGTCGATCTGGGCGAGCATACACTCGCGGCTATCGCGGGCGGCGATCCCCGGCGGGCCGATCTCGCGCAGGCGCTCCAGGGCGGCCACGACGCGGGCGGGGGCGACGCCCAGGCTGGCGGCGATATCGTCGGGTGCGTCGAGGAGAAAGCCCTGGTCGTCGAGGCTGCCGATGAGCGCGAGGGCGATCGGGCGCTCGCTGGCGGGCAGGCTGGCGCAGAGGTCGTCGAGCAGCGACTCGCTGAGCGAGCGCGGCGCGGCCACGAAGAGCAGCGGGTCGAGGCCGTCGTCATCGGGCGAGGAGCCGGAGAGATCGTCGCCGGTCGAGGGGAGATCGCAGCGCAGGCAGACGCCCTCGATGAGCGGCCGCCCGCAGCGCGGGCAGAGCGAGTCCTCGGCCTCCACCTCCTCAAGGGCGGGGTTCTCCTCAAGCTCCTGGCGCACGGCCTGCTCCAGGGCCATGCTCGGCAGGCTGAGCAGGTGGGCCAGGTTGAGCAGGGCCGGCGTGACGCGCTGGCCCATCTCGGGGCTCATCGACATCTCAAACATTGGCGTTGCTCCTCGCTGGTGGCCCGCTTCTTGCTGGCATCATGCCACAGGAGCAAGAAGCGTGCCAGGGGAGCGGGGCGACCGGGGCGGGCTGATGCTGTCGGCGATGGTACAATGCCGAGCGATGCAGCCGCTACGGGTACTCTTCTTCGGGATGCCGGGGCGCTTCTCGGCGCCGCCGCTGGCGGCCCTGCTCGACGCGGGGGCCGAGGTGGTGTGTGTGGCCGTGCCCGCGCCGCCGGGGGCGCCGCCGCTCGCCCGGCTGCCGCCGACGCCCGCGCCAGCGGGGCTGCTGCCGCTCGCCGGGGCCGCGCCGCCGAACATCCTCCAGATCGCGGCCGCCCACGCGATCCCGGCCCTGGCCCTCGGCCGGCCCGCCGGCGCGGCGGCGCTGGCCGCCCTGGCCGCGCTGCGGCCCGACCTGGCCTGTGTGGCGTGCTGGCCCTGGCGCATCCCGCCGGCCCTGCTGGGCCTGCCCCGCCACGGCTTCCTGAACGTCCACCCCTCCCTGCTGCCCGATCTGCGCGGCCCCGAGCCGATCTTCTGGGCGCTGCGCGCGGGCGCGGAGCGCGTCGGGGCGACGGTACACCTGATGGACCCGGGGCTGGACACGGGCGACATCGTGGCGCAGGGCGGGGCCGATCTGGCAGCGGGCGCGGGCTGGGAGGAGGTCGAGGGGCGGGCGGCGGCCCTGGGCGGGCGGCTGCTGGCCGAGGCCGTCGGCCTGCTGGCGGCGGGGCGCATGCCGCGCCGGCCGCAGGGGCCGGGCGGCGGCTACCGGCCCGCGCCGAGGGCCGATGACTTCGCGATCGACCAGGCCTGGCCGGCGCGGCGGGCCTTCATCTTCATGCGCGGCACGGCGGCCTGGGGCTTTCCTTACCGCATCCATACTGGCAGCGAGGTGTTAGCCTTGGCCGAGGCGTTGGATTACACTGAAGAAGGCGACCTGGATCAGCCATACATCCGTAACAGCGATCTGATCAGCATCCAGATGACGCCCGGCGTGCTGAGGGCAAAGGTAAAAGGTAAAAGGTGAAAGGTAAAAGATTTACCTTTCACCTTTTACCTTTTACCTCCTTGGCATCCCGCCGCCCGCGCCCGCCGGCGCTCTCGCGGCGCACCCGGCACTTCGGGCAGCGCGTGGGCTCGTTGAGGAAGCCCTTGTCGGCGTAGAACTCCTGCTCCCCGGCAGTGAAGATGAATGTCTCGCCGCAGGCGCGGCAGACGAGCGGCATGTCTTTGTAGAAGGGCATGATCCTGGGCCTCCGGCGCCCCCTGGGCGCATGGGTTGATACAGGGACATTGTATCACGTGAGCGCAGAGCGCAGAGCACAGGATGTTTGCCGCTCTACGCGCTACGCTCTGCGCTACTCCGCCGCGGGCCAGATCGCCAGGGCCAGGAATAGCCAGAAGGCGAGGGCCAGGTCGGGCCAGAAGTAGAAGGAGTCGACCATGCCGTGGACCAGCGCGCCGGTCATGGCCGCCAGGGCGCCGACATATACGGCCCGCATGGGCGACGGCTGGCCAGCCCTGGCGATCATGCGCCGGTAGAAGATCGCCAGCAGCCAGCCGAAGGCGATCAGGCCGAGCGGCCCCATGCGCAGGGCGATGTCGAGCAGCAAGTTGTGCGGGTGGGCCGTGTTGATCTCGTTTGTCGCGGCGAGCGCCGGGTCGATGTACTGCGGGTAGAGCCGGCCGAACTGGTCGAGCCCGACGCCCATCGGGTGGTCGCGCAGCATGGCCAGGGCCGAGGCCCAGGTCTGCACGCGCACGCCGCTGCTGGCCCCCAGCAGGTTGAAGCGCTCGACGTTCATCGCCAGCAGGGCCATCCCGCCGAGGATCACCGCCGCCCCTCGCCCCTGCTGAGCGCCCTGTCGAGCCAGCTCGACCTCCGCCGCCGCGGCGACCCGCTCTCGCTCCTGCACGAGATCACCGGGCGCATGTACCGCACCTTCGCCTACGCGCCGCAGACGACGACGGTCGACTCGCCGATCGATGAGGCCCTCGCCAAACGCAAGGGCGTCTGCCAGGACTTCGCCCATATTATGATCGCCCTGGTGCGACCGCTGGGCATCCCCTGCCGCTATGTGAGCGGCTACCTCTACCACCGCGTCGAGGACCACGACCGCTCCGAGCGCGACGCCTCGCACGCCTGGGTTGAGGCGCTCCTGCCCGGCCTCGGCTGGGTCGGCTTCGACCCGACCAACAACCTGATCGCCCGCGACCGCCACATCCGCGTCGCCGTCGGCCGCGACTACGCCGACGTCCCGCCGACGAAGGGCGTCTACCGCGGGCGCGCCGAGAGCTCGCTGGAGGTGGGCGTGAAGGTGGTGCCCACCGAGGCCTTCATCCCCGACGAGGGCGTGCTGCCGGCGATCGCCCCGCCCACCCCCGCCGAGGCGGAGCTTGAGGCCCAGCAGATGCAGCAGCAGCAGTAGGGGCGAGCCACGGTGCTCGCCCAGGCGAGCAGCGGGATGTGTGCTTGCGTTTTGTCAAGATAGTGCTATACTGACACTAATTAGTGTCAGTATAGCACTATCTTACACAAGACACAGGAGCACCGCGATGATCATCCCATGGGTGGCCTTCCTCAAGGAGGACGAGCAGCTGCTGATCGAGACGCCGACCCGCCGGCGGGTGGCCAACGGCCCCGGCGCGGTGATCACGCCGGCCCTCTCCCGCGTCAGCCGGCGCGAGGCGATCGCCCTCGGCCCAACCGACTACCTGCGCGTGCGCGACACGCTCAGCGGCGAGGTGCGCAACGAGGTCGGCCCGAGGCTGGTCTTCCTCGGCCCCGGCGAGGAGGTGGACGAGCAGCTCCAGGCCATCCCGCTCAAGCGCGGCCAGTACCTGCGCCTGCTCGACCAGAGCAGCGGCGCGATCCGGGTCGAGCGCGGCGAGGGGCGGGTCGTCCTCAGCCCGACCGAGGCCATCCTGGAGGATGTGCGCGACGGGATCAACATCGATGAGCAGACGGCGGTGCTGGTGCGCGACACCGTCGCCGGCGGGCTGGAGCTGATCATCGCGCCGCAGGTCTTCGCGCCCGCGCCGACCCAGCAGGTCGTCGAGGTGCGCCGCCGGGTGCGCCTGGAGGACCACGAGGCCGTGGTGATCAAGGAGCGCAGCGGGGCCTACCGCATCCGCAGCGGGGCCGACGCCGAGCGGGCCTTCTTCCTCGGCCCCTACGACGAGCTGGTCACCTTCCGCTGGTCGAGCGGCCTGCACAAGGACCGCCGCGAGCTGAAGATCACCCACCTCGACCAGCGCCCGAAGTTTATGTGGTACGAGCTTGAGGCCCGCACCCAGGACAACGTCGAGCTGACGATCGGGATCACCTTCTTCTGGCAGATCGTCGATGTCCAGGGCATGGTGCGCACCACCGACGATACGCCCGGCGACGTCTGCTCACACGCGCGCAGCCAGATCATCCAGTCGGTCTCCCAGGTGAGCCTGGAGCGCTTCCTGGCCGCCTTCAACGCGATCATCCGCGAGGCGGTGCTGGGCGGGGCCGACGGCTTCTACGCCGAGCGCGGGGTGGTGCTGCACGCCGTCGAGGTGCGCGCGGTCGCCTGCAAGGACCCGGCGACCCAGCGGGTGCTGCAGGAGATCATCCAGGAGACGACGAACCGGCTGAACCGGCTCCAGCAGCAGGAGAGCGAGAACGAGGTGCGGCTGCGCCAGATCCGCGGCGAGACCGAGGCCGAGGAGTTGCGCGGTCGGCTGATGGATGTGCGCCGCATCGTGGAGCTGGCTCAGGCCGAGATCGGCGGGGCCGCCGAGGCCGGGCGGGTGCGGGCCTTCCTCGACGCCCTCGGCGCCGAGCTGGCCCCCGCCGAGAAGCTGGCCGTCTTCCAGACTCTGCGCAAGCAGGAGGCTCTGACCGCGCTCAGCGCCGGCAGCGCCAGCCTCTTCTTCACCCCCGAGGACGTGGACCTGCGCATCCAGACGCGGTAATGATGAATGATGAATGATGAATGTTGAATGCCAAGGGCGCCGGGCAGATGGAGCGCTTTGTAGGCTATGCGGCGTGTTATACTAGCTCCAGCTTTCGAAACCCCCACCCACTCAACATTCAACATTCAGCATTCAACATTCAACATTCATTATGCCTCTCGCGCTGCTGATCTCAACCTACGAGCTCGGGCACCAGCCCTTCGGGCTGGCCTCGCCGGCGGCATGGCTGCGCCGCGCCGGGGCCGAGGTGCTCGCTATCGACACCTCGCTCCAGCCGCTCGACCGGGCGGCGGCGGCGCGGGCGGCGCTGATCGGTCTGTATGTGCCGATGCACACGGCCACCCGCCTGGCCGCCGAGCTGCTGCCCGAGCTGCGCGCCCTCGCCCCGCAGGCCACCATCGTCTGCTACGGCCTCTACGCCCCGCTCAACGCCGATCATCTGCGCGCGCTCGGCGCCGACGCCTGCGTCGGCGGGGAGTTTGAGGCCGCCCTGGTGGATATATACAAGGGTAGGGGCGCAACAGCGGCAGATGAATCCTCAGCAGATGAGAGCAGGCGCGCTGTTACGCCCCTACTGTCGTTCATCCCCCCCGACCGCGCCGGCCTGCCCGGCCCGCTGGCCTACGCCGCCCTGATCACCGCCGAGGGCCGGCGGGCCGCCGGCTACACCGAGGCTAGCCGCGGCTGTAAGCACACCTGCCGCCACTGCCCGATCGTCCCCGTCTACGGCGGGCGCTTCCGCACCGTGCCGAGGGATGTGGTGCTTGAGGACGTGCGCCGCCAGGTGGCCGCCGGGGCGGCCCATATCACCTTCGGCGACCCGGACTTCCTCAACGGGCCCGGCCACGCAATGAAGATCGTGCGCGCCCTGCACGCCGAGCACCCCGGCATCACCTACGATGTGACGATCAAGGTCGAGCACCTGCTGCGCCACGCCGAGCTGCTGCCCGAGCTGCGCGACACCGGCTGCGCCCTGGTGACGAGCGCGGTCGAGGCGCTGGACGAGGGCATCCTTGAGCGGCTGGACAAGCGCCACACCCGCGATGATGTGGCCCGCGCCGCCGGGCTGCTGCGCGAGGCCGGGGTCGGCCTGAACGCGACCTTTGTGGCCTTCACGCCCTGGACGAGCCGCCAGGTCTATGCCGACTTCCTGCGCGCGATCACTGAGCTCGGCCTGGTCGAGAGCGTCTCGCCGGTGCAGTACGCCATCCGCCTGCTCATCCCGTCCGGCTCCTGGCTGCTCCACCTCGACGAGGTCAGGGATCTGGTCGGGCCGTTCGACCCGGCCGGGCTGGTCTACCCCTGGCGCCACCCCGATCCGGCGATGGACACGCTCCAGCGGGCCGCGCTGCGGCTGGCCCAGGGCAGCGGGCCGCGCGGCGAGACACGGGCGCAATTCTTTGAGAAGCTGTGGGATCTGGTGGACTCCCAGATCGGCGCGGGGGCGCGGCCTAGCCTGGCGCACCTGCTGCCCCGCCCGCCCATCCCCTACCTGAGCGAGCCCTGGTACTGCTGAGCGGAGCCCACCGAGGAGCAGTTCGCTCCTGAGTACCTGTAGCGCTGGCATAAGTCTTGTAACCTCGTCACCCACCGAGGCGGCTTCGCCGTACTCAGAAACTCGTGCCAGCCACTGCGGCTATGCACGCTATTTGTGTCGCCTTCCTGCAAAAGCCCGATGCGTCGCTTGACACAGGGTGTATAATCTCATTCCATCTTCCCTCACTCTTCATCTTTTAAAACAGCAGTAAAATAACCATCGCCCTAAGGACATCACTATGACAGTGTCCTCTGCCGGAGGTGTGGGCCATGCTCTATACGCCCTACGTCTGGCTACCGCTCGCCAGCGCCGTGCTCCTCGCCTCCATCGCCGTCTACGCCGGCTACTATCGCCGCCTGCCGGCGTGCCGGCCCTTCCGCATGCTCATGTGGCTGTCTTCCCTGTTCTCGCTGATCTTCGCCCTCAGCCTGGTCGTCGCCCCGCTTGAGCTGCGCGTGCTCCTGCTCCGCCTGATCTACATCCCCGGCGGCTTCATCGCGCCGGCCATCCTGACCATGGTGATCCAGTACACCGGCCACGCCGCATGGATCACCCGCCAACGTCTGGCAGCCCTCCTGATCATCCCTGCCGTCACCGTCGTGCTGACCCTGACCCCGCCGCTCTACCCGCTGTTTCGCCATAGCCCCCGGCTGATCGCCGAGGGCCCGCTGAGCAATGTTGTGTTCAGCCGAGGCCCCTGGTACTGGGTCTACTACGGGTACGGGAGCGTGCTCACCATCTGCGCGCTGGCGATCCTCGCCGTATCCCTGGTGACCCGTGCGCAGCGCCGGCGGGAAATGCTGCTGCTCATCCTGGGCATCCTCATCCCCTTCCTGGCCGACATCCTCACCACGCTACGCATCACGCCCTTGCCCGGCTATGCCTGGACGCCAATGCTGCTCGCCTGCACCGGCGTGATCTACGGCTGGGCGCTGCTGCACGGCCAGATCTTCATCATTGTCCCGATCGCCCGCGGTGCGGTGATGGATCATATCGAGGACCTGGTGATCGTGCTAGACACACAGGGGCAGATCGCCGACGTGAACAGCGCCGCGAAGGTCACCTGCGGGATGCCCGCGCAGGCTATCGGCGAGCCGGTCGAGGCGCTGCCACCCGACTGGGCCGATCTGCTTCGGGGCCACTCTCGCACGTCAGCGGGCACGTCTGAGGTGACGGTCGGCGTCGGCGCGCGGCAGCGCACCTACGACCTCGTCGTCTCGACGATCAATGATCGGCGCGGCAGGCCGGTGGGGCACTTGTTCATTCTGCACGATGTCACCGCGCACAAGCGGGCCGAGGAGGCCCTGCGGCAGAGCGAGCGGCGCTACCGCCTGCTGGCCGAGAACATGCAGGATGTGATCTGGAGCATCGACACCCAGAGCCTGCGCTTGACCTATATCAGCCCATCGATCGAGCAGCTCCAGGGCTACAAGCCGGAGGAGCTGCTGGGCCAAGTCGTCTATCATGGGCTGCCGCCGGATATGCAGGCGGCGATCCATGGGCTGATCCAGCAGCGGATCGCCACATTTCTGGCCGACCCGACCCAGCACACCTTCGTCAACGAGCTTGAGCAGCCGCACAAAGATGGCTCGGCGGTCTGGGTGGAGATTGTGACCCACTACTACATCAGCCCGGAGACCGGCCAGCTTGCGATCAACGGGGTCGGCCGCAACATCAGCGAGCGCAGGCGGGCCGACGAGGCGCTGCGCGCGGCGAACCAGAGCCTCCAGGCGCAGCTGGCCGAGATCCAGCAGCTCCAGGCGCAGCTGCGCGAGCAGGCCACCCACGATGTGCTCACCGGCCTGTTCAACCGGCGCTACATGGAAGAGATCCTCGAGCAGGGGCTGGCCCACGCCGCGCGCGAGCAAGCCCCGCTTAGTGTTATGATGATGGACATCGACCACTTCAAGCAGCTCAACGACACCTACGGGCACAGGGCCGGCGACCTCATGCTCCAGGCCACGGGCGCGCTGCTGCACGGTCACACCCGCCAGATGGACACGGCCTGCCGCTACGGCGGCGAGGAGTTTGTGGTGATCATGGCCACCGCCACCCTCGACATGGCACTGGAGCGCGCCGACGATCTGCGCCAGGCCTTCGCCGATATGTGCGTCGAGTACGGCGGCCACGAGCTGCGCTGCACGATCTCGGCCGGCGTGGCGAGCTTCCCCGCCCACGGCGGCGATGGCGACACGCTGCTGCGCGCGGCCGACCGGGCGCTCTATATGGCCAAGGCGACCGGGCGGAACCGGGTGTGCGCCGCCGACACGGCGCTGGAGTCCGCGTCGAAGCTGCTCACGCGAGACTGATACCATTGCAGATTGCAGATTTTGGATTGCAGATTGCCGTGCATGGCGTTTCAACGCGCTCTGGCGGCGGCGCGTATGCGGATTGCTCAATTCCAGTTGGTATGAGATGCACCAAACTATGCGCCAGCAGATCCTGCTCCTGACCACCCCGTCGTCCTACCGGCTGGAGGCATTCATGCGCGCGGCCGAGCGGCTGGGCGTGCGCGCCCTGGTGGCCGAGGATGCGCCGGCGGCCATGGCCGGCCGGCTGGGCGGCCGGGTCGGCATCGACTTCAATGACGAGGGCCGCGCCCTGGCCGATATCCTGGCCATCCACGCCGAGGCGCCCCTGGCCGCCGTGATCGCCGTGGACGACAGCGGGGCCATGGTGGCCGCGCGGGCCAGCGCGGCCCTCGGCCTGCCCCACAACCGGCCCGAGGCGGCTGAGGCGGCCCGCGACAAGCACCTGATGCGGCGGCTCTTCGCGGCGGCCGGCGTGCCCTCGCCGGCCTTCCGGCTCTGCTCCACCGGCGAGGATCTGGGGCTGCTGGCCGCGCAGGTCAGCTACCCCTGCGTGCTGAAGCCGCTGCGGCTCAACGGCAGCCGGGGGGTGATCCGCGCCGACGGCCCGGCCGAGTTCGTGGCCGCCGCGCGGCGCATCTCGCGCCTGCTTGAGCGCGTCGACCCCACGCCGGGGCCGAAGCCCTTCCTGGCCGAGGACTTCATCCCCGGCTTTGAGGTGGCCCTGGAGGGCGTGATCGACGGCGGCGAGCTGCGGGTGCTGGCCCTCTTCGACAAGCCCGACCCGCTGGACGGGCCGTTCTTCGAGGAGACGCTCTACGTGACGCCCTCGCGGCTGCCGGCCGAGGCGCAGGCCCAGATCGGGGCGGTGGCGGCGCGGGCGGCGGCGGCGGTGGGGCTGGAGCGCGGGCCGCTCCACGCCGAGCTGCGGGTGAACGATCGCGGGCCGTGGATGGTCGAGCTGGCCGGGCGCACGATCGGCGGGCTCTGCTCGCAGACGCTCCAGTTCGGCACCGACGCCTCGCTGGAGGAGCTGATCCTGAGCCAGGCCGCCGGGCTGCCGGCGGAGTCGCTGGGCCGCACAGGCGGCGCAGGCGGGGTGATGATGATCCCCATCCCGCAGGCCGGGGTGCTGCGGGCGGTGCGCGGCCTAGAGGATGCGCGGGCGGTGCCGGGGGTGGAGCGCGTCGAGATCAGCGCGCCCCTGCACTACCCCCTGGTGCCCCTGCCCGAGGGCGACAGCTACCTGGGCTTCATCTTCGCCCGCGCCGCCGCGCCCGCCGAGGCCGAGGCGGCCCTGCGCGCGGCCCACGCATGCCTCACCTTCGAGATCATGCCGAACATCCCAATGGTGTAGGGACGCAGCACGCTGCATCCCTACACCATCATTTCCGCCTCGGCCCGGCGCCCTTGGCCGCCGGGGCCGCCGGCTGAGGCGTCCAGCCCTCGGGCATGCGGGCCTTCTCGCCGAAGAAGAACTCCTCCATCTGCTGGAGCAGGATCTTCTGGGCGTTCGGGTCGCCCAGGCTCAGCCCGTAGTGGTTGATGATCAGGGTCGACTGGGCCGGCCAGAGCGCCCAGGCCTGCTGGGAGACGCTCTCAAAGATGCGCTGGCCGAGCGGCCCGCTGAAGGGCGGGCGATCCAGCCCCGGCAGCTCGCGGCCTATCTTCACACAGTTGACCATACGCGGCATAGCGGTTCACCTTCTGCTGGATACTATCGCTGCTGGATACCATAGCTGTCCTATGATTATAGCAGCTACAGAGTCCTGGGGCTGCGGCCCTAAAAACTGGTGTTGTTTTGGCCAACATGGCCAGCGAAGCTGGCCATGTTGGCCAAAACAACAGGGAATTCCGGGGAGCCCGGGGCCTAACGTGATACGCATAGGCGCAGCCCCAGACCCTGCTTTTAGTGGGATTTTGGCGGCTTCGCCGCCAAAATCCCACTAAAAACCTTCGGGGGTGGCTTCGCCACCCCCGGCCGCCCTGCGGGGAGACACCCCCCGCGCAGATGTGCTATACTGCCGGCTAACGGCACTAGAATGCGCAGGAGAGGGCACCCTATGGCCTCACGGGGCGGGAATAAGGCGGGCGGCAGCGGCGGCCGGCGGCCGGCGGGCAAGGGCAGGGCGCCGGCGCGCCGGGGCGCGCGCAAGGAGAAGCCGGCCTTCGCGATCTCGCTGCGCCCCGAGCACCAGCGCGAGCTGTTCGCCCTCGCGCTGATCACCGTCGCCCTGGTGACGCTGGTCTTCTTCTTCACCGGGGTCGCTGGCGGCGTCGGAGGGCTCTACCTGGAGGTGGTCCGGCGGGCCTTCGGCAGCGGGGCGCTGGTGGTGCCGGTGACGCTGGGCCTGCTCGGCGTGGCCATCCTCATCCAGGAGCGCATGCAGGACGCGCAGCTGTCTGGGGCCAACGCCCTGGGCACCGTGCTCGTCCTGGCGGCCATCCTCGGCCTGCTGGAGTTCCCCTTCCACGAGATCAATCTGGCCGACCGGATCGACCAGGGCGGCGGCCTGATCGGCTCCGGGGTGGTCGAGGGGCTGGACCGCAGCATCGGCCGGCCCGCGGCGGTGCTAGTGGTGATCGTGCTCGGCCTGGCCGGGGTCATGCTGACGTTTAACATCACCCTGCGCGAGCTGATCATCGGCATGAGCGTGCGCGCCGCCCGCTTCTGGGCGCTGCTCTGGGGCGCGCCGCGCCGCCCCGCCGCGCCCCGCCGACCCGCGCTGGCCGACGACGACCTGCCCTTCCAGCCGCCGCCCCTCGGCGCGGATGATGACCTGACCCAGACTCCGATCGCCGCCCGCACCACAAAGGCCAGCCTCTTCCAGCGCCCCGGCGGCGACCCCGCCGCCGCCGGCAGGGGCGCGGCGCCGCCGCCGGCCGCGCCCGCCGCGCCCGCCGCCGGCAAGGGCGCGCCAGCCCCGACCCTGGGCGGCCCGCCCGCCGCCCCGGCCCCAGAGCCGGCCCAGCGCAGCGTCCTGCCCCGCCCCACCCCCGAGCCGGTGGTCGAGACGGTGCAGGAGGCGCTGGACGGCTTCGATGTGCCGGCGGTACACCGAGCCTGGCCGCTGCCCGTGATGGAGATGCTCGACTCCTACAGCGCCGAGGCGGGCATCAGCGACGAGGATATCCGCGCCCGCTCGCGCCTGATCGAGGAGACCCTGGCCAGCTTTAAGGTCGAGGCCCAGGTGGTGAATGTGAACCCCGGCCCGGCGGTGACGCAGTTCGAGCTGCAGCCCGCCGTGGGCGTCAAGGTCAGCAAGATCACCTCGCTGGAGCGCGACCTAGCCCTGGCCCTGGCCGCGCCCTCCATCCGCATCGAGGCGCCCATCCCCGGCAAGGCCGCCGTCGGCATCGAGATCCCCAACTCGGCGATCGCCATGGTCAGCATGCGCGAGGTGATCGACAGCGAGGAGTTTGAGGCCAGCCGCGGCAAGCTCAAGCTGCCCCTCGGCAAGGACGTCAGCGGCACGCCGATCATCGCCGACATGACTAAGATGCCGCACCTGCTGGTGGCCGGCTCGACCGGCTCCGGCAAGTCGGTGGCGATCAACGCCTTCCTCTGCGGCCTGCTGCTCAAGCATAGCCCCGACGACCTGAAGCTCATCCTGGTCGACCCGAAGATGGTCGAGATGATCGTCTACAACCGGGTGCCGCACCTGCTCTCGCCAGTGGTGACGGAGCTGGAGCGGGTGGTGCCGACCCTGAAGTGGGCCACCCGCGAGATGGAGCGGCGCTATAAGATCTTCGCCCGCCACGGCTGCCGCAACCTGGAGAGCTATAAGCTGCTGGCCCGCAAGCGCGCCGACCTGGAGCCGATGCCCTACATCCTGATCATCATCGACGAGCTGGCCGACCTGATGATGATGGCCCCCGATGAGACGGAGACCTACATCTGCCGCCTGGCCCAGATGGCCCGCGCCACCGGCATCCACCTTATCATCGCCACCCAGCGCCCCTCGGTGGATGTGATCACCGGCCTGATCAAGGCCAACTTCCCCTCGCGGATCGCCTTCGCCGTCACCTCCCAGGTCGACAGCCGGGTCATCCTCGATGGCCCCGGCGCCGACCAGCTGCTTGGCCGCGGCGATATGCTCTACATGGCCGCCGACTCCGCCAAGCTGGTGCGCGTCCAGGGCACCTACGTCTCCGACCGCGAGGTCGAGAAGATCGTCGACTTCTGGCGCAAGGCGCTGCCCCCGGACACCGAGGAGGAGGTGAAGGCGAAGGCCGGCGGCTCGCTGGGGATGAATGGCCCGCCCTTCAGCGGCGCCCTCCCTGGCCCACGGCCGACCGAGGCGGGCGCGACCCCAACCCCCACCCCCCAGCCCCCAACCCCCGACGAGGCCTACCGGCCGCCGGCGGAGTTCCTCAGCGTGGACGAGCAGGACGAGCTGCTGCCGCAGGCGAAGGCCCTGGTGGAGCAGCACCAGCGGGCCTCGGCCTCGCTGCTCCAGCGCCGGCTGCGCATCGGCTACAGCAAGGCCGCCCAGCTGATCGACCTGCTGGAGCAGCAGGGGGTGGTCGGCCCGGCCGAGGGCGGGCGCTCCCGCGAGGTGATCAAGAAGGGCTGATGGCAATACCGCAGAAGTCACGCGGTGCGGCGACGCTCGCCCGGGGCTGAAGTCCCATGTGCATGAGGTTAACCGAAACCGGATCGACCACCCTCCGCCCCGTGTCGGCCCGCCGGGGCGACCCATACCCGCCAGGGGCACTGTAGGGCCGAAGCATTCGCACCCTATGCATGTGCGACACGCAGATTCATCCGGTGCGAATGCTTCGGCCCTACTGGGGGCGGCCATCCCATATGCGTGCTGAAGCCCTGTCCGAGGCCTCTTCAGCGGCCTTCGTAGACTCAGCCCGGCCGTTTACGACCGGGCGACTCAGGGTGACAGCGTGACTTCAGCGATATTGCCGTCAGCCCTCCTTAGGCGCATCGACCGGCAGGACGATAATGAAGGTGCTGCCCTCGCCGACGGCGCTCCGCACGTCGATGCTGCCGCCGTGGGCCTCCACCGCGAGCCGGCAGAAGTACAGGCCGAGCCCTGTGCCCCGGCGACGGTCGCTGTCGTTCGCCTGGTAGAAGCGCTCGAAGATATGGGCCTGCGCCTCCTGCGAGATGCCGTGTCCAGTGTCGAGCACGCTGATCTCCACTGCGTGGCCATCGTGGATGAGCTGGGCCGACACGCTGATCTGGCCGCTGGCCGGGGTGTACTTGATCGCGTTCGTGAGCAGGTTCGTCAGCACCCGCTCCATCAGGGCGCGGTCGACCCAGATCACCGGCATGTCGTCGGCCACGCTGTGGTGCAGCTGGGCCTGGTCCGGTCGCGCCGCGAGCTCAAGCGGGTCGCACACCGACTGCACCAGGTTCAGGATACGCACCGGCTGGCGCTTCACCGCCCAGCCGCTCGTCTCCAGGCGCGCCGAGTCCAGCACCGTCTCGGTCAGGTTGAGCAGATAGCCGGCGCTGTCGCGGGCCACCTCAAGCAGCTCGTTGCGGCCCTCGGGGTCGAAGCGCTGGCGCTGGAGGGCCTTGATGCTGATCAGCAGGGTGTGGAGCGGCGCGCGCATATCGTGGACGATCATGCGCGTCTGGTCCTCCTGGTTGCGCATGCGCTCGGCCAGCGATCGGTTGGTCACGCCGAGGGTGCTGTGCTGGCGCGCGGCGAAGTCGAGCAGGTCGCCGCTCAGGCGCAGCAGCGACTCCGGCGGGGGGGCGGTGAGACCATCGATGGCGCCAGAGATATCGGCCTCGGACGTCTCGCGCAGCAGATCGGTGGCGGCGCGCAGGGCTGCCGGGTCGCAGCTCCAGAGCGCGTCGTAGAGCCACAGGCTCTCGTCGCGGTCCAGCGGCTCGATCGGGGCGGCCGCCAGGACAAACCCGCTGACCTGGCCGACGCCGATCAGGGCGAAGCCGAGCTGCGGCCCAGTCGCGGGCGATAGATCAACCCGCCGCGCGGCGACGCTCAAGCCGCGCATGGCAAGGTCGGCCCATGCCCGCTGCGGGTCGTTGCCGATCGCCAGGATGATGCTCGTGTCGCCGGTGAAGACGATCCGCGAAAGGCTCTGCGACAGCTGCGCCAGCGTGGCCGGCGTGTAACACCCGCTGACCACATCCTGGCCGGTCTGCTGCAGGCGAGCCATCAACATGCTGATCGGGTATGCCATCCCCTCGTCGCTCCTTCCCACTACTCATAGCGCAGCGCCACCAGCGGGTCGAGCCGGGCGGCCCGCGCCGCCGGGTAGAGCCCGGCGACCACCCCCACCAGGCCGGCGAAGCCCAGCGCCGCGAGCGCCAGCCACCACGGCGTCACAAAGAAGGTCGCCTGGATCGGCAGGCTCTCCTGCGCGATGTACCAGGCGATCACCTGGTTCAGCAGGATGCCGAGCAGCCAGCCGCCAATGATGCCGACCACCCCGCCCAGGGCGCCGATCAGCCCGGCCTCGATCATGAACATGTTGCGGATGTCGCCGCGCGAGGCTCCGATCGCCTTCAGGGTGCCGATCTCGCGCGTGCGCTCGTAGATCGCCATGATCATGGTGTTGACGATCCCCAGGCTGGCCACGAACAGGGCCAGCCCGCCGATAGATGAGAGCATGACGTTGATCAGCGCGAACACCCGGTTCGCCGCGTCGAGGATCAGCTCCAGCGACTGCACCCGGAAGCCCGCATCGCGGAAGGTGGCGAGCAGCTGCGTGGCGATGCTCACGTCCTTCGCCCGCACCACCGCCGAGTCGTAGCCCTGCGCGTCCAGGTAGTCCGGCGTGTTGAACCACCAGGACTTCATCGCGGCCATGTCCAGGGCCGTCGCCTGCGCCTCCGAGTCCTCGCCGCTGCTCACGCCCACCACCGTCAGCGGGAAGCGCTCGGTCTCGCCGCGCGGGCTGCGCAGGACGATGTTGAGCTGCTTGCCGACCACATCCTCCGGCCGCACGCCGCTCGGCAGCGCCCCCTGGCCAAGCACCATCTCGCCGCGCCGCTCGGCCGCCAGGGTGATCGTGCCCGCCACCGCCGTTAGCTCACGCTGGAAGGGGTTCGGCGCGAAGACCCGCGGCCCGACGACCGACACCGCCGAAAGGTCGCCGCCCGGCAGCTCCAGCGAGCTGGCCACCGCCGACAGGTCGATCACCGGCGTCACGCTGACCACGCCCGGCAGCCGCCCCCACTCCGCGATCACCTCCGGGGTGATCGGGTGCTCGCGCTGCGGCTCCGCGTAGCGGGTGAAGAAGTCCTGGCTGCGCTGCTCGCCCGGCCGCACGAACAGGTTCTCTAGGCCGAGCGCCGAGAACTGGGCCTGGATCTCGCTCTGTACGCCCACCCCCAGCGAGACCATGGTCACGATCGTCAGGATGCCGACGATCACGCCGGTGGATGTGAGCACGGTGCGCACCTTGCGCCGGCCGAGGTTCTCTAGTGCGGTCGCCAGCATATCGCGAAAGGTCATCGTTCCTCCAGTAAGACAAGGGGACAGGACACAGCGTACAGGGAACAGGCGGAGCGCATACGTGAGCGATATGAGATACCAGTCTGTAACATCACCCTGTCCCCTGTCCCCTGTCCCCTGTCCCCTGTCCCCTGTACTATGGGTTATCTACCGTCACGTCGACATAGTCGTAGCTAAAGTTCCCGGCGATGTCGCGCACCAGGAAGCCCATCACATAGTCGCCGCTCAGGGTCGGGCCGTAGCTGGCGCTCAGCGGCGTGTCGCCGAAGGTGATCGTCTGCCCCTGCACCCGCGCCGGGTCCAGGCTGCCGCCGGTGTCGGTGTAGCTGCGCGTGTAGGCGGTGAAGGTGTCGCCGGGGGCCGCCTTCAGCTCGTAGGGCTGTGAGTCCTGCTTGTTCTTGGGGAAGCCCCAGATCCGCACCAGGTCGCCCGCGTCGC
Organism: Oscillochloris sp. ZM17-4; assembly: GCF_019599295.1. Classification (GTDB taxonomy): domain Bacteria; phylum Chloroflexota; class Chloroflexia; order Chloroflexales; family Chloroflexaceae; genus Oscillochloris. The sequence continues at coordinate 62,006 of NZ_JAIEWN010000016.1, read as the reverse complement.
CCTGCACGTTGAAGATCAGGCCGGCGTCGATCTGCTCGCCGGTGGCCTGCGAGGTGTATACGCCCTCGACGCCGTAGAAGTTGCTGCCGTACTTCACCGGCCCCAGCAGCGCCTCGATCTGGCTCTGTCCATTGCTCAGGTACCAGCTCGTCGCGTCCCAGGTCAGGCTCAGGTTAAACTGCCCGTCGGGCCAGACCGGCGAGTCGTCGCCCGGGGCGGCCCCCGGCGGCAGGATGTAGTCCACATAGATCAGGTCCACCGTGTCGCGGCTGGCGTTGGGGATGCCGATGAATGAGAAGACGTAGGCGATGTCGCTGCCGCTGAGCGCGCCGCTCAGCGTGACCGGTGCGTTGGTGCTGACCAGGGTGCTGTCGATCTGGAGCCCGCTGATCGTCGGCGTCGTCACCGCCGTGTCGCCGGCGCTGTGGAAGCCCTTGAGGAAGTCGGCCCACCGGGTGGCGCGGGGCAGCGGCGACCCGCGCTCGTAGGCGTCCACATACAGATCGGCCAGCTGCGGGAAGTAGATCGAGAGGCCGCTGGAGCTGGCGTGGTAGCTGCCGGCCCCATTGGCGATGCGGGCCTGCCCCAGGGCGTCGCCCAGGTCGGCCGCCGCCGCCGCCACCTCGCCCGTCGCGCCCTGCGCGGGCAGCAGCTGGGCGAACTGGCCCAGGTCCACCGCGTTGAACTCCTCGGAGTAGGAGGGCGCGTAGACATCCACGTAGGAGCGGGCCTGGCCGATCGCGTTGTACGAGCGGCCCATGTCGGCGAGCATCGCCTGCGAGAGCCGGTCGAGCTGCTGCGTGATCGGGGCCAGCCTGGCCAGGTCGAAGGCCGAGAGCGTCACGTCATCGGCGTCGGCGAAGCGGTAGGAGTCGATGTAGCTCTCGACGATCTTCGGCGCGATCGCCAGGGCGTCCTGACCGGGGTCATCCGCCAGGGCGGCCAGCCACGTGTCCCAGGCCCAGCCCTGGTTCGGCTCAAGCTCGGCCGAGGCCACCGCCACCTGGGCGTAGGGCTCGACGGCCAGCAGCACGTCGAGCTGGGCCATCAGGCAGGCGTCGAAGCCGATCAGGTCGAGGGTGCCGTAGGGCGTGCTCTGGCGGGCCGTCTCCAGGGCCGCGCCCAGCTCCGGCAGGTTCAGCTGGTCCTCCGAGGTGTCGTCGCTGGCGATCCCCAGCCACGAGGCCCCGTGGTCCCAGATGATCAGGGCGTAGCGCCGGGCCGGGTAGCTGTCGATCCCCCAGCTGACAAAGTCGGCCAGCACATCCGGGTCGCCCATATTCTGCTCGCCCAGATCCTCCAGCGCGCTGGCCGCGGTGGGCCGCATGCCCTTCTCGACCAGAAAGCGCTTCGTGCCGTCCCAGTCGCCCGCCGTCGTGTCATCCCACGACTCGCGCGAGGAGACCCGGTCGAGCTGGACGACGATCTTGATCTGGTCGCTCGACCCGACCTGGGCCATCTCGGCGAAGTCGGTCAGCGCGTCGGACTCCAGGTTATTGTCGCCGTCGAGGTAGACCAGCACCGTCCACTCGGCGTCCTGGCCGGCGGCGGCGCGGGTGGGCGCCGGGCCGGGCGTGGCCGCGCCGGCGGCCGATGTGGCGACGGGCTCCCGCGTGGCCGAGGTCGTCGTCCCGCCCCCGCCGGAGCGGGTGAGCAGGAAGACGCCGCCGCCGAGGCCGGCGACCACGACGCAGGCCATCAGCACACCCAGAGCGATGAAGATCGGCAGGCGCGAGCCAGATCGCGGCGGGCGAGATGCTGCGAGGGGCGGCAGGCCGAAGCCCGGCCCCGCGACGGGCGGCAGGGGCGGCTGGGCCGGCGGCTGCGCGCCCCCGACCAGCTGCGTGGGCGCCGGCGCGGCCAGCAGGGTCTGATCGACCGCCGGGGCGTTAAAGCGAAATGACTCGTCGCCGATCATGATCACATCGCCGGGCATGAGCCGGTGGGACTGCACGCGCTGGCCGTTCACCGAGGTGCCGTTCGAGCTGCCCAGGTCATACACAACATAGCCGCCGCCCTCGGGGCGCAGCTCGGCGTGGCGGCGCGAGGCCAGCGGGCTCGCGATGACAATCGTGTTCTCGGGCGTCCGGCCCAGGGATAGAGGTACGTCGCCAAGCGGAAATGTACGGCCCGCAAGGGGGCCGCTGAGCGCGACGATATGCAGTGGC
>NZ_JAIEWN010000016.1:49236-59738 GCF_019599295.1 Oscillochloris sp. ZM17-4 | reverse complement strand
AACTTCTGGTTATGCCGAACGGTGCCAGCGACGATGGCACCGTTCGGCACAATGAGACCTGGGTGTTCAGCCGCCGCCGCAGAGCCTACGGCACCGAGCACACGTCGCCGCTCAGCCGCAGCGAGAGCGCATCGAGCGTCTGGGCCTGCCCGCTCAGGGTCACGCTCAGCGCATCTGTCAGCACGCCTGCCGAGTCAAGCTTCCCATACATACGGGTTGCGCCGTCGTCGCCCCTGTAGAACAGGTAGGCCTGGATCTGGTAGTCGCCCGCAGGCACCGCCGCGAGCTGGTAGCCCAGCTCGCCGGTGGCCGGGTCGCGCGTGATCGGCGCGACGTACGAGCTGCCCGTGCTGTCGCTCGTCAGAGTCACCTCGCCCAGGGGCGAGACACCATCCGGCAGATGGGTCGCGTCGATGCTTGTGACCCAGCCCGCCGCCACTATCGGCCGGCAGGTTGCGGCCTGAGACAGCGCGCGGCTGTAGATCGTGTCGATAATCGCATCGACATTGGTCGTGCCATCGGCGTAGGTCTCTAGCGACGGGGCGGGGAAGAAGTAATCCGTCGAGTTGGTGGGCACCCCGTCGCGCAGGCCGGTGGTGGGGACACTCGACAGCGCCACCACATACACGTCAGTCGGGCCGTGCAGGCTGCTCGTGAGGTAGGTCTGGCTGACATTGATCATCTGGGTGATCGGCCGGTCCCACCCATTGTACATCCCGCCGACATCGGTGGTCTGGCACGCGGCGCTCTCAACGACGAGGCTCCCCAGCTTGTAGCAGTAGCTCCCACTGGGGTAGGTGTTGAAGCTGCTCTGGCCACCCAGAAGGTTGGACGCGGTCACATCGAGGAACTGGTTCGAGACCCCGTCAGTGACGAAGATCACATGGTTCTCGTAGGTGTAGGTCTGCCCGTTGTACTCCACCGTGGGCGGCGCGGCTGCCAGCATCAGGGCCGCCCGGTAGAGCCCGGCCGCCCCGTTGGTGCCGCCCATACTGCGGTAGTTGCCGTAGCTGTTATTCGCGCGCTCGATGAAGTTGATGGTGCTCGTGGGGTTGTTCGAGAAGCCCTGCGCATTGCCCGCCGGCACACTCTCATTAAACCAGACCACCGCCATCTGGTCGTCCGGCCGGGTTGTGCTATAGCCAGCATTACTAGGCATGTTGGTGAGCCGCACCAGCCGCTCCAGTGCCTTCTTCGCCACGTAGATCCGCCGCTCACTTTCGGTCTGCCACCAGTAGTTTATGCCAGTGGCCGTCACCTCCACCGGAGGGGAGCCGGGCGGGCCATTGGCGCACTGCTTGATACTACCGGTGTTGCTGCACTGCCCATTGAAGTTAGCGCTCATCGAGCCGCTCGCATCGAGTATCACCAGGTAGCGGTGGGGTGAGCGGGAGTCTGGAGTTATCGCGTATTCCGGCACGAGCCGCACCGTCCCCGTAACTTGGTGCGAGCCGCTGATCACCGTTGGGGTCGCCGTTGGGCTTGATGTCGCCGTTGGGCTTGATGTCGCCGTTGGGCTTGATGTCGCCGTTGGGCTTGATGTCGCCGTCGCCGCCTTCACGGTGGCGGTCGCGGTCGCGGTCGCGGTGGCGGGTGGCGGGGCCGGGGCTGGGGCAGTTGGGCAGCGAGGCGCAGCGCCGACCGCCGCATGCCCCACATTGGCCGACGGCGCGCCCGCAACCACCACCAGCGGCAGGTAGACACAGTCACCGGACAGGGTGGGCGCAGGCGTGGCCCCCGCGCCGGAGCCGGCCATAGCGATCAGCGGAAGGATCAGCGCAAGCAGAGCCGGAGCGAGCCGAAGGAGATGGCGCATGGGGAGTGCTCCCAGGTAGAGATGTACGGTATCCGCACCCTATCATACACGCCAGGAAACCGGCCATCCAGGCCCGAAAAGATGACAATGAGTTTAAGTTAGAATCCGACCTCCACAATCGTGCGCGCGCTGCGATCCTGGAAGAAGCCGACGCCGTCCTGGATGAGGCCGACATAGAAGCCCATCTTCGTCTCGCGCTGGAGGATCACCACCTGGCCGACGACATCAACCTCCTCGCCGGGAATGAGCCAGTCCTCGACGCCGGGCACCTTCCACTGCTCGGGCGGCTTCGGCGAGAGCGCCCAGCGGAAGGGGTAGCGCTTCGGCCCGCCGCCGCTGTTCGCGTCCCAGTCGAGCCCAACGCGCCAGAAGCCGCCGGCCTGGGCGGTGTAGCGCCCGCCGTCGACCGAGGAGAAAACATCGTCGGTGGTGTACCGGTAGCCGCTGGGCGGCCCGTAGGTGCGGATGGGCACCGTGCCAGTGTTCTTCACCCGGATCGTCACCGTGAGCACCCCGCCGAGCATCAGGCGCTGCGGCGCGATGCTGGCGTAGACGATGCGCGCCTCGGGCTGGCCGACATCCTCCAGGGTGATCTGACCCTCGCGCCGCACCAGGTTGCCGTAGTCATCCTCGGCCTGCACCGTGTAGGTGTAGACGCCCGAGGGCAGCAGCGAGCCGTTGGGGCGCTTGCCGTTCCAGACGTGGTGCTGCTCGTACGGCCCCTCATCCTCGCGCGTCACCACCGGGATGCTCTCGCCCGTCGGCGCGGTGATGTCGATGTTCACCGTGGCGCTCACCGGCAGCCGGTAGGTGATCTCGGTCACATCATTCACCGCGTCGGCGTTGGGCGAGATCGTCGCCGGCGAGACGAGCAGGTTCTGCACGTCGGGGATGGGCAGCTCGCTGCCGGTGATCTCCAGGGGCAGCCGCCGCTCCTCGGGGACGCCGCCGCTAGCCTGGGCGGCCACCACCAGCGTGTAGACCCCAGGGGGGAGCAGCCGGCGCAGCAGCACCGGGTCGCTCGTCGGCACCGTCCCATCGAATCGCAGCACATAGGGGTCAGAGCTGGCGCTGCGCGGCTGGCCGCGCCGTAGGTCGTAGCGCGCGCCGGCCGCGTCGAGCAGGTACACATCAACCGTCGCGTCGCGCCCGACGATGTAGCTAACCGTCAGGGGCTGGTCGGTCTCCGACGGGGCGTAGCTGCTCGCGCTGGCCTCCACCGCGCCAAGGGCAGATCCACCGGAGCAGGCCACGAGCAGCAGGGCGCAGGCGAGCAAGGCCAGGCCCAGCATGGCGCGGGTGAGTATGGTCACAGAAGAAGAGATATCGTTCATAGCGGCGGCATCCTACCAGCAGATCCGCCCGGGCGCAAGTAGGGGCGCAGCAGTAGGACGCTGCGCGCAGCGTCCTACTGCTGCACCCCTACTCCGGCACCGGATGCGCCTGCGCCGCCCGCCGCTTGCTCGTGGCCCGCCCGCCGGCCAGCGAGGGGAGGATCGCCAGCAGGGCCAGCCCGGCCGCCACCCGCATCGCCGTGTCGAAGCCGCCGGCCAGGACCGGCGGGGCGGCGGCGGTGATCGGCTCGATCGGCGCGCCGTTCAGGGCGATCACCCGCGAGGACCAGACCGCCCCGGCCACCGCGATCCCCGCCGTCTGGCCGAGGGTGCGCATCACCGCCAGCAGCCCGCTGGCCACGCCGAGGGCCTCGGGCGGCGCGCTGCCGAACACCGTGCTGTTGTTCGGGCTCTGGAACAGCCCCACGCCGACCCCCAGCACCATCAGGAAGGCCAGCATCTGGGCCACCGGCGTGTCGGCCCTGGTGAGGCTAATCCCGCCGAGGCCGACGGCCGCGACCGCCAGGCCGCCGATCGTCAGCATGCGCGGGCCGATCCTGTCGGAGAGCCGCCCGCTGAGCGGCGAGGTGAGCGAGAGCGCCAGGGGCAGAGCCATCAGGTAGAGCCCGGCCTGCTGGAGCTCGAAGCGGTAGACCAGCTGGAGGAAGAGCGGGGTGAGCAGCAGGTTGAAGGCCAGGCCAATAAAGAGGATGAAGCCGGCCAGCAGGTTCAGCGAGAAGGCGGCGCTGCGGAAGATGCGCAGGTTGATCATCGGCTGCGGGAAGCGCAGCTCCCAGGCCAGAAAGCCGGCCCCGGCCAGGGCGAACAGCCCGAGCAGCAGCAGCACCCGCAGATCGCCCCAGCCCCAGCTCGGCCCCTCGGTGAGCGCCAGCAGCAGCCCGAAGATCGAGGCCATCAGCAGCAGCGCCCCGCCCACATCGAAGACCTGCCCGCCCGCCGAGCGCGAGTCGGGCGCCAGGTAGCGCAGGGTGAGCCAGGTGCCCACGATGCCCACCGGCACATTCACATAGAAGATCGCCTCCCATCCGACGTAGCGCAGCAGGATGCCGCCGAGGGCCGGGCCGATCAGGATGCCGAGGGCGACGAACGAGCCGTTGGCCCCCAGGGCCGTGCCGCGCTCGCTCGGCGGGAAGGCCGTCACCAGCAGCGCCGGGCCGGCCGACTGGATCATCGCCGCGCCGACGGCCTGCACCACTCGGAACCCGATCAGCGTGCCGACATTGGGGGAGATGCCGCAGAGCGCCGAGGCCAGGGTGAAGATCACAAATCCGGCCACATAGACCCGCCGCTTGCCGATCATATCGCCGAGGCGGCCCATCAGCAGCAGCAGGCATGTGAGCGTGAGCAGATAGGAGAGCACCACCCACTCGACGACGTTGAGGTTACTTCCGAAGGCGGCGACGAGGGTGTTGAGGGAGATGTTGACGATCGAGCCGTCGATCGTTGAGAGCAGGACACCGCTGCCCACAGCGGTCAGCGCCCACCACTTCCGCGAATAGTCGACCACAGGGGCTCCTTCTCATCGAGGTGTTGCCCCTATTGTATCACCCCGCGCCGACGTCGCGACGACACAAAAACGGCGCGCCCCGCACTCAGTGCGGGGCGCGCCGGACAACAGGTGGGAGGAATAAACTAGCCGCCCAGGCCGCTGTTGATGCTGCTGAAGACCTGGCTGACCTTATTGCCCAGCAGGGTCAGGATACCGATAACAACAATAGCGATGAGTACGAGGATAAGAGCGTACTCGACGAGGCCCTGGCCCTCTTCCTTAGCGAAAAAGCTACGAAGCATTGGAGTACTCCTGTTCGTCGAAGTGATCTGATTGATAGCGTTGTGCCGACGATAGGTTCGACGAGCGAACGGATCTAGCCGCCGAGGCCGCTGTTGATGCTGCTGAAGACCTGGCTGACCTTGTTACCCAGCAGTGTCAGGATGCCGATGACCACGATGGCGATGAGCACGAGGATAAGGGCGTACTCTACGAGGCCCTGGCCCTCTTCCTTAGCGAAAAAGCTACGAAGCATGTGTTTTCACCTCCCTTCCGTTGTGGATGTTTTGTAGGTGTTCCCTACACAAAGCAGTATAGGGCGTGGGTCAGTTCAACTCAATAGCCTCATGGTACCAATAAATGGAAGTACTGAGCTTGCCCACAGCCGTCTAAAAAACGTAACATGGCACGCCGCTATAGCTGGCGCGTTATTTACTACGAACAATCGTATACATGAGAGCCACAAGCCACAGCAATGCCCAGATAAAATATCATTAAGAGAGAGGGGGGGGCGCTTGCGTGCGTTTTTCAGCGCAATTGGCACAAAAGCAGAAGCGTGATGCGTGATCCGAGAGGGCGAATCACGCATCACCGAGCGCCTGAGGTTAGGGCATGGGGATGGCGGCGGCGATACGCGTGCCGCGGCCGATCGCGCTCTCAATATTAAACTCGCCGCGCAGCAGCGCCTCGACCTGCTGGCGCATGCCGGCAATGCCCATGTTCTTGCGGGCGTTGGCGCTGGCGAGCATCTCATTCACGTGGAAGCCACCGCCATCGTCCTCGATCAGGATCTGGAGTATGCCGTCGGTCACATCGAGCAGCAGGCGCACCTGGTTCGCATTTGCGTGGCGGACCACATTATTGAGCGCCTCCTGGACGAAGCGGAAGATCGTCACCTCATAGTGGCTGGGCAGGCGCTGCTCCAGGTTCTGGATCATCAGGTTGATCTCAAGGTTGTTCTTCTCGCCGAGCTGGGCCGTGTAGCGCCGCAGCGTCGGCACAAGCCCGAGATCGTCCAGGGTCATCGGCCGCAGGTCGAAGATGAAGCGGCGCGTATCCTGGAGCGTCGTATTGATCGCCGTCTTCAGTCCCGTCAGCTCAGATCGGGCCTGGTCGAGGTCGCGGTCGATCAGGCGCTGGCAGATCTCGGCGCGCAGGACGAGGTTGCTCATCGACTGGGCGGGGCCATCGTGCATCTGCAATGAGATGCGCAGGCGCTCATTCTCCTGCGACTGGATGATATTGGCGATCATCGTCTGGGTGTCGGCCTCGCCGCCGCTCGGGCTGCTCGCCCCTCCGTTGCGCATCGCGCCGACGGCATCATCGAACAGTGCGATCACCTCGCCGAGCTGCGCATAGCGGGCCTTGAGCATATCGCGGCGGCCCTGCATCTGCTCCAGCTGGGCGCGCATGATCTGGAGGCGCATCTGCACCTCCTGGGCTGCGGCGAAGAAGTTCTTGATCTCTTCTTTGCTGTACTTGTCGAGGTTGACCTCAAGGTCGCGCACGCGGTTAGAGACAGACATCTCGCGCTGGCCGAGCTTATCGACCTCGCCGCTGCTCTGCCGCACCAGCGTCTCCACCTCGCTCATCTCGCGGCGGGTGCGCTCCTGCTCCTCGCGGTAGCTATCGCGCGCCTGCTCGATCTTCTGCATGAGGTCGTCGCCTGCCACGTTGCACCCCTTCTCTCGTACGATTGCAGATTGCAGATTGCAGATTGTAGACTGCAACGCTTGACGCCATTATATGCGCGGCGAGGCGCAGCCGCAACAGGCCGGGGGCGGCTGCGCCGCCCGAGGATCTTGTATGCTGCTGCGGACATGCGGTCCGCAGCAGCATAGAGACATTACAGCTTCAGCTGGCCCTTGAGGAAGCGCAGGGCCGTCTCGGCGAGGATGGCCGAGCCGGTGGGCAGACAGCGCTCGTCTATGTCGAAGATCGGCGTGTGGTGGGCGCGCACCACGCCGTCGCCGATGGCCGCGCCGAGCATGAGCATGGCACCGGGGGCCTTCTGGCACATGTACGAGAAGTCCTCGGCGCCAAGCCCGGCGGGCGAGGGGTCGAGCGCGGCGTCGCCGAGGTACTCGCGGCTGACGCCCTGCATCCAGCCGGCCACACGCTCATCGTTCCAGCCGGCCGGGTAGCCCCGCGTCACCTTCAGGCGGTAGTCGCCGCCGAGGGCGCGGGCCACGCCGAAGGCCCGCTCGACCTCCTCGGCCAGCTTGGTCCGCACCTCCTCGCTATAGCTGCGCAGGGTGCCTTCCATATAGATCTCGGCGGGGATGACATTCGAGGCGTTGCCGCCGCGCACCACGCCGATGCTGAGCACGCCGGGCTGCACCGGGTCGAGCCGGCGCGACTTGATGCCATAGAGGGCGTTGATCACTGCGGCGAGCATAAGCACCGTGTCGGTGCCCTCGTGGGGCGCCGCGCCGTGGCCGCCGGTGCCGAGGATGCTGGCCTTGAAGTCATCCACGGCGGCCGATGTCCACCCGGAGCGGATGGTGACCTGGCCGAGCGGCAGGGTCGAGTCGACGTGGAGGGCGATCACGGCGTCCACGCCATCCATGGCGCCGTCGTCGATCATGCGCGGGGCGCCGCTCTTGCCCTCATCGTCCCAGGCCTCCTCGGAGGGCTGGAAGAGGAAGCGCACCCGGCCGCGCAGGCCATCGGCGGCGAAGCGCTCGCGCAGCAGGTGGGCCGCGCCGAGCAGCATGGCGGTGTGGGCGTCGTGGCCGCAGGCGTGCATCACCCCGGCGCTGCCCGAGGCGTAGGGCTGGCCGCTAGACTCGAGGATGGGCAGGGCGTCCATGTCGGCGCGGATGGCGATCGTCGGGCCATCGCCGTCGCCCAGGTCGCCCACCACGCCGGTGCGGCCGACGCCGGTGCGCACCGTGATGCCGCCGATCTCCTGGAGCGTGTCGGCCACCAGGGCGGCGGTGCGCGTCTCCTGAAAGCTCAGCTCGGGGTGGGCGTGGATGTCGCGCCGCAAGCGGATCAGCTCATCGGCGAGGGATCTGGCGCGATCAAGCATAAGAGGGCTCCTATGAACTATGGTGAAGGGCGGTCGCTGATAGGGATAAGTATACCATTCCGATAGGGGCGCGGGGCGGCTGCGCCGCCCCCGCAGTAGTTGTATATTGTGGGTGGGCGGCGAAGCCGCCCACCCACAATATACAACCGGATCTGGGGCTTCGCCCCAGGACGTTGGAGAAGCCCTGTGTCGCAGCCCAGAGCCAGGTGGGCGCGCTGGCACAGCGTGGTATAATACCCGAAGCATAACACTCAGAGCGGCAGAGCATACATCAGGGCAGATGCGGGCCAGGCCCGCAGGAGGAGGCAGAGGGCATGGAGCGGCGCGTAGTCGTCACCGGGATGGGCGCGGTCAGCCCGCTGGGGCTGGATGTGCCATCGCTCTGGCAGGGCGTCCTAGAGGCCCGCAGCGGCATTGGGCCGATCACGCTCTTTGACACGACCGGCTACGACACGCAGTTCGCCGGCGAGGTGAGGGGCTTTGACCCGACCCAGTACATGGATCGCAAGGAGGCCCGCCGGACGGACCGCTTCGTCCACTTCGCGATCGCCGCCGCCCAGGAGGCGCTGCGCACCTCGGAGCTGGCGATCACGGACGAGAATCGCGACGAGATCGGCGTCTTCTTCGCCAGCGGGATCGGCGGGATCGGCACGCTCAGCGAGCAGCTCGACGTGCTGCGCGCGCGCGGGCCGGGGCGGATCAGCCCCTTCCTCATCCCGGCGATGATCACGAACCTGGCCTCCGGCCACATCTCGATCATCAGCGGCGCCCGCGGCCCCAGCCTCTGCACCACCTCGGCCTGCGCCAGCTCGGCCCACGCCCTCGGCGAGGCCGCCGAGACGATCCGCCGCGGCTGGGCCAGGGCGATCATCGTCGGCGGCGCCGAGGCGACGGTGACGCCGATCGGGATCGCGGGCTTCAACGCCATGCGCGCCCTCTCGACCCGCAACGACAGCCCCGAGACGGCCTCGCGCCCCTTCGATGTCAGCCGCGACGGCTTCGTGATGGGCGAGGGCGGCGCCGCGCTCATCCTTGAGGACTATGACCACGCCCGGGCCCGCGGCGCGCGCATCCTGGCCGAGCTGGTCGGCTACGGTGCCACCTCCGACGCCGTCCACATCACCAGCGTGGACGAGGGCGGCGTCGCCCGCGCCATCCGCCTGGCCCTCAAGCACGGCGGCGTGCGGCCCGAGGAGATCGGCTATATCAACGCCCACGCCACCTCGACCCACGCCGGGGACCCGGTGGAGACGGCGGCGATCCGCACGGTGTTCGGCGGCCGCGAGGGCGCCCCGCCCGTTAGCTCGAGCAAGTCGCAGATCGGCCACCTGCTCGGCGCCGCCGGCGCGATCGAGTCGATCATCAGCATCATGGCGCTCCAGAACGGGATGCTGCCGGCCACGATCAACCTGAGCGACCCCGACCCGGAGTGTGACCTGGACTATGTGCCGAACACGCCGCGCCCGGCGCAGCTCGACGCGGTGATGAGCAACTCCTTCGGCTTCGGCGGCCACAATGTCTCGCTCGCCTTTCGCCGCGTAGCGCAGTGATCAGGGGAGGGCGTTAGCGCGCGCGATACACTCCCTAACGCCCTCTCTGCGACAGGCCCTTGGAAGATATACAGCAACAACTAGGCGTGCGCTTCACCGACGAGGGCCTGCTGATGCGGGCCTTTGTCCACCGCTCGTTCATCCACGAGCACCCGGAGCGCAACGGCATACGCGAGTCGAACGAGCGGCTTGAGTTCCTCGGCGACGCGGTGCTGAACTTCCTCACCGCAGCGTGGCTCTACGAGCGCTTCCCCGAGCGCACCGAGGGTGAGCTGACCCACCTGCGCGCCGCCCTGGTGAAGACGAACACCCTGGCCGGGTTCAGCCGCGAGCTCGACCTGAGCCGCCACATCAAGATCAGCCGCGGCGAGGATACGCCCGTCTCCCGCAACCGGCCCGCCCTGCTCGCCGATGTCTTCGAGTCGCTGCTCGGGGCGATCTTTCTGGACCAGGGGCTCGACGCGGTGCGGGAGTTTGTCTCGCCCTTCCTAGAGCGCCAGATGGCGGCGGTGCTGAGCGGGGCCGCCGAGATCGACTACCGCACCCGGCTTCAAGAGCGGGCCCAGAGCATCTTCAACCGCACCCCGGCCTACCGCATGGTGGGCGTGGCCGGCCCCGACCACGAGCGCGAGTTCACCATGGAGGTGACGATCGGCGAGGTGAGCTACGGGGTTGGCGTCGGGCCGAGCAAGCAGCTGGCCGCCCAGGCGGCGGCGAGAGAGGCGCTCGGCAGGCTCCAGGAGCCGGACGAAAGCCCTGACGATGTGCGTTGATGTATCTGCGCGGACTGTGATGCGGAGATCACGATGGGCAGACGGCTCTTTATCACTGGCGGGACCGGCTACCTCGGCGGCGCGCTGCTGAGGATGGCCGCCGGGCGCGGGTACACGCTCGGCGCGAGCTCCCTCAGCCAGCAGCCCCCCGACTCGCCCGGCGTCGCCTGGGCGCGACTCGATGTCCGCGACCCGCTGGCCGTCCG
>NZ_JAIEWN010000016.1:31575-49136 GCF_019599295.1 Oscillochloris sp. ZM17-4 | reverse complement strand
GACCTGCTGGCGATCACCGCCGAGGGCAGCGGGCACGTGGCCCGCGCCGCCGCCGATCTGGGCGCCCGCATGGTCCACATGTCGAGCGATGTGATCTTCGACGGCGAGCGGGCCGAGCCCTACACCGAGGACGACCCGCCCGCGCCGATCAGCGCCTACGGCGAGGCGAAGGCCGCGGCCGAGCGGCTGGTGGCCGCCGCCCACCCCGGAGCGGCGATCGTCCGCACCTCGCTGATCTACGGCTTCGACCCGATCGACCGGCAGACCCGCTTCGCCCTGGAGATCGCCGCCGGCCAGCGCGGCGACCGGCTCTTCAGCGATGAGTACCGCTGCCCGATCGTGGTGGACGACCTGGCGGCCGCCCTGCTGGAGCTGGCTGAGACTGACTACGCCGGGGTGCTGAACATCGCCGGCGCCGAGCGGCTGAGCCGCCACGAGATAGGGGCGCTGCTCGCGCGGGCGCTCGGCCACGACCCGGCCGCGATCCAGGCCGGGCGCAGCGCGGACCTGCCAGTGCGCCGCCCGCGCAACTGCGCCCTCGACATCGGGCGGGCGAGCGCGCTGCTGCGCACCCGGCTGCGCGGCCTGCGCGAGGTGCTGGCGGAGCGATAAGGGAAGTGGATCTTTTTAATTATCCCGTCGTGCTACGTGATGCGTGACGCGTGATCCGTGGCTCGGTCACGCGTCACGCATCACGCATCACGTAGCACGGAATAACCAGGAGATATGCCATGAGCCAGATGCCGGAGGTGATCGGCGGGCTGATCGCCGACCTGTGTACGGGCGATGACTTTCGGCGCACCCAGGCCTCCTTCGCCCTCGGCGTGCTGGGCGAGCCGGCCGTCGGCCCGCTGACCGATCTGCTGGCCTCGCCGGAGCAGGAGCTGCGCAAGCGGGCGGCCTGGGTGCTCGGCGTTGTCGGCGCGCCGGCCCTGCCCGCCCTCCTGAAGATGGCCGAGGGCGACGACACGCACCTTCGGATCGAGGCTATCCGCGTGCTCGGCGTCGTCGGCGAGGCCCGCGCGCTCAACCAGATCCTGGTCGGCCTCACCGACTCAGACGCGCACGTGGCGGCCCGCGCCGCCCGCGCCCTGGGCAAGATCGGCGACCCGCGGGCCTACCACTCCCTCGTCACCGCGATGCGCCACCCCGCGCCCGACGTGCGCTACGAGGCCTGCCGGGCGATCGTCGACCTGCGCGTGCCCGATGGCATCGAGGCGCTGCGCGAGTTCGCCGAGGAGGACGCCGGCGTCACCTCGTGGGGGGCGTCGATCAGCGAGGGGGCCCGCCGGGCGATGGCCGAGCTGGAGAGCGCCCTGGACGCGCCGGCCCATGACGACAACTTCACGCGGGCCAGCCAGATCCTGCGCCGGCAGATGGGCGAGGGGTAGGGGTGTAGCCGCAATGCAGCGCTGAAACGCTGCATTGCGGCTACACCCCTACGTTGCGGCCGGCGCATCTCCGCGCGAGCTGATCTGGCCGCGCACGATGTACTCGACGTACTCGCCGATGTTGGTGGCGCGGTCGGCGATGCGCTCCAGGTTGTGGCCGACCCAGAGCAGCAGGGTGCCCGGCACGACCATCGCCGGGTCGGACTGCATGGCCGCCGTGAGCCCGGCGAGGAGCCGCTCGTAGGCGTCGTCCACAATGTCGTCGTGCTCCTTGAGCCGCAGGTTGATCGCCGGGTCGAGGGCCACCAGGGCGTCGAGGGCCTGGCCGAGCATGGCGCGAGACTCGCCGGCCATCAGATCGATCTCGGCGGGCAGCTCGGCGGCGAGGGTGCCGCCAGAGCGAACCACGAGCTTGGCGATGCCCTCGGCGTAGTCGCCGATGCGCTCCAGCTCGCCGCCGCACTGGAGGTAGGAGCTGACCTCGCGCAGGTCGCCGGCTACCGGGCCCTGGGTGGCGATGATCCGCATGGCGTGGTGGGTCAGCTCCTCGGTGGCCGTATCGATGGCGTCATCGCCGCGGATGATCGCATGGGCCTCGCCGACGGCCCCCTGGCGCAGCGCCCAGAGCGCCCGCCGTACGGACTCATCGACCATACGCCCGAGCGCGAGCAGCTCATGTCGGAGATCGTTCAGCTCGTGCCGGTAGTGCTCGCGCAGGTGGGTCATCGGTGCTTCCAGTAAGGGCGCAGCAGCGCGGCGCTGCTGCGCCCCAACGCTGGCCAGAAGGTATATGATTTCTATACTCAGAACTATATCATAGGAACACTATGCGGATCGGCATCGACGCCCGCTACATCGGCGACCACTTCCCCGGCATCGGGCGCTACATCGTCAGCCTGGCCGGGGCGCTGGCCGAGCTAGATCATGGCCACACCCTGGTGCTGCTGCACAACCCGCCGGGGCCGGGCGCCCGCTACGGCCTGGGAGAGCTGGCGAGCATGCCGGGGGTCGAGCTGGCCCCGGTGCGATCCGCGCCGTTCTCGCCGCTCCAGCAGGTCGAGCTGCCGCTGCGCGCCCGCGCCCTCGGCCTGGACCTGCTGCACTCGCCCTACTTCATCAAGCCCTATGTGGGGCTGCCCTGCCCGTCGGTGGTGACGGTCTACGACCTGCTGGGCTGGCGCTTCCCGCAGACGCTCTCGCCGCGCGGGCGGCTGCTCTACCGGCTCACCATGGGCATGGCCGTGCGCGGCGCCGACGCGCTGATCACGATCTCGGGGCGCGCCCGCGATGAGCTGGCCGCCCGCTACCACCTGCCGCACACGCGGGTCGCGGTGACGCCCCTGGCGGCGGATGGCCGCTTCGCCCCGCGGCCGCCCGAGGCGGTGGCCGCGATCCGCGCCCGCTATGGCCTGCCCGAGCCCTATGTGCTCTACCTGGGCTCGAACAAGCCGCACAAGAACCTGGAGCGGCTGGTGCGGGCGTGGGAGCTGGCGGGCGGGCGGGTCGCCGGGGCGCAGCTTATTCTGGCCGGGCACGAGGACCCGCAGCACCCGGAGCTGCGCCGGCTGGTGGCCGAGCGCGGCCTGGGCGCGCGCGTGCGCTTCCTGCCGAACGTGGCCGACGCCGACCTGCCGGCGATCTACAGCGGGGCCGCCGTGTTCGCCTTCGTCTCCTACTACGAGGGCTTCGGCCTACCGCCGCTTGAGGCGATGGCCTGCGGCGCGCCGGTGCTCTGCGCCCGCGCCAGCAGCCTGCCCGAGGTGGTGGGCGACGCCGCGCTGCTGGTTGACCCCTATGACACGGGTGGGATCGCCGAGGGGCTGACGCGCCTCCTGGGCGACCCGGCCCTGCGCCAGGGCCTGCGCGAGCGCGGGCTGCGGCGGGCGGGCGAGTTCAGCTGGCGGCACACCGCCCTGGGCACGCTGCGCGTCTACGAGGGCTGCGCCACGCCCTAAAAAGGACTATGTTCCTACGATGCGGGCGGGCGCTGGTGCCGCTGGTAGGCTACAATAGGTCAAGCTCCAAGCCGATCATCGGCCAGCGCACTCCAGCTCCATGTGACAGGAACGCTCATTTGCGTACAATAGCGAGAGCTTTATTGGTTCGACTATCGTATGCTGGAGCACCCTATGTCTGCCGCCACCATTGACACTTCCACGCGCGAGGCCTCACTGGCCGATGGCGCGTCACCCTCACTCTCTATTGTCGTGCCGATCTATAACGAGGAGGACAGCATCCCGCACCTCTATGATCGGCTGAGCGCGGCTCTGGAGGGCTACGGCCACGCCTACGAGATCATCGCCGTGGATGACGGCTCGCGGGACGGCAGCTTCGCCCTGCTGAGCGAGCTGGCCGCCGGCGACCCGCGGCTGCGCGTGGTGCGCTTCCGGCGCAACTTCGGGCAGACGGCCGCCTTCGCCGCCGGGTTCGACCGCGCCCGAGGCGAGTATATCGTCACCATCGACGCGGACCTGCAGAACGACCCGAACGACATCCCGATGCTGATGGCCCGGGCCGGCGAGGGGTATGACGTGGTGAGCGGCTGGCGGGCCCGCCGCCAGGATGCCTTCATCAACCGGAAGCTGCCCTCGATGATCGCCAATCGGCTGATTTCCTGGGTGACCGGCGTTCATCTCCACGACTACGGCTGCTCGCTGAAGGTCTACCGCGCCGATGTGGTGAAGAACATCAACCTGTACGGCGAGCTGCACCGCTTCATCCCGGCGGTGGCCTCCTGGCAGGGCGTGGCGGTGACGGAGATGGCGGTACACCACGAGCCGCGGCGCTACGGCACGTCGAAGTACGGGATCAGCCGGACGGTGCGAGTGCTGCTCGACCTGATCACGGTGCGATTCCTGCTCTCATACTCCACCCGGCCGATGCAGATCTTCGGCCTGTGGGGTCTGCTCTCGATGCTGGCCGGCTTTGTGATCAGCCTGTACCTGGTGATGATCAAAATCCTCTACAACGCCGACATCGGCTCGCGCCCGCTGCTGCTGCTGGGCGTGCTGCTGATCATCCTGGGCGTGCAGTTCATCGGGATCGGCCTGATGGGCGAGCTGACCATGCGGACCTACTACGAGACCCAGAAGAAGCCGATCTATGTGGTGCGCGAGGAGATCAATGGAGCGTAGCCTATGCGGATTATGATGCTCAACTACGAGTATCCGCCGATCGGCGGCGGGGCCAGCCCGATCACCCGCGCGCTCTCCGAGGAGCTCGCCCGGGATGGGCACGCCGTCGATGTGGTGACGATGGGCTATGGCAAGCTCCCCTTCCGCGAGGATCTGATCGACGGCCGGCTGCGGGTCTTCCGCGTGCCGGCCCTGCGCGCCTCGCCCGTGCGCGCCATCACGGTCGAGATGGCGAGCTACGTCCTCTCGGCGCTGCCGGTGGCCCTGGGCCTGGCCGCGCGCCACCGCTACGACCTGATCCACGCCCACTTCCTGATGCCCACCGGGGTGCTGGCCGTCGCCCTCAAGCGGCTCACCGGCCTGCCGCTGGTGGTCACGATCCACGGCTCGGACGTCCCCGGCTACAACCCCGACCGCTTCAAGCGCGGGCACCGCCTGCTGGCCCCGCTCTGGCGGCAGATCGTGCGGCAGGCCGACGCGATTATCTCGCCCTCGCGCTACCTGGGCGGCCTGCTCCAGCGCGGCGCCGATGTGCCGGTGGACGTGATCCCCTACGGCTTCCGCCTGCCCGAGGCGGGCGCGGCGCCGAGGCGCAGGCGCATCCTCTTCGCCAGCCGGCTCTTCCCGCGCAAGGGAGCCCAGCACATGCTCCAGGCGCTTGCGGGCGTGGACCTGACGGGCTGGGATGTGGTCATCGCCGGCGACGGCCCGATGCTCGCCCCGCTCCAGGAGCAGGCGCGGCAGCTCGATCTGGACGTGCAGTTCCCCGGCTTCGTGAAGGGGCAGGAGCTCCAGGACCTCTACGCCTCCAGCGCGATCTTCGTCTTCCCCTCGCTCCACGACAACTTCCCGGTGGTGCTGCTGGAGGCCCTGAGCGCCGGCTGCGCGGTGATCACCAATAATGTGACGGGCATGCCCGAGGTGGTGGGCGACGCCGGGGTGCTGGTGAAGCCCCACGACATCCCCGGCCTGCGGGCGGCCATCGTCGGCCTGATGGGCGACGAGACCTGGCGGGCCCGGCTGGGCGAGTCGGCCCGCCGGCGGGTCGAGGGCTTCTCCTGGGGGCGCATCCTGGCCGAGCACCTGGAGCTGTACGGGCGGGTGGCCGGTCGCCACACCGCCTACGAGGTGGATCGCTCCCTGGTGAGCGACCCACGGAACCTGCTATGAGGTTAGAGCGGCCCTCACCCCCAGCCCCTCTCCCGCTGCGGCGGGAGAGGGGGGCGAATCCTCCTGATCTCGGCATCCCGTTCGACGCCAGCGTGACGGTGGCGCTGATTACGTACAACTCGGCGGCCTATATCGACCGCTGCCTGGAGACGGTGCGGGCGGCGCTGCCCGAGGGCGGGGCGATCCTGGTGATCGATAACGCCTCCTCCGATGATACGCTGGCGCGCGTGGGCGGCCACGCGGGCTGTAGGCTCGTCGCCCTGCGCCAGAACATCGGCCACAGCGCCGCGTGCAACCTGGCGCTCCAGCTGGCCGACAGCGCGTGGGTGCTCTTCCTCGACCACGACACCTACGTGCCGGAGGGCTGGCTTACGCCGCTGCTGGACGCCGCCCGCACAACATGGCCGCATACGGCGATGGTCGGCTCGCGGGCGGTGCTGGTGCAGCAGGGGCGCATCCATCACGACGGCGGCTTCGCCCACGTGGTCGGGCACATGACCTTGCACCACGGATTTATGCCAGTCGGGCAGGCGCCGACGGGGGCGGGCGAGGTCTGGGAGGTGGGCGCGCAGGCCAGCACCTCGCTGCTGGTCCACCGCGAGCGGGCGCTGGAGTGCGGCGGACTCGACGCGCGCTACTTCATCTACCTGAACGACTTCGAGCTGTCGCTGCGGATGCGCCTGCGCGGCTGGCGCTGCTACACCGCGCCTGAGTCACTCGTCTACCACCTGCAGGGCAACGCCGAGACGAGCTGGCGCGGGCGGGGCGACTACCCGCGCCGGCGGGCGCAGCTGATCTACCGCAACCGCTGGCTGACGATCCTGAAGCTCTACAGCGCCCGCACGCTGCTGCTGTGCGCGCCGATCATCCTGCTCTACGACGGGCTGCTGCTGGCGGCGGCGCTGCGCAAGGGCTGGCTGGGCGTGTACCTGCGGGCGCTGGGCGAGGTGCTGAGCATGCGCGAGGCGATCCGCACCCAGCGCCGGCACATCCAGGCCACCCGCGTGATCTCTGACCGCGAGCTGCTCAGCGCCCACGGGTTCTCCTTCGTGCCAGGGCTGGTGCAGGGCCGGGCCGAGCGGCTGGCCCAGGGCGCGGTCGAGCAGATCTGCGCGGCGTACTGGCGGCTGGCGTCGCCGCTGCTGGGAAGGCGATAGCGGCCAGAGGCCAGGAGAGCTTTTCCATGTGCCGTGCGCGAACGAGTGCTCTAGGTTCAACCGAGATCTCCCTGCACAGTGCCAGGCGCCGTGGGCTTCGCCCCTGGATCATCGTTGTGGGCGCAACCTGCCTCGGAGTGGCGCTGCGGCTCGCGTTAGCCTTCGCCCACCCGGGGAACTACGACCAGCAGAGCTATGAGATTGTCGCTGCGATCATGCGTCGGGGTGGCAATGTCTATCAGGAGACACATCGCTACAACTACAGCCCCCTCTGGGCCTACTGCCTGCTGCTCTTCTCGCACATCGGCGAAACAGTGTCACTCCCTCTCAATGTCGTCGTCCGAACATGCCTGACCGGCGTGGACGTCCTGATCGCAGCGTGCATTGCACTCATCAGCGGCGCAGTCCCCCTGATGCGGAGAAGCTACGCCTACGCTCTCTACATGCTGAACCCCGTCCCGATCCTGCTCGTCGGGTATCATGGGCAGTTCGAAAACCTCGCCATGCTTCCTTTATTGGTGGCGGTGTACCTTGTGGTACGCAAGCGCGAGCCATCGCCATTGCTGATCGTCGGCCTGGGAGCCCTGGCGGTGATCATCAAGCACAATGTGATCTTCCCAGTATGGCTGCTCCTCTGGTACCAAGCCCCCTCGCCGCGCAAGGCGGCGCTGTGGATGGCGCTTGTGGCAGCCGCATTTGGAGCGAGCTTCCTCCCATTTTTGCACCTGGGCTGGCAAGGGGTGCTGACGAACGTGTTCGGATACAGCAGCGGGGCAAGAAAGTACGGCTTCGATCTCCTTCTGCCAGTGCCCCTGACCCGAGGCGTCTTCTTTCTCCTCCTCATCGCCCACCCGTTTATCGCCCGCACATACCTGCGATTGCCTCTTGATCAGGGTATCCAGTTTAGCATCGTGATCTTCCTCGCGAGCATCTACGGGTTCAGCGATCAGTACTTTATCCTGCCGGTGATGCTCGGGGCAATCTGTTGCCCACGATGGAACAACCTATACACAGTAGCAACAACCATCATGCTGGCAAGCAGCCCGACCAACATTCACATCATTGACCTCCCACGCCTCACGGCCATCAACCTCGTGTGGTTTGTGCTGGTGGCCTGGCTCGCAAGCTATTTCGCCACCGGGCAGTCGAACCTGTTCTCGCCACCTTGGTCTCGCCAGCAGTGAGCGCCTCAGCGCGATCCATCGCTCTGGTGACGCCATGATGGTCGCCGGCGAGGAGCGTCGCCCGACGTGGCGCGGGCGACTCGTGCTGGGGGGGCGACTGGCCCTGGCAGGCGGCCTGCTGGCCGTCGTCGCCTGGCGCCTCACCGACTGGCCCACCCTCCGCGCGGTCTTCACAGGCGCCCGGCCCGGCTACCTGATCGGGTGCATCCTGATCTACTACCTTGGCGTCTGGATCAGCTGCGTGAAGTGGCGGCTGCTCTTACAGGCACAGGGCACGATCTCGCCCCTTGGCCCGCTGCTGCGCTGGTACCTGGCGGGGGCCTTCGCCGGCAGCTTCCTGCCCTCAGACGTCGGCGGGGATCTGGGGCGGGGCTACCTCGCCAGCAGAGTGATCGCAGATAAGGCGGCGCTTTGGTCGAGCATCATCGCCGAGCGCCTCACGGGACTCGCGGGCATGGCGCTGTTGGCGGCGGTGTCGCTCGCCTTCGCTCCTGCGCTCCTCGGCTGGAGCCCGATCGTGCCGCTGGGAATTCTGGCTGTCTGCGCGCTCGTCGGCGTCGCCGTGGCCTATCTGCTCGTCCGCGCCACGGCCCCGTCGTGGACGCCGGACCCGCTCCTGCGCGGACTAGAGCGGGTGCGCGAGGTGCTGCGCGCCTACAGCCGCAGCACGGGCATCCTCGTCCGCTGCGTCGGGCTCTCGCTGATCTATCACCTGATGACCGTGCTCAGCCTGAGCCTGATCCTGCTGGCGCTCGATACGAGGGCGTCCGTCAGCGCCGCCCTCGTCGCCCCCCTGGTCGGGCTGGTCGGGCTGCTGCCACTTAGCCCGGGCGGGCTCGGGGTCAGGGAGGGCGTCCTGGCGGCGCTGCTGGGGCGGGCCGGCGTGGCGGGGGGCGTGGCGCTCGCCGCAGCCCTCACCAGCAGGGCGCTGCTCTGGCTCACCGCCCTGAGCGGCCTGCCGGTGCTGCTTGCCGAGCTGGGGCTGCTCAAGGTTGCCGCGGCGGATCGGGGGCCGCCGACCTCCGCCCCCTTTGAAGGAAGCGAGCTGAACCACGATGATGACAGCGCAACGCGCTAGCGTTCCCCGCGACCCGCTGCTCTGGGCGGCGATGGCCCTGGCCTGCGCGATGGCCGCCGGCTTAGGCATCGCCCGCTACCGGGGCTATAACAGCGGCATCCTCGACCTGGGGGGGATGGCCCAGGCGATCTTCTCGCTGCTGCGCGGGCAGCCCCTCGTCACCACCGGCGCGGGCGGCAACTTCTCGCGGCTGGCCGGGCACGTCGAGCTGATCTACGTCGCCTTCGCGCCGCTGCTGGCGCTCTGGCGCAGCCCCGAGGCGCTGCTGGCCGGCCAGGCGGCCCTGTTCGCCGCGGGGGCTGTGCCCGCCTACCGGCTGTCCCTGCGCCGCCTCGACAGCCGCATGGCCGCCCGCGCGGTGGCCCTGATCTACCTGCTCTACCCGGTGGCCCTCACCGCCGTGCTCTTCGACTTCCACGGCGACACGCTGGCGATGCCGCTGCTGCTCTTCGCCCTGGACGCGGCCGACCGGCGGGCATGGCGGGCCTTCGGCGTCTGGGCGGCGCTGGCCCTGAGCTGCAAGATGTATATGGCCCTGCCGGTGGCCGGCATCGGCGCCTACCTGCTCCTCTGGGGCGGGCGGCGGCGGGCCGGGCTGATCACTGGCGTGGCGGCGGTGATCTATGGCGCTGTCGCCTTCCTCTTCCTGCGTGAGCTGTTCCGGATGGATAGCGCGGGCGGCTCGGCCTCGGTCGCCTACACGAAGTTCTACTTCGGCGCGCTCGGCGAGATCGGCGGCACCGCCGGCGAGCGCCTGCTGAACGCCCTGGTGGTCTTCGGGCCGGCGCTGCTGGTGGCCTGGCGCGGCTGGCGCTGGCTGCTCGTGGGCGCGCCCCTGGCCCTGGCCGCCCTGATCAGCACCGGCCCCGGCGCCGGCTACGACTTCCGCTACCACCACTACGCCGCCGTGGTGCCTTTTATCATTATGTTGGCGATAAACTGCGGCAGCACCTCCGGCGGGTCCTGCAGGTCGCCGTCCATAATGATCACGGCCCGGCCGCGGGTGTGGTCGAGGCCGGCGCTGATCGCGACCTGGTGGCCGAAGTTGCGGGCCAGATCGATCGTGAGCACCCGCGGGTCGTCGGCGCTGAGCTGCTGGAGCATGGGCAGGGTGTGGTCGCGGCTGCCGTCGTTCACGAAGATCAGCTCGTAGCTGATGCCCAGCGGGTCGAGTGATGCCAGCAGCCGGCCGTAGAGCGTCGGCAGGTTCTCCTCCTCGTTGTAGGCGGGGATGACCACCGACAGCTCGACGGGCGCGGCCTGGGGCTGGGCGACGCCGTGGGCGAGGGGCGTCTGCGCGAGCCGGCCGATGGCCGGCTCGGCGTCGAGGAGCGTCGAGAGCGCCCGGCAGAAGCGCAGGGCGGCCTCCGGGTCGTCGGTGGGAATATCGGTGAAGGCGCGCTCGACCTGTCGCTGCTCGGGGGCCGCATGGCGCATCGGGGTGATCTTTCTGACGAAGGGCGGGCAGATCCGACCTGATCATTATAGATTTTTGATCATACGACGCAATAGCCTGATCGTCCCGGCGGGCGGCTGATAGACGGGCAATGTCGGCATGCTCGAGCACGTGAACCATGTTACAATGAAATACTATCCTGTTTTTAGCACACTATGGAGCAACAACCCATGACAAATATTGATCAGTCGGAGCGGTTCGCAGCGCTGAAGAAGCACCAGTACGCCAACCTATTCACATACCGGAAGAGCGGCGAGGCGGTGAAGACCCCGGTCTGGTTCGCCCTGAGCGGGGGCAAGGTCTATGTGATGACCACCGGGGACTCGGGGAAGGTGAAGCGCATCCGCAATAACGGGCGGGTGCTGATCGGGCCGTCGGACCAGCGCGGCACCCCGCGCGGCGAGACGATGGGCGCCATGGCGCGCGTCCTCGGCCCCGAGGAGGAGGAGGTCGCGAAGGAGGCCCTCGATAGGAAGTACGGCCTGATCAAGGCGATCTTTGACTTCTTCATGAACGTCCGCGGCACGCAGCGGGCCTGGATCGAGATCGTGCCGGAGTAGATCGCTGAGGCGCTGAGGCGCTGAGGCGCTGAGATGGTCTGAGCCGCCGCTGAGCGATACCTCAGCGGCGGCTCAGTGTGTCGGGGCGGTTCATATAACGGGCCGCTTGACATGTCGCCAAGATAGTGTATAATCGTCACTAATAGAGGGCACATCGCCCTCCTTCTCCGGCCCTTATATAGTGTCTTTAGTACACTAAATTAAGAAAGGCGAAACGCAATGGAGCTCATCATCATCATCGGCATCGCCATCTTCTTCGGCGCCGCAGCCCTGAGCGCCGCAGCCCAGCGCACGCCCCAGCCTCGATGGCCTTCAGATCCTCAAGGATCGGCGCGGCGCCCTTGGTCAGCTCGGCGTTCACGTCGGCGAACACCGCGTCGGGGGACTCGCCGTTGACGATGATCCGCTCCAGCCCCTTGCCGATGATCTGGTCGCCGTTGCGCACGAAGACGCGGGCGGCATCCTGGGCGCGGGTCAGCGGCAGCTGGTCCACCACCGTCTTGAAGTTGGGGTTCTCGTCGAAGAACGTGACCATCTCCGGGGTCTCCTTGGTGCTGAGGCGCACCGGCATGTAGCCCGTGCTGCGCGCCCAGACCCCGGCGCTCTCGGTGCTGGTGGCGAAGGCGATATACTTCATGGCCGCCAGCTTCTTGTCGTCGGGAGTGCTGGTGGGGATGGCCAGGCCCGAGCCGCCGGTTGGGCAGCCGAAGCTGTCGGCCTTGGGCAGGAAGCCCACGCCCACCGGGAAGGCCGCCGCCTTCTGGATGCCGGCCAGGCCGCCGGTCGAGGCCATGGTCGATGCGGTGATGCCGCCGGTGAAGTCCTTGTTCACGTCCTGCGAGAGGATGGCCCACTTGTCTTTGTTGACCGTGTCCTGGTAGAACTGGGCCGCCCGCAGGGTGTTCGGGTCGGTCATGGTCATGGTGAAGTCGGGGTTGGAGTACTGGCCGTTGAACTGCCAGACGACGCCCTGGAAGAGCCAGGCGATGTAGCTGGCGCCGTTGGGATGGGCGAAGGCGGCCTGGCTGATCGTGTCGCCGTCCTTCTTGACCAGCTTCGTGGCCCAGTCGGCCATCTCGGCCCAGGTGTCGGGCGAGCGGTCGGGCAGCCCGGCCTCCTGCCAGATCTGCTTGTTGTAGTAGAACAGCGGCGTGCTGCGGGCGAAGGGCACCCAGTAGTGCTTGCCCTGGCGCACGCCCTCGTCGAGCAGCACCGGCTCGTAGTCGCTGAAGTCCAGCTTGACCTGGGAGGCCAGGTCGTCCAGTGGGGCGATCGCGCCGGCGGTGTAGAAGCTGAACCACCAGACGTCGGAGAGCAGCACGACGTCGGGGATGGTGTTGGCCTGGAGGGCGGCGGTGAACTTCTGGGCCGTCTCCTCGTAGCTGCCCTGGAACTGGTACTCGACCTGCACCTCGGACTGGGACTCGTTGAAGGCCTTGACCATGGCGGCCTCGGCCTCGCCGAGCCCGCCGCTGAACGAGCCCCAGTAGGTGATCGTGGTGGCGCTGGGGGCGGCGGCAACGGCCGGGGCGCTGGTCGGCGCGGCGGCGGCCGGGGCGTCGGTGGCAGCCGGGGCGGCCGGGGCGGCCGGGGCGGCGCCGCAGGCAGCCAGGATGGCCACGCCGCCGCTGGCGATCATGCCGCGCAGCATCTGGCGGCGGGTGAGCTTCGTCGTGTTCTCCATGGGTGTCTCATCTCCTCTGGTGGGCGCTCCGCGCCCGGCGGGTCATCTGTATCGCACGCGGGGGTCTCTCAGGCCCCCGGAAGTGCCTCTGCAAAACAAGGGGACAGGGGACAGCGACTAGGGGACAGACACCGAACAACAACGCGCCATGAACACCGTAAGCTGATGTTCCGAACCTGTCCCCTGTCCCCTGTCCCCTGTCCCCTACCCCTTCACCGCGCCGCTGGCGATGCCCTCGACGATGTACTTCTGGGCGAAGAGGAAGGCGACCATCACCGGCAGGATGAGGAAGAGCGAGCCGGCCATCACCACGCCCCAGTCGGTCAGGCCCTCGCTGTTGCGCAGCCAGTAGATGCCGATCGGCAGGGTGCGCATGTCGCTGGTGTTGGTGACGATCAGCGGCCAGAGGAAGTCGTTCCACTTGGCCACCAGCGAGAGCAGGGCCATGGTCACGATCGCCGGCTGGGCCATGGGCATCACCACGGCCCAGAGCGTGCGCAGGTGGCCCGCGCCGTCCACCCGCGCCGCCTCGATCACCTCGTAGGGCAGGCCGAGGAAGGCCTGGCGCAGCAGGAAGGTGCCGTAGGCGATCGCCGCTCCGGGGATGATGATCCCCTGGTAGCTGTTGATCCAGCCCAGGCGGGCGATCGTCAGGTAGTTCGGCACGATCGTGATCTCGACCGGCACCATCAGGGCGGCCAGCAGCAGCAGGAAGACCAGGTCCTTGCGCGGGAAGCGCAGGTAGGCCAGGGCGTAGGCCGAGGTGATCGCCATCGTCACCTCGCAGGCCGCGCCGCCCAGGGTGGTGATGAAGCTGTTCAGGTAGTAGCGGGCGAAGGGCGCCGCCGCCCACGCCGCCGGGTAGTTCGCCAGGGTCGGCCGCAGCGGCACCCAGGTCGGCGGGATGCTGTAGATCTCGCGGGCCTCTTTGAACGAGGCCGCCACCGTCCAGTAGACCGGCAGGCCCACCACGAGCACGGCCACGGCCATCGCCAGGTATCCGGCCAGCCGCGCCGGGCTGATGATCTTCTTCTTGAGGCCTGCCCGCTCGACCGGCTGCGCTATCTGTAACTCTTCGCCCAGGGCCATGGAGACTCCCTATCCGCAATACCGCAAACGTCACGCTGCGCGGCGTCGCCGCCGGGGGGCTGAAGCCCCCGGCTAGGTTCTACGAAGGCCGCCTGCGCGGCCTGTCTGAGGCCGCGCAGGCGGCCTTCGCAGAACCGTAGCCCGCCCGTTTACGGGCCGGGCACGTGCAGGGTGACAGCGTTCTTTTTGCGGTACTGCCCCTATCCCTATAAGTAAGGGCGCCGCAGCGCCCTCTACGCATACGCCACCCGCTCCTCGACATAGCGCAGCTGGATCACGGTGAGCGCCAGCATCACCCCGAAGAGCACCATCGCCATCACCCCGGCCTTGCCAGCGTCGTAGGAGACGAAGCCGAGGTCGTAGAGGTGGTAGATCAGGGTCGTCGTGGCGATGGCCGGGCCGCCGTCGGTGAGCACCTTGACGATGTCGAAGGACTGGAAGCAGGCCAGCAGGCTGGTGACCGAGAGGAAGAAGGCCACCGGCGAGAGTCCGGGCAGGGTGACGTGCCAGAAGCGGTCCACGGCCCCGGCCCCGTCGACGCGGGCAGCGTCGTACAGCTCGCGCGGGATGCCCTGTAGCCCGGCCAGGTAGATCACCACGGCGTAGCCGACATTCTTCCAGACATAGACCAGGATCACCGCCGGCATGGCCCAGCGCGGGTCGCCCAGCCAGTCGGGCGAGGATGCGCCTACGAAGCCGAGGATCTGGTCGAGCAGGCCGTAGCGCGGGTCGAAGATATAGCTCCAGACGACGGCGACCACCGCGCCGGACATGATCACCGGCGAGAAGAGCACGGCCCGCGCGGCGTTGCGGTAGCGCAGCGGCTGGTTGATCAGCAGGGCCAGGGCCAGGCCGATCAGCAGGGTCAGCCCGACCGAGCAGACGGTGAAGGTGAGGGTGTTGAGGGCGATGATCCAGAACTGCGTATCGGTGAAGACCTCGATGTAGTTGTCGAGCCAGACGAAGGGCTTGCGCGGGCGCAGGAAGTTCCAGCGCACGAAGCTGAGGTAGAGGTTGTAGAGCAGCGGCCAGTAGGTGAAGATGGCGAAGAGGGCCAGGTTTGGGCCGATCAGGGCGGCGAAGAGCAGCCACTCGCGCCGCTCGCGCCGGGATCCGCCCGCAGTGCGCGGGCTCACGCTGGTCATAGGCATCTCGCACAGACGCGCGCCGCAGCGGGGCGTACGGCCCGGCACCACAGTGCGCGCGTCTCTAGGGTGGTGTCGCATCGGGGCGACATCTATCGGGCCGCCTGCGGCTCAAGGTGTTGCCCGAGTACTCTACGCGAGGTGGGTTAAGACCGTCTCAATGGAATGTTAAGCGGAGGTTAGGGAGTGGTTAATTGAGGGGCGCGATGCCGCCCTGCCTCATCAGCTGTTAAGATGTCGGGTGGGGAACTTGAAACGCTGCGGGCGTTTTATTGGACAGAGATATGCTGGGACGGACGCAGCGCGCTGCGCCCCTACGGCCGATCGCGGAAATGCCACCGCTGAGGAGTTCCCTATGCTACGCCTGTTCTCCCGCAGGCCCGACCTGCGGGCCGAGTTCGCCGCCCTGGCCGATCGCGGCGTGTCGCCGGAGCTGGCCGCGCGCCTGGCCGAGCACTTCGCCGCCGCCGACGCGCGCGGCCTGACCTACCTCAACCCGCGCCTGATCGCCGGGGCGCTGGGGCTGGGCGAGCGCGAGGCCCTGCGCCTGCTTGTGTCGGCCCTCTACGCCGGGCTGGTCACGCTGCACTGGGACGTGCGCTGCCCGATGTGCGGCTCGACCGACCACCGGGCCGGCTCGCTGGCGGCCCTGCGCCACGAGCACCAGTGCCCGGCCTGCACGGCGGTGCGGCCGAGCCGCCTGGACGATGAGGTGCGCGTGAGCTTCAGCCTGGTGGAGCGGCTGCACCCGCTCGCGGCCGCCGACGACCCGGCCCACCGCGACGCGGTCGATGCCCGGCTGGGGGCGATGCCCGGCCACGCCCTGCTGCTGCTGCCCGAGTTCCAGCAGCTCTTCCCGCAGCAGCGGCTGCTGCCCGACGAGAGCCTGGACGTGACGAGGGCGGCCCTGCTCTTCACCGACCTGGCCGGCTCGACGGCGATCTACGCGCGGCGCGGCGACCCGCGGGCCTACCACCTGGTGCGACTGCACTTCGACGAGCTGTTCCGCGTGGCGGACGCCTGTGGCGGCCTGATGGTCAAGACGATCGGCGACGCGGTGATGGCGGCATTCCAGATGCCGGCCGAGGCGCTGCGGGCGGCCATGGCCATGCAGGAGGCGATCATCGCCCTGAACGGGCGGGCCAGCCTGGAGGGCGACGAGCGCCTGATCCTGAAGGTGGGCCTGCACAGCGGGCCGTGCCTGAGCGTCACCCTGAACGACCGGCCGGACTACTTCGGCGGCACGGTGAACATCGCGGCGCGGGTGCAGGGGCTCTCAACGGGCGGCGACATTGTGCTGACGGAGGCGGTGCGTGAGGATGCCGAGGCGCGCGCGCTGCTGGGCGGGCGTGAGCTACAGAGCGGCGAGGTGCGTCTGAAGGGGATCGACGAGCCGGTGCTGGTACACCGGCTCGCCGTATAGGGCTACCGTCCTGAAACCTTTATGATGTTGTGCCCAGCAGGCACATGCCGCACTGATGGTGCTGCGGCGCGGCTACGCCGCGCCGCAGCACCATCAGTTTTTTTGTGGGAGAGCGAAGCTCTCCCACACCCTCACCGTGCGCAATAGAGACATCAATGCTCAATATACTCGCCGATGGCGCGGTACTTCTGGTAGCGCTGCTTGAGCAGGGTGGGGATATCGAGCCGGGAGATCGCGTCGAGGTGGGCGCGGATGCGCGCGCCGAGGGCGGTGATCGCCGCCTGCGGGCTCTGGTTTGCGCCGCCGTCGGGCTCGGGGACGACCTCATCGATGATCCGCAGCTCGTAGAGATCCTGGGCGGTCAGCTTGAGCGCGCGGGCGGCGTCGGGGGCCTTGGCCGAGTCGCGCCAGAGGATGGAGGCGGCCGCCTCGGGCGGGGCCACCGAGAAGATCGCGTTCTCCTGCATGAGCAGGCGGTCGGCCACGCTGAGCGCGAGGGCGCCGCCACTGCCGCCCTCGCCGATCACGGCGGCGACGATCGGCACGCGCAGGTTTGTCATCACCAGGATGCTCTCGGCGATGGCGTTGCCCTGGCCGCGCTCCTCGGACTCCTTCTTCGGGTCGGCGGCGGGCGTATCGACGAAGCAGATCAGCGGGAAGCCAAACTTCTCGGCCTGGCGCATGAGGCGCTGGGCCTTGCGGTAGCCCTCGGGGTGCGACATGCCGAAGTTGCGGCGCATATTCTCGCGGGTGTCGCTGCCCTTCTGGTGGCCGATCAGCATCACCGTGCGCTCGGCGAAGGTGGCCAGCCCGCCCACGATCGCCGCATCGTCGCCGAAGCGCCGGTCGCCGTGGAGCTCGGTAAAGTCCTCGCAGAGCGCGCCGATATAGTCGAGCGTGTGGGGGCGCTGCGGGTGGCGGGCCAGCTGCACGCGATCCCAGGGCGTGAGCTCCTGGGGCTCAGATATGGGTGTCGTCTCGTCCATTAGTTCCAGTTGGGGCGCAGCAGCGCCGCGCTGCTGCGCCCTTACGGCAGCAGCGCCGCGCTGCTGCGCCCTTACGGCAGCAGCGCCGCGCTGCTGCGCCCTTA
>NZ_JAIEWN010000016.1:0-31475 GCF_019599295.1 Oscillochloris sp. ZM17-4 | reverse complement strand
CTCGGCACGGCGTCGATAGTGAGGATCTGGGCGATGCCGGCCCGGTTGCCGGTCAGGATGCCGACGTTGCAGATCACCACGCTGCCGCCGGCCGCGATCGCGCCCGTCGGCACCGTCGTGCGATAGTTATCCGTTAGGCCGACGTTGGCACTCCAGGTCGCCAGGGCCGCCCGACCGGTGGCCGGGTCGCGCAGCGGGCCGGGCGCGTAGGGCGTTAGCCCCACCTCATTGATGGCCAGCACGCCCGGGTCGATCCAGACTTGCCGGTCATAGTCCACATGGACGATGTCCAAGCTGGGAGCCGCTGCCCTGGCCCAGACCTCGCCGTCGTAGCCGCGGGCCAGGGATGTGACGAGCTGGTACGGGTCGGTGGTGGTGATGGGCCACTCCGAGAAGGCCGCGCCGGCCACCCGCCCGCGCAGCAGATCCGCGCGCCCGCCCACGATGAGCGATGAGCCCTGATTGCGAAATCCGTCGCTGCTGCCCAGGCTGTAGATCCACGCTGAGCCGTGCCCGGTGAAGCAGGCCCCCAGGATGGGGTGGTAGCGCATACTGAAGGTGTCCCAGGACGGCGTGTAGATCTGCGTCCAGGCCAGCCCGGCGTTGCTCGTCCAGTAGATGCGCCGCTCGTGCCAGATCAGCCACTCGTTGCTGTTGCGCGGGTTGATGTCGAGGCCCAGCCACGCCGCGTTGGCCTCGGGCAGGCTCCTGAGCTCCCAGCCGGTGATGGGCAGGTAGTGCGCGAGCTGGTCGGCCGCGCCGCTCTGATGGGAGGGCAGCACGATGAGCTCGGGCGGGCGGGCCGGGTCCATCGCCGCCCCGTAGCCGATGCGGTATGCCTGGCCGGCGGTGTCGATCGGGAAGACCCCGCCGTGGTTGATCAGCTTGTGCGGCCCGCCAAACACCGTCTCGGTGATGTAGCTCGCGGTGAACATCCCTGGCCCGCTCGTCACCAGCCGGTACAGCTCAATGACGGTGCCCGCGTTCGCCAGATAGGTGAGCTGGCCGTAGAGCCCGTCGCGCACCAGGTCGCACACATCGCCCGCCGCGACGATGTAGCCCTCCTCGTACTGCATCGCGGTCACGCTGGCGAGGTCCCACGGCATCTTCTCCGCAGGGATGCCTGACCAGTCTATCTCGTGGCCCTCCTCAAACCGCCAGGGCCGCGCATCCTCGGCGGCCTGGACATCGCCCTCGGTGCCGGCCCAGACCGCGAGGTGCCCCCAGGGCGCGCTGGCCACCTTGCGGCAGACGGTGCCGCGCCCTCGCCGATGAGCGGGGTCATGCCGGAGATCGCCGCGCCGAGGCTGGTGAACAGGCCCAGGAGCCGCTGGCCGTAGCCGGTCACAATCGGCTCGATGAACTGGATCAGGCTGCGGAAGGCCAGTCGCACCTGACCGAGCGCCTGGCGGACGCGCAGGTCGAACATCGTGATCGCCTGCCCGACCGGCCCGAAGCGGGCCTCGATGCCGCCGATGGCGGTCACCACCTCAAGGGCGGCCCCGGTCAGCCCGCCGGTCGTAAAGCCGAAGACCAGCGCCTGCCAGGTCGGGCCTATCTTCGCGATCAGGTCATGCACACGCAGCAGGCCCGCCACTACTGGGCTATCCTCGGCGAGGCCGAACAGCCCGCCCGAGAAGTCGCCGGTCTTGAGGATGGCTACCACCTGGCCGATGGGCGCGACGAGCTGCGTGGCTTTGTCGATGAGAAACTGCATGGCCGCAGCGGTGGCCTTCGCTCCATCTTCAATCACCTGTGAGGCGAGCACATCGGCGATAGCCTTCAGGCCGGACTTCGCCAGGTCGAATAGCGGCTTACCGGCGATCGCGCCCGTCACCGCGAGGGTGTCGGAGATGGTCGAGGTCAGGCCCGCCCAGGTGCCGGCCTGCTTGATCATCGCGCCGTTGAAGTTCTGCATCTGAGCCTCGAACACCGCCCAGACCTCCTCGCCGCTCGCGCCCTCCTTCTTCATCTGCTCCATCTTGGTGCGGACATCGGCCGAGAGGATGCCCATCTCCTGGAGCACCATCGCGGCCTCGCCCCAGGCCGTGCCGCCCTTGATGGCGTTGCTCATGCGGCCGTACCAGAAGCTGACGCGTCCGATGTCCTCGGACACGGCGGCCGCCGCGTCGCCGACCATGCGCAGGTTGTCCATTGTGTTCAGGGCGTTGCCGCCGAACACCTGGAGGTTGCGCGAGGCCTGGATGATGGGCTGGGTCTCGAACGGCGTGTCTTTGGCGAAGATGAAGAGATCCGCCACGAGCTGCTTGGCACGGGCACTGTCCTTCATAAGGGTCTCGAACTGCAGCGTGGTGGTCTCCAGACTGGAGTTCATCCCGATGACGGAGCCCTTCACGGTGCTCACCGCGTTGCTGACCAGATTGCTGATCAGGTTGCCGACCGGGAAGGTCAGCGAGTCGCGGATGAAGCCCTTTACGCGCCCCGACCAGGAGGCGATCATGCCCTCCGACCGCTGCGCCGCCGCCTCGAAATCTGAGGTGTCGCCGGTGAAGCGCGAGGCGAGCTGGCCCTTGATCCGGTCGGCGAAGTCGCCGGCCTGACGCTCGACCCGCGTGAACGCCGAGTCCACCTCCGTGTATTGGGCGCGGAAGTGGAGCAGGATATCGCCCAGGGTTAACGACATGACGGCACCTCAGAACGTAATCCCCATCGTGCGCAGCAACGCGCTGGGCGGGACGGGTGCCTCTGACGGCCGTGGCGTCGTCGGCGAGGGGCGGGACGGGTTGGCCGCGTCGGGCTGGCGCTCGCGGAAGAGGGCGGCCACCTCCTCGGCGATCAGGCGGGCCTCAAACCGCTTGCGGCGGACGTAGGCCCGGGCGAGCATGGCGGACTCCAGCTCGTCCAGGTCGTCGTCGTCGGTCAGGCCCCACTCGGCGCGGGCGAGCTCTTCGTAGTCGCCGGGCTCGCCGGGCCAAGCAGTGAGGTCAAGCGGTCCAAAGGGAAGGCCGCCTTCAGGATGGCGAGGAACGCGCTGACCAGCTCGTCGTCGTAGGCGTTCTCCTCCAGGAAGTCCTGCTGGGCCTTCAGCGCCGGCGCGTAGGCCAGGATGAGGCCCAGGATGGTATCCGGCGCGTCGAGCAGGATCGGGATGAACCGGTTGGCCAGGGCGATCAGATCCTCGACCTTATCCAGCTCGACGCTGATGTCGGTGGAGATCATTCCCAGCAGGTCGCCGAGCGGCTGCTTGAGCTGCTTGCGCCACTCACGGGCGCGCTTGATCGGGGCGACCGGGATCTCGAACTGCTTCTCGGCCAGGGTGACGGTGATGGTTCGCATCGGGCTACCTCGTCAGAAATGTGGGTGAAATGCAAAAAGCAATGGGCGCAGCGCCTCGGCGCTGGCGGGGCGCTGCGTGCTCGGGCTACGCCGTGGCCGGGTCGATGATGCGCTGCACCTTCATCAGCTGATACTTGCGCGGCTTGGTCGTATCGGCCAGGGCGTTGAGCTTCAGTGGGATGCCGGCGGGCTTATCCTTGGCGTACTCCAGCGTGCCGCCGTCGGCGACCGTGGCGAACCAGAGGAACAGGCGGATCGGGAAGAAGTTCTCGCTCTCGTCGTTGTAGCTGCCCTCGATGCCGACCATGTAGAGCGGCAGGTTGGGGTCGCCACCGACCGAGAACTCCTCGTAGCCGGGCACCGTGCTGGTGGCCGCCGTCGTCGCGGCGATGCCAGCGAGGGCGATGGCCAGGTTGCCGGCCGAGTGCTCGGCGATGACGGTCTCCAGCATCGCCTCCTCCTTGGTGCGGCGGCGGCGCACCGGGGAGTAGCTCTGCTCGACGAAGATCTCGAGGATGTCGAACTTGTAGGTGACTTTGGTCGGCTCCAGCGTGAAGCCGATGTCGATCCAGCCGACGGGCCAGGCCTCGTCCACGGCGAGCTCGGGCGCGGGCAGGTCGATGGCCGGGGTCTGAACCGGGGCCAGGAACACCCTCGCGCCAGTGACGATGATGTCGGACGGAACTTGAGGCATCGCGATGCGCTCCTTTAGGCGATAACGACGGTGAGTTGCCAGGTCGAGAGGGAGAAGTGCCACCCGGTCTCCGGGCTCTGCGTGTGCTGCCCGGTCACGTTGCAGCGGGCGACCCTGATGCGCCCGTATCGCTTGTCGTGCAGGGCGGTAAATAGCCGCCCGTCGAGGTCGCGGGCGACGGGCTCGGTGGCTGCGTAGCAGCGGCCCTGGTAGGTCAGGTTCAGCAGCATGCTGGTGACGTTGGGCGGCCCGCCCCGATTGGTCATGAGCACCGCCGGGCCGGTCGTCGTCGGCTTGGCGGCGTTGAGGTTTGGCTCGTAGCCCGCCGGCGGGTCAGTGGCGATATAGATGCGCGCCCCGGCCAGCGCGACGAGGTTCGTATCGCGCAGGAGCAGTATGCGGAGCAGGGCGTCAGGGTCGGTCATACGCCCTCCTCGGCCAGGATGCGGTCAATGTTCGCCAGCGCGGCCTGGGCGGCTGGCAGGAGAAAGGGCTGCTTCAGCTCCACGAACAGCGCGTAGGCGGCGGCCACAAAGGCGTAGGCCTCATAGGGGCCGGCGGCGGGCTGGGCCACGGCTTCGCGGTCGCCGTCAACGGTCTTCTCACGGAAGCCGGCATGGCCCGGCGTGTTCGGCGGCGTGCTGCCCACGGTGGAGGCCATGAACCCGGTGCGGCGTGAGGCGTGGGCCTCAGCGCCCTGGCCCGTCTCGGCGGCCAGGCGCGCAAGGATGCGCTGCATCGCGGCCTCAACCTGGGCCCGAGTGGCCCGCGTTTTCAGGCGGATCTCCACGGTGTCATTGCGTGGCATCTCAGAGCCCCCGCTGCGGGTCCGCCGCCTGCTTGATGTCAAGCATCCACTGGGCGACCCCTGGGCGCAGGTCGGTGATCTCATAGATGATCGGGCTGGCGAGCTCTCGGCCAGCCCGCGTGGTCAGCTTGATGCGGTCGAGGGTCGTCACCGCCTCGCTCAGGGGCAGCCGCAGCGACGACACCTCGACGGGCACCTGGGCACCTCCCAGCACCTCGCGGCGGGTGCGCAGACTGTAGCCGCACGGCACCACCTCGCCCGGCACATACGTCCAGGTGGGCATGCCGCGCGCATCCTGGGCGTCGTCGGTGTAGCGCAGTACGGCGCACCGGTCGCGCATGGTGTCCACCGCGTCGGCCTCGAAGCGGCGCATCTCGCTGGAGGTGGGGAGGCGTCTGGGCATCTCAGGCCTCGTGGTCGCCAACGACCAGGTCGTCGGTCGTCATGAGCGTGCCGGCGTACTGGGCCAGCTCAGTGAGGTCGGTCTTCTCGCGCTTCTGCAACTCGGTGGAGCCGATGGCGGTCGAGGCCGCCACGATGCCAGCCAGCACCGACTGGGCGGCCAGCGACGAGGTGAATTCGGTGCCGGCGGCCAGCTGGAGCAGGAAGGCGGCGGCAACTCCGAAGACCACGGCGAGGATGGGCGAGCTCCATGCGGGCAGCTTGTTGGTCATCCGCACCAGGTCGACGAGGATCTTGGCGATGGTGGCCGCGGCGAGCGCGGCGGTGACGATGCTCGGGCTGAGGCCTTCCATTGGAGTCTCCTGTGGTTGTGATGCGGCGGCAGGGCACAATGCCCTGCCGTCGGTGTCGTGCCCTAGCGAGGCGACCACGACGTGTACATGTCCTTCATCGCCGTCGAGGTGCCGAAGCGGTCGGTGCCCTTCTGGCGATAGCCGATCTCTGGCGCGGGCTGCCCAGTGCGGCCCTCGTACAATGCCTTGTCGATGCGGCGCGGGTTGTTCCGTGCGGCGAAGGGCGAGCTGTAGACGCCCTTGGTGATGTTCACCGCTGGCGGTCTCGACTTGCCGCGGCCGCCGCCTGAGCCGCCCTTGCGCGAGCGCCCGGGCTTGCCGGCCTGGGCCGGGGCGCAGAACTCGCCGTTGACGTCTCGGTAGGGGTTGAAGCCCCCGTTGTGTCCTGCCATCGTGGTCCTCCTTAGCCGACCTGGCGGACGGTGGTCCAGGGAACGAATCCCACGCCGTCGGCCCGGTGGAACCAGCGAACGTCGCTGTTGTAGCGCTGGCCTACGAGCACCGCGTCGGCCTGGAACTCATCGCCCTTCTTCATCACGGCGCTGGAACCGAGCGCGATCGGGAAGGTCATCCCCGGCCCCTCGTAGATCCCCACGTCGTGCTGGGCCGCGAAGGTCGCGGCGATCACTGTCGCCGGCGCCGCGTCGCGCCAGCGCAGTAGGCGCGGGAACAGGAACGGGCCGGGGCACGCGGTCGACTTCCACTCCTTGTGGCCCAGGACACGTTGCACCGGGATGAGGTGCTTGCTGGCCAGCCACCCAAACAGGCGCAGCGTGGCCTCCCACTGCGGCTCGGTCGCGTCCTGCTGGCCGCCCAGCGGCAGGTGCACGCTCAGGCTCCACTGGTTGCCTAC
Source organism: Oscillochloris sp. ZM17-4 (assembly GCF_019599295.1). Taxonomy (GTDB): domain Bacteria; phylum Chloroflexota; class Chloroflexia; order Chloroflexales; family Chloroflexaceae; genus Oscillochloris. The sequence continues at coordinate 25,068 of NZ_JAIEWN010000016.1, read as the reverse complement.
GCTGTTGCCACAGTGCCAGAGCACATCGCCCTCGTCGCGGGTCTGATGGATCGTGCCGTCGGACAGCACCACGTAGTGGTACTGTAGGCCGTCGCCGCCGTTCTTGGCCCCCAGGCCACCCGGGCGCATCTGCCACTTGGCGTCGCCGATAAGCTGGTTGACCTCGCCCTTCGGCGTGCGGTTCATCACGGTCGGGCCGTTGTAGTGCAGGGTGATATAGCGCGGTGCCCCATCGCGCCGGCCAATCGACCAGTCGGCGCGCGGGATCAGCTCGCGGATGTCGCGAATCTCCGGGGCTACAGGCAGGTTCGCCTTGAGCCGCTCGTTGAAGATCGGAGTGCTCATAGTCGTCCGTTCAGTGGTTCGATCTCGGTCGATGCCGCCTTCTTGGCGACCATGCGCGCGCTCTTGACCCGACGCCGCGAGGCGTAATAGGCCCGCCGCTGGTGGTACTGCTGCACCACCTGGCTGAGGCTGTAGCTCTGCCCGTCCGCGCTGTAGTCGTAGGTGCCCGCTCCGACCAGCGCGCTGATCTTCTCGTCCCAGATCCTGGCCGCCGTCGCATTGAGGTCGTAGGTGACCGGCAATGGTGTGTAGCGCGTGTCTACTGCGCCCGTGGCCGAAAGCCGGGTGGTCGTGTCGGTCACGCGGTCCTCGTTGATGGCGGTGGCCAGATCCTCATCGGTGTACTCCGATGTGGACGCGGTCTCAGCGGTCATGCGGCGCAGCCGCGCGACGAGCCGGGTCAGCTCGGCGGCCTGCGCCTCGTCGTCGTAGGGCAGGTTTGAGCCCCGCTCCAGGTCGGCGGCGCGCAGGGCGCGAACGAAGGCGGCATCGATCGTCATCGCTACACCACGTAGAGAATGCGGAGAACCTTCGCGCCGTCGAACGTGCCGGCCGCCGTGAATAGGTTCTTGCTCACGTCACTGGCATCAATGGCCAGGGTGCCGGCGTCGGCCGCCCCGTCGAAGGCCGTCTGCAGCCGCACGTCAGCGTCGAGCGCGTGGACCAGGCCGATGGCCGCGCCTACGCCCACGCTCACCGTGTTGCCGCTGGCGGCGCGCACCGGCAGCGTGATGCGGAAGATGCGCGAGAAGGCGACCAGCGAGCTCACTGTAGCGGTGCCGGCCAGGGTCAGGGTGGCGGTCAGGGGCCGGTTGTTGGCGTCGGCACCCACGATCATCACGTCGCCGGCGACGCTGGCCGCGTTGCCCTTCACCGAGATGGTGCGGGCCACGTCGGGCTGGGTCAGGCTGGTGGCGTCGATGGTGATCGGGTCTGCGGCGTCCAGAGTCGTCGCGGCCAGCACGGCGTTGGCCGCGACCGCGGCCGGGGTCGCCTCGTACCAGGCGATCTGGCCCAGGCGCACGCGGCCGCCGGCGGTGCCGCGCAGGTAGCGGTGGTCGGAGCGGACAGGATAGCTGCTCATTTGCTGGGAACTCCCTCTAAGCTGCAAAGCGCACCGCCCCGTCAGGTGAGGCGGTGCGCGTCACTGGGTAAGCGCGAAGATCCGTCCCGACTACGGCCGCAGCGCGGCGAACGGGAAGCGGGTGGCGTCGCCGTAGGTCGGCTTCAGCCAGCTCGGGGGGTTGGGGAGCTGCCAGCCGAGGCGCATCACGACCTTCATCGCCGTCATGTCCTGCTGGAACAGGTTGTAGACGATGTTGTTGTTGTTGTCGGTGATCACGCCGCTGGTGGCGATGGTGTAGGTGATGTCCTGCCGCACCGCGTAGACCAGCTGGCGGAAGTCACCGCTGACGAGCAGGCTCTCGCTGGCGTCCACCGCGCCGTTCTCGGGGAACAGGATCGGCGAGCCGTCGAGGTCGTACTGGCCGTTGGCGCCGCGCGAGAAGATCGGCTGGCCATCGGCGTCGCGGGCGCCGCGCAGCTTGGCCTTCATCGTGGGGCTGGCCACGTTGCCGTTGACCGTGAAGCCGCCCTCCTCGATGAAGTGGAAGGTGCCGGTCTCGCCGAGCACGGCGTCGTACAGGTCGCCCTGCGCGGCCAGGCTGGCCGTCAGGCCGCCGGCCACCGCCTGGGTGACGATGCCGTCGGGCCAGTCGGCCGAGGGCTTGCTGTAGCCTCCCATGCCACCGTAGAGCACGGTGCGGTCGAGGAGCTGGCCAAACGCCGTCTCGATGTGCGGGCGCACCTCGCCCCAGATGTCGTAGCTGGTGTCGTCGAGGACGATGTTGGGCACCGGCACGATCACCGCGATCTCCTCGGCGGTGATGTACTTGTTGGCCCAGCTCATCTCGGTGGTCTGCTTGAGGCCGGTGTCGCCATTGACGAAGTATGCCGTCGGCAGGACGGAGAGGACGGGCATGCGCCGTGTCTTGCGAGGCATATCGGGCAGGCGGGTGGCGAGGCTGAGGATGAACGAGCTTTTGGCGACGCCCTGGAGAATGTCGCGGGCGACATCCTCGGGCATCAACGCGGAGGCGTCGTTGCGGTCGATCTGGCTGTCGTAAGCCATGATGAGAACACTCCTTCGCAATCAGTGAGAAACGGGCGTGTGGCATCTCGCCGGTGCGTGCGAAGGCATCTCGCCTTAGCAGGTTATGCGGGCCAGGTCGGGGGCGGCCGCTGCGGCATCTCGCCGCGTTGGCCAGAGGGCAGGTCGCTTGGCGTCGGACCAGGGCCAGTTCGTCGGGGCTCCGGCGCGGCAGACGGTCGGGGTCTGGACCGCGCCGGCGCTCCCTGTGGGGCGAATGAACCCCTCTAGGAACGGCGCCCCGCCGCTTCCCGGAGGATCTGATTGAGACCTCTCGCTCCCCCGGTGGCTGGTTGGGTAAGCCCGGCGCCTACGGACGCGCGTGGCGTTGGCCGGGTGGGTGCGACCGGGGTGGCCGGCTCAAACAGGTCGGAAAATGTCTCACGCAGGGCGGGCCAGTTCACCGCGCCGTCGGCGTCGATGTGGCCGCCATCGGTGGCCGCGAGGAATGCCAGGCGGGCGTTGCCCCGCTTCACGCCCTCGGCGACGGCGCGCTCGTAGAAGTCGGCGCGGGCCCTCGCCACCTGGGCGTCGGCCTGGGCCTGCACGAGCTGGGAGCGGAGCGGGGCCACCTCCTCGGCCGTGGCCGTGGTGGTGCGCAACTGCTTCTCCATGCGCTTGCCGGCGTCGCGCTCTTGGCTCAGCGCCGCCTTCAGGCCGGCGATGTGCCGCTCGACCAGGTCGCGGCCGTTGGTGTCCAGGCCCGACATCAGCTCGTCGAAGCTCTTGGGCGCTGCGCTTTGGGCAGCCGGCTGTTCGATCTTGACCTCGACCTCGGGCTCCGGCGCGGGCTGCTCGGCCTCCGGCTCGACCGCGACGGGCGCGGGCGCGGGCTTGGCAGGAGCAGCCTTCGGGGCCTGCTTGGCAGGCAGCGCGGCCTTCGGGGCTGGCTCGGGCTGCTCGACCATTGGTTCGGCGATGCGGCTGGCCGGCTGGGCGCGCGAGGCGACCTCTTTGGTGCGGGCCTGGCGCAGCGCATCGGCCACCGCGTTCGGCACGGCCTGCGCGGCCGGCGCGGTCCGCTGTTCGGCCTCGGGCTCGGCCTCCGCCTCGGGCTCGTCAGCAAGCTGCTCGACCTCGGCCTCGGGCTCGGCCGCGACTGGCTGCTCGGCTTCGGCCTTGGGATGCACCAGCTCGTCGTCGGCGGTGGGGCTCAGTTCGGGCATGGGTTCAGCTCCTCAGAAAACGGGAACAAAAAAGCGCACCGCCCCCGACGGGGTGATGCGCGCGTTGGTCGCTGCTGCTGAAGGTGACTATAACATGCTGCCGTAACAGGTCGCAACTATGGGCGAACGAGATCCCAGACGGTCACCAGGTGGAGCATGCGACCGTCGTCGCCGGCCACCTCGTAAGCGTCGAAGCTGTGGAAGGTACACGAGAGTGCCAGCCGGCCCAGATAGAGCTCGGCGGAGATCGCCGCCTCGACCCGGAGCATTGACTCCAGATCGAAGTCGTTGTCGGTCACCACATCCATCGGGATGTCCATCGCCAGACGCAGCCGCGCGGCGGTCTGGGTCGTCTCGTCGGCGAGAAATACGGCGCTCATACAATGTCCCACACGCTCTCAAAGTGGACGATATTCGATACCCACGCCATCACCACGCGCATGCGCCGCAGCACCGGCCGGGCGTCCATACCGTAGCGGATCCAGGCTGCGGCCTTCGCCTCCGCCGCCAGCGCCGCCTCCAGGTGAAAACACTCTCTCTCGCTGTCCACCAGCTCGGCGGCCATCGTGGTCACCAACACCATACGCCGCGCCGGCGCTACCGCTTCGGTCGTCACGCGTTCGCTCCTGCTGCGCGATAGTCTAATCCAAGTGCCTTCAACGACCGCTCGTGGCGACTTACTCCGTATATTGGGTGCTCGGCGACCTCGACGAGCTGGGCGAGCTGGAGTTGGCCGCTGATGTAGAACTTCTGCTTGGCCTTGCCCAGCACCGCCACCTGGCGGGCCGTGTCCTGCCTAGCCAGCCACACATCGCCGGCGAGCTGGGATGGCCGGGCCTACCCCCTCAATCACCGGGATAGCCAGGCATCTACAGCCCGGGTGCGCGCCGAAGGGCGCGTCGGCCGCGAACACCTGGCCGTGCATTGCCACGCAGACCGCGCAGGGTGCCGGGCGCTTGTCCAGCTCGGCTGCCCACTGCCAGCCCACCACCTGCGCAGTGGCGGCGAGCTGCGCACCGACCACGCTGCGGTAGGCCGTCGTGCTCTCGGTGCGCTGCGCCCGCATCACGTTGACCAGGATGGAGCCCAGGCCCTCGCGGATCTTCTTCACCAGCCCGGCCGGCTCGATCGGGCTGTCGGCCGCGCGGGCTTTTACCGCCTTGATCAGCCCGCCGCTGATCGCCTTCGTCGCCAGCTGCACCAGCGAGGTGGGCAGGGCCAGCTTGCGGAGCCGCCGGCGCATCCCCACCAGCAGCCCGTCCTTCGCCCGCTTGCCCAGCGGCTTCGGATCCAGGCCGGCCAGGGTCAGTAGCTCGCCGGCGTCGCGCAGCCCATAGTCGAGGGCCGCCGCGTAGCCGCCCTCAATCGTCCGGGCCGCCTGCCGCCCATACTCCAGGTAGGCCGCCCGCGCCCCGAGCATCAGCTTCTTGTAGAGCGCCTGGCGATAGAGCCAAGTCGGGGTCGCCGCGTCGCTGGCGGTGGAGATCGCCGCCGTCAGCTTCGCCAGCTCGGCCTCGACCGTATCGGCGATCGTGGCGAACTCCTGGGCCAGGGCCAGGGCCGCCGCGTCCTCGCGCTGGGCCAGGGCCTTCCGGTGCTCGGCGATACGCTGCTCCATCAGACCACCTCCTCGGCGTGAGCCTCGGCCGGCTCGCTTGCGCCACTTGCGCCATTCGCGCCACCGGTGTCACCAGCCGACGACGGGAGCCGACCGGGTGTGGCCGGCGAGGGCTTCGCGAGTTTCTTGGCCGGCGCGCTCGGCGCGCCCTTGCTAAGCGCCTGCATCAGCGCGTTGCCGGTCGCCCCGTCGGGCGCGGGCTCGTCGGCTCGCTCGTCGCCCATCTGGTCAATCTGCTCGTCGGTGTATCCCAGCTCGCGCAGCGCCTGGCGCACACTGATCCCGATCTCCTTCTTGGCGGCCACCGCGTCGGCCCGAGCCTTCTCAGTCGCGGCCTCCTGGGCCGGCTGCACAGTCTCGGAGCTCGACCACTGGATCGTAATGTCCCGCTCGGCGACCTCCACGCCCTGCAGCTTACACAGGAAGACGATCAGCCGCCGCCAGGTCGGCTCGAAGCGCGCGATGCGCTCGCGGCACTTCTTGACCAGCGGGGCCTCCATCACCTTCAGCGCCTCGCCGCTCGGCGCGTTCTGGCCCAGGTCGAAGTAGTGCTTGGGCGTCCGGGTGATCGAGCTCAGGGCGTTGATCGAGTGCTCCACCGCCTTGAGATAGTTGCCCAAGTCGGCCGCGCCGAACTGCCCGACCTGCGGCGACGAGCCGCCGTCGAGCCCGCCAGCCGAAGGAATCGTCCAGATCCGGTTCGGGGCGCTCACCAGATCCTCCAGGCCCTCGGCGTTGGAGATGACATACTTCATCGGGGCGGCCGAGAACTCGCCGGTGACAAACATATTCGTCAGCATCAGGTTGATGCCGTCCTGGATCGGGATCACGCTGCGCAGTTCGGAGATCGCCTTGCGCCGGCGCGGCCGCAGGTGAAAGACCGGCACCACCCCGTAGTCGTGCTCGGCCTCGTCGATCTTGGTGAAGACATCGCTGTCGGCGAACTCGCCCGAGGCGGTGCGGTTGGCCGCGTAGTGGACGATGCGGTCGGCGTGGAACAGCTTGATGTGGCACCGCGTATCGTCCTCCCACCACTTGGCCGCGAAGGTGGCCCGGTTCGGGCTGGCCTCGTCGTAGAAGACGTGGCACATGCGCGGGTCGTGGTAGTAGCACTCCACGTCGCCGTCGTCCTCCTTCCAGGCCAACAGATAGGCCTCGCCGGCGATCAGCGCCGCCTCGTGGGCGTCGTCGGCCTCGATCAGCAGGTCGGTGAGCTGCAGCGCCTCGTCGATGGCGTCCTGGACTTCCTGGTTCGGGCCCTTCACGCCCTCCAGGTTGATTCGGTCGGCCATGCTGTCGATCACCACTGCGGCCCAGTTCTCATTGATGCTGAAGTCGATGTTCTGGTAGACCTCGCGCAGCCGCTCGCTCACCACCGGCGTCTGCTCCTCGCCGTCGTAGTAGCTGAAGTAGCGGTCGAGGTCGCGCTTCTTGGCTCGCAGCGCGTTGTAGGCCTTCTCCAGGTCGGCGTCCATTTAGGCCACCCCCTCGTCGGCCGCCAGCGGCGATAGCGCGGCTGCCAGCCGCCAGCGCGAGAGCACGGTCAGCCCGCCCCAGGCCGGGGCCAGGCTGTCGCTCATCGTGACGCTGATCAGCTGCGCCGAGGCGCCGGGGCAGCGCCGCGCCGCCTCGGCCATGCCGTCCTGGCGCACCCGCGCCATCGCGTTGAAGTCGGGCTGGCGGATCTGGGCCTGATTGATCGTGGTGATCACCGTGTAGAAAGTGGCTGCGTCGCTCATTGGTCTGGCTCCTGCATCTCGACCAGCCAGGTCATCGTGAATCGCTGGTGGCCGTCGGCCTGGGCCGCACGCTCGATCGATTCCATACGCGCTTGTGCAAGCTGCGCGTCGGGAACGAGCTGTCGTGCGTAGGCCCGCGTGAGCGGCACATAGATATCGCCGAGCTTATCGCCGAATGTGTCCGCTAGCGCGTGTGGCAGCTCAGTGCTGATGACGAGGTTGAAGGCGATCATGTGGCTCCGAGAAACAAAAAGCGGCGCGCCTCCCGGAGGAGGTCGCGCCGCGCGGTTCGCTGCGTGCGTCTCAGGCCACTATAGCATGGAGGTGTACCGGGATAGATGACTATCGTAGAGTCTTATGTCTCACGAATCGTTTAACTCTAACGTGCTAGATTAATCATCTCGGCTCAGCGCCTTGCCGAGCATATACTCGCAATGACATTCTGAGGGCAAGTCCTCTGCGGCTGCCTTGATCGCATCAGTTAGAGCGCGTCGATTGTTGCTAAAGGCTGCAACGCGATCATCACCTCTCGTAATCAGGCTATTTGCCAGTTTATACGCAGGCTCAAGATCATCCCACTCATATGTGACATCATCGCAGCTTTCGCAACGGGTAAAAACACCCGCTTCAATCCCTATCTCTATGGCGAGCAATCGCAAGTTCTCTTCTGCGTCTAGGTGATCTTTAATACGGCTCATAGGGGTATCCTTTCAGTTATAGGAATTCTAGTTTGGCATATCAGAATACGGACAACTCAGATGCATAATAACCTTGATAGATTTAGCAATTTTCAGTGATGAATGTAAACTACTGGAATTACAGGTATATCAATGATATTATCTGGACGATATAAGACAAAAATACTGGCTGAGTTATGATGATCATCATCACTACTATAACAAGACTTATTATTGCCAGTATCAACGGTATATTATCGTCATTAAAATCAAAATATACTTTACTCTTTTCGACGCTGATCTTTAGACTTCCTTGATGCCTTATGTTATTACAATTTCCTTCATCCATTTCTTTTGTAATCCTTCTGTATACACGAGATGTCTTCTTACAAGAAGACGTTTTCTTAGAGCTAAACCGTTTTTGCATGTTACTCATAATAAACCCTTAAAATTTTTCAAATCACTCTTCAAAAACCTCCTGTAAATCAGTCGTTTTACATCCATCACTTACATGGTATTGTAGCACAGTGTGTTCACATTGTCAAGTGTATCACTATATTTGTCACAAAGACAGAAATGGTTTTTAGGTCTTTGTGATAATATATTCTTCATATTGTGTAATTACCAAATATTCGCAATAAAGGTTTACAGATTACAATTTGTTCAAATGAGGCGAAGGGTGTTATTTTGTAAACATACTTTCGTATTAAATGTCAAAATAGATATTTTATTTACTATTATTTCGTATGGCTTTGGATCGGCAGTGGTATTAATATGCAGCCCAACAGAGATTCAGCTTTGCGCATCAAAGCGCGCCCCGGTACGCCTCCTGCCTCCCCCGTGTGCTATGCTGTCCCTGGACAGCGAAGCTGAGCTTCGCGTAGCTCTGTGAGCAGCGACCCCGCGCCACACCGACGATCACTCGTCGGTGTGGCGTTTTTTGTTTCACTTCACTTCACGCAGGAGCTTTACCGTGGCCGATCTCAGCACCCTTCTCCAGCTCGGCGGCATGGGCGTTATGGCGTTCACCGTGATCGCCGTCGTCCGCGCCGCCGGGCCCATCCTCACTGCACTCTCGGATCGTCTGCTGGACTCGCTGGAGCGTCAGACCCAGGCCATCGACCGGCTCGGCGAGGTCGCGGCTAGCATGGACAAGCGCTTGGTCGTCGTCGAGCAGCAGATCGACATGCTCCAGGATCTCATTCATGGGGTGATCTGGCCCCAGAAGGAGATCACCCCTCGCCCCAGCTCCCGGCGCAAGCCCTCGGGTGGCATCCTCATCCCCGCCAGCGAGGAGCGGCAGGCCAATAGCCGAGGCCGGGGAGAGTAGCTTTACCGCCCATTGTGCTGCTTGGCTTTACCACGGCGACCTTGGCTAGCCCAGGTGACAAGGTGACAGGGTTTACCACATTGGCCCTCTCATGTAAGCCGGTATCAGTGGATAGGTGGGCCAGCCAAGAGGCAGGCTCGGAAAGGTGCCCATGCAGGGGTGACAGGAACGATGCGGGACGCGCAAGGAGCGGATCGCATTGCAATGCGATGAAAACCAGCGAGGGGCCGAGTCAATGTTCCTGTAGGGCGCACGCGCAGGCGAGCGCATTGGGACACAGAGAAAACGCGATCTTACAGTAACCTCTGATCCCCCCCTGGGTTGCTGTAAGGCAGGTTCTCAATCCCACTTTCCGTGATGCATCGATGTACCGCATCACAGCGCGGCAGCGCCAGGGAGATGAACAGCGCGGCGGCGGCGGGTGTGTCACTGTACATGCGGCTCGAAACGGTCGGGTTTTTGGCAACTGTACAGGCCAATGGTTTACCGCATTGGGATGCGGCGGCGGCAGGGCCGGAGCCGCTGGCAAGCCTTCGAGGGAGAGACTGTACAGGCGGGCGATTTCAGGCTCCTGTACAAGCCGCTGCGGCGGGCAGCAGGACGCGGGAAACAGCCATCGGGCCAAAATGGGAGAGACGCTGTACACCGCACTTGGGGAACTGACAAGTTGGTGCATATGTAGCGTTCTACGGCATCACAACGCAGCAGAACGACACAGGAGGACGCGATGATGTACGAGGATCGAGTAGCCGCCTACGGTGTGCTGGACGCGGCGGCTATGCAGGGCTACGCGGCGATCCCGCCGCTGCGGACGAAGCCGCTGTACGCGATGGCCTACGACCCGGCGATGGTGGCGATGCAGCTCCGCGCGGTGATGGCGGCGGCGGCGAACCTGGCCGAGCGCGAGCTGGCCAACCCGGACGCCGAGGTGCAGGCGGTGCTCGCCGAGTTGGGTAGGAGCAGTGCGTTTGCCCGGCTGCAGCTCTACGCCCGACGGGCGCACCACAGGGGCGAGGTGGAGAAGGTTGAGCGCGAGATGCTGGTGGCGGCCATCGCTGAAGTGGGGGCCGACTAAGATGGGCCAGATCACCGAACTCAGCAGCATCTTCGGGCCGGCGACGGCGGGCGAGGAGCAAGTCACGCTGGCGATCCTGGCCCGACCGCACACCGAGTACACCGACTACGACATCGCCGGCGTGATCGTGCCGACCTACTTCGATTACTGCCTCGGGGTGGGCATCAACCCGGTGATCGTCCTAGCTCAGATGGTATGGGAGACCGGCAACCTGACGAGCTGGTGGTGCGGTCGGCCGCAGCGGAACCCGGCGGGGATCGGCGTGAACGGGCGGCGGCAGGCCGAGACGCCAGCCGACCGGACGGCCTGGGCGTGGAAGGCCGAGTACAGGCTGTGGCTGGCCGGGGTGAGCTTCGATACCTGGAAGGACGACGCGATCCCCGCGCACATCGGGCGGCTGCTGGCCTGGTTCACCAAGCCCGCGCAGCGCAGCGTCATCCAGCGCCAGCTCATCGACCGGGCGCTGACCTACCGGCCACTCGACCTGAAGCATCACGGCTCGGCGACCTGCCTCAAGCACCTGGGCAAGGTGCATAACCCGAGCGGCGAGGGCTGGGCGAGCCCGGGGCCAACCTATGGGCGCAACCTGGCCACCACGGCGCTGCGGCTGGAGCGCGGACGCTGAGCCTTGACTCTCGCGGAACGAAACCGTACCATGATCGGGTGCGTCACCTTCAGGAGGGCACCCGATGACGGTTGAGATCACCATTCAGGTTCCTGACGAGCTTGGCCTGGAGCTGCGGCAGCTCCAGGATCGCCTGCCAGAAGTCCTGGCCCGCGGCTTACGCGAGGTGCAGGCCGAGGCGCAGCCGTCGTCGCTCGACGAGCAGGCGATCATCGAGATACTCACCAGCCAGCCGACGCTGGCCCAGATCCTGGCCCTGCGGCCCTCTCCCGCATTCCAGCAGCGGGTGAGCGCCCTGCTTGAGCGCAAGAAGCAGGGCAGCCTCACCCAGCCCGAGGCGATCGAGCTGGAGCGCGCCCTCCTGCTGGAACACCTCGTGCGGATGGCCAAAGCCCGCGCCTTGCAGCACCAGCACCGCGCCGCATGAGCAGCTATGTCCCCGCTGCCCTGCGGCGCCTGGTGATCGCCCGTGCCGCCGGGCGCTGCGAGTACTGCCAGTTTCCCCAGCAGGCTGCCTTCCTCTCGTTCGAAATCGAACATATCATCAGCGAAAAACATGACGGCCCGACCGTGGCCGAGAACCTCGCGCTGGCCTGCCCCTACTGCAACGATCACAAAGGTACTGATCTCGGCTCGCTCGACCCGGAGACAGACATCCTCACACCCTTCTTCCACCCGCGTCGCCAGGAGTGGCCGGCGCACTTTCGCATAGAGGGAGCCCTGATCATCCCCCTGACGCCCGAGGGCCGGGTGACGGTGAAAATCCTGCGCTTCAACGACCCGGATCGCCTGGTGGAGCGCGAGGTGCTGATACAAGCGGGGATGTATGGTTAGCCCATGATTGTGCGGGGAAGCCGCCTCGGGCGGATCGGGTTTCGTGCGGCAGTTCCTGTATACTGCGCTCACGACGAGCAGCGAACAGCGCCGGCCGGGCATATGCCCAGTCGGCGTTTTTGTTTGCCCAGCGAAAGGAACCCCGATGCGCGTCATGGAGGCCGATGAGCGGGTGCGAACGCCGCTTGTCGGCGCGATGGAGCCTGCCGAAGCCCAGGAGCGGATCAAGGCGATCAGCCTGGCCTGTGTTGACCTCTACCCGGTCGATATGGGCGAACCCGAGCTACAGATCACCCTGGCCGCTCTCTCTCAGAACCACATGTTCCAGCGCCTCTACAACTACGCCCGGCGGGCAGAGCTGACGCACGCTCTCGGCCAGGTCGAAGCCCAGATTGCGAGGTCATTCTAATGGCACGAGCAGCACCGCGTACCCAGGCCCCGGCCGCGCCGCCACCTATGGCGAGCGTGGCCGTGGGCATCTACATCCGTGTCTCCACCGACGAGCAGGCCGCCAGCGGCTTTGGCCTGGAGGTGCAGCGCACCCAGACCACCGGCATGGCGATGGTGAAGGGCTACCACAACACCACCGTCTACGAGGACGCGGGCCTGTCGGGCACGCTCGGCGCCAAGCAGCGCCCGGGCCTGGCCCGGCTGCTGGCCGATGTGCAGGCCGGCAAGATCCAGGTCGTCGTGATCGCGGCCCTTGACCGGCTCGGCCGCTCGACCCGCATCATCCTCGATGTGGTCGAGCAGATCACCAGCGGCGGGGCGCAGCTCATCAGCGCCCGCGAGAGCCTGGACACGACGACGCCGACCGGCCAGTTTATGCTGACCATCTTCGCCGCGCTGGCCCAGCTGGAGCGCGACCAGATCGTCAAGCGCACCGCCGACGGGCGCGAGGCCCGCGGGCGCAAGGACGGCGAGAAGGGCGGCAACCTGCCGCTCGGCTACCGGCGAGCCGATGGCCGGGTTTCGGTCGACCAGTCGGCGGCGGCTGTGGTGCGCCGCGTGTTCACGCTGCGCCAGATGTTCAGCCTGAACTCGATTGCCGGCACCTTCAACAGCGAGGGCGTGCCGACGCCGCACGGCGGGAAGGTCTGGTACGCCTCGACCATCCGCCAGATCCTGCTGAACGAGGCGATGTATCGCGGAGCCAAGCGCGGCGAGAGCAGCGCGGCCTGGCCGGTAATCCTCGACGGGACGGTGGCCAGCCCGCGCCGGCGCCGGCCGGGCCGCTAGGAGGCTGCTGATGGCCGACCTCGACTTCACCATCCCCACCGGGGTCACCTGGACGCGCACGCTGATCTGGACGCTGGCCGACGGCTCCCGGCGCTCACTCGCCGGGCTGGCCGCGAAGATGGAGATCCGCCCCCGCCACGGTGGGCCGGTGCTGCTGACCCTGACCAGCGAGCCCAACGGCGGCATCGCGCTGGAGCAGGCGAGCGTGGAGGGCGACCCGACCGGGGTAATTGTGCTGACCATCGCCGGGCCGGCCTCGGCGTCGCTCACGATGGGCGGCGTCTACGACTTGAAGCTTATGATTCGGGCATTTTGATCGAAAGTTCGCGGGCTGTTTTTTGGCCTGTGCTCCCCACTTTGGGGTCAAATCAAGGACTGAAATGCCAGTCGCGCCCCACTTTCACTCGGTGCCTGATGCCAAGTGTAAAGCGTTTCCTGAAAATTACCAGTCGACATGGCAGGGATTAGGAGAGCGCATGGCAGTTCTCGAACTTTGGACCCCAAATGCGCGAATCGTAAGTTGAAGCTGACCACGGCCACGGCTGAGGATGGCGAGCCGAGCTACCGGCTCGTTGAGGGTACGGTCACGCTCGACCTGGGGGTGACGCTATGAGCGGCGAGCCGGATATCGTGAGGGTCGTCGGCCCTGCGCCGATCGTCGTGCGCGAGGCGACCGTCACGGCTGGCGCGGTGGCGGCCCAGGCCGAGGTGATCGAGGTGCGCGAGGTGGCGATGCCGGCGACCACGATCACGCTTGTCGAGCCGGTCAACGTCGCGGTGGTGCAGAGCGGCCCGCTGGCTCTCGTCACCGGCGGCGGCGATGCGACCTACACCTTCTATCAGAACGCGCCGTCGGCCGAGTGGCATATCCCGCACCCGCTCAGCAAGCGCCCGTCCGTTTCGGTGCAGGACTCGGCCGGCAACCTGGTGATCGGCGACGTGCAGTACCTCGGCAACGACCAGGTAGTTGTCACCTTCCGCGCCCCCTTCAGCGGGCGGGCCGACCTGAACTAAGGACATCCCATGCTCATTCTGACCAATCTCGACTTCAACGGCGCGCAGCTCCTCAACGTCGTGCTGCAAGTGCTGGCAGCCCCGCCGCCCAGCCCGCAGGCCGGCCAGATCTACTACGACAGCTCGCTGCACAAGGCGCGCATCTATAACGGCGCGGCCTGGGACGACGCCGGCGGCAGTGGGGACGCCTCGCTGCTGAACGGCCAGCCGGGCACCTACTACCTCAACTTCGCCAACACGACCGGCGCCCGCGACCACACGGCGATCTCCGACTTCGACGCCCAGGTGCGCGCGGCCCGGCTCGACGAGCTGGCCAGCCCGATTGGCGTGGTCAGCCTGGCGGGCCAGCGGCTCACCGACCTCGCCGACCCGACGAGCGACCAGGACGCCGCGACCCAGGCCTATGTGCTCTCGCGCATCGACACCCTGGTGAACTCGGCCCCTGGCGTGCTCGATACGCTCGCCGAGCTGGCGACGGCGCTGGGCGACGATCCGAACTTCGCTGCGACGATGGCGGCGCAGATCGCGGCGGCCAAAGACCGCAGCAACCACACCGGCACCCAGCTCTCCGGCACGATCTCAGACTTCACCACGGCGGTCGATACGCAGATCCTGGGCAAGATGGCAGTGGCCGACATCGGCGACGGTAGCACGACGACCTTCACGGTCACGCACAACCTGGGGACGCGCGATCTGCATGTGCAGGTCAGGCAGAACAGCGACCCGTGGAACGCGGTGATCGTGGACTGGCGACCGGCGACGGTTAACGCGATCGAGCTAAGTTTCCTCACTGCGCCGGCGGTGGGCGCGTACCGGGTGACCATCAGCCGGGCGGGCTAACCAATGGACTTCCGCAGCCAACTCACACAGAACGGCGTGCCGGTGGCCCTCCTGGGCCACACGCACGCCTTTGGCGATCTGACCGGTAAGCCGACCACGTTGGCCGGCTACGGCATCACCGATGCGCTCTCGACCGCCGGGGGGAGCGCTGGCCGCAGCGTGTTCCTTCCAGGCACCGATTCCGCGATGGCCGCCGCCGTGGGCAGCCTTGGCCAGCTTGAGGCGCGCAGTTCGGGCGCGGCCGGCGCCGGCGCGTTCATCGCCTTCCACCGGCCCGGCACCTACGCCGCATACCTGGGCCTCGACACCGACAACAAGTTCAAGGTCGGCGGGTGGTCGATGGGCGCGGTGGCATATGAGCTCTGGCACGATGGAAATGCCGCCGCAAAGGTGCCGGACGATGCTACGCTGCTCGGCGGCAGCCAGGATCTCAACAGCTACCAGACGGCCGGCTTCTACTATCAGAACTCCAATGCGAACGCAGGCAGCGGCAGCAACTACCCGCAGGCCTACGCCGGATCGCTGCTGGTGCAGAAGTCGGCCGGGGTGACCCAGCTGTACGCGACCTACTACACCGCCGCGCCTGAGCTGTGGTTCCGCACCTACTACGCCGGTTCCTGGACGGCCTGGCGGCGCGTGCTGACCAGTGTCAACTACTCCAGCTACGCCCCGTCGCTGACCGGCGGCGGCGCGAGCGGCACCTGGGACATCGACATTCTTGGGAACGCCGCCACCTCAACCGCGACCACGCAGAGCACCTGGTCTGACCTGTATGTGAACGGCTGGTTTCGCAACAACGCCGCGCTCACTGGTATCTACAACCAGAACCTCGGCGTGCATCTGTACGCGCACAGCACCGTCGGCTGGACAATCACGTCGAACGGCGGCTACCCGCAGCTGGCGTTCCGCACCGGCCACCAGGGCACGATGCGCGGCTACGTCTACTCCGACGCTACCGGCTTCGGCCTGCTCCATAGCGGCGGTGGTTGGATGCTGTACGCCAATGGCAATGCAAATGTCACATTCCCCGGCCAGGTCATCTCCCAGACCTACATGACGATTACGCAGAATGCGAACGCTGGCTATCAGTTCTACGAGCGCGATCAGAACGTGCTCTGGGTTTTATACAGCCAGAGCGGCATCGCCCGTCTCTGGCGCGGCAGCGATCTGTTCAACTTCGGCAGCGCGGGCAATATGGGTATCCGCCAGGCGCTCTGGTCGGGCTGCGCGCTCTCAGTTAAGGGCATGGGCACGTCGTCGAGCACCTACGGGATGATCCTCTACGACAGCGCCGGCGGCAACACCTTCTGGGTGCGTGATGACGGCGTGGGCTGGCTCAAGGTCAACCCGCTGACCTACTCGGACGCGCGGCGGAAGACGCAGATCGCCGACATCGACAACCCGCTCGCCCTGATCAGCGCGCTGCGGCCCCGCTCGTTCGTGATGCGCGACGACCCCAGCGAGAAGCGCCGCTACGGCCTCATCGCCCAGGAGGCCATCGCGATCATCCCCGACCTGGTCGATCTGAGCGTGCAGCCCGGCCAAAACGAGGCCGAGTACAGCATGGACTATATCGGCCTCATCGGCCCGCTTATCGGCGCCGTCCAGCAGCTGGCGGCGCGCGTTACCACCCTGGAGGAAACACCATGCTCCCGATAGGAAGCACCACCCCTGCCAGCCAGCTCTACCCGGTCAGCACGAGCCAGGACGAGAGCGGCGACTGGATCGTCGCTGTCGGCCCGCAGACCTTCGCCTTTGGCCAGGACGGGGCGGCGGCGCAGGCCTTCGCCACCGCTGCGGCCAACACTGCGGGCCTCGTCGAGTGGGTCACTCGCGCCAAGGCGCTGCTCCGGCGGATGGAGGACCTCCTGGCCGAGGCCGGCACGCTCCGTGTACTCTACGAGGATAACGGCCTCTATGAGCTGCTGCTCGCCACCCCGCCGACCGCGCTGATGCCTGGCGTCGGCCTATCCCTGGCCCGCGTACTCGGGATCGGCTGCCTGTTCCAAGACCTGACCGCCTTTCTCGCAGATGATGCGGTCGGCGTGCCGCCGGCACCCATCCCGCTTGGCGTGCGCCGGCGGGTGATCACCCTCCGCGACTAATAGGAGACGCCCCCGATGAGCCTCGAAGAACTCAAGACCCAGTTCGATACGCTGTCCGCTGAGCACGCCGCGCTCTGGCGCGGCATCACCATGACCGACCAGTGGCGGCGGCTTCAGACCATTGAGGGCCAGCTTGACTTGCTGGCCGAGCTGATCAAGAAGTTGGAGCCGATCCCCGCTGGCGAGCGGCCGGCTCCCGTCGGATAGCTCGTTACAGGAAACTACCCCGCCGTGTGTATACTTTGCTCTGTATCGAGCAGCGCACGCACGCGCCGAACAGTCGTTCGGCGCGTGTTTTCTTTTGTGCCCGCAAGAGACCACCCCGGCCCTGTTCGGCTCCTGCGTCGCGTCTGGGACACCGGCCCACCGCGATGAATCAAGGAGTCCTTTGTGAGCACCGATCTCCGCATTGAGTACACGCCCCTCGCCTCACTGCTGCCCGCCGCCCGCAACGCCAAGCTGCACGACGAGCCCGGCATCCGCGCCTCCATCCTCCGCTTCGGCTTCGCCGAGCCCCTGACCATCAACGAGGCCACCGGCCGCCTGGTGGCCGGCCACGGCCGCCTCATCGTCCTGAATAAGCTGAAGGCCGAGGGCGCGAAGGCTCCTGCCCGCATCACCGTCAAGGGCAAGGACTGGCTGGTGCCGGTCGTGCGCGGCCTGAGCTTCGCCAGCGAGGCCGAGGCCGATGCCTACCTGATCGGCGCGAACCAGCTCACCATCAACGGCGGCTGGAACGAGAGCCTGCTGCTGGAGACCATCGCCGACCTGGCCAAGGTGAGCGGCGGCTTCGCCGGCACCGGCCTGGCCCAGGGCACCATCGACAAGGCGCTGGCCGAGTTCAGCGCCTCGGCCGCCAGCTTCGCTGAGGCGATGGCACCGGCCCCGGTCGCCGCGCCCACCCCGGCCTCCGCCGCCCCGGCCCCGGCCGCCGCTGCGGCCGCGCCCGCCCCGGTCGCCGCCGCCCCGATCCCGGTTCATGTCGCCGTCGATGATGGCGCGCTGGGCATGGGCTTCGGCGCGGGCGGCGAGGGCGACACCGCCGAGGACAACGGAATCCTCGACCCCATCGACCGCTCGCTCACCAAGGGCGAGAACGCCAACCTCAATGAGGCCGTGCGCTTCATGCGCTACGCCATCCCGCTGACGGTCGAGGAGTCGGCCGCGCTGGAGGCCGCCGTCGAGGATTGGGTCCACCAGACCGGCGGGCTGTTCGGCTTCATCCGCAACCTGCTCAAGCAGGCCGGTCGGATCTAGTCCGCTCAGGGCACGCACCAGAACATCCATTCACACACCCATCAGGAGGTGACTTATGGCTGGCAGAGGTGGCTTCAACCCCTACCGCGACCGCAACGGCGAGTTCTGCGCCCCGGCCCAGGCCGGCAAGCCCGGCCGCTCGCGGGCGCTGTCCGCGAGTCAGAACTGGCAGGGCGGCAAGAGCAAGGCCGGCATCCCCGGCGGCACTGGTGCCTCGTTGCGCCGTGGCGCGGCCCTCGGCGGCGCTGCGGCCCGGGCTGACGCCCGCGCCCAGGCTCGGGCGGCCACGCTCACCCCGCGTCAGCGGGCAGCCCGCGCCCGGAGGGCCCAGGGCTAAACAGTACCGCTGCCCCCCACCGAGTTCCTGTACGCGGTGGGGGGCAAATGTACGGCAAATGTACGGCAGAAATGGCCGTTCCAGAACGCGAGCGAAAACATGTTCTACCTCGACTATCCCGTCGCAAACCTGCGGCCAGCCCTCTACAACCCGCGAAAGATCGACGATGCGGCCTTCGCCGACCTGTGCCGCTCGCTGGAGCAGCTCGGGATGGTGAAGCCGATCATCGTGGCCCCTGACCAGACGATCGTCGCAGGCCACCAGCGGCTCAAGGCGCTGATGGCCACTGGCGCGACGACAACCCCGGTGTACCTGCTCGCCGAGATCTCGCCTACTGACGAGATGCGGTTTAACCAGCTCCACAACGGGACGGATCTCGACACCGGCGACGAGCATGTGCGGGTGCCGGTCTACGCGGGCCTGGGCTACGCGGATGTGCCGGCCGACGGGGTTGAGGGGAACCTGCGCTCAGCCGGCGCGCCGATCCGCTCGGAGATCGCGAAGCTGCTCATCGGCCACGGCCCCTGGGGCGGCATCGTGGCGACGCAGAGCGGCACGTGCCTGAGCGGGGCGCAGTACGCGCTCTCGTGCAAGGTGCTCGGCATGCCGGTGCGAACCTACTACATCGCCGACGACCAGGCCCAGCTCGTGCGGGCGCTCTTCCAGCGCCCGTATGGCCAGTTCCACTATGGGCACCTGAAGCGCGAGACCTATATCCAGACCTTCGCGCAGCCGTTCTTGTGCCGGGCGGACATGGCCGGCTCAGACAGCGAGGGCGTGACCTCGCCGACCTATGAAAAGCACGTTCTCCCCAGCCTGCAGCCGGGCGAGCACATTCTGGACTTCGGGTGTGGGCAGGGCGACTACGTGAAGCGGCTGACGAAGCGCGGCCTGCCGATCTGGGGGATGGAGTTCTTCCGGCGGCAGGGCTCGGCGATCGACACCAAAGCCGTGCTACGGATGGCCGACGCGCTCTTCGAGCATCTGCACGTGCATGGCCGGTTCGATGTGGTGATGTGCGACCACGTCATCAACAGCATTGACAGCGACGAAGCCGAGGCCGCGGTGCTGACGCTGCTGAACGCGTTCTGCAATCCGGCCGGCAAGATCTACTTCAGCGGCCGCCGGCGCGACCACTACGAGCGGGCCTTGTATGCGACCTCGCACCGGGGCGGCATGCGGGCCTTCGAGTTTATGGACCAAGGGGGGCTCTCGGGCATCCTGCTCCATGGCCGCTGGTTCTACCAGAAGTTCCATACGAAGACCCAAATCACCGAGCTGACGAAGCGCTATGTGATGCGGGACCCGGCCTACCAGAACCACTCGGCGAGCCAGTTCAACCTGCGCGGCATCAAGGACTTCGAGCACACGGCGGCCGACGTGGAGGCGGCGCTGCGCTTCGAGTTCAACCTGCCCTGGCCGGGTGGCCGCACGGTGGGTCGTGCCGAGGAGGCGGTGGCGGCGTGGCGCGCCGCTATCGCAAGGGAGCAGAAACCGCAATGATCGCCACGGCTGCCGGCGCGCTCGCCACGATCGTCTTCGTCAGCAGCGCTATGCCGATGCTCGTCAAGGCCGTCGTGACCCGCGATCTTCGGAGCTACAGCATCTGGAGCCTGGTGCTGAGTGAAATCGGCAACGGGCTTCAATGGCTCTATCTGCTGAGCCTGCCGCTCGCGCCCATTCACTTCCTGCACGCCTTCTACACGCTCACGACGGCCGTGATGATCGGCCTTCGCCTTCGCTACAAGGACTGAACCATGCCCTTCTATCTGGAGTACCCGGTCGAGAACCTTCGCCCGGCCCCGTACAACCCGCGCAAGATTGATGACACGGCCTTCGGCGACCTCTGCCGCTCGATCACCCAGATCGGCATGGCCAAGCCGATCATCGTGAACGACGACGGCACGATCGTGGCCGGCCACCAGCGCCTCAAGGCGCTCAAGGCCACCGGCGGCACCGTGACCCCGGTCTACATCGTCACCGGCCTAACCGCCTCGGATGAGATGCGCTTCAACCAGCTGCACAACGGCACCGACATGGACACCGGCGACGAGCATGTGCTCGTGCCAGCGATGCCGGGCAGCCTGGGCTACTTCGACGTGGAGCCCGACTCCGTGCAGGCGAACATGCGCTCGGCCGGCGCGCCGATCCGCTCGGAGATCGCCAAGCTGCTGATCGGCTACGGCCCCTGGGGGGGCATCGTGGCCACGCAGAGTGGCGAGTGCCTCTCGGGCGCGCAGTACGCGATCACCTGCAAGAGCCTGGGGTATCCTGTTCGCACGTTCTATGTGCGCGACGCGGACGCGCCGATCATCCGCGGGCTCTTCCAGCGCCAGTACGGGCAGTTCTTCTACGAGCACCTGGCCCGCGAGACCTACATCCAGACCTTCGCCCAGCCGTTCCGCTGCCGCACCGACGCTGCAGGCAACACCGAGGGCGTCAAGTCGCCGACCTGGGAGAAGCGGGTGCTGCCTGAGTATCAGGTGGGCGAGCACATCCTGGACTTCGGCTGCGGCCAGGCCGACTACGTGAAGAAGATCACGCGCGAGCTGCCGCATATCCCCATCTGGGGCATGGAGTTCTTCTACCGCAAGGGCGACTACATCGACAGCAAGGCCGTACACCGGATGGCCGACGAGCTGTTCCACCACCTGGAGACCCAGGGCCTGTTCGATGTGGTCGTGTGTGACTACGTGCTCAACAGCATTGACAGCCAGCGGGCTGAGGACGCGGTGCTGACCTGCCTCAACGCGTTTGCCAGGCCGGGCGGGCGGATCTACGCCTCGGGCCGCCGGCGCGACTTCATCGAGCAAAACATCTACGCCACCTCGCACCGTGGCGCGATGCGGGGCTTCGAGTTCCTGGACAGCGCGGGCCTCTCGGGCATCCTCTTCAAGGGCCGCTGGTTCTACCAGAAGTTCCACACCAAGGCCCAGGCGCTCGATGCCGGCCGGCGGTTCCTCGACCCCGAGGTCTCCTACCAGAATCACTCGGCCACCCAGTTCAACCTGCGCGTCGGCGCGAAGGCCCAGGAGCTGCCGATCGCCACGGTGGAGGCGGCGCTGCGCTTCGAGTTCGACCTGCCCTGGCCCGGTGGCCAGCGGGTGAACCGGGCCGAGGACGCGGTGCGGGCCTGGCGGAAGGCTATCGAGATCAGCGGGCGCGGCGCGACGGTGAACCAGGTGGAGCTGGCACCGGAGAGCCATACCAACCAGTAAGGAGTGGGACGGCCATGCCAGGACACAACGGTGGGTTCAACCCATTCAGGGACGCCAATGGGGAGTTCACCGACCCGGGCGCCGCCGGCAAGCCAGGCCGCTCGCGGGAGGGTGGCCCGGCCAAGTGGACGAGCCTGAACGACCAGATCCGGACGGCGGCGGGGCGCGGGACGGCGGGTGGCGGCGGGGCAGGCCCGAGCGCTTCGCTCGGCGAGGCACGTCAGCCGGTGCGTGGTGTCGGGGTGCAGTTCTACCAGTACCCAAAAAGTAAATATATGCCCGAGGCCAAGGCGAAGGGCGAGGCGCTCAACGAGGCGGAGCAGGCGCATGCGCGTCGGCTCCTGGCGCCAGGTGTGCGGAACGCGGAGATTGTCGCCGCTGGCGATGGGAAGGGAACGATGGGGATGGTCACCGCGATGCGGCGCCAGCGCGGCGGCGGCTCAGCGCCGTGGCTGTCGTACACGGTGCTCGATCCAGCCACGCGGGGGACGAAGGCGGAGAAGTGGCTGGAAATCCCGCGCGGCGAGAAGCGAGACCCGAAAACCGGGCTGGTGACTGATGTCGTCAGCGAGGTGGATCGGGTGCAGGAGTTCGTCCATAAGGTCAACAGTGGCGCTGATTTCCGCGAGACGCTCAGGGCGTTCAACGGCGGGCAGGATCCGATCGACAGTACCCACTTCGGCGACCCGATGAGCGAGGCGAACCTGGGGGCGTTCGAGGGCTAGACCCGGAGGAAGTGACGTATGGGCGCAGGAGATCAGCCCCGCGACTCCTGGGGCAGATGGACGGCACGGCCAGGCGGGCGGGCAACGGCGCCCGTCAAGCCCAAGGCCGCGCCGGTGTACAAGGACGGCACTCGCGAGGTGCATCTGACCAAAGAGCGCGCGCCACACTACCAGGTGTGGGACGGCGATGCGCTGGTGGCCGAGAAGCCCGCCGGTCGGGCCTGGAAGCGCGATCAGGATGAGGCGATCGCGCTGGCCCGGGGCATCCCCCGCGACACATCGAACCTCGCCGACCTCTCGGACAAGAGCCACCACGCGGTGATCAACAGCGTGCTGCGCGGTGCTCGGGCTAGCCAGCCCGGCGCGAGCGGCATCCGGCTCAGGAGCAAGGCCGAGATCGAGCTGGCCCACACCATCGCCGAGAACATGCGGCGCGAGAACGCGTCCCGCGACCCGGATGAGCTGCGCCAGCAGGCTGACTACATCGCCGCCCAGCACGCCGCTGCGGGCGGCGCCTCGGTGCAGGCCGAGCTGGCCCGCCAGCGGGTGACGCAGAACGACCTGGACACCCTCGACGAGGACGCGGCCCGCGAGGCCGAGCACTACGGATAACGGAGGACGACCACCATGCCAGGCCACAACGGGGGCTACAACCCCTACCGCGACCGCAACGGGGAGTTCACGACCCCGGCGGGCGCCGGCAAGCCGGGCCGCTCGCGCAGCATCTCCAGCGGGCGCAAGGCACCGGGGGTGCCGCAGGGGATCGGCCGGAGCCCGACCGCGAGGACTTCAAACCCGCGCTCGGGGAAGCCCGCGCCGGTTAAGCTCGTACCGCGTGATCAGCTGATTGCCAACTTCAAGCATCCGGCGACGAAGGCGTCCGCCATCGCGGCCGCGAGGTCGTTCCTCCAGGATGCGAAGTCGACGCCGGAGCAGCTCTATGACAAGCTGGGGGCGTGGGAAACGCAGCGGATGCAGGCGGGCCGGAAGAACGACAAGGAAGAGCGGGTGATGGCGGCGATCTCGCAGGCCCTCGCCAACACCATGTTTTAGTGATATCTACCGACGATGAGCGACGACATCCTACCCAACGACATCCCAAACGACGAGGACGGTGCCGACGGCGAGGAGATGACGCCGAAGGCGCTGGCGGCGTTTGAGCAGTACTACGCCCTCGGCCCTGGCCGCTCGCTGCGCAAGCTGGCGGCCGAGGCCGGGGTCGCGCAGCGCCAGCTCGAACGCTGGTCGTCGCGGTACGACTGGCCGAGGCTCGCCCGCGAGCGCCACACTGAGGAGGTGGAGGCGGCGCGGTCGGCGGCGCGCAAAGAGGCCGCGACGCTGGCCCGGCGCCGGCTGCGCAACGCCCAGCTCATGCAGGAGGCGGCGCTGACCATCTTCTCGCTGGCCAAGCTGACCGATATGGAGCCGGACGAGGCCCGCAAGGCCCTGCCTGATGCCCGCTTCTTGCTGGTCGAGGGCATGAAGGCCGAGCGGCTGGAGCTGGGCGAGGCGACCGAGACAACGGCCACCGTGGCGCCGCCCAAGCCCATCGGCGAGATGAGCGACGAGGAGCTACATGCCTATGTGGCGCTCCTGGAGGAACAGGCGTGATTGCGATCTGGACAGAGACCCGGCTGCTGTGGCGGCTACGCCTCTACGACGAGGCGACGGCTGCCCACTGTGAGCGCGTCGGTAAGCTGGCCGGTGCCATCGCGGTGCAGCTTAATCTGTCCCTGACCGAGGTGCGCGCCCTGGTGCGGGCCGGCCGGCTGCACGACATCGGCAAGCTCGATGTGCCGATCACGGTGCTGCTCAAGGACAGCCCGCTCACCGAGGATGAGCGCAGCCTGTTCAACGACCACCCGCTCTACGGCGCCGGCTGGATCGGCGGCGAGCTGGCCAGCCCGATCACGATCGCGGTGATCGTCAGCCACCACGAGCGCTGGGATGGCAGCGGCTACCCCTATGGGCTGGCGGGGGCCGCTATTCCGATGGCCGCCCGGATCGTGGCCGTGGCCGATGTGTACGACGCCCTGCGCGAGGAGCGCCCCTACAAGTCGGCCTGGGGCCACGAGGCTGCCCTGAGCTATGTGATCGACCACGCCGAGACCATGTTTGACCCGATCGTGGTCGCCGCGTTTGCGGCGGCCTTCCATCATTCCCGCACCACAACAAAGGAACGAACCGCATGAGCATCCGACGCAACCGCATCGTAAGCTACGCCGACGTGAACCCCTCCACGCTGCTCGAGCACCCCGACAACCTGGTCATCCACACCGCCGAGCAGGAGGCGCAGATGACCCATCTGCTGAAGACGGTCGGCTGGGCGGCGCGGGTGCTGGTGAACAAGAACACCGGCCGGATCATCGACGGCCACATGCGCGTGGCCGTGGCCCAGCAGAACGGTGCGAAGACCGTGCCGGTGGCTTACCTCGACCTCTCCGAGGAAGAGGAGCGCAAGGCGCTGCTGTACCTCAAGCGCACCACCAGCCTGGCTCGCATCGACCCGGTGAACCTGGAGCAGCTGATGGACAGCGTCGTCACCCCCGACGACATGGTCGCCCAGATGATGGCGGCGTTCGCGGCCGAGGCTGGCGTGCTGGCCAAGCAGCAGCGCGAGAAGCCCCGCGAGGTGGTCGAGTATGTGACCATCAGGCTCGGCGACGTGCTGGAGTTCCAGGTGAGCTGGGCGGCCTACGTCCACTGGCGCGGCGCCCTGCAGGCGAAGTACCGCACCCGGCACGACACGATCGCCTACGCCATCGCCGTGCGGCT
>NZ_JAIEWN010000159.1 GCF_019599295.1 Oscillochloris sp. ZM17-4 | reverse complement strand
GGCCCAACGCCAGCCTTCACGCGCGCCGCTGGCAGGCGTGTGAAGCGAGGCGAGCGACGGCACAAGACAGCCTTGTAAAAAACACCAGGTTTCAGGCCGCGCCAGCGGCGTCGCGTGCAAGGCGTTGTTGGGCCAGGGGCTTGGCTATTCGGCACAGTCCGGTTGCTCGACAGGTCCGGTATGTCCGGCTTGTAGGCCGAAGAGACGGTGCCTATGTTACGATTTCGTCCAATCTTCCAAGACAATGTTGGGGACGCGCATAAATTCACGCGTATTATTGGTAACAAGAATGAGGTTGTATGCTATCGCTTGGGCAGCAATCAAGGTATCAAGGGCACCTATCGGCGTTCCTTGTGCTTCTAAAAACGCACGGATCGTCCCATAAAGCGATGTCGCGGTATAGTCAAAATCGAGAAATGTGAACGGAAGAAGGAATTGATCGAGGGCCTGTTGATTTTGATGTGGTACGCTACTTTTACTGACGCCAAACTGAAGTTCCGCGATTGTGATCGATGATATCGCAATGTCAGTGATCGGATGTTTTGTGATATGTGCCAGCACCGTTGGTGGTTTTTTACGAATGAGGGCGATACAGATATTGGTATCAAGCACGTAGCGCATGGTAGCTCCGTAATATGCACCGATAGCATGCTATTCGAATGCGCTTTCCCGCTCGTCAATGGGTGGTTGGATGCGCTCATCCATAAAATCATCAGAAAAAAACGCAAGACTATCAATCATGGTTTGCCATGATTCATGTTCTGGGATAAGGATGACGGCATTACCCATCCGTTTGATATAGACTTTCGCACCGCGAAATCGGTACTCCTTGGGAAGTCGCACCGCTTGGCTTTTTCCATTTTGAAAGAGTTTGGCACTGTCCATAGCCACCTCCCAGACGACAAAGGTATATATTAAAAGTATACACTATAATTCCCAGAAGGCAAGCAGCAATAATCGCACGTATGTTCCACTATTCAACGATCCGACATGTGCCTTACGAGTTGCGGAGGCCCAACGCTGGGCGTCAGGCGTGCCGCTGGCAGGTTTCCGTGATCGCGGCGCGTGACGGCACGCGACGACCATGACAAACGCGCCAGGTTTGGAGCCGCGCCAGCGGCATCGCCTGGACGCCATGTTGGGCGGACGGGCACCGGCCCTATGCGCGCGTCCGACGGTTCGGGAGCGGCCGTTACCGCACGCGACCGCGTTTCTCGGGGCCGTGCCCGGCTGCGGCGGCGCTCGTCTGCGATCGCTTTTCTCGTGGCCCTGCCCGGCTGCAGCTTTTACCGCACGCGCCAGTCGGCTTTCGTGGCCCTGCCCGGCTGCGGCTGTATGGCACGCGACCATCTGCTTTCGTGGCCCTGCCCGGCTGTTCGGTTATGTCCGGCTGCTCGACTGTCCGGTTATGTCCGGCTGCCCGGTATGTCCGGCTGTCCGGTTGTCCGGCTGTCCGGCTGTCCGGTTGTCCGGCTGTCCGGCTGTCCGGCTGTCCGGCTGTCCGGTATGTCCGGCTGTCCAGCTGTCCGGTTGTCCGGCTGCGCGGAACTGCGTTTCACCCGTGGAATCGGTCATTGGGCCGCCCAACGCCAGCGCTCAGG
>NZ_JAIEWN010000158.1 GCF_019599295.1 Oscillochloris sp. ZM17-4 | reverse complement strand
ATCGCCTGGGTGGTATCGTCGATACCACCTTGCGAGTCGCCAAGCTGGGACCGGGCATTTCCACGCTCACAGTAGGCTGGCGCGCTTTGCGGGCGCAGCTTGACCGCCTCCTGTAAATCCGTGAGTGCATGCTTTGGATCGCCGACATACGACAGATAGGTCACACCGCGCTCAAAGTACGCCTGAAAATAGCCCGGATCGAGGGCGATTGCCTGGGTATACCCAGCGAGGGCTTCGGCCAGTTGCCCACGATCACGATAGAGCCCAGCCCGATTACTATAGGCAAATGCAAACTGAGGATCGGCCGCGATGGCGGCCGTAAAGTCGTCGAGTGACCCTGCATAGTCACCGGCGATGCCCCGGAGCACCCCACGGCTATAATAGGCTTGGGCGTACTTTGGGTCGAGCTGTAGCGCCTGGGTATAATCGTTGATGGCCTGCGCAGGGTTGGCCTCGGTCTCCATACGGGCGCGGTGATAGAAGGCGTGTGCTGAGGTAGAGTCCAGTTCCGTAGCGTGCGTATAGTCCTCTTGACTCCCTTGCCGATCGCCAACGCGGCTGCGCAGCGACGCGCGCAGATAGTAGGCATCTGGATACGTCGAATCACGGACAATGGCGGCACTATAGTCTGCGAGCGCGCCATCGTAATCTGCATCGCGACGCTCACGCACAAGCCCGCGCGCGGCCAGGGCCGGGGCATCCAGGGCCGTATCTGTCGGAACGGACGTGTCCGCCGGGCTGGCCGCAGCAGTGGGATGGGCGGGCGGGGCCGGTGATGGCGGAGCGGCGGTCAGGCCAGCGGTCGCCGATGGCTGGGGGCTGGCCTGCGGGGTCGGCGGCTGCGTTGGGCGTGGCATTGTCGTCGCCTGAACCACCGCCAGGGGCTGCGAATCGGCCACCCGAACGGTGCTGCGCCGGACGATCAGGATCGCGACACCGGCGAGTAGCCCCAAGAGCACTGCACTGAGAATACCGACCAGGATCCACTGGATAATGCTCGAACGAACTGGTTGGGGTGAGTGATTCAGATTCATTAGTATGCGGGATAGGGACGCACTACATCCGTACTAGCGTAAGAGTTGCTCCGGCACCAGAAACGTCACCGCGACCGGGAAGAGCCGAGGGCTGGGGTTGGCGTAGCGCGCACGGATGGCGGCGGTCTCGCCCGCAATCTCGCCAGGGATCTGGGCCAGGCGGGCGCGCAGGCTGTCCCGGTTGCGGGCCAGCTGTTCGCGCTCGGTGTCCGAGAAGTCCGGCAGCATCAGCTGGCTGATGGCCGGCTCGTCCAGCTCGGTCGCGATTGCCCGCTGTAACTCCGTCAGGATGGCCGTGATGTCCGCGACCTCCTTGTCGCGCCGCTCGGCGAGCTGCTTCTCCAGGCTGGTCGCCCGCTCGCGCATGCGCGCCTCCAATGCCGTCAGCAGCGCGTCCTGGTGCTTCGGCCACTGCGCCGCCAGGCGCTCCTGCATCGCAGTGGGCACCGCGCGATCGGTCGCCGCCGCCAGCGCCCGCTGGGTCTCGGTGAGGTTCAGGCGGGCAAAGCGGCCCTCACGCAGCTGGCCACCGGCGACGATCAGCTCCTCGTGGAGCCGCTGATGGTCGGCACCCAGCACCAGCAGCCGGGCATGGCCGA
>NZ_JAIEWN010000157.1 GCF_019599295.1 Oscillochloris sp. ZM17-4 | reverse complement strand
GACAAGGTTTCAGAAGGGCCGGTTTTACGTGACAGTTTTGGCCGGCCCGCAGACAAACAAACGCCCTGGTGCTATGGTTGATGTACCAGCAACAGCCGCAGCACCAGGGAGGACCGTATGGGTCAGACGCATCCTAGCACGCCCGCACAGCGGGCACAATGGGCCGCCATGCTGCTGGCCCATCCGGGGGAGTACGGCATGGTCACGCAGCTGAGTCGGGAACTCCAGGTTTCGCGCCAAACGCTCTACACCTGGCGCGACCATGCCGGTCAGGCGTTGGTGGCGGCGTTTACCCCTGCACTGCCTCCCTCCACGCCGGTGGCGCGCACGACCGCCCGCCAGATCTTGACCGTGTGGATGACCCATGCCAGCGACCGGGGCATCCAAGCCGCGTTCGCCGAACTGCTGCGGCAGGGGCTGAGCCTGGCCACGATCACGGCAGTGCTGCATGAAGCCCAGCAGCGGGCCATCACCTGGATGCAGACGCATGTGCCCGTCAGCACCCGCGCCCTGGCGCTCGATGAGATCTATGGGCACCGGCGGCACGGCGCCTATCTGAACGTGGTGGATGTTCACAGTGGTGCCGTCTGGGCGAGTGAAGGGCCGCTGGCGGTCGATACGGAGAGCTGGACGTTGGTCTTGTGGAGCCTGCAGGATCGCGGCCTGCGCTGGGATCGGGCGGTCATGGACGCGGGTGCCCCGATGCACGCGGCCTGCCAGCAGGTCACACCCCAGGTAGCCCTGCAGTTGGATCAGTGGCATCTCTGGCAGGAATGTGCCCAGGTGCAGGCACGCCTGGATCGGGTGGTCGCCCAGCAAACCCCGGTGGTCGCCCGGCAGACCGCGCGGGTGGCCGCCGGGCAGCGCCCCAAGGGCCGCGCCGCCAAAACGGATCTGGCGACCCAGGCCGCGACCCTGGCCGCCACCCAGCGGGTGGCCGACGGGCTGCGCTATCTGAGCACGGAACTGCACGACCTGCTGGCGGTCGTCGTCGTGGGTGCCGACCAGCTGCTGGCTCCGGCCCAGCGGCAGGAGGAGCTGGAGACCCTGCTGGCCTTGTGGGACGAACTGGCCGCCACCTGCCCGAACGGGTCGCGAGCCGAGGTGCAGCGCCTGGGCCGGCGCATCCGCACTGATCTGCCCGCCCTGCTGGCGTTTGTGCCCCACGTCGCCCAGGTGCAGCAGGATCTGGCCGGTGTGCTGGCCCCCGCGCACCAGGCGCTGCTGGGATGGGCTTGGCTGCGCCGGGCGACCCTGGCGTGGACGCGGGATGACATCCTGGCGGCCATCCCCGCCGACTGGCGCGACGCCGCCCGCGTGCTGCTGGCGACGTGGGCGGACGCCGTGCGGGTCAGCAGCGCCGTGGAACGCTGGCACTCCATTCTGCGCCCGCATCTGGCCGTGCGACGCACCTTGACCACAGGCATGTTGGCCTTGTTGGCGGTCTGGCATAACCATCGCGTGTATCGCCGTGGGGTTCATAAGGGGCAGAGCCCGCTCCACCTGAGTGGCATGACCGATGCCCCAACCGACTGGTTGGTGGCTCTGGGCTATCCTCCGGTCGAGGCCGTCATGCCTTCACCGCTGCGGTTAGCGCACGCCGCGTGACGCCAAACTGTCAAGTGCTTATGAACCATGTC
>NZ_JAIEWN010000156.1 GCF_019599295.1 Oscillochloris sp. ZM17-4 | reverse complement strand
CACTGAGGCACTGAATCACTGAGGCACTGAATGATTGAGGCACTGAAGTGTAGAACTTCAGTGCCTCAATCATTCAGTGCCTCAGTGCTGGCATCTTCCCAATCGAGTGTGGTTGTGCGGGTCGTGACAGACCCAGATGATAGGTTGATAGGCCTATCCCTAGAAAGGAGGTGATCCAGCCGCAGCTTCCGCTACGGCTACCTTGTTACGACTTCGTCCCAGTCGCGACCCCTGCCCTCGGCCGCTGCCTCCCTTGCGGGTTAGCCCACGGACTTCAAGCATTGGCCACTCCCATGACGTGACGGGCGGTGTGTACAAGGCCCGGGAACGTATTCACCGCGCCATGGCTGATACGCGGTTACTAGCAACTCCGCCTTCACGGGGGCGAGTTGCAGCCCCCGATCTGCACTGAGACCGGGTTTTTACGATTTGCTCCCCCTTGCGGGTTCGCGACGCACTGTCCCGGCCATTGTAGCGTGTGTGTCGCCCCAGGCGTAAGGGCCATGCTGATTTGACGTCATCCCCGCCTTCCTTCCCCCATCAAGGGGACCGTCCCGCCAGACACATGTAACTGGCGGCAGGGGTTGCGCTCGTTGCGGGACTTAACCCAACATCTCACGACACGAGCTGACGACAACCATGCAGCACCTGTGCAGCACCCTCGAAGGCAACGACGTTTCCGCCGTTTGCAGCTGCATGTCAAGCCTGGGTAAGGTTCTTCGCGTTGCGTCGAATTAAACCACACGCTCCGCTGCTTGTGCGGGCCCCCGTCAATTCCTTTGAGTTTTAAGCTTGCGCTCGTAGTCCCCAGGCGGCCAGCTTACCGCGTGAGCTTAGGCACCCAAGGCCAAAACGGCCCCAGACACCGAGCTGGCATCGTTTACTGCGTGGACTACCCGGGTATCTAATCCGGTTCGCTCCCCACGCTTTCGTACCTCAGCGTCAGGTCCGACCCAGGTGGCCGCTTTCGCCACAGGCATTCCTCCGGATCTCTACGCATTTCACCACTACACCCGGAATTCTGCCACCCTCTGTCGGCCTCTAGTCCGGTCGTATCGCCACGCCTCGCCAGGTTAAGCCTGGCGCTTTCAGCAGCGACGCACCGGTCCGCCTACGTACGCTTTACGCCCAGTGAGTCCGGACAACGCTTGCCCCCTCCGTCTTACCGCGGCTGCTGGCACGGAGTTAGCCGGGGCTTATTCGCTGGGTACCGTCATCATCTTCCCCAGCAAAAGGGGTTTACAACCCGAAGGCCGTCATCCCCCACGCGGCGTTGCTCCCTCAGGCTTGCGCCCATTGGGGAAAATTCCTTGCTGCTGCCTCCCGTAGGAGTCTGGGCCGTGTCTCAGTCCCAGTCTGCCTGGTCGTCCTCTCAGACCAGGTACCCGTCACCGGCTTGGTAGGCCGTTACCCTACCAACTACCTGATGGGCCGCAGGCTCATCCGTGAGCGCGTTGCCGCTTTCCCCTTGCGGGCGTATGCGGGATTAGCTCCGCTTTCGCGCAGTTATCCCCCACTCTCGGGCAGATTACCCACGTGTTCCTCAGCCGTGCGCCACGCAGCCAAGCAAGCTTGCTGCGTGCGACTTGCATGCATTAGGCACGCCGCCAGCGTTCATCCTGAGCCAGGATCAAACTCTGCGTTGTTG
>NZ_JAIEWN010000155.1 GCF_019599295.1 Oscillochloris sp. ZM17-4 | reverse complement strand
AGCCGCAGGCGCAGGGTGGAGCCGCGACCGTGGGCGAAGGCGCTGGCCTCGTGCCATGCGGTCCGCAGTCTCGGGCTGGAGAAGAGCTGGTCGGTGAGCGCCTGGCCGTAGCCGACCGGGTCGGCCATCAGCGCGCTCAGCGACTCGGTGTCGAACGCCCACGGCGTCGGCGGGGCGAGCTGGGTTGCGGGCTCGCCGGACGGGCTCAGCTGGATTGCGGCGGCGTAGCCATCGCCGTGTTGGGTCAGGGTCAGGTCGAGATCGACGACAGGCATCGGAAGCGTTCCCCGTATGGTGGGCGCGGGCGGCTGCCCGCCCCTACGCGGCACCGGCGGCGCGCGCGGCCCGGATCTGCGGCATGGCGACGAATAGCGGGATGAGCGACAGGGCCACGCCGATGGCGCAGAGCACGCCATAGCTGGCGGCGCCCAGGATCACCCCGCTGCTCAGGCTGCCGATGGCCGAGGTCAGGTTGATCAGCAGGTCGGCGCCGCCCTGGACCCGCCCGCGCTCGCCGGCGCTCAGGCTGTCGGCCAGCAGCGACGAGCCGGCGATGTAGCAGAAGTTCCAGCCCAGGCCGACCAGAAAGAGCGCCAGGGCCAGCCAGGGCGTGAGCAGTGATACGGGGGCCAGCACCGAGCCGGCGATCAGGACCAGCGCGCCGAGGGCGATCATCATCGGCCGGCCGAACCGGTCGGCCAGCGTGCCCGTCACCATCGAGAGCCCGAACATGCCCAGGGTGTGGGCGGCGAACACCAGCGAGATGTCGCCCAGCTCGTGGCCGTGCTGGCGCATGTACACCGAGGTCACGCCCATCACCATCACCATCACGCCCTGGCCGAGCACCATCGCGGTGAGCGCGGTGCGGGCGACGGGCGTGCGCAGCACCTCGCCCATGCTACGGCCCGGCCCGTGGTCGGCGTGGCCGACCGGCGTGTCCTGGGCCATGCGGATCGCGACGCTGCGCGGGTCGGGGTGGAGCAGCAGCATGATCAGCGCCCCGGCGATGGCGAAGAGCACCGCCCCGCCGATCATCGGGCCGGCGAGCTCCGGGATGCCCAGGCTGAGCGCCAGCTTGCCCAGCGGGTCCACCAGAGCCGGCCCGCCCACGGCACCCACCGTGCTGGCGAAGACCACCGTGCTGATCGCCCGGGCGCGCTGGCTGAGCGGTACCGCGTCGGCGGCGGCGTAGCGGCTCTGGTCGGTGATGCCGCGGGCCAGCCCCAGGAAGAACAGGCCGAACAGAAAGGTGCCGAACGAGCCCTGCACGACGGCGATGCCGTTGATGACCAGGCCGACCAGGCCGAGCAGGAAGCCGATCCCCAGGCCCGGCCGCCGCCCGTAGCGCTGCATGAATCGCCCGGCCGGGTAGGCCATCACCGCCGCGCCGGCCTGCATCAGCGTGCTCGGCAGCCCGGCTAGGGCCGTCTGTCCGCTGAGCTCCACCCCGATGATCGCCCCGACGGTGATGTTGGCGATGAATGCCGCCGAGGCCATGCTCTGCGTGGCGAAGAGGGTCGCGGTGATCCGGCGGGTGATCTGGGCCTGGTTGTCAATCGTCATGGTCGGTGCGAGCTTCCTATCGGCAGACTCGTCCCCTACGACGGGTTGCCGTATACTAACGATGGTTGCGATGCTGCACCTCTATTATAGCCGAGAGGGGAGCCCCCGATGCGCTGGCCCTGCCCCTGGC
>NZ_JAIEWN010000154.1 GCF_019599295.1 Oscillochloris sp. ZM17-4 | reverse complement strand
GCCCGCGCCCCTGCGCGCGGCGGCCGCCCGTCTGCTCGGCGCGGCCGCCGCGGTCGACGCGGCCCCACAGCTGCGTCGCGCCCTCCTCGGCGACGGCCCGCCCATCCTGCGCCGCTCCTCCGCCGCCGCCCTCGCCGCCCTCGCCCACGCCCCCGGTGGCGGGCGCATCGCGGTCGCCGCCCTGATCGAGGCCATCTCCCGGCCC
Source organism: Oscillochloris sp. ZM17-4 (assembly GCF_019599295.1). GTDB lineage: Bacteria > Chloroflexota > Chloroflexia > Chloroflexales > Chloroflexaceae > Oscillochloris. Next base: position 1,495 of record NZ_JAIEWN010000154.1, on the reverse strand, counting down.
GACCCCGACGCCGCGCTGACCTGCAGCGTCGCCGCCGCCCTCGCCGCCGCCGGGGCTGTCGTGGCAGCCCCGGCCCTGAGCACACTGCTCAACCCCGGCCGCCCGGCCGCCCTGCGCGCCGGCTGGCTCGCCGCCGTGCCCGCCCTCGCCCACACCCCGGTCGACCTCTGGCAGGCGATCCCGCTCGATCCTGGCACGCGCGCCGTCCTGCTCGACAGCCTGGCGGCCGGCGACACATCCGACGACCAGCCGAGCAGCCTGGATGAGCTGGGTCGCCGGCAGGCCGAGGGTGCCGCCGCCGCCGCCGCCGCCGCCCTGGCCACCCTCGCCGAGCTGCGGCCCGATCTGGCCGACGAGCTGTGCTCGCGCCTGCGGCACGCGATCCTGCACGCGCCGGGGGCGTTGCCGCCCGCAGGGCTGCTGGACGCCCTGGCCCACGCCGCAGGCGACAGCGTCGCCGCTGAGCTAGAGGCGATCCTCGATAGCCCGACCGGCACCCCCGCCCTGCGCTGGGCCGCCATCGAGCGCCTCGGCCGCGCGCCATCGGTCGCCGCGTGGGCGCGGGGCCGGCTGCGCGCCGGCGGCGACGACCCGTTCACCCTGGGCAAGCTGGCGATGATCCTGGGCGACCTGGGCGACCAGCGGGCGCTGCCGGACCTCCAGCAGATCGCCGTGAGCGGCGTCGCCGAGTCCTACCTGCGCGACAGCGCCGTCGTCGCCATGGGCAAGATCGGCGGGGCCGACGCCGACACGGCCCTGCGTGCCATCATCACCGCGATCGACGCCCCCGAGCAGCTGCGCGCCCGCGCCGTGACAGCCCTGCCGCAGCCCCTATCCGACGAGACACGCCGCGCTCTGCGCCAGATCGTGCGGGCCGAGGGCGGCGCGATACCGCTCACCGTCGCCATCGGCCTCACGCTCGCCCGCGCCGGCGAGCGCGAGGCGCTGCCGCTGTTGCTCCGCGCGGCCCAGAGCGAGCGGGCCGAGGATGCAGCCCGCGCCATCGCCGCCCTCGGCGACATGGGCGACCAGAGCGCCGCGCCGGCGCTCGTGCGGATCAGCCAGGGTGTCACCGCCGCGCCGGGCCTGCGCCTCGCCGCCGTCGCCGCCCTGCTTGACCTTGACGGGGCAGCCCAGCTGCCGCTGCTGCACGGCTACCTCGACTCGCCTCTGCCGCCTATCCGCCTCAGGGCGCACCAGATCCTGGCCAAGGTCGCCCCCGGCGACCCGCGGCTGATCGCGCCGGTCTCCGATATGTCGGCGCCCCTCGTGCTCCGTGTCGATGCGCTGGAGCGCCTCATGGCGAGCCACCCAACCCTGAGCCTGGCGAGCGCGATCCTCAAGCACGCCGACGAGCCGCCGCAGCTGCGTATCTGCGCCGCCCGGGCGCTGGGCCGCAGCGGCCGCCCCGAGGCCGTCCGGGCGCTGATCGAGGCGCTCGGCACCGACGGGCCGCCGCTGCTACGACGCAGCTGCGTCCTCGCGCTCGGCGCGC
>NZ_JAIEWN010000153.1 GCF_019599295.1 Oscillochloris sp. ZM17-4 | reverse complement strand
ACGATCAGGTCGATCAGCCGGTCGGTGGCGATGATGGCCGCCAGGGTCGGGGCCAGATCGGCGCTCGCGGTGGCCCAGCGCCCGCGCGCGGCGCGCAGCAGCGGCAGCAGCGCCGCGTCGGCGGCCTTGCCGCGCAGCCCGGCGCTCTGCATGAGCTTGCCTCGGTTCTTCTGGATGGCCCGCTCGATCTCCTCCCAGGGCTGCTCCCAGAAGGAGTTGATCACCGTCTTCAGCGTCCACCCCTCGATGGCGCTGCCGGTCTCCTCCTCTAGCCAGCCGGTGAAGGCGGCCGCGCCGGCCTGCTTCTGCTTGTGCAGGGCGATCATGCGCTCGGCCAGGTGGGCCAGCAGGTCGTGGACGGCGTCGCTCTGCTCGTTGGCCGTGTCCGGCGCGCCGTCGGCGCCCTGCGGCAGCCGGGCGTCGGCCCAGGCCCACAGCGCCGCCCAGCGCTCGCGCCAGGCCCGCCAGCCCCCCATTGGCCCCCCCGCTTCGGCGGCTGAAGTCGCCTCCTGGGGGCCTGCGGCCGGGCGACCGCCTGCGCGGTCGCCCGCACCCGACCGCGCAGGCGGTCGGCCAGCCGTAGGCTCTGGAGCGGCCATTTCAATGGCCCGGAGCGGCCCCCGCTCGTGCAGCGCCACCGCCTCGCTCAGCAGCGCCGCCCGCTGCGCCGCCGGGGTGGTGAAGGCGATCCGGCGGATGGGGAAATCACCAAACGCGCCGACAGTGATTTGCGGAAATAGAATATCTTTTTCTCTGTATTTATTGACATGGTGAAAGCTTATCATTTTAGAGTTAATGACAGCACAAGCATAATAAAGACTAACGCTTCTATCACTCCTATATACTCCTATATATAATTGTTGATCTACAAAATATCTATCATCATCACAATATGCAACGATCCGACTACCTGATAAAATTTTTCGCACAAGTATCTTGTTGGATTCAAAAAATCTTCGCTCACGAGGGGCCGCCAACCAAGGCCCATAACTTATCCAAGATTTTTTACTCCATAAACTTTCATATCGAGCAATATTTTCACCAAGCAAAAGAGGCTCAAAAGTGTCATCTTTACGCATTTCAGAATGATATACTCTATTTTCAATTATGGCCTTAGTCTGTCCTCTAGCTTTATCATATGCGTTAATTCCACGAACTGTCTCAAAAATTGTGTCAACAGAAACAGCTTGTACCGCTATTTTGTCAAGAAGACACCGTATATCATTTGAAGCTGCAAAATCGATGCGGGCACTGCTATTTGTCAAAAAGGAGTTCTGAGGAATATCCTGGTAATGATGAGACTGCAATGAAATACTTGAAAATACAAACACTTTAACTGCCGAATCAGGCAAAGGATAGACAGGCTTGACAGAATACGTCAAAGTGTCTACTGATGCTTCAGAAAAAACAGCAACCGGGAAATCCGTGATAGATAATAGTGAGAATTTCTCAAGAATCGCACGCCGTAATTTCTCTGAGTAGATAGCTTGAGTCCAAGTATTAGGTACAATAAAGCTGTGTATACCTCTCTGATTAATAAGGTATAAGGCTTTTTCCATAAACAACTGATAGAGGTCTGCTTGGTAGGTAACTAACTCGAAAGTGGAGGCGAAATAATTTTTCAGCTCTAGATTACCTAAATCTCTTCCAGAAAGATACGGCGGATTCCCCACCACCGCATCGAAGCCCATCTGCTCGGCGGGCTTCCAGGCCCGCGTATGCAGGTCGATGAAGACTTCGG
>NZ_JAIEWN010000152.1 GCF_019599295.1 Oscillochloris sp. ZM17-4 | reverse complement strand
TAACAAAGAGTTTTTGACGCCTGTGTACAAAAGGCGGTAAACAGCGATGGCCAACCTGGCATAATGTTCGTTCTAATCGGTCAGCAGTGGGTGAAGTCGCAGTAGTGAATTCCTCACTATTTCGATGATGCTCCAATTGATGGGGCAGAACTGAGGAGTTCGAGGGGACTACCACACTCCCGGCAGCACCTGCCACCGCACCCGCTGCGCGTAGCGCTGGTACTGCACATCCTGGCCGAGCAGCGCCTCCTCGCGCTGGATGCGCGTGATCTGCACGGCCAGCCAGATGACGGCCACGAGCCCGTTCCACCACGAGGCGTAGGAGAGCAGAAAGCCGCCCACGATCGGCAGGTAGGCGGCATAGATCGGGTGCCGGACGACGCGGTAGAGCCGGCGGGTCTGCAGGCCACGGTGCGCCGGCTCTATGCCGAAGCTTCGGCCCAGCGAGAGGATCGCCGCCGTCGCGAGCAGGCTTCCAAGCACGACCAGCACAAGTCCGACGCCGGTGACGGGTGCCGCGGTCGCGCGCATGGCGAGCGGGAGCAGTGTGCCGGCCCATGCGAGCAGGAGGTCGGTTCGCGAGCTTCCCCGGCCGGTGGCCGGACGATGCAGGAGAGTCAGGGCGAAGATCGCGATGTGCTGCACGCCGAAGAGCAGCGACACCAGGCTGCCGGCGAGCGCTGCCTCCAGGTGGGCTTTGACCAGGGCGGTCATCACGATCAGCAGCGCCAGGTCGGTGACCGACAGAGCAGGGCGTGTCCAGCGCCATTCGCGCCGCCTCACGAAGCTTCCTGCCACCACACCTGGGATGGCTGGCGCTGCGCCTCGGTCGCCGGCAGTGGTGGGTCGGCGTTGAAGATTGTCTCGACGACGAGCGCCAGCTCGCTGCGCGGGACGCGCACCAGCACCTCGCCGGCGCCGTCAGCCAGCGGCAGGCGCTCGATCCGCACTGACTCCCGCAGCTCCAGGTGTCCCTCGACCAGCACCCGGCTGCCGGCGCCGAATTGCTGCGCGACGCTGGCAACCCGTGCGGCGCCGACGACCTCCATAGCGATCCGGGTTGTCTCAATGATCGGCTGCCCGGCGAACAGCAGCGTCCGGGCGGCGCAGAGTGTGCTCACCGCGTAGACAATCCCATCGTCGCGCATGTGGCGCTCCAGGTCGCGGCTCAGATGGCCGATCATCAGCACCCGGCAAAGGTCCGCCATTGGCTCAATCTCCTCGAAACGCCACAAAGCACAGCTTGAAATGTCTCGTGCTGCTCTATCGGCTATCGGCTATCGGGCTATCGGCTATGTGTACGCAGGCTGAGCACATAGCACAGATATCGATCCTGCCCGAATCGCGTCACAACGCCTCGAACGGTGTTCCAGGCGACGCTGACCGCCGGCCTTCACCCAGGCCGACCGCGAGCCGCCGCCGGCCCCGCCGCGCGCGGGGCCGCTCTTCCCGGAGGACGACGATGCCGGCTAGCACGGGTTGGCCCCGTCGCGGCCACGCTTCGGCCACGTTTTGGCCACGGAATGGCCACGTTTGGGGCGGTTCCGCCCGCCCTGATGCTGGCGCGCTGCCGTGGCCCGCGGCGGCGGGCGAGATCAATGGTGCGCAGCCTCCCTTCCTTTCCGACCTTCCCTGGAGCTCCCCCATGCACCGCTCCGGCGACCTGACCAACCTGCTGCTCGGCCTGGCCTGGTACGGCGAGCTGTCGAGCGACCACGCCCGCCGCCTGTGGGCGCCCGACGACCGCAGCGATTTCGGCGTGCGCGCC
>NZ_JAIEWN010000151.1 GCF_019599295.1 Oscillochloris sp. ZM17-4 | reverse complement strand
ATCAAGCACGCGCAGCGGCTGCGGACGATAGTGGGCGCCCTGGCGGGCGAGCTGGCGCCAGCGCGAACGATGCAGGGTCGCGGGCAGCGGCGGCAGGGCGAGGTCGGCCAGGATCGCAAGCTGGTCGAGCAGCCGGAGCAGGGCGGCCGGGGCGGGGTCGCCGGGCTCCTCACGGAGCCAGGTGAGCGGCATGCTGCCGCGCGTCGACCGCGGGGCGTCGGCGGCGACGACGAGCAGGGCGTCGAGCCGGGCCTGCTGGTCGACGGTGAGATCGCGGGTCAGCAGGCGCTCGACGCTGCGGGTCGCCACACGCTGGACGCCCCACACCAGGCGCTCGACGACCGTGATGCCCGGAAGGATCAGCCGCCGATCACGGAGCTGCTGATGGGCCGCCTCAATCAAGGGCAGGGACTGGGCGTTGGCCTGGGCCTGGGGGAGGATCGCCCGCATCACGGCGCGGGCATCCTGCCACGTCCAGGTGCGGTAGCCATAGTGGGCCTTGATCGCGTCGAGATGCTCGTAGCAGGTGGTGCGGCGCGCGCCGTAGCTGACAAAGGCCGCGGGCGCGATATCGAGCTGCTGGGCGATGGCGCGCAGCACGCGCACGGGCACGTCGGGCAGGCTCATCAGCGTCCGGCCGGGGTAGCGCAGCATACACAGCTGCACGGCGACGCCGAGGCGGTTGACGCTGCGCCGGTGCTGGGCAATGAAGGCGCGGTCGGCGGGCGTCAGCGTGTAGAAGCGGGCGATGTCGCGGTCGGGCAGGTCGTCGGGCAGCCGGCTAAGCAGCGCGCGCTGCGCCGTGGTCAGGAGCGCGGGGCTATGCGACGCCATAGACGTTTCCCGGCCGCACACCCGGCCGTTAGCCGGGCAGCGTTTTGAGCTGCTCGCGGATCTGGGTGCGGGTGGGCAGGGTATAGCGGGCGGTGGTGGCGATGGCTGGAGCGCCGTCCTTGGTCTGGTGGCCGAGGTAGATGGCGATCGCCTCCAGGGTCCAGCCAGCGCCGCGGGCGCGGTGGGCGAAGTCGTGGCGCAGGTCGTGGAAGGTCACATCCTGGATGCGCGGCCAGGAGGCGTGGGTGGCCTGGGCCTTGAGCTGCTGCCAGCGATGCTCGATGCCGCGGGCGGAGAGGTTATCGGGCTGGTCGCGCCGGCGCAGGGCGGCGGCGCGCTGGCTGGTGAACACGAAGGGGCTGTCGGGCTCACGGGCTTCGGTCGCGCTGGCGTCGAGGGCCAGGTAGGCGACGAGGGCCTTGCGGGCCTCGTTGTGCAGGTCGATGGTGCGGGTCTTACCGCCCTTGGCGCCGACGATGGTGATCGCGCCGGCGCGCTGGGAGAGCACGCAGTGGTCGATGCGCAGAGTGGCGACCTCGCTGATGCGCAGCCCGGCCCAGTAGCCGAGCGCGAAGATGGCGGCGAGCCGGCGCGAGTCGGCCCGCTCGACGAGGGTCTTGAGGATGGTGCGCTGCTCGGCGGAGAGCTCGGTCGGGCTGAGGGCGGGGACGGTGGGTCGCTCAATGGCGTGGGCGGGGTTGCGGGTGAGCTGTCCGGCGTCGATGGCCCATCTGCAGAAGCGCGAGATGGCGGTGAGTGCGCGGGCCCGGGTGCGCGGCTGCTGGCCGGCGACGGTAAGGTGGTCGACGTAGCCCTGGAGCGCAGTGACGGTGAGCACATCGGGGCGGAAGGGGCTGCCGTCGGGCTGGGTAGCGAGCCAGGCGATCAGGCCGCGCAGGGAGGAGAGGTAGGCAGCGACGGTCTTAGGGTCGCGGCGGCCGAGCGTGGCGACAAAGGCGCGCAGCGACTCGGGATCGTC
>NZ_JAIEWN010000150.1 GCF_019599295.1 Oscillochloris sp. ZM17-4 | reverse complement strand
GTTAGCTGACGGAGTGCGCCTCTCACACCACTGTACGTACGGGTCTCGTATACAGCGGTTCGTTAAGATGTGGGGCAATTTTCTCATAAAGTGAAAGCAAAGCCACATAACCTCTCTTGCGCAATCGGTCTAAGGTAATAGTTGTTCCCAGTATCGGACTTTGAGCAACGGCCCATCCGCCCATTCTGGTTCTACTCCATTGGTAAGCATGGTCTGGATCGATACCGAGACGGATCAGGTTCTTCCTTTTCCGTTCAGGTTTCTTCCAGAAATGCCAGATACAGTACCTTAAACGGTTACGAATCCACCCATCAAGTTCTTTGATTTTGCCCTGAATACTTGCCATACGGAAGTACCCAAGCCAGCCTCTTTGAAGCTCTTTAAGTTTATGAATGCGTTCGTCAAAAGTTGCCGGAGTAGTTTTCCGGGTGATGATTTTGATTTTCTGCTTAAGAGATTTCCACCCTTTCTCGCTCACAACCAACTGGTATTTGCCTTTCTCTCCCTTTACGTACGTGGGAACGAATCCGAACCCCAGTATAGTAAAGTTTACAGGTTTGCGTATGCCGCTTTTCTCCCTGTTAATGGGTAATTTCAGCATATTCTTTAGAAAGAGATAAGCCTCGTTACCCGCTTTTCGGGCTGCATAATTACTTTTGGCATAGATGCTAAAGTCATCGGCATAGCGAACATAGCGAAGCCCCTGTCTGTCCAGTTCCTTATCCAACTCATTCAACATGATGTTTGATAATAACGGGCTTATTGGACTTCCCTGCGGAACCCCTTTTCTGCGTTTGGTGAGTTTACCGTTTATTAGAATCGGCGCTCTCAGCCATTTGCGGATTAGGCGTAGGGTGATCGGACATTTTACCTTGCGGTACAGCAACTGCAGCAGGATACAGTGATCCACTTCATCGAAGAAGTTCTTCAAGTCTATGTCAACAATGTGCTGATAGCCTGTATTGATGTAATCCTGCGCCTTGAGTACTGCCTGTTGGGCGTTGCGGTTGGGACGAAAGCCATAGCTATAGTCTTCAAATTCAACCTCGAATTTTATGGCTATTACCTGTCCGACTGCTTGTTGCAAAAGACGGTCGGTAACGGTAGGAATACCCAGTAAACGGGTTTTCCCATTGCTTTTAGGTATTTCTACCCCCAGAATTGGCTTGGGCAAGTATTTACCTTGTCGGATTTCGGTCTCAATACACTGTCTGTTATTTGTCAGATGGGCATAGAGCTCACTAACCAGCATACCGTCAATGCCTGCCGAACCTTTGTTCGACAAAACTTTGCGATAGGCAAGCGTTACATTCCTCCGGTTTAATACCTGCTCAATCATTCTGTGTTTACTTCTTTTACCCTGTTTCGCCTATAGCAAGGCTTCCGCATAAGGCAGATCCCTGCTTAATTTGAAACATCTTAACGTTCAGTCCTTCATTACCTCTGTGAGCCATCCGGCTATCTATGCCGGCTCGTTTCTTGTAACTACTATGACATCTGCTGACTTCTCATCCCGGCCAGTAAATGACCCATGAGACCTCCCCTGGTAAGAGCTGATTCCTTCCTCCAATCTCTGCGGCATCTACTATTTAATAATTGACAAAGAGGACGTTGCAATGGTGTGCTTGCTTATCCTTATTAAATAGCCTCCTATGCCGTTCCTGTTCGTCAGTACCGGATTTTGCAGTCTCGTTGCCTTCAGTGCATGTCTCACGACAAACCACCTTACGACTTGCTAATACTTCTGAGCGTTACCTCAGCGTATAAGGGACTTGCACCCTCTGGAAAAATTCACCCGCCTTCTGCTCTGTGAAAGTTTATTTGTATTTTTAACCTTTTTCTAAAGCTTGCGACGGGTGT
>NZ_JAIEWN010000015.1:108757-123128 GCF_019599295.1 Oscillochloris sp. ZM17-4 | reverse complement strand
CACCGTCGCCACCTCCGGGATGGACGCGATGCTGGGCCGCTCCGCGAGCCAGGCCGGCGGCGGGGCCATCACGATGACCGGGGCATCGACATCAATGGGCGCGGCGGCCTGTACGGGCGTCGGGGCAGGCGTGTTGATGCTGAAGGTGGCCCAGCCGGCCAGGGTGGCGGCCAGGGCGCTGGTGGTGACGAGAGCCTTCACTCCGGGGACGCCCTTCTGGCGGGCGGGGTTGTTCTTGGGGGCCATTGAGGTGCTCCTTATTGGGGCGCAGCAGCGGCGCACACGATGCGCGACGTGCCGCGCATCGTGTGCGCCGCTGCTGCGCCCTTACGCTAGTCTAGTCGTCGTGCTCGCCGCCCTCGTGCTCGCCGCCCTCGTGGTCGCCGCCCTCGTGCTCGCCGCCCTCGTGGTCGTCGTGGTCGTCGCCGCCGCCGCTGGCGTACTGCGTGCCGCTGGTGCGGATCTCGGCGTAGACGACCTGGCCCGAGATGGCGTCCACATAGACCTTGCTGTCGTCGCTGAACTGCACCTGGTAGGTCTGCGCGCCGTTATCGTCCTGGAGGTTGACACTCTTCACCGTGCCGCCGCCGAGGTAGGCCTGGGCCGACTGGATGGCCTGATCCTGGCTGATCAGCTGCGGGGCCGCCGCGCCGTTCCACAGCACCGCCCCGTTCCGGGCGTCGATGTACACGTTGCCCTTGTCGAGCACGACCTCGTAGGCCGGGGTGCCCTGGTAGTTCACCAGCTCCGGCGCCTTCTGGAGGTTCGCGCCGGCGGCGGCGACGCCGAGGGCGATGTCGCGGGCCTGGTCGGCCGAGACGGCGTAGGTCGGCTCAGCCGGAGCGGGCGCGGGCGCGGCGGCCGGCGCGGCCGGCGCGGGCGCCTGGGCAGGCGCGGCGGCCACCGCCACCGGGGCCGCCACGACCACCGGCTGGCTCTGGTTCACCTGGTTGAGCTGGTCGGCCAGATCCTGGCGGCTCTGGTCGAGGGCGCTGATCTGGCCGTTCGCCTGTGCGATCTGCTCGTTCGCCTGGTTCAGGCGGCTGTTCGCCTCGGCGAGGGCCTGCTGGTAGGCCGCCTCGCGCTCCTTGATCAGCGCCTCGACCGTGGGGTCGAGCGTGACCACCTCGGTCGGCGGCGACGCCTCGGTCGGGATGGCGGCGACCTCAGTGGCTCCGAGGTCCGGCGCGGTCGAGAGGCGGCTGGCCAGGCCACCCGCGAGGACGAGCAAAAAAGCAGTGAGAGCGGCGGCGATGAGTAGTGCGCTGCGCTGGTTCATAAAAAGTGCTCCTTGTGGGTGATGGTGTACGTCGCCACGGGTCGGGCGTCGCTGTGTTGATAGAGCCAGGATACCGTTCGTTTCTGAGAAACCCGTTGGAACGATGCGGTCGTTTCTCAAAGACTGGCTCAAGAAATGGCAGGTGCCTGGCGATCGCACACGCCAGGCACCTGTAAGATCACGGCATGTTTGGTTGCGCCCTACGTGACCGTGCCCGATACCTTCAAGCTATCGATCTCGTCCGTCAGCGCCGTCACAATATCGCTGTCTGCCTCATCGCGCAGGCTGATGATCAGCATGTTCACGAGCTTGTGCATCAGCGTGGCGCGATCCATGCGGGCGACATAGAGAAAGCGGCGGCCGTCGGCGACGCGCTGGAGGATCTGCTTGCGCACCAGCCGGTCGAGCACGGTCTTCGTGGCGCCGTAGGAGATCCGCTTCCCGTTGTCGCGCAGCGCCTCGTAGATCTGGCGCGCCGAGCACTCTCCCTCGGACCACATCAGCTCGAGGATGGCGCTCTCCAGGGAGCCAAAAAACTTCTCGATCCCGGCCCCGTGTGGCCGGAAGGTAAACGCACCAAGCCGAGCCATAATTGGCCCTTTCAACTAGATGGCCCCCGCTGGGATTGTGTGCTACCCTAGCAGTAAATTCTTAAAATCTTCTAAGAATTCTCACCCTGGCTCCAAGGGGGCTCCAATGGGAGCGTGCTAGGCTAGGGTAAGCGATCTGCATCCCTAACGTACATGTACCTCATACAACGAAGCTAGTGGTGACCTATGCGCGTGCTGATTATTGAGGATGACCAGCGGCTGGCCCGCCTGATGGCCCGCGTGCTCACCGAGGAGCACTATACGGTTGAGGTCGCCCACGATGGCGACGAGGGGCTAGACATCGCCCTCCAGGGCATCCACGAGGTGGTGATCGTCGACTGGATGCTGCCTGGGCGCGACGGGCCGTCGATCTGTCGGGCGATCCGCGCGGCGCGCCTGCCGATCGCCCTGATGCTGCTCACCGCCCGCGGCCAGCTGGAGGATCGGGTCAGCGGCCTGGACAGCGGCGCCGACGACTACCTCGTGAAGCCCTTCGCCTTCGAGGAGCTGCTCGCCCGCGTGCGGTCCCTCAGCCGGCGCTTCACCCCCGCCGGCAGCGAGACATCGGAGCTGCGCATCGGCGACCTCGTGCTCGACCTGCGCAGCCACACCGCCCGCCGCGGCATGCGATCCCTCGACCTGACGCCGACCGAGTGGAACCTGCTCGAGTACCTGATGCGCAACACCGGCATCAGCCTCACCCGCCAGCAGATCCTCGACTATGTCTGGTCCTACGACCACGATGTCCAGATCGCCCTGGTCGATGTCTACATCTCCTACCTGCGGAAGAAGCTCAACGCGCCCGGCGAGCGCGACCCGATCGTCACGGTGCGCGGGCTGGGCTACCGCCTGGAGTCCGACCGTGTTTAATGGGCTGCGGCTGCAGATGACTCTGCTCTACACCCTCTCGGCCCTGGCGCTGATCGCCCTGGTGGGCGGCGGCGGCTACCTGATCGTGGACCGCTACTTTCAGGATGTCACCGACCTGGCCCTCCAGCACAAGATGACCCACGAGTTCCATATTCTGGCCGCGCCGATCCCGCTTGAGCTGATCCCCGCCGACCGCGACTGGTCGATCCTGCGCGACAACGCGGCGCCCCTGAGCCGACCGGCCGCCAGCCAGATCCCGATCACCCGCGATCAGGCCACCCACCTCGCCATCTCCTACCACGGCGGCGGCATCGTCCACGATATCAAGATAACCACCGAGAGCGACCGGCTGAGCTACGAGGTGAAGTTTGAGGACGGCGATGAGTACTATCTCGACGCCTACAGCGGCGATCTGATCAACGCCAAGGTGCTCGATGATGTTCTCTCTCCCTCACAGCCCACCGCCACACCGGTCGACCCGGTCGCGAGCTTTAGCGAGTCGGCCTATGACGCCGAGCTGGCCGCGATCTTCGTGCTGCCCCTGGACAAAAATGGCCGCCTGCTCTTCGACCCCAACCCCTACGCGCCGCCCCTGGCGCCCGATAAAGATGCGCTGGGCGTCGCCCTGGCGAGCGGCCGCGACCTGCGGACGATCACGCTCGCCGATGGCAGCCGGGTGCGAATGCTCACCTACCGACTCACCCGCAGCGACGGCCCGGCGGCCCTCCAGCTCGGCCGCGTCCTCACCGACCAGGAGCACGTCCTGAGCGAGCTGCTGATCGTGCTCCTCGCCCTCAGCGGGGTCAGCCTGGTCATCCTCGGGGCGGGGAGCTGGTGGCTCGCCGGCAGGGCGCTCAGCCCGGCCCAGCAGGCCTGGGAGCGCCAGCAGTCGTTTGTCGCCAGCGCCAGCCACGAGCTGCGCACGCCGCTCACCCTGATGCGCGCCAGCGCCGAGGTGGCCATGCGCTCCATCGAGGGGGAGAGCGCCGACCAGCGCGAGCTGCTCGGCGATGTGCTCACCGAGGCCGACCATATGCGCCGGCTGGTCGATGATCTGCTCACCCTCTCGCGGCTCGACAGCGGCCGGCTCAAGCTCGATCGCAGCCCCGTCGATCTGACCGATCTGCTCGGCGATATCCAGCGCCAGGTCGGGCGGATCAGCGGCGAGCGCGGGATCGCGATCAGCCTCGGCCAGGTGGCCGGCGTGGCGATCGCCGACGCCGCCCGGCTGCGCCAGGTGCTGCTGATCTTGCTCGACAACGCCATGCGCTACACGCCGGCCGGCGGCCAGATCGCGCTCAGCGCCGAGCAGCGCGGCCAGCATATCCAGATCCAGGTGGCCGACAGCGGCAGCGGCATCCCCCCCGAGCATCTGCCCCACGTCTTCGAGCGCTTCTACCGGGCCGACCAGGCCCGCGGCGTCAGCGGCAACGCCGGCCTGGGCCTGCCGATCGCCAAAGGCCTGATCGACGCCCAGCAGGGCAAGATCGGCATCGCCAGCGCCCTCGGCGCAGGCACCACGGTCACCATCACCCTCCAGGCGCTCCCTTCCAGGTGAGCGCCCCCCCTTTGTCTTTCGGCGTGCTGGTTTGAACCATGTCCTACCGCAGAAGTCGCGCGGTGAGCTCTCTGTCATGCTGAGCGCAGCGAAGCATCTACCACCTGTGAGCGGGAAGACCCTTCGCTGCGCTCAGGGTGACATGGGGAGGTGGCTTCCTGGGTGCCAGCGTGCCTTCTGCGGTAGTGCCAAAAGACGCACGACGCCGCGCCGCCGCAGAGCCATACGGTATGTGTCTACGTGGCACAGCAGTACCTCTTTTGAGGGACGACAACACGCCGCGAACAAGGGTAGTATGATCGCAGACCCGCCCTTGCACATGGCCATGTGGATGGCACTGATCATCCCCCCCCGCCACATCCCTGAACCACAGAGCCGCTGGAGTATTGCCCATGTCCGGCGATCTGCGCGCCGGCCCTCACTACCGGCCGGCTAGACAGCGCAGCGATGCGCCGCCAATCCTGACCCCGAGCGCATCGCGCCGGGAGTTCAGCGCGGACCTACGCGCGCGCGCCCTGGCGACGCTGCTGATCGCCATCGCCCTGCTGATCGCCGCCCTCCTGCCGCGCGTGATCAGCCTGAGCGACTTCTACACCACCGACGAGGCCTACTTCTGGCAGGGACGGGTGGCCCGCTTCAGCGCAGCCATCACAGAGGGCGACTGGGCCAACACAAACCAGACCGGCCACCCCGGCGTGACGACGATGTGGCTCGGCTCCATCGGCCGGGCGCTCGCCCAGCGGGCCGGCGTGCCTGAGCCCGGCCCCGGCGCCGGGGCGGTTTACCTCGCCTACCTGCGCCTGCCCCTCGCGGTGGTGAACGCCCTCGCCGTCTGTGTCGGCTACCTGCTGCTGCTGCGCCTGCTGCGCCCGCACACCGCCATGATCGCCGCCGGCCTCTGGGCCACCTCGCCCTTCCTGATCGCCCACAGCCGGCTGCTGCACCTGGACGCCATGCTCACCTCGCTGATGAGCGTGAGCCTGCTCTTTCTGCTGGTTGCCGCCCTCGGCCCCCCGGCGCGCGGGGCCCCGCGCCCGCTCTGGCGGCGGCCGTCCCTGCTCCTCTCCGGGCTCTTCGCCGGCCTCGCCATGCTCACCAAGTCGCCGGCCCTGCTGCTGCTGCCCTTCGCCGGCATGCTGATGCTCGCGGTCGAGCTCCAGACACCACAGCACAACACCTCGGCGGCCCAGCGGATCGCCGGCGCCCTGCTCCGCGCGACGGCCGCCTTCCTGGCGTGGCTGGCCGTGGCCGCCCTGGCCTTCGTGGCCATCTGGCCGGCCATGTGGGTTGACCCGCTCGGCTCCCTCGGCACCATCATCGGCGAGGTGATCGACAACGGCGGCAAGGCCCACAGCGCGGGGAACTACTTTATGGGCGAGGCGGTGGCCGACCCCGGCTGGTCCTTCTATATTGCCGTGATCCGCTGGCGCGCCGCGCCGCCGATGAGCCTCGGCCTGATCGCGCTCTTCGGCCACGGCATCTGGCAGCTGCTCAGCCACCGCGCGGACGCCGTGCCGGCGGCTGGCCACCGGCGCGACCCGGACGAGGCCCGCCAGCGCCAGGTGATGCTGGCCCTGATCGCCTTCTGCGCGCTCGTTATCATCGCCCTCTCGCAGATGCCCAAGAAGTTCGACCGCTACCTGCTGCCGATCTGGCCCTCGCTCGAGATCCTCGCGGCGATCGGGATCGCCTACGCCCTCGACTGGGCGCGCGGGCTGGAGCAGATCCGCGAGGCTCTACGCAGAACGCGCTCGCGCGCCCTGCTCTCCGGCGTCGCCGTCACCGCCATCGCCATGCCGCTGTTCACCTACTCGCCCTACTACCTGGCCTACTACACGCCCCTCCTTGGCGGCGGCGCCACCGCCCAGTCCGCGCTGCTGACCGGCTGGGGCGAGGGGATGGAGCAGGTGGGCGCATGGCTCAACGCCCGCCCAGACGTTGAGCGCGGCCCGGTGCTCTCATGGCTCCCCGAGACCCTCAAGCCCTTCGTGCGGCCCACGGTGGCGGTCTACGACCTCGACATCGACACGCTGACCGAGCCGGCGAACTACGCCGTCGTCTACAGCAGCGTCGCCGAGCGCGACAGCAGCACGGTGGCCGAGGCCTTCGCCTCGCAGACCCCGCCGCTCTTCACCCTGCGCGTCCACGGCATCACCTACGCCAGCGTCCACCAGCTGCCGAGGCCATACACGCGCAGCATTGACGCCGTGTTCAGCGGGGTACACCTACGCGGGATCTCCTCCCAGCTCACCGGCTCGACGCTGCTGATCACCCCCTCCTGGGACATCCAGCAGGATCGGCCGGGCGGGGTGCGCAGCTTCGTCCATGTGCTGGACTCCACCGGGAATCTTGTCGCCCAGATCGACACAGTGATCGACGACGGCATGTTCGCCACCTGGCAGACCGGCCAGCAGTTCGGCACGCCGATGCCGATCGCTCTGCCTCCCACACTGATGGGCGGCGAGCTCCAGGTGGTGCTCGGCCTCTACACCCCCGAGGACGGACAGCGCCTGCCGCTCACCTTCGGCCAGGCCCTCCCCGCGAGCATCGATGGCCCCGACGCGATCGAGGTCCTGCGGCTGCGGCTGCCTGGGCGGTGAGTCGGGAGTCGGGGAAGATCATCGCCCCCCAACCCCCAACCCCCAACCCCCAACTCCTGGTACAATACTTCCTGCCCCCAATTATCATGAGGATGCAGGATGGCACAGCGGTTCCAGGATCAGTTCGGCAACCCCCAGGGCCTTGGCGGGCGGCTTGCCGGCTGGCTGATGGCGCTCACAAACCGCGACCTGAACACCTGGGCGGTGGATCAGCTCGCCGTGCGCCCCGGCGACCACGTGCTCGAGATCGGCTTCGGGCCGGGGCTGGCCGTGCAGGCTCTGGCCCGCCGGGCGCGGAACGGCCAGGTCGATGGCATCGACGTCTCACCGCTGATGGTTGAGCAGGCCGCCAGGCGTAACGCCGCGATGGTGAAGGCCGGCCGGGTGCGCCTACAGATCGGCTCGGCCAGCGCGCTGCCCTTCGACGCCGCCCGCTTCGACCGGGTGCTGGCGGTGAACAATGTGCAGTTCTGGCCCAGCCTCGCCGACGACCTGCGCGAGGTGGCCCGCGTGATGCGCCCCGGCGGCACCCTGGCCATCGTCCTCCAGCCGCGCCAGGCCCCCAGCGCCGCCGATGTGCTCGCCGTCCGCGACGACCTGGCCGCCCAGTTCGCCGCCGTCGGCTACCGCCGCGTGCGCAGCGCCGTCGCCCCCGGCTCGCCCATGCCCGCCTTCGCCGTGCTCGGCGAGCGGCCGGCCTCCACTATGTGACCCCGCCGCCTCGTGTCCGCGCCCCCCGCCATCCAGCCGCCCGCGCCAATGGTACAATGCCTCCATTGAGATCATAATCAGTGGAGGCACCTGCCATGGCACTTGACCGGCGCAACCTGCGCGAGGAGATCCACGCGCTCTACCGCGCGGAGCACGAGCAGATGGGCGAGCGCGGCACCCTGGAGCGGCTGGAGCAGGCCCGCCAGTGGGACCTCGCGCCCACCCTGCGCGGCGGCGGCGTGCTGGTCTTCCCCCACGCCGGCGTGCTCGACTGCGGCCACCAGATCGCCGCCGTGGTCAACGCCTGCCTCGACAGCGGGGCCGACACGGTGCTGGTGGTCAGCGTGCTGCACGCCTTCACCGACGAGATGGAGCAGGCCCGCGTGGCCGTGGCCGGCGGGGCCGCGCCCAGCGCGTTTCCCTTCTATGGAATCCAAGGTACGGACCTGTCCGGCCGCGAGGAGTGGCGCGGCGACCACGCCCTGATGAGCTTCCGGCACTTCTGGGCCGCCGAGACGAAGCGGCGCGGCGTGGCCGGGCCGCGCGTCATCGAGCGCTACCCCTACCTGGCCGGCGGCAGGCCCGCCGACCTGCCCGGCTACGACGAGCTGGCCCGCCTCGCCGAGGGCGCGGTGATCGTCTCCACCGCCGATGCCTTCCACCACGGCCTGGGCTACGGCGACCCGCCCGAGCGCTCCTTCGCCCCCGACGCGGGCGGCCTCGACCTGGCCCGCCGGCGGATCACCGAGGGCATGGAGATCCTGGGCCGGGGCGACTACTGGGGCTACAACCAGCACTGCGTCAGCGCCAAGAGCGACGCCCGCGACGCCGGGCAGGTCTTCCGCTCCCTGCGCGGACCCATGGCCGGCCAGATCATCGACCTGACCTTCAGCGACGCCTCGGACCTCTATCGGCACCCCAAGCCCACCTGGGTCGCCGCCGCCCTCATGGAGTGGCGGCTGACATAGAAAGGCCACGTCCTTGCCCTTCCGCCTGATCGCCATCGACCTCGACGGCACCCTGCTCGACCCGCAGCACCGCATCAGCCCGGCCAACGCCGCCGCCGTGGCCGCCGCCGTGGCCGGGGGGGCGCGCGTGCTGATCGCCACCGGGCGCATGTTCGCCTCGGCCAGACCCTACGCGCGCGCCCTGGGCCTGCGCGGCCCGCAGATCACCCTGAACGGCGCCATCCTGGCCGACCCCGACGGCGACCGGCTGCACATCCGCGCCCGGCTCTCGCCTGAGCAGCTCGCCGCAGCGGTGGATCTGATGGATGCGCGCGAGATGCCCTATGTGGTCTTCGGGCCGAACGTGATCTACGCCCTGCCGGGCATGCCGCACGTGCAGATCCTTGAGGACTACGGCGAGCCGCCCGCCGTGCGCCTCGCCCGCGAGGCGCTGCTGCGCGTGCCCGACCCGAACAAGGTGCTCACCTTCCTCGGCCCCGGCCCGCTCGACGCCGAGCTGATCGCGCTGATGGGCGACCGCTTCGAGGTGATGCGTACCAGCCCGCACTTCTTCGAGTTCCTACCGCCCGGCATCAACAAGGGCTCGGCCCTGGCCGAGCTGATGGCCCGCTACGAGGTGCCCCGCGAGGAGGTGCTGGCCATCGGCGACGGCGAGAACGACATCAGCATGTTCGGCGTGGCCGGTATGAGCGTGGCCATGGAGGGCGCCCCCGCCGCCGTGAAGGCCCACGCCGACGCCCTCACCGCCCACTGCGCCGATGACGGGGTCGCCCTGGCCCTCCAGCGCTATGTGCTGTCCTGACAGAGGACAGGGGGCCGCCCCACACGGTGAGCAGATGTTTGGCACCAAGAGGTACAATGGTGGCACGCGTCGCACCGGCGGTAAATCGGCGGTCGCGCACGTTCATGCCTATGTAGTAGCTTGGGCTGATCGACCGTCCCGATCATATCCTATCCAGCGTATCGACAAGGCTGTGGGGGCAGGCGGATTGCCTGTCCCCTGTCCCCTGTCCGCTGTACCCTTATCTATTCTATATGACCGCACCGCTCGCCAGCCTGGGGCCGCTGCTCAGCCACCTCACCGCCGAGCAGGCCGCCGCCCTGACCCGCGGGGGCGACCTGCCCGCCGCCGAGCGGGCACGCCTCGCCGCCGAGCTGCGCGCCGACCTGGCCGCCTGCGCCGCATACATCCCCGCCCGCCTGGTGCGCGCCCAGCTCGATCGTCCGCGCCCCGGCCGCACCGGAGGCGCCTTCTGGGATGGGAGCCTGCTCTTCGCCGACCTCTCCGGCTTCACGGCGCTCTCCGAGCGCCTCAGCGTCCTCGGCCGCCAGGGGGCCGAGGAGGTGAGCGCCGTGGTGAACCGGCTCTTCGCCGCCCTGATCGCCGAGATCTACGCCCACCAGGGCGCCCTGCTCAAGTTCGGCGGCGACGCGATCACGGCCTTCTTTGACACTGAGGCCATCGGCGAGGCCCACGCCTCGGCCGCCGCCGCCGCCGCCCTGGCGATGCAGCAGCGCATGGCCGAGTTTGTGGATCTCCAGACCCGCGCCGGGGCCTTCACCCTGCGCCTGCGCGTCGGCGTCCACAGCGGGCGCGTCTTCGCCGCCGAGGTCGGCGACGAGAGCCATATCGAGCTGGTGATCACCGGCGCCGAGGTCAACCGCGTGGCCATGGCCCAGGAGATCGCCGCCCCCGGCGAGGTGGTGATCTCTGACCAGACCGCCGCGCTGCTGGTGGGCGCCCACCTGGAGCCGCGCGACGCCGGCTTCCAGCGGATCGACCGGCTGCTCTTCTTCTCGCTGCCGCCGCCGCCGCCGGATCTGATCGCCCCCCACGGGCCCGACGACATGCCGGATCTGGCCGAGCTGGCCGCCCAGCTGGAGGCGCTGCGGCCCTACCTGGTGCGCGGCCTGCCCCGCCGCTTCCTTGAGGACTCCGAGGTCGGCCTCGGCGAGTTCCGCCCGGTCAGCGTGCTCTTCGCCAACTTTCACGACTTCAGCGCCATCCTGGAGCGCCTCAAAGACGACCCGGCCAGCGCCGCCGCCGTGCTCAACGCCTACTACCGCCGGGCCCAGGCCGTCGTCCACCGCTACGACGGGATCGTCAACAAGGTGGACATGTACACCCACGGCGATAAGCTCATGGCGCTCTTCGGCGCGCCCGCCGCCCACGAGGACGACCCCACCCGCGCCGTGCGCTGCGCCCTCGACCTTGAGCGCGCCCTTGAGGAGGCAAATAAAGAGATCGCCCAGCTCATTGCAGATTGCAGATTGCAGATGGCAGATTACAGCACAGACAATCTGCAATCTGCCATCTACAATCTGCAATTGTCCCAGAAGATCGGGATCAACACCGGCAACGTCTTCGCCGGGCGGGTCGGCGGCACCACCCGCTACGAGTACACGGTGATGGGGCCGGCGGTGAACCTGGCCGCCCGCCTGATGTCGGCCGGCCACGACGGCGATGTCCTGCTCTCGCCGAGCGCCCGCGCCGCGGTGGCCGGGCAGTTCGTGCTTGAGGAGCGCCCGCCCCTGCGACTCAAGGGCATGGCCGAGCCGGTGTCCCCCGCCCACGCCGTCGGCCTCGCGGTGGTGCAGACGAACGGGCCGCGGATCGGCGACTCGCCGCTGATCGGGCGCGACGATGAGATCGGCCGGCTCTTCGCCGGGGCCTCCGCCGCCCTGCGCGGCGCCGGCCGCGTGCTGGCCCTGGTGGGCGAGGCCGGCGCCGGCAAGAGCCGCATCGCCGAGGAGCTGCTCTACCGCCTGGTGACGGCCAGCGTCGCCGGGCAGGCCGACGATGGGTCGGTGCCCCACTTCGAGATCATCCTCGGCGAGTGCCAGAGCTACGACCAGCGCACCCCCTACGCCACCCTGCGCGCCCCGCTCTCCGCGCTGCTCCTGCTCAGCGCCCTGCCCCCCGTCGACGGCGACCGCACGCTCTACCTGGCCGAGCGCGTCCGCCAGCTCGCGCCCGAGCGTGAGCGCTTCGCCCCGCTCCTCGGCGACGCCCTCGGCATCGACCTGGGCGAGTCCGCGCTCACTTCGGCCCTCAGCCCACAGCAGCGTCACGACCGACTCCAGGAGCTGATCATCGCCCTGTTCCGCAGCGCCGCCGCCAGCCAGCCGCTGCTGATCTCGATCGAGGATATCCACTGGGCCGACTCGCCCTCCCTTGAGCTGCTAGGCGGGCTGGCCGCCGCGATCGCCGACCTGCCCCTGCTGATGGTCTTCACCTACCGGCCCGACCCGCCTATCCCCGCCCCCTGGGACGACATGGGCCTGACCGTGCGCCTGCGCCTGCCCGAGCTCTCGCCGGCCAGCAGCGCCGAGCTGCTGGCCGCCATCCTCGGCAGCGAGCCGCCCGCCGAGATCTTGCCGCTGCTTGAGCGCACCCAGGGCAACCCCTTCTTCATCGAAGAGCTGGTGCGCGCCCTGGTCGCCGGCGCCGTCCTCGTGCGCGACGACGGCGGGCGCTGGCGGGTGGCCCGGCCGCTGGGCGAGGTCGCCCTGCCCACCAGCATCGAGGGTCTGCTGATCGCCCGCCTCGACCGGCTCGACGAGCAGCGCCAGGAGCTCGTCCAGGTGGCCTCGGTGATCGGGCGGCGCTTCCAGCTGCCGATCGTCCAGGGGGTCTACGCCAGCCACTCGGCCCTCGACGAGAGCCTCCAGCGCCTGATCGCCATCGAGCTCATCCAGGCCGATCTGTTCGAGCGCACACTGGCCTACCTCTTCCGCCACGCCCTGCTGCGTGATGTCGCCTACGAGGGCATCCTCTACGCCCGCCGGCGCGTCCTCCACGGCCGGGTGGCCCGCCGGATCGAGGAGCTCAGCGGCGACCGCATCGAGGACCAGCTGGCCCTGCTCGCATGGCACTACCTCCAGGCCGAGGAATGGGGCCAGGCCCTCGACTACCACATGCGCGCCGGCGAGCAGGCCCGCCGCCGCTTCGCCAACCGCGACGCCCTGGCCCTCTACCACACGGCCCTGGAGATCGCCGCGCGCCTCGACCCCAGCCCCGACCCGCTCTGGCTGCAGGCCCAGGTGGCCGAGATCCACGAGCGTAGCGGCGATATCCACCTGCTGCTCGGCGAGTACGACGACGCCGAGAGCGACTTCCGCGAGGCCCTCAGCATGGCCAGCGCCGGCCCGGTCTGGCTGCGCATGCATCGCAAGCTCGCCAGCATCGACGAGCGCCGCTCGCGCTACGACGACGCCTTCGCGTGGCTGCGCACCGGCCTCTCCCGCGCCACCGCCGAGCTGCGCGATGAGACCGCCCGCTGCTACCTGCTCGGCGCCGGGATCTACTACCGCCAGGGCAACTATGTCCAGGCCATGGAGTGGGCGCGCATGGGCCTGGGCCTCGCCGAGAAGATGCAGAGCCAAGCCGACCAGGCCCAGGCCCTTAAGCTGATCGGCAACATCCACCGCGACCAGGGCGAGCTGAGCCAGGCGATCGACGCCCTTGAGCGCGCCAGGGCGCTCTTCGCCGAGCTCAATGTCCTCGATGGGCTGAGCGACACCCTGAATAACTTGGGCATCACCCACCTCCAGCTCGGTCGCTGGCAGGACACGGTGCGCTCCTACGAGCAGAGCCTCCAGATCAGCGAGGATATCGGCGATGTCCTCGGGGTCGCCCGCACCTCGAATAACCTGGCGGTGGTGCTGGTGGGCCGCAACCAGCTTGAGCGGGCCGGCGCGCTCTACCAGCTGAGCAGCGAGATGTTCGGCCGGATCGGCTCCGCCCTCGGCGTGGCCGTCACCACCTATAACCGCGGCGAGGTGCTGCTGCACCAGGGCCGCCCCGATCAGGCCATGGCCCTCTTCACCCGCAGCATCGCCGACTTCGAGCGGATCAAGGCGCCATCCTTCCTGCCCGAAGTGCTGCGACTGGCCGCCGACGCCACCCTCGCCCTCGGCGAGCGCGCCGCCGCCCGTGACTACGCGGCGCGCTCCCTCGCGGTGGCCGACGAGCTCGGCATGGCCGCCGAGGCCGCCGTCGCCCGCCGCGCCCTCGGCCAGGTCGCCCTTGCTGAGGGCGACCTCACCGCCGCCCACGGACAGCTCGCCCAGAGCCAGGACGCCCTGGAGCAGCTCGACAACCGCTATGAGCTGGGCAAGACCCTCTACCAGCTCGCCCGCCTGGCCCAGGCCCGCCACGATCAGCGCGCCCTGGCCGACGCCCGCGCCCGCGCCGAGCAGATCTTCACCGAGCTTGACGCCGCCCGCGACCTCGACCTCGTCCGCGCCCTGTCATAGATTGCAAATTGCAGATTGCAGATTGCAGATTGCAGATTGCAGATTGCAGATTGCAACCTGAAACCATATCTTTGGCGGAAAAGGTGACTGACGCCTCGCTCAGCCGTACGGAAGCCCGGAAACCGGTCACACAATCTGCAATCTGCAATCTACAATTCGTAGGGGGACACGCGCATGCAACAGCA
Source organism: Oscillochloris sp. ZM17-4 (assembly GCF_019599295.1). Classification (GTDB taxonomy): domain Bacteria; phylum Chloroflexota; class Chloroflexia; order Chloroflexales; family Chloroflexaceae; genus Oscillochloris. The sequence goes on along the minus strand of NZ_JAIEWN010000015.1, from coordinate 109,108 downwards.
CGTCCTGACGCGAGTGATCTGGCCGCTGTTCGCGGCCCTCATCCTGCTGCCGCTCGGCTTCGCACCGCCCGCCCACCCGGCCACCGCCGCCGCCGTCGAGCAGCCCGAGGCCTCGGCTGGCGTCTTGACCACCGTCCCTGAACAGGCAGGCCCACACAACACGCCCGCCACGGCGCAGGACCTCGGCACGACCGCCGGCATCTGGACCCAGCAGGTCACCGGGAAGATCGACACGTCGGCCGATATCGACTACTACTCCTTTACGCTGGCCCAGCCCGCGTCGCGCGTGCAGATCTCCCTTGAGAACCTGCCCGCCGACTACGACCTGATCCTCGCCGCAGCCGCCGACAC
>NZ_JAIEWN010000015.1:95806-108657 GCF_019599295.1 Oscillochloris sp. ZM17-4 | reverse complement strand
GAGGAGATCGACACCTTCATCTGGCAGCCCGGCATCTACTATGTGGCCGTCGGCGCGGCCAACGGCGACTACAGCGCCACCAGCAGCTACACCCTAAATATCAAGGTGACCGGCAGCCCTCTCACCAAGCCGTCTCAGAATGCGCCTGCGATTGAGATGCGCATCCCTGCGGCGGCGGCCCCCTCCGGCGCCGCCCTCGCCGATATCACCACCCTCTATGTGGTCAACAGCCCACAGATGGCCAACGCCTATAGCGGGCAGACCTCGCAGATCACATCGACCCTTAGTGCGCTGAACTCGCTGGCCCAGTTCCCGCCCAGCTACGGAGGCGTGAGCGAGTGGGGCTATGTGCTCGACCTGGCGAATCTCAAGGCGATCGGCAGCGCCCAGACGCCCGCCCAGATCTACGCCGAGTGGCTGGCCAACCAGGGCAACCCCTTCTACGCCAACAAGGTCGCCCGCATGATCGATAACATGATCAAGGCGGCCAGCGACCCGGCCCGCAAGGGGGTCTCCTGCCCGCCTGAGGTATCGCCCTGCGTTGCCGACCTGTACTACGCCGATCCGTCCTTCCCCACCACCCCCATCAACACCAGCGCCCCCTTCCCCAACGTCAAGTACATCGTGCTGGTGGGCGGCGACAATGTCATCCCCTTCTTCCGCACGCCCGACCTGACCACGGTGGCCAACGAGGCCGACTACGCGGCCTACCTGCGGTCGCTCGACCCGGCCGGGATCATCAACCCAGGCGACGCGCAGAACCCGCCCAACCCGCAGGGCGCGGCGCTCAAGTACCGCATGACCCTGAGCGACAATCCCTACGGCACCGACACGCCGCTGCGCTTCCAGGGCTTCCCGCTCTTCCTGCCCAACCGCGCCGTCGGCCGATTGGTCGAGTCGCCTGAGGATATCCTGCGCTACCTGGATCATTGGGCCTACAGCAGCAGCTACACGATCGACCTGCGCTCGTTCGGCGAGGGCACGCCAAAGGCCTACGTCAACGGCTACGACTTCCTGAAGGATCAGGCGACGGCCGTCTCGAAAACGCTCGATGTCAGCCTGAACACCGATCCTCCGAGCACCATCAATCCGGCATCGATCACCGGCCCGATCAACGACACCTGGACGCGGACCGACCTGGAGAGCAGCTGGTTCGGGACGGATCTGACGGCAATGTACAGCAACACGCCGGTAGTCACAGGCATCTTCAGCGATACCGTTCCCAACGACCCCTCGCAGACTCATCCGAACTCGCTCTTCTCGCTGAACTCGCACTTCGACCACTGGCAGATCCTGCCGGCCAAAGACACGGCGGGCAACTTCCCAGCTGAGCGCATCCTGGTGCCCAACTACTATGTGGACCCGCTCTACGGCTCCCCCCCCGGCGGCTACTTCGGCGGCACGCTGGGCTACTCGGTGGGCTGCCACAGCGGCTACAACGTGATCGACGACGGCATCAAGATCACCAACCCAGTCCGAAGTGACCCGCGCCTCAGCCTGTACGCGGCCGACTTCGCCCAGGCCTTCAACCGCCAGGCCGGCAACTGGATCGGCAACACCGGCTACGGCTACGGCAGCGCCGACGGGGTCGACTACTCCGAGCGGCTCTCGCTCTACCTGACCCAGGAGCTGCTGCGCGATGCGCAGCTGCCTGACCCGCAGGCACCCGGTAGCTTCATCTACATAGGCTCACCGATCGGCACGGCCCTGGCCCAGGCCAAGCAGCGCTACATGCGCAACGTGGCCGGCCTGAGCGTCTACGACGCCAAGGCCCTGACCGTGATGACACTCTACGGGCTGCCCTTCATCTACGTGCTGGTAGACAACCCCCAGGCCCCGCCACCGGAGGAGCCCCAGGTCGGGCCGAACGCTGAGCTGGTGCCTACCCAGAGCAACGCGCCCGGTAGCCTGACGATCACCGATGGCCGCCTGGAGCGCACCATCACCGTGACGATCTCGCCCGGCAGCCTGGACACCACCGGGCGGACTGGCAGCAGGCTAATCCTCGACACGACGAACTTCAGCGTGACCGACAGCTTTGTCCAGGCCGGCTTCGTCACGCCGACCCTGCGCCTGATCGACAATAACCAGGTCGGACTGCCGAGCCTGCCCGCCTTCGCCTACGACATCAGCGCGCTCGATAAAGACGGCACCGACCGGCTACAGGTGCGCGACGTCGTCTTCGAGAGCGGCGAGTACGCCTTGCCCATCACCTTCAACCCGCAGATCACCCAGGTGGTGACCGAGACCGACACCCCGGTGATCAGCACAACTCTGGAGCCGAGCTTCGCCGCCGGGGCCGGGATCTGGTACCCCGCCAAGTTCTTCGGCTTCAGCAGCGTCGGCCAGGGTGACGAGCAGCGCGACCAGCTGATCTCCACGGCGGCCCAGTTTAAGGCCGACAGCAACGGCGTGACCGGGCTGCTGCGCGGCTACAAGCAGATGGTCTTTAAGGTCTACTACATCGACCCGAGCGCCCCCAACGCGAGCGATGCCCTGGCGGATGAGACCGCGCCGACGATCCAGTCGGTACAGATCAGCGGGAGCACACTGGCCACCGCATCGAGCGGCACGCTGGCCGCCAGCCCCGGCGGGGTGACGGTGGTGGCGATGGTGGATAAGGGCGATGGGACGAATATTGACGGGGTGAGCGGCGTCTATGTGCAGAACGGCACAACCTGGACGCCGGTGGCCTTCGAGAACAAGAGCTTGCCCAGCGACGCGGTGCAGCGATGGGAGGCGTTCATCCCGCTGCCGCAGAGCCTGGTGCGGGTGATCATCAGCGCCACCGACAAGGCCGGCAACGTAAGCTACTACACGGCCAAGGGCACCTTCACCCTGCCGGGCAGCCAGGTCTTCTTGCCGCTCGTGCGGCGCTAGGGTCGGTTGACCTCCCGTGGGGGTGTGGGGGCGGCTACGCCGCCCCCGCAGTATTTTGTATTGGCATTGCAGCAAGAGGCGGGGGCTGGTACCCCATATGCGTTAAGCTAACGGTTTTCGTGTGGAGCACAACAGGTGCCTGATGCATTGGCGTCGGGCCGACGCATGCGCACCGGATGAATCTGCGTGTCGCCCATGCATGGGGGGCGCATGCGTCGGCCCTACCATGCCCCCGGCGGGGATGGGCCGCCCCGGCGGGCCGACACGGGCGGCGGGCGGTCAATAGAGCATGGCGTCCGAGGCATAGAACGTATACCCAACGGGCTTGAATACACCGCCTTAGAACGGCCTAGATCACGAGTCCACCGATTGCGTGTACAGAGAGGCTATGGTACAATCGCTAACCATTCAGACTAGTTAATTAATACAATCGTAGCCAAGCTGCTTGAACACAAATGACCGCGATACGGCGAGCCGTGGCCATGGCGATCTCGTTGCTTGATGCTGGTTGTACGGGTCGATTCGCAGCGTCGCGGGATTTGTAGCAGAGGTAGTGCAGTATGAGTGGGTTCTTGTGGGTCACCCCTATCAGCGGCATCATCGCCCTCCTGATCGCCGGCTTTACCGCCAACGTCATTAGCAAGTACGATGTCGGCAACGCGCGGATGAAGCATATTGCCGAGGCGATCCAGAGCGGCGCGATGGCCTTCCTCACAAGCGAGTATCGCGTCCTGGTGATCTTCGTCGTCGCCGTCGCCGCGATCATCGCCGGGGTGGGCTTCGTCAGCGACGTGATGCACCCGATGACGTCAGTGTCGTTCCTGTTCGGCGCGGCCTGCTCGGTGGCGGCGGGCTTCTTCGGGATGCGCGTGGCGACGCAGGCGAACGTGCGCACGGCGCAGGCCGCCACCAAGGGCATGCCCCAGGCGCTGCGGGTGGCCTTCTCGGGCGGCTCGGTGATGGGCCTGCTGGTGGTGGGCCTGGGCCTGACGGGCGTCGGCCTGCTCTACATCGTCTTCGGCGAGGAGGGCGTGAAGCTCCGGCATCCCCGAGGACGACCCGCGCAACCCGGCGGTGATCGCCGACAATGTGGGCGATAACGTCGGCGATGTGGCCGGCATGGGCGCCGACCTGTTCGAGAGCTATGTCGGCTCGATCATCGCCACCATGGCCCTGGCCGTGCTGATCACCTCGACCGGCAACGCCAGCCTGGTGCTGCTGCCGATGCTGATCGCTAGCTCGGGCATCCTGGCCTCGATCATCGGCATCCTGCTCGTCCAGCGCAGCAGCGGCAGCAACCCGGCCCGGTCCCTGCGCGTCGGCACGTTCATCTCCGGCGGGCTGACCCTGGTCTTCACCGCCGCGATCTCGCTCGGCCTCTACAGCTCCTGGGTCTACTTCGGGGCCACCGTGGCCGGCCTGCTCGCCGGCATCATCATCGGCCTGCTCACCGAGTACTATACCTCCAGCGACTTCAAGCCGGTGCAGCACATCGCCGCCCAGTCGCAGACGGGCGCGGCCACCAATATCATCGCCGGCCTGGCCGTGGGCATGAAGTCCACCGTGGCCCCGATCATGGTGATCTGTGTGGCCATCCTGGCGGCCTACTGGATCGGCGAGCAGCTGGCCGGCGAGGGCGTCTTCTGCATCGCCCTGGCCGCCGTGGGCATGCTCAGCATCACCGGCATGACGGTGGCGGTGGACGCCTACGGCCCGATCGCCGATAACGCCGGCGGCATCGCCGAGATGGCCCACCTCGACCCGAAGGTGCGCGAGGTGACGGACGCCCTCGACTCGGTCGGCAACACGACGGCCGCGATCGGCAAGGGCTTCGCGATCGGCTCGGCCGCCCTCACCGCCCTCGGCCTCTTCGCCGCCTACGCCGCCTCCGTCAAGCTCGATGCCGTCCGGCTCACCGACCCGAACCTGGTCGTCGGCCTGTTCATCGGCGGCATGCTGCCCTTCCTCTTCGCCGCCCTGACGATGGAGGCGGTCGGCCGCGCCGCCGGCGCCATGGTCGATGAGGTGCGCCGCCAGTTCAAGACCATCCCCGGCCTCATGGAGGGCACCGGCGAGCCTGACTACACCCGCTGCGTCAGCATCTCCACCCAGTCGGCCCTGCGCGAGATGGTCGTCCCCGGCGTGATGGCCGTGGCTGCGCCGCTGCTTGTCGGCTTCATCCTCGGCAAGGAGGCCCTCGGCGGCACCCTGGCCGGCGCCCTCGTCACCGGCGTGCTCATGGCGATCTTCATGGCCAACGCCGGCGGCGCCTGGGACAACGCCAAGAAGTACGTCGAGTCCGGCCAGTACGGCGGCAAGCGCTCCGAGGTCCACAAGGCCACCGTCGTCGGCGATACTGTCGGCGACCCCTTTAAGGACACCTCCGGCCCCTCGCTGAACATCCTGATCAAGCTGATGAGCATCGTCTCGCTGGTCTTCGCCCCGCTGTTCAGCTGAGTCGCCTGACGGCGGGAGCCTGGGGGCCTGCGGCCCCCAGAATCTCTTATTATGTTGGGGAAATGTGCCAGCTCCGCTGGCACATTTCCCCAACATAATACCAGTCTTTAGGGCCGCAGCCCTAAACGTACTGCGCATCAGGGCATGGGCAACGTCCTGCGCACCCCCCTGGCTGGCGACTGACGTCGCGCCGGCAGGGCGCGCTGCGCCGGGCGTCGGACTGCGCCGACGCCGGATCCGCCCACGAAGGTGGGCGGTCGACCGCAGGCCCCCGCGACGCGGCTTCAGCCGCCAGCGACGTTGCACATGCCCTGTACTGCGCATGGGATCCGCAGCCCCAGAGTAGCGAACCTGCTACCCCCCATAGATGATCCTCACGCCTCTTCCACCATACGATCGTGGAAGAGGCGTTATAATTGCCTCGCTCATACCGCGTCCTTATCATTACAACGAAGGGGTTGGATATGCAAGGGCTTGAACCGCTACAGCAGACCGCCGTATTCGTCGTTCTCGGGATATCGCTTCTGGGGATCGCCTACGCCTTCATCCTGCGCGGCCAGATCCTGGCCCAGGACAAGGGCACCGCGAAGATGCAGGAGGTGTGGGGCTTCATCAAGGATGGGGCCAACGCCTACCTGAGCCAGCAGTTCCGCACGATCGCCATCCTGATCGCTGTCCTGACCTTTGTGCTCGGCGCGAGCGTGTTTGTCATCCCGCCGACCTTCGAGGCGGTCCAGCGCTTCGGCAGCAGGGAGGCGGCGACGCTCTGGGTGGCGATCGGCCGCGCCATCGCCTTCCTCATGGGCTCGATGTTCTCCTACACGGTCGGATTCGTTGGCATGAACGTGGCCGTCGAGGCCAACGTGCGCGTGGCCGCCGCATCTCGCAAGGGCTACAACCCGGCCATGCAGGTGGCCTACAAGGCCGGCTCGGTGACGGGCATGCTCACGGTGGGCCTCGGCCTGCTCGGCGGCACGCTGATCTTTATCGTCTTCGGCATCGCCGCCCCCGACGCCCTGCTCGGCTTCGGCTTCGGCGGCTCGCTGATCGCCCTCTTCATGCGCGTGGGCGGCGGCATCTACACCAAGGCCGCCGATGTCGGCGCCGACCTGGTCGGCAAGGTGGAGGCCGGCATCCCCGAGGACGACCCGCGCAACGCGGCGGTGATCGCCGACCTGGTGGGCGATAACGTCGGCGACTGCGCCGGCATGGCCGCCGATGTCTTCGAGAGCTTTGAGGTCACCCTGGTCTCCGCCCTCATCCTCGGCCTGGTGCTGGGCGACGCGGTCAAGGGCGGGATCGGCGATGGCCAGTACGACCTGCGCTTCATCATCTTCCCGCTGGTGCTGCGGGCGATCGGCGTGGTGGCCTCGGTGATCGGCAACAGCATCGTCCGCACCGACGAGAAGCGCCGCAACGCCATGGCCGCCATGAACCGCGGCTTCTACCTCGCCGCCGGGGTCGCCGTGCTGGCCGGTGCCGCCGCCACCCCCTTCTTCATGGCCGACTCGACCACCGGCGATGTGGACTGGAGGCCCTTCCTGGCCACCTTCTCCGGCATCGTCCTGGCGATCGTGCTCGATAAGCTCACCGAGTACTTCACCAGCACGCACTTTAGCCCGGTGAAGGAGACCTCGAAGGCGTCCCAGACCGGCGCGGCCACCAACATCCTCTCGGGCCTGGCCCTGGGCATGGAGAGCAGCGTGTGGGCCGCCCTGGTGATCGCCGGCTCCATCCTTAGCTCGGTGCTGGTCTTCAGCGGCTACTCGGCCGACGCGACCGTCACCTTCACCGCCATCCTCTACGGCGTCTCGCTCACCGGCATCGGCATGCTGCTGCTCACCGGCAACACCATCTCGATGGACAGCTTCGGCCCGATCTCCGACAACGCCAACGGCATCGGCGAGATGGCCGGGCTCGACAAGAACGCCCGCAATGTGATGGACGACCTCGACGCGGTGGGCAACACCACCAAGGCCGTCACCAAGGGCATCGCGATCGGCTCGGCGGTGATCGCCGCCGTGGCACTGTTCGGCTCCTACCTGACTGACGTGGGCAAGGTGCAGGCCCAGATGATCCTGGACGGCGTCCAGGGCGTGGTGGTGCTCGACGGGATCAACGTCGCCTCGCCGACGGTCTTCATCGGCCTGCTGATCGGCGGCGCGGTGCCCTTCCTCTTCTCGGCGCTGACCATCCGCGCCGTGTCGCGGGCGGCGGCCCAGATCGTCAACGAGGTGCGCCGGCAGTTCCGCATCCCCGGCATCATGGAGGGCTCCAAGAAGCCCGACTACGCCCGCGCAGTGATGATCTCGACCACGGCGGCCCAGAAGGAGCTGATCAGCCTGGGGATCATCGCGGTGATGGTGCCGATCCTGGTGGGCTTCCTGCTCGGCGTCGAGGCGCTCGGCGGCTTCCTGGCCGGGATCATCCTCTCCGGCCAGCTCATGGCGGTCTTCCAGTCGAACGCCGGCGGCGCCTGGGATAACGCCAAGAAGTATATCGAGGAGGGCAACTACGGCGGCAAGCACAGCGAGCCCCATAAGGCCGCCGTGGTCGGCGACACGGTCGGCGACCCGCTGAAGGACACGGCCGGCCCGGCCCTCAACCCGATGATCAAGGTGATCAACCTGGTGGCCCTGATCATCGCCCCGATCGTGGTGACGATCACGCCCGGCAGCCCGACGGTGCTGATCGCGATGCTGTTCTGCTTCGCCGCCCTGGTCTGGGCGATCTGGCAGAGCAAGCGCGAGGGCCAGCCGATGAGCGACCCGGCCCAGTCACCCGCCAGCGCCGACTAGGCGCGCCTGCGGCATCATGCAGATGGGGGGCTGGCAGCATAGCTGCCAGCCCCCCATCTGCATCAGGGCATGTGCTACGTCCTGCGCGCCTCCCTCGCTGGCGACTGACGTCGCGCCGGCAGGGCGCGCTGCGCCGGGCGTCGGCCTGCGCCGACGATCCGCCCACGAAGGTGGGCGGTCGGCCGCAGGCCCCCGCGACGCGGCTTCAGCCGCCAGCGACGTTGCACATGCCCCCCATCTGCATGATGCTTACTACAAATCATCGTACATCCGTTATAATGAGTTTATCTTCGCACACCGCAGCGCAGCGAAGCTGTTTCCCGCTAACCTCGAAGGGTGCTGCTTTGATGGAACGCCCCTCTCCGCTCACCCAGCGCGTGCGCCGACTGCTCGGCACCCATGAGCTTGTAGAGAGACCTGCGACGATGGTCCGTCCTCTTTTGTCTGTGCCCAACGACACGAGCGCCCTGTTCGAGTCTCAGCTCTCCCAGCTCTCCGCATCCCTCGCCGAGCTGCGCGCGGCCGACCGCCGCCGCGACGCGGAGCTGCGCGCCCTGCGCGCGATCGTGCGCGACGCCGATGATCGCGCCCGCAGCCTGGGCATGGCCCTCACGGAGATCGACGAGCTGCTGCGGGCGGGTCGGGCGCTGCTGGATCCCGCCGAGGAGCCGGACCAGCCGACGACGCTCTTCGAGCGGATGCGCGCCCGCATCGGGGGCACCAACCGGCTTGAGCCGCGCCAGCGCGAGGTGCTGGCCGAGCTGCTCGCCCGCATGGCAGGCGTGCGCGAGCAGATCCGCTCCTGTCTGATCATCGACCCGCGCCAGCTCTGATTGCAGATTTTAGATTGCAGATTGCAGATTGCACTGCGCCCAATCTGCAATCTGCAATCTAAAATCTGCAATCCCTACACGCAGGGGGCCACCTCGCGCAGGCGGGAGATCAGGGCTGGCAGGGCGGCAACCACATCGTCGATATCCTGGGCGCTGCTGCCGAGGCCGAGCGAGAAGCGCACCGAGCTGGTGGCGTGCTCGACGCTCAGGCCCATCGCCGTCAGCACGTGGGAGGGCTCAAGCGAGCCGCTGCTACAGGCGCTGCCGCTGCTCGCACAGATGCCCTCCTGGTCGAGCAGCAGCAGCACGCTCTCGCTCTCGGCGCAGGCGAAGCCCAGGTTGGCGTTGTTCGACAGGCGGCGCTCGCGGTCCCCGTTCAGCCAGCTCTGCGGGACGCGCCCCAGCACCCCGTCGATCAGCCGGTCGCGTAGGCCGCGCAGGCGGGCCACGTAGGATGGGCGGCGCTCCTCGGCCATGGTCAGGGCGGCGGCCAGGCCCACGATGCCGGGGACATTCTCGGTGCCCGCGCGGCGCCGACGCTCCTGGCCGCCGCCGTTGATCTGCGGCATGAGCGACACGCCGTGCCGCACGTAGAGCAGCCCGACCCCCTTCGGCCCGTAGAACTTGTGGGCCGTCAGGGTCATCAGGTCCACGTTGAGCGCGTCCACATCCAGCGGCAGCATCCCCGCCGCCTGCACCGCGTCGGTGTGCAGCAGCACCCCCCGCTCGTGGCAGATCGACCCGAGCTCGGCGATCGGCTGCACCGTGCCCACCTCGTTGTTCGCGTACATCACCGAGACCAGCGTCGTGTCCGGACGCAGCGCCGCCCGCAGGTCGTCCGGGCGCACCAGGCCGGCGGCATCGACCGGCAGCTGCGTCACCTCGAAGCCGAACTGCTCAAGGTACTCGGCGGCGTGCAGCACCGCGTGGTGCTCGATCGCGCTGGTGATGATGTGGCTGCCCTTGCCGCGCTGCCGCTGGGCCAGCGCCGCCCCCTTGATCGCCAGGTTATCGCTCTCGCTGCCCCCGCCAGTGAAGATGATCTCCTTGCGGGCGCATCCGAGGACGAGCGCCACCGCCTCGCGCGCGTCGTCGACGGCGTGCAGCGCCGCGCGGCCGAGCTGGTGGATGCTGGAGGGGTTCCCCGGCTGCTCGCTGAGGTACGGCAGCATCGCCGCCAGCACCTGCTGATCCAGCGGGGTCGTCGCCGCGTGATCCAGGTAGATGATCCGGTCGCTCATGGGGGGTGGGCTCCATGCCTTGTGGTTGGGGATTCTGACTAAAGTATATCATACTCCCTTCGCGCCCAGCTCGCTGAAGCAGAACGTGCGTTCGCAAAATGGTTGACACCGCCGCCGCGAAAGGGTGACATCGCGACGCCGATCAGCCATGGAGATATCCCAGCCGGATGCGGGATTCATGTGGGAAAGTGTGGGATAACGTGGGATAACGCGCGCACAGAGTGTAAGGGGATGCGCCGGGATGAAACAAGTTGCCGACTCGCAACGTATAGTAGGTAGGAATGGCGACGGGCGCGTGCCCGGCGATACAGTAAGGAGCGCACCCATGTCTATGATGCAGCAGGTCTCTCTCCCCGAGATGGTTGCCCAGAGCCGCGATGTGATCAGCAACCCGAGCGTCGGCACCTTCGAGCGCTACGAGCGCCGGGGCACCACCACCAACGCGGCGATCTATGTCGGCGTCGCGTCGGTGGTGGCCGGCGTCCTCGGCCTCACCGGCGGCCTCGGCGGGCTGCTCTCCGGGATCCTCGGCGCGCTGATCGGGTTCTTCGTCTTCACCGGCATGGTCTTCTACATCGGCAAGAGCGTCGCTGGCGGCACCGGCACCTGGGACGAGGTGGCCTACACCTTCTCGCTCTTCGTCGCCCCGCTGACCGTGCTCGGCGCGGTGATCAGCCTGGTGGTCTGGCTCTTCAGCTTCATCCCGATCCTGGGCTTCCTGGTCGCCCTGCTCAGCTTCCCGATCGCCCTGATCATCCTGCTCGCCCAGGCCTACTTCGCCTACATCGCCGTCCAGTCCAGCATGAACATCCGCGACCAGGGCAAGGCGATCATCACCCTCGGCCTATCGGTGGTCGGCACGGTCATCGTCCAGATGATCATCGGCGGCATGTTCGCCTTCCTGCGCTAATCTCGGGGACAGGGGACAGGGGACAGGGGACAGGGGACAGGGGACAGGGCCGGCCAGTGTGCCGCCTGTCCTCTGTTCTTTGTGTGTGTGGTACACTTCCCCGATGCGCCCCCCTGTACCCTGTACCCTGTACCCTGTACCATGATCAAAATCCTCCACCTGGCCGACCTGCACATCGGCGTTGAGAACTACGGCAAGATCGACCCGGCCACCGGCCTGCACAGCCGCCTGTCCGACTACCTCGACCGCCTGGATGAAGCGATCGCCCTCGGCATCGACGCCGGGGTCGACCTGGTGCTGATCGCCGGCGACATCTATAAGAACCGCTCGCCGAACCCGACCCACCAGCGCGAGTTCGCCCGCCGGCTGAGCCGGCTGCGCTCGGCCGGCCTGCCGGTCTTCATCCTCACCGGCAACCACGACATCTCGCCCTCGCTCGGCCGGGCCCACTCGGTCGAGATCTTCGACGCCCTGGGCGTCGAGGGGGTGACGGTGGCCGACCGGCCGCGCCTGCACACCATCCCCACCCGCTCCGGCCCGCTCCAGATCATCGCCCTGCCCTGGGTGACGCGCCACAGCCTGATGACCCGCGAGGAGATGCGCGGGGCCTCCTTCGCCGAGATCGAGTACGAGCTGCGCCGCCGCCTGGAGCGCTTTGTGGTCGATGCGGCCGCCCGGCTCGACCCGGACACCCCGGCGGTGCTGGCCTTCCACGGCAGCGTGGACGGCGCCCAGATGGGGGCCGAGCGCGCGATCACCCTCGGCCAGGATCTGGTCATGGCCCGCTCCGTCCTCGCCCAGCCCGGCGTCGACTATGTGGCCATGGGCCACATCCACAAGCACCAGGCCCTCGGCAGCGTGCCGCCCCTGGTCTACCCCGGCAGCATCGAGCGGGTGGACTTTGGCGAGCGCGATGAGCCCAAGGGCTGTGTGATCGTCGAGCTGGAGCGCGGCGCGGCCCGCTGGCAGTTCCACCAGCTGGCCGCCCGGCCCTTCGTCAGCATCGAGAAGGATGTGCGGGCCAGCAGCGACCCGCTGGGCGTGATCGCGACCCTGATCGAGCGCCAGGACCTGCGCCAGGCCGTGGTGCGCGTGGAGGTGCAGGCCACCCGCGAGCAGGCCGCCACGCTGCGCGAGGAGGAGATCCGCGCGCGCCTGGAGCAGGCCGGCGCCTTCGTGATCGCCGCAGTGACGATCAGCGTTGAGCGGGCCAGCCGCCGCCGCTACGGCGACTCGTCCGAGCTGATGGAGGGGATCACCCCGCGCCGCGCCCTGGAGATCTTCCTGGGCGGCAAGCAGCCGCCGCTCGACCCGCGGCGCATCGCCGAGCTGCTCGCCGCCGCCGATGAGCTGATCGCCGAGGAGAAGATCTAGGGGCGCTTGCCGGATTCGCTGACGGATCTGATCACAGCGGGGCACGCTCGTGGCGGCCTGTAGCCGCCACGAGTGTGCCCCTTGTAAATAGTTTCTTAACCTTGACAGCATCGCACCCCCGTGCTACACTACCCCGGCTGCCATCTGTTTTCTCCATATTTCGTGGTGAACATAACACACTGCTACTAGATATAGGAAGAGCAGCCCCAGGCAGCCCGCCCACACCGCAGGATGACATCTCGCTTACCGCTTACAGCCAGGGCCGCGCACAGGCCCGGGCTGTAGTAATGTTGTGCCCGCCGTTTTGGAACCGCAGAGGACGCTATGGCCCAACCAACCGCCGCGCCGCCGGCAGCCC
>NZ_JAIEWN010000015.1:54229-95706 GCF_019599295.1 Oscillochloris sp. ZM17-4 | reverse complement strand
CAACAGCCCGACCCTGATGAACGCCGGGCGGCCGCTCGGGATGCTCAGCGCATGCTTTGTCCTGCCAGTGGACGACAGCCTGGAGAGCATCTACGACACCATGAAGCACGCCGCGCTCGTTCACCAGTCAGGGGGCGGTTGTATTGCTGGCGACGCGCGCGTCTGGAGCACGTTCTGCGGCATCGAGCCGATTGAGGTGCTCTTCAACCGGGCCACGGTCGATGGGCGCAGCGGCATCGCTTCGGGCTTCGGCGTCGCCTACGATGTGGCTGACCTAAACATCAACACAGTGGCGATGAACCCGGCCAGCGGCGCGGTTGCCCTCAAGCCAGTTACCCACGTCTGGAAGTTCGATGTCCCCGCTGAGAAGCAGATCGTCGTAAAGACCCGCGAGGGCACGACCGTTCAGACCAGCGACTGGCACCCCTTCATGGTCGTGCGCGGCACGCGCATGGTTGAAGTCGCCGCCGAGCATCTGCAGCCCGGCGATGTGATCCTCGGCCCAGATCGGCCAGACACCTACTGGCCCTGGCAGGAGAACCGCACGGTCGGTCGTCTCACCATTGACACCGATCTGGGCTGGCTGCTCGGCTTCACCCTCGGCGACGGCTCCTTCGGCTATGTGCCCGCGCTGCGCCAATATCGGGTGCGCTGGTTCTCTGGCACCGAGGATGTGCTCAATCGGGTGCGCGAGATCCTGGCCCGTTATGATATTCACGTCTCGATCCAGAAAGATGCTCGCGGCCTACTGTCGGTCGCAACCTTGACTCAGCATTTCATCCACAGCCTGCTTGAGGCCTGTGGGCTAGAGCAGATCGGGCCGAAGGATGCGAGCATCCGCGTCCCTGAGATCATCGCCAAATCGCCGCTCGCGGTGGTGCGCGCCTTTGTCGCCGGCCTGCTCGATAGTGACGGTTGTGTGGACAAGGACGGCAGCCCCTCGTACACAACTGCATCGAAGGAGATGGCCGAGGATCTGGCGGCGCTCCTGAGTCTGCTGGGCTATCAGCCCACGGTGCGCAGCAAGCGCCCGCACGGCAAGGGCCGCCTCACGACCTACACCGTGCTGTTGTGCCCGCAGCGGCAGGTGAACGATCTGGCCGCCGACCTCGCGCCTTGGATCGCCAACGATATGCGCCGCGAGCGCCTGCATAATACCAACCACTACGCAAGCGCGCTGAAGCTGCCCTTCCGCGAGTGGCGCGACCGGCTGGTCGAACTGGGCGTGGCGAAGCCCAGGAGTATGGGCCATGTCGGCGGCCCCGGTGTCTGCGCCACCGAGATGAGGCAGTGGGCGGCGAACCAGGCCGGGCGCTGTAGCCGCCACGATCTGCTCAGCATCGCCGACGCGGTTGCCCCTCACGATCAGGAGCTGTCCACACTGATTGGGCGGATCGCCCGCTGCGGCCAGGAGGTGAAGTGCATCGAGCGCGCCGCCGTGGCCAAGCCCTACTACGACCTGAGCGTGGCCGACTGGAACACCTACGCCGCCGGCAACTCGGGCATGGCGATGATCCATAACACCGGCTTCGCCTTCTCGCGCCTGCGCCCGCACAACGACATCGTCCGCTCGACCATGGGCGTGGCCTCCGGCCCGGTCAGCTTTATGGAGGTCTATAACTACTCCACCGAGGCGATTAAGCAGGGCGGGACAAGACGGGGCGCGAACATGGGCATCCTGCGGTGCGACCACCCGGATATCCTGAGCTTTATCAGCGTAAAGCAGGACCTCAGCAAGGTCCAAAACTTTAACATCTCGGTCGCGATCACCGACGCCTTCATGCGGGCGGTGGAGGCCGACGGCGAGTACGATCTGCTGAACCCGCGCAGCGGCCAGGTGCAGATCGCCACCCGCGAGCCGCTCAAGCACCCGGTCACCGGCGAGGTGCTGGTGGAGGCGGGCCAGCCCATGCGCCTGCGCGCGCGGGTCGTCTTCGACCTGATCGTCGAGTGCGCCCACGCCACCGGCGAGCCCGGCCTGTTCTTTATCGACCGCACGAATGAGTGGAACCCGGTACCGGCGTTGGGCGACTATGAAGCTACGAATCCCTGTATTACCCGTGATACCTGGGTGCAGACGGATAGTGGGCCTCGTCAGGTTGCCGAGCTTGTAGGGATGCCATTCACAGCCGTCGTTGATGGCAAGCTCTATGAGGGTGATGATCGCGGCTTCTGGTCAAATGGCATGAAGCCTATCTATGAACTGCGAGTAGCTGATGGCTATACGCTCCGCCTTACGGGCAACCATCTCGTACTGCGTGTCAATGCACTTGAGCGTAACGATGAGCAGACAGAATGGGTCGAGGCTCAACGTCTTCAGCCTGGTGATCGCATCAAACTCCATAACCACCGTGAGCATACACAGTGGGATGGTGCTGGTACGCTTGAGCAAGGCTGGCTTTTGGGCCTCTTAATAGGTGACGGGACATTCAGCGAGGATCGTGCTGTTCTCTCCTTCTGGGGGCAGGATGCCGAATATATGGCCCAGCAGGCGCTCGGTGCGGTAAAGGCTAACCTTAAGACACGTGCAGATCTCGGTATTCAGTCCATCGAAGATCGCGATGAGTTCCGTGTCCGCTCAACCGCGCTTGCGACTCTCGCGGCAGCCTTTGGTATCACCTCAGAACATAAGGCTCTTACCGACAGCACAGAGCGTGCATCAAGCTTGCTTTACCGTGGCCTGCTGCGCGGCCTGTTCGACGCGGATGGCACCGTGCTCGATGGTGGCGATAAGGGTATGTCTGTTCGACTCGCGCAGTCCAATCTTCCACTGCTTGAGCGGGCACAGCGGATGCTACTTCGCCTTGGTATCGCATCAACGATCTATCGTAACCGTCGCCCTACTGGCGAGCGCGTCCTCCCCGATGGTCGCGGCGGCAAGAAACCTTACGTTACTGAAGCCCAGCACGAGCTGAGCATCTCTAAAGACAACTTGCTGGCCTTTGCCTCGCTGGTCGGTTTCACGCATCCGACGAAAGCTCAGGCATTGAGCGCGGCCCTTGCAGCCCGTTCGGCTCGCGGCCCTTATCGTGAGCGATTCGTCGCCGAAGTCGATTCGGTTACGATCATTGGCGAGGCCGAGGTGTTTGATTGCTCGATTCCAGGCATCAACGCCTTCGATGCGAATGGCTTGTATGTTCATAACTGCGGTGAGCAGCCGCTTCTCCCGTACGACTCCTGCAACCTGGGCAGCATCAACCTGGGCCTCTTCGTCACGTCCAAGGGCACGGTGGACTGGGACAGCCTGCGCGATGTCGTCCACGAGAGCACGCGCTTCCTGGACAATGTGATCGACGCGAACCACTACCCGCTGCCGCAGATCGCCGAGCTGAGCCAGCGCATCCGCCGGATCGGCCTGGGCGTGATGGGCTGGGCCGACATGCTGGTCAGGCTGGGCGTGGCCTACAGCTCGCAGGAGGCGACCGACCTGGGCCGCGAGGTGATGCGCTTTGTGGACGAGGAGAGCAAGGTGGCCTCGGAGCAGCTGGCCAAGGAGCGCGGCGCCTTCCCCGAGTGGGAGCGCAGCATCTGGGGCCCCGACGCGAGCTGCGCCCGCCGCCCCGACGGCTCGCGGGTGCGCCCGATGCGCCCGATGCGCAACTGCAATGTGACGACCGTGGCCCCGACGGGCACGATCAGCATCATCGCCGGCTGCTCCTCGGGGATCGAGCCGCTCTTCGCCGTGGCCTTCTGGCGCTACCAGGCCGACGCGCGCATGCTCGACATCAACGAGCAGTTCGTGGCCCAGGCCAGGCGCGAGGGCTGGCACTCCGAGGCGCTCATGGAGCGGATCGCCGACACCGGCCACATCCACCACCCCGAGGTGCCCGAGGCCGTGCAGAAGGTCTGGGTCACCGCCCACGACATCGCGCCCGAGTGGCACATCCGCACCCAGGCCGCCTTCCAGGACCACACTGACTCGGCGATCAGCAAGACGGTGAACTTCTCGCACGAGGCGACCCCCGCCCAGGTGCGCGAGGCCTACGAGCTGGCCTTCAGCCTGGGCTGCAAGGGCATCACCGTCTACCGCGACGGCTCGCGCGCGAACCAGGTGCTCTCGACCGGCCCCGCGGCCGACCCGGCCAAGCCGGCGGCCGAGCCGGCCGCGGCGCCCGTCGCCGTGGACATGCCGGTGACGCCGCGCAACATCCCGGCCGACGGCCTGCCCAGCCACTCCTTCCCGGTGCAGACGCCGCTGGGCAAGCTGCGCCTGTTCGTCACCGAGCTCGACGACAAGCCCTTCGAGGCCTTCGCGATCATCGGGCGGGCCGGCAGCGACGTGATGGCCTTCACCGAGGCGATCGGCCGGCTGATCTCGCTGGCCCTGCGCTGCGGCGTGCCGGTCAAGCTGATCGCCGAGCAGCTGCGCGGCATCGGCGGGGCCAGTAGCGCCGGCTTCGGGCCGAACCGGGTGCGCTCGGTGCCCGACGCGATCGGCAAGCTGCTCCAGGATCATTACGTCAACCCAGATCACCCAGAGCGGCCCAAGAGCCTGAAGTCGAGCGGCGGCGACCTGAACGGCGTCGATGTCGCCGTGGCCCTCGGCGCCACGATCGCCCACGGCGAGGTGGTCAGCTCCGGCGAGATCTGCCCCGACTGCCAGAACGCCACTCTCATGAATGAGGAGGGCTGCCGCAAGTGCCACACCTGCGGCTATAGCGAGTGCTAGGAGATGGGGGTTGGGAGATGGGGGTTGAGGGCTGGCCCAACCCCCATCTCCCAACCCCCAGCCCCCAGTTTACATTCTGCGTCATGTGTGATACGATCTCCCTACATCGCCCAGTCGTACGCATCACTGTCAGGAGAAAACGCCATAGAGACAGCAAGTCTTGCCCGTCGCATTGTTGATCTCGCCGAGGACAAGCAGGCCCACGAGATCGCCATGCTCGACATTCGCACACAGAGCACCATTGCCGACTACTTTGTGATCTGCTCCGGAGATAACGACCGACAGCTGCGCGCCATCGTCGATCATATCGACGAGGAGGTTCACCGCGAGTACGGCATGAACCCGCGTATCGAGGGATCGTCCGACACCGGATGGATCGTGATCGACTACGCCGATGTGGTCGTCCACGTCTTCAGCGCCGCTCAGCGCGACTACTATCGCCTTGAGCGCCTCTGGAGCAAGGTTCCACCGGTCGTCGTGGTTCAATGAGGCTTCTATGAGTAAGGCACTCCCACATCACAGAGCTGTCTCCCGACGCAAGCGCATGATCCTCTTCGCCGCCGGCGCCGCATGTGGCAGCGCCATCGGCCTCATTGTGGGCTCGCTGCTGACCTTCTGGATCGGTGATGGCACCCTGCGCGCTATCCAGCGCGGCATCCGCCGGATCTCCGGCGATGATGGACACCCCAGCTTCGACCTGCTGCTACAGTAGCGCCACCTGCGCACCGGAGTGTGTTACGGTGGCTTGTCGCGACGGTGCGCGGGCTGCTGTAGGTGGGCGTGCGCCTCAATTGGCTTGTCTATTCCGTGGTCGGCCCCCGACCGACCGCATAGCTATAGATCGCGCGGCGCCGACAGATGTCGGCGCCGCGCTTTCATCAGGGCTGTTGCAACATCCTGGGGCTGCGCCCCAGACCCCATTTTTTGGTGGGTTTGGGCGGCTTCGCCGCCCAAACCCACCAAAAATATATGTTAGCGCGAATAAGCGCTGGGTCAAGCGTGGGGGCGGCTTCGCCGCCCCCACACCCCACCGGAAGGTGATGTTGCAACAGCCCTGGCGCTTTCATAATCCCGCTTCCCTAGAGGAGTCATCGTGATGAGCGCGCACATTGGCATGGGCCTGGACGGCACTGTGGTCGCCCAGACTCATCTCGGATCGATCGATGGCGACGCCGGGCGCCTGAGCCTCTGCGGCTATAACGTCCACGACCTGGCCGACGGCGCGCGGTGGGAGGAGGTCCTGCACCTGCTCTGGCGCGGCGAGCTGCCCACGGCCGGGCAGCTTTCCGCCCTGCGGGGCGAGCTGGCCGCCGCCCGAGCGCTCTCCGCCGAGGAGATCGCGCTGGTGCGCGGCCTGCCCCGCGCCGGCCACGCCATGGATGTGCTGCGGGCGGCCGTCAGCCTGCTCGCCGGCCTGCACCGCCCGGCGACCATGCGCGCCGACACGGTCTTCGCCGATGGCCTGCGGCTGGCGGCGAAGCTGCCCATGCTGGTGGCGGCCTACGCCCGCCTGCGCGAGGGCCGCGAGCCGGTGCAGCCCGACGCCGACCTCGGCCACGCCGCCGCCTTCCTGCACGCCCTCCACGGCCGCCGGCCCGCCCCCGAGGAGGAGGCCGCGCTCAACACCTACATGGTGCTGCTGGCCGAGCACGGACTGAACGTCTCGACCTTCGTGGCCCGCATCGTGGCCAGCGCCCAGAGCGACCTCTACGCGGCGATCGACGCGGCACTGGCCGCACTCAAGGGCACGGCCCACGGCGGGGCCAACGAGCACGCCATGCGCGCCTTCCTGGCCATCGACGCGCCGGCCGGCGTCCCCGCCTTCATCGAGGATCTGCTGGCCCGCAGGGCGCGCCTTATGGGCGTCGGCCACCGCATCTACAAGACCGAGGACCCGCGCGTGCGCCACCTGCGACAGCACTCCGCCGCCCTGGCCGCGCGCCCGCAGGCCGACGCCGGCGCACACGCCGTGGCCGAGGCCGTGGCCGCCTACATCATCGACCACCCGCACTTCCAGGCCCGCAGGCTCTACCCCAACGTCGAGTTCTACAGCGCCCCGCTGCTCTACCAGCTCGGCCTGCCGCTCGACACCTTCACCCTGGCCTTCGCCATGGCCCGCCTGCCCGGCTGGGTCGGCCACGTGCGCGAGCAGCTCGATGTGGCCCGCCTGGTGCGCCCCGAGGCCGAGTACATCGGCCCGGCCCCGCGTCCCTTCATCGCACTGGAGGATCGCGCGTGAGCGCCTACACCCCCGCCCAGCTCGCCGACAAGTTTGTGCGCTTC
Organism: Oscillochloris sp. ZM17-4; assembly: GCF_019599295.1. Taxonomy (GTDB): domain Bacteria; phylum Chloroflexota; class Chloroflexia; order Chloroflexales; family Chloroflexaceae; genus Oscillochloris. Next base: position 88,754 of record NZ_JAIEWN010000015.1, on the reverse strand, counting down.
GCCGACGAGTGCCAGCCAGGCTCACCGCTCTACGCCTACCTGTCGCCGCGGATTGCCGCTGACGCCGACCTGATCGATCTCGCCCGCGCCACGCGGCCGGGCCAGCCGCCGCCAAACATGCTCTTTGGCGCAGCCCACTACCTGCTGCTGGGCGACCGCCGCCACCCGCTGGCCGGCTACTATGCGACCCTGGGCGGCGCGGAGCCGCCCGGCGAGTCGGCCTTCGCCGCATTCCGCGACTTCTGTCTGGGGCACGCCGGTGTGATCCGGCCCCTGCTCGCGGCGCGGATCACCCAGACCAACGAGACGCGCCGCTGCGCCTACCTGCTGCCCGCCTTCCAGACCGTCGCCGCGCAGAGCGGGCGGCCCCTGGCCCTGCTGGAGATCGGCCCCAGCGCGGGGCTGAACATGCTCTGGGACCGCTACCGCTACGACTATGGCGAGCTCCAGGCCGGCGACCCCGCGGCGCCCGTCTGCATCGCCAGCGAGCTGCGCGGCCCCGCGCGCCCGCCCATCCCGGCGCGCATGCCGGCGGTGGCCTGGCGGTGCGGCGTCGAGATCAGCCCGCCCGACCTGGGCGACGCCGACGCTGTGCGCTGGCTGGAGGCGCTGATCTGGCCGGAGAAGACCGAGCGCATGGACCGGCTGCGGGCGGCCATCGCTATGGCCAGATCCGCGCCGCCGCCGATCATCGCCGGGGACGCCCTTGCGCTGCTGCCCGCCATGATCGCCGCCGCCCCCGCCGACGCGGCCCTCTGCGTCTACCACACCCACGTGACCTACCAGCTTAGCCATGAGGGCCGGGCGCGGCTGGGCGCGATCCTGGCCGAGGCGGGGCGGGGCAGGACGATCTATCGGCTGGGCTGCGAGGGCTCGTCGCTAGGCGATGCGCGCCTGACGCTGACGGTCTATGCGGGTGAGGTGTTGGAGGAGCGGCCGCTCGCCACGGCCAGCGGACACGGGGACTGGGTGGAGTGGGTTGCCGCGGGCGGAGAGTCACGAGAGGGCTAGGCCCACTCGTGACTCTTTCTACTCGCCCTCGGGCATATTGCCGGTGCGCTCGTACTCGCGCAGGGCGACAATCGCACGATCAACGCTATAGTAGTAGATCTCAACGTCCCAACAGTCGTGCCTCGTATCGAGGCAACAGTAGATCTCGATCTCGACCCCGCCATCATCGGCCCGATGGGCCGTGGCCATCCACAGCCGCGCGCAGCGGAGCGCATCGCCGCGCTGGAGAGCCTTGCGGAAGGTGTCGGCCCCTAGATCGCTCAGGATCTGGCCAGGGCTCATCTCGATAGACGTGCTGCCCGCCATGCCTCATCCTCCCCCGCTAGGCAAGTGACACGTGCTGCAAGCAGTACAATTATAACGCACATCTGCGAGCCGCATAACGCGCCCTGTACACATACGCGCGGCCACAGGATACATCCTGTGGCCGCGTGAGACGGCCGCCTTTAGGGGGTGGCCGCCACCATCGCTCAGTCGACCGGGTAGAGCATGCCGGCCTGAAGCGTCACATCAGGGATGGTGGGGCCGGCGTCCTGGTACGAGCCGAGCACCTTCATGTAGTTTGCCCGCTCGTAGGTGGAGGGCTCGGCGACCGCGCGCTGGGCCATGCTGCCCTGCATCTGCGTGATCGACTCGTACTCGTGCTCGGTCATCCAGGTCTGCAGCTCCATGAGCATGGCGCGGACAACCTCATCGGGCTTGCCCTTGAGCAGCGCCGAGGCCATCATCGCCACCTTCGCACCGGCCATCATGGCCTTGAGCACATCATTGGCGGTGTGGACCCCGCTGGTGAGGGCCAGGTCGACGGGCACGCGCCCGTAGAGCAGGGCCACCCAGCGCAGGGGCAGGCGCAGGTCGTTCGAGGTGCTCAGCTGGAGGTTCGGCACCACCTCCAGGCTCTCCAGGTCGAAGTCGGGCTGGTAGAAGCGGTTGAAGAGCACCAGGCCCTGCGCGCCGGCCTCCATCAGCCGCCAGGCCAGGTTGGGCAGCGAGCTGAAGTAGGGGCTGAGCTTGATGGCCAGGGGGATCTTGATCTCGGCGCGCACGTTGCGCACCAGGTCGACGTAGCCCTGCTCCAGATCGGCCCCGGTGATGTTCGGGTCGGTGGGGATGTTGTAGATATTCAGCTCAAGGGCGTCGGCGCCGGCCTCCTCGATCAGGCGGGCGTAGTGGATCCAGCCGCCCGGTGAGACGCCGTTCAGGCTGCCGATCACCGGGATGTGTACCTTACGCTTGAGCTCGTGGATCTGCTCGATGTAGCGCTCGGGGCCGACATTGTACTTCCCGTGGTCGGGCAGGTAGTTCAGGGCCTCGGCGAAGCTCTCGGCGCCGTGGGTGAGCAGGTAGTCCAGCTCCAGGCTGGAGCGGATAATCTGCTCCTCGAAGAGCGAGTACATCACCACGGCCGAGGCCCCGGCCTCCTCAAGGCGCTGGATCACATCTGGGTGGTGCGAGAGCGGCGATGCTGACGCGACGATCGGCGTCTTCAGAGGCATGCCCAGGTAGCTTGTGCTCAGGTCGATCATCAGTGATTCCTTTCTTCAGGCCTTAGCTTCCGGGAAGGTAAAACCTTCCCGGAAGCTTATAGTCTCACTCGCCCTTGGCCAGCTGCTCCAGGCGGAGGTGGTGCTCGTGGTTGTTGGTGGCCGCCTGGGCCATCAGCGCTGCGGAGCGGGTCGGGTCGCTGTGGACCAGCATCTGGAAGCGGCCCTCGCCGGCGATGTACTTCTCGGGGCTGATGCTCGGCGGCTTGGAGTCGATCACCATCGCCGGCTTGCCCTGGTCGATCAGATCCGGGTTGTAGCGGTAGAGCGTCCACATACCGCTCTGCACGGCCAGCTTCTGCTGATCGAGGCCCCTGGTCATGTCGATGCCGTGGGCGATGCAGTGGCTGTAGGCGATCACGAGCGAGACGCCCGGGTAGGCCTCGGCCTCCTGGATGGCCCGCAGGGTCTGCACATCATCATAGCCCATGGCGATGCGGGCCACGTACACATCGCCGTAGGCCATCGCGATCAGGCCGAGGTCCTTCTTCGGGCGGCCCTTGCCCTTGGCGGCGAACTTAGCCACCGCCGCCAGCGGGGTGCTCTTGCTGGCCTGGCCGCCGGTGTTCGAGTAGACCTCGGTGTCGAGCACGAGGATGTTCACGTTGCGACCCGAGGCCAGCACGTGGTCCAGGCCGCCGTAGCCGATGTCGTAGGCCCAGCCGTCGCCGCCCATGATCCAGACGCTGCGCTTGACGAGCACATCGATCATAGCCAGCAGATCCTTCACCAGGGGCGACTTCGGGCCGGCGGGGGCGGCATCCAGGCGCACCTTGAGCGCGTCCACCCGCTCGCGCTGGGCGGCGATCCCGGCCTCGCTCGCCTGATCGGCGTTGAGCAGGGCGTCCACTAGGTCGGCGCCAATGATGTCGGCCAGCTTGGGCAGCAGCTCGCGGGCGTACTCCTCCTGCTTGTCGATGCTCAGGCGCATGCCCAGACCGAACTCGGCGTTGTCCTCAAAGAGCGAGTTCGACCAGGTCGGGCCGCGCCCGTCCTTGTTGACCGACCAGGGCGTGGTGGGCAGGTTACCGCCATAGATCGACGAGCAGCCGGTGGCGTTCGCGATCACCGCCCGGTCGCCGTAGAGCTGGCTGACCAGCTTGACGTAGGGCGTCTCGCCGCAGCCCGAGCAGGCCCCGGAGAACTCAAAGAGCGGCTGGAGCAGCTGCGAGTTCTTGATCGAGCCCAGGCCGATCTGGGTGCGGTCGACCTCGGGCAGGCTGAGGAAGAAGTCCCAGTTGGCCGACTCGGCGACGCGCAGGGGCGGCTGGGGGGCCATGTTGATCGCCTTGCGGCCGACCTGGGTCTTATCCTTCACCGGGCAGACCTCGACACAGAGGGTGCAGCCGGTGCAGTCCTCGGGGCTGACCTGGAGCGTGTAGAGCTGGCCGGGCAGCTCCTTGAAGCGGGCGGACACGCTCTTGAAGCCCTCGGGCGCGCCCTCCAGCGCCTCGGCCGGGTAGACCTTGGGGCGGATGACGGCGTGCGGGCAGACGAAGGCGCACTTGCCGCACTGGATGCAGATCTTCTCGTCCCAGACCGGGATCTCGAGGGCGATGTTGCGCTTCTCCCACTGGGCGGTGCCGGTGGGGTAGGTGCCGTCGAAGGGCATCTTGCTCACCGGCAGATCGTCGCCGTGGCCAGCGATCATGGGGGCGAGCACATCCTTGACGAAGGCCGGCGCGGCATCGGGCACCGTCGGGCGCATGTGCAGCCCGTTGGGTGAGGGGTCGGCGGCGGGGATAGCGACCTCGTAGAGGTTCGCCAGGGTCTGGTCGACGGCCATAAAGTTGCGGGCCACCACGGTGTCGCCGCGCTTCCCGTAGGTCTTCTTGATGCTGTCCTTGATCGCGGCGATCGCGTCCTCGCGCGGCAGCACGCCGCTGATCGCGAAGAAGCAGGTCTGCATCACCGTGTTGATGCGGCTGCCCATGCCGGTGGACTGAGCCACGGCGGCGGCGTCGATGATATAGAAGCGCAGGTTCTTCGCGCGGATGGTGGCGCGCACCTCGGCCGGGATCTGGCCCCAGACCTGGTCGGGGCCGAAGGGGGTGTTCAGCAGGAAGATGCCGCCGGGGCGGGCGTAGCTCAGCACATCGACCCGCTCCAGGAAGGCGAACTGGTGGCAGGCGACGAAGTTGGCCTCGCCGGCGCCGATCAGGTAGGGCGCGTGGATGGGGTGCGGCCCGAAGCGCAGGTGCGAGGTGGTGGTCGAGCCGGACTTCTTCGAGTCGTAGACGAAGTAGCCCTGGGCGTTGTTGTCGGTCTCCTCGCCGATGATCTTGATGCTGCTCTTGTTCGCGCCCACCGTGCCGTCGGCGCCGAGGCCCCAGAAGACGCAGCGCACCGTCTCGCCGGCCTCGATGTTGAAGCTCGGGTCGTAGCTGAGGCTGGTGCCGCTCACATCGTCGTTGATACCGATGGTGAAGCGGGTAGTCGGCTGGTCCTTACCCAGCTCATCGAAGACCGCCTTGACCATCGCCGGGGTGAACTCCTTGGAGGAGAGGCCGTAGCGCCCGCCGATCACGGTCGGCGAGATCTGGCTCTCGGTCACGGCGGAGACGATATCGAGGAAGAGCGGCTCGCCGGCGCTGCCGGGCTCCTTGGTGCGGTCGAGCGCGGCGATCGCGCGGACGGTGCTGGGCAGGGCGGCCATCAGGGCGGCGCTATCGAAGGGCCGGTAGAGCCGCACGAGCACCACGCCGACCTTCTCGCCCTGGTCGGCCAGGAAGCGCGCCGTCTCGGCGGCCGTCTCGCCGCCGGAGCCCATGAGCACGATCACCCGCTCGGCGTCGGGGGCGCCGACATAGTCGAAGATCCGGTACTGGCGGCCGGTCAGGCCGGCGAAGCGGTCCATCGCCTTCTGGACGATGCCGGGGCATGCCGCGTAGAAGGGGTTGACGCTCTCGCGGGCCTGGAAGTAGACATCGGGGTTCTGGGCGGTGCCGCGCAGCACGGGGCGGTCGGGGTTGAGCGCGCGCGAGCGGTGGGCGTGGACGAGCTCGTCGTCGATCATCGCCCGGATCGTCTCGGTCTCCAGCACGCTGATCTTATTCACCTCGTGCGAGGTGCGGAAGCCGTCGAAGAAGTGCAGGAAGGGCACCCGGCTCTCCAGCGCGGCGGCGTGGGCGACGAGGGAGAGGTCGTGGGCCTCCTGCACCGAGTTTGCGGCGAGCATGGCGAATCCCGTGCCGCGCACCGACATCACATCGGAGTGGTCGCCGAAGATCGAGAGGCCCTGGGCGGCCAGCGAGCGCGCCGCAATGTGGAAGACGGTCGGCGTCAGCTCGCCGGCGATCTTATACATATTGGGGATCATCAGCAGCAGGCCCTGCGAGGCGGTGAAGGTCGTGGTGAGGGCACCCGTCTGCATGGCGCCGTGGAGGGCGCCGGCGGCGCCGCCCTCGGACTGCATCTCGTACACCGAGGGCACGGTGCCCCAGAGGTTAGGCTTGCCGGCGGCGGCGTAGGCGTCGGACGACTCGCCCATCGGGGTCGATGGGGTGATCGGGTAGATCGCCACCACCTCACTGAGCATATAGGCTACTCTGGCAACGGCCTCGTTGCCGTCAAGCGTGATCTGTTCGCTACTCATCAGGATCTCCTCATATAGAACGCGCACGCTCCCTGGGCTGATATAGCCAGTATACGTTTGCGCCGCTTTGCACGAGGTAAAGCTCGGGCAACGCGCAGTGGTGATCTCTTTATGGCACTCGCACAATGGCCGATCGCCGGTTGGGAATCGGCGGTTGCGCGCAGCCCCGAAGGAGCCCCCACTGGCGAAGGGAGGCTAACAATTTGTTCACAAAGTATTGATAACGCGCCGAGCGTCGCCCTATAATAGAGTGAGCGCTCCACCCAGACATTCGCATATCACAACCTACTACCTATTGTCGGATGTCCACTAGCGACGTCCGACACCTGAAGCTATGGCACACCTGCTCATTCTCCTGGCCCATGATCCAGTGGTTCAGCTGGCATCCAATGAGCTACCATCGCACCTGGGATTCGCTGCGACCAATCTCTACGCCGCGTTCCTCGAAGACAGCGTCGCACTGGCGCAACAGGTGGCGCGGGCCGATGTCTTCATTGTGGCGCAGCACGGCGCGCTGCTGCATGGACGTGCGCCGATCCCAACCGGCCCGGAGATCATCACGCTCGCTGATATGCGGCCCACAGCCCTTGGGCATGTCGTCGCCCGATCCCTCGCCTCCGGGCCGGTGATCCTCTTTGGCAGCGATATGCCGCACATGCCGATCTGGCGGCTGCGCGATACGCTGACCTACCTGGAGTGCGGGGCCGATGTCGTCATCGGGCCGCGCGAGAGCGGCGGCTGGTACCTGATCGGGCTGCGGGCGGCCCACCCGGCCCTGCTGCGCGCGCTCCCCGGCCGCGACGAGACGCCGGACGATCTGTGCATCGCCGCAGCCACCCACAGCCTGCGGGTGGCGCAGATCCCGGCCTGGTACGCCCTCGACACACTGGCCGACCTCGACCGCCTCGCCGCCGACCTGCGCACCATGCCGCCGGACATCGCGCCGCATACGCGCGCCATGCTGAACGGCGTCGACTCCCAGGCGAGGGCTGTTGGCGGGTAGCCTGGACAAGGTCTTATACCAATTCTCCTGAGATATTCCGCATTCCTGTCACCCTGAGCGGAGCCGCAGGCGCAGTCGAAGGGTCTTCCCACAACGGTCATTGGAAGATTCCTCGCTGCGCTCGGAATGACACCATTGACAGCGTGACTTCTTAGGTATCGTCCTGGCGCTTGGCCAGAGCCCGCTGGCGGGCGGCGAGGGCGAGGGCGCGGGCCTTCTTAATGCCGTGCTTGCGCACCGAGAAGCTGGTGCGGCCCTGCTTCCCGTTGACCAGCCAGGTGGCCTCGAAGACGTCTCGGCTGCCCTTCGTCACCCGGTTGACGCCGACATCGGGGCGCAGCGCCTGCCCGGGGGCGGGCTTGCCGAGCTCCTTCGTCATCTTGTCGCGCCAGTCGAGGGCGGCGGCCAGGGCGGCGAAGCGATCTCCATAGACGCCATCGCTGAACAGCTTAGCGCGCTGCACCCCCTTCCAGGTGACCCGCACGAAGTAGCCGTGGGCCTTCGGGTAGTCCATGCGCGTCACGTTCAGGTAGCGGGTGGTGCGCGGCCCGCGCGGGCTGCGCTGGGCCGCGGGCTGCTCGGCCGCGGGCTGCTCGGCCGCGGGCTGCTCGGCCGCCCCCGGCACGCTCACCTCGCTCAGCGGCGGGGCGAGATCGTGGGGGATGCGCTGGGCCGCCTCCTGGACAAGCTGCTCCCAGAGGGTGTCGTCGTCGGCGTTAATGCGTGTGCGGTGTGGGCGAGTGCTCATAGCTCAGATCTATATAATAGTAGAAGGTTACACAGGTCGGTGGATGTATAGGCGCAGCGCGCTGCGCCTGTACGCCGAATCCTGATCAGCCCTGGAGATATTCGGCGAGCAGGCCGTGGAAGTGGTGGACGCCGTTCTCGCGCAGAAGCGAGTAGCGCCCGGTGCTGTATGATCGCGAGCGCAGCCGCCGCTGCACCGACTCGCAGATGTCGATATCCTCTTTCTGGATCAGGTCGCTGAACTTAAACGATTTGTGGAACTCCTCGGCGACATCAGGCCGATCCGCGTCGAGCACATACCACTCGAAGATCGTGACGGTGCGGTCGGGGCCGAGCGGCAGGATGATGTTGATCTGCAGGTTGTCCGGGTAGATGTTCAGCATCAGGTTGGGGAAGGCCCAGTAGTAGAGGGCCTGGGCCGGGGCGCCATCCTCCAGATGCCGCATGTAGAGCGAGTCGGGCTTCTCGCGGATGGGGGCGTGCTGCTTCGAGTAGTGGCGGAAGGTCTCGACCCGGTACTGCTTGTAGTCGATCTCCTTGAAGAGGCCGGGGTGGGCCGGCGGGATGTGGTAGCCCTCCAGGTAGTTATCGACATAGACCTTCCAGTTACAGGCGATCTCATAGTCGATGCGCTTGTAGAAGCCCATGCGGCCCAGCGGCATGTGGGCCGTCTCGGCGGGGATGGCCCCGAGGACCTCTCCCAGCGGCGGGGCCTGCGGGTCGAGGTTGACAAAGACGAACGGCCCCCAGGTGTCCACCTGCACCGGGCGCAGGCCGTAGTCGGCCCGCTCAAAGTTCTCGACGCCCTCCCACTCCGGGGTGTTCAGCAGCCTCCCGTCGAGGCCGTAGGTCCAGGCGTGATACTGGCACTGGAGGGTCTTGCGGTTGCCGCAGCCCTCGGCGACGGAGCCGGCGCGGTGGCGGCAGACGTTGTAGAAGGCGTGCAGCTGGCCGACGCCATCGCGGGTGACGACGATCGGCTCATCGACGACCTGGCAGGTGATAAAGTCGCCGGGGAGCTGGAGCTGCTCGGCGCGGCCGACGAGCTGCCAGGTGCGGCCAAAGATCCGCTCCTGCTCCAGGGGCAGCATGGCCGGGTCGGTGTACCAGCGGGCCGGGATGGTGCCAGCCCTGGCGAGATCTGGCTCGAAGTCCCGCTAATACGATTGCAGATTGCAGATTGCAGATTGCAGATTGCAGATTGCAGAGCGCAGAGCTCCATAATCTACAATCTGCAATCTACAATCTGCAATTACGAAGGAGCACTACCCGTGAGCGATGAGAAAGCCGCCCGGCTGGCCGCCATCCGCGCCGCGAAGGCCGCCGGCCAGGCCTCCGCCCCTCCCGCCCCGGCCGCCGACCAGCCCCCCACGCAGACTCCGCCACGCGCCCCAGTACGGGCCTCCGCACAGGCCGACGACGAGCTAGAGCGGCTGGAGAGCCTGCCGGCCATGCCCTTCCACACGCTGGTGGCCATCTTCATCGCCGTCGGCGTCGGCGTCTTCGCCGCCGTGGTGGCCCTGCCCACCTGGCTCCCCGGCCTGAGCGCCTCGCTGCTCGGCACAGAGCCCAAGGCCTACTGGTACCTCTCGCGCAGCAGCGCATTTGTGGCCTACGCGCTGGTCTGGCTCTCGATGGTCTTCGGCCTGCTGATGACCAGCCGCATGTCGCGGGCCTGGCCGGGCGGCCCGGCCGCCTTCGACCTGCACCAGCACGCCAGCCTGCTCGGCCTGGCCTTCGCCCTGTTCCACGGCCTGATCCTGATGGGCGACCGCTACATCCAGGCCGACCTGCGCCAGATCCTGGTGCCCTTCGCCTATAGCGGCTACAACCCGACCTGGGTCGGCCTCGGCCAGGTCGGCATCTACCTGACGGCGATCGTCGGCCTGAGCTTCTATGTGAAGGGGCAGATCGGCCGGACGGCATGGCGGGCCATCCACTTTATGAGCTTCGCGATGTTCGCCCTGGCCCTCGTCCACGGCGTCTGGAGCGGCAGCGACAGCGAGCTGACCTGGATCCAGGGCGTGTACTGGTTCACCGGCGGCAGCGTGGTCTTCCTGACGGTCTACCGCATCCTGGCGACGATGTTCTCGCGCCGCCAGCGACCGGCGCGGGCCGAGTCGCCCAAGCTTCAGGCGGCGGAGTAGCCCGATGGCAGGTCTGCCGATCATCCACGCCGTGGTCGGCGCGCTGGTGGTGCTGAGCAACGCGGCGGCGGCGGGCCTGCTCTGGCCGCGCCCCGGCGGCCCGGCCGGCCCCTGGGCGGGCCGGGCCCTGCTGGCGGCCCGCGCCGCCCTGGCGGCCCAGGTGCTGCTCGGGGTGGCCCTGGCCGCCGGAGGCTACGCCGGCCGGCAGTGGCACTACCTCGGCGCCCTCGGCGCGGTCGCCGCCGCCTGGTGGGCCGCCGGCCGCGGGCGCTCCCAGCGCGACCAGGCGCTCGGCTGCGCGCTCGCCGCCGGCCTGGCCCTGGCCGCCTACCTGCTCGCCCGCGGCTGAGTTGACAGCTTCTCAGCCTGCTGCTATACTCCGCGCGTCATCGAGCGGAGCGAGTATTTTAACCAATGGTTACCACCTTCTCGAAGCAGGATAAGCGCACCAAGAAGCCGGCCCCCCGGTCTGGTTAGCGCTGCCTGCACGAATGATCGAGTGTAGGCCCGGCTCACCAGACAGTGGTGAGCCGGGCCTTTTGTATCTCCCGGAGGGATTCTATGAAACAGCGCTACCCGATGCCCGCAGCCGTCGCCTACACGCCGCGCCACTGCCGCCCCGAGCTGTTCGGCGCGTGTCAAGTGAGACAGGAGCCTTCACGCCATGTCGCTGCCTGATCGCTTCCACTTGGTCGAGACGACCCTGCGCGAGGGCGAGCAGTTCGCCGGCGCGCGCTTCAGCAGCGCGCAGCGCGTGTCGATCGCCGACGCCCTCGACGCCTTCGGGGTCGAGTACATCGAGCTCACCTCGCCGGCCGCCTCGCCGCAGAGCGCGCGCGACCTTGAGGCCATCGCCCGCCGCGGGCTGCGCGCCCGCGTCCTGACCCACATCCGCTGCCACATGGACGACGCCCGGCTGGCCGTCGAGGCCGGCGCCCAGGGCGCCAACCTGCTCTTCGCCACCTCCGAGCAGCTGCGCCAGGTGAGCCACGGCCGCACCCTCGACGAGATCATCGAGCGGGCCGTCGAGGTGATCGCCTACCTCCAGCGCCACGACCTTGAGGTGCGCTTCTCCTGCGAGGATAGCTTCCGCACCCCCCTGCCCGACCTCATCCGCGTGTACCGGGCCATCGACAGCCTCGGCGTGCAGCGCATCGGCCTGGCCGACACCGTCGGCATCGCCGCGCCGCGCCAGGTCTACGATGTGCTGGCCGCCGTGCGCGCCGCCGTCGGCTGCGACATCGAGTTCCACGGCCATAACGATAGCGGCTGCGCGATCGCCAACGCCTTCTGCGCCCTTGAGGGCGGGGCCACCCATGTCGACGTGACCGTCCTGGGCATCGGCGAGCGCAACGGCATCGCCTCGCTGGGCGGCATGATCGCCCGCCTGGCCGCGATCGACCCGGCCCTGGTGGCCCGCTACAACCTGGGCATGCTGGGCGAGATCGACCAGATGGTCGCCGACATGGTCGGCATCGCCATCCCCTTCAACAGCTGCATCACCAGCCCGACGGCCTTCACCCACAAGGCGGGGATGCACACCAAGGCGGTGCTGGCCGACCCGCGCAGCTACGAGGTGCTTGACCCGAGCCTGTTCGGGCGGACGCGCACCGTGGCCGTGGCCCACCGCCTGGTGGGCTGGCACGCGATCGCCGAGCGCGCCCGCGAGCTGGGCATCTACCTCAGCGAGGCCCAGGCCCGCGTCGCCGCCGCCCGCATCAAGGCCCTCGGCGATGAGCACGATATCGATGGCAACACGGTGGATGAGCTGCTGTATGAGTATGCGGAGTAGCCCCTGGGGGGGAGGGCCAGGGAGGGCAACGCCCTCCCTGAAACCCTCCCCCCTATGAGCTTAGGAAGCGGAGCAACGGTTATGGCGCAGACATTGAGCGAGCAGATCCTCTCGCGGGCGGCCGGCAAGACGGTGCGGGCCGGCGAGGTGGCGACGGTGGCGGTGGACCTGGTGATGATGCACGACAGCCTCTCGCCGAGCATTATCCGGATCATGGAGCAGGAGCTGGGCGCCGAGCGGGTCTGGGACCCTGAGCGCGTGGCGGTGGTGATCGACCACGTGGCCCCGGCGGCCACGGTGCAGACGGCCGAGAAGCAGAACGATGTGCGGCGCTGGGTGCAGCGCCAGGGGATCACCCACTTCTACGACGTGGGCCGGGGCATCTCGCACCCGGTGCTGGTCGAGGAGGGCGTGGCCCAGCCCGGCATGGTCATCGTCGGCAGCGACAGCCACTCCACCGCCTACGGCGCGGTGGGCGCCTTCGGCAGCGGCATGGGCTCGACTGACATCGCCCTGGCCGCCGCCACCGGGCGCACCTGGTTCCGCGTCCCCGAGACGGTGCTGGTGCGGGCGACGGGGCGATTCCGCCCCGGCGTGAGCGCGAAGGACCTGGCCCTGCGCGCCGCCCGCGAGCTGCGCGCCGACGGGGCCACCTACGCCGCCGTCGAGTGGCACGGCGTCGAGTTCCTCACGGTGATGGAGCGCATGACCCTGGCCACCCTCTCGATCGAGGTCGGCGCGAAGGCCGGGATCGTGCCGCCAGTCTTTCAGGATGCAGGCGGCGGGAGGCCGGCGGCAGGGTTCGGCCTGCCTCCCGCGCCTGCCTCCTGGACGCCTGTCGTCCAGGAGGGCGCAACCTACAGCCGCATCGTCGAGGTGGACCTGGACACCCTGGAGCCGCAGGTGAGCGCGCCGAGCTACGTGGACAACGTGGCCGACCTGAGCGCCCTGGGGCGTGTGCCGGTGGACGTGGTCTACCTGGGCACCTGCACCAACGGCCACTACGAGGACATGGCCGCCGCCGCGCGCATCCTGAAGGGCCGGCGGGTGGCCCCCGGCGTGCGCATGATGGTGGTGCCGGCCAGCCGCGACGCCCTGCTGCGGGCCACCGAGGACGGCACCCTGGCCACCCTGATCGCCGCCGGCGCGGCCCTGGGCACCCCCGGCTGCGGGGCCTGCATCGGCCGCCACATGGGCGTGCTCGGCCCCGGCGAGACCTGCCTGTTCACCGGGAACCGCAACTTCCGCGGGCGCATGGGCAGCCCCGAGGCCAACATCTACCTGGCCTCCGCCGAGGTCGCCGCCGCCACCGCGATCACGGGGTATATCACGCACCCGGCCGACGTGTTGTAGGGCCGAAGCATTCGCGGTTGTCGCTACGCGACAACCGCGAATGCTTCGGCCCTACGTGACCACAACAATGGGATTGGAGGAAAGACATGTCCCGCGTATGGATCTTCGGCCAGGATATCAACACCGACCAGATTGTCCCCGGGCGCTTCGCGCCGATCATGCTGAAGAATGAGGACGACCTGCGCAAGTACCCGTTCGTCGAGCACCGGCCGGATTTCGCCGGCACGGTGCGGTCGGGCGACATCATCGTGGCCGGGAACAACTTCGGCTGCGGCAGCTCGCGCGAGTACGCGCCGCTGGCCCTGCGGATGGTCGGCGTGGGCGCGATCATCGCCCCGCTCTTCGCCCGCATCTTCTTCCGCAACGCGCTCAACCTGGGCATCCCCTGCTTCACCGCCGACCTGACCGCGCAGCTGCGCGACGGACAGGAGGTGGAGATGAACCTGGAGCAGGGCCTGATCATCACCGACGACGGCAGCAGGATCGCGCTGCCCCCCCCGCCCGCCTTCCTCCGCGAGGTCTGGGCCGCCGGCGGGATTGTGCCCTTCTACCGCCAGCACGGGCGGTTCCCGGGCGAGTAGAGGCGCAGCAGCGCCGCGCTGCTGCGCCCTTACGTGAGGCTGAGAGGATACAAGAGGATTAGCGAAGATGCGAGTATGTGTGATTCCCGGCGACGGGATTGGCCCGGAGGTGCTGGGGGCGGCGGTGGATGTGCTGCGCGCCGTCGCCCCCGATGTGGAGCTGGCCGAGGCCGAGGCGGGCTGGGCGGCCTTCCAGCGCCACGGCGAGGCGCTGCCGGCGGCGACCCTGGCGGCGGCGCGGGCGGCCGACGCGGTGCTCTTCGGGGCGGTGGCCTCGCCCAGCCACAGCGTGCCCGGCTACCGCAGCCCGATCGTGTCCCTGCGCCGCGAGCTGGATCTGTACGCCAACATCCGCCCGGTGGTCGGATTGCAGATTGCAGATTGCAGATTGCAGATTGAGGCGCCAATCTACAATCTGCAATCTGCAATCTGCAATCTCGTGGTGGTGCGCGAGAACACCGAGGGCCTGTACGCCGGGCGCGAGCGGCTGGAGGACGGCGGCGACACGGCGATCGCCGAGCGGCTGATCACCCGGCGGGCCAGCGCGCGGATCGTGCGCGCCGCCTTCGACCTGGCCCGTAGCCGGGCCGCCGCCGGCAAGGCGCACCCCAAGGTCACGATCGTCCACAAGGCGAACGTGCTGCGGGTGAGCGACGGGCTCTTCCGCACCGTGGCCCTGGAGGTGGCCGCGCAGCACCCCGACATCGCCCACGAGGAGATGCTGGTGGACGTGGCGGCGATGCGGGTCGCCCAGACGCCGGGGCGCTTCGACGTGATCGTCACCACCAACCTGTTCGGCGACATCCTCTCGGACGTGGCCTGCATCCACGGCGGCGGGCTGGGGCTGGCCTCCAGCGCCAACCTGGGCGAGGGCCGCGCCCTGTTCGAGCCGGTCCACGGGGCCGCGCCCGACATCGCCGGCCAGGGCATCGCCAACCCGCTGGCCGCCATCGAGTGCGCGGCCATGCTGCTGGAGTGGCGCCGCCGCGCCGAGGCGGCCGCCCGCGTGCGCGCCGCCGCCGCCGCCGTCATGTCCGACGGCCCGCGCACGCCCGACCTGGGCGGCGCATCCACCACCGCCGAGGTCGCGCGTGCGGTGATCGAACGGCTGTAGGGCCGAAGCATGTTGCTCTGGCGCGAAGCGCCAGAGCAACATGCTTCGGCCCTACGGATGGCCAAAATACCGATGATACAAGGAGACACCCCGATGACCGCAGCATGCCCTGAGTGCGCCGCCGACGTGGCCCTGCCCGACGGAACGATGGAGAGCGAGATCATCGCCTGCCCCGACTGCGGGGCCGAGCTTGAGGTGGTGAGCCTCGCTCCGCCGACACTGGCCCTGGCCCCCGAGGTCGAAGAGGACTGGGGAGAATAATATGCGTATCGCCGTCCTCGCCTCGCGCGTCCGCGCCGAGGAGAAGCTGATCTTCACCGAGCTGGAGCGCCGCGGCATCGACTATGTCAAGATCGATGACCGCGAGACGATCTTCGACCTGCAGCGCCGCGAGTACCCCTACGACGTGGTGCTGGAGCGCTGCATCCAGCACAGCCGCGCCCTGTACATGCTCAAGATCCTGAACGACGCCGGGGTGCCCACCGTCAACACCTACCATGTGGCCAACGTCTGCGGCGATAAGTTCCTGACCACCCAGGCCCTCGTCCACGCCGGGGTGCCCACGCCGAAGAACCTGCTGGCCTTCACCCCCGAGAGCGCCCTGGCGGCCATGGAGCAGCTGGGCTACCCGGTGGTGCTCAAGCCGGTGGTCGGCTCCTGGGGCCGCATGGTCTCGAAGATCAACGACCGCGACGCCGCCGAGGCCATCCTGGAGCACCGCGATGTGCTGGGCAGCTACCAGCACGCGATCTTCTACATCCAGGAGTACATCCGCAAGCCCGGCCGCGACATCCGCTCGTTTGTGGTGGGCGACGAGTGCATCGGCGCGATCTACCGGGCCAGCGAGCACTGGATCACCAACACCGCCCGCGGCGGGGTCGCCTCGAACTGCCCGCTCACCCCCGAGCTGGAGGACCTGAGCATCCGCGCGGCCAACGCTGTCGGCGGCGGGGTGGTGGCGATCGACCTGCTGGAGACCGACGACGGCCGCCTGCTGGTCAACGAGGTCAACTACACCATGGAGTTCCGCAACAGCATCGACACCACCGGCGTGAACATCCCGGCCCGGATCATCGACTATACGCTGAGCATCGCGAGGGGAGGCTAGCCTCTGGCCGTAAGGGCGCAGCTCGCCGTAAGGGCGCAGCTCGCCGTAAGGGCGCAGCTCGCCGTAAGGGCGCAGCTCGCCTGAGATCCGCCGTAAGGGCGCAGCAGCGCAGATGCGTGTGGCGCTCCAGCGCCACACGCATCTGCGCTGCTGCGCCCCAACATCTACCCCCGAAAGTATCTAGAGCGGGAAACGCACCCTATGAAAATATCAATTGTCGGCGCCTCGGGCTACGTGGGCGGCGAGCTGCTGCGGCTGCTGCTCTGGCACCCCGAGGTGGAGCTGGCCCAGGCCACCAGCGGGCGCAACGCCGGGCGCTACCTCTACCAGGTCCACCCGAACCTGCGCGGGCGCACGGCGATCCAGTTCATCCACCCCGACAAGCTGGAGCCCTGCGACCTGCTGTTCCTGGCGCTGCCGCACGGCGAGGCGGCGCGGGCGATTGATCGCTACGCCGGCCTAGCCGAGCGGATCATCGACTGTAGCGCCGACTTCCGCCTGGCCGACCCGGCGGCATACCGGCGCTGGTACGGCGAGGAGCACCCGGCCCCCGACTGGCTGGGGCGCTTCATCTACGGGCTGCCCGAGGTGAGCCGCGAGCGGCTGCGCGGGGCGCGCTACGCCAGCGGGGTGGGGTGTAATGCGACGGCGAGCAACCTGGCGCTGCTGCCGCTGGTGCGCGCCGGCCTGATCGATGCGGCCAGGCCGGTGATCATTGAGGTCAAGGTCGGCTCGTCGGAGGGCGGGGCGAGCGGCAGCGAGAGCAGCCACCACCCCGAGCGGGCCGGCGCGGTGCGCTCCTTCGCCCCGGTGGGCCACCGCCACGGCGCCGAGATCCAGCAGGTGACGGGCCTGAGCAACACGCACCTCTCGATCACCTCGGTCGAGCTGGTGCGCGGCGCGCTGGCCACCGCCCACGCCTTCGCCGCGCGCCCCCTGGCCGAGAAGGATCTCTGGCAGGCCTACCGGGCCTTCGCCAAGGAGCAGCCCTTCGTGCGGGTCGTCAAGGAGCGCCAGGGGATCTACCGCTACCCCGAGCCGAAGATCCTGGCCGGCAGCAACTTCGCTGACATCGGCTTCGCCCTCGACGCCGAGAGCGGGCGGGTCGTCAGCATCTGCGCGATCGACAACCTGATGAAGGGCGCCGCCGGCAGCGCCGTGCAGTGCATGAACCTCATGCTCGGCTACGACGAGGCGATGGGGCTCGACTTCCCCGGCCTGCACCCGGTGTAATGTGGTGGGGTGCTGGTGGCGAAGCCGCCAACACCCCACCACATTGCCTTGGGGTGGCGAAGCCACCCCCAACCCCCCGCATGGCGGCGATTCGCATCAGCCCCGGCCTAAAATCCCCCTGAGGGTTGCGGTAGGTATAGGGAGTCACTATAATAGAACCTCAGGCGTGTGAGCAGCGCACCCACGTTCCTGTCACTCTTCCGCCCCCCGCTGTTACGAGGAAGTTGCATGGGCCTGATCAAAAAAGTCGGCACGAAGGGACTTGGCACGCCGTCGGCAGATGACAGCACGCGCCATATCCCTCCCGCCGGCGATAGCACGCAGCAGGCCCCCCCCGCCGGCGATGACGGCACGCGCCAGATCACCCCGGCGCCGCTCGATGACGGCACGCGCCAGATCACCCCGGCGCCGCCCAGCGACGGCACGCGCAACCTGCCGCCGCCGCCGCCGCCGCCGCGCGCCGCCCCGCCGGCGGAGCCGGAGCCCGGTATCGCCGCGATCCAGATGCTCGCGCCGGGCACGGTGCTCCAGGGCCGCTACCGGGTCGAGGAGCCGATCGGCATCGGCGGGATGAGCGTCGTCTACCGCGGGCGCGACCTGCGCTTTAAGGATGTGGCCCGCTACTGCGCGATCAAGGAGATGTCGCAGAGCGCCCCCGACTCGCACACGCGCGCCCTGAACCTGAAGAACTTCGAGCGTGAGGCGGGCCTCCTCGCCACCCTCCAGCACCCGGCCATCCCTAAGGTCTACGATTTTTTTGAGGAGGGCGGGCGGATCTACCTGGTGCTTGAGCTCATCCCCGGCAAGGACCTGGAGGCGGTGCTTGAGGAGTCCGGCACGCCGCTGAGCGAGGCCCGCGTGGCCAACTGGGCCATCCAGATCTGCGATGTGCTTAGCTACCTGCATAAGCACACCCCCCAGCCGATCGTCTTCCGCGATATGAAGCCCTCGAATGTGATGGTCGTCGGCGACGACCGGATCGTACTGATCGACTTCGGCATCGCGCGGAGCCTGAACCGCAGCGACCGCAAGGGCACCATGATCGGCACCGAGGGCTACTCGCCGCCCGAGCAGTACCGCGGCATGGCTGAGCCTCAGGGCGATCTGTACGCCCTCGGGGCGACCATGCACCACCTGTTGACGAACACAGACCCGCGTCTGGAGACGCCCTTCACCTTCCAGGAGCGCCCCATCCGCCAGCTCAACCCCGCCGTCTCCCTGGAGATGGACGCCCTGGTGGTGAAGGCCCTGGAGTACGACATGTCGGCCCGCTGGCAGAGCGCTGATGAGATGAAGCAGGTGATCATGGCGGCGACGGGAGCCGGCGTCGTGCGCCCCGCCGCCGGGGCGATCTCCGCGCCGGCGGTGGCGAAGGGCCACGGGACGACGGAGCTCATCTGGAGCTTCACCTGTGAGGATGAGATCCGCTCCTCGCCGACGGTGAGCGGCGGCATGCTCTTCGTGGGCTGCTACGACACCAACCTCTACGCCCTCGATGCCGCGCGCGGCGAGTTCCGCTGGAAGTATGCCACTGAGGGCGGGATCAACTCCTCCCCGGCGGTCTGGCAGGACTATGTGATGGTCGGGTCGGAGGACGGCGCGCTCTACGCCTTCGACATGCGCCGCGGCGGGCTGCGCTGGACCTTCCGCACCGGCAAGCCGATCCGCTCCTCGCCACGGATCGAGGACCGCGTGGTCTTCATCGGCTCCGACGACCAGCACATCTACGCGATCGACGGGACGCGTGGCACGCCGATCTGGAAGTACCGCACATGGAACCCCATCCGCTCATCGGCCTATGTCGGCGCGCAGGTGATCTATATCGGCGGCGATGATGGCCACGTCTACTGCCTGGACGTGCGCAGCGGCAGCCTGAAGTGGAAGCAGCGCACCCAGCAGCCGGTGCGATCCTCGCCCGTCTACAGCGAGGGGCTGGTGTTCGTCGGCTCGCTCGACCAGAACCTCTACGCGCTGGACGCCGAGGGCGGCTGGCCGGCCTGGCGCTTTCGCACCGGCCACTATATCAACTCCTCGCCCTGCGTGGTCGGCACCCGCGTGTTCGTCGGCGGCGTCGATGGCTTTATGTACGCCCTCGACACGAAGAACGGCCGCCTGGCCTGGAAGTACGAGACGGGCAGCCAGATCACCTCCTCGCCGAAGGTCGAGGGCGGGCGCGTCTACTTCGGCGCCGTGGATGGCAACGTCTACTGCGTCGACGCGGGCGCCGGCACGCTGATCTGGAAGTACCCCACCGGCGCGGCGATCGTCTCGACGCCGGCTGTGTCCGAGGGGGCCGTCTATGTGGGCAGCATGGATCATCGTATGTACGCCCTGAAAGGCTAGGTATGGCATTCTTCCGTAAGCTGTTCCGCGGGAACGAGGGCGAGGCGAGCCCGCCGGCGCCCGACGCCGACGCGCCTACTAAAGCGGGCGCGCCCGCCGCCGACCCGCCGGCGCCCGACGCCGGGGGCGCGGTCACGGTTCCCGACGCGGCAGTCTGGTGGGATAGCTCGGCCCCCGCCGCAGCTGAGGCCCCGCCGGCCCGGCAGTCTTCGGCGGAATCCGCAGAGACGCCGACCGCGCCGGTGAGCGTGCTGGAGGTTGAGAAGGCTCGCCAGCGCCTCGCCAGCGTCGCCGCCCAGGTCGCTGCGGCCACCGGCCCGGAGCCGGTGAGCCTGAACACCGAGCCGGTCGACGCCACTCACCAGCTTGAGGCCAATGATGCCCCGGCCCTCAGCTCCCGCCAGTCCGCCCAGGGCCTGGCCGCCATGGCCGCCCGCGACATCGGGCGGGTGCGCGAGATCAACCAGGATAGCGTCTTCGCCATGATCACCACGCTGCCCCGTGAGGGCTCCGACCTCTCGGTGGGCCTGTTTATTGTGGCCGATGGCATGGGCGGCCACCAGGGCGGCGAGGTGGCCAGCCGCCTGGCCATCCGCACCGTCGTACACCAGGTGCTCAGCGAGCTGGTGCTGCCGGCCCTCGACGATAGCATGAGCGCGGCGCTCCAGCCGCTGATGATCTCCGCCGTGCAGGCGGCCAACCAGGCGATCTGGGATACCGCCCAGGCGATGGGCTCGGATATGGGCACCACCTGCACCGCCGCGCTGCTCGTGGGCCACGGCCTCTATATCGCCCACGTCGGCGACTCGCGGGCCTACCTGTACGAGCCGGGCGGCCTGCGCCAGATCACCACCGATCACTCCACCGTCGGGCGGCTCATTCAGCTCGGCCAGCTTGAGCCCTCCGAGGCCCGCGAGCACCCCCTGCGCAACCAGCTCTACCGCACCGTCGGCCAGCAGGCCCAGGTGATGGTCGACTTCATCTACCAGCCCCTCGGGGTCGGCTCGCACCTGCTGCTCTGTAGCGATGGCCTGTGGGGCATGGTCGATGACCCGGCCCTGGCGCAGGCCCTCACGCGTAGCCCGTGGCCCCAGGACGCATGCAATGAGCTGATCGCCCTGGCGAACTTGGCCGGCGGCGAGGATAATATCTCCGCTGTGGTTGTGTCGCTGCCGATGGCAGAAAGGTGATCGCCGATGGCACCGGGCATCCAGCTTCGTTCCACGCTTAGCCGCAGCGCGCTGCCCGATGTCGCCGAGGAGCAGCTGATCTATGTGCTGCTTGAGGTAAGCGCCCAGGGCGTGCCGACGAGCACCCCCAAGCTGCCGCTCAACCTCTGCCTGGTGATCGACCGCAGCTCATCGATGCGCGGCGAGCGGCTCCAGCAGGTGAAGGAGGCGGCCGGCCGGATCGTCGATATGCTCGGTGAGGAGGACTACCTCTCGCTCGTCACCTTCAACGACCGGGCCGAGGTGGTGATCGCCGCGCAGCGGGCGCGCAATAAGGGCGACCTCAAGCGCCTGATTGGCGGCCTCGAGGCCGCCGGCGGCACTGAGATGGCCACCGGTATGGCCCTGGCCCTCCAGGAGGTCCAGCGCGCCATCCTCGGGCGCGGGGTCAGCCGCATCCTGCTGCTCACCGACGGGCGAACCTACGGCGATGAGAGCCGCTGCGTCGAGATCGCCCGCCGCGCCCAGGGCCGCGGGGTTGGCCTGACGGCGCTCGGCATCGGCAACGAGTGGAACGAGGACCTGCTTGAGACGATGACGGCCCGCGAGAACAGCCGCACCCAGTACATCACCTCGGCCAGCGAGATCGCCCAGATCTTCACCGATGAGGTGACGCGCATGCACTCGGTCTTCGCCCAGGACGTGCAGCTGCGCGCCGAGGTGCGCCCCGGCGCGCTGCTCCGCTCGCTGGACCGGGTGCGGCCCTTCATCGCCACCGTGCAGGTCGTCGAGGAGAAGGACCGGGTCTGGGCGGCGAGCCTTGGCGACTGGCCGGGGAGCGACCCGCAGGCCTTTCTGCTGGAGGTGGTGGTGCCGCCGCTGGCTGTGGGCGACCACCCGCTGCTGCGGCTGACCCTGCGCTACAGCCTACCCGGCATGAACCTGATCGACCAGGAGGGCCACCTGGTGCTGCGCGTCGGCGTGCGCGAGGCGGCGAGCGTGCCCTATGATGTGGACGCCACCGTGAAGCACTGGCTGGAGCGGCTGGTGGCCTACCGGCTGCAGGCCGGGGCCTGGCAAGATATGGAGGCCGGCCGGATCGAGGAGGCCACCCGGCGCCTCCAGATGGCCGGCACGCGACTGTTCGATGCCGGCCAGGTTGACCTGGCCCACACCGTGCAGGAGGAGGCCACCCGGCTCCTGCGCTCGGGGCAGACGAGCGCCGAGGGCCGCAAGCGGATCAAGTACGGGACGCGCGGCCTGATCGATAGCGGCGAGGCGCAGGAGCGCGAGGCGTGATGGGACAAGGATCACGATGATACGCTGTAGCAACTGTAACGCGAAGCAGATGAACGGGGCGATCTTCTGCTCGGAGTGCGGGGCCGCTGTGTTCAGCGGCGGCCCGCATCGCGAGACGACCACCTCCCTGAAGCAGGAGGCCGACGGTCTGCCCTCAGTGGTCGAGGCGGATCCGCTGATCGTAGTGCCCGAGCCGACGGTCGCCATTGGGGTTCAGAGCATCAGCCTGGTGGTGATCAACAGCGGCCGGCGGATCAACCTTGAGGCCGGCGAGAAGCTGCTCGTCGGGCGGAAGGATAACCAGCGCGGGATCTTCCCCGATGTCGACCTCGGCCTTGACGGCGGCTATGACGCGGGGGTGTCGCGCCGCCACGCGATTATTGTGCCCTTCAGCCAGGGCTACGCCCTGGAGGATCTGGCCAGCGCGAATGGCACGTTCATCAATGGGCGCAAGCTGTCGCCCCAGAGCCCGACCCCCATCCAGCACGGCGATGAGCTAAAGTTTGGGACGCTGATCTTGCGCTTTCGGCCTGGAGCTCGACCTGGTCACCCACGACGTGGAGAAGTTCTGCCGGCTGCTGCTGCGGCCCAACGGCTACGTGCTGGAGCAGCTCTGCTCGCCGCTGGTGATACACACGACGCCGGCCCACGCCGCGCTGTGCGCCCTGGTGCCCGGGCTGCTCACCCGCCACCACGCCCACCACTACCTGGGCTTCGCGGCGACCCAGTGGCGGCTGTTTGCGGGCGAGCGGCCGCGGCGGGTCAAGCCGCTGCTCTACGTCTTCCGCGTGCTGCTCACCGGAATCCACCTGATGCAGACCGGCGATCTGGAGGCGAACCTGGTGGCGCTCAATGAGATCTTCCGGCTGCCCTACCTCCCCGAGTTGGTGGCGCGCAAGCTGGCCGGGCCAGAGCAGGGCACCCTGCCTGACGACGACATCGCCTCGCTCGCCGCCGAGTACGCCCGGCTGCGCGCGGAGCTGGAGGCCGCCCGTGAGGCCAGCCAGCTCCCCGACGAGCCGAGCGCCCGCGAGGCGGTCAACGATCTGCTCGTGCGGGTGCGGCTGGGGGAGGCGTGATGGAGAAGGTGACCTCTGTGATTGAAGGTTCGACGAGCAGGATATGACCATGCAGCCCATCCGCCCCTGGCTGCTGATCGGGAAGTACCGCGAGACGCTCGATAGCGACCTGCTGGCCCGCGCTCAGGTCGGCGCGCTGCTGCACCTGGCCGCCCGAGTCGAGCCGCCAGACATCACGACGCTCTACCTGCCGGTCGAGGACGGCGAGCCCCTCGACGCGACGACACTGCGGCGCGGGGTGGACTTCATCCTGGCCCAGCGTGCCGCCGGCAAGACCGTGCTGGTCGCCTGCGGGGCCGGCATCAGCCGCTCCACGACCTTCGCTATCGCCGCGCTGAAGGAGGCCGAGGGGCTGAGCCTGCTGGGCGCCGCGCGGGCAGTGCGCCGGCTCCACGCCAACGGCCTGCCGCACATGGCCCTCTGGTCCTCGCTCTGCGCGCACTATGGCGAGCCCGACGACTATATGGCGCTTATCCGCACCGCTGAGCCGGAGTCCGAGCAGGGATGAGCAAACTCCCGCTTGACTCTCAAGCCGCTTGAGGCGGTAGGATCATCACGGTGGCTGTCCTGACGAGGAGCGGACCATGCTCAAGATCGGCGAGTTCTCACGGGTGTGCCAGGTGCCGGTGTCCGCGCTGCGCTACTACGCGGATATCGGCCTGCTCCCGCCGGCCCAGGTTGACCCCCTGACCGGCTACCGCTTCTATACGATGGAGCAGCTCCCGCGCATCCATCGTATCCTGGCCCTGCGTGATCTGGGGCTCTCGCTCGATCAGATCGGCCTGATGCTCCGCGAGCCGCTCTCGCCCGCGCAGATCCAGGGCATGCTCCGGCTGCGTCAGGGCGAGCTCAGCCAGCAGATCGCGGAAGAGCAGGCGCGCCTGGCCCGAGTCGCGGCCAGGCTGCGCCAGATTGAACAGGAGGGAACGATGTCTGACTACGATGTGGTGCTGAAGGAGGTCGAGCCCCAGCTGGTGGCCGGCATCCGGTCCGTCATCCCGAGCTACGGGGCCATCGGCGCGCTCTTCGATGAGCTGTACGCCTACCTGGGCCAGCACGGCACCGGCGGCATGGCCGTCGGCATTGACCACAACGAGGAGTACAAGGAGCGTGACCCGGAGATGGAGGCGGCCGTCTACCTCGCCGCCCCCGTGCCAGAGGGCGGCCGGGTGCGGGTGTACACCCTGCCTGGCGTCACCGTCGCCAGCACGATCCACCGCGGCCCCTGGGAGGGGCTGAGCCAGGCCTACGCGGCGCTGATGGTCTGGCTCCAGGCGAGCGGCTACACGCCGAGCGGCGCCAGCCGCGAGCTCTACCTGCAACAAGGGGCCACCCCTGACGCCCATGTGACCGAAGTCCAGATCCCGGTGCGCCAGCGCTAGCCAGCCTGCGGGCGAGCGGGGCTGCGCTGTCCGCGCCGCTGCTGCGCGCGCGGCGCGGCACGCGGGTCAGCTACGACAGCCTGCACTACCAGTGGGCGAAGGTCTGCGCGCGGGCCGGGCTGCTTGACGATGGCCAGCCGCGCTACACCCTGCACCAGCTGCGCCACACCCTGGACAGCGACCTGATCGCCGACCTGCCCGAGCAGGTGGTCAGCCGCATGCTCGGCCACCGCGACCCGCGCGCACCCGGCGCTACGCGGCCGTCCACGACGAGCAGGTGCGCGCCGCCCTCGCCGCGAGGCGTCGGAGGTGAGTGGTGCCTGTACGCCAGCGACGGGTTGCGCTGCGATAGATTCAGCATCGTGCTGCCGTATTCGGCCACGGTTACAGATACGCATTCTACAGATTATAATAATCGCCAGAATGCTTGTTACAGAACTGCCCCCTGTCCCCTATGCTATAATAAAGGCACAATGAGGTTTCAGGGATATGGTTCAGTTTATCTGTATATAGCACATACTGATGCGCTCTCCCTATACCCTATACCCTATACCCTGTACCCTGTACCCTGTACCCTGTACCCTTGTCTCATGGCCTGGCTACGCCGTACGAAGGAGGCAGTATGGAGATCAGCCACCGCCCCATGAACCGGGTGGATCTGCTGGAAGTCACCGGGCGTGTCGACGCCGCGACGGCGTCGAAGCTCAAGCAACAGATCGATGCCCTCTTCGATGAGGGGCGCTACCGTATTGTCCTCGACCTGGCCGGGCTCGAGTATGTCAGCAGCCCCGGGCTGCGCGTGCTGATCGAGGCGCGCAAGCGGGCGCGCGAGTGGAA
Source organism: Oscillochloris sp. ZM17-4 (assembly GCF_019599295.1). Taxonomy (GTDB): domain Bacteria; phylum Chloroflexota; class Chloroflexia; order Chloroflexales; family Chloroflexaceae; genus Oscillochloris. Next base: position 63,417 of record NZ_JAIEWN010000015.1, on the reverse strand, counting down.
GATCACCGACCTTGAGGGCGGCGACATCCGGATCGCCAACCTGCCCCCGAAGATCAAAGAAGTGTTTGACCTGACCGGATTCACCTCGCTCTTCGAGATGTACGGCGATACCGTTGAGGCGGTGGGCTCCTTTTAAACTATGAAGGATGAAGGATGAAGGATGAAACGCTGTTTCATCCTTCATCCTTCATCCTTCATCCTTCCAGCTATGGACACCATCACCCTCACCGCCGACCTCGACGCGCTGGCGAAGATCAGCGCCTTTATTACCGCCGCCGCCGAGCGATCCGGCCTTGATGAGCGGGCGACGTGGCAGGTGCAGCTGGCCGTCGATGAGGCCGCGACCAATGTGATCCAGCACGCCTATGACCAGGAGGACCCCGGCGATATCACGCTTGGCTGGGCCTGTGAGGGGGGCCGCTTCATCATCACGCTGCGTGACCGGGGCCGCCAGTTCGACCCGGAGAGCGTGCCGCCGCCCGATATCAACTCGCCCCTGGAGGAGCGGCAGGTTGGCGGGCTCGGCCTCTACCTGATCACCAGACTGATGGACGAGGCCCGCTTCGACTTTCACCCCCAGGAAGGCAACGTCCTCACCATGGTCAAGTATCTCAGCTCCACGCACCGCGATGATGTCGTGACCATGCCGATCAGCGGTCGCGTGGATGCGGTGACGGCGCCGCAGCTGAATAAGACCGTCCACGCGCAGATCGCGTCCGGGGCGCGCTTTGTGCTGCTCGACCTGAGCGACGTGACGTTTCTCTCCAGCAGCGGGCTGCGCTCGCTGCTGCTCATCCGCAAAGAGCTGATGACCCTCGGCGGCGAGCTGCGCCTCGCCGGGCTCCAGCCCCAGGTCCACGAGGTCTTCGCCCTGACGGGATTCACCCAGGTGTTCGCCATCCACACGACGGCAGAGGAGGCCCGGGCCTCGTTTGGCCTGGGGCGTGCTTGAACCGCGAACGGCTACTGATCGTCTACTGCCTGATGGTCGGGGGCATCGGCTGGCTTTGGCTGGCCCTCACCCCGCCGCCCCCCACGCCCCTGTTTGCCCTGCTGCTCTTCGGCGCCATCGCCCTCTCGGTTGACACGCTCAGCTTCCGCGTGCCGCCCACCGACGCCCACAGCATGGGCGGCCTGGTGCTGGTCATGGCCGCCCTCGCCCTCGGCCCGGCCCCGGCCGCGCTGCTCGCCGCCTGGGAGGGCCTGCTCTCCGGCGCGCTGCTGCCCTTCGTCTACCGCCGCCCGCGCAGCGTCTACCTGCTGCTGGCCCGGCCCTTCCTGCGCGGCGGGGTGCGCGCCGTCGGCATCCTCGGCGGGGCGGCCCTGGCCAGCGCCGCGCTGGGCGCGCCGCAGTACGACCCGGCCACGCTGAACCCTGAGGCGCTGCTGCTCTGGACGATCCTCTGCTCGGCGGCCTCGCTCCAGCTCGGCCGGATCGGCCGCGAGTACCTGCAGGGCGGCCGCAGCGGCGTGACCACCTGGTGGCGCTCCACCTGGCGGCTGGCCCTCGGCGTCGAGCTGGCCCCGCTGCCGCTGGCCCTGCTCGGCGCGGCGATCTACCTCCGGCTCGGCGTGGGCTACTTCTGCCTGGCCGGCCTGGCCCTGATCGCCGCCGCCGTCGCCGTGCGCCGGGCCAGCGTCAACCTCCTGTCGCAGCGCCGCTCGGTGCGCGAGCTGGCCATGCTCAACGAGGCCAGCCGGGCGATCATCCGCAGCGAGCTAGACGCCGAGGCCCTCTGCGAGCTGATCTACCGCGAGGCCAGCAAGGTGATCGACACCGGATCCTTCCACCTCGGCCTCTTCGACGGCAGCGACTACACGCTCATGGTGCGCGTCCAGGACCGCGTGCGCCTGCCGCGGCTCACCGTCGACCTCGCGGCGGGCGACGGGATCATCGGCTGGATCCGGCAGACCGGGCGGGCGCTGCTGGTGGAGGACTTCGCCCAGGAGATGAGCCGGCTGCCGGCGCGCCCGCGCTACCAGAGCGAGCGCCCGCCGCGCTCGGGGATCTATGTGCCGCTGATCGCCGGCGAGGATGTGATCGGCTCGATCTCGGTGCAGAGCTACCAGCCCTCGGCCTTCGGGGCCAACGACCTGCGCATGCTCTCGCTGATCGCCGACCAGGCCGCCGTGGCGATCACCAGGGCGCGGGCCTTCCGCCAGGCCAGCCAGCGCGCCATCCAGCTCCAGGCCATCCACGAGGTCAGCGAGCAGATCACCGCCATCCTCAACCTGGAGGAGCTGCTGCCCTCGATCGTGCGGCTCATCCGCGAGCACTTCGGCTACCACCCGGTGCATATCTTCACCATCGACGATGGCGGGCAGGCGATCCGCTTCCGCGCCAGCACCGCCGACCTCTCGCGCCAGGAGATCATCGCCGCCGAGCCGATGCGGCTCGGCCAGGGCGTGGTGGGCAGCGCGGCGGCCAGCCGCGCGGCGGTGCTGGTGGGCGATGTGCGCCTCGACCCGCGCTACATCCGCGACGCCAAGGACACCCGCTCCGAGCTGGCCGTGCCGCTGCGGATCGGCGAGCACGTGATCGGGGTGCTGGATGTCCAGAGCGATCAGGTGAGCGACTTCGACGCCGACGACCTGTTTGTGATGCAGACCCTGGCCGGCCAGATCGCCGTGGCCATCGACAGCGCCAACACCTACACGGCCCAGCAGGAGCAGGCCTGGACGCTGAACGCGCTGCTCCAGATGTCCGAGAACATCGGCAGGGCCAGCACCCTCGACACGCTGCTCTCGACGGTGGTGCGGATGCCGCCGCTGCTGCTCGGCTGCAGCCGCTGCTACTGTCTGCTCTGGGTGCGCGAGGGCCACTTCGCGCTGCTGGCGGCCTACGGGCTGCCGGGCGATCTGCGCGACAAGCTGGTCGGGCAGCCGGTCGGGCTGGATGCGGCGCCCCTGCTGGCCCGGCTGCGCGCGCCAGTCGCCGACGGCGAGGCGCCCACGCGCCCGCTGGTGCTTCCGCGCGCCCAGTCACACCCGGCGGAGTGGCCGCAGCTGATCGGGCCGGCGGGCAGCGGCACCCTGGTGGCCCTGCCGATGCTGGCCCGGGCCAGCCTGCTCGGCGCGCTGATCTTCGACTGGGACGACCCCGATATCGTGCTGGACAGCCGCCAGATCAACCTGAGCACGGGGGCCGCCGCCCAGGTGGCGGGAGCCCTGGAGAGCCTGCTGCTGGCCCGCGAGGCCGAGGAGGCCGGGCGCATGGAGCAGGAGCTGCGGGTGGCCCGCGAGATCCAGACGGCGCTGCTGCCCGCCCACCCGCCGCAGATCGCCGGCTGGCAGATCGACGCCGCCTGGCGCTCGGCCCGCCTCGTCGGCGGCGACTTCTACGACTTCTGGCCGCTACGAAAGGTAGAAGGGAGAAGGATGAAGGATGAAGATCGGGCGGTCACTGATGAGTCGCTGCCAGACAGCGCTGGCGGCGACTCATCCTTCATCCTTCATCCTTCATCCTTTCTCGGCTTTGTGATCGCCGACGTGAGCGACAAGGGCGTGCCGGCGGCCATGTTCATGGCGATGTCGCGCTCGCTGGTGCGCGCCGCCGCCCTGGACGGGTCGGCGCCGCCGGCGGCGATGGAGCGGGCCAACCGCTGGATCACCCGCGACTCCGAGTCGGGCATGTTTGTCACGCTGTTCTACGGGCTGCTCGACACCGAGAGCGGGCGGCTGCGCTACACCTCGGCCGGCCACAACCCGCCGCTGCTCTACCGGCCGGACGCCGGCACCTTCGACGAGCTGCGCACGCCCGGGATCGCCCTCGGCGTGCTCGAGGAGATCAGCCTGAGCGAGGCAGCGATCTCGCTCGACCCGGGGGATGTGCTGGTCTGCTACACCGACGGGGTGACAGAGGCGATCGACGACGCCCAGCGCGAGTTCGGGGTGGAGCGGCTGCGCGGGGTGATCGCGGCCCACGCCGGCGAGGACGCGCCGGCGATCGTGCGGGCGATCGTCGGCGCGGTGGACCAGCACGGCCGCGCCCCTACTGGAACATCTCCTCGACGGGCACGAGGCGCAGGGCACCGGTGGGGCACGCGCTGACGCAGGCCTGGTCGGCGTGGCCGTGGCAGAGGTCGCACTTATCGGCGCGCTGGGTCTGGGTCAGCGGGATGTGCTTCCTGCGCTGGATCTGGCTGCGGGCCTGGCGGAGCAGATCCCAGAGCGGGCCGGAGGGCAGCTGCTGCGCATCCTGGGGCACGCTGTCGACGGCGTGGTAGGGGCAGGCCGTGACACAGTCGCCGCAGCCGGTACACGCGTCGGTGATGATCAGAATGCCGTCCTCGGTGCGCGCGAAGGCGTCCTCGGGGCAGGCCTCGACGCACTCGGGGCCGACGCTACACTGGCGGCAGGCGTCGAGCACATCGAGGCCATCGACCATGGTGCCGCCCATGTGCAGCCGCTGGTGGCCGTGGCGGCCGACGCAGGCCTCCTCGCAGATCCGGCAGCCGGGCGGGCAGAGGCTCGGCGTGCGCACGAGCAGGTGGGTGCCGCGCAGCAGCCCGTTGTCCACCGCCTGGGTCAGGCCGAGGGCGCGTGCCTGATCCTGGTGGACAGCGGCGTTGTTGCGGGTGCGGCTCTCGATCACCGCGCGCAGGCTCACCTCAAGCTGCGGCCGGTCGCGGATGAGCTGGTGAAAGTCTGGGCTGGGCAGGGCGAGCAGATCGACGGGGGTGATCGCGCGGATACTGGCGCGGTGGGGCTGGCGGGTGAGCAGGGCGATCTCGCCGAAGAAGTCGCCCTCGCCGAGGGTGGCCACCGTCTGGCCGCCCTGCTCGACAAGCACCTGGCCGCTCTCGATCAGGTAGAGGGCGTTGGCGCTATCGCCCTCGCGGATGAGCAGACTGCCGCGGCTGAAGCTGGATGGCCGCAGGCTGCTCGCCAGGCCCATGCGCTCGACGGGCGGGAGCTGGCCGAGGAGGGGCACCCGCGCCAGGGTACACTCCACGAGGCGGCGCTTGTAGACCTTGCGCAGGGCGGTGGCGAGCATGGGCATCATGCCCAGCGACTCGCGCAGGTCGGCGAGGGGCACCTGGAGCAGGTAGCAGCCGCTGAGGGACTGGGCGCTCATGCGGCGGAAGAAGTCGCCGAAGAGCGGCCCCTCGCCGCAGCAGTCGCCGGGGCCGAGCACGCCTATCAGCACCTCGCGGCCGTCCTTGTCGCGCATGCGGAGCTGGAGATCCCCGCGCAGCACGATGAAGATGAAGCGGTCACGCTTCTGCTTGCCGAAGATGGTGGCGCCGGGGGCGAAGGCGCGAACCACCCCCTGCTCGATCAGGCGCGCGAGCTCACCGGCCGGCACGCCGCGCAGGCAGTCGAGGGCGCCCAGCAGATCCAGGGACTCCTGGCGACGCTGGGCCTGACGCGCGATGCGGGCCTGGGCGGCGGTGGATACGCGCGCCTGGCCGTTCTTGGCGGCCATATCAACCTCTGTCTAGTGTCTCATGCGGCCCATGCATTGTACCATAGGGATACACGGGGCTGTATAATAGTGGTGGCACGCTATCGTACATCCCAACGAGCACGGGCGCGATCACTTGCGCCCCAGGTGGGCGCGGCACGCTGCGCCTGAACAGTCACCCGCATGGCACTGCGTACCCTCACTGTAGATCTGGAGCGCGGACACGCGCGCCAGCAGCTCCCGGCCACCGTCGAGCGTGACTATCTTGGCGGGCGCGGGGCCATCGCCTGGCTGCTCTGGAGCCACCTGCCGGCCGACACGCCGCCCCTCGCCCCCGAGAACCTGCTGATCTTCTCCGCCGGCCCGCTGGCCGGCACCGGCGCCTTCGCCACCGGCGGCTTCGTGGTGGGCACGCGCTCGCCGATCACCGGCAGCATCGGCTACAGCTGGGGCCAGGGCCACTGGGGGGCGGCCCTGCGCCAGGCCGGCTACGACCTGCTGATCATCCGCGGGCAGGCCCCTGACTGGTGCTACCTGGTGATCGACGGCGGCCAGGTGCGCCTGCGCCCGGCGTCGCACCTGGTCGGGCGCGACACCCTGGAGACGAACGAGGCCATCCGGGCCGACCTCGGCGACGACTTCCGCGTGGCATGCCTGGGGCCAGCCGGCGAGGCCGAGGTGGCCTACGCGAGCATCGTGGCCGAGGGCCGCTACATGGCCGAGCCGGCGGGGCCGGGCGCGGTGATGGGCAACAAGCGCCTGAAGGCGATCGCCGTGCGCAGCGGCCCGCCGATCGCCATCGCCGATGAGCGCCGCCTCGGCGCGGCGATGGATGTGGTGCGCCGGCGGGTCGAGTCCAGCCAGCTGGCGGCCGGCCTGCGCGAGATCGGCAGCGGCCACCTCCTCACCCAGGCGATCGAGTGGGGGGGCCTCACCGCGCACAATGGCCGCGACGCCCACCTGAGCGACGGCGTTGGCCACATGCGCAGCTCGCTGGCCATGCGCGGCAAGCGCGACAGCCGCGGCTGCGACGGCTGCCCCATGCCCTGCTACTTCGACACCCAGCGCCGCTCCGGCGAGACGGTGCCGCTGCCCGAGCTGGAGCTGGTGGCTGGATTCGGCGCGCGCTGCGGCATCTCCAGCCCCGACACCCTGCTGCTGATCGCCGACCGCTGCCTCAGGCTGGGCCTCGACCCGGCCTCGGCCAGCGCCGCCGTGGCCTTCCTGATGGAGTGCCAGGCCGAGGGGCTCAACCTGTCGGGCACGCTGCCCTGGGGCAGCGATGAGGCGGTGCTCGCCGCCCTGGATCGCCTGGCGGTGCGCCAGGAGCGGCGCGACATGCTCTCCCTCGGCATCGGCGAGATCGCCGATGTCTTCTGGGGCGGCGCCGCCTTCGCCCCGCAGGTGAAGGGCCTGGCCATGCCCGCCCTCGACCCGCGGGCGCTCACCGAGATCGCCCTGGCCATGGCCACCGCGCCGATCGGCGGCGACTACCGCTACGCCATGGCCTACGAGGAGCTGATCCCCGACCCGCCGGCCTGGCTGCCCGATGAGCCGTCGCACCCCCAGGCGGTGAAGGGCAAGGCGCTGCGCCTGATCTGGCACGAGCGGTTCGCCGCCATGCTCGACTCCGCCGGGATCTGCCGCCGCCTCGGCCTGATGGCCTACCAGATCTCGCCCGGCGAACTGCTGGCCCTGATCACGGCCACCGGCAGCGCGGTGAGCGGCTCGGACATGGCGCGCATCGGCGAGCGGATCATCACCGTCGAGCGGCTCTTCGCCCGCCGCTACGCCGATAACGGCGCGCTCGACGAGCTGCCCGCGCGCTGGAGCGAGACCCCCCTCGACGAGGGGCGCGCCGCCGGCCATATGCCCCGCCTCGCCGACCTGCTGGCCGAGTACTACCGCCGCCACGGCTGGGGCGCCGATGGCAACCCGACGGACGAGCGCCTCGCGGAGCTCGGCATCAAGCCGTGAGGGGACAGGGGACAGGGGACAGGGGACAGATCCGGAGCGTGACACAGGGAATAGATCCGGAGCGTGATATCCCCTGTCCCCTGTCCCCTGTCCCCTGTCCCCTGTCCCCTGTCCCCTCGCCTAGCAAAAGCTCCTTGAATGAACCACCCACTCCCGCGCCGGCTGGTGATCAAGCTCGGCACCAGCGTGCTCACCGCCGGCACCGACCGGCTCAACCGGCCCTATATGGTGGACCTGGCCCGCCAGGTGGCCGCCCTGCGCGCCGCCGGCGTCCACGTGGCCCTGGTCTCCTCGGGGGCGATCGCCGCCGGCCGGGAGCGCCTCGGCGGCGCTCCCCAGCAGCGCGCCCGGGCCAACGTGCCGCTCAAACAGATGTTCGCCGCCGTCGGCCAGAGCCGGCTCATGCACCTCTACGAGCAGCTCTTCGAGCTCTACGGCCTCCAGGTGGCCCAGGCCCTGCTCACCCGCGACGACCTGCGCGACCGGCGGCGCTACCTGAACGCCCGCAACACCCTGAACCTCTGCATCGAGCGCGGGATCGTGCCGATCATCAACGAGAACGACGCCCTCGTCACCGCCGAGATACGCGTCGGCGACAACGACAACCTCTCGGCCCTGGTGGCCGGCCTGATCGACGCCGACCTGCTGCTGATCCTGACCGACATCGACGGGCTCTACAGCGCCGACCCGCGCAGTGACCCGGCGGCCCGGCTGCTCAGCGAGGTGCCCGCGATCGATGAGCGGATCTGGGAGATGGCCGGCGGCGCCGGGACGGCCCGCGGCACCGGGGGCATGCGCACCAAGATCCAGGCCGCCGACCTGGCCACCCGCTCGGGCACCAGCGTGGTGATCGCCAGCGGCGCCGAGCCCGACGTGATCCTGCGGGTCGCCCGCGGCGAGCGGGTCGGCACGCGCTTCCCCAGCGCCGTCAGCCACCTCGAGTCGCGCAAGCGCTGGCTGCTGGCCGAGACGGTGCGCCACAGCCAGCTGGTGGTGGACGCCGGGGCGGTGGCGGCGCTCACCCGCCAGGGCAAGAGCCTGCTGCCGGCCGGGATCGTCGCGGTGGACGGCAGCTTCGACCGTGGGCAGACGGTGCGGATCTACGCGCCCGACGGCCGCGAGATCGCCCGCGGCCTGACCCAGTACCGCGCCGCCGACATCGGGATCATCTGCGGCATGCGCTCGGCCCAGATCGCCGAGGCCCTCGGCTACGACTACGGCCCCGAGGTGGTCCACCGCGACGATATGGTGGTGCTGAGCTAGCGCAGTGGCGCTAGCTCAGCACCGCCATGCCCCCCGTCGCCTCTATGCACAGAGATATTGACACAGGGGCGATCCGCCCCTACAATCGGCGGCGAGAGCGGATGTGGCCCGGTGGCTGCCCTCGTCTTCAAAACGGGTGGGCGCGGTGACGAGCCGCGCCGGTGGGTTCGACCCCCACGCGCTCTCGGATGTTGTAAAATTACCCGGATTTTTTGAACTTGAACCCTGGATTTTTTGAAGTTCCCTGAATTCCTTGAAGTCCAGGGGGCAAGCCTCTCGCACACTGGTTTTGAAGACCAGTCGCACTATGCACTTCCGCGCCCACTGGTTTTGAAGACGAGTCGCACCGTACACTTCTTGCGCGGCTCAGATTCGCGTCGCAGTTGATCGTTTTGAGGGATGACCATCCGCGTCGCACTGCTCAGATCTGCGCAGTGACCACTGCAACTGGCCGACGAATGCCGGCGAAAAAGGAGGCCGTTATGTCGCACCGCTCAGATCTGCGCAGTGACCACTGCAACTTGGCGCTTGAGCTTCGCGG
>NZ_JAIEWN010000015.1:42789-54129 GCF_019599295.1 Oscillochloris sp. ZM17-4 | reverse complement strand
TTGCGAGATGATTCTCCACCACCACCCAAGGGCCTGAGGGTGACGCAGGGCAGGTGGTGGGATTCTCTCGATCAGACTCCATGACTCCATGTGATCCCACCGGCGCCTCAGCTGCGGGTGCTGCGTGGCTCTCTGATGCCACAGGGCCGGATGTTGGCTCTGTGGAGATCGTGATCGGGTCGGCGATCTCCCCGCCGATCATGGGGCCGATCTGGCCTGGCGGCACAAAAAAGAGCGCCTGGCCGGGCGCGCTCTCCCCAGGGGGCGGCGCGGACAGGTCACCGAAGGGCGTGCGCCGCCAGCCCTCGGCGCTGAGCGGGTGGGTGCCGCGCTGCGAGGCGACGGCGAGGATGGTCGCCTCGTCGGGCAGCAGCAGCGGCTGTCCAGCATCGATGAGGCGCAGCGCCTCCAGGGCCGGGCTGGCGACGGGCAGGCCGGCGAGGGCCAGGGCGTAGGCGCCGACCTCGCGCAGGCCGATCAGCGGCGTCTCTAGGTAGCGGCGAATGAGGGCCGGGTGGGTCGGATGGGCCTCGATGCGGCCCATGCAGACATCGAGCAGGCGCTGGTCGAGGCGCAGGGCGCCGATGTGCCTTGGGCGGCCGAGCGCGGGGGCCGCGAGATCCCAGGGCAGCGCCGCGCCGCATACATGGCCCCAGCTGGGGGTGTAGGTCGTCTTGCGGCCCGGTCTGCGGGCGGCGGTCAGCCAGCCGGCGGCGACGAGGCGCTGGAGGGCGCGGGTGGCCGCGCCGTAGCTCAGCGTGGGGTCGTAGGCCTGTAGGTCGCCCGGGGAGAGCGGCACGGGCTGCCCGGATGCGCGGTAGGCGCGTGCGGCCAGGGCGTAGGCCCCGACGGCGACCGGCGTGTCGCGCAGGTCGGCCGCGAGGCGGCGCGGGATGGGCACGTAGTAGAAGGGCTCCGCCGCCGAGGTGGTGGGGTGGTGTGCGGACGCCGCAGGGGCGGGCCGCGCAGATAGGCAGGGTTGCATAGCTAGTCCCTCTATGCCGCACAGCGGCAGCACAAAACCGAGCCCCGCCTGCACGTGCGTTGACAGGGCGATCAGCGGCTGGTATAGTGAAGGTAGGAAGGGTACACACCCTACCGACAGCGAGAAGCTGTCGGCCGAGCGAAAGCTCTCGACACGTGGTGGCTAGCCAGGAGTGTCGGGGGCTTTTTCTTTGCCGCTAAACTGTAGAATAGACCCACAGCTAGCAGCTTATATGGCATCAAACCTAATGATGATCAACCTACATAGGCACCCCCGATAAGAGCGCAGCTCTGCTTGTGATCGTAGCGATAGCTTGCGCAAGAGTCAACTAGCGCTTACGCAAATTTGGCCCGAAACTTGCGCCAGATTCGCGCAATCTCGCGCAAAGTATTGCCTGAGTTTGCGCAAGATGTGGATAACTTATATCAAATCTGGCAAGACCGTGGGCATGTCATGCTGAGCGCAGCGAAGCATCTTCCAGTCGCGTGGATGGGAAGACCCCTCGCTTCGCTCAGGGCGACAGGATGCAGGGTATCAATCAAGATTTGATATTACGTGTCAGGCTCCCTGACGTAGTAGCGGGTGCGCGATGTTGCGCCCTCGCGGTTCACGATCTTCCGCTCGATCAGCTCCTGCAGGCGATAGTTAACGGTGCGGATCGACCACTCCAGGCGGTCGGCGATATCGCGGGAGCTCATTCCTAGCGGCCCGGCGCCCTCGATCATGGTGTAGATCTGGGCCAGGGGGGCGTCGAGGCCGAGCGCGGTGTGCTTATCGACCGACCCGTGGCCCTGGATGCGGATAAGGAAGCTGGCACCGGTGTCCTCCATCTGGGGGAAGGGCAGCTGCTCCTCGCGTAGCACATGGGCGACGGTATCGAGTCCCATGCCGCGCTGCTCGATGTAGCCGGCGTCGAACAGGAAGCCGACGATCACCGGGTTGCGGGTGTACTGAGACTTGAGGATGTTCTCGACCGTGATGCCTGACGGCAGGCCGCCGGGGCTGTACCACTCGATCTCGTTTTTGAACATCTCGATCTTGACCCGGCTGCCGGTGACCCGGTAGTCGCGGTGGGCGATGGCGTTGACGATCAGCTCGCGGATGGCGGTGCGCGGGTACTGGTCGAAGGGGCTGCGCCGCGGCCCGCTGTCGAGTCGGAAGCCGTGGTTGCTCTGCGCCCAGAGGTAGGCGTCGGCCTGGTCGATCAGCTCGAACAGCGGCCCGCGCAGGTCGCGGATGTCGATGACCTGCTGGCTGTTGGCGACCAGCCCGGCGTAGCGGGTTAAGGAGATGCCGGTGTGGGGCAGAGGGCGCTGCGGGTCTTTGCCGAAGCAGAGCAGGCCGCCGAGAGTGGGCACGGTCTCCCCGTCCACCTCGATGAGCCCGCTCTGGCGGTGGAGGTAGTCCAGCGGTGGCTCGCTGACCAGGCCGCGGCCGGTCGCGATGTGGCGTTCCACTCGGCCCATGTCGATGTCGGCCAAGGATGATCCTCGCACAGGCAGTGCGTCAATATGCTCGATCTTGATCCAGTTTGTCATAGCTGCTTCTCGGGAACCTGGGGGAAGCCCGGCGTCAATCGACAACAACACGCGCGTGCTCAAACTATACGATTCCTGGTAGCTCTGGTCAACACCCTTCGCCGCATCGCTGTACCTTGGGAAGGAACAGCCGCATGTTGCCAGCAACAACACAAACCTCCCTGCTGCCCTATATCGATCAGGAGAATAGCTATCGCAGTAATGCAGCCGGTGAGTTTACAACGCCGCGAAGGTTGTGATCGATGATTTCGGTTTCGATCTCCCGTCGATCGCGATACCACTGACGCCCGACCAGCCTCCTCTGCCTCGGCCGAGCGCCCTGCCGCCCCATATCCACCCAGGTCTGTCATACCCCCCTAGCGCCGACGCAAGGCAAGCGATGGTGGGCGGGATCGCAACGCGATCCCGCAAAAAAGCTGGCGCCGCTGCGGCGCTAGCGCGCATGTGCCTGCATGGCACAACCGACCGGTCGTCGGGCCTCGCGGGCCGGGCGTGGTATACTTCGGGTAAGGGTGATTATCCGAGGTTTCTGATCGCCCCGCACGAGCCAGCGCGATCAGGGGGGAGCGTGATGAGCAGCGATGATCGCGACCTGATCCCGTCAGCCGCCGACCCGGCGGCGCGGGAGGCCCTGTCCATCGCCGCGTGGCTGGAGGCCAAGCGCGGGCGGAGCGGCTCGGCCAACACTGCCCGCGCCTACACGGCGACGATGGACAGCTGGCATGCCGCCCTGTCCGCCGTGCCGCTCGGGCTCGCCCCGCCGAGCGCGTCTGAAGACCGTGAGGCCTGGCTCGCCGCGGCCGCCACCCTCGCCCAGGCCTGGGCGGGCGGCGGGGACGTCGCCCCGGCAAGCTTCAACCGGCGGCTGGCGATCGTGAGCAGCTTCTACACCTTCGCCGCCCGGCGCGGGCTGCTCCCCGCCGCCAACCCGATCAGCCGCGTCGACCGCCGCCGCGTACACGCCTACGCCAGCGCCGTCGCGCCCGGCGAGGACGACATCCGCACGGCCCTGGCCGCCCTGTCCGGCGGCGACCTGCGCGCCCGGCGCGACCGGGCGCTGATCGGGGTGGCCGTCGAGACCACCCGCCGGCTCAGCGAGGTGGCCGGGCTGCGCTGGGGGCATCTGCGCCACAACCCCGACGGCAGCATCACGCTCACCTTCGCCCGCACCAAGGGCGGCGCGGTGCGGCGCGATAAGCTCTCGCGGGCGCTGTCGTCCGACCTGCTCGGCTACCTGCGGATGGCCTACGGCGCGGAGCTGGATGGGCTCGCGGCCGACGCGGCGGTCTGGGTGAGCTGCTCGCGCCAGAACATGGGGGCCGCGATCTCGCCGCGCACGCTGGAGGCACTGGCCCGCGCGCGGCTGGGCGTCCACTTCCACGCCCTGCGCCACGCCGGCGCCCGCATGCTGGAGCGCAAGGGCGCGCGGGTGAGCGTGATCCAGGAGCGCCTCGGCCACGCTAGCCTGGCGACGACCGGGCGCTACCTGGCCGCGCTCACCGGCGAGGAGAACCCGTACGCCGATGCGATCGCCGCCAGCCTGGGGTTTGATGGCGCGGATGGTGGGGACTGAGGCGGGCTGGCCCGCGCCTACCGTTCTATGCTATGCTACCCGCTGGAACAAGGGCGCACCGACCGCGTTGCGCAAGGAGCATGTATGGCACCCAAGCTACGAAATAAAGTCGCCGTGATCACCGGCGGGACGCGCGGGCTCGGCCGGGCGATCGCCGAGGCCTACGCCCGCGCCGGCGCCGCGGTCGTGATCGCCTCGCGCTCGGCCGAGGCCGTCGATGGCGCGGTGGCCGAGCTGCGCGCCGCCGGCCACCGCGCCGCCGGCGTCAGCTGCGACGTGGGCGACGCCCGGCAGGTGCGCGCCCTGGCCGACCTCGCCCGCGCCGCCTTCGGCGGCGTCGATATCTGGGTCAACAACGCCGGCGTGGCCGGCGTCTACGGCCCCACCCTCGACATCCCGCAGGCGCGCTTCCGCCAGGTGGTGCAGACGAACATCCTCGGCACCTACAACGGATCGACCGTGGCGATGGAGATCTTCCTCGCCCAGGGGCGCGGCAAGCTGATCAATGTGATCGGGCGCGGCGACCGTAAGCCGGTGCCCTTCCAGAACGCCTATGGGCCGAGCAAGGCCTGGGTGCGCAGCTTCACCCTGGCGCTGGCCGACGAGTACCGCGACAGCGGCGTGGGCGTCTTCGCCTTTAACCCTGGCCTGGTGATCACCGACCTGCTCACCGATGTGGACGTCGCCCCCGGCCACGAGGCGCAGCTGCGCCCGCTCGACACGGTCATCCGGCTGTGGGGCGAGCCGCCCGAGGTGCCGGCGCGCACGGCGCTCTGGCTCGCCTCGCGGGCCACCGACCGGCGCACCGGGCTCGTCATCTCCGTGCTGACGCCGGCCCGGTTTGTGACCGGCGTCTTGCGCGCCGGCGCCCGGGCGCTCCTGCGCCGCCCCGCCGTGGCCCCGCCGGTGCGCCCCCACGTGGTGAGCTAGCCTGTGGACCACGAGACGATCGCCGCCTACGACGTCCACGCCGCGCAGATCGCCGCCGTCCACCGGGCGATCATGCCCGCGCGCACCCAGGCCCTCACCCAGGCCTTCTTCCGCCCCGGCGGCCCTACCGCCGACGTGGGCTGCGGCAGCGGGCGCGATACGGCCTGGCTCGCCGAGGTCGGCTACCCCGTCACCGGCTACGACGCCTCGGCCGGGATGCTGGCGGAGGCCCGCGTCGCCTACCCCAGCCTCACCTTCGCCGAGGCCGCCCTGCCCGACCTGGCCGGCGTCCCCGACTCGGCCTTTGCCAACGCCCTCTGCAACGCCGTGATCATGCACCTGCCGCGCGCGGAGCTGGCCGGCGTCGCCCGCGCCCTGGCCCGCATCCTGGCCGAGGGCGGCCGGCTCATCCTCACCTTCCGGCCCAGCACCGCCCCCGGCGAGCGCGAGCCGGACGGGCGGCTCTTCACCGCCATCCCGCCCGACGAGCTAGCCATGTTGTTAGATCGCGCCGGCCTCGCCGTGCTGCACCGCGAGGAGCGCGCCGACGACACGCGCCCCGGCGTGATCTGGCACACCCTGGTCGCCGAGCGCCGATAATCGTCACCGGCGCGGGGCTACCCTGCGAGGCTGCTCGTCAGCGCCGCGATCAGCTGATCGCGCACCGCAACCGCCGTGCGCGCGCGGCACGGGGTGATCTGCGGGTTGTCCTCAACCCGGCCGGAGAACCAGGTCCCATCCTCCCAGATGAATGTCCGGTACTCCACGTCGGCGACGCGAACCTGATAGATGCGCCCCTTGCGCACCATACGTTTTTTTGTCTCAGCCATGGGGCAGCTCCTCTACTTGCGCTTCTTCGATGCTATGTGCCTGGCTCGGGTCATCGCTGTGCCCCACCCAGAAATGATTGGGCTGCACGGTGCGGACGCTGCGCACCGCCACACCCTCCATCTCGACTGTCTCGTTGGCGCTTACGAGGACAAGGTTCGGCGATGCGTGGAATCGTCGAGCGTAGGCGGCGATCGCGTCCTGCATCCGCTCGGCGGCGGGCCGCCGGGTGTCTGCGTCATACCAGACTAAATACAGCATCTTATACTTTCTGGGCCGCATCATAGCTCCGCCCGAGCATAGGTGCCCGGTGGGGGGGTGAGCGGCGAGGAGAGGCGCGGCGAGGCCTTGTCCCTCTCCGCAAAAAACCATTGCCTCTCAGATATGGTTGGGCGCAGCCCTAGATCAGCGTCAGCGACTCGTCGATGCAGCGCTGTCGGAGCGCCCCATCATCGGTGCTGATCGGGATGCCGCCGGCCCGGCGCACCTGGCGGATCACCTGCTCCAGCGACGACGTGTAGCTGCGCCGGCTGACCTCGCCGTTGGTGTACACGACACAGTAACGCCCGTCGGGCTCGCGTGTGACCAATAAGTACGCGCGATCTGGCTGCGCACTGTCGGGTGCGTACTGCGCTTCCGCCATAAAAAGACCTCTCTTGCTCGGCGTGGCCGGGCGCCACCATGGTTGCTACAGGCAATGATCCCGCCCTGATCGACCATGTTCAGTCCAGGGCTGTCGCGGTAGTCGCGGCACAATCGTGTCTTGTGGGCGAGGGGTGTTGAGGGGGGGCGCCTCATTAGCGCCAGACATCTAGATACCTACAGCATAACACACATCGGGCCGATCAGATAGGGACAAAACGGCATGTATCCGTGCTATACTGGCTGTACCGCAGCATGATCCGCTTCCCCATGTGCCGGCCCCGATCCCTCCTGGCTCGCCGCCCTCCATGTGCAGCCGCTCGATGAGAGTCTCTCGCTGCGCCGAGGAAATAAAGGAGCCACCACGATATGTCGACGCTATCTATCTACGAGGCCGCCGACTGGGGCGCGAAGGTCGCCGGGGCGGCGAGCGCGCGCAGGGACCCCCAGGGCGCCCTCTTTATCGACGAGGTGCCGGTGGAGACGATCCAGGTGAGCGGGATGTTCAGCGTGCTCGGCTGCGCCGACGGCAAAAATCGGGTGGTGCTGAGCAGCTTCCTCAGGCTGGTGCGGGCGCCGAGCGGCGTCTAGCGCGATCACTCGCCGGCGTCGCCGATCATGATCGGCCGGGTGCGCGGGGCGGCCTCGGCCGGCAGCAGCAGCGAGAGCATCCCTGCCGCCAGCACGAAGGCCACCGAGGCCCACAGGCAGGCCACCAGCCCGCCGCTGGCCCCGTACGAGAGCCCGAGCTGGTAGAGCAGCCCCGAGAGCACCGTGCCGGCCAGCCGCCCGCCGGCGTTGGCCATGTAGTAGAAGCCCACGTTCATCGCCACCTTGTCGCTGTCGGTGTAGGCCAGGATGAGGTAGGAGTGGACCGCCGAGTTCAGGGCGAAGATCGCCCCGAAGGCGATCAGCCCGGCCACCACTGATAGGGTCGGGCTCACCCCCAGCATGAGGGCGAGGGCGATGCCCGCCGGGAACGCGGCCAGGGCGAAGGCCAGGCCCGCCGCCGTGCGCCCGCCCGGCTCGTGCTGTCCGGACACCCGCCGGCGGATCAGCCCCGGCGTGGCCGCCTGCACCGCGCCGTAGCCGATCACCCACGCCGCCAGGAAGCCCCCGGCCTGCCAGAAGTCCCAGCCCAGCACGCTGGCCAGGTAGACCGGCAGCCCCACCACGAACCAGACATCGCGCGAGCCGAAGAGGAAGAGCCGGGCCGCCGCGAGCATGTTCACCGCCCGGTTGTGCGAGAACATCTGGCGGAACGTGGCCTTCTTGTTGGCCGCGCCCAGCTCGCCGCGAATGAGCGCGGCCGCCAGCAGCAGGGCCAGGGCCACGAGCCCGGCCAGGGCCAGCAGGCCGGCCTGGAAGCCGACGAGGCTCAGCAGCAGCGCGCCCACAAAGAAGCCCACGCCCTTGATCGCGTTCTTGCTGCCGGTGAGCGCGCTCACCCAGCGGTAGAGCTGCCCCTGGCTCTCGCCGGCCACCAGCTTCACCGCGCTCTTGCTGCTCATCTTTGTGAGGTCTTTGGCGATCCCCGAGAGCGCCTGGGCCGCCATGACATAGGGCACGCTCAGCCAGGCCAGCGGGGCCAGGCCGAGCATGCCCAGGGCCAGGAGCTGCGCGCCCAGGCCGAGGAACAGGGTCGCCTTCAGGCCCAGCCGCGCGCCCAGGTAGCCGCCGAAGAGGTTGGTGATCACGCCGAACAGCTCGTAGAAGAGGAACAGCGAGGCCACCGCGAAGGGCGAGTAGCCCAGCTGGTAGAAGTAGAACAGCACCAGGGTGCGGATGGCCCCGTCGGTCAGCGTGTCGGCCCAGTAGGCCATTGTGACGATCACGTAGTTGCGGCGGTCGGCGGATCGAGGGGAGCCTGTCATGTGTTTCCTGCCGTTGGGGCGCAGCAGCCGCGCGCCGGTTGCCGCCCATACAAGATAGTGTCGCACGTGCGCGGCTGCTGCGCCCTTACAGGCTGCTCCCTACCTTTTTCGCCAGCTCGGCGTAGCGGTTGGCGTAGCCCCACTCGTTATCGTACCAGGCCAGGATCTTCACCTGCGTGCCGTTGGTCACCATGGTCGATGGCGCGTCGATGATCGCCGAGCGCGGGTCGTCGCGGAAGTCCACCGAGACCAGCGGGCGCTCCTCGTAGCCCAGGATGCCCGCCAGCGGGCCGGCGGCGGCCGCCCGCAGCATGCCGTTCACCTCGGCGACGCTGGTGGGCCGGGCGACCTCGAAGACGCAGTCGGTCAGGCTGGCGTTGAGCAGGGGCACCCGCACGGCGATGCCGTCGAGCTTACCCTGGAGCTCGGGGAAGATCATGCCGATCGCCGTGGCCGAGCCGGTGCTGGTGGGGATGAGCGAGAGCGAGGAGGCCCGCGCCCGGCGCAGGTCTTTGTGCGGCGTGTCGTGGATGCGCTGCGTGTTGGTCATATCGTGGATGGTGGTGATCATCCCGTGGCGGATGCCGATGCCCTCGTGGATAACCTTGACCACCGGGGCCAGGCAGTTGGTGGTGCAGGATGCGGCGGTGAGCAGGCGGTGCTGCGCGGGCCGGTAGAGGCCGTCGTTGACGCCCATCACCACATTGAGGGCATCGCCCTTCACCGGCGCGGCCACGATCACCTTCTTCACCCCGGCCCGGAAGTAGGCATCCAACTGCTCGGGCGTGCGGAACTTGCCGGTGGCCTCCAGCACGATCTCCACGCCGGCCTCGGCCCACGGCACCGCGCCGGGGTCCTTGATGCTGCTGTAGCCGACCGGCGTCTCGCCGACGAAGAGCCGGTCGGCCTCGCCGCGCGTCTCGTGGCCCCAGCGCCCGTGGATCGAGTCGAAGTGCAGCAGGTGGGCCGAGGTCGCCGCGTCGCCGCCGGTCTCGTTGATGTGGGCGAACGCTAGCTCCGGCCAGCCCCAAGCCGCCCGCATGGCCAGCCGGCCGATCCGCCCGAATCCGTTGATGCCTATCCGTACACTCATGCCGTTGCTCCTGCGCCCGCCTGTCGGCGGTCGCGCTCGATAAAGGAGAGCAGGTACCTGATGCGCTGCGCGAGCTCGATCGCCACCGACTGGAATGCCTTCGGCTGGCGAGGCTCCTCGGCGGCGCTGGGGTCAGGCAGCGACCAGTGGAGCTGTCGGTCGGCGTTGTGGAAGGTCGGGCAGACCTCGCGGGCCTGGTCGCACACGGTGATCACATAGTCGAAATGCTGGCCGGCGAAGATATCGACGTGCTTTGAGTAGAGCGGCGCGGTGTCGGCCCCGACGCGCTCCAGGGCCGCGTGGGCCTGCGGGTGCAGGCGAGAGGGGGCGACCCCGGCGCTGGCGGCGTCGATCGCGCCGCCGCTGAACATCCGCAGCAGGCCCTCGGCGATCTGCGAGCGGGCGCTATTGTGGGTGCAGAGGAAGAGCACGCGCAGCCGGTCGGGCAGTGACGGGGCCGACCATACATCGGACGGCGGGGCCAGGGCCAGGGCGGGGTGCAGCGCGCCGAGGCTTGTCTGGGCGAGCGTGTAGAGCTGATCGACCCGCAGCTGGTAGTAGCGCATCTGCGGGTCGGCGTCGCTGGCCCGGCTCGTGATCAGCCCGGCCTCACGAAGCTGGCCAAGGGCCGATGTCAGCGCCGGGAGCGTCGTCCCGGTTTGGATCTGGAGGTCGGCCGCGTGGGCATCGCCTTGGGAGAGCGCCTGCACGACAGCCCAGATCTGCGGGTCGGCCAGCAGCGTCACGAACAGTCGCTCGGATGATCCTCTTGGTGTGGGAGGCGTATCCATCAGTATCTCCTGATGTAAATCACAACAGCAATGATTGATATTATATTGGGGTGCCGGTGATTGTCAATCAGGAAATGGCCATACCGTAGAAGTAACGCTGTGAAGCGTCATGTCATTCTGAGCGAAGCGAAGAATCTCGGCCGGGACCCTTCGCTTCGCTCAGGGTGGCATTCGAGATAGCTCCAATTCCTGGGTGATGGTTGCGCTACTACGTATACCAACGCTTGACAGCGCCGCCCTATCGCGCTACGATCAGCGCAGGGCAGATGTGGAGATACAACAGTGAAGAATGATATACCTGGAGATGGGGCAGAGGGGGAGATCGCGGGGCTGAAGCTGATCGCCGACGAGACACGCTGGCGCATCCTGCGCGCCCTACGGCCGAGCGACCGGCAGGTGGGCGAGCTGGTGGCGCTCACCGGCCTGCCGCAGAACCTGGTCTCCTACCACCTGGGGGTGCTGCGGCAGGCCGGGCTGGTGCAGCTGCACCGCAGCGACGCCGACGGCCGCGCGACCTACTACGGGCTCAGCATGGGCGAGCTCGGCGGGATCTACCGGCAGATCGGGGCCGACCTAGCCATCCCGCGGCCATTTGCCCCGGCCGAGCTGCCGGCGCGCACCGTGGTCTTCCTCTGCCGGGCCAACAGCGCGCGCTCGCAGATGGCCGAGGGCTGGCTGCGCGCGCTCACCGGCGGGCGGGTGACGGTGCGCAGCGGCGGGACACAGCCCACCCAGCTGCACCCGCTGGCCGACCATGTGATGGCCGAGGTCGGCGTCGATATTGGCCACCAGCAGGCCAAGTCGATCGACACGCTCACCGACCTCGCGCCCGATATGGTGGTGACGGTCTGCGACATCGCCCGCGAGGAGTGCCCGCTCTGGCCCGATGTGGGCGCCCGCCTGCACTGGAGCATCCCCGACCCGGTGGCCGTCGCGGGCAGCGATGAGCGCCTGGTCGCCTTCCGGGCCGTGCGTGACTCGCTGCGCGAGCGGGTGGACGGGCTGATCGCGCTGCTCAGACAAGATTGCAGATTGTAGATTGCAGATTGCAGACTTGGTGCAGTAGAATGCCACTCACGGCATCAA
>NZ_JAIEWN010000015.1:24286-42689 GCF_019599295.1 Oscillochloris sp. ZM17-4 | reverse complement strand
GGCGCTGCTCGCGCCGGCGCTGCGCCAGCTGCTGCTGGATGTGGCCCGCGGCGCGGACGAGGCCGGGGCGCGCATCCAGCTCCAGCTGCGGGTGGCGCCGGAGCTGGCGGGCCTGCCGTGGGAGTGGCTGAGCCTGGGCGCGCAGACGCTCTGGCAGCCGGCGGTGCGCGAGGACTACACGCTGGTGCGGGTGGCCCAGGCGCCGCGCACGCCGCCGCCGGCGCTGCCGGTGGCGGCGCCGCTGCGCCTGCTGATCGTGGCGGCGTCGGGATGCGCCGCCGCCGCCGAGGCCCTTGGCGCGGCCCTGGCCGGCGAGGTGCGCGCCCGCCGGCTGATCGTCGACCGGCTGCGCGACGCCGACCCGGCGAGCCTGGCCGAGGCCCTCGACGAGGAGCCCTGCCACCTGCTGCACGTGATCGCCCCGGCGACGCCCGGCATGCCCGGCGGGACGGCGCGGGCGGCCATGCCCCGGCTGCGCCTCGGCCGCGGCATCGACCCGCCATCGCTGGCGGGCATCCTGGGTGAGCACCCCGAGCTGCGCCTGGTGACGCTGGCCTCCGACGACCCGGAGTCGGCGGGGCCGCTGGCGGCGCTGGCGGCGGCGCTGCACGAGGGCAGCGGCCTGGCGACGCTGGCCCTTGGCCCGCTCGATGCGGCGGCGGCGGAGTTCTGCGCGATCTGCTATAGCGCGCTGGCCGCCGAGGAGCCGGCCGACCTGGCGGTGACCTATGGGCGGGCGCAGCTGGCCGACTCCGGCGGCCCCTGGGGCTCGCCCCAGCTCTTTGTCGCGCCGGGGGGCGCGGCGCTGTTCCGCATCAGCGCGGCGGCGCCTGACGCGCCCGCCCGCCCGCCGCGCCCCGCGCGCGCCGCTGCAAGGCCCGATCGCGACGATGAGCCGACCCGGCCGGTGCGGCCGATCGCCCGCCCCCAGCCCCGCCCCGCGCTGGCGGCCCTGGGCGAGGGCGCGGCCAGCCCATCAGCCTGGCTGACCCCGCGCCTGATCGTGCTGATCGTGGCCAGCCTGGTCCTGATCCTCATGGTGAGCCAGGTCTGGCGGCGGCCCGAGGATGTCGCGCCGGCGACGCCGACGCCCGCGCCGACGATGCTGTCTCTGCCCACCGCGCCAGGCCTGTCCCCGCCGACGCCGACTCGCTGAGCACGCTGACCAGCATAGTGGGGGGGCCTATGGCCAGCAGCGACTTCATCCCGCTCATCCCGGCCGCGGCCGGGGAGCCGCGCCGCATCTCGCCGACCGATGTGGCCCAGTACATCCGCCTCGACCAGTGCCGGCGCTACCTGCGCCTGCGCCTGCATGAGCGGGCCTTCGGCCCGAGCTTCATGACCCGCTACGGCGTCGCGCCGCAGTCCATCCCGCCTATCCTGACCCTGTCTGGCGCCGATTTTGAGGGGCGGGTCGAGGCGGCGGCGGCGCTGTGTGTGGGCGAGGCGATCAACTGCCGGGCGGCCGCGCTGGCCGGGGACGACGAGTTTATCGGCCCCGACCATAACGCCGTCGTCGTCGAGCGGGCGCGCGCCCTGCCGCCCGGCGCGGCCCTGCTGCTCTTCCAGCCCCGCCTCAGGGTCGCCATCGGCCCCTGGGAGCTGCGCGGCGATGTGGATATCCTGCGGCTGGAGCGCGACGCCTCCGGCGATCTGCGCGCCCTGATCATCGACATGAAGAGCTCCACGGCGGCCAAGGTCGAGCACCGGCTCCAGGTGGCCTTCTACCACGAGATGCTCGCCGCACTGATGGCGTCGGCTGATCTGCTGATCGCCGCGATCGCCACCGGCATCCTCTACCGTGGCCCGGCGGCCGGGGCCGGCGCCCTCAACCCGGCCGAGCAGGCCCGCCTCGACGCCCAGCGCGCCGAGGCCGCCCGCCTCTTCGGCGTCGAGGACGCCTACTTCGAGCTGGTCGCCGACCCGGACGCCTACCGCGAGGAGGTGCGCGACCTGGTCACCGGCGAGGCCGCCGTGGCCGCCGATGTGGCCGCCGCGCCCTTCGCGGCCCTGGCCTTCCACCTGACCTACAAGTGCGACGGCTGCCTCTACAACGAGTTCTGCATGAAGTGGGCCGCCGAGCACGACGACCTCTCGCTCATCCCCTACCTCAGCGACACCGAGAAGAACGCCCTGCGCGCCGGCGGCGTGACGACAACGAGCGACCTGGCTGGGCTGAAGGTCTTCCCCGACGACAGCTCGCCCGACCTGGTGACGCCGCCCGAGCGGCGGGCCGCCATCCAGACCCTCAGCGCCAGCCGCGCCGTCGGCCCGCGCCTGGACGAGCTGGTCCACCGGGCGCGGCGCTACCGGCGCTGGCGCGGCGACGACCTGCGCGCGCTTACCTACATCCCAAGCAAGGGCTACGGCACCCTGCCCGCCGTCGACGCCGGGCTGCACCCGAACCTGGTGCGGGTCTACATCGACGTGCAGCACGACTACCTGCACGAGCGGGTCTACCTGCTGGGCGCGCTGGTGGCCGCCTGCGCCGATGGACAGGAGGACCCCGCGCGCCGCCGCAGCGTCGTGCGTATGGGCGACGGGCGGCCCGAGGAGCCCGCCCAGGAGCGGGACCTGCTGGTGGGCTGGGTGGCCGAGACGGTGCGCGCCATCGTCGAGCTGGCCGCCCCCGACGCCGAGGGCCTGCGCCGCGCGCCCATCCACCTGATCTTCGGCGACCAGCTCGCCCAGCGCGCGCTGCTCGACGCGCTCTCCCGCCACTTCGGCAGCGTGATCGGGGCCGCCCCGCTCTACGACTTTATCACCCAGATCGCCGGCTTCGACTCGCCGGTGGTGACGCTGCTCGACGCCGAGCGCCGCGAGCTGAAGAACGACCCGCTGGTCTGCCCCTCGCTCCAGGCGCTGGCCCGCCACAACGGCTTCGACTGGGGCGAGTACCGCGCGATCTTCCGCGCGCGCATGTTCGACGACGTGGGCAAGCTGGACGAGGATGCCGAGGGCGCGGGGGCCTGGTACACCAGCCGGGCCCGCTTCAGCAGCCAGATCCCGCTGGAGTACGCCTACGCCGCATGGGGCGACCTGCCGCCGCCCAAGCCGGCGGGCCACGACGACCTCGCCGTCTACCGGCGGGCCGACCGCGCGGCGATGCTGGGCTTCCAGGCCCGCCGCCTGGAGGCGATGGAGCATCTGGCCCGCGACTTCCGGGGCAACCGGCAGACCGAGAAGACCCCCTTCGACCTGCCCGACCTGGCGGCCTTCGCCCAGGCCGCGCGCAGCCTGGCCGACGCCCTGCACGAGTTCCTGACCCTGGAGCGCCACACGGTCATGTCGGCCTGGAAGGCGGCGCACCTGCCCCCGCCCGAGCGGCGCGTCCTGGCCGGCGCGTCGCTGGTGCTGCGCTATGACGAGGCCGACCAGGCCCCGGAGCTGCTGGCGGCTCTGGCCGAGAACGCCCGCCGGAGGGCGCTCAGGCAGAGCTACAGCGCGGCCTTCCTGGCCGCCAACCCCAAGCGCAAGCGGGCCACCCTCACCGCCGAGCAGAGCGAGGAGACGCAGCCGCTCCCCATCACCTGGCCCTTCCGCCTGCGCATCGACCTGGACGGGGTGGACTGCGCGCTGCCCACGGCGCTGAACCTGACCGGCTTCGCCGCCGGGGAGCAGGTGATCGTCGCGCCGCGCTGGTCGGTGGACGAGCGGCTTCCGCCCGAGGAGCGCCGGCCCTTCACGCCCACGGCCAAGCAGCTGCTCTACCAGCCGCGCGCGCGGATCGTCGCGATCGACCCGGCGGGGCTGGTCGATGTGACGCCGACGCCGGGCTTCGGCGGCGACAAGAAGTACACCTTCGGCTACCAGCCCTTCGCGCCGGCGGCCGGCGAGGTCTACACCATGGAGGCCGACCCCAGCGACATCTACGGCCAGCGCTGCATGGCGATCGTCGAGGAGCTGCGCCTCGGCGCACACAACACCCTCTACGCGCGCCTGGACGACCCGGCCGGCGAGCGGGTGAGCTGGCCGGCGGCGGCGGTGGCGGCCCAGCGGCGCTTCGCCGAGGGGCTGGACGCCCTGCGCGAGGCCGGCGCGCTCCACGCCTTCGACCCCAGCCAGATAGCCTACATCGCCCAGCACGGCGACGCGCCGACCCTGCTGGTGCAGGGGCCGCCCGGCACCGGCAAGAGCTACACCACCGCCTTCGCCCTGCTGGCCCGCCTCCAGGGCGCCCTCGCCGCCGGGCAGACCTTCCGCGCCCTGCTCACCTGCAAGACCCACGCGGCCACCGATGTGCTGCTTGAGCAGGTCGCCAAGGTCCAGGCCGAGCTGGGCCAGATCCGCCGCGAGCGCCCGGAGCTGTTCGCCGCCCACTTCGACTCGCGCATCCTCAGCGCGCCGCTCTTTCGGGTCAACCCGCGCGACCCCACCAAAGAGTGGCCCGGCCCGGTCGGCGTGCTGACCAAGGACAACGCCCGCGACGCCATCCGCGCGCAGCAGGCCTGTTTCGCGGCGATCACGCCCTTCGCCACGGCGACGATCTGCAAGGTCGAGAAGAGCTTCACCGGGCAGGACTTCTGCGACTGCCTGGTGCTCGACGAGGCGTCTCAGATGAACCTGCCCGAGGCGGCCATGGCCGCGCTGCCGCTGCGGGCCACCGGCCAGCTGATCATCGTCGGCGACCACCGCCAGATGCCGCCGATCATCCAGCACGGCTGGTCGGACGAGCGCCGGCGCACCTTCCAGACCTACCGGGCCTACGCCTCGCTCTTCGAGACCATGCTGGCCCGCGAGCCGGCCCCGCCGATGGTGCAGTTCGCCGAGAGCTTCCGCCTGCACCGCGAGATCGCCCGCTTCCTGCGCGACGCGATCTACCAGCAGGACGGCATCGACTACCACTCGAACCAGACGGCGACACTGGCGACGGTCGCCCACGCCGACGCCTTCCTGGACGCCGTGCTGTCGCCCGACCACCCGCTGGTGGTGATCGTCCACGAGGAGGACGGCAGCCAGGTGCTCAACCCCTTCGAGCTGCGGCTGGTCAGCCCGATCCTGCAGGCCCTGGCCGGCGGCCACGGGCTGAACGCGAGCCACGGCCTGGGCGTGGTGGTGCCGCACCGCGCCCAGCGCGCGGCGCTCAAGGCGGCGCTGCCGGGCCTGATGGATGATCTGCTCGACGGCGGGCTGGACGACTCGGCGGTGGACACGGTCGAGCGCTTCCAGGGCGGCGAGCGCACCGCCATCCTGGTGAGCGCCACCGAGAGCGACCGCGACTACCTGCGCTCGGCGGGCGAGTTCCTGCTCGACCCGCGCCGGCTGAACGTGGCCCTGAGCCGGGCTAAGCAGAAGCTGATCCTGGTGGCCTCGCGCTCGGTCTTCACGATCTTCAACACCGACGAGGAGGCCTTCGCCCACGCCCAGCTCTGGAAGCAGCTGCTGCGCCGCACCTGCACCGCGCCGCTCTGGGAAGGCGTGCGCGAGGGGGTGCGGGTGCAGGTCTGGGGGAATCGCGCATGAGGCCACGTCATCTCCACGCCGCCGCGCTCGCCCTGCTGATCATCGCCGGCCTGCTGCCGGGCGCCGCGCTGGGCCAGGGCGCGGCGGACGACGGCTTCGCCGACCGGGCCTTCCGCCAGGTCTGGGCAGGGGCCGACGCCGCGGTCGCCGCCGGCGGGGCCGGCCGCTCGTGGACCTGGGGCGAGCTGCCCGGCGAGCGCCGCTACGAGCGCTACGACGACTCGCCCGGCGCGTCGCGCCTGGTGCAGTACTTCGATAAGGCCCGCATGGAGGTCAGCGACCCGGCCGGCGACCGCCGCTCGCCCTGGTTCGTCACCTGCGGGCTGCTGGTGGTCGAGCTGATCTCCGGGCGCGCCCAGGTCGGCGCGGCGGCCTTCGTGCCGCGCCCGCCCGCCAACATCCCGGTCGCCGGCGACCCGGCCGACAACCCGGGCGCGCCGACCTACGCCATGCTCGCGCCGCTGGCCGCCATCGACGGCGGCGGCCGCGCCTCGCCCCGGCTCGGCCAGCGGGTCAGCGCCACCTTCGGCCCCGCCGGCCTGGGCGACGACCCGGCCCTGGCCGGGGATGAGACGACGATCACGAGCTATGACGACGTGACCGGGCGGAACGTGCCGCGCGTCTTCCAGCGCTTCATGCAGGCGCAGCGCCCGGCCACCGACCCGCTCTTCGCCTTCGGCAGGCCGATCACCGAGGCCTACTGGGCGCGGGCGCGCGTCGCCGGCCGCGAGGTGCCGGTGCTGTTCCAGGCCTTCGAGCGCCGCCTGCTCACCTACAACCCGGCCAACCCCGCCCCCTGGCAGGTCGAGATGGGCAACGTGGGCCAGCACTACCTGAGCTGGCGTCACGGCCACGCGCTGCGCTACGCCCGCCCCGCGCCGGCCGAGCCGATCAGCGTGCGCGAGACGACGGTCAGCATCCCGACCTACGACCTCGCGCCGGCGCTGCGGCCCACCCGGCCGGGCGACCCGATCTTCCCCTACGACCGGCTGGACCGGGCACAGGTCGGCCCGCTCCAGCCGCGCGACTACACCGCCGTGGTGGTCGAGAACCGCTTCCTGACGCTGACCTTCCTGCCGGAGCTGGGCGGCCGGCTGCTCCAGGCGGTCGACCGGGCCAGCGGGCGGCCGATCTTCTACCAGAACCCGGTGGTCAAGCCGAGCCCCTTCGGCCAGCGCGGCTGGTGGCTGGGCGTGGGCGGCCTGGAGTGGGCCGCGCCCACCGAGGAGCACGGCTACCTGGAGAACCTGCCCTGGTGGCAGAGCGTCAGCCGGGCCGCCGATGCGGTGACGGTGGCGAACGCCACGACCGAGCGCCAGACGGGGCTCACGATCATCGGCAGCGTCACCCTGCGCGCCGACGAGGCCCGCTTCGCCGTGCGCATGCTGGCCCAGAACCCCACCGACGCCGCGCAGCCGCTCCAGATGTGGACGAACGCCTCGCTCAGCCCGGCGGGCGACAACCAGGTCGGGCCGGGCATGCGCTTCGTCGTGCCCAGCGACCGCATGATCGTCCACGCGACCCAGGACGGGGCGCTGCCCGGCGCGCGCGGCTGGATCAGCTGGCCGAGCGAGGGCGGGCGCGACCTGAGCGCCCCGGCGAGCTGGACGGGCTACCTGGGGGCGTTCGCCCCGGCCCCGGTGCCCTTCCTGGCGGCCTACGACGTGCTCGCCGACAGCGGCGCGGCGGTGATCCACGGCCCCGGCACCGTCGGCGGCAAGATCTTCGGCTTCAGCCAGAGCTTTGAGCGCAGCCTCTACACCGACGACGGGAGCGCCTACGTCGAGCTGTGGAGCGGCGCGCAGCCGACCTTCTGGGACTACCCGCCGCTGGAGTCGGGCGGGACGCGGGCGATCGAGACGAGCTGGCTGCCGCTGTGGGGGCTGGGCCGGCTGGCCGTGGCCACATCCGACGGCGCGCTGGGCACGCTGCGCCGCGACGACGGCGGCCTGACCGTGACCCTGGCCACCCCGCGGGTCGTCCCCTCGGCGACGGTGACGGTCTCGCTCGACGGGCGCGAGGTGTTCCGCAGCGCGGCGCTGGCCCTGCGCCCCGACCAGCCCCTGGCGATCGAGCTGCCGCCGGGCGCCGGCGGGCGGGTGCGGGTCGAGGCCGCCGGGCTGCGCCTTGAGGCGGCGGGGGAGTGAGCGCTCAGCGCGGGGCGGCTAGAGGCGCGCGCCCAGCGCGGCGAGGGCCGCGCTCGCCGGCACCGCCTCCTGCTCAAGCTTCGCCCCGGCGGACAGCAGCCGATCGAGCAGGCCGACACAGTCGGCGAGCAGCGGGTCGGCGCGCAGCTCCTGGAGGCCCGCCCGGTCGCCGGCGGTGAGCGGCTGCGCGGCTGCGCCATAGGCCTCAAAGGCCGCCACATCCATCGCGAGCGCGCGGACATCCCCCAGCGCCGCCCGCAGGTGGCGCAGGATGCGCAGCCCCCCCGCGTCCAGGTCGCCCCAGTGCCACAGCGGCGACCCAGGGGCCGCCCCGCGCAGCGCGCGCAGCAGGCCGATCACGGTCGGGCTGGCGAAGCCGCCGGTGTACACCGCGAGCACCTCGGGCGGCCGCAGCGTGCAGAGCTCGCTGAAGCTGGTCAGATTCTCGACGGTGACGATAGCGCGCGCGGCGACCTCCCGCACCCTGGATGCCCGCAGCAGGGGGGCGGGGAGCGCGAGGGACGGCGCGAACGGCGACAGCGCGAGCGGCGTGCCATCGGCGGACACAAGCGTCAGCGGGCCGGCGAGCGGGACATACTCCGGCGCGCGGTCGAGCTGCTGGGCGCGCAGCAGCGCGTCATCATCATCCCCGTAGAGCGCGGCGGCGGGGGCGTGGCGGCGGAGCACCCGCAGCAGGCCAGGCCGCAGCCCGGCCAGGCGCTTGCTGTCGCGGAACAGCCGCACGCTCAGGGCGCGCTCCAGGGTGGGCGCCTCCAGATCCGCCAGGCCCGCGAGGGCGCGCAGCAGATCGGCCGAGAGCGCCAGATCGGCGCGGTCGAGCGGCGGGGCGGCGCGGTGGGCGTCGATCTGGGCCGCAGCCCAGGCGAGAAACGCGGCGTGCCAGCCGGGCCGCGGCGTCTGGGCGGCGACCAGATCGCGCAGGGCGTCCTCCTGCTCGCCGCGCGGGGCGCGGCCGAGCAGGCTGTAGAGCGCGCCCACGCCCTCCGGGCGCAGGTCCACCGCGTCGAGCCAGTTCCCCTCCTCCCAGCGCCGCCAGCGCAGGGCCAGCACCTGCTGGCGGGCGAGCTGCCCGAGCGCCGCGTTGGTGTCGCGCCGCGCCGTGGCGTCCTCCGCCGAGAAGTAGGCGGGGTGATCGTGCGCGCTGAGCCGCAGCCGGGCCACCTGTCGCCGGCCCGGCTGCTCGATGCGGTCGAGCAAGGTGTGCAGGATGGCCTGCGCGAGCTGTGGGAGTTCCATGGCGCTTAAGAATTTTTTGTTGGGGTTTTGGCGGCTTCGCCGCCAAAACCCCAACAAAAGTAGGGTCTGGGGCGAAGCCCCATGCGCATTAACGTGAGGGCTGCCGCCCTAAAAACCGACGTTGTTTTGTCCAACATGGCCAGCTTCGCTGGCCATGTTGGACAAAACAACAAGAGATTCCTCGGCAGCCCTCACGCCTTCTCGGCGAAGTCGCCGAGCCGCGACGCGTAGTTGCGGTAGGGCTCGACCAGCACGGTGTCGCCGACCCCGGTGAGCACCAGGCTGGTACACATCTTCGGCACCAGGTACTCGCAGCGCTCCAGCGGCGTGGCGGTGATCACCTGCAGCCCGAACTGCTGGAAGAGGTCGAGGGTGGCCCCGATCCGGTCCTGGTCCATCTTCGAGAAGGCCTCGTCGAAGGCGACCAGGCGGATCGTCGGGCGGGTGGTTCGCTCGCCGATGTGGTAGAGCTGGACGAAGGACGCGGCGATCGTCAGGTAGAAGGGCGTCTGCGTCTCGCCGCCCGAGGTCTGGCCCATAATCCGGCTCAGCCGGGAGACCTGGCCGCCGGCGTGGGTCACCTCGATGTCGTAGCTCAGGTAGCTGCGGTAGTCGGTGAGGCGCTTCTGCTCGCTGCGCTCGGCCTCCGACTGCGGCGCGCGGGTGAGCGCCTCGTAGAAGAGGTCGAAGGCGCCCTTGTGGCTCTCGTAGAAGCTGCTCTCGAAGAGCGAGCCCGCCCCGATCACCTGGGCCTCGTTGATCAGGTCGTAGTACTCGCGCAGGTCGTCGGCCGGCGCGGAGACGAAGCGGTAGCGCTCGCCGTGGAAGTCCAGCCGGCCCAGGGCGTCGTTGATCCGGCTGAGCTGCTGGCGGGCGCCGAGGATCTGCTCGCGCAGGCGGTGCAGGACGTGCTCGCGCAGCTCCTCGTCGGCCTCGCGCCGCGAGACGGCGATCTGCTCGCGGTAGCGCGGCAGCTCGGTGGCCCCGAGGCGGGCCTGCTCGCGGGCGAACACCTCGTCGTCGGGGTCGGGCCGGCCGGCGAACTGGTAGCGCGTGTTGTAGGTGGTGCCCTCGCCGACCAGGCGGTTCAGCTCGTTCTGGGCGCGGGTCTCGAAGCCGCGGGCCTGGATCTCGGCGTTGCGGGTCGCCTCGGCCAGGTCGTCGCTGTCGCGGCGCTCCTGGAGCAGCCCCTCGGCCGCGTCGGCCACGTGGGCGTAGCGGGCGCGCCCCGCCGCCGCGCTGTCCTCGGCCTCGGCCAGGGCCCGGCGGGCCGCATGCAGGCTCGCCTGGAGCTGCTCCTGGTCGCGCTCGGCGAGGCGGATGTCGCCGCCCAGCCGCTCGACCATGCGCCGCTCGGCCTCGACCACCCCCGCCAGCCGGCGGGCCTCGTCCTCCAGCGCCCGCACGCCGCTCAGGTCGAGGGCGCGCAGGTCAAGCTCCCAGCCGGCGATCTGCGCGGCCAGGGGCCGGTCGTCGAGGTCGGCGTCGAGGCGCTGGCGCAGGTTCGAGAGGGCGCGGCCCTGGTCGAGCCCGCGCGCCAGCGCCCGCAGGTCGCGCAGACGCGGCGCGAGCGCGGCTAGCTCCTCGTCCAGCTCGGCCAGCTCGCGCTCGCGCGCGGCGATCTGCGACTGGGCGGCCCGCCCGCCGACAAACCACGGCTCGAAGCTGCGCTGCGGCATGGCCCGCACGGCCCACTCGCTGTAGAGCACCACCTCGGGCGTGACCGCGCGGCGGTGGCGGCGCAGCTCGCCCACGTCCTCGCAGCAGATGATATCGCCCAGCACCGAGTCGATGTAGGGCAGCAGCGAGCGCACCTTGACCTGCACCTGCTTCGCCAGCGACTGCCCCTGGGCGGGGCGGCCCTCGCGGCCGGAGCGCGACAGATCCAGGATGGACGCGTCACGCAGCCCCTCGGCGGCGCGGGCGCGGTCGAGCTCGCGCAGCGACGCCTCAAAGCGCTCGGGCGGCACGATGATCGTGAAGCGCCGCCCGCCGAGCAGTGCCTCGACCGCGTTCTGCCAGCGCTCGTCGGGCACCTCCAGCAGCTCGCAGAGCAGCGGCGGGCGGGAGCCGACGATCGGCGTGAGCAGCTCCTGGAGCCGCTCGACCTGCGGCGGGTAGGACTTGCGCCCCTGGCGCAGGCGCGCCAGCTGGGCCGACACCTCCGCATGACGATCGCGCAGCTCACGGGCGCGGCGCTCGACCTCAAAGACGTCCTGGCGCACGCGCTCCAGCGCCGTGTCGAGGCCGGAGATCGCCGCGTCGATGCTGGGCGCGAGCCCCTCGGGCGGGGGCGCGGCCTGGTCGAGGGCCGGGCCGACGTCGGCGAGGGCGTCGAGGGCCGCCCGCTCGGCGGCGGCCAGGGCCGGGGCCGCCAGCAGCGGGCGCAGCGCGGCGAGGATCGCGCCCAGCTCGCGGAACAGCCGGCCGCGCTCGTCGGTGATGCGGGCGACCAGCTCGCGGGCGGCGTCGATCTGGCGCGACAGCTCGCCGCGCCGGCGGATCACGTCCGACTGCTCCAGCTGCACCCTGACGTCGAGCAGCGCCTGGCTCGCGTTCTGGTACGAGCGCTCGGCCTGGGCGTGCTCGGCGTGCGCCCGCTCGACCCGCCGGGCGACCTCGTCGATCTGGCGCTCCAGGCCGGCGACGCGCCGCTGTCCGGCGGCGTGGGTCAGCAGCAGGCAGAGCAGGCTCCATGTGGCGTGCAGGTCGCGCAGGCGGCGCACCTCCACCTGCCGATCCACGATCACCTGCAGGGCGCCGAGCTTCTCCTCGACCTCGCGGGCGCTCGCGTCGAGCTCGGCCAGGCGCTCGACCACCCGCTGCAGCGCCTCGATCGCCAGCGGCTGATCCTCCAGCAGCCAGCGCTCGACGAACTCGCGGATGTCGCGGATCGGCTGGAAGGTCAGGGCGCGCAGGAACAGGTCGAAGAAGCGCTCGTGCAGGCCGCCGAGCCGGTTGAGCAGCTCCACCTGGTACTCGCCGATCGTGTCGTAGCTGCGCGCGCCGCGCCGCCCGCGCAGCTCCTGCTTGAGCTCGCGGCGGGTGCGCGGGCGGCCGCCGGGGATGAGCAGCTCGCGGTCGACGCCCTCGCCCAGGATGAAGAAGGTGCGCTCCGCGCTGCGCCCGTCGCCACACTCGATGCACGCGCCGACCGTGACGACGGTGCCTCGGCTACGCTCGGTGAACTCCAGGGCGATGTAGGCCACCGTGTTGCCCGGGCGCAGGTAGCGGCCCTCGCCGATCTTGCCGCGCACATAGCTGTCGAGGTTGCGCTGCGAGCTGCGGTCATTCGCGGCGGTGTTGAAGCGCACCAGGCCCTGGTCGGCGATCAGCGCGACCTGGATCGCGTCGAGCACCGAGGACTTCCCGGCGCCGTTGTGGCCGGCCAGGTAGAGGCTGTCCTCCACATCGAGCATGTGGTCGTCGAAGCGGTGCCAGTTGTAGAGGAAGATCCGGGTGAGCGAGAGCATCACTCCGCCTCCGGCGACTCGGGGCGGGCCCGCTGATACTCGCCCAGGCGCGCGGCCACCTCGCCGACGGCGGACGCGGGCACCACCACCTCCAGGGTCGGCAGCAGCTCGATGATCTGGTCGTTATTAGAGGCCCGCAGCACGCCGCCGCCGCCGGCGCGCACCAGCTTGAGCGACTGCAGCGTGCGCAGCGCCTCGTCGAGGCTGGTCTTCTTGCGCACCGCCTGGCCGGGGAAGAACTCGGCGTAGCGCTGCGCGACCTCGCCCACCGTCACGGTCGGGTAGCGGGTCAGGCTGAGCTCGACGCGCTCGCGCTTCTCGGCGTAGATCAGCCGCATGATCAGCAGCCAGACCGTCGTGTCGCGGCTGAGCCGCCGGCGGTGCGCGCCGTCGCGGTGGGCGACCTGGAACACCTGGGCGCGCTCATCGTGGCGCAGCTCCCAGCCGGCCACCTGGAGGTACTCGGCCACGAGCTCGCGCCGCCGCAGCAGAAATGCGTAGGCGCGCGTGTCGCCCTCATCGCCGCGCCAGATCAGCCCCTCGGCGAGCAGGCGGCGCGCGGCCTCGGCGAACAGCGACTGCTCGCCGGCCGACAGCTGGGCGTATTCGGTTGCAAACTCGGCAAGCGGCATAGGTGGCTGTAGTATAGCACCCTATCAGCCAACCCTCCGCACCACAAAGTCCCGGAAGCCGACCCCATCCCGCTCGACCCAGCCGGCGCCATCGACCTCCTCGGCCCGATACCCCAGCGTGCCGTCGCCATACTGGCGCAGGTAGATCACCAGCGGCAGCTCCTCGGCCCCCGCCAGCGTGATCTCGGCCGCCCGCAGCGACTCGCGGCCATCGAGCAGCGCCTCCGCATAGCGCCTGATCCGGTCGCGGCCGATCGACCGGGTCAGCTGGTGGAGGGTGCGGGCCCGGGCCGCATCCAGCTCGGCCTCAGACAGCCGGGCGGCGGCCGAGGCCTCGGCCACGAAGGGGGTGGCGGCGCGGCCGGGCGGCGCGAGGGACTGATCATCGAGCAGGCCCAGGCTATGCAGGCTCACCATCCCATCGACATCCTGGCCCAGGCCGGCGGGGGCGTCATCGCCGAGCAGCGCGGAGAGCACGGCGTGCAGCTGGCCGCTGGTGGTGGTGCTGGCGGCCAGCTGCAGCTCCACCGTGCGCACCGCCGAGTCCACAAACTGGCTGTGGCGCACATCGATCAGCTGGAGCAGCCGGTCGAGGCCCTCGAACTGCTCGCGCACCTCGCGGATCTGATCGAGCAGGCGCGCCGCAGTCGCGTCGATCGTGGCGTCGCCGCCGGAGGCCCGCAGGAGCCGCGCGATCTCATCGACCTGGCTGCTGCCGCTCAGCTGCGTGAGCGCCTCCAGCACGCCGGGGCGAAAGCGCGAGACGTGGTCGGTCGTGCGGAGCTGGTGGTAGGCCCGGTCGACCACGTCGCTGCGGTAGGTGGTGAACACCTGGCTCAGCACATCGCGGGCCGAGAGCTGGTGCAGCACCTGCTCGATATGGCGGCCGATATTGTGCTGGAGCTCCTTGAGTCCATTCATCAGCGCGCGCGTCTGCCGGTAGGCCTCGGCCAGCCGCACGTGCGCGGTGCCCTCGCGCACCGCCATCTGGAGCATATCGTGGATGGCGCAGATCAGCCCCTGGAGCCGCAGCGGCTCGTTCTCGGCGATCTCCTGGAGCGTGGCGAGCAGGCGGAAGGCGAAGTCGGGGAGCGTGTAGGTCTGGGTGAAGTCGCTCTGGGTCTCGACGCGCAGCCAGCCGCACTGGGCCAGGTAGCGCAGGATCGCGCCGCTGCGGGCCATGGCGACATCGCCCCCGTCGGCGATCGCCTGGTCGAGCCCCGGCAGCTCGGACAGATCGGCGTCCGCGGCGGCGCGGTCGACAACCTCGGCGACCAGGCCCGCGGCCAGGTCGCGCGAGAGGGGCTGCTGGTGGCGCTGCGTCTCGGCGAACAGCGTCAGCAGCACCTCCGCGTAGATCGGCGCGTGCTGGGCGGCCAGCGGGTTGAAGAGGGCGCGCGGCAGCGTGTCAAAGAGGCCGGCCATAGGGGGCGCTCGCTTTCAGGTTTCGTGTATCTCCAGCCGCTCGCCGCCGGCCTGATCGACATACAGCCGGCCTCGGCCATGCGCTGGGCAAGCTCGTGGGTGTTCATGGCGTGCCCTATTGTACCGCGCTCGCCGGCTGCGCGGCAGCCGCCCCCTGCCCCCCATCGACCCAGATCGCGTCGTGGGGCAGCAGCACGTGCGCGCCCCGCACCCCGTTGACCAGCTGGGTCAGCCGCACGTCGGCCGCCGCGCTCAGCAGCGCCAGCGCCAGCTTGCGGCTCAGCCCGAAGCGCTCCATCGCCAGGTCGAGCATCGCGTTCAGCGCCTGCGCGATCGCCGCGTCCAGATCTGCGCTGAAGCCGAAGGTGACCCAGCCGGCCGGCGTGTTCGCCCGTGGCCCGGCGAGCGCCAGGTCGTCACGCAGCGCCACCCGCAGCTCGACCATGTCCATCGGGCACTCGATCCCGTTCCCGGCGGCCTCGCCGTCGCCCTGGGCGGCGTGGCCGTCGCCGAGCGAGATCAGCCCGCCCGGCACCTCGACCGGCAGGTAGAGCGTCGTCCCCGCCACCAGCTCCTTACAGTCGAGGTTGCCGCCGGTGCGGCGGGGCGGCCAGGCCGGCTGCCAGCCCTCGCCGGCCGGGCAGAGCCCCAGCGTGCCCAGGAAGGGCCGCAGGCGCACGCGGTGTCCCAGGTGGCTGACGCCCAGCATCGCCTGGGCGTCGAGCTCCCAGCGCAGCAGCTCCGGCGGGCCATCGGCCACGCCCAGGGCCGCGTTCAGCGCCGTGTTGAAGAAGCCGATCTCGCCGCCGAAGGTCCAGCCGTAGGGGCCGGGGACGACCGCCGCAATATGGATCTCCAGCGCCTGGCCGGGCCGGGCGCCGGCGACGGCGATCGGGCCGAGCAGGGCCGGGCCATCGTCGCGCGGCGGCTCCTTGGGGAAGGTGCGCCGCCAGCCATCGGGCCGGCGGGCCTCCAGGCCCCAGGAGACATCCAGGGTCTGGCAGCGAACCGTGTCGCCCGAGGCGATCACGAGGGCCGGCGGCAGATCGGCCGAGAGCTGGCCGTGCAGGGTCGCCCGCGACGGGGCGAGGATGTGAGTCGCCATAATTTCCTCCAGCGCCTACAAAGCGACATCGCCCGGACGATGCTCGTCCGGGCGATGCTGCTGCGTATTGGTGGAGATGGGGAAATCCTCCCCACTCAGAATTTCGCAGTACAAAGCCATAAATACTCTACCATCCATCTGGAAGCCTGTCAATGGCCGCTCGCAGTTGCTTATCGCCCAGCATCAGATATCGCTGGGTGGTCTCCAGCGAGAGGTGGGCCAGGCCTTTTTGATTCAGCGGCAGGTTATCCCGTCGGCCTGCTACCGCCCAGGTCGGCCGTGGCGACTCGACGCGCTCCAGCTCGGCGCGCAGTTTCGGGTGGATCGGCACCGCGCGATCCTTGCCTCCCTTGCCGTCGATCACCAGCAGCACGCCCGCGTCGAGATCGACCTCGCGCCAACGCAGCGCCGCCGCCTCGCTGATGCGTAGGCCGGCGAAGAGCATCAGCAGCACCGCCCTGCGGTTCCGCGCCCAGACCCAGCGCTGGCAAGCTCGGCGACGTGCAGCAGCGGGCCAGGCTGCTCCAGCTGCTCACAATCGACTACCTGCGCTGGCTGGCCGCCGGCGACCAGGTGGGCGCCAACCGCGACCGCGATCTGCACCTCTCGGTCCGGGCCGGCGTGCTGGGCAAGCTAGAGGGGACGAGCGAGCACGCGACCAACCCGGGCCGGATCGCCGCAACGTGGCGGTGCTCTACGTCGCCTGGGCCTGCTTCGCCCGCTTCCTGGCTGAGCGCGGCCACTGACCGGAGGAGCGGGCCAGGGCCTGGCTGCTGGGCTGCAAGCGCGACCTGCTCAACCTGGCGCGCTCGCAGCTCGACCTGACCACCCAGGAGCGCTACAGCCGGCGGCGGCATTATTGACCAGAATATCGATGCCGCCAAGCGTCGCACACGCGCTATCTACCACCCGCTCGACATCGGTGTCGGACATCAGATCGCCGACGGCGACGGTCGCCTGACCGCCCGCGTCGCGGATCGCCGTGGCCACAGCGTTGGCAGCTTCGCTATGTCGACCATTCACGATGACGTAGGCGCCCTCGGCTGCGAAATGCCGGGCAAGCCCCGCCCCAATGCCCCCGGTACTGCCGGTGATCAGCACCCGTTTCTGCTCCAGTTGGAGGTTCATCGTCGCAACTCCTCTTACCAATCATGCGCGTTCAGCCAGGCATCCACGGCCGTCTCGAACGCATCGGGGCATTCCTCCTGCGGAACATGCCCACATGCCGCGAGGACAACCAGATTCGCATGAGGTAGTTCCACCGCCAGTCGCTCGCTGTCGGCGACGGGAACGATCGTATCGCTATCCCCGCTCAGCACCAGTGCGGGCCGGTCGATCGTGGGAATGCGCCCCACATAGTCGGCGCCGCCGATCCCCCAGACTTGCAGATACTCCCAGAGCGCCAGATCCCAGTTCGCAACTCGGCGATGGATCAATGCCCGATCCATGTGCTCAGCGCTGATCTGCGTCGGATCCCGGTAGGTCTGGCGGATGAATGCCTCACTCTGCCCAAGCTCGCGGGCGAAGAGTGGGCCGAGGTGGCGCACCTGGGGCAGATCCAGCACCCAGGCTGGAACTTCTTCCTGCACATAGACGGCGGCATCGATGAGGATGAGCCCCGTGACACGCTCCGGATGCGCCAGCGCGGCCTGCACCGCCAGGGTGCCGCCATACGAGTTGCCGACCAGTACGGCTTGATCGACCTCAAGCGCATCAAGCAGCGCGATGAGTTGATCGACCGCCGCAGCGGGCGTGTAGGGGTTGTCGCCGGTCCAGTCGCCGGCGATCAACTTCTCACTCAGCCCATAGGGAATCTGATCGTAGGCAATCACGCGACCCCGGGCAGCGAAGACGTCCAGCACCGCATCCCAGGTAAAGGCATTGAAGAGCGACCCGTGGAGCAGCACGAAGGTCGGCGCCGGCTCACGCGCAGCGGCGCCGGCCGTGCGATAGTGGATAGCGATCCCATCCGTTCCGGCAAAGGGGATGCTGACGAAGGCGCTCGCTTCCGGCGCTACCGCTTGCGCGGACTCCAGGCCCTCCAGCGGCGTCACTGGGATCAGGAACGGCCCCAGGGCCACTACACCTACGAGCAGCAGCGCAATGACGCCAAGGATCTTCAGGAACCTGCGGATGCGTGTGTTCATCTCGGTGACTCCTCACTGGTCGTGGTATCCAGCCGCGCGATGACCTGGTCGAGCCACGCCAGCTCGGCCTGGTAGATGCGATGGAAATAATCAAGGCTCAGGTGGGCCAGGCGGGTCTCCTCCGACATGTGCGCGATGCTCGTCAGCCGCGTCACAAGCTGTGCCCGGCGTTGGCGCAGCAGCGCCAGACCTTCGGCCGGCGGAAGCTCGGCGAGAAAATTCAAGGGCACGATGGCGGGGAATTCCGGCTCGGCGTACTCGGCGAGCAGCGTGCGCAGCACGGTCTGAAAAGTCGCCTCACCCGCTGGGGTCAGACGATAGACCCGCCGTGGCGGGCGAGCGCCTTCACGCTCCTCGGACGCCGTGACGAGGCCCTCGTCCGCAAGTTTGCGCAGGAGCTTGTAGGCATTGGCTTTGCTCAGATGCACCGCCGTCACTGCGCGGTCGGCGAGGGCTTCATGCAATTGGTAGCCGTGCATGGCATGGCTGCGCAACAAGCCCAGGATCAAGAGGCGTTCTTCCATTGGGTGCGTCCATGTCTATAGTTACTTTGATAATATTCATTAGTTACTATACGCGCTTTCACTGGTTTGTCAAGCCCCAGCCCGAACGTCCCCCCGAACGTAGCGCTATAGCCGGGCGTGGTTGAACGCAGCCGCCCAGCCCGGCCACCGTCGCAGCCACAGCAGCGTGGCACATTGCCTCATCAAAGAGCACACCAGCGCCCATTACAAGTGTCAAAGAGTTTGTTAGC
>NZ_JAIEWN010000015.1:0-24186 GCF_019599295.1 Oscillochloris sp. ZM17-4 | reverse complement strand
CCGGGATCACCCCGTCGCGCTGGGCGGCCCGCAGGATGAGGATGACCTCCTGGGCGCGGCCGAGGGCGAAGGCCGGGATGAGGCAGTGGCCGCCGCGCTCGACCACCGCCGCCACCGCCTCGGCCAGCTTGCGCTCCTCGACGGCGCGGTTGGGGTGCAGCCGCGCGCCGTAGGTGCTCTCCAGCACCATCAGGTCGGGGCGGCGCGGCGCGGGCACGGCGGCGCCCAGGATCGTCCGCTGCGGGGTGGCGCTCACGTCGCCCGAGATCACCAGCCGCCCGTCGGCCGCCTCCAGGCCGATGCTGACCGCCCCGGCGATGTGGCCGGCGCGCTGGGCGCTCACGATCACCCCGCGCAGCTCGGGCAGCTGCTGGGCGCCCATCTGGAGCGGGCGCAGCCGGCGCAGCGTCTCGGCAACCAGCGCCTCGTCGTAGAGCGGCAGCTCCAGCTCGTCGGCGGCGCGGCGGGCCATCACCCGCACCGCGTCGCCCAGCATCACCTCCATCAGCCGGATCGTCGCCGGGCTGGCGTAGATCGGCGTGGCCGGGTAGCGGTCGGCCACCAGCGGCAGCGCGCCGATGTGGTCGGCGTGGGCGTGGGTGATCAGGATGGCGTCGAGCGAGACCCCGTCCAGCGCCGCCAGGTCCGGCAGGCGGTCGGCGCCGTCCATACGCACCCCGGCGTCCACCAGCACGCGCCGCCCGCCCGCCTCCACCAGCTGGCAGGTGGCGCCCACCCCGCTCGCCCCGCCCAGAAACTGAATGTGCATAGTGAGACCCCTAGCATAGGTGAAGATTTGGTATAGTAGTAGGGCCAATCAATGGCTGTTACGGTATTGCTTGGCGCTTTTGCCTTTTGACGTCGCGCATCGCTTGCTTGTGCATTCGGCCTGTACCCTGTACCCTGTACCCTGTACCCTGTACCCTGTACCCTGTACCCTTGTCTTATGATACCAGCCAAATAGGAGTCCCCATGATCGATCTCCCCGTCGGCCCGCTGGTGAGCACCGCCTGGCTCGCCGATCACCTGGGCGACCCGCAGGTGCGGGTGGTGGACATGCGCGGCAAGGTGCTGCCGCCCACCGACCCCAAGCCGCACTACTTCGCCCGCCCCGAGGACTACGCCGCCGGCCACATCCCCGGCGCGGCCTACATCGACTGGACCCGCGACATCGTGGATCTGGACGACCCGGTGCCGGCGCAGGTCGCCCCGCCAGAGAAGGTCGCCGCGCTCTTCGGCGGCCTGGGCATCGGCGACGACACCGTCGTGGTGGCCTACGACGACTGGTTCTCGATGTACGCGGGCCGGCTGCTCTGGGTGCTGCGCTACTACGGCCACGAGAACGCCCGCATCCTCAACGGCGGGCTGCTGAAGTGGCAGGCCGAGGGCCGTCCCATGAGCGCCGAGGCTCCCAGCTTCGCTCCGGCCACCTTCACGCCCCGCCCCCAGCCGGCCCTGCGCCGCACCGCCGACCAGATGCTGGCCGGGCTCGGCTCGGACGCGCTGATCATCGACGCCCGCAGCGACAAGGAGTACCGCGGCGAGGAGTCGCGGGCCGCGCGCGGCGGCCACA
This sequence comes from Oscillochloris sp. ZM17-4, assembly GCF_019599295.1. Classification (GTDB taxonomy): domain Bacteria; phylum Chloroflexota; class Chloroflexia; order Chloroflexales; family Chloroflexaceae; genus Oscillochloris. The sequence continues at coordinate 22,613 of NZ_JAIEWN010000015.1, read as the reverse complement.
TCCCCGGCGCGGCCAACGTCTTCTACCAGGGCCTGCTCAGCGCCGAGGACCACACCTACGCCTCGCCCGAGGAGCTGCGCGCGCGCTTCGCGGCCGCCGGGGTCGACCTCGGCGACCTCGGGGATCGCGAGGTGGTGGCCTACTGCAACGGCGGCGTCTCGGCCACCCCGGCCGCCCTGGCCGTGGAGATCGCCACCGGCCGGCGCGTGGCGATCTACGACGGATCGTGGAACGAGTGGGGCAACGATGCGGGCAAGCCGCTGGAGCGATAGCCCTGATCATGAGTATATATCTGGTTGACATTGCTGGCGAAGCCAGCAATGTCAACCAGATATATACAAGTTTTTAGGGCGGCAGCCCTAACGTTGATGCGCATGGGGCTACGCCCCAGCGAGGGACATGTATGGACGACGAGTTCATCCTGGACACGCCGCGGGTGCGGCAGTTCATCGGCGAGGTGCGCGCGGCCATGGCCGCCCACCCGGCGCGCGAGGCCCTGGAGCTGCTGCTGCCCGCCTTCACCGAGCTGCTGGCCGACCCGAGCTGGCTCCCCGACAGCTACATGCAGCCCGTCGCCGAGGGAGGCATGGGCGGCGGGATCGCCACTTGGCTGCTCTACCGCGCCGGCGACGGCGGCCTGTCCCTCTTCAGCCTGGTCGTCCCCCCCGGCAGTGCCACCCCCGTCCACGACCACCTGGCCTGGGGGCTGGTCGGACTCTACAGCGGCGAGCAGGACGAGCGGGTCTACCGGCGCCTCGGCGACCACGGCCAGATCGCGGACGGGCACGCGCCGCTGGAACAGATCGAGCAGAACCACCTGCGGCCGGGCGACTACTACTTGCTCATGCCGCCCGAGGGCGATGTCCACAGCGTGGCCACCGTCTCGAAGGGGCCGTCGGTGAGCATCCACATGCTCGGCAACGACACGGGCTGCACTGTGCGCCACGCCTACGACCCGGACGAGGGCACCGCCCGCGCCTTCACATCGGGATGGAGCAACCGCGAGTGTAGGGAGAGGGAGGACACATGACACGCTTCCCGTATATGAGGGGCGTCTTCGGCCTGCTGCCGACCCCCTACCGCGAGGACTATGAGATCCACACGCCCGACCTGCGCGCCGCCGCCGACTTCTGCTGCCGCAGCGGCCAGCACGGCATCGTCTGGCCGGTGATGGTCGGCGAGTTCTACTTCATGGGCGAGGAGGAGCGCATCCGCAACCTGGACGCCGTGCTTGAGGAGGTCAACGGCCGGCTGCCGCTGATCTTCGGCTGCTCGGGGGTCTCGATCCAGCAGGTGCTGCTCTTCGCCCGCGCCGCGCGGCGGGCCGGCGCCGACGCGGTGATCGCCATGGCCCCGGCCCGCGCCAGCCAGGCGATGGCGATCGAGATGTTCCACCGCCTGGCCGACGCCTTCCAGGGCCCGATCGTGCTCCAGAACGCCGCCCAGTACGCCCCGCTCACCGGCGAGCAGATCGCGCGGCTGGTCGAGGACGTGCCGCAGATCGAGTACATCAAGGAGGAGCGCCCCCCGGGGCCGAGGCATATCGCCGAGGTGCGCGCGCTGGTCGGCGACAAGGTCAAGACGATCTTCGGCGGCGCGGCCGGCAAGTTCCTGCCCGACGAGCTGCGCCGCGGGGCCGACGGCTGCATGCCGGCCTGCGAGGTCGCCGACCTGCTGGCCCTAGTGATGGAGCGCTGGTGGGCCGGCGACCAGGCCGGCGCGCGCGACCTGCACCGCCGCCTGCTGCCGCTGATCAACCTGGAGACCTACCCCTTCATGCGCTACATCCTCAAGCGGCGTGGCGTCTTCAGCACCCTGGTCGAGCGGGCTCCGGTCGCCGCCGAGGCGCTGGACGAGGACGACCGGCGCGAGATCTCGACCCTGCTAGAGGCCGTCGCGGGCGATGTGCGGCACTTCCCGTTCGGGCCGGAGTGAGCTGGGGGGCTGCGATTATTTGCCTTCAAGAAGCCGAATATAACCATCGCTAGTCAGCCCTCACGCTTGCAGGAGATAGCCAAAACTGATATTATGCCATGAGATGTACGCTTGTTCTATCCGGACACGCGGTGATTGAAAGCGACGAAGATGCTCTCGCGAGCTACACCGGGCGGGCCCGTGCTGCATTTCACCCCTCTTCCAGAGAATGCTCACCAGGCAGTATATGACAGTCTGGTCGAGCGAGGGTTTGCACGCGAAGCCATTCTCGACTCCTACAATTTCACCAGTCGTGATGGTGATTTCAGACTCAATGTGCTTGCCTTTGCTGACCGCACCCGTCGTACTCCTGCGGAGTACTCGGGGTGCGCAGTGTATAACGCCACAAATGGCGTGCCTGACCAGCAACTAATCGCAACCCTTGCCCAAACAGCAGCTCCCTTCCACATTATCCATCGACATGATCGGTTCTCATTCTGGGCAAGCGCATCGGATGGAAAGAGCATTGAGCCCATCGCACTAGGCAGCGACATTCCCTATTCAAACTTGTCACAGGCGCTTTATGAATACAAGGCGGATTTCGCTCCTGAACAGATCGTTGAAGTAAAGCAGGGTCGCAGTCAGTTCACACATCCCCATCTAAAGAAATTCGCGCCGCTGCAATTAGCACTCTGGGCGATAGGTGTCACGCGCGACACACTGGTAGAGATGTTTGGACAGGCAGTCGCGCAGTTGCGGGCTGACATGGCCAACATGCCAGGCATTGCGGATCAGACTATTACTGGTCTGGCCATACGGATGCTTGGTGCAACTATTCTTGCTGACACTGGTGTGCTGGGTGAATCGGTTCGAGAGCAAGGGCTTGCCCTTTCATTAAACCAGTTGCTGTCTATCGCGATTAATAGATTTCCGAGGTATTTTCACGCTGCCGATTTTTCTGCTATCGACTACACGATCCTCGAACGCGCTTACAACATCCTGCGCCAAGTCTACTACTCCGGCTTTGTCCCGGAGATGCTCAGCAACCTTTACACGGCTGCATATGGCAAAGAGCAGCGAAAGGAGTTGGGTTTTTACGACACGCCGCTTTACCTTACCCGTCGTATTCTCCAGAACATCCCTATCGAATACCTGCCGCCTGAACAGCGAACAATCGTAGACATGGGATGCGGCTGGGGAAGTTTTCTCATCGCAGGCGTCGAGCGCCTGGCGCAACTCAGTGATATGCGTGGCCGATCACCGCGCGAGCATATTATTGGAAATGACATTCATGCGTTTACTGCACAGCTCGCTGGCCTTGGCCTCTTGCTCTCAACATCAGAAGATAGCTGGCATATCGACCACCACGGTGTCTTCACATGGCCCTGGATTGAGACCCATCAGCCCGGTGTCATTATTGGCAACCCGCCATTTCGCGGCAGGCGGGATCAGCCGAAGACGCTTGATGAACTGATGCCTGGAGAAGGTCGTACGAGAGTTGAGGCTGCGAATGCTCATCTGGATTTGGCAGTGCGTCGAGTTCAACCAGGTGGTTACATTGCAATGATTATGCCACGATCATTTCTTGCTTCTGAAGCGGCCCCAACGGTGCGCCACCGTTTGCTTGAGAATTGCGACATCACTGAGATTTGGCAACTTCCGGGTAAGGTTTTTCCAGATGCTACCGTACAGCCAATTGTATTATTCGCTCGCAAAAATGCTGAAAAGCAAAAGGTGGCTTTTTCTGTGCGTACACGTGATATTCAGAATAGCACGCTTGACGCTTTTAAGAAATCGGAAGTTTTCACGGCATCCAATATCGTGTCAAATCAATCGCGCTGGAATATTGAAACTCGTAGTACAAGCGCATCAAAAAATGCACACCTTATAGCACCTTCAGTTATCCTTTCAAGGTCTGCGTGGGATATGTTGCGGCAAAAGTGCGATAATCTCCAATCTTTGTCGGTTATTTTTCCTGGCACTATACGGGGCAAGAAGGAGCAAAATAAGCGTTGGTTGCAACACACATCTAATCGTAATGTCTTATGGTTGACTAATGCTCCGCACGTAGTGCCAAGAGCTTGGTATATTAACTACGAGGCGGCGATTAATGTAGTATACCCGAGAGATTTTGAGGAACCGCGCCTTGAAAACCGGAATATTCTAGATTCACAGAAGACTATCATGATAGCATCACCTAATCCTAGTTGGGGTAGGCGAGCAAAATCAGTCGTTGAACGTAAAGGATGTCATGTTTCGCATAGTTTCTGGGTTATTTCGCCTCTTGCACAGGTCAGTGCGGATTTTACTAATGAGGTATTAAGTGCCATCCTTAACTGGTATGTCAGCAATGCGTGGGTAGCTGAGAATCGAAGCTATCCGTGGATTGGACGACGTATTATTGAAACAATACCTATTCCCCGAAATCTTGACACTAAAGATTATAACGACCTAACCAATGCGGTTCGTCAACTTGAATTAGCCGCAGGGGACGATAAGATACTTCCAGACAGCGCACAAAAAACAATTGATTCGATATTGCGAACTGCATACGATCTTGATGACGCTACGTATGCGCGGCTACGCGCAGTTGCCGAGTGGGATGAGCATCCCCAGATTACGCTTGACCCGCAGCCGGATCGCTCGACTGCTGACTACATCATCAGCGGCATCGTAGAGAGTGTGCAGGCTGAGCAGGGGACCATAACCCTGTGGATGAGCGGCTTCGACGACCTACAGACAGTGCCGATTGACCCGCTTATGCCCGGTTGGTTATTACGACCCGAGGCCGCCTTCCGTGCGAAGATCCCCTTCATTAATAAGCGCAGACGAACGCTCGAACATGTTATATGGGGCTCTTTTACTCCGCAGCAGTACACCTATCGCAGTGAGACGGAACTAGTTCAAGAATTGGGGAGTATTTTCAACTCGGATGGAGATGACGCCGAATGACATTTCAGCACAGTGTCAGGGTTGCATTCCTCGATGTGGGACAGGGCGATAGTATCGTAGTTACGGTTCCGGCCACCGGCGAGGCTGTAATCATTGATTGCCCCGAGGCAGATACCGTTATTGAGTATTTGAGATTCGCAGAAGTCAGATCCATCCGTGCGCTGATCATTACGCACCTCCACCTTGATCACTACAGAGAGGCGGTAAGTTTTCTCGAAAACTGTGGAGGGCAACTTGGGATCGAGTGCGAACGTCTTGTTTTCAACTGGCCATCTAACCGCCAACAGCCACTCCCCGATGCTGATGAGCATAGTGAGATGTATAGCGATCCAAAACGGCGCGAGCGAACGCGCATCACTGCGTATCGAGAGTTGATGGCATGGACGAATCAGTCGCCGCACGAGGATGCATGTGTTGGATTGTTACGTCCTCGGCGTGGTGATTACCTAGAGATAGATGGAATGATTGCTCAGGCGATAAAAATTCTCCAGCCCTCACATGCACAGATTGGAAAGCTATTCCACTTGGGACTAAACAACACCTCGGCTGTGTTACGGATTGAAGGCCCAGGCTCATCGGCCCTCCTTACAGCAGACATTGAGCCGACTGGGTGGAGTGAGTTGCAAAAACGCCACTCCTCTTTGCAAAGCGATGTTCTCAAGTTTCCCCACCACGGCTCTTGGAAAGGCGCAGATCCACTTGATGTGCTGGGAGCGGTAAATCCTTCAATTGTTGTCATCTCAGTTGGCACAGACGGAGACAGATACGATCATCCAAATCAGCATGTCTTTAGTGCGATACGTAGCCTCTCTCATGTCAGGTTGCTCTGCACGCAGGTAACAACTCGCTGTGTAGCACAGCCCGCTACCCAGCGAAAAGCTGTTGAAGCTACCTTGGAAGCAGATGCCGTATCACGCGCCACATGCTCTGTACGGACACCTCACGGCTGCCCTTGTGCTGGTACCATTATTGTTGAGCTAAGCGATCAGGTGCGCGTTCTTCAGCCCGATGCCTTTGTGCATCGTGATCAGATAATCAGTCGCTATTACGGTACGCCTCAGTGCGCCGTATGAGCAAATCATACTTGCAAATCATACTTACGGTTACATATGTTTGACGGATGTATTGGGAGGTACTCATAGGGTCTGCGTTGTATCCTGCTACCATCCCCTGAGTGATCTCTCTCAGCTCATCGCGGCTGTAGTGTTGCAGGCGCGTGTTGATCTTCTGTAGCAGGTCGTCCATACCGCCCTCGCTTTGTCGTCGTAGCGGACAGGCTCAGGAGAGGGGGGCCAGCTCATCTACGAGCGCGCGGCGACGGGGGACGGCGGCTACGAGCGCACGGTCAGTGCGCATGGGCTCCGGGTCGGGCCCTGACGTTCGCAGCGCGCGCTGATCAGGGCTGCTGCCGAAGCAGGAGCTGCTCGAAATGCGTCCTGCGGAACAGGCGCAGCATGAGGCGCTGTGACGGCGGGAAGGCGGCGAGTCCGGTCTGGGTGTCTACCCGCTCGATCCGATCAATCACATACGCCTGCCCACGGTGGACGACCGTACAGCCGCCGGCGGCCACCATGTTCTTGTGCCAGTCCACCACTGGCCCGTAGGTCAGCTCGATCATGAAGCCGCCGCGGATCGGGGCGACGATCAGCGGCGTCTCGTAGGTCTTCCCGCTGCGCCGCCCGACGTGCCGGATCAGGCTGAATGGCCCGATGGATGATCGGGCGAGCCGGCGGGTCAGCGGGTTCAGCGTATGCTTGATCAGGGTGAGCCATGCGCGGCGGATGCGCGTTGGGAGGTTCATAATGCGCTCCTGGGGGTCGGCACGGCGGCAGCCTCGCTCGCCCGGCTCATTGAAGCAGGCGCCCCGTCGCGGGCTCGCTACGCGTCGCCCTCGCCCTCGGCAAACTCCCGAAACTCCCCGGTCTCCACCATATACTGCCAGGTGCTCAGATCGGGCGGCTCCATCCCCAGCTGCGTGATGATCGTCGCGATCTGCGTGCGGTGCTCGGTCGCGTGGGTCACCTCCTGGACGATGAGGCTCGCGAGCGGGTACTCGCAGACCTGCCCCTGCTCGCGCTCGCGAACGATAGTATCCTTCCGCGCGGAGAGCGCCAGCTGGAGCAGCTCATCGCCGGCCCAGCGGGCCACCTCCTGCAATAGCGCAAAGCTAGGAGGCTGCTCGCCGGCCAGCGGGCGGGGCGGGCGCGTGCCGCTCACGCGCTCCACATAGCTCACCTCGGCCCTGATGATGTGTGACAGCGTCGCACGTATCGAGCCATAGCCACCGATCGCCGTGGCGTCGAGCTGCGCATCGCTCACCTGCGCGCAAAAGTCCAGCAGCTTCAGGTTGGCCCATGTGTTGTGCGCGAACAGCGCGGCCACCACGCTGGCATCGCCGTGTGCATCTGCGTGAGTCATCGTGTCCCCCTCCCCTATGCGGCATACTCCATCCGCGCGGCCGGGTCGCCGGCGGCGAGCAGCGCGGCGACGGCATCGCTCTACGTACAATGCGGCCATCAGGGCGCCGATGTCATCGTCCATGGGGACGAGATCCTCATCCCCATCGATCGAGCCATCGTCGCCAAAGCCGTGATACAATAGGGTCTAATATACTATCGCAGTACCGCAAAAGGAACGCTATCACCCTGCGCGTGCCCGGCCCGTAAACGGGCGTGCTACGGTTCGCAGTATTGCATGTCGCAGGTGCGACGCAAGCGTCGATAGAGGGCTGTGTGCCAGCGGGCAGTAGCATAGAAGGGCAGATGCGGGAGTACCCCAAGCGTGTGAGGCGGCTGCTACGCGAGTATGCGGCCCAGGCATACGAGGCCGAGCTGGGCCTGGCGTTGGCCGACCTTGAGCAGCAGTTCGCCATCTGGCGCAGCGGCCAGATCGGCGCCGGCGAGCTGAGCGACCGCGTCTACGCCTTCACCCGCGGCCCGGCCCGCGAGCTGTGGGGGCGCTACAGCGCCAACATTGACGATATGCAGGTGGCCCACGCGATCGTGGCCGGCATCCTGCCCCGCGACGCGATCCCCGCTGAGCTGCTGGGCGCGCTCCAGCCGATCATCGCCTTTTACGAGCAGAGTCAGGCGGCGCCAGATCAGGGCGAGGCGCTGGATGCGCGGCCCCGCGAAGCGGAGTGAGGTCGAAGACGGGGTTCAGGTGTGTGTGTGAAACCCCCTGATTTTTTTGAGGCAACATGCTGACGGTGAATTTCCCTTTGTGAAGGGATACAGCGAATGAATGTGTAAGGCGTTTCATCGCTGTAAAATCTCCCTGATTTCCTTGATAATTATCAAGGAAATCAGGGAGATTGTTTCTAAAGGGGCTGTAGCTATTCCGCTGCGGCAGTACTTTTATGTTGAGGATGACTCATTAGGAATCCCCTCAGCCGGCCCTGATTGGCTCGTATCATCTCGAACGAGGCTGGGTTTGCTTCCGCCGTCTTTTGCTGGCTGGCGACGCTGCTTGCCGCGCTGCTTCGATTTCTTCACCGCCTCACGGACGATCTCCGCGTTGAAAACTGGCATGCGTGGCGCCCGTCTTCCGGGGTTCTCTGCTATCAGCTGCTCGCGCAGCTTGAGCTTCTCTGCCAGGATGTGGTGGCAGCGAACCAGGAGCACCTGCACGTCGCGAAAACGGGCACCTCTCTCGCTATTGCCGCCTGCGCCGGTAAACAACTCGCCGGCGATCTCGTCGGCGTTGGCCTGTCCAGGACTGAATGTGAGATGCGAGGCTGGCGAAACCTGGGACAGCACATCTTCTTTGAGCATCTCATAGGAGAGCAGGCCAAATTCCAGCACCTCGGCTATACGCGAGTAGAACTGCGGCAGCTCTGACTCCATGCGATCCTTGAAACCGTCGTCCATACCGATGAAGATGATCGGGATGCCAACTTCGTCATGCAGGGTTCGGGCCCCTTCGATGCCGTCATTGTTCATATTCCCGATCTCATCGGCGATGATCAGGTCGTGACCATAGCGCCGGAGAAGGCGCTTGGCCTCGCTGATCATGTCGGCCGCTGAGAGGCGCTTCTGGTAGGGAACGCCAGTAATGGCCTCAATCACCCGGCGGTAAAATGCCTTGTGATTTTCCTCGCCGCGGGCGAGCTGGAAGTAGAGCACCGGTGATTGACCGTTCGCGGTCATCAATGGCTGCTCATCGCGATACCGCTTCGCAGAGATGGTCTTTCCTGCCCCAGCCGGGCCACGTAGGAGACCCATATAGCGATACTCGCGTACAAAGTCGCACATCGCTACGAGATCGAGATACTGGTCAAGCTCGATGAAGGGCAGGATGTTCTCTGCAGTGACGACTTCTGTGCTGCTCTGCTCTGCGGGTTGGGATGTTGTCGTCATGGCCTACTGCCTCCACGCTGCTTGCGCTGCATTGTCCGGCGAAGCTCGTCGTAATCAGGCTCATCGTCTGGCTCGGGCACGTTGTTGTTGCTCCGTAAGGCCGGGGCGTCTGTAGGTGTGGCAGGTGGATGCTCTGGTGGAGCCATGTTTGTTGCTGGTTCAGGTGACGACTCAGACGGCGATATGCCCTGTGCTGCATCGGTCTCCGCGCTAGCGTCTAGCTCATCGAGGGCTTTGAGTACCTCCTTACCCTCGGACTGTCGCTCTCTCACCTCCTGGCGCGTTTTATCACGGCGCTGTTTATTCTTTGTAGCTACGCCCGCCCGATCAGCCTGGGTAGGCGCAAAGGATTGGAGGTGTGCGGTGCAAATATAGCGAGGCTCCTCATCGGCATTCTGACGCCCCCAGATGCGTACGCGAGAGGTGTCGCGCGAGTCAAAAAAGACCGTGACTCTCCGACCGATGAATCCGCCCAGCACACCAGCAGCATCACGGTAGTAGTTGTTTTGAAAGTGGATGCCATAGCGCTGGACGGTATACTCCTTTGATCTCAGCAGGTGGTCGAGATCAGTAAGATCTTGCCAAGCGAAAGACAGACCGTATCAGGGGACGACATAGCCCGCCAGGACGCACAGCCATTACGACCAGCTAAGACACAGTTTGTCAGGCCATGCCCGTCCGTTGCTTCCTGCGTTGCATCCTGGGCCGCCGGCCAGATCGGGGGCGCGCGATGACCGCCTCAACCGCCGACCTGGTGCTTTCCGCCCTCGCCGCCTACGACCTGAAGCAGACCGACGTCAATCGCTACGTCTCCAACTCGCCCCTGCGACCGGGTAGCAACTCGCAGGCCTTCAGCCTCACCATCGACGACCCCGAGCATGGCGCATGGTACGACCACGTGGCCGGCTCGGGCGGCAGCCTCTACACCCTGGCCGACAAGCTCGGCGTCTCGCGGCCTCACTCCAATGGCAGCAGGGCCAGCGATACTGTCTACACCTACATGGACGCCGCCGGCACACCGCTGTTCGAGGTCGTGCGCTACTACGACCAGCAAGGCGACAAGCACTTTGCCCAGCGGCAGCCCAACGGGAAGAAGGGGCGCGGCAGCGCGCCGCGCGTCCTGTACCACCTGCCCGAGGTGCTCGCCGCCGTCGCGGCCGGCGAGACCGTCTACATCGCTGAGGGTGAGAAGGACGTCGATCTGCTGCGTCTGTTTGGGCTCACCGCGACGTGCAACCCCGAGGGCGCGAAGAAGTGGACACAGCCCAGCTTCAGCGAGGCGCTGCGGGGCACCGACGTGGTGATCCTGCCCGATAACGACGAGCCGGGCGAGCGGCACGCCGACCAGGTGCGCGCGGCGCTGCTCGCCGTGGGCGCTCGCGTGCGGATCGTGCGGCTGTCGGGCCTGCCGCCCAAGGGCGACGTGAGCGACTGGCTCGCACAGGGCGGCCACGACTTGGCCGAACTGCTGGAGATTGTGCAGGCAACGCCCTACGAGACGGCGGCGAGCGCATCGGCGACACAGGCCGCCGCCGCCGTCGGCCCCGTCGAGGCGCTGGCGAACGCGCTTGAGGCGGCCGGTTACGTCTTCCAGCTGGAGACTGAGACGGGCGCGTACTTCCTGAACGGCCGCCGGCTCGATGACCACACCGAGAAGCTGATCAAGGCCGCGATCATCGATCAGAACCTCGGTCGACCGGGACACTTCGAGAGCGCGATCGCTGTGCTGGCCGAGCGTCACAAGTTTGCCCGCACCCGCGACCGGCTCGACGGGCTGGTTTGGGATGGACAGAGCCATATCGCCCGCCTGGCCGATCATCTGCGCACCCGATCTGGTGACGTGATCCACTACGCCGACGGCAGCACGCGCCGCTCGGCCGAGGCGTTCCTGCGCCGCTGGCTGATCGGCGCGGTCGGGCGGATCTTCCACCATGATCAGAACCTAGTGCTGGTGCTGGCCGGCACCCAGGACGCAGGCAAATCGCAGTTCGCCCGCTGGCTCGGCAGCATCCTGCCCGAGGCCTACTACGAGGGCCGCTTCGAGCCAGAGGCGAAAGACACCACGCTACGCATGATCGAGTCGCTCGTCTGGGAGATCGGCGAACTGGACGGCGTAACGAGCAAGCACGCCGCCGCCATCCTGAAGCTGATGCTCACCCAGGAAGAGGTGATCGCCCGCCGGCCCTATGGGCGGCACGACATCCGCGGCCCCGTGCGCGCCTCGTTTATCGGCACGGTGAACGACGATGGCGAGGGCTTCCTGGTCGACCCGACGGGCAACCGGCGCTACCTGGTGATCAGCCTCACCGGGATCGACTGGAGCTACACCCAGATCGACGTGCGCCAGGTGTGGGCCGAGGCCGTCGCCCTGTACCGGGCTGGCGAGCGCGGCCGGCCCTGCGAGGAGGAGCGCGCCTGGCGCGACAAGGTGAACGCGGAGCGTCACGAAGCCAAAGGGCCGCTCTTCGATTATATCAACGAGTACTTCGTGGCCACAAACAATCCGAGTGATGTGATCAGCAACACCGACATCTTCGACATCCTGGCGGCCCACGAGGTGATCGGGCGGATCGACCGACGCACCCAGATGGATATCGCCGCCGCGCTGAAGCGGATCGGCGCGACCAAGATCGAGGGCCGCAAGGTGCACGGGCGCAGCTTTCGAGGCTGGACGGGCATCATCGAGGCCCAGGCCAGCATCAACCGGCGCGGCAGCGCCGGCCCCCAGCCCGGCAGCGGCGGTGTCTACAACCCCGTCGCCGATGAGGTTGTAGGCGAGGTTGTAGACGAGGTTGTAGACGCGCATCAGGACGCCATAAACGCCGCATTGTCTACAACCTCTACAACCTTTTCTGAAACATGTGAAAACGGCGATGGCACCGACGCAACCACCGATGCGTGCTACGAAAAAGCCAACGTGTTTGAAAACGCACATGAGGTTGTAGACGCGGGCCGTTTTAGCTCATCAGGACGACAATCTACAACCTTTGGGCGAGGTTGTAGACGCGGCGAGGTTGTAGACACCCCGCCGCCGCGCATGGTCGGCCACAAACCGACCGTCGGCGACATCTGGCGGCAGCGCCGCGAGGCCGAGGATGCCGCGCCAGCGGCGCTGGCGCTGGGCCAGGCATCGGGCAAGGCAGACTCGCTGATTCAGCACCGTGTCGCGCCCTTCCCGTTGACGGACACCGAGGAGATGCTATAATCGACCAAATGTTCGTTTCTTGCGGCGAGTACACCGTCCTAGTCGCAGAGATGCGGCAGGGCCGAGAACCTCCGAGGTGACCCCATGAAGATTGTCCCGCTCACGCCCGAGGTGCGCTACCTTGCCAGCCGCTATCTGCTGCTGCTTGGCTTTACGAACGAGGTCGACGCAGCGATCCGTTTTGGGGATGGCCCGCCCGAGGAGCGCCTCGCCATGATCGCCGCGATGGTCGCGTTTGTGCGCACGCGCACGCGCGTGCTCCCGATGCTCTGCCGCGCGGAGCGCGCCGACGACCCTGATCAGCAGGCGCGGATGCTCCAGCCGTGGGATACGGAGACGCAGTTCCAGAAGGTGAATCAGCAAGGGGAGCCGCTGGGTGAGCCGTACCACGTCCCGCGCGTGATACGCGGCGACGAGGATGCGCGTGACCATGATGACGCGGGGCCCGCGATCCTGCCTGCGCGGTCGCCGATCATGGAGGGTGAGTCGTGGGATGACCCCGCGTGCTTCCCATATACGGCAGCTGAGGCCCGCCATGAGGCCCGCGGGTTTATGGACGATATGATCATGCGTGGGAGCTTCCTGCGCCTCGGCAACGACGAGCTGCGCGAGCTGTTCGCGGAGGCCCTGCGCGAGGCGCCGCAGCCCGACGCCCCGCGCCACGACACGCCCCAGTAGCTTGCGCGCTCACCCGCCGATCCGCCCGAGCAGCTCGTCCCGCTCGGCGACCTGCGCCGGGGTGAGCGCCCCCGCCTCGACGGCCAGCTCCAGCTCGGCCAGGCGGCGGGCCAGGCTGAGCGTGCCGACCACGCAGCGGTAGATGATGGAGGGCCGTAGGCTGTCGGGCTGCGGCGCGGGCGGCAGAGCGCCAGCACGCTTGTGCTCCTTTTCGTCGCGCACGCCCTCGCGGGCCACCACCTGGGTGCCGGCCGGGATGGTCAGCGGCGGGTCGGTCAGCTCGCTCATCGGTGCCTCCTCACGATCGTGCATAGGCTGATCATAGCAGATGTTGGCGCTATCCTAATCGACCCATCGAGGTAGGTTTGTCTACGCCGGGCGCAGTGTCACCGCATCGCTACGCATCATGACGCTGTCTCAAGCGCAGAGAGCGCTTCCGAGCCGAAAGCCGCCTATCGGGAATGCCAGCGATGGAACGGCTCCTCCTCCCAGGGCTTGAGATGAAGTATCGACATGATACGCGCCACTCTGACAGGGTACAATACGATGTGATTGCGTGAACGGGACTGACGATGACCTACACACCCAGCTGACTGGCTCACCCGCCGCGCGCCGCTGCCCGGCTGGGCCTTTGGGGAGGGTTGATGAACGGACAGGAACGTAAGGACATCCGGCCCGGGCTGCGGGTCGTGATCGTGCGCAAGCAGGACCAGCGCACCGGCAAGCGGACGGTCGGCGTGGTGAAGGACATCCTGACCTCGGCGGCCCAGCACACCCGCGGGATCAAGGTGCGCCTGGAGGACGGCCAGATCGGGCGGGTCCAGGAGATCGCGCCAGTCGTTGCCGGCCAGATACACGAAGGAGGAGCCGATGCCGCGTAAAGCCGCCGCCCCCAAGCGGGTCTACCAGCTGAAGATCACCCTCAAGGACAGCAAGCCGCCGATCTGGCGGCGGGTCGAGGTGCCGGACGATAGCACCCTGTCCAAGCTCCACGCGATCATCCAGGCCGCGATGGGCTGGACCGACTCGCACCTGCACATGTTCAGCATCGGCCGGACGTCGTACGGCGTGCCGGACCCGGACTATGAAGATGAAGATGTCCGCGACGAGCGGCGGGTCAAGCTGAACCAGCTGCTCACGGAGCCCAAGCAGAAGCTCAGCTACGAGTACGACTTTGGCGACAGCTGGACGCACGTGGTGCTACTGGAGCAGGTGCGCGAGCCGGAGCCAGGCGTGGCCTACCCGCGCTGCACGGCGGGCAAGCGGGCCTGCCCGCCCGAGGACTGCGGCGGGGTCTGGGGCTACGCAGATTTCCTGGCGGCCATCACGGACCCGGAGCACCCCGAGCACGACGAGCTGCGGGAGTGGGCAGGCGGCGAGTTCGATCCCGAGGAGTTCGATCTGGCTGAGATCGACGCGGCCCTGCGCCAGTAGGTATGCACGAGATGATCACTGGCGCGCACGGTCGAGGGCGGGGTGAAGGCGGTGACGATGAGACCAGCCGGTCGTTCGATGGGCGCGCCGTAGCCCTGGGGGCGCCAGGGCAGCAGCCTGTCTCCGAGAACCAGGTGAGGCGCGTCGCCGAGATCGACGAAGGAGCCGTCGGGCAGGGCGTCGAGGGCGGCCTGGTAGGTGCGCTTGCGCCGGTCGCGCAGGCGCGGGGCCTCGCGGTACTTCCCGATCAGCAGCCAGGGGCGGATGGTTTGCATAGGGTGCTCCTCCTGCCAGGCCCGGTAGCCGGGCATCTCGGTGTCGAAGATCCGGGCGGCGATCATCATCGCGCGTCGCCGCCGCCTCTTGCGCGCAGCCATAGCCAGACGTGCCGCAGCGCCTCTAGATCCGCGCGCAGGTAGGTCAGCGCCGGGGTGAGCACGGCATCATGCGCCGCATCCGGCACCATCCCGAGCGGCGTGCGCGCCACCTGTGCCGCGATGTGCCCCCAGCCCGCGGCCATGTCGCGCACAAAGACGACGGGGATGTCGGCGATGCGCGCCTGGGTGCGTTTCGCCGTCACGTGGCGCGGGCTGACGATGGCGATGCCGGGGACGCCGGCGGCGTCGAGCCAGCCGAAGGCCCAGGGCTCCTGCGTGTCGGGGCGGCTCTCGATGTCGAAGAACAGCGCCGGCACGGGCAGCGCTGGCGGCGGCGCCGCCTTGCGGTAGGGGGCGGCGCCGAGCAGCGCCTGGGCGTGGGCGTGCAGCTGCGCCGCCCGGCTCGCGCCGGCGTAGGGGTAGCGCGCCAGGCGGATCGTCGGGAGGGCGACGAGGTCCTCCAGGGTGGTGATGCCATCGCCGCGCAGCGCCGCCCCGCTTGCGCGCAATCGCCGCCCACAGATCCTCATCGCCCACCTGGATGAAGGGCTGCAGCTGGCCGATCGCCCGGAAGGCGGCCAGCACCTCCGTGCTCGTGACCTTCTCCAGAATCAGCCAGTGGGCCTCGACCAGCTGGCTGATCGTGCCCACCGCCGTGGGCACCGCGAGTGCGGCCAGGGTGAGGCCGAACCAGCTGTTCGACGCGCCGAGCAGGATGGCCTTCATCTGCTGGTCGCAGCCCTGCTCCTCGAAGTCGCGCAGGTGCGGGCGGCGCCCGCGACAGGCCGGCATCGCCAGCTTGCCCTCGTCGCCAAAGGCGTCGGACATGCGCCGCTGATCGCCGCAGGCGTCGCACTTCACGATGATGTCGGCCGCCTCGCCCGAGACGCCCAGCTCCAGCAGGCGGATCGCGCCGGCGCAGGCGCTCGGGCCCTTGTGGACGAAGTAGTGCCAGGGGAAGTCGTTGAGGTGGCCCTTCTCGCAGGCCACCAGGAAGCGCGCCGGTAGCACGGTGGGCGGCGCGCCCGGCTTGGTACAGTTGGCGTGGACGTAGCGCGCCCGGTCGGGCCGCATCGGGTCGCTCTTGAGCTGGAACAGGTCGGAGTCGCGCGGGGCGAGCAGCCGGCAGTGTGGGCAGAGCATCCAGCGCGGGAAGGTGGCCACCGGCGCGCCGATCTGCGCGCTGCCGTCAAAGGGATTGGTTAGCGCGAATAAGCGCTGGGTACACCTGGGAGCACGGGCATGACCTCGCTCATCAGCGGGATAAAATCGGCGGGGAGCCTGATCCCCTGGGCCTGACTCTGCCGGATCGCCGCCCACACGTGCTGCGTGGCATCGGCCTTGTCGATAGGGCGTTGCTGGAGGCCATCCTCCTGCCAGACGGAGAAGAAATCGCTATGCGCGTGGTCGATGCTGCGGAAGGATTGGTGGGCCACATCCTTCAGCGCGCCCTCCCATGGCGGCTCGAAGTCGATCAGGAACGCGGTGGCGCGCACCCGTCGGCGGCGCGCGTCCTCGTACCAAAACAGGGCCACGGAAGCCTGCGATGGGTCGCGGACCTCGTAGGCATCGACGAGCAGATCAGCGGCCGTGAGGGTCAGCTCGGGGGGCGGCGTTATCCCGCCCGCCTCAAGCCATGCGCGGGCCGCCGCGCTGGCGAGGCCATGCTGCCAGGTGGGGAGCAGGCCACGCAGCGCGTCGAGCAGCCCTCGCTCGCGCAGCCATGCGCCCACTGGCGCGTCGATCTGCTCGCGCTGGAGGTCGGGCGTGGCGGCAAAGGCGGCAGCCAGGATTGGCAGGAACGAGGCGGGCTTGAGCCCACCGGTGAGCCGGTCGAGATCAGCCCAGAGCGCGGGCATCTCGCCCGGCTCTGCGAAGCGCTGAACCAGGCGAGGGCGGAGGTTCGAGAGCCTGACTGCGGGGTTGGGCTGGGCGGCGGGGCGGGCTTTCTTTGGCATTCGGCTTGCTCCTATGGATATGTTCCTCCTATGTGCGTATTGTACTGCTTGGACGAGGAGGGCTGAGCCTTCGCTCGCTCGCTACCTACCCTGGTGGCATCATCAGTCGGGGTGGGCTACAATAGGGTTCAACAACCCGAGATGTTCGAGTAAACAATGCCAGTAACCTACACCAACCGCAAAGGGGTGACCTATCACCTTTGCCAGTCCACCACCAAGACCGGGAAGCCGCGCTACGTCTTCGCCCGCGAGCCACGTGGCGCGCCGGTCGAGCAGATCCCGGCGGGCTTCCGCATCAGCGAGAGCGCCAACGGACGGGTGATGCTGGAGCGCGATCGCCCGTCGCTGCTGCTGCCGGGGGAGATCGCCGCCGTCGAGGCCGCCATCTCCCGGCGCTCGCGCCCCCAGGACTACCACGTCGCGGTTAAGCATGACCAGATCGTGGTCAGCGAGCGACCTGACATCGGCGGGGATGACCTGGCGAGCAGGATGGGCGCCTCGCTCGGCCTGCCAGCTGTCTTCACCGCCCAGATCCGCAGCGTGATCGACAGCCAGCGCAGCTTTATGCCGGTGCTGCGCTTCTGGCTCGCCGACCGGGAGCGGCGCATCTTCTCTGCCGAGCGCTGGTGCTCGCTGGGCAGCATCGACGACTGGATCGATGTCGGCGTGAGCGGGCCGCTGGCGCAGATCGCCGGCCCGACCGTGGCCCGCCTTGGCGACGATGCCTTCTACGAGCCGTTCTGGGGCGAGGAGCTATGAGCGTAGACCCTGAGCTGCGGGCCTTTATCGACGGCCTGAGCCGAGATGCGCTGGCGGCGCTGCTGCTTGATCTGGCCGAGCGCATGCCAGCCGTTGCCGACGCTCTCGCCGCCCGCCGCCGCGCAGTCGGCGGCGATGCGCAGAGGCTCGCCGCAACTATTCGCAGCGAGCTCAGCGGCGCCCGCCGGCGCTCCGGCCCCTGGCCGAACTTCGAGGCCATCCGCGATAAGCTGGCCTTGCTGCGCGACGCCGGGGCCGCCGACGCTATGTGCGATCTGGCCGGGCCGATCCTTGAGGCCGGGGCCGATCTGATCGAGGAGACTGAGGACGAGGGCGACCTAGCCGAGGAGGTGTCCGCATGCCTCGACCTGGTCTTCGCCGCGCTCCCGGCCAGCAGCATGTCGCCCGACGCACAGATCCTCTGGGCGATCGATATGGAGCTGCGCGACCCCTTCGACCTCTGCCGTGGATCGGCTGCCGTCTGGGATCGCCCCAAGCCGCCGACGGTCTGGGGGCAGGTGGCTGATGTCCTGCGCGCCCGCCTGGATCGCATGCCGCCCAGCAAGCCAGACGACCATGAGGCCCGCTTCACCCGCGACAGCCTGTTGAATCGGCTGGTTGCGGTGCTGGGCAAAGCCGGGCGGGCCGAAGAGGTCTTCGACCTCGTGGCCGTGGAGGCCCGCCGCGCGGGCAGCTACCCGCGTATGGTCACGCAGCTGCGTGCGGCGGGGCGGCTGGCCGAGGCTGAGCAATGGGCGCGCGACGGGCTGGCGGCTGGCGGCCGCCCGGGCGCCGACGGCGAGCTGCGTCAGGCCATCCGCGAGCTGCGCGCCCAGGCCGGCGACTGGGATGCCGTGGCCGCACTCCAGGCCGATGCCTTCTTCAGCGCGCCGTCGATCCACACGCTCCAGCGAATGCTCGACGACAGCACGCGGGCCGGGGTGGCACCGACCGTCCGGGAGGCGGCTCTACGCTACCTGGAGGACGGTGTGCGCCCCGATGGGCAGGCCGGCTGGCCGCTGCCGCCGGCCGACCCGCCCCAGCCGACGACCGCAGCGCAGCCATTCCCGCAGTACGAGTTACTCATCCAGCTCGCCATCGCCGAGCAGCGCCCCGCCGACGTACTCAGCTGGTATGACCGGGCGCGGGCCGCGAAGGCGCGCCTAAGCGTCGCCGAGGATCGTATCGCTACAGCGGTTGGACAGGCCCACCCGGAGCGAGCGGCAGCGATCTGGCGCGACTTGGCCACACGCCAGATCGCCCAGGCCAATGTGCGGGCCTACGACGAGGCCGCACGACAGCTGCGCCGTCTGCGCGCCGTGCTGCCCGAGCCTGCCTGGCGCGCAGAGCTAGAGGGGCTGAAGGCCGCGCACCGCCGCAAGCCGCGGCTGGTCGAGGCTATCGACCGGCTGCTTCAGGAGCCATAACGAATGCCCCAGCAGCATCCAGACAGCCCGGCCAGCTTCCCATCGCCCCTGGAGCGCGAGCGGATCATACGCCGCCGCGCGGCCCTGTCGCACGCCCTGATCGCGCAGCTCGTCGTACCGCGTCTCGACGCAACATCGGCTGATAAACAGCGCGCAGCCCTGAGCCGCGAGTACGGAGCGGACGAGGTGCGGCGCATGCTGGGCCGGATCACCCGCCAGCTCAACCGGCCCAGGGGCGACGCCGAGGAGCCCTGGCTCTACGATGAGTACGTGGCGCTGTACCGGCGCTTCGGCGGGTCGCGCCCGCTGCTCTCGTTTGAGGAGCAGCGCTCGCTGAACTACGAGCGGACCCTGCTCAAGGCGCGCCAGGAGTTCAACGCTGGTGGCCCGGGGTCCCTCGGCCCGCCAAGGCTTGGCCCCCTGAGCCCTGAGGAGGGACGCCGCCTGGCCGAGATCGACGACCTGCTGCTCGCCGACGCCGACCTGTGGGACGACCTGGTGCCCGAGGATCCGCCAGCGGTGTTGCCACCAGCGCCCGCCCGACAGCTCGCGCCACCAACATTGATAGCGCCGGCGCGCAAGCCGGGCCGCAACGAGCCCTGCTGGTGCGGCAGCGGGCGCAAGTACAAGCACTGCCACCTGAGCGCCGACAATGCGCGCTGATCAGCAGATTGGCGATGCCACCCTCTACGCATCCTCACCCTCATACGGAGAGTTAGGGTATTCACAGTCCAGCAGACGGCGCGGGGTTGCGATCTGTTTTGCTGACCGCGTAGACGCCATGAGAAAGGCGCTCAAGATTGCCCGCTGGCATGGAATGGAGTGATGGTGATGATCTTCCGCTGCCCCTACATCGAGGTCTGCCGCGCCCAGGCGATGCGTGAGTTCGCGGCCACGCCTGAGCTCGCGGTGCTCTTTGCGCGGCGGCTCCAGTGCGGCGAGCAGGACTCGGTGAAGGCCCAGCGCTGCGCGACGATGCTCGGCCTCGCCGAGCAGGAGTTCCCCACCCTCGGCACCTACGTGCAGGCGCAGCGCCGCCAGCGCGAGCTGCCCCAGGGCGCGCTGGCGGCGCAGGCCGGCATCGACCTGCAGGAACTGCGCGACCTGGAGCTGAACAAGCTCGACCCGCAGCGCATCTCCGGCGTGATCATCGAGCGGCTCGCCTCGGCCCTGGCCGCCCCGGTCGAGTACCTCAAGGCGCTGGCCCGCATCACCGCGCAGGCCGGCAGCCCGCGCCACGGCACCGTCTTCGCCCGCAGCATCCTGGTCGACGAGCAGCTGGGCGAGCGCCCCTAGTGCGATTGCAGATTGTAGATTGCAGATTGCAGATTAGGTGTGACGCCTTCAGATTCCTTGGATGTGCTTGCGAACTCCAAAGAGGCTGCTTGAATCTGCACTGAGGGAGCCGCGATGCGCTGGAAGGAGTTCGCGGTCAAAGAGGCCCGGCAGACCCTGGCCGCATGGGAGGCGCGGGTCGGCCCGCTGAAGCCGCCCATCGCCGTCGAGGACATCGCCGATCTGCTCTACCTCCTGGCGATCGATGTGACCTTCGATCTCCCGCGCACCCTGGCCGGGCGGCTCTACGCCGAGCAGCGCATCATCGAGGTGCGCCGCAGTGACTCGCCCCGCCGCCAGCGCTTCACCATCGCCCACGAGGTTGGCCACTATCGGCTCCACGTGGTCGCCAAAGGCATCCAGAGCGGCAGCTACGACTGTAGCAGCGCTATCATCGGCGCTGGCGATGGCGAAGGCCAGTCCCCGAAGCCCATCCGCGAGGCCCCGCTGCCGGGATTCGCCGCACCGGGCACCTTCGCTACCCCAGCCCTCTCTGAGCGCAAAGTACGCCAACTGGAGATCGAGGCCAACGCATTCGCAGCCGAGCTGCTGATGCCGGCGCCCCTGGTCGAGCAGGCGATCGCCCGCTACGGTAAGGACGTGCGCGGCCTGGCCGAGCACTTCGATGTCTCGCTGCAGGCGATGCAGATCCGACTGGAGAAGCTGCTGCTCCTCCCGCCCCCCGGCCCGCAGATGAGCCTCTTTGGCGAGGTGCCGGATTGACACTGCCGCAGATAGCTCAGCGCCGGGCATTGCCGCACGCTCACAGATAATCGGCATCGTCCGAGGGGCGCATGATGTGCAGGATGCGGCCGTCAGGCATGCCCTTCTGGTAGCCTACGCGCCGCTCCTCACCGCCAGATCCGCCCCTCGCGTAGCCGGGTGAACAGCACCGGCATCCACCAGTCCTGGCGGTCGCGCACGGCGGCGCGGGCCTCGGTCACGGCCCGGTCGATCCGGCCGTCCTTGCGCAGCGCGGCGAAGAGGGCCGGGGTGAAGGTCGCCGCCGTCGCCATGGAGATCTGGCCCTGCATGGCCAGCACCGCCGGCACCCCCGCCGCGACCAGGCGTGGCCCCAGGGCGGCGGCGATATCCTCGGCCCCGCGCCCGGCGCTCTGGCAGCTGACCAGCACCACCAGCAGGGGGCGCAGGGCCAGCTCGCCGATGCGCATCGCCAGCTCCTCGCCGTCAACCACGGCGGCCGCGCCGTCGTCGCGCTCCAGCCAGAGCCGCGGTGTCCCGTCGACCATCGCCCCGTGGGCCACCAGGTAGAGCAGGTCGCAGCCGGCGCGCAGGGCCGTGCCGAGGTTGCCGATCGTGGCCGCGCCGGGCGGGAGAACCCCTGTGTCGAAGCCGCGCAGGGCCTGGTGGGCCAGCGCGACCTCGGCCGGGCCGTTGATTGGCGGCATGCGGTATGTTGCCAGGTCGCTGGGCGCGGCGACCAGCCCCAGCGCCCGGAGCATCTTCGGCGCAGGCAGATCGACCGGCGTCCAGTCGGCGCTGCCGAGGTAGCGGGAGCACCAGACCTGCTGGCTGGTGAGCAGGGGCGCGCCGCTCGTCGGGTGGCGCAGGGTCTCCCAGTACACTGCCTGGAGCTCGGGGGCGGCCGGGTCGATCCGCAGCAGCAGGCGCAGCGGAGCGCGCAGAGTCTGGGCGGCGGCCAGCGCCTGGGGCAGCAGGTCGCGCAGCCCCGGCGCGCCGAAGAGCGCCGCGCTGAGATACTCGCCGTAGGCCCGCGCGTCGGGCCAGCGGGCGCGCAGGGCGGCGAGGTCGAGGGCCAGCGGCTGGGCGGGGGCGCTCACATCGGCCTGGCTGTCGGGCCGGGCGAAGCGGGCCTCGGCGCGGTAGCCGGCCCCGTCACGGCCGAGGGCGATCTCCAGACTGACGCTGTCGGGCCGGGGGGCCGACGCTGGCACCGGCGCGGGCGTGGCCCCGACGATCGTGATCCCGCTGCCGATGATCTTCGCGCCCTTGCCGGCCTTCGTGCGCGTCGTCACCGGGCCGGGCGGGCGCTCGATGTGGTGGCCGCTGTTCTCGATCAGCGCGTCGTCGTCGGCCTCGATCTGGGCGTCGACTGCGGGCGGCTGCTTATCGGATGGTTGGTCGGACATGGCCCTCACCCCCAGCCCCTCTCCCGCTGCGGCGGGCGAGGGGAGTCAATCTTTGGCGAACCGGTGAGGAGTGGCCCTCACCCCCAGCCCCTCTCCCGCTGCGGC
>NZ_JAIEWN010000149.1 GCF_019599295.1 Oscillochloris sp. ZM17-4 | reverse complement strand
CTGCTCCCGGCAAACGGGATTAGCGGTACGAAGAAGCGCCAGAGCATCACCACGGTGCTGAAGTGGTCGTCGGCACCGGTCGGTATACCTACTGAGCTCGACGAGACCCTTGAGGCTGGTATTGCCAAGGCCAGCATGTTCTTCAAGATCGGGAAGCCGTTTCAGATCGCCTACCTACTGACCTTTGTCAAGCATTGGAAAGCGATCCCCTCTGCCGAACAAGATCGTCTGCTCAACGACCCCTGGGCCTTTAAGCGTTTCATCGAAGATGTCCCAGTTGGCTCAGCCCACGCCCAGCGCGAGCTGCTGCTGCATCTGGTTCACCCCGAGACCTTTGAGCCGATCATGGCCCGCGAGCATAAGCAGAAGATCGTCGCAGCCTTCTCCAGCCTGCTTGACCCGAGCATCAAAGACGTGGATCAGCAACTGGCCCAGATCCGCGCCCAGCTCGCCCGTCAGTACGGCGAGGGATTCCACTTCTATGATGATCGGATCAAAGTTCGGTGGCTCGCCAAAACTGAGCCAATTGACCAATCTGGTCGTACGGCGGTCACAGCCGCACAGGCTGGGCTGAGTGGCACAGAGCAAATGCGGCTTGCCTTACAAGCCATGGTGGCAAACGGTGGCGTGGCTTCGAGTCAGCAGATCTACACGTCAGTCGAAGCGGAAATGCGCGGGCAGGCTCTCTCAAAGCAAGGTCGTGATACGCTACGGTCACTGGTCAGTCGAGAAGCTGTGAATAAGGGCTATGTCGAGCCTTACGATGAAGAGCGACCGGGCTGGCACATTAATGATACTGGCAAGAATTGGCTTGAAATGTCCAGTGTGACGGTAGACGATGATGTAGACGATGCAGAAGAGAGCGGAGAACCTGACTTATCGCTGCTCCCCCGCAGCCTGGGCGACTCGCTGCGGCCCTACATCACTCTGGCGACCCACCTCAGCGAGGAGGGCTACACGTCGGCCGAGATCCGCGACCTGCTGGTCAAGGTCGTGCCGCCGATCGCCCCTGGTGTCACGCCGCCTGAGCCATCGCGGCTGGTCGATGAGCTGATGCGCCTGCGCCTGCTGGAGCCGCTCGACGACGGGCGCTACCGGCGCTGGCCGCACCTGGCCGACGCCACGCCCGAGCTGCTGCTGAAGTACGCCGCGCTGACTCTGCTCGTCCCTGCCGGCGAGGACGTGTACACCCTACCCGCCCAGAGTGCGCCGTTTACGGGCCTGCCCCATCCGCCCGATCGCTGGCCGCTCGGCGAGTCGCTGCTCCGCTGGTACGAGGAGGGCGGCCTGATTCAACGCAACGCCGACGGCACCTGGCAGAGCCTGCCCGACGCCCTCGAACCACTCGACGATCCGCGCCCCACGGCTCAGGCGATCAACACCTTCCTGGCCAACCTGCGGCAGGCCCGCAGCAGCCCGAGCGACCTGCCGGCCCTGAGTGACGCCCCGCTGCGCGTCCTGCCGCCCGCTGTGCTGGAGGAGCGCATCGCCGAGATCCAGCGCGAGCTGCTGATCGACCGCGAGACCATCCTGCGCATCTACCGCTCGCTGATCGCCGGCCACCACGTTATTCTCAGCGGCCCGCCCGGTACAGGAAAGACCCACCTGGCCCGCATCCTGCCGGGCATCCTCTGGCGCGATGACCAGGAGACCATGCGCCTGACCCTGCCGAACGACCCGGCCCTCGCGCCGACCGAGTCGCCGCTCGAAGACCCCCTGCACCGTGAGGGCTACCTGGTCGAGGTGGTCACCGCCACCGAGGACTGGGGCGTGCGCCATGTGATCGGCGGGATCGCCCCGAAGATCCAGCGCAATGAGCGCGGCCGCACCCTGGTCTATAGCGTCGCCCACGGCTGCCTGACC
>NZ_JAIEWN010000148.1 GCF_019599295.1 Oscillochloris sp. ZM17-4 | reverse complement strand
CCGCCACCGAGGCCCCGGCCGCCGCCGCCACCGAGGCCCCGGCCGCCGCCACCGAGGCCCCCACCGAGGAGGCCGCCCTCTCCGCCGGCCCGCTCGCGGATGTGCCGCGCAACCAGACCGTCAACCTCGGCTGGAGCATCACCTCCCCGATCGGCGTGACGAACCCCTGGGCCATTCCTGGCTACACCCACCAGGAAGGCAACAATATGCTGTGGGAGCCACTCTACTACTACGGCATCTTCACTGGTCAAGATATTCCCTGGCTGGCCGACAGCATGGAGTACACCAAGGACGACTTCACCGAGCTGACGATTAAGCTCAACAAGGACGCCAAGTGGAGCGACGGCGTCGCGGTGACATCGAAGGATGTGGTCTACACCTTCGAGGGCCAGCTGAACAACGAAAAGCTGCCCTACCACACGCAGTTCGTCCAGTTTGTGCAGGATGTCACGGCGGCCGATGATCAGACGGTGGTCGTCACCTTCAAGATCCCGGCGCCGCGCTTCAAGTTCGAGGTGCTGACCCTGAAGTTCGACACGGGCATTCCGATCGTGCCGGCCCACGTGCTTGAGGCCCAGGCCGATGTGAACGCCTTCTCCGGCGGCCTCGACATGGCCCACTCCGGCCCCTACACCCTGGTGCAGTGGGACAAGAACCAGAAGATCTACGACCTGCGCCCGGACTGGTGGGCGATCACGGCCGGCCGCTCCGAGCTGCCTGCCGTCAAGCGCATCGTCATGGTCAACATCGGCGGCCAGGTCGGCCAGAACATGGACATCGTCGTCCAGCGCATCGTGAACAACGAGTTCGACGCCATCCTCGACGTGCGCTCCTCGGTCGCCAAGCAGATCCTCGACCAGAACCCGAAGATCACCTCGCACACCGGCAACGAGCCGCCCTATGGCTACCGCGACTGGTGGCCGAACTCGCTGTGGGTGAACACCCAGCTGGCGCCCTACAGCGACCCGAATGTGCGCAAGGCGATGAGCCTGACCATCGACCGCGACACGATCGACGAGATCGTCTACGACGGTGCCCAGGTCTCGACGATCTACCCCTTCCCGCTCTACCCGGCCCTGCAGGCCTTCGCCGACAGCCCCGGGGTCAAGGCGCTTGAGGCCCAGTACAACCCGCGCGAGTTCAACCTTGACAAGAGCGCGGAGCTGATGACGGCCGCCGGCTTCACCAAGAACGGCGATGACCTCTGGGAGAAGGACGGCGAGACGGTCAACTGTACGATTAACGGCTTCGAGGGTATCCATAGCGATATCGTGCCGATCCTGGTTGAGATGCTGCGCAACGGCGGCTTCGACGCCAATATCAACTTCGGCACCGACGCCTACCAGAACATGGCCGACGGCAAGCCCGGCATGTACATGTTCGGCCACGGCGCCAGCCTCGTTGACCCCTACGCGGCGCTGGACCTCTACTCCAGCCGCTTCGCCCAGCCGGTCGGCACCACCGCCGGCAACAACAGCTTCGCCCGCTACAGCAACCCCGAGTACCAGGCGCTGCTCGACACCATGGCCCCGCTCTCGTCTGATGACCCGGCATTCATCGACGCCGCGACCCAGGCCCTGGGCATCTACTGGCGCGATACGATCGACATCCCGATCATCCAGTGGCTGCACCGCATCCCCTACAACCAGACCTACTGGACCAACTGGCCGACGGCGGCCAACCCGTCCCTCGGCGAGAACGGTGCCTTCTGGGCCCACACCGGCATGCTGGTGATCACCCAGCTCAAGCCCGCCCAGTAGCTCCCGCCTGACGCGCTGCGTGGCACCCTGGTGCCACGCAGCGCGTCTTCGTCACAGTCAGAGCGGTTGCAACGTCCTGAGCGCCCCACGGCTGGCGACTGGAAGTCGCGCCGAC
>NZ_JAIEWN010000147.1 GCF_019599295.1 Oscillochloris sp. ZM17-4 | reverse complement strand
ACAGGACACAGAACACGTCATAAAGGCTTTACAGTTTTGAGGTGCCGGGCAAGCCGAAAACCGACGACGTGATCGTGGTTGTCAGGCGAGTAGCTGACACGGTAGGCCGCGCGCAGGTAGATCGGGCGATTGAACCAGGCGCCACCGCGATATGTAAAGCGTTTTTGCACTGGTTCCGCCCCATCTACACGCTCATCTTGCGGGTCGTAGGGATAGGGCTGATATGCGCTGCGCGTCCACTCCCAAACATTCCCGGCCATGTCGAGCAGCCCGGTTCCCGGTGTCGCACCAGCCGGAAAGCAGCCAACGGCAGTCGTGCCATTGTACCGCCGATTGAAGTTGGCGCGCTCGTCGTCTGGCTCAGGATTACCCCAGGGATAGGTTCGGCGCTGGCTGCCCCGTGCCGCATACTCCCACTCGGCCTCGCTGGGCAGGCAGTAGGTGTAGCCGTCGTTCAGGTGGTGATCTGTTAGCCAATGACAAAACGCGGTCGCCTCATACCAGTTGACGCCGACCACCGGGTGGTTCGGGCGGGCGATCCCAAAACGAGAGTCGTCCCAAAGGCGTGGAGTGATCGCACCTTCTTTGCGCAGCCAGTCCCCGCCAATCGCCCACCAGGGTGCGGTCAGATCATATCCGCCAGCGTCGATGAAGTCCTTGAACTGCGCGTTCGTCACCGGGTAGCGGGCCAGATCAAATGAGCCAACCGTGACCAGTTGATCATTGATCTCATCATCGTGCTTGTGCTTCCCTTTTGGCTCGCCAATCACAAAGCTCCCGCCCGTGATCCTCACCATCGGCGGCGGGAGCGTACAGACGCCGGGGCGCGGGTCGCCCACCACCGCCAGGACATTCCCGGCGGCCACGCGGGCGGCGGCGGGCGCGGCGTTCAGCGGGGCTTCGACCATCGCGCAGGCGGCCTCAGCGATGCGCGCATTCAGCGGCCCCTGGCCCTTGAACTTCTCTAGCTCGCGGATGGCATCGGCGGCCAGAGCCAGGCTGGCCGCATGCTCGCTTGGCGTCTCGCCACAGGCGATCAGCTGCTCCAGGAAGCGCCAGCAGCGCTCCTGGCTCAGATGCCCGGCGCACAGCAGGATCACCTCGCGCCACCAGGGCTCCTGGGAGTGCTCCAGCAGCTCGGCCCACAGGTCGCCCTCGGCCACGTAGCGCGCCGCCAGGAACTCCTGGAACGACAGGTGGCTGAAGCGGAACACCCGTGGGCGGATCTCGTCCAGCAGCCCGACATGCACCGGCAGCTCGTCTACGAACGCCTCGGCGGCCTCCAGCGGCGGGCATCCGGCCGGCAGCGCCGGGGAGTCCGCGACGATCCGCACCAGGTCATCGCGGCCAATCTCGCGCCCGGTGCTCTCGCGGGTGTCGGCCCCGCGCTGGTGCATGCGGTAGGCCACAAAGGCCAGCAGCTCGCGCTTCTGGCGCAGGCTCATGCTCAGGCTCGGGCGCCCGCTGTAGGTCTCGCGCTGCTTGGCCGCCTCGCCCACCTTGCCGCGCCCGCCCTTGAGCAGCACCGTCACGCAGGCCTCGTACAGCTCGGCCCGGTTCTCGGGCAGGCTGCGCGAGTCGTAGTAGATGATCGCGATGATGGTTAGCAGCAGCGGGTTGGTCGCCAGGTCACGCACACGCTCATTCGTCTCCAGCGCCGCCCACAGATCATCGCTGAAGCGGGCCGCCGGGCGCGCCCCGTCGTCGCCCTGGTGGCCGAGCAGGCGGTGCAGGCTCTGGCTCCAGTTGGCGATGAAGCGCTGCTGCTTCTCCGCCGAGAGGTCGTCCACCGTACACTCGCGGAAGCCCTGGCTGAGTCGGGCGTCGCCCTCGTATGCCTTGGGCCGCGAGGTGAGCACATAGCGACAGTTTGGGTAGCGATTGACCAGGCTACTCACGATT
>NZ_JAIEWN010000146.1 GCF_019599295.1 Oscillochloris sp. ZM17-4 | reverse complement strand
CCCTCACCGCCCTGATGCACAACGTCACCTCGTTTGTCACCGAGGCGACTGAGAAGGCCAAGAAAAAGGCGAGCGACCAACACCTGGAGCGCAGCGCCGACCTGGCCAAAGCTGGTGAAGTCTTGCAGCTGGTCGTCGACGGCGCCCCCAGCCCCGCCACCACCTTCACGCAGATGCAGGCCCAGGCGTTCAAGCTGCTCGACCGCGAGCGGCTGGCCCGCGTTGCCGCCTACCTCAGCACGAACGCCCCCATCGACGAGCTCGCACTCCAGTGGGCCGAGCTCGACGAGGCGCATCAGCGTTGGAAGCGGCACCTCCGTCACCTCCTGGAGGCCGTCGACCTGAGCGCCACCCGCCGTGATTCACCGCTCCTGGAGGCGGTGCAGTTTCTCCTGGGTGCCTTCGCCACTGGACGGCCGCTCAAAGACCTCGACCAGGAAAGCTTCCCGGCGCGCTGGATCCCCGTCCGCCTCAAGCGCTACCTCTACCACGAGGAGGCTGATGGCACGAAACGACTGAACGCCGACCGCTATGAGTTCCTGGTCTACCAGCAGGTCTGCAACGGACTGAAGGCCGGCAACATCGTGTGTCGCTCCAGTGTGCAATTCCGTAGCCTCGCCGACGACCTGCTCAGCGACGAGCAGTGGTGCGAGAAGGAGCGTATCCTGGCCGAGCTCACCCTACCTGGCCTGCGCCAGCCGATCCGTGAGCAGCTTGCCGCGCTGGTCGAGCAGCTGGAGCGGCGCATCCAGGAGGTGAACGGGCGGATCGCCAACGGCGAGAATGCTGACGTGCGCGTGACCCGGCGCGGCGAGCATCAGCGTTGGACGCTTACCTACCCCGAGGGCAGCGAGCCGGTCAACGACCCGCTCTTCGACACCGTGCCGCAGGTCGATCTGCGTCAGGTGCTCGCCTTTGCCGAGGCCGGCTGCGGTATGCTCAGTGCGCTCACCCATGTCGTCAGCCGCTACCAGAAGCAGCGCCCCGAGCCGGCCGTGTTGTACGCCTGCCTGATGGCCTGGGGCACCAACATGGGCCTTGGGAGGATGGGCGAGATCTCCGACTTGCCCACCCACGTGCTGATGCGAGCCTCGGAGAACTACCTGCGCCCGGAGACGTTGCGGGCGGCCAATGACCTGGTCTGCAACGCCATCGCGGCGCTGCCGATCGCCCGTCACTACGACCTGAATGGGCTCATCCACTCCAGCAGCGACGGGCAGAAGTTCGAGACGGCCATCCCGACCTTCAACGCCCGCCACGCGCGCAAGTATTTCGGGCTCCGCAAAGGCATCGTCGCCAACACCCTGGTCGCCGGCAACATCCCGGTGAACGCGCAGGTGATCGGCGCCCACGACCACGAGAGCCACTACGTCCTCGACCTGCTACTCAATAACACGACCACGGTGCAGCCGGCGATCCACTCGACCGACACCCACGGCACCAACGAGCTGAACTTCGCCCTGCTCCACGTCTTCGGCTACCAGTTCGCCCCGCGCTACCGGTAAATCCAGAAGAAGATCCGCACCAGCCTGTGCGGCTTCCAGCACCCCAAGCAGTACGCCGGGCTGCTGCTCCGACCAACGCGCAAGCTGAACATCGAGCTGATCATCAGCGAGTGGGACAACTTGCAGCGGATTTTCGCCTCGCTGGCGCTCAAGACGACGCCGCAGAGCATCATCGTGCGGAAGCTGAGCTCCTACGGGCCCCAGAATCGCACCAAGCGGGCCCTGTTGGAGTTTGACAGCATCTTCCGCAGCCTTCATCTCCTGGAGTTTGTGGACTCGCCGCCGCTGCGGCAGAACGTGCAGCGGGCGCTGAACCGGGGCGAGAACTACCATCAGCTGCGGAAGGCGATCGCCTACGCGAACTTCGGGAAGCTGCGCTACCGGACGGAGGAGGAGCAGCAGCTCTGGAGCGAGTGCAGCCGGCTGCTGGTGAACTGCAT
>NZ_JAIEWN010000145.1 GCF_019599295.1 Oscillochloris sp. ZM17-4 | reverse complement strand
TCCGGTTTTGAGGTGGAGCGTATAGAGTTCACCGACACGCCTTCAAGGCGAAATTTTGTAAGAAATTTGATCTTAAAAAAATTCCCGCTCTTGCAAGACGGATTGCTAGTGATAGCGAAAAAAAGAGATCGCGCATCTATTTTCAAAACTAATAAATATTAAAATGTTTGCTATGATAGATGTTTGGATAGTGACACATCATTTTCCCTGCGAGCCAGGGGAGCAGTTTTTGGAAGAAGAAATAAAGTTTTGGGCGAAACAGCAGCAAGCTAGGGTTACCTTACTGCCAATACTGCCCGGCACCGTGTCTCGTCCGTTGCCACAAGAAATAGCTGTTGACTATTGTTTGTCACAAGAAAGTAGCCGTCTCTTTCGGAAGATTAAAGCAATTCGAGCTATTTTTTCCAGACGGTTATGGAAAGAATTGTTCTGGTTGCAAAAAATGAAAATGCTTAGCGCAGGAACATTTATCTCGGCGTGGCGATCGGAAGCCATGATTCTTCGGATCTGTGCGAGACTCAGGTGGAAAATAGCGAGAACAAAAGGCCGTGTTATTGCATACAGCTATTGGTTCGATGTTGGCGCATACGCATTGGCGGCATTGAGACGTGAAGGTGTCGTCGATTATGTCGTTACACGCGCGCACGGATTTGACCTTTACGAAGAGCGGCAACCTAATAGCTATATGCCATTAAGGCGTCAATTTGTACGAGATTTTGATCAGATTTTTGCTGTTTCTGGACAAGGAAAAAAATATCTTTACGACCGTTTTAGTATACCTGAAAGCCTGTTATCAACGGCACGTCTTGGCGTTCAGATTGGAAATAAATTATCGTCTTGTTCGTCAGCGAATACTTATAATGTTGTCTCTGTGTCTTTTTGTGTTTCTGTAAAGCGAATCGATCGAATTATTGAAGGAATCGCTATTGCTGCTCAAAAGATTGATAAAAATGTTTTAATTTCTTGGACGCACATCGGTGATGGTGAATTAAAAGATATGTTAGAATCAAAGGCAGATCAAGCATTTATATCTATCTCTAATGTCAGATTTCATTTTCTAGGACATCTGTCAAATGCAGATGTTTTAAATTATTATAAAGTAAATAACGTTGACGTATTCATCAATACAAGTGAATCAGAAGGATTGCCTATATCGATCATGGAAGCAATGAGTTACGGAATTCCAGCGATTGCTCCCGCTGTCGGTGGTATACCTGAGCTTATCAATCAAGAAAATGGTTGGTTGTTGTCCGGTCAACCTTGTGTTGATCAAATTGCGAGAGCCCTGATTGCGGTTCAGCACTACAAGTCTGAGCAAACTCGGCAAGCAGCTCGGCAGACAATTTTTAAAAATTATAACTCGGAAGTAAACTATAAAACCTTCATAAGTAATTTTATAAACAAATCAAATGAATATTAAAATTGATCTTAAATTTCAGAATAATGCGTATGAAACAATCTAAATTTGATCTGCATTTAATTAGTAAAAATATTTTTACGACACTCGCGCATCAGATTTTGGCATTATTGATGAGTCTTGCGGCATCAATAATTATCGCAAGATCGCTTGGCCCTGGTGGCAATGGCCAATATTCTGTAGCTATGCTTCTTCCTACATCTTTGATTGTGTTTTTGAACCTTGGGATAAGCTCAGCAAATGTTTTTTATGTGGGGCGTCATTCTGTATCTCCGGTGATAGCATGTCGTGCAAGCATCTTGATATGGAGCATTGTTACGAGCGTTGGTGTTGCTATCGGGGTTTTATTGATATTCAATATGAGGGAGGAATGGTTTCCTGGAGTACCTTCTGTTTTGCTTTGGCTGGCATTTGCTTCATTTCCTTTGGGAATGCTTCAGTCATATTTATCATCTCTACTTCAAGCTGTTCAGGATTTTCAACGTTTTAATATCGTCACTATTTTATCCCCTGTCGTGATGCTTGTCCTTGTTATTATTTTTCTCTTATTAAGATGCAATGTTTTTGCAGTCATATCTGCTGCAGTATTGACTCAGTTCGCTAA
>NZ_JAIEWN010000144.1 GCF_019599295.1 Oscillochloris sp. ZM17-4 | reverse complement strand
TCGGCTGGCAGATCGGCCTGCTGGTGCTCGTCTTCGCCGTCGGCCAGCTCTTCAGCGCCATCCGCGGCGTGCTGCTGGAGCGCGCCGCCCAGCGCCTCACCCTCGACCTGCGCCTGCGCCTCTACCAGAAGCTTCAGGGCCAGAGCGCCGACTACTTCTCGTCGCGACGCAGCGGCGACCTGCTGGCCCGAATGACCTCCGACGTGACCAGCGTGGGCGACGTGATGGTGCGCGGCACCGACTCGATCCTGGGCAGCGGGCTGCGCCTCCTGGGCGTGGCGGCGGTCTTCATCGTCCTCCAGCCGGCCCTCGGGCTGCTCGTGCTCACGCCGATGATCGCCGTGGGGCTGCTGCTCACCCACTACAACGGCCGGGTGCGCCCGGTCTACAAGGCCGCCCGCACCCGGCTGGGCGAACTGACCGCGCGCCTGGCCGACAACCTGAGCGGCATCAGGGTCATCCAGTCCTTCGCCCAGGAGCGCCGCGAGATGGCCGCCGTGACACAGATCGGCGAGGGCCTGTACGATGACCTAGTCGCCGCCGTGCGCCTGCGCAACCGGGTCTTCCCGGTGATCCGCTGGGTGGCCAACTTCGGCAATGTGCTGATGCTGGCCGGCGGGGTCTTCTTTATCATGCGCGGGCAGTTCACCCTGGGCGGCCTGCTGGCCTACCGCGGCTACGGGCGCTACTTCTACGGCCCGATCGACGA
This sequence comes from Oscillochloris sp. ZM17-4, assembly GCF_019599295.1. Lineage (GTDB taxonomy): Bacteria > Chloroflexota > Chloroflexia > Chloroflexales > Chloroflexaceae > Oscillochloris. The sequence goes on along the minus strand of NZ_JAIEWN010000144.1, from coordinate 1,365 downwards.
CCTGGTGAGCACCAACGACCTGGTGCAGCAGGCGACGGCGGCCGGGCGGCGGATCTTCGAGGTGCTCGACGCGCCGGCCAGCATCGCCGACGCCCCCGGCGCGGTGGATCTCCCCCGGCCCCTGCGCGGCGATCTGGCCTTCGAGGGCGTCAGCTTCGGCTACGACCCGGCCCGCCCGGTGCTGCGCGAGGTGACGCTGCGCATCGCGGCCGGCGAGCGGGTGGCCATCCTCGGGCCGTCAGGGATCGGTAAGAGCACCCTGGTCTCGCTGGCCGCCCGGATCTACGACCCGGACGCCGGCCGGGTGCTGGTCGACGGCCACGACCTGCGTGGGGCCACGCTGGAGTCGCTGCGCTCACAGGTGGCCCAGGTGCAGCAGGAGACCTTCCTGTTCAACGCGACAGTGCTGGAGAACCTGCGCTACGGCCGGGCCGACGCGACGCGCGCGGAGGTGGAGGCGGCGGCGCGGGCGGCCAACGCCCACGAGTTCATTGCGGCGCTGCCCCAGGGCTACGAGACGGCAGTGGGCGAGCGCGGGGTGAAGCTGAGCGGCGGCCAGAAGCAGCGGGTGGCGGTGGCCCGCGCCCTGCTGAGCGGCGCGCCCATCCTGCTGCTCGACGAGCCGACCAGCGCGGTGGAGCCGGAGTCCGAGGCGCTGATCATCGGCGGGCTGGAGCGGCTGATGCAGGGCCGCACGGCGCTGATCGTCTCGCACCGGCTCTCGCTGGCCCGCTCGGCCGACCGGGTGGTGGTGATCGCCGACGGCCAAATCGCCGAGGAGGGCGCGCCCGAGGAGCTGCTGTCCCGCGAGGATGGCCGCTTCACGGCGATGGTGCGGGCCGAGGGGACGATCATGTAGCGGAGCGCGCAGCGCGCTTAAGATCAGGCGCTCTCCGCCCAACTCCTCTTGAAGCGGTTGCATCCGCGTGCTACCATTTGGTCGTACTACCGCGCGCTGTAGCTGCCCGAAGGAGACTCACTCATGAGCGATGACGCCGTGGATGTCGAGAACGTCGGAACGCCAGAGAAGGCCGGCGAGACCCGCGAGGGCAAGTCGGTGACGCTGATCGTGCTTGCGGACACCGCCGCCTCGGCGGATGGCCTTGCCGGAGCGCCGCCAAACTACCATATCGACACGATGGGCACGATCAGCCAGCTTGTCGATGAGGCGCGCGCCGGCGACGCCCTCGGCCTAGCGATCTACAACAGCCGCCGACATAATATCAACCGGATCGCCGTGAGCATCATGCTCCAGCGCTACGAGGGCATCGACTACGGCGACGACCAGCTCACCGCCCTGAGCCGGCTGATCGCTGGCGTGATGGCCCGCCACGGGCTAGGCGATGATGCGCTAGTGCGCATTCT
>NZ_JAIEWN010000143.1 GCF_019599295.1 Oscillochloris sp. ZM17-4 | reverse complement strand
GACCCAGGCCGCGCGCAGCAGCTCCCGCCGCGCGGCGTGGCCCTGGGCCAGGAAGCGCCCGGCGGCCGGGCCGGGCGCCGCCGCCGCCCCGTGCGCGGCCAGCAGGTCGCGGTCGGCGAGCAGCGGGAGCAGCCAGGAGACCAGGGAATCGGCCTCGTCGGGCGCGGCCGGGGCCAGCAGCGGGCGCAGCCGGCGCAGGGCGACCGCCGATGGCCGGCCATTGGCGCGCAGCGGCAGCGGCGCGCGGGCGGCGGCCAGGATGATCGCGGTGGCCGCGCGCAGGGCCAGCGGCAGCTCGGGGGCCGTGGGCGGCGGGGGCGACGCGGGCAGGTCAAGCGGGCGCGGCAGCCAGTCCCGCAGCTCGGGGGCCAGCAGATAGGTCGCCGGGTGGCGCGGGCCAGCCGGGCGCGGCAGCAGCCAGCCCATCAGCAGCAGCCGCTCGGCCAGCGACTGCGGGGCGCGGTCGGCACGCAGGGCGGCGAGCGGCCGGATCGGGCCAAGGTCGGCGATGAGCTGGGCGCGGGCGGCGCCGGGCGGCGCGACGAGCAGCGCCTGCACGGCGGCGCGCTCCTCGGCGTGCAGGCCGAAGAACGCCTCGCGGGCGGCGGCGGAGCGGCAGATCGCCGCCCGCAGGCGGGACAGCCGCTCGGCAGGCGGGCACTGGCGCGGCATGCTCACCCGCTGATGCGACGCGATCAGGCGCAGCAGGGTCTGCGGCACCTCGGCAAGATACTGGCCCCATCGTTGCATGTGCTTGACCTCCCACTGCTGACCTGCTAGAATGGCACTGTGGCCTGATCATACCTGGAGATCACCCAAAATGCAAGGTTATACCAGGGAAAGGGGGAGGCCGCTGGGCACGCGGCACCGCACCATGATGCGCCAGACCTTGACCTCCTCGGATGCGACCCTCTCCGCATCACCGACCCGCTTTGAAGGGTTTTGAAACAAAGGCCAGCCGGTCTGGATGGCGACGAGGTAGTAGACCTCCGCATCACCGACCCGCTTTGAAGGGTTTTGAAACCTCAAGCTCCTCACGTAAGCGCTCCTTCTCGAGCCCTCCGCATCACCGACCCGCTTTGAAGGGTTTTGAAACAGTGCGGCAAAGGTCAGAGCGCCGGTCAGAACCGGCAGCTCCGCATCACCGACCCGCTTTGAAGGGTTTTGAAACTACATACGGGCGAAGTACATGTTAAAATTAGCATCAACTCCGCATCACCGACCCGCTTTGAAGGGTTTTGAAACAAGATTTACGTAAAATGCTCATTGCACGCAGTAAAGCGCTCCGCATCACCGACCCGCTTTGAAGGGTTTTGAAACTGGATGGGACGCTTCTGACGCTTTGCGCCAAAAGCGACTCCGCATCACCGACCCGCTTTGAAGGGTTTTGAAACGTGTTGGGGGCGGCGGCGCCGCCCCCCTTGTTTAGCACTCCGCATCACCGACCCGCTTTGAAGGGTTTTGAAACTCGAGCACTTTCTTGTGAACTGCCATCATTACTAACTCCGCATCACCGACCCGCTTTGAAGGGTTTTGAAACCAGAGAGTCGCTCAGGTCCATTAATGTGGACCGTGGCCTCCGCATCACCGACCCGCTTTGAAGGGTTTTGAAACTTCATACTGAAATGTATCAAAGTAACCAAGTAAACCGTCTCCGCATCACCGACCCGCTTTGAAGGGTTTTGAAACCTCGGCCAGGCAGGCCTTAAGCTCGCTCTGCGCGGTTGCTCCGCATCACCGACCCGCTTTGAAGGGTTTTGAAACTCTTAGACTTTGTTGCAATAAACCCAAATACTAGAATCTCCGCATCACCGACCCGCTTTGAAGGGTTTTGAAACATATCGCCTCTCAAAGCGCGCACGCATTTGAAGAAAACTCCGCATCACCGACCCGCTTTGAAGGGTTTTGAAACTTGAAACACTGAGCGCAGCTGACGTTGTCCTCGTCAGAACCTCCGCATCACCGACCCGCTTTGAAGGGTTTTGAAACAGTCTGGCCCGTTGTTGGGCCACCATCTGGCCGAATCAATCTCCGCATCACCGACCCGCTTTGAAGGGTTTTGAAACTCCGTTCTCGAATTGCTCATAACATCGGTTTGGCCGACTCCGCATCACCGACCCGCTTTGAAGGAG
>NZ_JAIEWN010000142.1 GCF_019599295.1 Oscillochloris sp. ZM17-4 | reverse complement strand
CTTACCTTGATGCGTATGGGGCGAAGCCCCATGCGCATCATGCGCTGACCAGACGCGTGGCCCGCTAGGGGTAGCTGTAGCTGCTCACCTCGACGCCGCCGGCGTCGCGCAGGCTGGCCGCGTCGCCGGTGTTATTCCAGACCGCCTGGGTGCGGCCCCAGTAGAGGTTTCCGGCGTCGTCTGCGCCGGCCTTCGTCCAGACATTCACCTCTGCGGCGGCGGCCAGGGTGAAGGATGGGAAGGTGTAGGTGGTGTTCGCCTGGTCGCGCAGGGTCCAGCCGGTCATGTCCGCCGCGCTCCCCCCGTCGTTGCGGATCGTCACATACTCGTCGGTCGCGCCGGTGGTCGGCGCATAGTCGATGAAGGTGATCGTCACGCTCGCCGGGGTGGGCGTGACGGGCGTGATCGTCGGTACGGGCGTGGCCGTCACAGGCGTCACCGTTATGGGGGTCGCTGCGATTGGATTCATGATCAGCGGCAGATAGACCGCGCTGGTGGGAGTCACCGGGTTGCCCGAGCAGGGCGCGCCCTCGATCACGCGCTCGACGGAGTCGTCCACCGCCGCGAAGAAGTCCAGGCCGGTGCGCTCCTGCACGCAGGCGACGGTCGTCTGGTAGCTCTGCCAGGGCATCCCCTGGGTCGTCGCGTCGTTCGGCGTCCAGACGGCGATCACCTGGGTGTCGGCCGTCACCCGAGCCACGTCGTCGCCATCGGCGGCGGGCAGCACCAGCATCACCTTCCAGACGGCGGCGGGGATGGTGAGCTTGCCGCCTGCCAGGGTGCCGAGCGAGCCGGAGCCGCCGGAGATGATGTAGAGCTCGTCGCCCTGGTAGACCAGATCGCGGGCGTGGCCCTCCAGCGTCGCCCAGAGGCCCTGGTTGTTCGCCGGCGCCTGGGGCAGGATGTTCGAGAGGATGAAGGTGGCCTGGTTATCGACGTCGCTGGCCGTGCGGTCGGCCGAGGGCGTCATGTGGCCGCGGTCGTAGCCGGAGTTGGTGTAGTCGCTGTGGGTGACGCGGTACCAGCCGGCCGGCAGGCTCGTGTCGGTGATGAAGTTCCCGCTGTAGCGCGCGGCGGAGCCGAGGTCGCTGGCCGCCAGGTGCCAGCTCGACCAGTTCGGGGTGCCTTTGTCACGGTCGTACGAGAGCGCGTACTGGTCCCGGACGATCAGGTAATTATTGGGCTGGGCCGCGTCAGCGATCGCCCCGCTGGGGTTGCCCATCGTCAGGTGGACGCTGGGTGTCTGGGCGCGGGCGGGCCAGCCCGCGAGGAGCAGGACGATGGCGATGAGCAGCAGGCTCAGGATAAGTCGGCGCTGGTGAGTGGTCATCTGTGGCCTTCTATGTCTCGATCAGCATCGTGCGCAGGCCAACGGTGTCGCCCGCCGTGTCCTGGCCGAGGATGATGGCGGTGATCTGGATGCGGCCAAGTCGATAGACGGTGATATCGGCGAGGCGGGCGGCGAGCAGGTCGCGCAGCGCGGCGAAGCGGGTGGCGGCGGCGCGCTGCGCGTCATCGAACCAGTCTTGCTCGGCCGCCATTGGGCCGAGGAAGGCGTCGAGCGTGCGCGTCTCGACAGGCGTGTCGGGCGGCATGGCGAGGTGCGCCAGGAGGGCGGACTCGGTGAGCGGGCCGGGGCCGGGCCAGCGGAAGGGCGTGAGCGGGTAGTCGCTCTCGCTCATCACCAGCAGGCCATCGGCGGCGGCGGTGAGATCGGCGAGGTCGTCGGGCGTCGGGGCCGCGTGCGTGCTGGTCAGATCATTCATGATGCGCTCCATCGCGCGGTCATCTGGCCGCTCTAGGTGCAGTCTAGCACATCGGCGATGGCCCCATCTTCGCAAACCTCAACAGAGATCCGCCCGAATCTCAGCCATCGCATCACCCCCGCGCCCGAGGATGCTGCCTATTGTGCTTGTGTTGTTATCTCTCCTGCGCGCCGCCCTCCGTCGCTCGCCCGCCGCGCGCCACCGCGCCGGCCACGCACCAAAGGAGCTCGCCATGCCCGCGCGTCCATCTGTCGCCATCGCCCTGCTGAGCGCCACGCTCGCCGCCGCCACGCTCGCCGCCGCGCCCTCCCAGCGCACAGTCTACCTGCCGCTCGTCTCCGCGACCGCAGGCGACCCCGACCTGGCCATGATCGGCGGGGCCGCCGAGGGCCTGCTGTACCCCAGC
>NZ_JAIEWN010000141.1 GCF_019599295.1 Oscillochloris sp. ZM17-4 | reverse complement strand
GCCCAGGCCGTCAAGCGCATCGGCCAGCAGGGCGTAGCCGCTGAGCGCGAAGTAGCCGGTGGCGATGTCGGCCCAGGGCGAGCCGGCCATCAGGCGACACAGCGCCTCGTGGACAGTCATGCTGCCCGCGTGGTTGTCGAGGATGTAGGGCACGCCGTCGGGCGCGCGGTGCTCGCGGATCGAGCGGCTCGGCGGGCGCTGGTCGTCGTAGATCATAGTGATCCATCGTTAAGGCGCTCGCCGGGCGACCGAGGTCGCGTCGGCGGGGCGCTGCGCGCCGGGCGTCGGCCTGCGCCGACGCGGTGTTAGTCGCCGGCAGGCTCGCCTAGCAGCTCGGGCTGGCTGATGGCGCGCACAGTATCGCCCAGACTGGCGATCTCAGGTAGATCGGCATTGCCCACACCCATAGTATGCATCTTTCGAGCACTCGCCAGCAATCTGCTCTCAATGCTGCCCACTGTATCATTGTAGGCGCTGACGCTCTGGGTCAGGTTTTTGCCAAGCTTGCCCAGATGCCCGGCTACGATGTTTAGTCGGTCATAGACTTCAGCGCCGATCTGCTGGATCTTCTGCGCGTCAGCGGCGAGCTGGGTCTCCTTCCAACCCATCGCGGCCGACTTCAGCACAGCGATCAGGGTGTTCGGACTAGCCAGAATGATATTTTTCGTAAGGGCGTACTCGAGCAGTTCGTGGTCATGCTCCAGGGCGACCTGGTAGAAGACCTCGCCGGGAATGAAGATGACCGTGAACTCGTGGGCCGCGCTGAACTGCTTGTGGTAGGCCCGCTTCGCCATCTCGTCGACGTGGCCACGGATCGAGCGGGCGTGCTGGCGAAAGAGCTCGCTACGCTGGTCCTCGGGCGCCTCAAGGGCATCGAGAAAGCGATCGAGCGGCACCTTGGCGTCGACAATAATCTGACGCTGGTTTGGCAGCTGCACGAGGAGATCGGGGCGCTGTCGTTTCTGGTCGGCATCAGTGGTGCTCTGCTGCTCCTCGAAGTCGCAGTGGTTGAGCATACCCGCTAGCTCGATCAGCCGACGGAGCTGGATCTCGCCCCAGCGCCCGCGCACTTTCGGGTTGCGCAGCGATTGAGTGAGCGCGTCGGTCTGGGTGCGCAGGCTCTGCTGATCCTGGCGCAGACCGCGCAGAACCTCATCGAGGCCACCGTAGGCCGCCTGGCGGGCCTCCTCAAGCGCCTTGACCTGCTGCTCCTGGCGGGTCAGGGTCTCGCGCAGCGGCTCGACCAGGCTAGTCAGGTCGCTTTTGGCGGCCTGCTGCTGGCGCTGCATGCGCTCCTCGGCGAGCTGAAGGAACTGCTCGTTGCTGGCCTTCAGCGCCTCGCCGCTCAGGCTGGCGAAGGCGTCGCGCATGCGCTGCTCGGCGTCTTGCAGTGCCCCGATCTTCTCGGCGTGGGCGCGGTTTGCGGCCTCCAATGCGGTCTCGGCGCGGATGGCCCGCTCACGCTCGGCCTGGGCGCGCCGCCCGGCGATCAGCCAGGTGATCAGGGCGGCGAGCGCTGCGCTGGCGGCGCTGCTCAGGATGATCAGGGTGATGTCCATAGGTCTCCTGTGCTGTGCTGTCACGATGTCTCTATGGAGAGTAGTATAACGCGGCGATGGGGCGCAAATGGGCACTTCTGCCGGGCGACCGAGGTCGCGTCGGCGGGGCCGTTGGCCGGGCGTCGGCCTGCGCCGACGCTGCCCGCCCGCATCTTTCTCGGCGGTGCGGCGGTGTATCTTCTGATAGCTGGTTTGTAGCTGTGAGGGTGCTATGCGCGGCAACAGGCGATCTGTTTTTATCCATCTGGTCTGGGCCACCTGGGATCGGCTCCCGCTGATCACGCCGGGTATCGAGCGCCGTCTCTACCGCACTATGCAGGCGACGGTCGAGGGGCTGGGCTGCACCGTGCTGGCCCTGAATGGGGTAGAGGATCATGTTCATGTGTTTGTGTCTCTGCCCTCGACGGTTGATCTCGCGCACCTGATGAAGCAGGTGAAGGGCGTCTCGTCGCACTTTGTGAACCAGACGCTGCGCCCATCTTCGCCATTTAAGTGGCAGGGCGGCTATGGCGCTTTTTCCGTGAGCCGCTGGGATGTCGAGATGATCATCGGCTATATCCGCCGGCAGAAGGAGCATCACGGCCGGGCTGATCTGCGCCCAGAGCTTGAGGAGAT
>NZ_JAIEWN010000140.1 GCF_019599295.1 Oscillochloris sp. ZM17-4 | reverse complement strand
CTCATCGATCTGCACGCCGCTGGCCGTCGCGGGGCTATCGTTGAAGTAGGCCAGCGTGTAGGTGATCAGCTGGCCGGCGGTCACCAGCGCGCTATCTGCGCTCTTGAGGAGGCGCAGGTCGGGCGCGGGCAGCTGGTCGATGTCGGTGGCGCTCCGCTGCGGCCGCGAGTTGCCCGCATCGTCCTCATAGTCGAGCGTGACGGTGTTCTCCACCGTGCCGCCCGCCCCTGCGTCCACCGTCACCGTCACCTGCACGAGGCCGCTCTCGCCCGCCGCGATGCTCCCGGAGATCGTGAAGGTGACCACGCCGCCTGCCTCGCCACAGATGCCGGTGGCGGGGGGGGCAATGACGCAGCTCACGTAGCTCGTGTTGCTGGGGATGGTGTCGCGCAGCACCACATTCGTCGCCGGGCGGGCCGGAGCGCCGGTGGTGACGTTCTCATAGCGAATCGCGTAGGTCAGGCTGTCGCCGGCGGATACGGCCGCGACGCCGTCGTCCTTCGCGACCGTCAGCACCGGCAGCACGGGATTCACCTGCACCGTGTCGGTGTCGGTGTCGCTCTGCGGGGGGTAGGGGTTTCCCAGGCTATCGTTGTAGTCGAGGGTGACCGTGTTGACGACCGTGTCGCCGCCGGCAGCGGTGGGGCTGACCGTAACAATAACCTGCACGCTTCCAGACTGGCCAGCTTTGACGCTATGGGCAAGGATGAAAGTAACCTTACCCCCAGACTCACTACAGCTGCCCTCCGCTGGCGGAATCACACAGTCCACATAGGTCGTATTTGCCGGGATGGTGTCTGTAAGCACCACGCTGGTTGCGGCACCAGCGGTTGCGCCGCTAGAGGTGTTCGTGTAGATGATTGTGTAGCTGAGCTGGTCGCCGGGCGAGACGAGGTCGACACCATCGCCCTTGCTCACTTCCATTGCGGGAATGGGGGGCTGCACGTAGTAGGCGCTAGAGTTAGTCTGGCCTTCTTGAATGTACTGGTTATTCCCATTAGCACACGTGACGATCTTCCACCAGCCAGACTCAAGGATCGGTAAAGTGGCATTAGGGAAGACATCACCAGTGCCACGATTCACAGTTGCACTAGTGTTCCATACGGTGCCGCCCGAAGGGGTATAGGAAATTCCACCGCTTTGTGGTGCAGCAGGATCGTAAGCGGCGCTAGGTGGGTAGTAAAGAATCTCAGCATCGAGACCAGGATAATCAAGATCAAAGTTATTGAATGCCACCGATGTGCTGCCGGGCTTAACATACTCGTAGAGCGTGAGGCACTGATCTGCGATCGGAAAGCCTACCGACAGCGTCGTCACATCATTCTGGTATGAGCCGGTGCGCACGCCGATCATGATCTCATCATCGGTGCCGGGGAGGCCGTCGGGGTTGTCATAGTTCGCCGGCGGGACATTGTCTGGGTCGCTATCATCATCGGTGCCGACGCGCACGCGCCAGGAGTTCTCATCATCGACAAGGGTCTCGGCGCGCAGCACGTAGGTGCCGCAGGTGACGGGCGCGGCCAGGGTGGCGAAGCGGCGCCAGGCCTCACCTGTCGCAAGAGGCGGATAGAGTTCGGACAGGATCGAGCCGGCGGCGCCGGCGGCGGGCTGATTGGGGCCTGGGCCGATCACCGTCCCGACGTCATAGAGCTCGAAGAACGTGGCGTTGGCATTTGCGAGATTCTCCATGGGCCGCACCTCATCGCCGACCGCGGCGACCACCATCTCGGGGCTGAACAGATCGATGTACACCGGAAGTGTGGCGGGCCAGCCGCAGGGGACGGTGATCTCGTGGTAGTGGTAGCCGGCGAGCACGCCGTTTGCGTCGCTAGTATACCAGTCCCCTTTACCGATATCGCTCGTCGGGCCATTTGTCTGGAGGTAGGTCTGCAGCCCGGCGGGCGGGGACTCGATGGCGATGGCGCCGCCGGGCATGGCGATGATCAGCAGCAGGGCGATAAACGCGAGCCGAAATACGCGACCGGATGCTGGGCGAAATGGCATCATACAGCGTTGCCTCCGTTCGGCGGGACTCTCCGGCATCATGGCTGCACGCCCCGCTCTCTGTTAGATGTAAACATGACGTGCATATAAACGTTCATCATGGCCCAAGATAACATATACATGTAGTACGCACATCCATAAGCTGTGCCCGGCAGACACATGCAACATTAGTTCTGCTGCGGCGCGTCATAGCCGCGTCGCAGCAGAACTA
>NZ_JAIEWN010000014.1:117357-131878 GCF_019599295.1 Oscillochloris sp. ZM17-4 | reverse complement strand
GGCTTCTTGATCACCAGCAGGCCGTCCTCGTTGGGCGCGCAGGGCGAGCCGTCGTCGTGGACAACATCAACCGAGATGCCGAGGAAGGGCTTGGTGGCCGAGCCGGGCTTCAGCGGCACCACCGGGGTCGGCGTGATCATGAAGTGGCCGGTCTCCGTCTGCCACCAGGTGTCCATGATCGGGCAGTTCTTGCCGCCGACGATCTCGTAGAACCACTTCCAGGCCTCGGGGTTGATCGGCTCGCCCACCGAGCCGAGCAGGCGCAGGCTGCTCAGGTCGTGGCGGGAGGGCCAGAGCTCGCCAAAGCGCATCAGGCCGCGGATGGCCGTGGGCGCCGTGTAGAGGATGGTCACCCCGGTGCGGGCCACGATCTGCCACCAGCGGTCGGGGTAGGGGTAGTTAGGCGCGCCCTCGTACATCACCGAGGTGACACCGGTGATCAGCGGGGCGTAGACAATGAAGGAGTGGCCAGTGATCCAGCCCGGGTCGGCCGCGCACCAGTAGCGATCCTCGTCCTTCACGTCGAAGACGTAGCGCAGGGTGGTGCTGATACCCACCTCATAGCCGCCGTGGGTGTGGACAACGCCCTTGGGCTTGCCGGTGGTGCCCGAGGTGTAGAGGATGAACAGCATATCCTCGGCGTCCATCTGCTCGGTCTCGCAGGGGACGTTAGCGATCGGCAGGTGGAGCAGGTCGTGCATCCACAGGTCGCGGCCCTGCACCATATCCACACTGTGGCCGGTGCGCTTGAAGACCAGGCAGGTCTGCACGGTGGGCGTGCGCGAGAGGGCCTCATCGACGATCTTCTTCAGCTCGATGATCTTGTTGCGCATGAAGCCGCCGTCGGCGGTGATCAGCACCTTGCTCTTGGCGTCGGCTAGGCGGTCGGCCAGGGCCGCCTCAGAGAAGCCGCCGTAGACCACCGAGTGGGCCGCGCCGATCTTGGCGCAGGCCAGCATGCTAAACATCAGCTCGGGGATGCGCGGCATGTAGATGGTGACGATGTCGCCCTTCTTCACGCCCATGGACTTGAGGACGTTAGCGATCTTGCTCACCTCGCGGTTGAGCTTGTAGAACGAGAAGGTGCGCTGGGTGCCGTCCTCGCCCTCCCAGATCAGGGCCAGCTTATTCTTGCGCCAGGTCTTCAGGTGGCGGTCGATCGCATTGTGGACAATATTTGTCTTCGCGCCGGTGAACCACTTGAAGAAGGGCGGGTTGCTGTCGTCCAGCACCTTCTCCCAAGGGCTATACCACTCCAGCTCATTGGCCATATCGGCCCAGAACTCTTCGTTGTTTTCGATAGTCCACTGATAGAGATCATCGTAGGTCGAAAAGCCCTTCTTACGGGCGTAGGCCATCACATTGCTATTCTCAACAATGGACGCATTCGGCTGATAGATCTCGCTGGTATGCGGGGCTGTCACATCGGGCGTCTCGGTCACAGGTAACCTCCTTGTTCCACTAGCACTTCGCCGTGGGGATTATTATAAACCCGGTAGGGATGTAAGGACGCAGCGCGCTGCGTCCTTACGGATGTCCAACAATGCTACAGCTCGCCCTTGAGCATATCCACGGCATCGCGCACCATATCGACGGTGGCGCCGTCCTCGATCGTGCTCAGGTCGCCGATATTATCGCCCTGGTAGACGGCGCGGATCACGCGGCGCATGATCTTGCCCGAGCGGGTCTTCGGCAGCATATTCACAAAGTGGATGGCGTCGGGGCTGGCGATCGGGCCGATCCGCTCGCGGATCAGGGTGCGGATCGCGCGGGCCACGCCGTCCTGCTCGGCAGGGGCGACGCTCTGCTTGAGCACAGCCACCACCAGCACGCCCTCGCCCTTCAGCTCGTGGCGCACACCGATCACACAGTTCTCGGCCACCGCCGCGTGGCCGGCCACCACCTCCTCGATCTCGCGGGTGCCCAGGCGGTGCCCGCTCACATTCAGCACCTCGTCGGCGCGGCCGAGCATCCAGACGTAGCCATCCGCATCCTGGATGGCGTAGTCGCCGGTCATATAGAGCAGCTTATCCTTGAAGTGCCCCCAGTAGCTCTGCACATAGCGCGCGTCATCATTCCATAGGGTCATCAGCATGCCGGGCGGCAGCGGGCCGTAGTCGACCAGAAAGCCCTTCTCGCCGCGCTCCACCGGGTTGCCGTCGGGGTCCACCACCTCCAGGTGGTGGCCGAAGGCGGCCTTGGTGGGCGAGCCGGGCTTGATCGGCAGCATCTCGACGCCCACCGGGTTGGTGAGCATGCTCCAGCCGCTCTCCGTCTGCCAGTAGTGGTCGATCACCGGCACACCGAGGGTCTCCTTGGCCCACTCGTAGGTCGGCGCGTCCAGCGGCTCGCCGGCGGCGTAGAGCAGCCGCATCGAACTGATGTCGGCGCTCTTCATCCACTGGTCGGGGAACTTACGCAGGGCGCGCAGGGCCGTGGGCGCGGTGAAGACGTGGGTGACGCCGTACTTCTCGATCACCCGCCACCAGACGCCGGGGTCGGGGTGGTCCGGGCGGCCCTCGTAGACCACCGTGGGCACGCCCTTGAGCAGCGGGCCGTAGACGATGTAGGAGTGGCCCACCACCCAGCCGATATCCGAGGTGGACCAGTAGACATCACCGTCGCCGCAGTTGTAGATCTGGCTCATGCTGGCGTGGAGGGCCACCATGTAGCCCCCGGTGTCGCGCACCACGCCCTTGGGCTTGCCGGTGGTGCCCGAGGTATAGAGGATGTACGAGGGGTCGGTTGATGCCACGCGGGTCGGCTCAACATACTTCTCGCCGCGCTTCTCCAGCTGCTCGGCCCAGTCCAGGTCGCGACCCTTCTTCATCGTGCAGTCGACGAGGCCACGGTTGAGCACCAGCACATCGCGGACGCTGTCGCCCTCGGCGGCTTCCAGGGCCTTGTCGATAATATCCTTCAGCGGGACGGGGTTGCCCTTGCGCAGGCTGGCGTCGGCGGTGAGGATCAGCACCGGCTCGGCGTCATCGATGCGCGAGGCCAGCGAGGTGATGCTGAAGCCGCCAAAGACGACCGAGTGGATCGCGCCGAGGCGGGCGCAGGCAAGCATGCCGATGATCGCCTCGGGCACCATGGGCATATAGATGATGATCCGGTCGCCCTTCTGAACACCGAGGTTCTTGAGCACGCCGGCCAGGCGGTTCACCTCGCGGTAGAGCTCGAAGTAGGTGAGCGTGCGCGACTGGCCGGTCTCGGCGCTTTCCCAGATAATGGCGGCCTGGCCGCGGCGGGGTCCGAGGGCGTGGCGATCGACGGCGTTATAGCAGAGGTTCGTCTCGCCACCAACAAACCAGCGATAGAACGGGGCCTTCGAGTCATCGAGGACCGCGTCCCAGCGCTTATACCAGTGCAACTCATCGGCGAGCTCGCCCCAATAGCCGGCCGGATCTTCAATCGACCGGCGATGGGTCTCCTCGTAGCCCATGCAGTGGCCTCCTCTCTGAGGTGTTCTTTACAAACTCAAACGGTGACATTATTGTACGACGTTTGTGTCAAAAAAGCATAAGACAGCTGTGAAATTTCAGTAAAGGTGTGATAACCGGCGCAAGGAAACGGGGAACAGGGGACAGGGGACAGACGCAAATACCTGTCCCCTGTCCCCTGTCCCCCGTCCCCTCGTCACGCTGCCTGGTTATGGAGTCGCTCGCGGATGGAGAGCACCTCATTGCGCAGCCGGTTATCGGCGTTGATCTCCTCGGCGATCTTATCGCAGCCGTACATGACCGTGGTGTGGTCGCGCCCGCCGAGCAGCCTGCCGATATCGACGAGGGAGCACTCCGTCTCCTCACGCAGCAGGTACATCGCGACCTGACGCGGCACCACAATATTGCGCGAGCGGCCGCGGCCCTGCATGATCCGCATGTCCACGCCGAAGTGCTCGCTGACCGCGACGATGATCTGGTCGGGGGTGATCCGGCGGCGCCGCGCGCTGCCGAGCAGGTCGGCCAGGGAGCTGGTAGCCACCTCGACGCTGATCGGCACGCCGTGGAGCTCGGCGAAGGCGGCCACCCGATTCAGGCTGCCCTCCAGCTCACGGATATTGCTCTGCACCTTATGGGCAAGGAAGTCGATCACCTCATCGGGGATGCCGGCGTTCATCTGCTCGCCCTTGGCGCGCAGGATGGCCGTGCGCGTCTCCAGGTCAGGCGGCTGGACATCGGCGATCAGGCCCCACTCGAAGCGCGAGCGCAGCCGCTCCTCCAGGGTCAGGATGGCCTTCGGCGGCTTATCCGAGCTAATCACGATATGCTTGGCGGCCGAGTGCAGCGTGTTGAAGGTGTGGAAGAACTCCTCCTGGGTGCCCTCTTTGCCGGCGATGAACTGGATGTCGTCGATCAGCAGCACATCGATATTCCGGTAGCGCATGCGGAACTCTTCCGTCTGCTGCCGGCGGATGGCGTTGATCATATCATTGGTGAACTTCTCGCTCGACACATACAGCACATTGATCTCGGGGTCGCGGTCGAGCACATAGTTCCCGATCGCGTGGAGCAGGTGCGTCTTGCCCAGCCCAACGCCGCCGTAGAGGAAGAGCGGGTTATAGTGCTGGCCGGGGTTATCGGCCACTGCGAGGCAGGCCGCGTGGGCCAGGCGGTTGCTCGACCCGACGATGAAGCGCGAGAAGGTGTATTTCGGGTTGAGCATGCCGGTGCGCATCGCGCTCGACAGGTCGAGCTGCACGGCCCGCTCGCCGCCGCTCTCGTCGGCGGGCGGGGCGCTGGCGGCGCTGGTGCTCTCCGGCCGACCAGCCTGGCCATTGGCGACAATCACCCGCACCTGCACCGGGTAGCCGACCACATCGCCGAGCGAGCGCCGAACCGGGGCCATAAACCGGTTCTCAAGCCCCTCTTTGTGGAAGGCCGAGGTCGTGCCCACCGTGGCCAGGCCGCCGTCAAGCGCCAGCAGCGCGGTTCCACGCAGCCACGTCTCATAGTCCTGGCGCGATGTCTGTAGTTGTATTGTCCCAAGAGCTGCCTGCCAGATCTGGGTTAGATTCACGGTTGCCTGCCTTTAGACGCAAGAGCCCAAGGGTCATCGCCCCAGGCGACCACACCCCAACTGAGCGGCTTTCGCCTATTGGATAACGTAAAAATCTGCGGTTGGGCGTCGGCGATCACGAACACACATGTTCAGCGCATCGGAGCACACAGTGACGGCAGCAGCATCGCCCCGGGACAAGCCTATGGGTGTGCGTAGAGGCGCACCATGTGAAGCATGTCGTTCACCTGTTGGTGTCATCTGTAGAGCCGTCACATTGGGGAAGTTCACAAGAGCTCCGTAATCTGTCGCTGATCATACTCGATCCGGCCCAAGTTTTCAAGCAACATAACGCGCGAAATCCATAAGTAATATTTATAGTCTTCGCCTATCGCGTACGGGGCTTACATAGGATAAGAGCGGGCCATTTCTCCCCATGTGTAGATAACTCCCATGGGCGCTATGTGGATAACATTGCGATGTGTCATCACTTTCCACCTACCTCTAGCGCATCAGAGAAGCCTCAACGCCCCGGACAGCACCCGCCAATCCCTCGCAGCAACCATGTGGATAAATCGGAGCGAGCTGTGGAGAACATGTGGGATCTCTGACCCGGCCCCTGCGCCCGGCATGTTTGGCGGGCCGCGCCAGCCCGCTGCGCTCATTGCCCCTCAATTGCCTGATCATCAACCGACGGCAGCGGGATCTCCATGGGCGGCAGCGCAGACAGGCTCGTCAGGCCAAACTGCTGGAGGAAGAGCGGCGTGGTGGCATAGAGGATCGGGCGCCCCACCGTCTCCAGCCGCCCCGCCTCGGCCACCAGGTCGCGGGCCAGGAGCGCCCGCAGCGTCCCGCTGCTATCCACCCCACGGATGGCATCGACCTGGGCGCGGGTGAGCGGCTGGCGATAGGCGATGATCGCCAGCACCTCCAGGGCGGCGGGGGAGAGCCGCCCGCTGGCCTGGACGCCGAGGAACCGCGCGATGGCGCGGGCGCTCTCGGGGGCGCTCACCAGCTGGACGTGAGCACCGTGGCGCTGCACGCGCACCCCGCGCCCCGCGCACTGGCGCTCCAGCTCATCAAGCGCCCCCGCGACAACGTCGGCCGGCATGTCGAGGGCTCTGGCGAGCTGCGCCAGCGTCACCGGCTCGCCCGCCACAAAGAGCAGGCTCTCGATCAGCTGCACCGGCGCGGGCGGGGCCGGCATCTCAGGGAGGGCCGGCTGGTTGGTTGGGGCCGTCATAGGGGGCTCATACCATGGCGACCGATGAGCAACGACCAACAATCACAGCATGATGTGATTCCCAAAAAGCAGCTCCGCAGGCATTCGTCATTTGTCGCGTCACGTGAGCGGCCAGTATAGCAGATCCCCGACGCACCGCGATCTTATGCTATGATACGAGCACTGCGTCGAGGACAGAAAGGAAGATTTCATGCCCGAGCGCCGTCGGGGTATTACGCGCCGCCATGTCATCGCCGGTTTTTTTATCCTGATTGGCCTCTTGCTGCTCGTGGCCTATGTGCCGCAGCTGGGCGCGGAGAAGGTGGCGATCAGTAAGATCGCCTTCGGCGTGCCTGGCCCGGTCATCGCCCTGCCGACCGCGCTATCCCAGCTGCTGATCGCCCTGATCTATCTCGCTGCCGGCGCCCTCGCCCTGCTGCCGCGCACACAGACTGCGGGCACATGGCTGCTCTGGCTGAGCGCCGTGCTGCTCTTCCCAGCCATCCTGATCTGGGTCGCCCAGGGGAAGCAGACAAACGGGGTGACGATGGTGAGCGAGACGCTGCGCCTCGGCACGCCGATCGCGCTAGGCGCCCTGGCCGGGATCTACGCCGAGCGCTCGGGCGTGGTGAATATCGCCATCGAGGGGATGATGCTGACCGGGGCGGCCTTTGGGTTCGCCGCCTACGTGGCCACGGGGAATATCTGGCTGGGCGTCTTCGCGGCCGTGATCCTGGGCGGGCTGATCGCCCTCCTCCACGGCATGCTCTCGATCACCTTCAAGATCGACCAGATCATCAGCGGGACGGTGATCAACATCCTGGCGATCGGGGTGACGGGCTACATGCGTCGCCAGTACATCCTCCCCCGGGTGGCCGCCATCCAGGCCGAGAGCACCGGGCAGAGCCTGGCGACCCTGCCGGAGTTCTCCATCCCATTCCTGAGCAACATCCCGATCATCGGGCCGGTCTTCTTTGAGGGCAAGCCGCTCTTTTTCACCATGCTCGTGCTGGTGGTGCTCACCCATGTGGTCCTCTTCCACACGCGCTGGGGGCTGCGCACGCGCGCCGTGGGCGAGAACCCGCGCGCGGCCGACACCGTCGGCATCAATGTGAGCCGCACGCGCTATGTCAATATTGCGATAAGCGGGATGATCGCCGGACTAGGGGGGGCATGGCTCTCGCTAGAGAAGGTGGGGAACTTCGACGACGGCATGACCGCAGGGAAGGGCTTCATCGCGCTGGCGGCGATGATCTTCGGCAAGTGGACGCCGTTCGGCTCGTTTGGCGGGGCGATGCTCTTTGGGTTCTCCGAGGCGCTCGGCATCCGCTTCCAGATCCTGAAGGTGGAGCTGTTCGGCGGGCCGGTGCCGACGCAGTTCTTGCAGATGCTGCCCTACGTGCTGACGATCATCGTCCTGGCCGGACTGATCGGCCGCTCGGTGGGGCCGGCGGCGGCGGGGAAGCCCTACGAGAAATGAG
Source organism: Oscillochloris sp. ZM17-4 (assembly GCF_019599295.1). Lineage (GTDB taxonomy): Bacteria > Chloroflexota > Chloroflexia > Chloroflexales > Chloroflexaceae > Oscillochloris. The sequence continues at coordinate 124,177 of NZ_JAIEWN010000014.1, read as the reverse complement.
TGTTGAGTGTTGAGTGTTGAGTTGCGCGAACACTCAACACTCAACACTCAACACTCAACACTCAAAGCCCCTCGGCATCCATCCAGCTCTGTACATCCGCGTCGGAGGGGGCGGGGTTCCCGCCGGGGATGTAGCGAAATCGATCGCCGTACCCATCCATGACGCTATTGCGTAGCGCCTCGGCCTCGGGCGTGGCCTCGGTATCGGGGACCTTCACCACCTGCCCAGACTCAAGATCGAGATAAAAGCTATACGCCGGGTCAGTCTCGGCCAGTGCGGCGCGGATCTGGTCTCGGTTGTAGCTGCCTGCCACGGCTGCCTCCCAACGTGCCTCGGGGGATCTTCCAGATATATATTGTCGCGCGCCCCCGGTATCAACGACTACACACTGATGGTACACGATGCTGCGTTGTTCTGCAAGTCGCAAGGTGTCCGCTGAAACCTTCGGGGCCGACGTGCGTATAGATAGTAAAGCGGGGTGCAGGTGATAGATCTGCTGGCTGAGGAGGCTCAGATCGCCCGGCGCGCACAGGCCGGTGATCAGCGGGCCTTCGCCGACCTGGTAGGCCGCTACACCGGGGCCGTCTACAACCAGGCCTACCGCATGCTCAACAATGCGCAGGAGGCCGAGGATGCGGTGCAGGAGGTGTTCCTGCGGGCCTACCGGCGGCTGGACAGCTACGACCCTGGGCGCCGCTTCGTCACATGGCTGCTCACGATTGGCTCAAACTACTGCATTGACCGGCTGCGTCGCCGGCGCATGACCTGGCTCACCCTCGATGATGTAGCCTTCTGGCTGACCAGTGGCGAGGCCGGCCCGGAGCGCCGCGCCCTTGAGGGAGAGCGTCGGAGCCACGTCCAGCGGGTGCTCCAGCAGCTCCCCGAGAGCTACCGGAGCGTGACGGTCCTACGCTACTGGCAAGATCTTTCGTACCTGGAGATCGCGGAGGCCCTGAGCCTAACTGAGGCGACGGTCAAGACGCGGCTGCACCGGGCCCGCAAGATGCTACGTGACGCCCTCGGCGCCGATGGAGAAGAGCTATGGGACACAGAGATTCCCAACTGACACCCGATGATGCGCTCGCCACCGCCGAGGCGGAGACGCGCCGCCTGCTGGCGCGCTACGGCGAGCCAAGCGTGGCGGATCCGCCCGCTGACCTGGCCCGTCGAGTGATCGACGGGCTGTCCGATCTGCCGCCGGCGCACCCGACGAGCCGGCTCCGCCAGATCTATGGCGGCGTGATCGGCGTATGTATGATCGCCCTGCTGTCGCTCGGCGTATGGGGGGTGCTGCTCGACAGCAGCGGCCCCGCGCACCTCTTTGGAGATATGGGCGGCGGGCTGAGCCAGCTGCTCCTGCTGCTCACCCTGGCCGCCAAGCCGCTGATCAACCTGCTGCTCACCGCAGGCGCGGCGACGATGGCGGTGATCGTCGCCATCATCGGCGGCAGCTGGCTCTGGTGGCAGCTCCTGCGCCGTGAGCTGTCGGCATCGCTGGAGGCAGGCGTATGAGACGCTGGATGACGCTTCTGACAGCCACAATCATCGCCATCGGCATGGCGTCCCCCCCCCGCCACGCGCTGGCGCAGGGGCCGCGCCCGGTCACCGTCGCCGCCGGCCAGATGATCCGCGGCGACCTCGCCTCGTTTGATCAGCCAATCGTCATCGACGGCACCGTCGAGGGCGATGTGACAAGCTGGAGCGGCACAATCACGGTGCATGGCGAGGTTCGCGGCGATGTGGTGAGCTACGCCGGAAATATCGATCTTGGCCCCGGCGCGCGGGTGCGCGGCAGCGTGCTCTCGCTCGGCGGCGGGGTGGCCCACGCCGCCGAGGCCAGCGTGGCGGGCCAGGTGCTCGGCGAGAGGCCGCTCGCCGGCGGGGCGATTGTGTCGAATATGGCGGCGATCCTCCAGCCGCAGCCCAGCGCCGCCGCGTCAGGCCTGCCGCTGGCCCTGATCAGCGCCGCCCTGGCGCTGATCAGCCTGATACTCTCGGTGACCTGCGCGGCCATCTGGCCCCGGCGGACACTCGGGGTGAGCCGCGCGCTGCGCCGCGCCCCCGGTCGCTCGCTCGCGATCGGCCTGCTCACCACCGCCCTGGCCGCGCTGCTGCTGCTGCCCCTGGGCGGCCTGATCGCCCTGAGCCTGGTGGGCCTGCCGCTGCTGCTGCCCCTCGCCCTCGTGCTCCAGGCACCCTACCTGTTTGGCCTCGCCGGCATGGGCCGGGCGATGGGCGAGCGCCTGCTCCCCGGCGGAGCCAGCGCCGCCGCAGCGGCTGGGATCGCGATCCTGCTGGTGCCCCTGGGCGTGGTCGGCGCCGTGTCCCCGCTCTGGGGGCTGGCGCTCTTCTACCTCGTGGCGAGCGCCGGCCTGGGCGCCACCATCCTCAGCCGCGGCGGGGCCTACGCCCTGCGGGCGTAACGTCGGCGCGCCTCGCGTGACTATCCCCAACAAAGCAACGATTGGATTGCTGCGGTGTGCCTGCTTCGCCGGCGTGCCGCAGCAATCCAGTATGGGCGGTAGGGCGCCAGCTCTGCGCCTTAGCAGTAGGTACTATATGGCTGGCGAGCGCATCCTGGTGGTGGACGATGAGCCGAGCATCAGCGAGGTGGTGGCGCTCTACCTGCGCCGCGAGGGGTTCGAGGTGGAGATCGCCGCCGATGGCGATGTGGCCCTGGAGATGATTAGCCGCCGCCGGCCCGACCTGCTCGTCCTCGACCTGATGCTCCCCGGCGTGGATGGGCTGGCGATCACCCGGCAGGTGCGCAGCGGGGCCAGCCTGCCGATCATCATGCTCACCGCGCGCGGCGAGGAGATCGACCGTGTGCTCGGCCTGGAGCTTGGCGCGGACGACTATGTGACTAAGCCGTTCTCTCCACGCGAGCTGGTGGCGCGGGTGAAGGCGGTGCTCCGTCGCTCCCAGCCCCCCGCCGACGCCCTGCGCGACCCGGCGACCGCGCCGATTGTGGCGGGCGCCCTGCGGATCGACCCAGCGGCCCGCTCCGTCGCCCTCGACGGCGTCGCGCTCAGCCTGACCGCCCGCGAGTTCGACCTGCTCACCTTCATGGCCCGCCGGCCCGGCCATGTCTTCACCCGCGAGCAGCTGCTCGACCAGGTCTGGGGCTACACCTTCGCCAGCGACATGAGCACGGTGACGGTCCACATCCGCCGGCTGCGCGAGAAGATCGAGGACGACCCGACCACACCGCGCCGGCTGCTGACGGTCTGGGGGGTGGGGTATAAGTTCGAGGCGGGCTATAGCACTGAGCGGAACAGTTGAGCCACTGAGGCACTGAATCTGGTGGCTGGCGAGGGTGGCCCGCCCGCTGTCGAGGCGGTGGGCGACGCTGGTGGCGACCACCAGGATCACCAGTCCCCAGGCCCAGGCGATCAGGCCGAGGGTCGATCCGATCAGCGGGATGAACCCGAGCGCGTCGAGCGCGTGGGGGGCCACCGAGAGCGCGCCGAGGCCGAGCATCTGCTGGATGTTGCCGGTCCCGCCGAGCTGGCGGGCCGCGATGTGGGTGAAGATCACAGCCAGGACGAGGCTCCCCAGGTAGCTCAGGGGCATGCTCACCATGAGCCCGAGGCCCTGGAGGATGACGCCCACCGGGCGCGGGAGGGGGGCGGGCAGCTCCATCAGCGCGCGCACGAGGTTCAGCGCGCCCTCTTTGTTCTCCGCAATGAGCTGCACCGCCTCGCGCTGCGAGTCGCTCGTCGCGGCGAGCGCCTGCTGCTGGAGGCTCTCATCCAGGGTAGTCTCGATCTCGGCGATCATCCGGTCGGGGCTCGAGTTGGTGATGCTCGTGCTGAGCGCCTGGACACCGCCGACCAGCAGCCCGACGAGGAGGACCAGCGTGAGACCGCGCCGCACCACGTCTGGCGACTCGCGCAGGCCGCGGAAGATATCCTGCTTGAGGGTCAGGGCAGCATTGAAGGTGTCAATCACGTTAGAGCCCCCCCTGTAGCGCCGAGCTGATTGCGCCGATCCCGAGAAAAACCCCGACGCAGGCCAGGCCGATCAGGATGAGCAGTAGGATAGCCGGCCCGAGCATCGTGGCCCAGAAGGCGCTCCAGGGCGGCAGGGCGTGGGCCTCGCGGACGGCCACATAGCTGGCGACCAGGCCGAGCAGCGTGGTCCCCGCGACCTGGGCGAAGGGGATCACCTGGACGATGCCGAGGATGTTGACGCCAGCCGCCAGCGCGGTGCATGCCAGGGTCTGGCTGAAGGCGGCGCGGCCGCCGAGGGCGCGGGCCATCAGGTGGGCGACGGAGCCGAAGATCAGCCAGCCGACCAGCATGAGCAGCGGCGTGGTGATCACGCCGGTCAGGCTGCCGATCAGGCCGCCGCCGCTCGTCGCCTGGATGATCTGGGTGATCTGGGCGAATATCGTGTCGAACTGGGCGGGGAACTGCGAGTCAAGCTCGCTGAGCTGTCCAAACCAGGGCATGGCGCGCAGGCCATCGTGGATCGTCTGCGCGATGGCCTCGGAGCTGGGCTGCGAGGCATACTCGCCGAGGTTGCCGACCATGGCGGCGAACCCAACGAGCAGCCCGATGATCGTCACGAGCACAAATCCGCGACGTAGCCCGTCGGGCGCGTCGCGCTGATCACGGTAGGCCTCAGGATTCAAGAGAAGGCCGTCCAGGCCCAGGCGGAAGAGACTCAGTACCGATTGCATCGGTCTCCTCTAGGGTAAGCATCGGGTGCGTCGCGGGTATTCTACCACAGAGGGTTGCGGGGCGAGGCGATAGGGGGCGCTATGGTGGGCCGGTGAGGCCGCCGGTAGCCGAGAATGTCGCCTGGCGCAGGGCCGTCGCGCCCAGGGGCACGAGGCGCGCGTCGGCGATCTGCCCGCCCTCGGGGTGGGCCAGCGGGCCGACGAGGGCCGGCGCGCTGAGCCAGGGCTGCGCGGGGTCGAGCGCGCCCGCCTCGGCGCGGAAGGCCTGCGGGCGGGCCGGGTCGATCTGGTAGGCGACATCAGCGCCGGCCTGCGGCGCGATATAGCGGTCGACGAAGCCCTCGCCGGGGTAGGCCCGGCCCAGGCGCTCGTCCCCGGCGATCGGCCGCGCGTAGAGCAGCGGCCCCCGCCGCACGGTGTGCGCGCCAGATGCCAGGGCGTCGATCACCACATCTGCCGCAAAGCGCAGCCGCAGCACGTCGCCGCTGCGCCAGGTGTGGCTGACGGTGATCAGCCCGGCGGCCTCCGCGCCCGCCGCCTCGCCGTTGAGCGTGCAGGCGACATCGCTGGCCCAGCCCGGCCGCCTGAGCGACAGGTCGAAGGCCACCGGGCGCTCGACCATCACCCGGAAGGTGATGTCGAGATCCAGCGGGTAGTCGGTCTCCTCGATGATCGTCACGGCCACGCCAGCGACCTCGGCGCACAGCGCGCAGGGGCCGTAGAGCGCGGCGAGCAGGCCGCCGGGGCGGCGCATCCACATGGCCCGCACGTAGTAGGGGTAGATCCGCCCGGCGTTCGGCACGCAGCAGACGGCCACATCCTGGTGGGCCGGCGAGTACTTGTAGCGGGTCTGCGGGCGCTGCGGGTCGTCCACATCATCGGGGTGCAGCCTGCCGACCATGGAAGTGGATGTGTCGGTCTTCAGGTAGGCGATGGCGCTGGCCTGGGGGTGGCGGGCACCCTGGCCGGCGTTGAAGATCAGCCACTCGGCCCGGTCGCCCCACTCCGGCGCGCCGCTCTTCTGGAGCAGGTGGGTGTAGGAGTCGAGCAGCTCGTGGATCGAGCAGTACTCGTAGGCGGTCTCGGCCGGGTCGGCGGCGCGCCCCGCGATCCACTCGTCGCCGATCGGCCCGCCGGAGGGGGTCAGGCAGGCGTCGAGCTTGGCCAAGTAGTCGGCGAGGGCCTGCTGGAGCTGCGGGCTGCCCGAGGCGTAGGCGGCGGCCAGCAGCGGGCGCAGGTGCTCGTAGGTGTGCGCGCCGTGGCCCACGAAGGGCTGGCCCGGGTCGCGCAGGCGCGGGTAGGCGATGTCGGCCTCGCTGACCTCGCTCCGGCTGTACTCGGCGTAGAGCCAGAGGGCGTACTGGGCGTAGGACTCGTCGCCGGTGAGCTGGGCCAGCCGATCGAGCGTGTCGGTGAAGGTCAGGCCGTGGCTCACGCCGGCGTAGGGATTCTCCAGGGCGAAGGGGTGCGACTGGCCCATAGGGTAGCCATCCATCGTGCGGCGCACGGCCCGCTCGACGGCGCGCAGCACGCGGGCCTCGCCGGTGGCCTCGTAGTAGCCCAGCAGCACGCGCAGGGCCGAGGCCTGCGCCCAGAGCTCGCCGTTCTCGCCGGGGAGCCGGTAGCGCAGGTCGGGCGCGTAGATCCCCAGGTAGCCGTCCTCGTCCTGGGTGGCCAGCAGCCGCTCCACGATCGCGCGGGCCTTCGGCAGAAACTCCGGGTGGTCGAGCAGCAGCGCCGCGCGCACCAGCCCGTCGCGCCAGTTCGACTGGGTCTCGCTGTTCCACCAGAGGAACTGCACGTGCGCGTCCTGGCCGAGCACGCCCAGGTCCTTGCGGCGAGCCTGCAGGCTCAGCCGGTCGGCCCCGTAGATGTCGTCGTCGTCGATCAGGACGGGTACCAGGGCGTCGAGGTGGCCGACGAAGCCGTGCTCAAGGTCGCGGCGCATCTGGCCGGCGATCCAGCCCGAGGGGCGCACCGCGCCGAGCGGCAGCCATGCGTAGGCCTGCGGCAGGGGGCCGGTGGTCGCGAAGGGGTCTTCGGTGTGCATATCATTCGCGTAGCGCATGTGAACCTACCCCGCCGCGCCCGCCGCCGGCTCGGCGGCCAGCGAGCTGGCCCGCTCGCTGCCGTCGC
>NZ_JAIEWN010000014.1:102245-117257 GCF_019599295.1 Oscillochloris sp. ZM17-4 | reverse complement strand
TCGGCGTCGTCCTCGCCGAGCTCCTTCTGGATGGCGCGCATCTGCTGGCGCAGGTAGAACTCGCGCTGCTGCTTGGCCGCGCTCTCCTGAACCTCCTGGCGCAGGCGGGACTGCACCTCTAGCACGGCCACCTGCTTGTGGTAGAAGTCGCGCACCTTGCTGAGCCGGGCCATGATATCGATCGTTTCAAGCAGATCCTGGCGCTCGGCGAAGGTGTAGTCCGGCGAGTAGCCGGTGTTGTCGGCCAGGTGGCCGGGGTCCTCGATCGAGCGCACGAAGTTGCGGATCTCCTGCGAGATGCCGGGGCGTAGGTCGAGCACGGTGTCGATGGTGGCGCGGGTCTCGACGATCAACGACTGTAGCTCAGGGGTGTTGACGATCACGTCGGGGCGGCGGGTGAAGGCGAAGCGCGGGGGGCCATCCTCCTCAGCCTGCGCCCCGATCTCGGCGCGCACCATCCCGCGCACGACGACGCCGCTCACGCCGCCGGGGAGCATGCCGGACTGCTCGATCCGGGCGATGACTCCGATGTCGAAGAGCTGCTCGCGCAGGGGCGCCGACTCGTCGGCGTCGGGGCGGCGGGCCACCAGCAGGAGCTGCCGGTCGGCCTTCATGGCCGCCTCGACCGCCGGGAGCATGGCGTCCTCAAGGCTCAGGCTGATCACGGTATAGGGGAAGACCACCGCGCCGTCGAGGGCGATCAGCGGCAGGGTCTGCGGGACATCAGGGTGCTCTGAGATCTGAATGGGCTCACTCATCGGTGTGCTGCTCCGTTCATTGAAAGCGGAATGATCATTCCGCGTTAAAAGTATTATGGAACTGTTATCCCGGCTTGTCAATGGAGGAGGGAAGATTCTAGCGCAGCTCTAACAGATGGGCGACGGAAGTGGAATGCCGCTTCCACTTTGTATTGGCCTATGCTATACTTGCGCCGGATGGTGGCGAGCGAGGAGCGCAGCGATGGCTGAGGAACTGATAGCGGGCGAGCGTCGCGAGCGGCGGGATGTGCAGCGTAACATGGAGCGCGTGCTCCAGGCGGCGCAGGAGCTGTTCGCCGAGCGCGGCCCGGACGTGAAGATGGAGGAGATCGCCCAGCGGGCCGGCGTCGGCGTCGGCACGATCTACCGGCGCTTCCCCAGTAAAGATCAGCTCTTCGCTGCGGTGCGCGAGGCGGTCTGCCAGAGTACGCGCCACTGCCTAGCCCAGGCCGCCGATGATACCCACGACCCGCTGGAGCAGCTGCGCGCGATCATCATGGTGCAGTACCGCCAGAGCGCCCGCCAGGCCGCCCTGATCGACCTGCGTCCCAACCCCGCCGATGCCCCGGTCAACCTCGACCACCCCGGCCTCTACGCGTCGCTCCACGCGCTGCTCACCCGCGTGATCGCCTCCGGCCAGCGCCAGGGTAGCGTCCGCGACGGCGATCCGCTCATGCTCGCAGCGATCTGTCTGGAGCTTCTCAGCCCGCGCACGGTGCAGAACCTCAGCCGGCTGGTGGGCGACGATGTGGAGGCCGCCGCCGACCACGTCATCCTCTTCCTCTCGGCCGGGCTGGCGGTGTAGGGCGGCCTAGAGGACGATCAGCCCTTGGCGCGCGCCGATGCTCACCGCCTCGGTGCGGCTGGCCGCGTTGAGCTTGGTGAAGATCGAGGAGATGTGGAACTTCACCGTGTGCTCGCTGATCTGGAGCCGCCCGGCGATCTGCTTGTTCGGCAGCCCCTGGCTGAGCAGGGCCAGCACCTCAAGCTCGCGGCCGGTGAGCGGGTCCCCCTGGGGCTCGGCCAATCGCGGGCTGCTGATCTGGCCGGCCATCGACTGGGGCAGCGCCACCAGCCCCTGCGCCGCCGCCATGGCCGCCGCCCGCAGCTCCTCGCCGCTCGCGTCGGGCGGGATGATCGCCCACCCGCGCAGGGGCAGGTCGCGCAGCACCCCGGCCAGACGCAGGTCGTCGCTGAGCAGTACCAGGGCCGCCCCCTCGTCGCGGGCCATGGCGCGCGCCGTGGCCGCCGGGTCGTCCCCTGCGGCCACGATCACGTCGGCGGTGGGCGCGATGATCGCGCCCGCCGCCTCGCCAACGACCTCGAGATCCTGTCCGGCGATGATCGCCCGCAGCCCCGCGCGCAGGGCCGGGGTCGGCGCGATGATAAAGATACGAGTCATGTTGTCCCCTGTAGGGCCGAAGCAATTGACCGGCGCGCTGCGCGCCGGTCAATTGCTTCGGCCCTACATCGCCGGGATGCGCCCGGCCCATCCCAGGGCCACGTGGCTCGGGATGGCCACCGACAGGTCGCCGCCAAAGATCATGGCGTTGATGCCGATCATCTCGGCCTGGGCGTTGATCAGCGGCCCGCCCGAGTTGCCGGGGGCCAGGCGCACGTCGGATCGGATGTAGGTGGCCCGCTCCTCGCCGTGCTGCCGCTCCAGATCGCCCAGCCCGCTGACGATCCCGGCCGTCACCACGCCGCGCTGGCCCCAGGGGTTGCCCACGGCGAACACCAGGTCGCCCACCCGCAGGCGGGCCGAGTCGCCCAGGGTCGCCGGCGGCAAGTCGCCGCCCTCGACCGCGAGCAAGGCCAGGTCGAGCCGGGGATTGCCGGCGATCAGGCGCGCCGGGAGGCTGCGGTTGTCCAGGGTCAGCACCTCAAGGGCGTCGCCCAGCCCGTCCACCACGTGGAAGTTGGTCATCACCGTGGCCCCGTCGCGCCAGACGACGCCGGAGCCGTGGCCGCGCCCGCGCCCGCGCACCTGCACGACGCTGGGCAGCACGCCGGCGGCGAGGTCCGCCGCCGCCGCGCCGAGCATAGTCGCCGGCGGGTATGTGTCGATGGTCATAGGATTACCCCCGCTGTCCCACGGTGATCGAGAGATTCGCCAGGGCGCCGCCGCGGATCACCTGGGCCGGCACGGCCCGGCCGACCCGCTCGCCGACGAGCAGGGCCTGGAGGTCGTCGGTGTCGGCCACGGCGTGCCCGTCGAAGCTGACGAGGACATCGCCGAGGATCATGCCCCCGGCGGCGGCCGGGCTGCCCGGCTCGACCCGCACTACCAGCAGGCCGCTGGCCTGGCTCAGTCCGGCCCGCTGCCCCTCCGGCAGCTCGACGGGCTGGCTGCTGATGCCGAGGAATCCGCGCTTGACATAACCTTGGCCGGCGAGGCTATCTGCCACCCGGCGGGCGAGGGCGGCCGGCACGGCCAGGGCCGCGCCGCCGGCCAGTCCGGTGGTGAGCACGCCCACGACGGTGCCTTGCGAGTCGGCCAGGGGGCCGCCGGAGAAGCCCGGGTAGGGAGTGGCGTCGGTCTGGATAAACTGCTCAAGGACGGCGCCGCGCCGCGAGCGCAGGGGGCCGCCCAGCGCGCTGACGATGCCCAGGCTCGCCATCGGCCCGCCGCTAAGCGGCCGGCCCACCGCCAGCACGATCTGGCCGACCCGCGCCGGGATCTCGGCGAACGCCGCCGGCCCCACGCCGAGGTCGGCCACCCGCAGCATGGCCAGGTCGCTCGCCGGGTCGCGGCCCACCAGCTGCGCGGCCAGCGCCCGCCCGTCGGGCGTCTCCACGCTCAGATCCTCATCCCGCTCGATCACGTGGTCGGCGGTGAGCACCAGGTCGGCGGTGTAGACCAGGCCGCTGGCCGGCTGGCGCGGGCGGCCGCGCACCTGCACCATCGCCGCAGCCGCGCGGGCCACCGCGTCGGCCATCTGGGCCGAGATTGCGCCGAGCAGGTCGGCCGCGCTCAATGTATCGCTCATCGGGGTCGCTCCTTCAGTGCAGCACGATCGCTGACTCAAGTATACCCACTGCGGCCTCCCGCGCCATCGCCGGGCCGGCTAGCCTCGCACCTGCACAAATGGGTAGCGGCGCTGCCCGTGCTTCCGCCGCTGGCGCGGTGCCCTCTCTCCGTATTTTGTGGTGGAAGTGCCGAAAGCCGCCAGCGAAGCTGGCGGCTTTCGGCACTTCCACGCGCTATTCTAGGCGTCTGCGACAGCCGCCTGCGAGGCCTCATCGACCGGGCTACAGCTCTCGCAGACGCGGAAGGGTATCCCGGTGCCGTCCTCGGCGCGGATATTCTCGCGGCTGCCGCAGTAGCGGCACACCGAGAGGTTCTCGATATCTTCGGCGCGCCAGAGCTGTGGTGAGAGCGTGATCTCGAGGTGGTCGTCGAGGGAGAGGATGCCGATCTTCACGCAGACGGCGGCGGGGAACACATCGGCGACGCGGGCGAAGAGATTCTGCTGGTAGGAGTAGACCTCATCACCGACGATGATGTCGCGCATGCGCGGGTGTTGGCGGATCTTCATGGCTACCCGAGCCGGGCAAGCAGCCGGTGAAGGTCGGCGTCGCCCAGCGCAAAGGGCTCTTCGTCGGCGAACATCAGCTCATCAAGGGCGTCGGAGACCACATCGCTGTCGGCCTCCGCAACTTCCTCATCGCCCTGCTCGATGGCGTAGAAGAGGTCAAACGCCCACGCGGCCAGTGCCGCGTCGCTGATCTGCCCACGGAGCCGTTCGTTGATCCTGACAATAATATCGTTGCGATGAACCATGATAGCACACTTTTCCCCGTCGTGCGAGGCTAGGCAAGCGAATCCTCACAGACACTCGTGAACCCACAGCCGGCGCAGCGCCCCGGCTCGCTGTGGCTGCGCTCGGCGTCCTCGGCGTTGAGCAGGTCGCGCATCTCGTCGAGGATCGCGAGCAGATCGGCGCGCACCTCGGGTGTGTAGCGGAGCTGGAAGCTGGCCTCGGCGTAGCGCAGGATGCCATAGGGCGGGGCATTCCCGCTCGTCTCCTCGATCAGCAGGCAGTAGGCGGCGAGCTGCATCAGGTCCGACTCGTAGGGCTGCGGGGCATGGCGGCCGGGCTTCACCTCCACCGGGATCTGGCGGCCGGCCCGCTCGATGATATAGTCGGGCTTGCCGCTGAGCCCGTAGCGCCGGGCCACCAGCGCCCGCTCCAGACCCCGGCCGGCCCGCGCGTCATCGGCGCGCACGGGCGCCCAGGGCAGCCCAGTGCGGGCGCGGGTGCGCATGGCCAGGATGAGCGCGGCGAGGGCGAGGGCGATCAAAACAACCGCAAGAGATGTCATACAGTGCAGATTGCAGATTGCAGATTGCAGATTGGCCAATCTGCAATCTGCAATGATTCTAGCGGAGGAACAACAACATAACTCCCACGGTGAGCAGAATCCCGGCGGCCCAGATCAGCCCGCCGCTGAGCGCCACCGCCCGGCTGTGGCGGGCGTGGCGGAGCGTGCCGAGGTCGCGCCGCTCCTGTCCCGCAGGCGTCTCGCCGGCCACCCGGCGCAGCCACCAGGCCCGCGCACAGTACACATACTCGCCAACCTCACTGGCTCGGATCATCGTTCAGTGCCTCAGTGCCTCAGCGCCTCAGTGATGATTAATTCCCCAGCACCGGGGTGCCCTGGATGGCGTTGATCACATCATTCACCGTGATCAGTAGCATCAGGCCCATCAGGGCGGCGAAGCCCAGGGCGTGGACGAGCGCCTCCTTCTCCGGGGGCACCTTCTTGCCGCCGCGCAGCATCTCGACCACGGCGAAGATGATGTGGCTGCCGTCGAGGGCGGGGATGGGCAGCAGGTTCAGCAGGAAGAGGTTCAGGCTGAGGATGGCCGTCAGGTTCCAGAAGGCCAGGAAGCCGCCGGGCTGCTGGATCACCTCGCCGGTGGCCCGGGCGATGCCCACCGGCCCGATCGGCTCGCCGGCCGGCGAGGGAGTGGAGGAGAAGATCCCGGCGATCGAGGCCGGCAGCGAGGCCAGCGACTTCAGCATCTGGCCGGTGAGGTTTAGGCTCTCGGTGACGCCGCTCACGACCGCCACCGCCGGGTTCACCGGCTCGCGGACGATATGCTGGGAGTAGCTGAACCCGAAGCCGAGCTTGAAGCTCGTGCCGTCAGGTCCCGTCCATGGTCCGGGCGTCACCTGCAGCGTGATCTCCTGGCCATCACGAAGCACCACCGCCTCCAGGGCGCGGCCCCCGCTGGCCTGGGCGGTCGCCGGGATCAGCGAGCTGTCGCTCAGCTCCTTGCCATCAAGGCGGATAAGCTCATCGCCGGCCTGGAATCCGGCCGCGGCGGCCGGGGTGTCGGGGAAGACCGCGCCGATATCCTGTCCGCCCGTGGGCGTGGGCACCCCCTGGATCATAAAGATCACCGCAAAGATGAACATTGCCAGGACGAGGTTCATTAGCGGGCCGGCGACCATCACCAGGATCTTGCGCCAGGGCGGGGCGGCGGCCAGGCTGCCGCCAGCCCCGTAGAGGCTATCCTGCCCCTCGCTGTCGTTGGCGAAGCGGACGAACCCGCCGAGGGGCAGCCAGTTAAGCGTATATTTCACGCCGCCGCGCTCAAACATTACCAGGGCGCGGGGCGGGTAGCCGATGCCAAACTCCTCGACCTTGATTCCCATCCAGATCGCGGTGAGGAAGTGCCCGAGCTCGTGGACGATCACCAGCAGGGCCAGCATCAGCAGGAAGGCGCCGATCGCGATGACCGGGTTGCTGCTGGTGTTCTGGGCGGCCTGGGCGGCTGGCGCGAGGGCGGCGACAAGAAGTGTATGGGCCATGAAGGGTGCTCCGCTGCCTATGGGGGTGTTCAGGGGCGCTGCCCTGAGCGTTTCCCGCCGTATAACACGTGAGGCGGGCATGCGCCCGCCTCTGCCCGTTGACCCATAAAGTGTACCTGATCAGGATCCGAGTGTCAACAGAATCAGGTAGTAGATCACCGGCGCCGTGAAGAGCAGCGAGTCGATCCGGTCGAGGATCCCGCCGTGGCCGGGGATGAGCTGGCCTGAGTCCTTGATCCCGATCTGGCGCTTGATCAGCGACTCGACGAGGTCGCCCAGGGGGCCGGCCACGCCGGCTGCGGCGCCGATCAGGGCGGCGTCGGCGTAGCCGATCGGCAGGCCGAGGATTGCCACGGCGAGCAGGGCGCTGAGGATCGAGGTGACGAACCCGCCGGCGGCGCCCTCCCAGCTCTTCTTCGGGCTAAGGATGGGGGCCATCTTATGCCGGCCGAAGGCCCGCCCCACGAAGTAGGCCGCCGTGTCCTGCAGCCAGGTCACGGCGAGGACGAGGAAGATCCACGAGGTCCCGGGTGGGATATGCAGCATGGCGAGCCAGCCGCCGCGCAGGGGTGTGTCGAGCTGGCCGATCAGGATGAAGTAGCTGAGCAGCCCGCCGATGTAGTAGGCCCCGCTGAAGGTGAGCGCCCAGCTGATCAGGCTGTCGCTGCGGTCGCGCGGCAGCAGCTCGTAGGCCAGGCTGATCAGGATCGAGAGCCCGATAGCGGCCCCGCTGAGGTCAAGCGAGGTGCTGGGCTGGAAGGCGGTGGCCGCGCAGACCAGCAGCCCGACGGCAAGGCCAACCGGCGTCCGCGGCGTATAGCCGCCGCGCCGTATGATCCCGTTGAGCTCGACGACGCCCAGCACAATGCAGAGCCCAACCAGGATCGTCGTTGACCAGTACCACCAGGCGGCGGCGACCACGATCGGGATCAGGACACTGACGCTGGCGACGCGGAGCGCCAGGGAGCTAGCTCTGCTCGGTGAGTCCGCCGAAGCGGCGTTCGCGCCGTCCATAATCTCGTATTGCCTGATGAATATGTTCGGGGCGGAAGTCGGGCCAGAGCACCGGGGTGAACCAGTACTCGCTGTAGGCCGCCTGCCAGATCATAAAGTTCGAGATGCGCCGCTCGCCGCTGGTGCGGATCACAATGTCGGGGTCCGGCATCGTGGCAGTATACAGATGATCGCTGATCAGCTGCTCATCGATCTTATCGAGGCTGACCCCCTGCGCGACGAGGCCGCGCACCGCGTCGACAATATCGGCGCGGCCGCCATAGTTAAAGGCGACGGCCAGGGTCAGGCCGGTATTGTGCTGGGTCAGCTCGATCGCGTGCTGCACCTTGCGGCGCAGGCGCGGGCTGAGGCCTTCGAGCCGGCCAAGGTGGCGCAGCCGCACGTGCTGCTCGTGGAGGTTCTTCGTCTCGCGGTCGATGAAGTCGCCCAGGATCTGCATGAGGCCCTGGACCTCCAGGGATGGCCGGCTCCAGTTCTCGGTCGAGAAGGCGTAGATCGTCAGGTAGCGCACCCCGAGGGTGTTGCACTCACTGACAATGCTGCGGATATTCTCCGTCCCTGCGCGATGTCCGGCCATGCGCGGCTGGCCGCGCTGCTTCGCCCAGCGCCCATTCCCATCCATAATGATGGCGATGTGGGCCGGGATGGGTAATCCTTCGAGCGGGCTCTCGGTGCTGCTCATGGCCTTCTCTGATCTGCAATAGCCGATAGCCGACAGGCTATTGCGTCGCGGTGATGGGTGCCACGCAGCCGATAGCCGATAGTCGGGCGTTGCGCACCTGCGTTACACGGCAAGAACTTCCGCCTCTTTATCGGCGCCGATCTGCTCGAGCTCCTTGGTGGCCCGGTCGGTGAGCTGCTGGACGCGCTCCTGGCCACGGTGCAGGTCGTCCTCGTTGATCAGCTTCTCGGCCTCAAGCTGCTTCAGGTCATCGATCGCCTCGCGGCGCTGGTTGCGCACCGAGACTTTCACATCCTCGACGCGGGTGCGCACGTGCTTGACCATCTCGCGGCGGCGCTCCTCGGTGAGCTGCGGCACGGCGAGGCGGATCAGGCGGCCGTCGTTGCTCGGGTTGATCCCGAGGTCCGAGTTCTGGATGGCCTTCTCGATCACCTTGATCATGGTGTTATCGTAGGGCTGGATGACGATCAGGCGAGACTCGGGAACGCTGATGTTGGCCAGCTGGTTGAGCGGCATCGGCGCGCCATAGGCGTCAATCTGCATATGTTCGACCATGCCGGTTGAGGCGCGGCCGGTGCGGATCGTCGCGAGGTTATGCTTGAGCGCCTCGGTGGCCTTCTTCATGCTCGCATCGAACTCGTTCAAGACATCGTTGATCATCACGCGCCTCCTAGATCGTTGCTCACCAGCGTGCCCACGCGCTCGCCCATCACGATCCGCTCGATCGTGCCCGCATCGAGGGCGTTGAAGACGATAATCGGAATATTATTATCCATGCAGAACGTGAGTGCGGTGCTGTCCATCACTGCAAGCCCGCGGTTGAGAGTCTCCAGATAGGTGATGTGGTCGAAGCGGGTGGCCTCAGGGTTGCGCCGCGGGTCGGCGCTATAGATCCCATCGACGCCGTTCTTCGCCATCAAGATCACCTCGGCGTGGACCTCGGCCGCCCGCAGGGCCGCCGCCGAGTCGGTGGTGAAGTAGGGGTTGCCGGTGCCGCCGCCAAAGATCACCACGCGGCCCTTCTCCATATGGCGCGTCGCCCGCCGGCGGATGTAGGGCTCGGCCACCTCGTCCATCTTCAGCGCCGTCATCGCGCGGGTGTCCAGGCCGTGGCGCTCCAGAACATCCTGCATCGCCAGGGCGTTGATCACCGTGGCCAGCATACCCATATAGTGCGACTGGGCGGTGTCCATGCCCCGCTCGATCGACTGGTTGCCGCGCCAGATGTTCCCGCCGCCGATCACGACGGCGACCTCAACCCCGTGCCGGATAACCTTCTCGATCTCCTGGGCGAGGAAGTCGAGCATCTCATAGCTGACGCTCTCGCCGTCATCGCCCTTGATCTGCTCGCCGCTCAGCTTGATCAGGATCCGCCGATATTTTGGCTCTTGCATAGGATATGAAGAGGGCAGGGGTCAGGAGCAGCAGCAGGGCTGACCTACCACCTACATCCCGACCCCCGCCCCTGTTCTTAGGCGCCAACCTCGTAGCGCACGAAGCGGCGGACGATAATATTCTCACCCAGCTTGGCGATCGCCTCCTTGAGCTTCTCCTCGATCGTGCGCGAGGCGTCCTTGACGAAGGGCTGCGCGAGGAGCACGCTCTCCTTGACAAAGTTCTCGCGGGTCAGGCCGCTCTCGGTCACATCCGCATCCGTCACCTCATCTTCGCTGATGTAGCGCGGGTTGAGGGCGACGACGTGCTGGGCGAGGGCGTTGGCCAGGCTGCCGAACTCCTCGGTGCGCCCGACGAAGTCCGTCTCGCAGTTGAGCTCGACCATCCCGACGATGCGCGAGCCGTAGTGGACGTAGACGCCGATCAGGCCCTCTTTCGCCTCGCGGGTGGACTTCTTGGCTGCGGCCTCGATCCCGCGCTCGCGCAGGATGTCGATCGCCTTATTGATATTGCCCTCCGTCTGCTCAAGGATGTCTTTGCAGTCCTTGATGCCGGCGCCCGTGCGCTCGCGGAGCTCCTTCACAAGCTCGATAGAAACAGCCACGACCCTCTCCTTATATAGTTGTGTGTAGTGTGCCGAACATATGCGGGAGGGCTTTGAGGAGGGCGTAGCCCTCCTCAGAACCCCCTCCGACAACAGACGCGCTAGAGATCGTGTGCCGACTGGCGGCGATCGATGCCCTCCTGGGCGGCGTCGGCCATCTTGCTGGTCATCAGGCGGATGCCGCGGATCGCGTCATCGTTGCAGGGGATCACATAGTCGATCTGATCCGGGTCGCAGTTCGTGTCTACCATCGCCACCACGGGCACGCCGACCTTCGCAGCCTCCTGGACGGCGAGGCTCTCCTTGTGCGGGTCGATGATGAAGAGGGCGCCGGGGAGGCGATCCATCGTCTTGATGCCGCCGAAGACCCGGTTGAGCTTGCCGATCTCCTCCTCGAGCTTCAGCCCCTCGGCCTTGGTCAGCCGCGAGAAGTCGCCCCGGTCACGCTGACCCTCCAGGTCGGAGAGGCGCTTGAGCCGGGCGCGGATGGTGGAGAAGTTCGTCAGGGTGCCGCCGAGCCAGCGCTGGGTGATGTAGTACTGCCCCGCGCGGCCAGCCTCCTCGACCACGGCCTCCTGGGCCTGCTTCTTGGTGCCGACGAAGAGGATCTTCTCGCCGCGGGCCGTCAGATCGGCGACGAAGCGGTAGGCCGACGTGACGCCGGAGATCGTCTTCTGGAGGTCGATGATGTGGATCCCGTTGCGGGCGGTGAAGATGTAGGGCCGCATCTTCGGGTTCCAGCGGTTCGTCTGGTGGCCGAAGTGGGCGCCCGCCTCAAGGAGCGCCTTGATCGAAACGACGCGTGTGCTTGCCTGGGTCATTGTTGTTCTGCCTCTCGCTTCCTTAGTGTATGGTCGATGCCATCCGCCACCCCCAATCTCGGCACTCGGGCCGGCGCTGCCGGCAGGAGTGAGTACCCTTGGTGGGTGTGTGTATTTGGCGTGTGAAACACACCGCCGGGCAGTATAGCACAAAGCCCAGGGCGCGGCAACCTATGCGCCCTGGGCTTTGTATTGACATAAGAAATAACGAAAGATGGCACCGGGCGCGCTGCGATCGTGAGGGCCGCCGCACGCGACGCACCAACGGACGCCCCCCAGCGGAGCACTCCCTCCCTACCCCAGCACGCGCTTGATCGCGGCCATGGCGCTGTCGTAGTCGGGCTCCTGGCCGGCCACCGGCACAGCTGGTGCGTCGGCGATCTCTACGGTAATTCGGGCATGGGCCGGCTCGTCGGCGCTCGCCCATCCCTCAATCCCGTTGCTCAGGACCTTGGCGAATTCCCTCGGCAGGCCGGCGAACCCATGATTGAGCTCGTGGAACGCATTGTGCAGGTGGGCGCGCGACTGCTTCGGTAGCAGCCGCATCGGCAGGCTCATCGCGCCCCAGCCCAGGCGGCCAACCTTCGTCATGACTTCTTCTGCCGTGTCTATGATCTCATCACGCCGCCTCTGGCGGCCAGTCCCTCGATTGCTCATGTGGTGCTCCTTCTGCGCAGAGTACAGAATGCAAAAACGGCCACGTTGTGCGTATGCGATGCTCTGGTCGTATCATACTGCGATTTTGCCTGTAGGGCAATCGGCCATCGCCTGAGCGGCGGCGACTTGGCCAAAGCTGACGCCGCCATCGTTGGCGGGGACGAGCCGGGGCAGCAGGGCGCGGCGGCCGGCCGCCCCCAGCTGTGCGATGGCGCCCTCGGCGAGCAGGCGGTTCTGGAAGCAGCCGCCGCTGAGGGCGATCTGCTCGACGCCGAGCAGGCCGGCGACCTCGGTGATCGCGGCGATGGCCCCGTTGTGGAAGCGGGCGGCGGCTCTGGCCGGCTCGACGCCGCGCTTCATGTCGTTCAGCAGCGCGACGATGGCCGAAGCCCAGTCGACGATCAGCGGCTCGGCGACGCAGCTCACCCCGCCGGCGGGCGCGGGCGGGGCGGGCACCTGCGCGTAATGGATGTCGAACGCGTAGGCCGCGCGCTCGCCGGGGTCGGCCAGATGCTCAAGCGCGATCGCCGCCTGGCCCTCGAAGCTGACCCGCTGGCGCAGGCCGAGCAGGGCGGCCACGCCGTCGAAGAGCCGGCCGGCGCTGCTGGTGAGTGGGCTGTTGATCCCCTGGAAGATCATACGCTCCAGGATGCCGCGCTGGGTCTGGTCGAAGTGAGCCACGGGGGCCAGGTGATCTTGCTCAAAGATGCCCTTGCCGAAGATCTCCATCAGCAGGGCTACGGCCACGCGGGCCGGCTCGCGCACCGCCGCGTCGCCGC
Source organism: Oscillochloris sp. ZM17-4 (assembly GCF_019599295.1). Classification (GTDB taxonomy): domain Bacteria; phylum Chloroflexota; class Chloroflexia; order Chloroflexales; family Chloroflexaceae; genus Oscillochloris. The sequence continues at coordinate 104,725 of NZ_JAIEWN010000014.1, read as the reverse complement.
CGGGCAGGCGGAAGGGCCTCAGGTAGGCCACGCGCCGGCTGCCGGACGCATCGCCAAGTAGAAACTCGCCCCCCCAGATCGTGCCGCCCACGCCGTACCCGGTGCCGTCCCAGATCACGCCCAGGGCCGGGCCGGCGGCGTGGTGCTCGGCCAGGCAGGCGGCGAAGTGGGCGTGGTGGTGCTGCACGGCCACCCGCCTCGCGCCGGGGGCCAGCGATGCCCTGCGGGCGAAGTGGCTGCTCACATAGTCGGGGTGCAGGTCGTGGGCGACGATCTCCGGCCTGGCCTCATAGAGCCGCAGGAAGTCGGCGATCACCCGCTCGAAGGCGCTGACCGCCTCCATCGTGCTCAGGTCGCCGATATGCTGGGAGATGAAGGCCTGCCTGCCGACGCTGAGGGCGACGGTGTTCTTGAGCTGGGGGCCGACGGCGAGGATGCAGGGCGCCTCGGCGGGCAGGGCCACGGGCAGCGGCGCGTAGCCGCGGGCGCGGCGCAGTAGGCGCGGGGCACCGGCCATAAAGGTCGCCACGCTGTCGTCGATATGTCGCGCGATCGGTCGGTCGTGGGCAAGGAAGGCGTCGGCGATCTGGCCGAGCCGCCGGGCGGCGTCCTCCTCGCCGATGCAGATCGGCTCATCGCTCAGGTTGCCGCTGGTGGCCACCAGCGGGAAGTCGATGGCGCGCAGCAGCAGGTGGTGTAGCGGCGCGCATGGCAGCATCACGCCGAGGTAGGGGCTGCCGGGGGCCACCTCGGGCGCGATGGGGAAGGCCCCGTCGGCGCGGCGGGGCAGCAGCACGATCGGCGCCTCGGCCGAGCTGAGCAGGGCCGCGGCGGCATCGTCTACCTGCACGATCTCGGCGGCCTGGGCCAGGTCGCGGGCGATCAGGGCCAGCGGCTTCTCGGGGCGGGCCTTGCGGTCGCGCAGGCGGGCCACGGCCTCGGCGCTACGCGGGTCGACCATCAGCTGGTAGCCGCCGAGGCCCTTGACAGCCACGATCTGGCCCTGGCGCAGGGCGGACGCGGCCATCGCCAGTGGTGAGCTGGGGGCTGGGATGTGGGGTGTAGGAGTTCGTTGAGGGTTAGCACTGCCAACCCCCAACCCCCAACCCCCAACCCCCAACCCCCGATACTCCAGCCTCGGCCCGCAGACCGGGCAGGCGTTCGGCTGGGCGTGGAAGCGGCGGTCGGCCGGGTGCTCATACTCCGCCAGGCAGGCGGGGCAGAGCGCGAAGCCACGCATCGTGGTGTTCGGCCGGTCGTAGGGCAGCGCGGTGATGATCGAGAAGCGCGGGCCGCAGTTGGTGCAGTTGGTGAAGGCGTAGCCGAAGCGGCGGTTATCCTGGTCGAGCGTCTCGGCCAGACACTCGGGGCAGGTGGCGGTGTCCGGCAAGATGAGCGTGGTGCGGGGGCCGCCGCCGTCGCTGAGGCGGATGTGGAAGCCCCGGTGGCCGTGGGGCGCACGCCAGGCGGCCTCCAGATCGACGATCAGCGCCCGCGGCGGGGCCTCGTCGCGCAGGCGGCGCAGGAACAGCTCCAGGCCCGCCGGCGGCCCGTCGAGCTCGATCGACACGCCGCCGGTGCCATTGAGCACCCATCCATCCAGGCCGATCTCCTGGGCGAGCCGGTAGACGAAGGGGCGGAAGCCGACGCCCTGGACGGCGCCGCGCACGAGGACGTCCAGCCCGGCGGGCGGCGGCTCGGTCAGCGCGTCGCTCACAGGGCCGACCACGCATCGATATGCGCGAGGAAGGCCTCGACCACCGCCGGGTCGAAGTGTACGCCGGCCTGCTCGGCGAGGTAGGCGCGGGCCTTGCTCATTGGCCAGGCGGGCCGGTAGGGGCGATCATTCGTCAGGGCGTCCCACACATCTACCACGGCGAAGATCCGCGCCGCGAGCGGGATCGCCGCGCCCTTGAGGCCGGCCGGGTAGCCCTTGCCGTCCCAGCGCTCGTGGTGGGAGATGGGGATGGCCATGGCCGGGCTGAGGAAGGTGATCTTGTGGAGCAGATCGTAGGCGTACACCGGGTGCATCCGCATCTGGGCCCACTCGGCGTCGGTGAGCGGCCCCGGCTTGAGCAGGATCGCGTCGGGCACGCCCATCTTGCCGATATCGTGGAGCAGCGCGCCGCGGCGGATGTGCTCAAGCTCCTCATCGGGGACGCCCATGGCGACGGCGAGGTTCATGGTCAGCATCGTGACGCGCCGGCTGTGCCCCTCCGTCTCCTTATCGCGCAGCTCAAGCGCCTGCGACCAGCCGGTGATCGTGGCGTCGTAGGCCTCCCTGAGCGCCACGTTCGCCTGATGGACCTCGCGCTCGTGGTGGCGACGGTCGCTGACATCCTGCTTGATCGCGATAAAGCGGATGATCGCTCCCGACGGGCTGCGCACGGGGGTGATCGTCTGCTCCTCCTCGTAGAGCGACCCGTCCTTGCGCCGGTTCACCATCGTGCCGTACCAGACCTGCCCGTCCAGGATCGTAT
>NZ_JAIEWN010000014.1:71161-102145 GCF_019599295.1 Oscillochloris sp. ZM17-4 | reverse complement strand
GAGTCACGGGCATGTGGACGAGTCGCGGGGTGCCCAACCCTGGCGGGTGCGCTGCGAGGTCTACGCCAAACTCTTAGCAGTATTGATCAGCCACTGGGTCATGCTCACCGAGCTGTGGGAGTACCCGGATCGCAGTCTGGTGAAGGCCGCGCAGCTTATCCAGAAACATGCCTTCCACCTGGCGAGCAGTTTGTGGTCGCAGCGTGCCCTGGAGGATGCGCTGAACGTCATCCGCGATGGATTGCGGGCCTGCTGTCGCATGAATACCCGGAAGGAGCATCCTAATACCTACCAATTGTTGATGAACCCAGAGCTATGGTGCTTAGCTTGATGCGTATAGGGGTAAGGATTCTGGCCCCAACGCCATACCCCAGCACTCAACGCCTAGCCCCAACCCCCAACCCCTATCTCCTATCTCCCAGCGTCCGCCGCAGGCCTTCGTCGGTGGAGATGCGCGGGCCGTAGCCGAAGTCGCGCTGGGCGGCGCTGTGGTCGAACCAATGCGAGCGGGTCAGCTGATGGACCATCAGGCGGGTGAGGGGCGGCTCCTGCCTGAGGCCCAGCCGCCCGTAGGCCAGCTCCATCAGGCCGGCCAGGCGCATGGCGGCGCGCGCCGAGATCTGCCGGCGGATGGGCGGGCAGCCCGCGCCCGCCGCCACCCGGTCGATGAAGTCCCACAGGTGTACCGGCTGCTCCTGGCCGATGAAGTAGGCCCGCCCGCGCACGGGCGAGCGCTCGCCCAGGGCGCCCGCCGCCTGGATGTGGGCCTCGGCCACATTCTCCACGTATGTTACGTCAACTCTATTCGTCCCATCGCCGATCCGCATCAGGCGGCCCTTGCGGGCGCGGGCGATCAGGCGCGGGAAGATGTGCGGGTCGCGCGGGCCCCAGATCAGGTGCGGGCGGATCGCCGTCGTCGCGATGTCCTGGCGGGCCAGGACGAAGCGCTCGGCGAGAGCCTTTGTCTGCGGGTAGGGGGCCATGAAATGCTCGGGGTAGGGCGTGGACTCATCAACGCCCTCCAGGTCGTCCTCGCCGATGGCGACAGAGGGCGAGGAGGTATAGACGAACTTGGGCACGCCGGCCCGCACGGCGGCCCGCAGCACGCGCTGGGTCGCCGTCACATTGTTGCGATAGAAGTCCTCGAAGTCGCCCCAGATGCCGGCCTTGGCCGCCACGTGGAAGACCACCTCGACCCCGGCCATGGCCTTACCCAGACCGACGGCGGACTCGGGGGAGGAGAGGTCGACCTGGACGCACTGGGCGCCGAGGGCATCAAGCTCGGGGTAGCTGCCGCGCCCGACCACGCGCACCCGGTCGCCGCGGGCCAGGAGCATCTCAACGATATAGCGGCCGACGAAGCCGTTGCCGCCAGTGACAAGAGTTATCATAGAAGGCAGGAGGCGGGAGGCAGTCGGCAGGCTCACGGCTCAGGAATCACCAGTTTCGATAGACGCCATAAGCCCGCTAAGCATCCGCCCAACCTCCTCATATCGCTGAAGCAGCGTCTGATGCCGATCAGCAGTGAGGTAGCCACAATCCAATGCAAAATCGATCCAGACCTGAGTCTCTGCAAGCTCTCCATCTGCATCGATGAGCTTACTCAAGTACGAGCGAGGATAGCTTTTCTTCCGATAGCCCTCCACGATGTTTGCAACAACGCTACGTGAAGAGCGGCGAATCTGATCGGTTAACGCATAACGTTCCTCACGAGGAAAGGCTCGCGTGATCGTAAATAGCTCCATCGCCAGCGCATAACTCACCTGTATAGACCTTTAGCCCACGGTAGCCCAGCATTCGGCTGCTCCTTTCTCTCCACCTCCGGTAGGTGTACTCAGGAGTTACACCGTGGACGCCAGTCTGATAGTTACGATGCAGATCTCACTTTCCCCTGCCACCTGCTACCTGCTACCTGCCACCTGAAGACTCCGCCCAGATCGCCAGCTTCTCCCGAAAGATCTTCGCGTTGTGGCGGATGTCCACCGGGAAGGCCGGGTGGATCATGAAGCGGTCGAGCCCCGCCGTCATCGGGTGGGCCGCCCCCAGCGCGCGCAGCTCGGCGAAGAGCGTATCGCGCTCGGCCTGATTCTTCGCAGCCACATGCCTCCGTAGCTCCACGATCACGACGGGCTCCTGCCACCTGCTGCCTGTCCCCTGTCCTCTGTCCCCTGTCCCCTCACCCCTCACCCCCACCAAAGCCGAGCGAAACACTGCCGGGTGCTGGTTGAAGACCAGCTCGACCGGCTCGGTGTAGAGCGGGCCGGCGGCCGTCTCCACACGGTGCGACTTGCGGCCGTAGAACCAGAGCCGGCCCTGATCGTCGAGGTAGCCCAGGTCGCCCATGCGGTGCCAGAGCATCGCGCCGTCGTGGATCTTGGCCAGGGCCGTGGACTGCGGGCGGTTGACGTAGGCCTTCGTCACGGACGGCCCCTTCACGCAGATCTCGCCGACCTGGAAGGGCGGCAGGGCGAGCGCGTCGTCCCATGTCGGGATGGGCGCGTCGGAGATACCGATGATCTTCAGGGTGGCCTCGGGGGCCGGGCGGCCGACGCAGGTGCCGGCGGTGGGGTCGGCGCGCTCGGCGAGGGCGGCCAGCACCTCGCGCCCGCTTCCCGAGGCGATCGGCAGGGCCTCGGTGGCCCCGTAGGGCGTGTGGGTGTCTGCCGAGGGCGACAGGATGCACCGAAAGCGCTCGTGCAGGTGCGGGGGGACGGGCGCGCCGGCCATAAGCACCCGCCGCAGGTGGGGCAGGGTCACGCCATGCGCAACGCAGTAGGCCGTCACCTTCTCCCAGATCGCGGGCGAGCCGAAGGTCGAGGTGACCCGCAGGTCCTGCATGAAGCCGATGACCTCGGCGGGGTCGCAGGAGGCCGGGCGGGTCGGGTCGATCGGCGGGATGGCCGATGTGGCCCCGAGGGCGACGTTGAAGAGGGCGAAGAGCGGGAAGGCCGGCATCTCGACCTCGCCGGGCTCGATGTGGTAGATCTGGCGCAGCAGGCGGATCTGGGCCTCGAACATGCCGTACTCGTAGAGCACGCCCTTGGGCACGCCGGTGCTGCCGGTGGTGAAGAGGATGGCGGCCAGCTCATCGGCGGCGACCCGCTCAATCGGGAAGGGCGAGCGGATGGGCGCGCTCAGATCGGCCAGGTTCACATCGCCGAGGGGCAGGTAGCGCGAGCCGACCATGACGCTGCGGCGGACCGTGCGGAAGGCCTGCCGAAAGGTCAGGCGGGCCAGGTGGCCGCGGGCCACGCCGACCATCGCCTCGGGCTGGCACTCCTCGATGCACTGGGCCAAGTTGCGCCGGCCCATGGCCGGGTCGATCAGCACCGGCACCGCGCCCACCTTGAAGAGGGCAAAGGTCAGGCTGATCAGCGGCAGGCCGGCGGGCACGAGCAGCAGCACCCGCACGCCCCGGCCGATGCCGACGCCGGCCAGCCCCCAGGCGTAGCGGTCGCTCACCTGGTCGAGCTCGGCGAAGCTGAGGCGCTGGTAGCGCGCCGCGCCGGCTCGTCCGCGACCGGCGCCGGCCACCACGGCAACCTGGTCGGGCCGCTCGGCGGCCATCTGCGGCAGATACCTGGCGATGTTGGCGCTGTCCAGCGCGGGCTCAGTCAGATCAGTTCGCACCAGTGCCTCCGGTGGGTTGGGGCGGCTGCGCCGCCCCCGCAATATATTTTTGCTGCGTGGTGGCGGCAAAGTCGCCACCACGCAGCAAAAAACGTAGGTCTGGGGCTTCGCCCCATGTGCATCAAGGTAAGCCCCAACCACCCCGAAATTCCTTGTTGTTTTGGCCAACATGGCCAGCTTCGCTGGCCATGTTGGCCAAAACAACATCGGTTTTTAGGGCAGCAGCCCTAACCTTGATGCACATGGGGCGAAGCCCCGGCGGGCGGGCCAGGGAGGGCTCCGTCCTCCCTAAGACCCTTCCTAATCCACGCCGAGGGCGTGGATCAGGAAGGCGTACTCCTCGGCGATATCGCGCAGGGAGCTGTAGCGCCCCGAGGAGCCGGCGTGGCCGGCGGCCATGTTGGTGCGCATGATCAGCGCGCTATCGCCCTGCTTGCGGGCGCGCAGGCGGGCCACCCACTTGGCCGGGTCCCAGTAGGGAACGGCGGTATCGTTGAGCGAGGCGGTGGCCATGATCGGCGGGTAGGCCTTCGCCTCCAGGTGCTCGTAGGGGTCATAGGAGCGCAGGTAGCGGTACTGCTCCTCGATCGCCGGGTTGCCCCACTGATCCCACTCGATCACGGTCAGCGGCAGGTCGGGCCGGATCAGGCTGGCGATCACATTCGTCCAGGGGACACGGGCCAGCACCGCGCCGAAGAGCTCGGGGCGGGCGTTGGCGCAGGCGCTCACCAGCAGGCCGCCGGCGCTGGTGCCGCTGATCGCCAGGCGGGGCGGGCTGGTGTAGCCCTCCGCCACCAGCTGCTCGGCGGCGGCGATGAAGTCGCCAAACGTGTTCTTCTTGTGGAGCATGCGGCCCTGCTCGTACCAGGGGCGCCCCAGCTCCTGGCCACCGCGGATGTGGGCGATCGCGAAGACGAAGCCCCGGTCGAGCAGGCTGAGCCGCTTCTGGTCGAAGGCCGGGTCGTAGCTGTAGCCGTAGGCCCCGTAGCCGATCAGCAGCGCCGGGGCGCTGCCGTCGCGGACCAGGCCGCGCCGGTAGACGAGCGAGATCGGCACGCGGGCACCGTCGGGGGCGCTGGCCTCCAGGCGCTCGGAGACGTACAGGTCGGGCACGTAGCCGCTGGGGATCACGTCCTGCTTGCGCTGCGACCACGCGCCGGTCGCCATGTCGTAGTCGACCACGGTGTTCGGCGTGATCAGCGAGCTGTAGGTGAAGCGCAGGGTGGCGCTGGCGTACTCCTCGTTCGGGCCGGGCGTGAAGGTGTAGACCGGCTCGGGGAAGGCCACATAGCGCACATTGCCGCCGTCGGGGTCGCAGATACGGATGTGCTGGAGGCCGCCGCGCCGCTCGTAGAGCACCAGGTGGCCGGCGAAGGCGTCGATGCCATCGAGCAGGGTGTCGGGCCGATGGGCCAGCAGCTCCCGCCAGGTCTCGGGGCGCGGGTCGGCGGTGGGCGCGGCGAGCAGGCGGAAGTTTTCGGCGCCCTGGTTGCTCAGGATGAGGAAGTGATCGCCCTGGTGCTCCAGGAAGTGCTCGACCTGGGGCACGCGCGGGGCGAGCGGGGCAAAGGCCGTGGCCGGGTCGTCGGCGCGGGCGTAGCGGATCTCGTTGCCGCGCCAGCTGTGCAGCACGAGGACGAGGTACTCCCGGCTGCGGGTGGCCCGCAGATATACGAAGAAGCTCTCATCCTGCTCGTGGTGCAGCAGCTCGTCCTGGGCCTGGGCCTGGCCGAGGCGGTGGCGGAAGAGCTTGAAGGGCCGGTGGGCCTCGTCGTAGGTGACATAGAGCAGCGAGCGGCCGTCGGCGGCCCACTCGACGCTGCCGGAGACTCCGTCGATCTGGTCGGGCAGCAGCTCGCCGCCGCGCGTGTCTTTTATGGAAAGCGTAAAGGTGCCCGCGCCAGTCCCATCGACGCCATAGGCCAGCAGGGCGTGGTCGGGGCTAGGCGTAAACGGGCCGACCCGGAAGAAGGGCGCGCCGGCGCCGAGGGCGTTGCCGTCGAGCAGCAGCTCCTCGGGGCCATCAGGGGCGGGGCGGCGGCAGTGCAGCGGGTACTGGCCGCCGGCCACCAGCCGGGTGTAGTAGAGGAAGGGGCCGCGGCGCACCGGCACCGCGCTGTCGTCCTCCGGGATGCGCCCGCGCATCTCAGCGTAGAGCGCGTCGACCAGGGGCGCAAGCGGCTCCAGGGCGGCGCGGGCGTAGGCGTTCTCGGCCTCCAGGTGCGCGATCACCGCCGGGTCATCGCGGCGCTCCAGCCACGCGTACTCATCAACGATCACATCGCCGTGCAGGCGAATCTCCTCGGGGCGGGGGGTGGCGATGGGGGCGGTGGGCATATGTGGAGATCTCCGTATAGTACGAGTGGCCACGTAGGGCCGAAGCATTTCGGGTGGCCATGGAGGGCCGAAGCATTGCGCTGGTTTGCGCATAGCGCAAACCAGCGCAATGCTTCGGCCCTACACCCATGCCCCAAAAAACTGCGCGACCCGGGGCGCGATCTCGGCGTGGGCGTCCTCAAGCACATAGTGGCCGGCGTCATCGAAGCGGTAGGCCGCCGCCTCGGGGAAGCGCTGGAGCCAGCCGGCCAGGAAGTGATCGTCGAAGCACCAGTCCTTGCCGCCCCAGAAGATCTGCATGGGCTTGCCGCGCAGGGCGACCAGGTCGCGGTCGATCCCATCCACCACCGCCCATGTCGGGTGCGCGGGGCGCAGCGGGATGTCCTGCACAAAGCGGAGCTGGGCGATGCGGTTGGCCCAGCTGTTGTAGGGCAGCAGGTAGGCCCGGCGCAGGTCGGCGGGCATGGGCCGCTCGACGGCCATAAAGGTGGCCGCGCCGGCAAAGGCATTCGCCCCACGCAGGGCCAGGTCGCCGAAGACCGGCACCCGGCAGACGGCGATACGCAGGGGCAGACGCGGCGAGAGGAAGGCGGCGGTATTGAGCACGACGATGCGGCGCACCAGCTCGGGGTGGCGGGTGGCCCAGCCCATGCCGATCGCCCCGCCCCAGTCGTGGACGACCAGGTCGACCGGGCCGAGGTCGAGGTGGTCGATCAGGCGGGTCAGGTTCTCGATATGGTTCGCCAGGCGGTAGGGGTAGGCCTGGGGCTTATCGGAGAGGCCGCAGCCCATGTGGTCGGGGACGATCACCCGGTGGCTGTCGCGCAGGGCGGCGATCAGGTGGCGGTAGTAGAGCGACCATGTGGGATTGCCGTGGACCATCACCACCGGCGGGCCGGCACCCTCGTCCACATAGCTGATCGCGCCGCCGGGCACCTCCAGGCGAGCGGTGTGGAAGGGGTAGAGGTGGCGGATGGGGGCGAGATCCAGCGTGGCCGAGGTATCCTGGGTGATCGAGGTCATAGGGCTCCTCACAGTCACGGTTGCGCGGGCAGTATAGCACAGGGGGAGGGCCAGAGCGCACGACCCGGCTCCCGTGGTATGATGGCAATACCGGAAGCAGCCTTGTCACAGGAGCCCCATGATGCTAGATCGCGCACGCGCGCTGCACGACGAGATGATCCGTCTGCGACGCGACATCCACGCCCACCCCGAGCTGAGCTTTCAGGAGACCCGCACCGCCGCCCTGGTGGCCGACACGCTCCAGGAGATCGGCGGCATCCGGGTGCGCACCGGCGTCGGCAAAACCGGCGTAGTGGGCGAGATCGGCGACGAGGGCGGGCCGACGATCGCCATCCGCGCCGATATGGACGCCCTGCCCATCATCGAGGCGAACGCGGCCGACTATATCTCGACCAATCCGGGGAAGATGCACGCCTGCGGCCACGACGCCCACACCGCCATGCTGCTCGGCGCGGCCCACCTGCTGCGCGAGCGCTTCGCCGCCGAGGGCCTGCGCGGCCGGGTGCGCCTCCTCTTCCAGCCCTCCGAGGAAGCCTGGGACGCCGAGGGCAAGAGCGGCGCCCCACGCATGATCGACGACGGCGCGATGAAGGATGTGGACGCCGTGATCGCCCTGCACGTCGACTCGGGCAGCCCGGTGGGCACCGTCTCGGTCGGCGGCGGCTACCGCTCGGCGGCGGTGGACACCTTCAGGGGCTTCATCACCGCCACCGGCGGCCACGGGGCCTACCCGCACATGGGCACGGACCCGACCTTCATGCTCATCCCGGTGCTCACGGCGCTACACGGCATCCGCGCCCGCCGTCTGCACCCCATGGAGCCGGGCGTGATCAGCGTCGGCATCGTGCGCGGCGGCAGCGCGCCCAACATCATCCCCGCCGAGGTCTACCTGGAGGGCACCATCCGCACCTTCGGCGAGGATGTGCGCGCCCAGATCGCCGACGAGCTGGAGAAGGCCTTCGCCGTGGCCCGCGCCTTCGGCGGCGACTACCGCCTGGAGATCGACCGCGGCTACCCGGCAGGCTGGAACGACGAGCGGGTGGCCGGCTGGCTGGGCCGCGTGGCCGAGGATCTGCTCGGCGCCGGCGCCAACGACCCGGACAAGAAGGGCATGGCCGGCGAGGACTTCGCCTACATGTGTCAGGCCGCCCCCGGCGCGATGATCGGGCTCGGCGCCGGCCTGATGGACGGGGTGAACCGCGGCCACCACACGCCCTTCTTCGATATCGACGAGGGCTGCCTGCCGATCGGCTCGGCCATCCTGGCCGAGACGGCGCTGCGCTTCCTGAAGGGCGAGGTGCGCTAGCGATGCCGGAGCCGATCACCATGGGCGAGCTGAACGGCCGCGACGAGGCCGGCTTCGTCGCGGCCATCGGCCACGCCTTCGAGCACTCGCCCTGGATCGCGGCGGCCACCTGGCCCGCGCGCCCCTTCGCCGACCTGGCCGCCCTCCACGCCGCCCTCTGCGCGACGGTGGGGGCCTCCGGCCAGGAGCGACAGCTGGCCCTGATCCGCGCCCACCCCGACCTGGCCGGACGCATGGCCCGCGCCGGGCAGCTCGGCGCCGACTCGACCCAGGAGCAGCTGGCCGCCGGCCTCGACGCGCTCTCGCCCGACGAGGCCGCCCAGTTCGATGCCTTCAACACGACCTACCGCACACGGTTCGGATTCCCCTTCGTGATCTGCGCCCGCGAGCATAAGAAGGCCGCCATCCTGGCGGCATTCCCTGCCCGCCTCGCCAATACCCGTGAGCAGGAGATCGCCGTCGCACTGGACGAGATCGCCAAGATCGCCTGGCTGCGCCTCCAGGATGCTGTCACTGAGTAGTCCGCTTGTACGTGGGGCGATGCCGACACCGCCCCACGTACAGGGTCAGTTATGAGGAGAGACACGCTTCGATGACCACACAAAAGACGCCCCCCGCCAGCGGCGCGCGCTGGTCGATGGCCATCCTGATCGTCTGCGTGCTGCTGCTCGTGATCGTGGCGATTGGCGACGTGCTGTTCGCCGGGACGAGCGCGACCGACGGCGGGCCGACCGCCACGCCGACGTCGCTGCTATTCGCTCCCTTACCCCCCCATATCGCCTATGCCTGATGATATCGCCCTCATCGAAGAGCTGGCGGCGAACGCCGTGCCCGCCGCTATGATCCAGGAGATCGATGGCTGGCGGCTGCGCTATAACGGTGGAGTGACCCGGCGCGCCAACTCGGTGCTGGCCGCGCACGACGCCCGATGGACGGGGCTGCAAGAGCGTCTGTCGCTAACCGAGGCGTTCTACGCCAGCTACGGGCAGCCCTGCCGCTTCCAGCTCTGCCCGGCCAGCCGGCCCGTGGGCCTGGCCGATCTGCTGCTGGCCCGGGGCTACCGCGCCACCCCGGCCACATACGTGCAGGTCGGCCCGCTGGGGCCGATGCGCGCCAGGGCCGCCGGGCGGGCGCAGGTGTCGGAGGTACTCGATGATGACTGGCTGGCCGCCTACATCGAGGGTGAGGGCGAGACCGACCCGGTCAAGATCGCCGTTCGCCGCGAGATGCTCCAGCGGATCACCCCGCGCACCGGGTTCGCCGCGATCACGGAGGGCGACCAGATCGCCGCCGTGGCCCTCGGCGTGGTCGAGCGCGGCTGTCTGGGCGTGTTTAATGTGGCCACCCGGCCCGCCTTCCGCCGGCGCGGCCTAGCTCACGCCCTGCTGGGCGACCTCACGGCCTGGGCGGAGAAATGCGGGGCTGTGCGGGGCTACCTCCAGGCCTACAGCATCAACCAGCCTGCGCTAGCCCTCTACGCCGGGCTGGGCTTCCGCACCCTGTACCAGTACACCTACTACGAGAAGGAGGTGGCCTGATGGGCCGGCTGACCACCCACGTGCTCGACACCGCACACGGCCGCCCGGCCGCCGGCGTGCGCCTCGCCCTCTACCGGCTGGGCGCCGCGGGCGAGGCGCTCGTGGCCGAGGCGACGACCAACGCCGACGGGCGCACCGACGCCCCGCTGCTCGCCGGCGATGATCTGACGCCCGGCGTCTACGAGCTGCGCTTCGCCCTGGGCTCCTACTTCGCCGCCGCCGACGCGGCGCTGCCCGAGCCGCCCTTCCTCGACATTATCCCCATCCGCTTCGGCATCGCCGACCCCGCCGGCCACTACCACGTGCCCCTGCTGGCCTCGCCGTGGACCTACTCGACCTACCGGGGGTCGTGAGCGCGGCGGGTCTAGGGAGGGGCTTTGCTTCTCTCTTAGATCATTCATCGTAGGGAGAGCGAGTCCTCCTCCTGAACCTACAATACCTGGGGGGGGTATGTGGCGATATCTCCACCCTGACGGGCGGGGTGTTCACCCAGAGGCGGGGCGCGAGACGCTACACTGAGTATGATGACCCGCAGAAGTAAAAGGGGAGGTGTCAGTATGGCCCAGGTGGAACTCACATGGATCGAGCGCCAGCGCTATCTGGCGGTGGACAGCGGCGGCCACAGCGCCGTGTTCTCATCCAAGGACGATATTGGGGTGAAGCCCTCAGAGGCCATGCTGATGGCCCTAGCCGGCTGCTCAGCCCACGATGTGGTCGAGATCATCGGTAAGCGCCGGCTGGATCTGTCAAAGCTGAAGGTCACGGTGACAGCCGAGCAGGCCGAGAAGGCGCCATGGGCCTTCACGCGCATCCACCTGCGCTACGCGGCGTCGGCTGAGGGCATGGAGCTGGATCAGCTGAGCCGCGCGATCGACTTGTCGCTCAACAAGTACTGCTCGGTGCGGGCCTCGCTCTCGCCCGAGATCGAGGTGAGCTTCGAGGCGGTGGTCGAGTAGCGAGCGGGCCTTAGGGCGACGGCCCGCGCCCTCACTGAGGGCGCGGGCCGTCCAGCTACCCAGGGTAGACCTGCCCGCCCTCCACGCGCAGCCGCGTGATCGCCCCCAGGAACTCGGCCCCGAAGTCGCTCAGGTCCGTGGCGCTCAGCAGCGTCTGCTGCGCGGGCCGGCGGATCGCCTCAAGCAGATGTGTGCGCCGGCGCGCGTCTAGCTCGCTCAGCATATCGTCGAGCAGCAGCACCGGGGCATCATCGCTGCGCTGGCGCATCAGGTCGGCCTCGCCCAGCTTCAGGGCCAGGGTGACGCTGCGCTGCTGCCCGCGCGACCCGTAGCGCCCCAGGTCGATCCCGGCCACCGTGAAGCCCAGGTCGTCGCGGTGCGGGCCGATCAGGGTCTGCCCGCGGGCCAGCTCATCGCGGCGGGTGGCCCTGAGCTCCTGGGCGATGCGCTGGGCGAGCCCGCCGGAGTCGTGCGCCCCATCGAGGGCCATGCTGGCCCGGTACTCGATCAGTAGGGGCGAATCCTCACCGCTAATCGCGCAGAAGAGCGGGCCGACGATCACATTCAGCTCGGCCACGGCGCGCAGGCGCTCGGCCAGCAGGTAGCCGCCCGCTGCCGAGAGCTCCTGGTCCCAGTAGGCAAGCTCATCGTCCACGCCGCGCTGCGGTCGGCGGCGCTCGCGCCAGGCCCGCAGCAGACTGTTGCGCTGCTGCACGATCTTCTGGTACTGGGCCAGGGTGCGCACATAGTGCGGGTCGAGCTGTGAGAGAGTGATGTCGAGGTAGCGGCGGCGCTCGACGGGCGGGCCATCCACCAGGGTCAGGTCGGCGGGGGTGAACAGCACCACGCGCAGCTGGCCCACCAGGTCGATCGCGCGGGCCGGGCGCTTATTAATCCGCACCAGCTTCTGCGAGGTGTTGGTGAGCTGGCCGTCCTCATCGGCGCGGCGCTGCACGATCACCTCCAGCCGCACCTTGCCGGCATCCCGCAGCACCTCGGCGGCCACACGGGCAAAGGGCGTCACCCCAGCCTCGCCCGCCGCGTCCCAGCGCACCAGCTCGCGGTCCGCGCTGATCCGCGGCGAGCGGGTGGTGGCCAGGTAGAACAGCGCCTCCAGCACGCTCGTCTTGCCAGCGGCGTTCGGACCATAGAGCAGGCTGATCCCCGGCGCAACCTCAAGGTCGAGCCGCTGGTAGTTGCGGAAGTCGCGCAGGCTCAGCTGGGAGACGTGCATGGGCGGGTTCCAGGGAGGGCTTGGCCCTCCCTCGCTCTCCCTCCGAGGGTGGCGTTGCCGCAGGCCCCGATAATGATCATCTATTTGGTTGAAATGCCAGCGAAGCTGGCATTTCAACCAAATAGATGAAGGGTTTTAGGGCGATAGCCCTACGTGGCTGCGCCGACCTGCAGCGCGCGCAGCGCGCGCAGGTCGGCGCAGCCGCTACAGAACATCGCCACGCGCAGCTCGCGCAGGAATCCCTCAAGCCCCTCGACCACCGCCTCGGCGCCGCGCTCGCTGATCGAGTCGACTAGGGCGGGCTTGGCGGTGCCGGCCATATCGGCGCCCAGCGCGATCGCCTTGGCCACGTCGACCCCGCTGCGGATACCGCCAGAGCCGATGATCGTCACGTCAGGAAGGGCGGCCCGCACCTGGCGAATGCAGTCGGCCGTCGAGGTGCCCCAGTCGGCGAAGGCCCCGGCCACCCGCCGGCCCAGATCGCCGGGCTGGCGGAAGCGCTCCACCTCGCTCCAGCTCGTGCCGCCGGCCCCGGCCACATCGATCGCCCACACCCCGCAGTCGGCGAGCCGCCGCGCGTCGGCCGCGCCGATGCCGTTGCCCACCTCCTTGACGATCACCGGCACCTCAAGGGCCTGGCAGACCTGTGCGATCTTCGCCAGCAGCCCTTTAAAGTTGGTGTCGCCCTCGGGCTGCACGGCCTCCTGGAGCGGGTTGAGGTGCAGGATCAGCGCGTCGGCCTCGATCATCTCCACCGCGCGCCGGCACTGCTCCACGCCGTAGCCGTAGTTCAGCTGCACTGCGCCGAGGTTCGCCATCAGCGGGATGCTCGGGGCCACCCGGCGCACCTGGTAGGTCGCGGCCAGCCGCGAGTCGGCCACGGCGGCGCGCTGCGAGCCGACGCCCATGGCTAGCCCCAGGTGCTCAGCAGCCTCGGCCAGCGCCAGATTGATCCGCTCGGCCTCGCCGGCCCCGCCCGTCATCGAGCTGATCAGCAGCGGCGCGCGCACCGGCTTGCCCAGGAAGATCGTCCGGGTGTCGATCTCGGCCAGATCCAGCTCGGGGATAGATGTGTGCGGCAGACGGTAGGAGGCGAAGCCCGTAGACACGCCCTTGGCGGCCACATCCTCGTTCAGCACGATCCGGATATGATCGACCTTGCGCCCCTCCGTCGGACCCTCGTCCGGCATCGCGCGCTCCTTGTCAATATGTCGATTGCGGGTAACGGGCGGATCATACCAGCAAAGCGGGGGGGCGTCAAACCTGGATCACTGAGGCGCTGAGGCACTGAGCGGACTCACTGCAACTCTCGGCGGCTAACGCGCGTCCACCGATTAGCAGCTCAGTGGCTCAGTGCTCTAGGGAGATACACCAGATGACACGAGAGATTTTACGGGTGGACGGCATGCGCGCCGAGCACGACAGGCGGGTGGTCCAAGATTTGCTGCGGGCGCTGCCAGGGGTAGTTCGGGTGGCCGTCAACCTCGCCGACCACACGGTGCGCATTGAGCGCAATGATGAGGCGAGCCTAGCGACAATCATCCAGGTCATGCGTGATGCCGGCTACAGCGTAGCGGTGCTAGCATGAGCGAGGCCCAGGCGCGCATGCGCCTGGGCCTCCTGTTCAGCGCTTCAGCACTTCAGTGCTTCAATGCTTCAGTGATTCAGTGCTTCAGTGGCTCAGCGCTCTACAGATACTCCCGCTGGTTCACCCGCCGCCGCCACTCCTCCTTAATCTCCACCGGCGACCCCTGGGAGACCAGGAAGTCGAGCAGGAGGCGCGAGAAAGTGTTCGACTGCTCCAGGAAGGGGAAGTGGTTCGCCCGCGGCAGCGTGATCAGCTGGGTCGGTCGATCACTTGGGTCATTCAGAAACAGCGCGTGCTCATCGGTGACGATCGTATCCTTGCCGCCGTAGACCGCCAGCAGCGGCACCGCCAGGGTCGCCAGAGTCGGCCGTAGGTCCGTGTCGAGCAGCGACTCCTGCACACTGGAGAGCACCTCCTCGCTCAGGCCCTCGGTGTCCTCATAGAGCTCCTTCTGCACCTCGGCGTCGGCGATCGGGATCGAGCGGATCAGCTTCGCCCACACATTCGCCGGCTGGCTGCGGCCGAGGAGCTTCGAGAAGGTGCCCGGCCTAATATGGCCGCTGAGCACCTGCCCGTAGAGCGGCGTGCAGACCGTCATCACCTTCGTGAATCGCTCGGGCTTCTCGCGGGCCGCGCGGATAGCCACCATGCCGCCCATACCGTGGCCCACTAGGTTCGCCTGCGGGATGCCCATCTGATCCATGAAGCGGTTGAGCATATCCACATAGCCCGAGATAGTGAACTGCGTGCCGCGGCGGTCGCTCTCGCCGTAGCCCCAGAAGTCAAGGGCGTAGGCGCGATAGCGCTCCGAGGCTAGGTCCATGGTAGGCACCCAGTAGCGCCATGAGCCGAGCCAGCTATGGAGAAATATGATCGGCTGTCCGCGTCCGAAGACCTCATAGTGGACCAGCCGGTTGTCGAGGTGGATTGCGCTCACTCGTCGTCCTCTTCAACGCTCACGTCGATCTGCTGGAGTGGGATAATGAAGCTGAATGTGCTCCCCCTCCCGATCTCACTGGTTACCCACATCTCGCCACCGTGCTGCTCGATCAGCGCCTTGGCGATCGACAGCCCCAGCCCAGTGCCGCCCGCCACATCGCGCAGCGGGTTGTCGGCGCGGTAGAAGGGCCGGAACAGCTTCTTCCGCTGGTCGGGCGACATACCGACGCCAGTGTCCTCGACATCGACCTGCAGCATGTTCGCGCGGTTCAGGAATGCGCGAACCTGGATCCGTCCGCCCTCGAAGGTATATTTTACCGCGTTTGAGAACAAGTTAAACACGACCTGCGTGATCCGCTTCTGGTCAGCCATCACCATCGGCAGACTGCTCGGCATATCCACCGCCACCGTCATCGACTTGCGCTCATACTCTAGGCGCATCGCCTGCACGGCCTCGTTGATCACATCAGTGATGGAGATCGGCGAGAAATTGAGCTTCTTCGATGCGTCAGGCCGTGAGAACTCCAGGATGTCCTCGATCAGCGCCTTCAGGCGGTTGGTATTATTCTTAATGATCCCCAGGTAGCTCACCTGATCCTCGCTGAGCGACTGGGTGCCGCTGAGCAGCAGCACGTCCACATAGCCCTTGATCGCGGTGAGCGGCGTGCGCAACTCGTGGCTCACATCGGAGATGAACTGCCGCTTGGCCTCATCGGCCTCGATCTCGCGGGTGATGTCGCGCAGCACCATCACATCGCCGTAGTCCTGCCCGCCCGGCCCGAGCACCGGGGCGATGTTGAGTGCGATCACCTGGCTCGGGTCAGTCAGATCGAGCGAGGTGCGGTAGATCCCCCGGCTCTGACTCACCTGCTTCAGCCCATTCATCAGCCCGGTGTAGATCGTCTGCGCCCGCTTGTGCTGAGTCTCGCCCTCGCCGTAGGTTGACAGCCACTCGATCGGCTGGCCGATCAGCGCCTCGGCGGGAATCTCCAGCACCTGCTCGGCCGCCGGATTAAAGAGCGTCACCTGTCCCTGGGTATCGAGCACGATCACGCCCTCCGTCACGGAGCGGAACACGGCGGCGCTCTTCGAGCTCTCCTCGCGCTGCTCCTCAAGCAGCACCGAGTTGCGGGTGGCCAGCTCAGTGATGAAGCTGTAGAGCTGGGCGTTGCTCACCGCCGAGGCCACCACGCTGGCGATCGTGCCCAGCAGGTTCATCTGTGAGTCGGTGAAGTAGCTGACCTCGGGGCTCGAGAGCACCAGCACGCCCAGGGCGGCGTCGCTCGTCTTCAGCGGCACAGCGGCAGCCGAGCGCACATCATCGGCTCGACCCGGCTCCTGCACCCAGCGATCATCGAACAGCACATCGGCGATATTCACTGCCTCCTGGGAGCGCATCACCCAGCCCGACAAGCCCTCGCTGCCGCTAAACGAGAGCGGGATGTTCGTCCCGTGTACGTCGCCGCGGTCGAAGAGCACCGCCCGGCAGGTGAGCGCGCCGCTCTCGGTATCGCGCAGCATGATCGAGCCGCGGGCGACGCCCAGGTTCTCGGAGATCAGCTCCAGCGCTCGCTGGATGACGCTGTCCAGGTCGAGCTGCGTGGTCAGCTCCAGGGTAATCTCGTGGACTGCCTCCAGACGATCCTTCTCCTCAGAAAGCTGGCGCGTGGCCTGCTCAAGCTCGGCGGTGCGCTCGGAGACACGTCGCTCCAGGTCGGCGGCCAGGTTGCTGATCTGGTCGAACAGGCGGGCGTTCTGGATGGCCTGGCTGGCCTGGCTGGCCAGGGCGAAGGTCATCTCGACGGCCTCATCATCGTAGGCGTACGGCGTATTCGAGCCGATGGCGAGCAGCCCCACGAGCTCATTATCCACCAGCAGCGGCGCGCCGATCCACGCGCGCACATCCCAGCCGAGCTGCTGCATGGTGATCAAGCGCGCGTCAGACTGCGTGTCTACAATCATCACCGGCCTGCGCTCCAGGGCCATCCCCTGAAAGAGCGGGATCTCCTCTACCTCAAAGACAGCGCCGAGCAGGCGCGCGTCCCCGATGCCACGCGCCTCGGTGATCTGCAGGTGGCCGTAGCCCTCATCGCGCAGCAAGACGACCGCGCTGTCATAGTGTACCACGCGAGCCAGCTGATCAAAGATCAGGGTCTGGATCTCGCTCAGGGCCAGAGTGCTGGTAAACGACTGGGCCACATCGCGCAGGGTGTCGGCGAGCCGCCGGCGCTGCTGCTCCATCTGGTAAAGCTGGGCGCTCTTGAGCGCCTGGCTGGCCTGGTTGGCCAGGATAGAGATCAGCGAGATCTGGCGATCACTCCACTCGTGGTTGAGCCGTGCGCCGACCCAGAGTACGCCCATACGATCATCGTGCGAGCCGATCACCACGCCGAGGGCGCTGCGGATGCCGTAGTCGATCACCTGGCGGCTCAGGATGCTGCTGTCGAGCGCGCTCAGGTCGCTGATGGCGAGGGGCTGATCGCGCTCAAGCAGCTGGCCGGTGATGCCGTTCAGGCGAAACCCGAGGTCGAGATTCTCAATCAGCTCGCCACGGTCCATCAGCACCTGCCTCCCGATCTGGCCGTGCTGGTTGAACTGGATCACCGCACACATCTCCACGCCGATCAGGCGCAAGGCCGACTCTGCCACCAGCAGCTGCGTCTCATCAGGGTCGAGCGTACCCGAGAGGTTCTGCGTCACCTCGAAGAGGGTCGTCATCTCCTGGGCGTTCTGGCGCGTCTCGCTGAAGAGGATGGCGTTATTGATCGCCACGGCAGCCTGGTTAGCCACCGTCGTCAGGAAGCGCAGATCGTTCTCATCGAAGGCCCGCTGCTCATAGCTCTGGATGTTGATCACGCCGAGCACCTTGCTGCCAAAGATGATCGGAGTGACCAAATACGACTCCTCGACCCGATCGGCGCTACCGACGCGCGCTTCGTCCACCACCAGGCCCATCGCCTGCGCCTCGCTCAGGCTGTACAAGAGCAGCGGCTTGCGGTTGCGGATGGCCCAGGCATTCGTGCCATTGCGTAGGGGCGCAGGGTCGAGGTACTCGCGTATGCCGCGGTCATAGATCACCGGGTAGCTCAGGACATCGGTGGCCTCGTCGTAGATGGCGATGATCGAGGTACTAACATCCAGGATCTCGCTGATGCCATGGTGCAGCCGCTCCAGCAGATCCTGCTGCTCAAGAGTCGCGTTCACCGCCGCGCTAATCGCGTTGATCGACGAGAGCTCGCTGATCCGCCGCTCGCGCTCCTGGAACAGCCGGGCGTTCTCGAGCGCCGTCGCCGCCTGGTCAGCCAGGCCCACCAGCAGCAGCATCTCATCGTCGCTGAAGCTGCGCGGGTAGTTGCTCATCACACTGAGCACGCCGATGATGCGCTCGCGGTAGATCACCGGCACGCCCATAAAGGAGACGAGGTTGTTATCGCGCTCGTAGCGCGGGTAGAGCGAGCCGCCCTGCGTGCGCACGTCGTCGATAATCAGCGGCATACCCGTCTCGGCGACCCGTCCGGTATGGCCCTGGCCCACCGGCACGCGCATGGTGCGCCCGCGCTCGATCGGGATTCCGTCCAGCGCCGCCGGGATGAGCATGGTGCCGTCGATCGTCCACAGGGCCACCGTGGTGACGCTCAGCTGGCGGCTCACCAGCTCCATCAGCTTGACCAGCACCTCATCGGGCTGCAGCAGCGAGGAGAGGATGCGCGCCGCATCGAGCAGGGTGCTCAGCTCACCCACCTTCATGCTCAGGGCGTTCGCGCTCGTCTTGGCCGCCGCAAAGGCCTGAGTGCGGGCAATGGCGGCGGTGATCTGGTTGGCGATCGTCTGGCAGAGGTCGAGGGCCTGTGGCCGAAAGCTACCTGTGCGGCCGATGAAGTCCAGCCCGACGGCACCGATCACCTCGCTGTTCATCACCAGCGGGATCAGGGCGATCGAGCGGATGTCCATGGCGCGGAAGGTCTTGTGCGATAGTGCCAGCATGGGGTCGTGCTGGGCATTGTCCGAGACGAAGGGCATCTTATGGGTGTCGAGCCACTCCACCGAGGGGTTGTTGGGCAGCGGGATGCTGATCGTCTCGATGACGCTGGTCGGCACGTGCTCGGCGACGGCGGTGGCCTGGCCGGCCTTGCGGTCGTAGAGCACCAGGCGGGCCTGATCAACGCCGGTGGCCTCGGCCATCGCGTCCACAATGCGCTGGTAGATCTGCTGCACATCCGTCTCGGTGGCGGCCGTGGCCGAGACGCGGTTCAGCAGGTCGAGCTGCTCAACCTGCGCGCGGGCCTGGGCCAGCAGGCGGGCGTTCTGCACACCCAGGGCCAGCTGGTTGGCGACCGTCGTCAGGAACGACTGCTCGCGCTCGCCGTAGATATTGGGCGCGTAGCTCATCACCCCCATCACGCCCACCACACGCTCATCGCCAACCATCAGCGGCACGCCGAGCCAGGCGGCTGATCTGCGCTGGCTGCCGAACCGCACGGGCCGAAACCCATGCGCCTCGTGCTCTTTCGCCAGGTTCTGGAACTGGAGCGGCTGGCGTGTGCGAATGATGTGGTCGGTCAGGCTCCCCTCTGTGGGTGTGCGCACCACGCTATTGATCAGGTCGCCGTCATCGTCCACCTCGTACGAGAGCAGGATCTCGCCGACCTGATCGTCATAGACAAAGATGTAGAAGGAGTCCATCTCCAGCGAGACGAAGAGCTGGTCGTAGACCCGGCGCAGCATCAGCGGAAGATCAAGCGTCGAGCTAGTGATCCGGCCGATCTGGTTGATCACATCGAGCTCGGCGATCCGCCGCTCGCGCTCGGCGAACAGGCGGGCGTTCTCCAGCGCGATCGCCAGCTGGCTGGCCAGCGCGCTGAGGAACTGCTGGTCGCGCTCAGAGAAGGCGTTCGGCGCAAAGTCCTGCACGCTCAGCACGCCGATCACGCGGCCCTGGCTGATCAGCGGCATGCCCAGCCAGGAGCGCACCTCCTCGGCGTTCTCGGTGAGCATGACCGACTGCTCGCGCATTGCCGCGTCGGCCTGCATATCATTGATCAGCAGCGGCTTTCCGGTGTCAATGATCAGCCCGCTCAGGCCGGTCTTCGCTATCGACACCTTATGGTAGCTGGGCAGGCTCTCGCCCTGGCGCAAGAACTGCTCGAAGCGCAGCCGCTGGCGCTCGGGCTCATAGCGGGCCACGAAGAAGAAGCTCGGCGTCCCCAGGTAGGCCACGATCTCCTGGTAGACCCGGTTCAGGAGCGTGTCAAGGTCGGTGGTGCTGGTGGCGGCGCTTCCCACCTGGAAGAGGGCGGCCATCTGCTCGGCGCGGGCGCGGGCGTCGCGCAGCAGGTGGTAGTTCTCGATCGCGATCGCCGACTGGTCGGCGAAGATCTCCAGCGGCTCCACCGTGCGCGCCGTCGGGCGCTGGCGGTCCTGCGGGTCGCTGGCGAACATCAGGCCGAGCATGTTGCCCTCGGCCGAGTAGAGCGGCACGCAGAGCCGGTCGTTGCGCTGCCACTCCTCGGGGAGTCGCTCGTCGTCGAACGAGGTGTAGCTGAAGACCGAGGTGCTGAAGCCGACCTCCAGGGCGGTGGCCTCCTCGGCGGGCACAAAGTAACTGCGTCCGATGCGGAAGCGCGGGTCGAGGTAGCGCGTCGCCAGCGACTCGGGCAGCGGGCGCTCGCCGATGTGATCCAGCTCGTTGAGCGGGATGCCGGCGGCCGCCACTGGGCGCAGCATGTGGATATTGTCGGGGTCGGCCAGGCAGAAGAGGATGGTGCGGAAGTTAGCCGAGTCGATCACGCTATAGCCGACCTGCTCGAGCAGATTCTCCAGCGAGCGGTCGGCGCGCAGGGCCTGGCCGATCTCCAGCACATCGTTCAGCATGGACGCGCGGCGCTGGAACATGCGCGAGAGGTGCTCGAGCTCGGCGTAGCGCTGGGCGTTGCCGATGCCGACGGCAGCCTGGTGGGTGAGGGCGCGCAGGAAGTCGACCGCGTCGTGGTCGAAGCTGCGCGGCTTGGGCGAGAGCAGCAGGAGCACGCCGGCCACGCCGGCCTGGTAGAAGATCGGGGCGGCGAGGGCCGAGGCCGCGTCGGGAAGATACACGGCGCTGCGCTCGCCGGCCCCGATCAGATCGCTCAGCTCCGGCTCGCGGCGCTGCATCGCGGTGTAGGCGGTGGCGGCGGCGCTATCGAGGATCGAGCCGATCAGCGCATCCTGGGTTGGCTCCGCATAGCCGACGGCCTCAACCACCAGGCAGGGCGCGGCGTTATCGAGGGAGATCGTGCTGAGGGTGCGTCGGTAGATCTCGGGGGCCTGCTGCCCGCCCAGCGAGCGCAGGGCCACCTGCCCATCGCCGCCGTCCTCATCGACCGCCCGCAGCGCGATCAGGCCGTGGGTTGCACCGGTAGCCCGCAGCGCCTGCTCCAGGGCGTAGGCCAGAATCTCCTTCTGGTTGAGCGTGATCGCCAGCTGGCTCGACACCCGCTGCAGCGCCCGCAGCTGCTCCAGGCGCGCCCGGAGGCTGATGTCGGCCTGCTCATAGCGCGTCGCATTCACAATCGCCTGGGCCGACTGGCCGGCGATGATGCTCATCAGCCGCTCGTTCTCAGGAGAGAAGGAGTCCGGGGCAGACGCGAAAAGCTCAAGGATGCCGACCAGCGTGTCGCCGGTACGCATTGGCAGGCCCAGATAGGAGCGGGCCGTGCCACCATCCTCCAGGGCGATCTGCACGACCTGGCGGCTCGTGCCGGCATGTGCGGCGCTCGAGTCGAGGTTGGCGATCAGACGCGGACGCTGGTGTCGGACGAGCCACGCGCTCAGGCTATCGGACGTCGTGCTGGCGGGCGAGTCCAGGCCGCAGCTCGTGGCCATCAGCAGGCTACGATTCTGCGTATCCCAGAGGCCGATCCGCGCCCCACTAAAGTTGGCGAGCGACTTGACTCCATCGAGGATTGCGTCAAGGGTCTCATCGAGCGAGTGGCCGGCGCTGAGCTGCTGGCTGATCCGCTGGAGCTGCTCAAGCTCGGCCGCGCGCTGCTGCTCCACCACATAGAGCCGCCGGTTCGCGATCGCCGTGGCGATCTGGGCGGCGAGCACCTGGGCCAGGTTCCGCTCTGACTGTGAGATCGGCCGGCGCGCGCGCTCGTAGCCGATCGTCAGCAGGCCGATCATCTGATCCTTGGATCGGAGCGGCAGGAGCAGGGCCGAGCGGCAGCCCTCGGCGGCGAGCGCCGCAGCGAGCGGGTTGGAGTCCGCCGCGCTCACATCCTCGAGGAGGAGCGGGTCGCCCTTGCCGAGCTGGGCCAGGAAGGCGGATTCCCGGAAGATGATCTGGTCGCCATCCGCGCCATGGGCGCGGCCGTTCTCCCCATAAGACGCGATCGTCTGCAGCGACTCGGGGCGCTGCGGCTCGATCAGACGCACCGCGCAGTACTCAGCGTCCAGGGCCAGGGCAATATTCTCGGTCGCCCGGTCGAGGGTGCTCTCGATCTGCGCCCCGGTGCTGATCGCCTTACTGTTCTCATAGAGGACGAATAGCTCGCGGGCGCGCTGCTGCTGCTGGCTGAACAGCCGGGCGTTCCGCAGGAGAAGCGTGGCTTGATCGGCGAAGGCCACGCTCATACGCATCTGGATGTCGGTCAGCTCGTGCGCCCCATCGGGCAAGATCGCCAGCATCACGCCTGATGGCTGATCGTGGGCGAGGAGTGGCAGCGCGATAGCCATGTGCTCGACCGTCTGGGCAGCGCCAGCCGCGCCGCGCCGGCGGGTCGCCGCCACCTGGATCGCACCGATCTGCGGCGTGCCTTCACCCGCCGCGCGTGCGGCGAGATCCATCCCATCGCGCGCAATGATCGGCGGGTAGCTATCGGCCCCCGCGCTCGCGGCGGCCAGGCTCAGCGGCTGGTCGATCTCCTCGGCGCTATAGATCGCGGCGCTGCCGAGGCCGAGCAGCGGCACGGCCTCGGTGAGCACCGTGCCGAGCAGTGTCCGCACGTCCAGGACGCCGACCGACTCAAGGCTTGTGCTGATCAGGGCGCGCAGCTGGTTGATCGTCGCGGCCTCAGCCCCGCGCTGACGCGAGGCGAGCAGCAGGGACAGCTGCGCGACGAGCGCGCCGGAGAAGTTTGCGTCGAGGGCGCTTGCGCCATGCAGATACAAGCGCCCGATCTCGCCCTCATCAGTGTGCAGGCTGAGCTGATTCGGCACATCGGCGCCACCCTCGCCCCATGTGGCCGAGCCAATCACGACGCCGTGCTCGACGATTTCAACCAGGCCAGCGGGCACAGGCAGGTAGCGTGCGAGCAGATCGGCCAGCTCGCCGGCGCATACGCGTGGGTCGGCGCTGACGGCACCCTGCTGTCCCCAGGCGGCCAGTTGTGCTAACAGCTCCCAGCCATAAGCCGGCGTCGAGGCGATCGTAGAGTCCATGGTATCTGCGTTGCTCCTCACAGGATTCGCCGGGGCGGCGCTGACCTGTCCGACAGGGCCGATGGGGGCGTGTTACGGTGCCCTCACCGCTGTTCCTCCAGGCTCTTTCAGAATAAACGTGAGCGCGGGTGGATTCTGCGACCATCTGAGACAGCAAAGGGGAGCGCGGCCCATAAGGCGACCACAACTCCCCATGTGTGCGGCAGCAGGTAGCAGGCTCAGGCGGGCGGTGCGGCCATCCGCCCTTAACGTACACGCCCGTAGGTAACCCAGCTCTTCCGCCCCTGCTCGCGGGCCTGCTGCACAGCGCGCTGACGGGTCTCCTCAGCCGTCTCGCTCAGCTCACGGATGTCGTAGAACGGCCCATCCTGGCTGGTGAGCACGCCGATCGAGATCGACATAAGGGGAGCCTGTCGCATGTTGCCATTGTCATCGGGGACGTCGATATACCCCTGCTTCCGGTGCTTATAGTTGTAGTGCAGGCCGATCTCCTCATCGAAGCGGCTGATCAGGCGCTCACAGATCGCCTTCAGCCGCTCAGGGGCAGAGGTGGCGACAAAGTCGGGGCCGACCACCATCTGGCCGACAAAGTCCTCGCTGCTGCCGAGGTCATTGAGCACCTCGTTCATAAGCAGGGCGGTGAACTTCAGCACATCCTCGCCGACCACCGAGCCATAGGACTGCGTGAACGTCTCGAAGCCATTGATATGCACGAGCGCCATACCCCAGCCCTGGGTGGTGAGCATCAGGCGCAGCTGGTCGTTGATCAGCTCGGCCGTCGGCAGGTTCGTCACCGGGTGGAGCTGGTTCTTGCGCCGGGCGTCCTCAAGCTGATTCTTGACGATCGTGTGGACCTCTTCGATATCAAAGGGCTTGACGATATAGTACTGGGCCTGCACCTCGCCGAGGCCGATCAGCCGGTCGCGACGCTCGCCGCGGGCGGTCAGGAAGATGATCGGGATATGGCGGGTGCGGGGGCTTGCCCGGAGCGCCTTGCCAATATCATAGCCCTCCATATCGGGCAGGTTTACGTCAAGCAGCGCCAGATTCGGCGGTGTCTTGCTACAGATATCCAACGCCACCTGGCCGCGCATCGCGGTAAAGACCTCATAGCCCTGGGATGTAAAGTAGATCTTTAACAGACTAGAGATATCGGGCTGATCTTCAACGACCAGTATTCGCTCTTTACTCACCGCCTATCCTCCTCGTGTTACAGAGACGCCGACGGCTGATGGGTCGTGGACAACAGACATGTCAGTGACACTGAGATTGCTATTGCTTGCAGAAGTACTGCGCATATGATCTATGGTGTCTCCCTGCTGGCGCTGGCCCAGCGACTCGCTGGTATGCGCGCGTGACATGCTTGCGGCGGGCGGCTCCTCCAATCTATCGTCGCGCTGTTCGCCATCGGCAGGGTCGATATACACATTGGGCCAGTGGTAGACGATCCGCCGCGGCTCGCCCGTCGCCTGGTCCATATCGTCCACATCGTGGCCAGGCACCGTCTTGCGGATCAGGTTCGCATCATTGTCAAAGATTATAACAGCATTTGACTCTATCATGCGGCCCGGGTAGACCACAAACCCGCTGCCCAGCTTACAGTTATGGCCGACGGCCGAGCCAAGCACCGGCAGATTGATCTCAACGATCCGGCCCTGATGAACGATCTTGATCGGCTCGCCCTGGAGATTAAAGTCGGTGAACACATTATTGGCACCGATGAATGTGTTGCGGCCCACGATGCACAGCTGGAGCGTGCTATTCTGGGCCACCATGCTATTCTCCATCAGGGTGGTCATAAACAGCCCGGCGTTAAATGGCAGGAAACAGCGGTCGCTCACCACGCTCAGCATAATCTGCGAGCCCTGCATCACGTTGACATTATTGCCGATGATGCTGTTGGTGATCACCACGCCCGGCCCGATATAGACATCGTCGCCGATAGTCGTCGGCCCGTGGACAATCGCCGTCGGGTCGATCGAGCAGCGCTTCCCGACCTTCACCAGGCTACGCGACGAGAGGAAGTGGTTGCGCCACTGCTCCTCCAGCGGGTTGAGCTTCTCCCAGAACGCCCTAAGCGAGAAGAGGATCTTACCGGGGAAGAGATCCCAGTCCTCCTTCGTCCAGCGGAGGATATTCTTCAGCCGCGACTTCTCCATGCGCGAGTCCTGCTGGGCGGCCATCGAGAAGGCGCCCATGAGCACATTGGCCATCAGCGCGTGCAGCCAGCTCTCGATCGAGAGGAAGGCGCGGACGGGGATCTGGTAGGTCAGATCGCCCTTGGTGGCCATATAGCTCGGGATGTGGTAGTAGCCCATCTCACGGCTGATCGTCTCGACCAGTAGCGGGACAGGGTCGCCACGGGCACCCTCGGGGTAGTAGTAGAGATCGGCGACATGGACGGAGCCGATCTGCTCCGCGCCGCCATCGATATATGTGACATTATCGCGGCGGGTAATATGGGTGCAGAGCTGGAGTGCGTGGCGCTCGATGCTGGGATCGCCCTTGACTCCCCGGGCATCATCGCTGGCCAGGAATGCAATCTGGCACGGACGGCCGAGGGCCTGCGCCCGAGCCATAAATGTATCAATCAGCGCGGCGTTAAAAAAGAGATTATCGCGATGCACAACAAGCGATTCATCGCTATTTGTAATATGCTCCTCAAGCTCTTCCTGCGATTCAACCTCGGTTGTCCGCGAGAAATACGCCTTAAGCAGGTCACGCTGCATCAGCCACAGCTGCTTGTTGAGGATTCGCAGGTCGCGGGCGGGCTCAGCGAATGGCTCGACAACAGAAAAGTCTCGAATGATAATTCGCCGCATGGCCAGCCCCTTTCTGCAGGCAGAACATAGTAGGCGCGTTAGAACGTCCCCCTTGTCGATGACGCTACTACTATATGCTGTAGAGATGTGCGATCACAAGCAATGTAGATTACATTCAGATTACACAGAAAGCGGCGAGGTTTATGAGGGAACACATTAACATATTGTACACCCTGCCCTACACTGAGTCAACGAAAGCAGACAGGACTTCTGGCGCATTAGGAGCCTCGTCGATACGCCGTAGGGACGCCGTAGGGACGCAGCGTGCTGTGTCCCTACGGCACCTGTGTCGCCCCCTAGCATAGAGCATCGGCGGTCACAATCGCACATCAACGCCGCCCCGTCGTACGGGAGGAAATGGTGAAGGTGGGAAGAACGCAGGACTATTGTGGGATAGCGCGCGCCTTTAACTAAATTTATACTTTCACTGACATCGCAGACATGCTGGCCACAATCCACCGGGGGAGGCGCGGCTCTATGGCGGTGACACGACCGACCAGCGTGCGATCAAAGGTAGTGAAGATCTTTTTGGCCTTGTGTGCTATCATCCAAGTATGGTGCTACTTATGGCCATGAGCCCCAACTTTCAACTGCGCCAGGCTACGGCCAGGCGCGCTCTGCCGGAGGGCGTACGGCCGGTCGATCTCCCCCCTCGACGGGCCTGAAACCCTCGACCTCCCCGCTCCGTCCCCCCCGGAGCGGGGAGCCTTCCCCATACGGAAATCGGGATGGATCACCTATCCTGTGAGAACTATAATGGCTCAAGGAATTCGGACACTCGGCCCGGAATATGTCAAGCCCCAGGTGCTGCCAAAATGGTCGGCGAGACCGGGCCCTGTGTGGTGAAGTGCGCGCGCACAGTGTCGAGGGCGGTCAGCGCCTCCTCAGGTGTCATCGGGCCGGGCTGGGGAGTGCGCGACCTCACCGGCGGCCTCGCTCACCAATGCGCTCGCCAACCGCAGCCGCTCGGCAAGGGGCAGGCAGCGCGCCACGCTGAGCAGCTCAGCATAGGTTGATGTGGTCATCCGATCACCTTCCTTCCGAGCCATGAAATGGAGCCTGCTCCCCACGACGCATCGCAGAAGCCTGGTCATGCGTGTTCCGTCGTCATCTGGTGTCAGGGGCATTCACCGCGTAGCAGGCACGCGGATCCATTGTAGCATAGGGGTTCTCGGGACGCTCATGGGGATAGCGGCGTCGTGGCATGATCGTGGTAGGAGACGAATGATGCGCCGCCACGGGGCGATGGCGCCTACGGAATAAACCCAGCTCAAAACGATTTGTTAGCGCGAATAAGCCCTGGGTGAACCTGTGCGCGTCGGTGCCTCGGCTGACGACTGACGTCGCAGCGCGGGGGCCTCCGGCTAACCGCCCGCCGACGCGGGCGGTTCCAGCGTCAGAACGGCGTGGAGCTACTCACGCCTGACTCGGCAGTACAGTAGTTCGCGTAGAGACCAGACATGGTCGATCAAATCGGCGGCCATCGCCGGCGTTCCCTGGAGATCCGTGTGGATGCGGCAGAAGTTGTACACGACGCCCATCCAGAACATGGCGGCTTCGAGGTGCGGCACCTGCCGGGCGGGGGGTACGCGAGCGGCGGGTCAAGGCGGGCAGCCATGTGCGAAACGTGGCATTCAGCCGCTCGATGTAGGCCGTGTTGACCATGCGCCGCCCGCTGGTGCGCTCGCCGATCGGGATGCAGCTCCAGGAGGCCTTTGCCGTGTTTGCGGCCAACCTGGTGCGCTGGGCGGCCGCCTGGATGCGAGCCCAGGTGCGAGGCATTCCGCCCGCACCTATGCTAGCACGCCGGTTTGCTGGAGGCGCGGGGTTTTGTGTGTACTGGCCCAAATATAGCATAGAGATCTGCACATGGGGCTGCTACGGAAACAGTCAGTTTCGCGCATGTGAACAGCTATACCCACACACTCATATATGCCAGTGACTATCGCGTATCTATGCTATGCTATGCTATGCTATGCGTACACAAAGGATATCGATATGCGGCGCACACAGAGCGCCAGTTGCACTTCAACGTACAGCACGCAATGAGGAGGATGTGTCAATGCCTACCCGAGCGGACCTGAACCTGAACGTAGATCTTCAACGAGGTGTCGTACCCATCTCCAAGGCAGCCTCATCGCTGGCGGCGCTGATCAAGCGCGCTAATGCAACCAGCCAGCCGGTGATCGTCACACAGAAAGGCTACCCGACCGGGGTGCTACTCCCGATCGGGCTGTTCAGCGCCCTGAAGGACCTGGCCGAGCATCATGGCGAGCCGGAGCCTGCGCTTGAGCCAGAGGCCGCTGACGCGATCGTGGATGCGCTGCCGGAAGATGCAGCGGCCAACGACACCGAGGAGGTCGCCCCCGCCGCCGAACGTCCCGCCCCGCGACGCCGCAAGGCCGCGAAGGCTGATGTGGTCGCCTAGCTGCTGCGCAGATAGAGAGACGATGGCATGCCCACAGGCGGACAGCCCCCGCGCCGTGGCGCTGCGGCACAAGTGCTAACAGAGCTGACGGAGGGGCAGCGATGAGGCGGGCGCTGCTCCTCGGCCTGATCTGCCTGGGCGCGGCCTGGCTGCTGGGCCACGCCGCCGCCCCGCCCCCGCCGGACACGGCGCGGGTCGCCCTCGGCTGGCGGCTGCTGGCCGACCGGCGGCTCTCGGTTGGCCGCAATTTCTCATGTCTGGATTGCCACCGGCCTGGCCAGGGCTACGCCGACGGGAAGCCCGTCGCCACCGCCGACGGTATCAACACCCCGACCCTCTACGGGCTGGCCGAGCGCACCACCTTCGGCTGGTTCACCCCCGAGGTGCCGAGTCTGGAGGCGTTTATCCTGCGCCCGCTGGACAACCCCCGCGAGATGGGGCCGCTGGCTGAGGCGACCCTGGATCGGCTGCGGGCCGACCCGGAGGCGCGGGCGGCCTACGCGGCGGCCTTCCCCGGCGCGGGCCAGGGGATCACCTGGGAGCGCACCGCGCAGGCGCTGGCCGCCGCCATCCGCACCATCCCCAGCCCGCCCACCGGCGCGCTGACCCCGGCGGCGGCGCGGGGCCAGACGCTCTTCGCCGAGGTCGGCTGCGGCGGCTGCCACCAGGGCGCGACCCTGAGCAGCGAGGCGTATCTCAACACGGGCGTCAGCGCTGACCTGAGCCGCAACGGCGGGAAGGCCCGCGTGCCGAGCCTGATCGGCCTCTCCCAGACCGCGCCGTACTTCCACGACGGCAGCGCGGCCACCCTCGAAGAGGTGGTGCGCTTCTACCAGCGCGGCGGCAACGCGCCGGGGCCGGGGGTGAGCCGAGGGGTGAGCCCAATCGTGATCACCGACGCCGAACTGCGCGACCTCGTATCCTACCTATCAAGCCTGTAGCGGAGTCCCCATGCACCGAATCGCGCTCGCCCTCTCCCTGGCGCTGCTCGCTCTGTCCAGCTGTAGCACCGCGCCCGCCGTATCATCGGTGACACCAGGGCCGCAGCCCCCGGCAGCGTCGGCCATTGTGCTGGGCGATGGCCGCACCCCCGACCTGCCCGCCATCCGCGCCGAGCAGGAGCGGCGGCGCGCGGCCCTGGCCGCCGCGCCCTTCATCCTGCTGCGCCCCGGCCTAGCTGGCCCGCTCGACGCGGCCCAGCGCGCCGCCGCCGCCGACCCCCAGGTTCAGGATGCGACCAGCCTGGCATCCGGCGCGCGCCTGCTGGCCGAGGTGATGGCCGTCGGCCCGGCCCGCGCCGGCGACCTGCCCGCCGCCTTGGCCGCCACCTGCCCGCCCGGCGCCTGCACGCGGGTCGTGATCTACGTCTACCCCGATACGACCAGCCTGACCGTGGTGGTGGATGATCGCGATCAGGTGGTGGATGTCCAGGCGCTCGCCGCCAGCCAGCCGGAGATCCCGCAGGAGCTGGCCGCCCTCGCCACGCAGATCGCGGTGGCCAGCCCGCAGACGGCCCAGGCGCTCGGGGTGCCGCCAACCGCGACGATGGCCCTGGACTACGCCAGCGCCACCAAGACCAATCTGATCGGCACGCCCTGCGAGCGCAGCCGGCACCTCTGCGTGAGCCCGGTCTTCGCCTGGGGCACCCAGGCGCTCTGGGTGATTGTGGACCTGACCGAGCTGCGCCTCGTCGGGGCGGCGACCTGGACGGAGCAGGGGCAGCTCTCGCAGCGCCGCGATGTGAGCGAGGCCACGCTGCAAGACGACGCGATCGCCCCGCTCTGCGACACGCCGCAGACCCTGGAGCGGGAGGGCTGGCGGGCCAGCTACCTGCTGACCAGCTCGGACGGCCTGGAGCTGCGCGACGTGTCCTTCCAGGGCCGCCCGCTGCTCGCCTCGGTCAAGATGGTGGACTGGCATGTGGGCTACGCGGCGGGCAGCGACGGGCAGCGGGTGGGCTTTAGCGATACGGTCGGCTGCCCGGTCTTCTCCTCGGCGGCGATCATCCCCTATAGCCTGCCGACGATCACGGACGAGGCGGAGGGCGGCTTCGCGCTGAAGATGATCTTCCGCTCGCCGAACTGGCCGCAGGCGTGTAACTACCAGTACACCTTCACGGCGACCTTCGCGCCCGATGGGGCGCTGACGGTGCTGGCGGGCAGCGATGGCCGGGGCTGCGGTGTGGATGGCCTCTACCACCCGGTGCTGCGCATCGCCCCGCCGCCCGCCGCCGGCCTGAGCCGCATGGATGGAGAGACGACCACGCCGCTCACGACCGAGGGCGCTGCGACCTGGCCCGGCGGCGCCGATCGCGGCTTCGTCGCCGGCGACGTGCGGGTGACTCCGGCGTGGGGCGACGCCACGCTGGCCTATGTCTTCTGGAGCGCGGCGAAGGCCGCCGAGGGCGAGGGCGACCTGCCGAGCATCGGCACCTGCTGCCGGCTGGATATTCAGCAGGGGCCAGAGGCGTTTGTGACGCCGCCGGAGCCGCTGGCCGGCGACAGCGTGCTCTGGTACGTGCCGCAGATCCCCAACGCCGAGCGGGCGCGCTGCTGGGCCGACATGGAGCTGAAGGACGGCGTGCTGGTGCCGCACATCTGGCCCTGCGACAGCGGCGTGCGGATCGTGCGTGAGCCAGGGTCATAGCAGTGGAGGTTTCAGATGCCCGCACACCATGCTCACCACCGGATCGCCACGTGAACCAACGCTCGCCGCACTTCAGGATCTCGCAGATTTGCGCCAGGAGGTACTGGACAATCTACCAT
>NZ_JAIEWN010000014.1:57034-71061 GCF_019599295.1 Oscillochloris sp. ZM17-4 | reverse complement strand
AGCTGAGCCACGCCCCGGCCTGCATGCGGAAGGGGTCGGGCACATCACGCTGGCGTCCGGCCAGCGCGCCCAGGCTGACGATCGTCGCCTCGGGGTAGCGGGCATGGAGCACGCGGGCCACCCCGCTGTCGATCGCCAGCAGGACGCGCGCCGAACCGGCCAGCTCCTCGCTGAGGGAGCGGGCCTGATGATGGCTGATATCGAGGTTAAGGAACGCGATCGCATCGCGGGCCTCGGTCTGGGCTGGCTGATCATCGTGCCCGACGACGCCGGCCGAGGCGACGGGCCACTCCAGGCCGCGCCGGTGCAGCAGGCGGCGCAGCAGGGTGGCGGCCATCGGCGCCCGCCCGGTGTCGGCCGCGCCGATGATCAGGATCAGGGGCAGATCAGTGCTCATAGTGATTGCCGGCAGATTGCAGATTGCGCCAGGAGATCATACCATGATCGGGCGGGGCGGGCAGGATGACAGGCATATCTCTGGTACCATGGACTCAAGTCAGGCCGATATGCTCCAGACATCACTGTAGCAGACCATGCGCCCAATCTGCAATCTGCAATCTGCAATCTGCAATCGCACAAGGGAGGCACCACGATGGCCGAGAAGAAACGACCGCCTACGCAGGCAGGGCTGAACCTGGATCTTGGGCTCGGCGGCCTGTTTAAGAACCTGGGCGACCTGCTTGACATGGCCTCAGATCTGGCCGCGAAGGCTGAGGCGGCGGGGGGCGAGATCGCCCGCAGCGGCGAGTT
Organism: Oscillochloris sp. ZM17-4; assembly: GCF_019599295.1. Classification (GTDB taxonomy): domain Bacteria; phylum Chloroflexota; class Chloroflexia; order Chloroflexales; family Chloroflexaceae; genus Oscillochloris. Next base: position 70,311 of record NZ_JAIEWN010000014.1, on the reverse strand, counting down.
TGAGCTCAAGGGGATGGGCGAGAAGTCGCGCGGCGTCTACGGGTTCAGCATCCGCAGCGGAATCGGCGGCGCGCCCCGCGTCGAGCGCTTCGGCAACATCCGGAAGACGGACGAGGGGCCAGTCGTCGCCGATGTGCGCGAGCCCCTGGTCGATATCTTCGACGAGGGCGCAGAGATCGTGGTCGTCGCCGAGCTCCCCGGCGCGAGCGAGGCGCAGGTGCAGGTTGAACTGACGGGCGATATCCTGGCTATCTCCACCAGCGGCGACCGGAGCTACGCCAAGGAGATCCTGCTCTCGTCTGAGGTTGTGCCGGGGTCGCTGCGCCAGACCTACACCAACGGCATCCTGGAGATCCGCCTCCAGAAGGCATGATCGGCGTGGGCGTATCACACTGATCCTGCGGGATCTGGCCGCCGCTAGGGCGCATCAGCGCGGCGCTGCTGCGCCCTTCCCCTGTCTGATTTGACCGAATTTTAAGACTATGCTATCTTCTGCACGCCGCAGACCCTGACCGTCGCGGCGTCGATCCCAGTTGATCGACCAGCTTAACCCTGGAGGTACGCATTGCCGAGTCTCCGTACGACTCACCTGCGCAGTAGTGTTCTTCCTCAGCGTCGCAGCTTCGTCTCACTACTCTGCTGGCTGACAGCCCTGTTCGCTCTCAGCGTCCTATCCTCTCCCGCTCCTGTCTCCGCCGCACCTCAGCTGATCCTGCCGACGCCCCCCGGCGAGCCGTGGGCGATCATCCAGGGCTACGCGTGCGGCACCCACAACGCCTGGGATCGCTACTCGCTTGACCTGGCCCAGGTTGGCGGGCCGACCTACAACGCGCCCATCCGCGCCGCCGCCGCAGGGCGGGTCTGGCACTGGGAGGCGCGCAGCGGCACGATCATCCTCAGCCACGGCGGCAACTTCTTCACGATGTACACCCACATGGCGCGGGCGGTGAGCACCGCCTCGGGGCATGCCTTTGAGGCCGGCGAGACGCTCGGCTACGCGGGCGACCGCGGCGCGCCGGGGGTGCCGCACCTGCACTTTACGGCCTTCACGGCCAACAGCGACGGCTGGAGCGGGAAGCAGTCGGTGCCGCTGAGCTTCGCCGAGGGCTACGACCTGCCCGAGGTCGGCGGCTGCAGCCAGCACCAGGGCACCGTGATGACGGCGGCCTCGCTCCAGGACCCGCAGATCAGCTTCAGCAGCCCGGCCCAGCCCGACACCTGGTACAACAGCGACCAGCGGATCGAGTTCGCCGCGCGGTGGGGCGGCGGCGGGCTGAGCCAGTCATGGGATGCGGAGCCTGCCGGCGACGCGCCGATGTTCGCGGGCCATACCGACGGCTACGCCACCATGGGCGATATCGGCGAGGGCATGCACACCTTGCAGGTGCGCGCCTGGGGGCCAGATGGCCGCCAGACGCTGGCCGCATATGGGCCGGTCGGCTACGATATCACCCCGCCGAGCAACCCGCCGGACATCGCCGCGCTACGCGCCGATGCGAACACCCCGATCGATGTGACCTGGGATGCAGGGGCCGACGCGCTCTCGGGCGTCGCCGGCTACCGCGTCTACATCGGCCCCGACGAGGATGGCAGCGACGCGTGGTTCACCGAGGAGCCCCTCGTCCGCACGCCGCCCCTGGCCGCCGGGCGCTACCTCGTGCGCGTCCAGACGATCGACCGGGCCGGGAACACGAGCGCGTGGGCGACGATCGGCGCGGTCACCGTCGAGTAGGCGCTGCCTCCTGTCTTCTATTGGGCTGGGTTTGGGCGGCAAAGTCGCCCAAACCCAGCCCAATATGCTTTGCCTCAGGGCTTGCCAACAGGGTATAATGCCCCCCAGGAGGTTTAGCGATGGCAGAGTCTACGACCGTGAGCGACGCGCTGGCGCTGGTGCAGGAGGGCCGGGCGGCCCTGATGGCGGGCGACACCTACGCGGCGCGCCAGCATTTTCGCCAGGCCCTCGAGATCAGCCCCGAGCATGTGGATGCGCTGATCGGCCTGGCCGGGACGCTGCGGGCCTACCGCGAGAAGCGCGATCACCTGCTGCGCGCCCTGCAGATCGACCCAACAAACGCCGAGGCCCAGGCGATCCTCGCCCAGGTGGAGGCCCGGCTGGCGGCGGGCGAGGTGCTGGCCCCCGGCGGCGTCACCGTGCGCGAGCCGGAGCGCGGCCTGCTGGCGGCTGAGCCGCCGCCCCCGGAGCCGCCCAGCGCCCCGGACGAGCTGGGGACGCTCTACTGCTACAAACACCCGAGCCGCGAGACGGGGCTGCGCTGCACCAGCTGCGACCGGCCGATCTGCGCGGAGTGCGTGCGACCGGCGGCGGTGGGCCAGCTCTGCCCCGAGTGCGCCCGCTCACGCCGCCCGGTGAACTATCAGGTCGCGGCGAGCGACCTGATCATCAGCGGCGCGATCGCGCTGGTCTACGGGTTTCTGACGAGCATCGCGGCTGGGATCGTATTTGTCATGCTGAGTGGCTTCCTGGGTTTGTTCCTGGCGATCTTCCTCGGCCCGATGGCTGGCGAGCTGCTGGTGCGTTTGCTCGAGCGGGTCAACCGCAAGCGCGGGCGATCCGTGCAGATCGTGGTTGGTGTCTGCGCTGTGGTTGGTGCCGCGCCGGTGGCGCTGTTTCTGCTGAGCATCGGCATGATCCTCTTTATGATCATGGCGGTCGCCACGGCGGTGGCCCGGCTGCGCTAGCGCAGCTCACGCCCCGCCCGCAGCGCACATCGTCGTGAACAGGCGCACGATATTCGTCATCTGCCGCTCATCATCGCCCTGCAAGATAGAGGAAGACCCATCGTATATATGAGGTAAGCGAGGCTTGTTATGCAATACCGCAGAAATCGCCCTGTGCGGCGTCGCCCGGCGGCTGAAGCCGCGGGCTCCTAGCGACCCTCGGCCAGCCCGCGAAGGCGGGCTTCGTAGACCGTAGCCCGCCCGTTTACGGGCCGGGCACGCGAGAGTGACCGGGTGACTTCTGCGGTATTGCCTTATGACACTAGCGGTGCGGCGGCTTGGTCAATACGAGAGCAAGCGCCAGCGTCGGCGCTGATTAGCGGGAAGGGCAGGACGATGACCGAACATTCGCGCGGGATGAGGCTCGCACAGCGCGGCGACAAGAACCCTCTGGATATGGTTGAGCACAATCTGCGCGCGCAGATCTTTGGCCAGGAGCGCGCGATCGAGAGCGTGATCCGCGTGCTGAACCGCGCCCGCTTCGGGTTCTCGGCCGGGAACCCGCGCCGCCCGCGCGCCACCCTGCTCTTCCTCGGCCCCACCGGCGTCGGCAAGACGGCCACCGCCCGCGCGCTGGCCCAGCTCGTGCGCCCCGATGGCGAGGCCTTCCTGAAGATCGACTGCTCGCTGTTCAGCCAGGGCCACGAGGTCAGCGCCCTTGTCGGCGCGCCGCCCTCCTATGTCGGGCGCGACCAGAAGCCGCTGCTGAACCCCGATATCATCGAGCAGGAGAACAGCGTGGTGCTGTTCGATGAGATCGAGAAGGGCCAGCCCGAGCTGTGGAACCTGCTGCTCCAGATCATGGAGGACGGCGAGATCCTGCTGCTCAACGGCGGCCGGCGGGTCAGCTTCCAGAACAGCATCGTCGTCTTCACCACCAACGTCGGCGCCAAGGAGATGGTCGACTACCTCGACCGGCGCACGATCGGCTTCCGCACCCCGCACCAGGATGTCGAGGCCACCGGCCAGCAGATCTACCAGATCGGCTTCGAGTCGCTCCAGAAGGTCTTTCAGCCCGAGTGGATCAACCGCCTGGATGAGATCGTCGCCTTCCGGCCGCTCTCCAGCGATGTGCTGCGCCAGGTGCTCGACCATATGCTTCTGGAGAGCAACGAGCAGTACCTGCGCCACGGGATCCAGGTCGAGGTGTCGCCTGAGGCGAAGGAGTATCTGCTCGACAAGGGCTTCGACTCGCGCTTCGGCGCGCGGCCCCTGCGCCAGCGCCTGCTCAAGGATCTGGACGCGCCGCTGGCCGACCTGCTCTCGTCGGGCGGGGTGCCGGCGGGCTGCAAGGTGCTGGTCTCCTACAGCGGGGTGGACAAGCACGGCCAGGCGCTCCAGTTCTACTACGAGGAGAAGCCCGAGCTGCTGCGCCAGGCCGAGGAGCTGCGCGCCGCTGAGGTGGGCCGGGTGGGCGTGGGCACGGGCGATGGCCCGCAGCCGCCCAGCGTAAGCCTGACCAGCGAGCGCGGGAATGCCGCCGAGAGCTCGGCCTCGGCCTCGTCCGGGCCGTTCGGCTCGCGCGGGCCGCGGATCGTCCCGCCGAAGCGCGGGGGCGATGGCCGCTAACGCGGAATAGTTTGTCGGGTACAGACCACGCCAGCTTCGCTGGCGTGGTCTGTACCCGACTTTTTTTCTGCGGGCTGCGGTCGCTAGACCGAGGCGACCTGGGGGCCGCCGTCGGGCGCGGCCGGCGCGGCCTCGGGGGCGTGGCGCTCGCGCCTGACCACCGAGAGGTCGGGCTCGGCGCCCTCGGCCAGCGGCCGCTTGAAGATGAAGTAGCTGCGGCCCGGCATGGCGTGCTGGATGCCGCTCAGCTCCCAGCCCTCGGCGCCGAGCTGGTTTAGCGTGCGCCGCCCGAAGGCGCTGTTGCGCTCCCCCTCCTCTGGCCGGCTCTCCTGCCCCTCGATTGAGACGCGCTCCCAGCCCTCGACGAACACCACCTTGTAGTCCCATTTCGTGCTCATGTATCGCTCCTCTGTCGCTCTCTGTGTGCGGCCTGGGGGTAGTGTAGCACGGCCCTGATTACATGATTACAGGACATTTGGCTAGTCTTGGAGCAGGGTTTGGGTGGGGTCAGGGTTCGTGATCTTGGAATAAAAGAGGTTTTGCCTTATTTTATTGACAATACTCGCAAGCGCTGGTAGACTACTAGTAGTTCGTAGGAGGGCTACTATGACGACGACAATAGGATTTGCCCCGGAGAGCGGGGCGGGCAAGATCGTCGAGCACCTCCAGAGGCACGGCGAGGGCACGGTGAAGGACTTCGCGGCCCTGCTGGAGGTGAGCGCGACAGCGGTGCGCGAGCATCTGGTCCATCTCCAGGCCGATGGCCTGGTGGTGGCGCGCGCCGAGCGGCGCGGCCCCGGCCGCCCGCGCCTGGTCTACTGCCTGAGCGAGAAGGCCCAGAGCCTCTTCCCCAAGCAGTACGACCGGCTGATCTCGCTGCTGCTGCGCGAGCTGATCGCCCTGGAGGGCGCCGATAGGGTCGACCAGATCCTCGACCGGGTGAGCCAGCGGCTGGCCGGCGAGTACGCCGACCGGATGCAGGGCACCGATATCGGGGCGCGCCTGGGCGAGCTGCGCCGCCTGCTTGAGCAGCGCGGCGTCCCGGCCGAGGTGGCGCCAGAGGGGGACGGCATCAGGCTCTTCGCGTGCCCCTACTACGACGTGGCCCACATGCACCCCCAGGTCTGCTCGATGGAGCGCCAGATGATCGAGTACGTCCTCGGCGAGAAGCTGGACCTGCAGAACAGCATCCGCGAGGGCGCCCACAGCTGTAGCTTCACGGTGCGCGAGACGGAGACGGCGGATGGGCGGGTGATCATCCCGCTCCAGATGTAAGATTGCCGCAGGGCAGCGCTGGGGCACAGCCCCAGACTACGTTTTTTGTTGGTTCGAGCGGCTTCGCCGCTCGAACCAACAAAAAAGAATGTTGGTGGCGGCTTCGCCGCCACCAAACCCCTACCGGTGGGCGATAGTGACGTTTGTTTGATGAGGAGCACATGAGCAACGATCTGATCATCAAGGATCTTCAGGCGAAGATCGACGACAAGGAGATCCTCAAGGGCGTGAACCTGACCGTTAAGCACGGCACGGTCCACGCGATCATGGGGCCGAACGGCAGCGGGAAGAGCACCCTCGCCCACATCATCGCCGGCCACCCCGGCTACGAGGTGACGGGCGGCGAGATCTGGTACAAGGGCCAGAACGTGCTGGAGCTGGATGTGGACGAGCGCAGCAAGCTCGGCCTGTTCCTGGCCTTCCAGTACCCGGTCTCCGTCCCCGGCGTCACGGTCGCCAACTTCCTGCGCGCCTCGATCAACGCCCACCGCGCCGAGGATGGCAAGGACCCAAAGGCGACCTCCATCCCGGTGGCCCAGTTCCGCAAGCAGCTGCGCGAGGGCATGGCCAGCCTGGAGATGGACGAGGGCTTCGCCCGGCGCTACCTCAACGAGGGCTTCAGCGGCGGCGAGAAGAAGCGCCTGGAGATCCTGCAGATGACGATGCTCGCCCCGACGATGGCGATCATGGACGAGACCGACTCGGGCCTCGACATCGACGCCCTGCGCATCGTGGCCGGCGGCGTGAACCGCCTGGCCGGCCCCCAGATGGGCGCGCTGGTGATCACCCACTACCAGCGCCTGCTCAACTACATCAAGCCGCAGTTCGTCTCGGTGATGATGGACGGCCGGATCATCCGCGAGGGCGGGGCGGATCTGGCGCTCGAGCTGGAGGAGAAGGGCTACGACTGGCTCCGCGAAGAGCTGACGGGCGCCGCGTAGATCACTGAGCCACTGAATAATTATGACAAACCTGACCCTGAAAGATATCACCGCCGAGGAGATCGTGTCCCGGTCGGTGGCCTCGGGCGAGCCGGCGTGGCTCACCGAGCGCCGCCGCGAGGCCTGGGACTACTTCGCCCAAGCGATCCCACCCGAGTGGCGGCGCACGAACCTCACCGGGCTGAACCCCGAGATCCTGATGCCCGCCGACTCGCCCCAGGGCACGGCGATCCAGTGGGACGCGGAGCTGGCGCAGACCGGCGCGATCTTCACGACGATGGCCGCCGCCCTGCGCTCCCACGAGGAGCTCATCCGGGCGAAGATGGACAGCGCTGTGGACCCGCTGGAGCATAAGTTCAGCGCGCTGCGCGCGGCCCTCTGGCAGGATGGCGCCTTCCTGTATGTGCCCAAGGGCGTCTCGCTCGACCTGCCCCTGCGGGTCTGCTACACGCTCTCGGCGAGCAACCAGGCGATCTTCCCGCGCACCCTGGTGATCCTTGAGGATAACGCCAGCGTGACGCTGATCGAGGAGTTCACCTCTCAGGATCACGAGCAGGCGGCGATGGCCGGGCCGGTCACGGAGATCCTCGCCGGCCCCGGCAGCAGCATCCGCTTCGCCAGCGTGCAGCACTGGGGCTCCAGCGTCTACCACATCGGCGCGCAGAAGATCGTGCTCGGCCGCGACGCCTCGGCGGAGTGGACATCGGTGGCCCTCGGCGGCCAGGTGCAGCACATCGAGGCCGAGACGCGCCTTGAGGGCAACGGATCGCAGGTCAACTGGCTGGGCGCCACCTTCGCCAGCGAGACGCAGAACCTGGTGACGGCGCCCTGGCTGCGCCACGTCGGCTACAACGCCGAGAGCTTCATGCAGTTCAAGACGGTGGTCAACGACACGGCCTACAGCGTCTTCGACGGCATGATCAAGATCGAGCACGAGTCGAAGGCGACCAGCACCCGGCTTGAGGAGCACGCCCTGCACCTCAGCCCGAATGCGCGCAACGACTCGATCCCCGGCCTGAAGATCGACACCAACGATGTGCTCAAGGGCGGCCACGCCTCCACCAGCGGCGACGTGGACGACATGCAGCTCTTCTACATGCAGGCCCGCGGCATTAAGCGCGATGAGGCCAAGCGGATGATCGTGATGGGCTTCTTTGAGCCGGCCCTGAACCGCATCACGGTCGAGGATCTGCGCGACGAGATCACCGGTATCATTGAGTCGAAGATCTAGGTCATCTTGTAAGGGCGCAGCAGCGGCTCTGCTGCTGCGCTCCTACGGTGGTGTAGCTGCTGCTGCGCCCCTACCAGGTATATGCCAACTCTCTCCGCATTCGATGTGGTCGCCCTGCGGCGCAAGTTCCCGATCTTGCAGCAGCAGGTACACGGCAAGCCCCTGGCCTTCCTCGATAGCGCGGCCTCCTCGCAGAAGCCACGCCAGGTGATCGACTGCCTGGAGGACTACTACCGCCGCTATAACGCCAACGTCCACCGCGGCGTGTATACGCTCAGCGAGGAGGCGACCTTCGCCTTCGAGCGGGCGCGGGGCAAGGTGGCGCGTTTCATCGGGGCGTCCAGCAAGCGCGAGGTGGTCTTCACCCGGAATGCGACGGAGGCGATCAACCTGGTGGCATACGCCTGGGGCGGGGCAAACATCGGGCCGGGCGACCGCATCCTGCTCACGCTGATGGAGCATCACTCCAACATCGTCCCCTGGCAGATGCTCGCCCAGCGCACAGGCGCGACGCTCGACTATATCGGGCTGGACGGCGACGGCCGGCTGAACCTCGACGAGCTCGACCGGAAGCTGACCGAGGGCGTGAAGCTGCTCGCCGTGACCCACCAGTCGAATGTGCTGGGCACGGTGAACCCGGTGGCCATGCTGGCCGAGCGGGCCCACGCGGTGGGGGCGAAGATTCTGGTGGACGGCGCCCAGAGCGTGCCGCATATGCCGGTGGATGTGCGGGCGCTCGGCTGTGACTTTATGGCCTTCAGCGGCCACAAGATGTGCGGGCCGACGGGGATCGGCGCCCTGTGGGCGCGGCGCAGCCTGCTCGAGGCGATGCCGCCCTTCCTCGGCGGCGGCTCGATGATCGAGGTGGTGGATCTGGACTCCAGCACCTACGCCGAGGTCCCGGCCCGCTTTGAGGCCGGCACGCCGGCGATCGGCGAGGCGATCGCCCTCGGCGAGGCCTGCGACTTCCTGTCCGACGTGGGCATGGATGCCATCCACCAGCACGAGCAGGAGCTGCTCGGCTACGCCCTCGACCGGCTCGCCGGCATCGAGGGGCTGAGGATCATGGGGCCGCAGGGCACCGAGGACCGCGGCGGCTCGATCAGCTTCACCCTCGACGGCGTCCACCCCCACGATGTGGCGGCCATCCTTGACGGCGAGGGCGTGGCGGTGCGCGCCGGCCATCACTGCACCCAGCCGCTCCACCGCCACTACGATGTGCCGGCCAGCACGCGGGCCAGCTTCTACATCTACAATGTCGCCGAGGAGATCGACCGGCTGGCGGTCGGCCTGGAGAAGGCCCGGAAGCTTTTTAGTTAGGGGACAGGGGATAGGGGACAGGGGACAGGGGACGGCAGCTAGATATGTGAGGCTCCGAGAACCTATTACTCTGTATCCTGTACCCTGTGCCCTATCCCCTGTACCCTTATGGATGACATGTATCGCGAGCAGATCCTGGAGCACTCGAAGTACCCGCACAACTTCGGGACGCTGGATGCGCCATCGGTGTCGCACGAGGAGCATAACCCGCTCTGCGGCGACAAGGTGCGCATGGACCTGCAGATCGCCGACGGGGTGATCACCGATGTGCGCTTCAGCGGGCGCGGCTGCGCGATCAGCCAGGCCAGCGCCTCGCTGCTGACCGACGAGCTGATCGGGATGCCGGTGGAGCAGGCCAAGGTCTTTAGCAAGGACGACCTGCTGGAGCTGATCGGAATCCCGCTGGGCAAGAACCCGGTGCGGCTCAAGTGCGCCCTGCTCTCGCTCAAGGCCCTGAAGGCCGGCCTCTATGGCGTCGGCCATATTCACGATGACGACGACGAGCTTTAGCGTACAGGGGATAGAGTACAGGGGATAGGGCCGGACAAGCGCCCTGCCCCCTCGCCCCTCACCCCTGTCCCTGTACCCTGTACCCTGTACCCTGTACCCTAGGAGGATTGCTATGGTCGCAGAGCCGACAAATCTTGAGTTTGACTACTCCAAGTATGGCTTCCGGCAGGAGGAGAACTACCTCTTCAAGGCGCCGGTTGGCCTAAGCGAGCGGGTGGTGCGCGAGCTCTCGGGGATGAAGAACGAGCCGGAGTGGATGCTCAAGCGGCGCCTCAAGGCGCTGGAGATCTTCTACCAGAAGCCGACCCCGCTGAAGGGCATGTGGGCAAACCACGAGCTGGCAGAGCTGGACTACGACAAGATCCACTACTTCGTGCGCGCCGGCGAGCGCCCGCAGAACGACTGGGACGCGGTGCCCGCCGAGATCAAGAACACCTTCGAGCGGCTGGGCATCCCCGAGGCCGAGCGCAAGTTCCTGGCCGGCGTCGGAGCCCAGTACGAGTCCGAGGTGGTCTACCACTCGCTGCGCGAGGAGTGGTCGAAGCTCGGCGTGATCTTCCTCGACACCGACACGGCGCTCAAGGAGTACCCCGAGCTGTTCAAGCAGTACTTCGGCACGATCATCCCCTCGGCCGATAACAAGTACGCCGCGCTGAACACGGCGGTCTGGTCGGGCGGCTCCTTCGTCTACGTGCCGGCCGGCGTGAAGGTGGACATCCCGCTGCAGGCCTACTTCCGCATCAACGCGGAGAACATGGGCCAGTTCGAGCGCACGCTGATCATCATCGAGGAGGGCGCGGAGGCGCACTACATCGAAGGGTGTACCGCCCCCACCTACTCGACCAACTCGCTGCACTCGGCGGTGGTCGAGATCGTGGTCAAGAAGGGCGGTAAGTTCCGCTACACGACCATCCAGAACTGGGCCAACAACATCTTCAACCTCGTCACCAAGCGGGCCGTGGCCCACGAGGAGGCGAGCATGGAGTGGGTGGATGGCAACATCGGCTCGAAGCTGACCATGAAGTACCCCTCGGTCTACCTGATGGGCCGCAAGGCCCGCGGCGAGGTGCTCTCGGTGGCCTACGCGGGCAAGGGCCAGCACCAGGACGCCGGGGCGAAGATGGTCCACATCGCGCCGGAGACGACCAGCCGGATCACCAATAAGTCGGTGAGCAAGGATGGCGGGAAGACGACCTACCGCGGCCTGGCGAAGGTGGCTCCGGGGGCCTACGGCGCGAAGATCAACGTCAACTGCGACGCCCTGATCCTCGACGAGCGCTCGGCCTCGGACACCATCCCCTTCATCGAGATCGAAGAGGACCACTGCACGCTGGCCCACGAGGCCACGGTGGGCCGCATCGGCGCCGAGCAGCTCTTCTACCTGATGAGCCGCGGCCTCAAGGAGGCCGACGCCATGTCGATGATCGTGCTGGGCTTTATGGAGCCCTTCACCCGCGAGCTGCCCATGGAGTACGCCGTGGAGCTCAACCGCCTGATCCAGATGGAGATGGAGGGGTCGGTCGGATAGGTTACGTTTAGGTGAGGCCGTAGGGCCGAAGCATTCGCCCCGAATGGATCGGGTGTACCTGAATCATCAGGGGCGAATGCTTCGGCCTTACATGTGTGTGGAGAGATGAGTATGCCATCCATTCAGATCGGCAGCCTGGCCGATGTCCCCGAGGGCGGCGCAAAGAAGTTTGATGTGGACGGCACGCCGGTGGCGGTGTTCCGCGTCGGCGATGAGCTGTTCGCGATCGACGATACCTGCTCGCACGCCGAGGCCTCGCTGAGCGAGGGCGAGGTGGACGCCGATGAGCTCTGCGTCGAGTGCCCGCTGCACGGCGCGAGCTTCGACCTGCGCAGCGGCCGGCCGCGCACCCTGCCCGCCTTCGAGCCGGTCGGCACCTATCGGGTCTGGGCTGAGGGCGACGCGCTATTTGTTGAGTATGATGCGTAAGAACTTGACTTAAACTCATAGCGGGAGTACAATCCGAGCGTGAGCGGGTCAGGGGAGGGGCACCCTCCCTTGAAATCTCTCTCCCGAAAGGAGCTTCTCATGGCAGACTACGCACACCCCGAGGTGCTGGTCGATACGGCCTGGGTGGCCGACCACCTGAACGACCCGAATGTGCGCCTGGTGGAGAGCAACGAGGACCTGCTGCTCTACGACACGGGCCACATCCCCGGCGCGGTGAAGATCGACTGGGTGGACGACCTGAACGACCCGGTCGTGCGCGACTACCTGGACGCCGAGGCCTTCGCGGCGCTGCTCGCCCGCAAGGGGATCTCGCGCGAGACCACGGTGGTGCTCTACGGCGACAAGAGCAACTGGTGGGCGACCTACGCGCTGTGGGTCTTCAAGCTCTTCGGCCACCCCGACGCGCGCATCCTCAACGGCGGGCGGGCCAAGTGGGTCGCCGAGGGCCGCGGCATCACCCGCGAGACGCCGAGCTACCCGCCGGCGAGCTACCCCGTGCCCGCGCGCGACGATACCGCCATCCGGGCCTTCCGCGACCAGGTGCGCGCGCACATCAGCCAGCCCGGCACGGCCCTGGTGGATGTGCGCAGCCCGCAGGAGTTTAGCGGCGAGCGCACCCACATGCCCGACTACCCCCAGGAGGGCACCCTGCGCGGCGGCCACATCCCCACGGCGGCAAACATCCCCTGGGCCAAGGCCGTGCGCGAGGACGCCACCTTCAAGAGCGCCGACGAGCTGGCCGCGCTGTACGGCGCGGAGGGCGTCACCCCTGACAAGGATGTGATCACCTACTGCCGGATCGGCGAGCGATCCTCGCACTCCTGGTTCGTGCTGACCTACCTGCTCGGCTACCCGCAGGTGCGCAACTACGACGGCAGCTGGACGGAGTGGGGCAACGGGGTCGGATTGCCGATCGAGAAGACGTATAACGGGTAGGGCCGAAGCATTGGATTGGGCGCGGAGCGCCCAATCCAATGCTTCGGCCCTACGGGCGGCGAAATATGGATCGCCAGCAGATCATCGATCGTCTCTTCGACCACTACGAGCGCCCGCGCCACTACGGGCACCTTGAGGGCGCGGATATGGTACACGCGGGCGGCATCCCCGACTGCGGCGATACGATCACACTCTACCTGAGGTTCGACCCGGCGGGCGAGGCACTGGCCGGCCTGAGCTTCGAGGGCCGCGGCTGCACGATCAGCCAGGCCGCCGCCTCGCTGCTCTGCGAGCAGCTCCAGGGCGCGCCCCTGAGCGCCGTCGATGCGCTCGATGACCAGGCCGTACTCGATATGCTCGGCCGCGAGGTGGTGCGCGCCCGCCCGCGCTGCGCCACGCTGGCCCTCAACACGCTGAAGTCGGCCCTAGCGCGCCACCGGGCTGGGCGGGGATGATCGTGTAGGGCCGAAGCATGCGACGTTGGCGCTCTGCGCCAACGTCACATGCTTCGGCCCTACGGTGGGTTATGACGTATCCTCTCGATTTAATCGGCAACACGCCGCTGCTGCACCTGGCCTCGACCGACATGCCCCCCGGCGTGGAGGTCTTCGCCAAGGCCGAGTGGTACAACCTCGGCGGATCGGTCAAGGACCGGCCCGCCCTGTGGATGATCCGCGCCGGCGAGGCCAGCGGCGCGCTGCGCCCCGGCATGCGGATCGCCGACGCGACCAGCGGCAACACGGGGATCGCCTACGCCACCATCGGCGCGGCGCTGGGC
>NZ_JAIEWN010000014.1:45410-56934 GCF_019599295.1 Oscillochloris sp. ZM17-4 | reverse complement strand
ATCCGCGCGCTGGTGGACGCGAGCCCCGGGCGCTACTTCTACCCCGACCAGTACAGCAACCCGGCCAACCCGCTCGCCCACTACGAGAGCACCGCCCCTGAGATCTGGCGGCAGACGGGCGGCCGGGTGACGCACTTTGTGGCCGCCCTGGGCACCAGCGGCACCTTTATGGGCACCGCCCGCCGCCTGCGTGAGCTGAACCCCGCCGTCCACCTGATCGCGGTGCAGCCCGACGGCCCCTACCACGCCCTTGAGGGCGTCAAGCACATGGAGACCACCCGCCTCGTCCCCGGGATCTACGACGCATCCCTGGCCGACACGGTGCTGGAGGTGACGAGCGAGGACGCCTTCGCCATGGCCCGGCGCCTGGCCCGCAGCACCGGCCTGCTGGTCGGCATCTCGGCGGCGGCCAATGTGGCGGCGGCGCTGCGCGTGGCCCGCGAGCTGCGCGAGGGCACGGTGGTGACGATCCTCTGCGACAGCGCCGCCCGCTACCTCAGCGAGCGCTTCTGGGAGGAGACAGATCTGATCGAGGGGGCGGGGATCTAATACCTAAAGACGAGCTGTAAGGGCGCCCCTCGTGGGAGCCCACAAGGGGCACCCATACATGCTAACACTCTCTGCTGATGCCGCTGAGACGATCGCCCGCCACGCCGAGGCAACCTACCCCGACGAGTGCGTCGGGCTGCTGCTCGGGGGGCTTGATGGCGATGTGAAGACGGTCGTGCGCGCCCTGGCCGTCGAGAACCGCTGGGCCGGGCAGGTGAGCCTGGCCGATACCGATAACGCCGAGTCGCGGCGCGACCGCTTCTACCTCGACCCGCGCGACTACCTGCGGGCCGACCGCGAGGCCCGCGCCGCCGGCATGGACATCGTCGGCTGCTACCACTCGCACCCCGACGACCCGGCCACGCCCTCCGAGCGCGACCGGGTGGGCGCCCAGGGGGTCGGCGGGGGGACCGGGTTCGCCTTTGTCATCCAGTCGGTGCGCGACGGCCGGGCCGCCGAGGTGGCCTCCTGGCTGCTCGTCGCCGAGGGCGCGCGCTTTGAGCAAGAAGAGCTTGCGCTCGTCTAGGGCTGTGCCCTAAACCCATGTATTGTTTGGGTTGTGCGGCTTCGCCGCACAACCCAAACAATACAGGATCGTGGGGGCGGCTGCGCCGCCCCACACCCCCACCGGCAGGCGGCATGAGTGTATGTAAGGAGTATGTCTGATGGCGACGATCACGATCCCCACCGCGCTGCGCCAGTACGCCGACGGCAGCGCCAGCGTGGCCCTGGAGGCCGACACGGTCGGCGCGCTGCTGCGCGGACTGGTCGAGCAGCACCCCACCCTGGGCAAGCACCTGTTCAGCGAGCAGGGCAAGCTGCGCAGCTTTGTGAACATCTACGTCGGCGACGAGGATATCCGCTACCTGGAGGGCGAGGAGACGCCGGTGGCCGGCGGCGATGTGGTGAGCATCATCCCGGCGATCGCGGGGGGCATGTATGTCTGACGTAACCCTCTCGAACGAAGAGATCGCCCGCTACTCGCGGCACCTGATCATGCCCGAGGTGGGCATGGCGGGCCAGCGCAAGATCAAGCAGGGCAGCGTGCTGCTCGTCGGCACCGGCGGACTCGGCTCGCCGCTGGCCCTCTACCTGGCCGCCGCCGGCGTCGGCCACATCGGCCTGGTGGACTTCGACGTGGTCGACTCGAGCAACCTGCAGCGCCAGATCGTCCACGGCACCTCCACCGTCGGCGTGGCCAAGACCGAGTCGGCCAAGCGACGCCTGGCCGACCTGAACCCGCTGGTCGAGGTGACGACTTACGAGACGCAGATCACCTCGGCGAACGCGCTCGACCTGATGCGCCCCTACGATATCATCATCGACGGCACCGATAACTTCCCGACCCGCTACCTGACCAACGACGCGGCGGTGATGCTGGGCAAGCCGAACATCTACGGCAGCATCTTCCGCTTCGAGGGCCAGGCGACGGTGTTCTACCCCAAGCAGGGCGGCCCCTGCTACCGCTGCCTCTACCCCGAGCCGCCGCCCCCCGGCCTGGTGCCGAGCTGCGCCGAGGGCGGCGTGCTCGGCGTGCTCCCCGGCGTGATCGGCACCATCCAGGCCACCGAGGCGATCAAGCTGCTGGCCGGCATCGGCACGTCGCTGGTTGGCCGCCTGATGCTCTATGACGCCCTGGAGATGCGCTTCCGCGAGCTGAAGCTGCGCCGCAACCCCACATGCCCCGTCTGCGGCGAGCACCCGACCGTCACCGAGCTTATCGACTACGACCAGTTCTGTGGGATTGTCCCCGAGGTGAATACGTTGAGCAACCAGTATGAGATCACGCCCGGCGAGCTCGCCGAGCTGCTCCGGTCCGACGCCCGCCCCTTCCTGCTGGATGTCCGCAACCCCTACGAGATCGCGATCGCCAGCATCCCCGGCACCGACAAGGTGATCGCGGTGGACCAGCTGCCCGAGCGGATCAGCGAGCTCGACAGCTCCGTCGAGATGGTGGTCTACTGCCGCAGCGGCATGCGCAGCGGCCGCGCCGTGGAGCTGCTGAGGAGCGCCGGATTCCACAAGGTGAAGAATCTGGTCGGCGGGATCTTGCGCTGGTCAGACGACGTCGACCCCAGCGTCGCAAAATATTAGAAGTAGGGCCGAAGCATTCGCCCCTGACGCATGTCCGCATACGGCATACATGCTGGGCGAATGCTTCGGCCTTACAATGCTTAGGGTTCATAAAGGAATTAATTCCCTCACCCTTCAGCCCGTGTAGCGGGCTTTGTACCAGTAGCCCGCGGCTTCAGCCGCCGGGCGGGTGCCGGGGGCCTGAAGGCCCCGGCTACGGTTACGAAGGCCGCTTCAGCGGCCTGAGGGAAGTTATTCTTTTATGAGCCCTTACATGGAGGTATAGATGACCGGGATCGGCATTATCGGCACGGGGTGGGGGGCGCGGGTGCAGGTGCCGGCGTTCCGTGGCGCGGGACTGGAGGTGGTGGCGCTGGCCGGCAGCCAGGCCGACAAGACGGCCCGCATCGCGGGGGAGCTGGGGGTGGCATGGCACACCGCCAGCTGGCGCGCGCTCCTGGAGCGCCCCGACGTAGACGTGGTCAGCATCGTGACCCCGCCCGGCCTGCACCGCGAGATCGCCGCGGCGGCCCTGGAGGCCGGCCGGCACGTGCTCTGTGAGAAGCCCACGGCGATGGACGTGGCGGAGGCCGAGGCCATGCTCGCCGCCGCCGAGGCGCACCCCGCCCAGCTGGCCATGATCGACCACGAGCTGCGCTTCCTGCCCGCCCTGCGGCTCGCCAGGTCGCTTATCGCACGGGGCGAGATCGGCGCGGTGCGCCACGCCGAGATCCGCTCGCTCAGCAGCTCGCGCAGCGACCCGCGCCGCGCCTGGAGCTGGTGGAGCGACGCATCCCAGGGTGGCGGCGTCCTCGGCGCGATCGGCTCGCACCAGATCGACACACTGCGCTACCTGCTGTCCGATGAGGTGGCCGTGGCCAGCGGCATCACCCACACCTTCATCGCCGAGCGCCCCGACGACTCCGGCCGGCCGCGCCCGGTCACCGCCGATGACTACGCGGCCGCGAGCCTGCGCTTCGTCGGAGGGGCCACGGCCACGATCATGGCCAGCGTGGTGGCCCCCCACGACGAGCCGAACAGCGCGACGGTCTATGGCGTCGAGGGCGCGCTGCGCTTCGTCGGCGGGCGCCTGCTGCGCAGCGCCGGCGGCGCCTTCGCCGACATCACGCCCGAGCACGGGGTGGACTTCCCGGAGGGCATCTCCGGCGACTTCCCCCAGGGGACGGTCTACCTCGGCGTCGCGCTCAAGGCGGCCCTGGCAGGCGACGCCGCGGCCCTCGCGCCGGCGGCCACCTTCGCCGACGGGCTGGCCGTCCAGCGGGCGCTGGACGCCATCCGCGCCGGGGGATGAGTGGTGAGTGTTGAGTGTTGAGACACTCAACACTCACCACTCACCCCCCGACGCTCTCCCACCACGACTGGCGCAGGGCCACCGGCCATGTGGTGATCGCCTCCGGCGGCGTCCCGTCGCCCGTGGCCCCCAGCCAGACGAGGCACTCGATCGCGAGCCGGCGGAGGGTGGCCACCATCGGCGCGTCGGCGGTGATCTCCTCCTCGATGATCGCGCGGGCCTGAGCCTCGAGCTGCTGCGGGAAGCTGTCGATCGTGCCCGGCATGCCGCCGACCGGCCCGCAGGCCAGCGCCCGCGCCAGGGCAAGGCGGGCCATGCCTGAGATCAGCGGGATGGGCGCGCCGTCGAGCCGGGCGTAGAGCCAGCTCAAGAGGGCAGGCTCGTGGCTGGCGCAGGCCCCCACCACGTTGACCGCCAGGATCTCGGTGCGCAGCGGCAGCTTCGGCTGCCGCTCCAGGGCCACGGACATCAGGCCCGCGAGCTGCGCGTCGGCCTCAAGCACCAGGGCGTCGGCGATGGCGGCCTGGACCGCCTGCCAATCCTTCTTCGGCCCCTCGACATCATCGCGCAGCAGGAGATCCACCAGCTTCCGCTGCACGCCATCCTGGTCGCTCAGATCGCTCAGGGCCAGGGCGGCGAGGATACGCGCCTCCGTGCTCTGCTCCGGGTCGTCGAGCGCCGCCAGCAGCCGCCCCGACCAGCCCCAGCGCCAGTCCGTCAGCAGCGCATTGAGCTGCGCGTCGCCGTCGCTGACATCAGTCATGTCGCGCAGCGAGCGGGCCGCCGCCATACGCACCATCGGCCGGTCGTACTGCCAGTTGTCGTCAATCAACAGGACGCGCTCGCCAATCTGGCGGCGGAGCGCCTCGCGCACCTTCGGGTAGGGCAGCTGGGCCAGGGTCTCGACGAGCATAGCCCGCGAGGATGCGCTCGGCTCGAATCGCGGGTTGAGCTCGATCAGGATGCTGTCGAGCAGCGCCGCCCGCTGCTCATCATCGGCGTCCGACCTTGCCCGCAGCCGGGCGATCAGGCTGAGGCTCTGGCGCTGGGCCTGGGTGAAGGCGCCCAGGCAGCGGGCGGCCAGGATGGCCTGCGGCCCGCTCACCTCGCTGCGCAGCATCGCCCAGATCGGCGCAAGGTCACCCAGCGTGTCGACGCGCTGGGCCACCCCGATCAGCACCGGGCTCCACCAGGCCAGGCGGGACGGGAAGCTGGCGATCACCATAATATCGCCGAGCAGCTCGCGCATGTCGGGCCTGCCCCGCAGCGCCCGCGCCGCCGCGTAGGCCTGGAGCTCCAGGTGGCTGAGCTGCACGCTGATGCCGCCCACCTCCACCAGAGCGCCGGCGCTGACCAGCGCCCGATAGATGTTCTCGGGCGCATAGCTGCGATCCTGGGGGACGTCCCGGATCACCTGGAAGGCCTCGGCGATCGACAAGCTATCCCGATGGCCCCAGTGCATCGCCCACGCCAGGGCGTAGATGCACGTGCGCACGACCACCCGCGACACCGTCGGCCCCGACGCCCGGTCGATCAGCTTGTCGAGCAGCCCGCTGAGCATACTGTCGCGGGAGAGGCGGCCGCCGCCCCCGTTGACGAGATCCTCGGCGATCGCCGTGAGCAGCTGCGGGTCGGCGGCGAGATCGCGCATACCGCTAGAGATGATCGTCTGCATGTGGGACCGGGAGCGGACACGGTCGCGGTAGGCCAGGTAGGCCCGCATCTGACGCTCTCTGAGCGGGCTGAGCATCAGCCAGGTCATATCGCCCTGCTGTAGCGCCGCTGGCGCATCGTGCTCCGCGACGCTGATCACGATCCGCTGGTCGGGTAGGCTCCGGGACAGACCGTCGAGCCGTGTGGCGATGGCCGAGCGGATAGACGGGCTGATCGCCTCGAAGCCGTCGATCAGCAGCACGAAGCGGGCGCCCGCGCTGCGCTGCTCACCCCCCAGCAGGTTCATCAGGGCCACGCCGTGGGCCGGGTCCACATCAGCAGCCGCGTCGATCAGCAGATCCTCGATCTGCGCCCCCGCCTGGAGCCGCCGGTCGTCCGCCAGAGATAGGTAGACGGCGATGATGGGGGTTGGGAGTTGGAGGTTGGGAGTTGGAGGTTGGGGGCTGGGGGCTGGAGGTTGGGGGCTGGGGCCCACATCCTGCGCTGTCCGGTCTTCGGCCCCCAACTCCCAACCCCCAACCCCCGACTCCTGAGATTGGTTCTGCTGCCAGCCCCACTGCTGGAGGAGCAGCGAGCGGCTGATCCGCGAGCCGCCGCTGACGATGATCGGCGCGGGGCTGGGCTGCCGCCCACCCAGGGCGAGGAGCTGGTCGAGGATGGCGCGAGCGTCCTGCGGGTTGGGCTGCTCGTCGGGGCGGGCGCGCAGCAGGGCCAGGCGCGGGCCGGCCGGCGCAGCCACGGCCACCTGGCGGATCTGCGGGTCGTTGCTCAGCAGGCGGGCGAACTCCAGCTGCGCGTTCGGCACGAAGAGCCGCCCGTCCTGGCTGCGCATATAGAGCACCGGCGTGCTCCAGCCAGCCCTGTTCGGGTCCAGCACCTGGCGGCGGGCGGCGGCCACGGCCCGGTCGATCACCCCGTAGCGCAGCAGGTAGTCGCACAGATACTGGGTGAAGGCGCGGGCCAGGTCGACCTCCACCAGGTCGCGCATGGCGACCACGGCGGGCACGCTGCCGTCGCGGATGATCTGGATGGCCAGATTATCGAGGGCCGGGTCGGCGCTCTTGGCGGCGGTGTTGCAGGAGATGAGGATGAAGAGGGCGGGCCGGCTGCCGATGCGGCGCAGGGCGTCGATCAGCTCGCCCGCCTCAAACAGCCGGCAGCTGCCATCCTCGCGCTGCATCAGCAGGCTAGTGCCTTTGCGCGGCACATACAGGCCGTGGCCATAGAAGATCACGATCTGGTAGCCGTCCTCCATGGCCTGGACAAGTGCCTCGGGGGTGGCCGGGCGCAGGAATCGGTAGGAGATCTGGCCGGAGGCGCTCACCACACCCAGCACCTTCGACAGTCGATCCCGCTCGGCATCGAAGCTCACAGGCGCCAGATCGGGCCAGCGGGTGGCCAGGTCGTCCGGCGCGCCGATAACCACCAGGATGCGCAGGGGCCAGCGCTCGATCGGGCGCCCGAAGGGCGTGGCGCTGTCCACATAGCGCGAGAAGGCCACCTGCGGCGTCGCCGCCAGCGGGATGGGGGCGCCCGCGCCCTCGCGGATGTGCATCAGCTCCCAGGGCACGGCCTGGAGCGCCGCGTCACCGCTCTGGATCCAGAGCTGCATGTGCAGCACGCCCCGCTCGCGCTGGGCGATGATCCAGGCCTGGCGGAAGAGCCCGTGCAGCGGGCCGCTGAACAGCAGCTCGAACAGCAGCACGCCGTACGCCGACAGACCTGCGCCCGACGAGCTGGTTGGCGCGGGCGGCAGGTCGCCCAGGCGCAGCCAGTCGCTCGCCGCGCTGCCATCGCCCAGCGTCACGCGAACCGGGTAGGCCTGCCGATCAGCGTCGCGCTCACCGACCTGGACGGTGAGGAGATTCTCCTGCTGGTCGATCATAGTGTTTGGCCTCCGAAACCTGGCGCGCAGGAGCGATGAACATGTTGTGTGCCCGGCAGGCACATGCCACATTAGCTCTGCTGCGGCGCGGCTACGCCGCGCCGCAGCAGAACCAATTTTTTTATGGGAGAGCGAAGCTCTCCCATATCCTCCCCGTGCGCAGCTACACCCGGCCGTAGGCGGCGGTGAGCAGGCGGATGCCGAAGGCCAGCCCGTCGCTGAGGGCGTCGTCGCGCAGGCGCCAGCCCCAGTTGCCGTCGGGGCGGCCGGGCGTGTTCATGCGCGCCTCGCTGCCCAGGCGCAGGATGTCTTGCAGGGGCACGACGGATATATCGGCCACCGACATCAGCGCCAGGCGGAACAGGTCCCAGGCGATGTCCGAGCCGTCGCGGCCGAGGTAGAGCCGGGCGGCCTCGCGCTCCTCCTCGCCGATGTCCTGGAACCAGCCGCGCGTCGTGTTGTTGTCGTGGGTGCCCGAGTAGACCACGTAGCCCGGCGCGTAGTTATGGGGCAGGTAGGCGTTGCTCGAGTCGTCGCCGAAGGCGAACTGGAGCACCTTCATGCCAGGGAAGCCGAACTGCTCGCGCAGGGCGATCACCTCGGGCGTGATCAGGCCCAGGTCCTCGGCGATGATCGGCAGCTCGCCGAGGGCCTCGCGCAGGCGGGCGAAGATCGCCGCGCCCGGCCCCTTCACCCATGTGCCGTTGATCGCCGTCGTCTCGGCGGCCGGCACCTCCCAGTAGGCCTCGAAGCCGCGGAAGTGGTCCAGGCGCAGAATATCGACGATCGCGAGGGTCTGGCGCAGGCGGGCGATCCACCAGACGTAGCCGTCCTTGGCCATGCGGTCCCAGCGGTAGAGCGGGTTGCCCCAGAGCTGGCCGGTGGCGCTGAAGTAGTCCGGCGGCACGCCGGCGACCACCGTCGGGCCGCCCTCATCGTCCAGGTAGAAGAGCTTGGGGTTGGCCCAGACGTCGGCGCTGTCGTAGGCCACGAAGATCGGCGCGTCGCCGATGATCTTGATGTCGCGCGCGTTGGCGTAGGCCTTCAGCGGCGCCCACTGGCTGAAGAAGAGGAACTGGAGGTACTTCTGGACCATGATCGGCTCGGCCAGATCCCTCTGGGCCTTGCGCAGCGCCGCGGCCTTGCGCGAGCGCAGCTCGGGCGCCCAGGTGCTCCAGCTCGCCCCGCCGTGCTGCTCCTTCAGGGCCATGAACAGGGCGTAGTCGTCAAGCCAGCCGGCCTGCTCGGCGCAGAAGGACTCGAAGGCGTCGGCGAACCCGATCGCGACGCCGTCGCGCATGCGCTCGTAGCTGGCGCGCAGCAGGCCCAGCTTGAAGCCGATCACCCACCCGTAGTCCACGTGATCAACCCCGAGGTCGCCGGCGGCGCGGGCGGCGGCCTCAACCTCGACCTGGCCGAGCAGGCCGTGCGCGATCAGCTCGTCGAGGCTGACCAGCAGCGGGTTGCCGGCGAAGGCCGAGAAGCATTGGTAGGGCGAGTCGCCGTAGCCGGTGGGGCCGAGCGGCAGCACCTGCCAGAGGCGCTGGCCGGCGGCGGCCAGGAAGTCGATGAAGCGGTAGGCGGCGGAGCCCAGGTCGCCGATCCCCCACGGCCCGGGCAGTGAGGTCGGGTGAAGCAGGATCCCGCTCGAGCGGGGGAAGTCCATAGTGCCTCTCCATGGCGTATGATGGTAACAGCGGGCTATTGTAGCATACTACATGTGCAGGGCGGCGTAGCCGCCGACCTGCACATGCGGTGCCGGGATGGTGCGGAGCAAATATTTTATGTCAATTCACACAACCGATCAGGGCTGGGTGCTGGAGACGGCGACGACGGGGTACGCGCTGGGGCTGAACGCGGCCGGGCTGCTGACGCACCGCTACTGGGGCCGGCGGCTCACATCGCCGGACGACTACCCGCCCGCGCCGAACCCGCTCGCCTGGGCCTCGTTCAACAGCGCGGCCCAGAGCACCCCCGAGGAGTATCCCGGCTACGCGGGCGAGACCTTCATCGACCCGTGCATCAAGGTGACGTTCGCCGACGGGGTGCGCGATGTAGTGCTGCGCTTCGAGTCGGCCGAGCAGCGCGACGGCGATCAGCCCGAGCTGCGCATCATCTTGCGCGACACGGCCTACCCGCTGCGCGTCACCCTGCACTACCGCGTCCACCACGCGCACGACCTGATCGAGCGCTGGGCGACGGCCACGAACGAGGGCGACGCGCCGATCAGCATCGAGCGCATGCTCTCGGCCGAGTGGCACCTGCCGCCGGGCAGCGGCTACCGCCTGAGCCACCTGACCGGCCGCTGGGCCGACGAGATGAACCTGCGCCGCGAGCCGCTCGTCCAGGGGCTCAAGGTGCTGGAGAGCCGCCGGATCAACACCAGCCACCACCACAGCCCCTGGTTCGCCATCGACCGCGGGGCCGCCGACGAGGACTCGGGCCAGGTCTGGTTCGGCGCGCTGGCCTGGAGCGGCAACTGGAAGATCGTGGCCGAGGTGACCGACTTCGACACCACGCGGGTGAAGATCGGCCTGAACGACTGG
The DNA here is from genome assembly GCF_019599295.1 of Oscillochloris sp. ZM17-4. GTDB lineage: Bacteria > Chloroflexota > Chloroflexia > Chloroflexales > Chloroflexaceae > Oscillochloris. Next base: position 46,895 of record NZ_JAIEWN010000014.1, on the reverse strand, counting down.
GACTTCGCCTGGCGGCTGGGGGCTGGCGAGCAGTTCGTGACGCCGAGCAGCTTCGCCGGCTACAGCGATGCCGGCTTCGGCAAGGCCAGCCGGAGCTTCCACGACCTCGTCCGCGCGCAGCTCCTGCCCCACGGCGACGCCGTCCGCCAGGTGCTCTACAACTCCTGGGAGGCCACCCTGTTCGATGTGGACGAGCGCTCGCAGGTGGAGCTGGCCCGGCTGGCCGCCGAGATGGGCGTCGAGCTGTTTGTGATGGACGACGGCTGGTTCCACGGGCGCACCAGCGACCGGGCCGGCCTGGGCGACTGGTGGCCCGACGCGGTGAAGTTCCCCAGCGGGCTGTCCCCGCTGATCGCCCAGGTCAACGCCCTGGGCATGCAGTTCGGCCTGTGGGTCGAGCCGGAGATGGTCAACCCCGACAGCGAGCTGTACCGAGCCCACCCCGACTGGGTCATCCACTTCCCGACCCGCGCCCGCACCGAGGGCCGCAACCAGCTCATCCTCAACGTGGCCCGCCAGGACGTGCAGGGATACCTGATCGACACGATCGACCGGCTGCTGACGGAGCACAACATCGCCTTCATCAAGTGGGACATGAACCGCAGCGTGAGCGAGCCGGGCTGGCCCGATGCGCCGGGCGACCAGCGCGAGATCTGGGTGCGCTACGTCCAGGGGCTCTACCACATCTGGGGGACGCTGCGCGCGCGGCACCCGCAGGTGATCTGGCAGAGCTGCTCGGGCGGCGGGGCCAGGGCCGACCTGGGCATCCTGCGGCTGGCCGACCAGATCTGGGCCAGCGACAACACCGAGCCCACGGCGCGGCTGCAGATCCAGGAGGGCTTCAGCCAGGTCTTCCCGGCCAGCACCATGGAGTCCTGGGTGACGGACATGGGGCCGGAGTACCTGCCGCTCTCGTTCCGCTTCCACGTGAGCATGTGCGGCTCGCTGGGCGTGGGCGGGCACCTCGTCCACTGGGGCGCGGCGCGGCGGGCCGAGGCGGCGGGGCTGATCGCCCTGTACAAAGCGATCCGCCACATCGTCCACCAGGGCGACATGTACCGGCTGCGCTCACCCCACGATCACGCCTTCTCGGCGGTGCAGTATGTGAGCAAGGACAAGGCCGAGGGCGTGCTGTTCGCCTTCCGCACCCACATCCCGCGTCCGGCCAACCTGCCGCCGATCTATCTGCGCGGGCTCGACCCGGACGCGCGCTACGAGGTGGAGGGATTCGCGGGTGCCCGCTCGGGGCGGGCCTGGATGGAGGCCGGGCTGACGTTGGAGCTTGCAGACTTCGGCAGCACAGCAAGGAGGATCACTGAGGCACTGAGGGATTGAGGCGCTGAGGGACTGAGGCGCTGAATCACTGAGGCGCTGAATCACTGAGGCACTGAATTACTGAGGGGCTGAGGCGCTGAGATCGAATCTCAGTGCCTCAGCCCCTCAGCCCCTCAGTGCTCTACCCCTTGACCGAGCCGGCCAGCAGGC
>NZ_JAIEWN010000014.1:32344-45310 GCF_019599295.1 Oscillochloris sp. ZM17-4 | reverse complement strand
GGCCTGGGGCGAGGCGCGTCGCGCCCAGGGGAGTCTCGGTGCTATAATGGGAGGACACTAAGCATGCAAGGGGAGGTTCATGCTCACCTACGAGAACTTTGTCTCGATTCTGCTGACGAGCATCGAGCAGGCCGGACTGAATATTGCCTACACCCAGGAGCTGATCGACACCCACGCCCTGGGCCGAAGCCTCAGCATCACCTGCCTCCCAGACGGCATCGAGGATGACCACAGCCCCCAGGAGCCCGCGCTGCGGGCCGTGGTGGCCTTCCGCTGGTCGCCCGAGTTCACCGTCTTCTCACTGCGCGGCGCCGACTCGCTCGACAACATCGAGCGCTTCGTCGACGAGCGGCTCTTCGCCCATGCCCGCAGCGGCCCATCGCTCGATGTCGAGGTGACCTATCACATCCCGCTGCGAGACGAGCAGCAGCGCGATGTGAGCGCGCTGCCCGTGCTGGCCCGCTCCATCCAGGAGATCCACGAGGCGCTCGCCGACCCCGACGATATGGTGCGCGTGACCAGCCAGCTGCTCTTCCTGGTCGGGCAGCTGCCGCGCATCGAGAGCCTCTCCGCCCAGCGGGTCTGGAGCATCGATGACGCGCTCTACGACCCCGACCTGCTCTCGGCAGTCTTTGAGGAGCTGTGTAGCGAGCTCCACGCGATGCTAGAGCTGCTCTTTGTGAGCTACGGCATCCGCGATGAGAGCGGCAGGTCGAGCGGGGCGGACTCGCTGCCTATAGATCGCCAGTACCTCAAGCCGCCCACGGCGTAGCGTAGCAGGGGCGCAGCAGCATGATCGGGTGACGCGCTAAGCGCGTCACCCGATCATGCTGCTGCGCCCCAACAGCCGCACCAGCGCCCTGATCAGCGGGGCGAGCTCGGCGGGGATGGCGCCGTCCTGAACCTCGGCGCGGCGCACGCGCCGGCCGATCCGTGCGGCGACCTCGTAGGCGTAGCCGTCGGGGGTCTGGCGGGTTCCTGCGGCGCCGTGGCGGGCGAGGCGGGCGCGCAGGGCCATGTGGGCGAGCTGAGCCAGCTGGTCGTCGCGCAGGTGGGCTGGCCGCGCCGCGCCGCCCTCGCGTATCACCCGGCCGTCGCGGTAGACGGTGATCTCCCGCGTGGTGAAGCGCAGCCCGCCGCTGCGGCGGAAGGCGATCAGCGCGCCGCGCGGCAGCTCCAGCCGCTCATCAGCGTCGTTGGGCGCGGGCTGATGCAGGTCGGTGTCGTACTCGCCCGCGCCGAGGCCGCCGAGCGAGAAGCTCATCTGCGCATCTGGCTGGTTCGGGTCGCTCATGGCAGCGCGATGCTCCTCACAATCCGCTCGAACGCGGCGCTCGCCGAGCCGAAGGATTCCTCGGGCGCGGCGAGGGCGATGTAGTACGAGCGGTCGCTGGTGATCACCAGGTACTCGCGGGCGTGGACGACCACCGGCAGCGAGGCCCGCCGGGGCGTGTCGATCGGCTGGACGACATAGGCGTACTCCAGCAGGATGGCTCGCTGGCCGGCCAGGATCGCCTCGCCGTCGGACAGCAGGTGGTAGCCGGCGATCTGGCCGCGCTCCTCCACCCGCCGGTCGAGCAGGGTCTGGAGCGTCGGCGGGTCGGCCGGGTCCAGATCGCGCCGCTCGACGCTGAGGGTCGTCTTGAAGGCCGCGGCGGTCTGCGGGTCCTCGACCTTCAGCAGCAGGTCCTGGAGCGAGTCGACGCCGATCCAGGTGGCCGGGTAGGCCAGGCTGATGCCGCCGCCGGGCTCGGCGTAGGCGCGGGTGCGCCCCTCGGTCTGCGCCATCAGCAGCCAGCCGAGCCCCAGGGCGACGGCCACGACGAGGGCCACGCCCAGATCCTTGGGCAGCGTGCGCAGGCGGTAGACAGATGGTTCGCTGGCGGTCACGAGGGCCTCCCGGTCTGGCGCAGCGTCACCTCAGTGCTGCGGCGCATGAGGGCCACCAGGGTGAAGAAGGCGGCCAGGGCCACGGCCAGGCCCAGCAGCAGCGAGCGCCAGTACTCGACGCCCAGCCCGGCGGCGCTGACCTCGCCGATCAGCCAGCTGAACAGGCCGTTGAGCGCGGCGGCCAGGGCGAAGCCCAGCGGCACCCACCAGGCCGGCCGGTGGGTGAACTTGGCCTCGGCCATGAAGTAGCCCATCAGGCCGCCGAACGAGGCCTGGGCCAGGGCGGTCGTGACCACATTGATCACCCCCGGCCCGAGGGCCACGCCGCCGTTGTCCAGCACGTAGCGCAGGTTCAGCAGGGTGGCAACCCCCAGCCCGGCCACCGTCCCGTAGACGATCCCGTCCATGCGCTCGTCAAACTCGGGCGTGGCGTAGACCGCCAGTCGCACGGCGAGGTAGGCGATCGCCTGCCAGATGACCCCGGCGATCAGGATGGACGCGGCCAGGGAGGTGCCGCTGCTCGCCGAGGCCCACAGCCGGACGTGGAACCAGTCGTCGATCATGCGCCGGCCGAGCACGTCGGCCAGGATGAGAGCCAGGAAGAAGACGGCGGCCACGCTGTGCTTGGGCTCCGGCTCCAGCCGGTCCTGACGGTAGAAGAAGACCAGCCAGATCGCCGAGGGCACGATCGCCATGACCACGCCTGCCGTCAGTAGGGCCGCCCCCTCCAGCGAGCCGACCTGGCCAGCGAGCAGGGCCACCAGGGCGCTCAGCAGCCCGGTGACGACGATCTGGACGAGGCCGGCCCGCCAGAAGCCTGGGTGGGGCTTGTTGACCAGGGCGAAGTGGCGGTCGCAGTAGGCCCGCCCGCCCAGAATATGGTGCGGCGGCCGCAGCGGCTCGTCGCAGATACAGCACGTGAGATTATCGCGCTCCATGGATTACATTCCCTGGTAGGGCCGAAGCATTGGCCCGTTACGGATCTCGTTCAACGGAGTACATGCGTGGCCAATGCTTCGGCCCTACATGGGTTACGCGGCATTTACCGGCTCTTACGGATCTCGGCGTCGACGCGGTGCGGGTTACTCGCGTTGGCCGGGACGGCCACCTGCCCGTCGGCCAGGATGGGCCGGTAGCCGCGGGCGAAGACGATCACGCTGTAGGACTGGCCGCGCGGGATGGCCGCGCTGGTGCGGAAGACCCCGCTGTCGTCGGTGGTGCCCAGGGTCAGGATCTCGTCGGCGGTAAGATTATCGTCGGCGGCGGCCTGGCTGGCGGTGACACCGGTCTTGATCACGAAGAACTGCGCCCCGGCCACGCCCCGGTGGGTGTCGGCATCGGTGATCGCGCCCCTAATGTAGACGAGGTCGCTGCTGCTGGTGGGCGGCGCGGAGGGGGCCTGACCGGTGGTGCAGACCACCAGCTTCACCTCGTCCACAAACATGCTCGATATATTGCCGCGCGGGTTCTCGGCGGCGAAGGCCAGGCGCACCGTCTTGCCGGCGTAGGCCGAGAGGTCGGCGCTCTGCTCGCTCCATGTGTCGTCGCCCGCCGAGGAGGGGATCTCCTCAACCGTTGCGAGGATATCGCCGCTGGGGCCGGCTAGGGCGACGCTAAACTTCGCGTCGTCGGCGAGCAGCCCAAGCAGGCCGCTGAACTCCTCGTGGACCAGGCGGGCGTAGCTGAGCTGGGCGCTGGTGGCGTTGGCCGGCAGCCGCACGTCCTGGTAGATATACTGGAGCGGCTCCTGGTCGGTGCCGCCGAGCCAGGCGCTGCGCTTGCCGCTGCGCGGCAGCTGGGTGTCGATCAGGGCCGCGTCCCCGCGTGAGACCTGCGTCCAGCCGCCGTCCTGCTCGAAATCGCCGTTGACGATCACATCGGTGCAGCCGGCGGGCAGAGCCTCGACCGGCGGCGGGGCGCTCGGCCCGCCCGAGGGCAGGTCGCTGCCGGGCGCGACGGGGGGCGGCGCGGAGGGGGCGGCGCTGGTGGTGATGCCGACCTGGGCGAAGGCGGCGCGCACGGCGGCCACCTCGGCGTTGCCGTAGAGGTCTGCGGCGGCCTGGGCGGTGGCGTCGGCGGCGTCCTTAAAGTCGGCGGAGGGCGAGAGGTACTGGGTGAGCGTGCGGTAGTAGATCTGCTCCATCTTCTCGGGGCCGAGGGCCTGGGCCACCAGATAGGCGGCGCGGTTGGGGATGCCGCTGTTCACATGCACGCCGCCGTTATCGGATCGGCGCGAGTTAGGCAGGTTGGCGTACTCCTTCATCGAGGCCGGCTGGCCCACGCTCGACAGCGGGTCGCCCTTGTCATAGCGCCCGCCGGCGTTCGGGTCCTGCATACTGCGCAGGTAGGGCACCGGGTAGGGCGGAGACTTCACCACCTGCTCGCCGATCGTCCAGTTGCCGCGGTCGATCAGGGCACCGAAGACATCGGCGTAGGACTCGTTAAGCGCCCCGGGCTGCTTCTCGTAGATCAGGCCGGCGCTGCTCTCGATCACGCCGTGGGTGAACTCATGGCCGACCACATCGAGGCCATAGGGCAGCGGCTTAAAGATCTTGCCGCCGTCACCATAGATCATCTGGCTGTACTCGCCGACCCAGGCCGCGTTCTCGGCGTCCTCCGGGTCGCTGCCGTAGTGGACCGTCGAGATCATGGGGCTGCCCTGGCCGTCGTAGGCGTCCCGCTGAAAGGTCTTCATGTAGTAGTCGTAGACCACGCCGGCGCCATCGTGGGCGGCCTGGGCGACGGCGTCGCGGCTGCGCTCGCCCTCATCGACCAGCAGACGCCCAGGGATGCTGGTGCCGTTGCGGGCGCTGTAGGTGCGCCGCCGCTTGATCGGCATCACCTCGTCGATCGCATGGACGACCACGGGCCGCCCGGCGTTGACGAAGAAGCGCCACTGGCTGAGCGGGCGCTCGGTGAGCAGCATCACCTCCCAGACCAGGCTGGCCTGGCCCTGGTCATCCACAGAGATCGCCAGCCGGGTCTCCTCGGGCAGGGGCGTGACCTGGGCGCTGGCCGCGTCGCCGGGCGCGAGCTGCTCGGCGGTCAGGTTCGCCAGGGCGGCGGCCTCGGCATCTGCGGCGCTGATCGTCGCGGCGGTGACGAGCTGGAGGGCGGGCGCAAACTCGCCGTTCACCGCAACCACCTGGCCATCCGGGTCGAGGTGGACCACGAGCTGGTGGCCGAGGACCGGCAGCCCGGCGTAGCGCTGGTCGAGGCGGACGTGGGCGAAGCCGCGCTGGAGGTCGGGCTCGACCCGCAGCAGGCCGAGGTCATCGGCGGCGGCGCGGAGGCCGAAGAGGGCGCGGTTCGCGTCGAGGAAGCCGCGGGCGATCGCCAGCGGGTTGCCGATCTCGGCCGCGGTGGGCCGGTAGTGCAGGCGGCCGGCCGGGTTGGCGGCGCTGAGGAAGGCGGGGATGCCGCTGCGCTCGTCCCAGCGCACCGCGAGGGGCTGCGCGGACTGAGCCTGGAGCGAGGCGAAGGCCGCAGCGGGCGACACATCGCCCACCAGCGGCGCCTGGGCGGCGGCGGGCGTGATGAGCGGTGGCGTGAGGCGCAGGCTGCGGGCGGAGGATGGCGACAATAGCAGCGGCGCAGAGGCGGCCAGATAGGCCAGGGCGAGCAGGAGGATCGGCAGAGGCGTCAGCCTCAGAGGCGCGCTACGCTTCATTGGTTCGTGATGGGTGATGGGTGATGGGTGATGCGTGTCGCAGCCTGGTCACGGATCACGGATCACCCATCAGGCCAGATGCTCGCGGGCGAGGTAGTAGGTCATGCTATGCAGCACCGCAACCGGGTCGATATAGCGCACCCAGACGTGCTCGGGGGTCTGAAGGATGATCGGCGCGTAGCAGAGGATGGCGCGGATGCCAGCATCGATCAGGATATCGGCGACCGGCTGCGCATCGGCGGCGGGCACGGCGATAATCGCCAGCCGCGCGCCCTTCCCGCGGATCACCTCAGACATATGGGCGTAGTCGGAGATCTCGACGCCGGCGACAGCCTGGCCAACCTTCTGCGGGTCCGTATCAAAGAGACCAATGATCTGGAGTCCCTGAGAGTGAAACCCATCGTAGCGGGCGATGGCCTGCCCGAGGTAGCCGACGCCGACGAGCACCACCGGCCAGCTCTGGGTAAGCCCGAGGATGCGCTCAATATGGTTCAGCAGCTTCTCGACATCGTAGCCGATCCCCTGCTTGCCGAACTCGCCAAAGTACGAGAGATCTTTACGGATCTGGGCGGCAGTGACGTTAATGCGCTCGCCGAGCTCTTGCGAGGAGACGGAGTGGATCCCCTCATCAAGCAGGTAGCGCAGGCTCCGTGCATAGAGCGGAAGCCGGCGGATCACGACATCCGGCGGATCATCAAGGCGTTCCACGGCAGGCCTCCAGAGAAATTGCGACGCATTTCGTGAAGTGTAGCACTAAGTTTTGAGCTATGTCAAGCTAAAGAGGGGTGATTCCTCTCACCTTTAGTGGGGCGTGAGGAGCAACGCAGCACGCTGCGGCCTTACTTGCGCAAGGCTGATGCAACGTCACCTCCCGGTGGGGATGCGGGGCGGCTTCGCCGCCCAAACCCAACAAAAAGCAGGGTCTGGGGCACAGCCCCATACGCATCAACGTAAGCCCTGGCACCCCGGAATTTCTTGTTGTTTTGGCCAACATGGCCAGCGTTAGCTGCGCAGGCTGGGCGGCGAGCTACAGAGCAGCACGGCGCCGGCCAGCTCGGGGGCCGGCCCGACGGCGCCGGTCATGATCAGCTGGAGCAGGTAGCCGCCCAGGCTGTGGGCCACCACCAGCGGGCGCGGGCCGGCGGCGGCGATCGCGGCGCGCACATCGCCGGCGTACTGGACGACCGTGCTGCGGGCGAAGCCCGGCGGGCGCGGGCTGCCGCCGTGGCCGCGCAGGCTGACCGCGTGGCACACGAAGCCGCGCGCCGCCAGGTCGGCCATGGCCGGCTCCCAGCACCAGGCCCCGTGCCACGCCCCGTGGATGAGCAGGATGGGGGTGTCGTATGCCCGGTGCGCCGGGCGGACGACGAGATGCTCTAACTCGATCATCGTGGCGGTGCCCCTTGCCCCACGTTATCGGGTGGTTGGCGGCGTACGCCGCCAACCACCCCCACCGGGGGCGTCCCTACCCGGCGACGGGGTGCTCGGCCGGCAGGCCAAGCTGCTTGCGGCGCTCATCGGCCAGGCGGCGCTTCTCGGCGATCATCTCATCGGTGACGTAGATCCCGAAGGAGCGCAGGCCGGCCAGCTTCAGGCCGTGCTTCTGCCAGAGCCGGTACATCTCCTTGACCCGCTCCATCTCGATGTTGCGGCCCAGGGTGTAGTCGCCGTACTTGCCGTCCATGGCCAGCAGGGCCGTCTCGGAGAGGCAGGCGTAGGCGGTGCCGGGGGGCATATCGATATCGAAGCCGAAGTCGGGCTCGCCGGGCAGCATGATCTCGCCGCTCTCGACGATCAGCACATCGGGGCGCCGGGCGGCGTCCTCCTCCTTCACATCGGGGGGGCGGGCCACATCGCAGACGACGGCGCCGGGCTTGAGCTTGTCCACATTGATCACCTTGCCGGTGAGCGCGCTGGTGGTGGTGATGATCAGGTCGGCGTCGCCCACGTAGGCGTCGGGGTGGGTGGCGGCGATCACGCGGGCGCCGGGGGTCTCCTGCTCGATCTGTTGCTTGAGGGCCAGCAGGCGCTCGGCGCGCGGCGCGATCAGCACCACGTCGCGCACAGCCTGGGCCAGCAGGCGCGCGCAGACCGCGCCGATCGAGCCGGTAGCCCCGATCACCACCGCGCGGACGTGCTCGGGCCGGCCGCCCTTCATCAGCATGACGGCCTGCTTGGCCGCCTCCAGGGTGGCGGCGACGGTGAGCGAGTTGCCCGAGGTGATGCCGATGTTCGACTTCTGGGCCACGGTGAGCCCGGCGTCGCCGACGACCGAGGTGAAGGCGCCGAGGCCCATCAGGTGCGCGCCCATGCGCTCAGCCATGCGTGAGGCCCGGATCAGCCGGCGGTAGGTGAAGGCCGGCGGGCGGCGCATCATCTCGCGCGGGGTGGTGCCCAGGGTCAGCAGGATGCCCTCGGTCTCCTCGCCGGTGGCGGTGGAGCGGATGCCGCGGATCTTCGAGAGGTAGAGCGGCGGCATATGGGCGGCCACCAGCTCGACCAGGCGCTGGGGCATGTGGCGCGTCCAGCGGAAGCTCGGGTTTTTGGATATATGGCTGGTGCGCAGGGGGTGGATGACGAAGGCGAACTTCGGCCTCGGGCGGGGGTTGAGGTTCTGCACCGTCGGCCCCCAGCCGGCGGCGGCGATGAAGTCGAGGGCCTCGGCCTCGCCGGGCTGGCGGCTGCTCTCCTGGATGGCGGCGACGATCGCCTCAAGCACATCGGTGGCGACGAAGGGCCGCGGGCAGGGGTTGCCCTCGGCGTCGACCAGGGGCGGGTGCATCGTCACCAGGGTCGTCACCCCGCGCCGGCGCAGGTCCTCGATCTCCTCGGGCGAGGGGTCGTCGGTGACGATCGACCTGCCCTTGAGGCTGGCGGGGGCGAAGCGGCGGATGAAGGAGAAGTCGCCGGCGATCACCTGGGCCCAGTCGAAGAGCCCCTCGGCGCGCGGGTCGTGGCCCTCCTGTCCGTAGGCGACGGGGTGGAGCAGGCGGTAGGGCAGCAGGGCGGTGATCGGCAGGGTGGTGGCGGCGTAGAGCTCCAGCTGGGCCAGGCTGCGCGGCGGCGGCAGGAAGCGCAGCCCGCTGTGGATGATCGGGTCGGCGAAGCGCAGCTCGGCCTCGTGCTGGGCCAGGGCGGCGGCCATCTGGTAGCGCTCGATGCCGCTGGTGAGCAGGATGCGCTTATAGCTGAAGAGGTCGGGGATCGTGCGGGCGGCCTGGGCGATCGCCCAGCGCTCCAGCGTGCTCTTCAGCACGCCGCCGTCCACCACCGGGGTGCGGCGGGCCTGGCTGGCGAGGTGGATGGCCTCGTGGTGGGGGTAGCGCGCCGCGCCCACGCGGAACACCGGCGTCAGCCCGCCCAGCCCGATCGCGTCCACCTTGCCGTCATACTCACGGATCAGCTCGCCGGCGCGGGCGATATCGCCGTCGGTGCCGACGCGCTGGATCTCGACGCCTCGCCCGAGGATCGTCGCCGTGAACCGGTAGTCGCGGGCCGATGAGCCCAGGCTGATGCTGACAACACGTTTCATACGCCTGCTCCTGTCGCCGATGCTATAAGGTGACAGGGCAGAGTATAGCATATTGGGGGTTGGGGGTTGGGGGGCGGCCCCCAACTCCCAACCCCCAACCCCTAATAATGGATAGTCACCGTCGTGCCGATATCAGCCCACTCATAGAGCCACTGGGCGTCGTCGATGCGCAGGTTGACGCAGCCGTGCGACATGCGCACGCCGGTGCCGTGGGCGTTGTGCCAGTAGGTGCCGTGGAAGGCCACGCCGCCGACGATATACTGCACCCAGGGGATGTGCGGCACGTACCAGCTCTCGCCGCCGATGCTGCCGGTCATATCCTGCATGGGCAGGCGGTAGTAGATCGCGAACTCGCCGGTGGGCGTGTTGAAGCCGTCGCGGCCGGTGGCCACCGGCGCGTGCCAGACGGCCAGGTCGCCCTCGTAGGCGACCAGCTGCTGGGCCGAGAGGTCCACGTCGATGTGGCGCTGCCAGATGGCCGGGCTCCAGGCGGCGGTGCCGGGGAGCTGCTCGGCCGCGGCGACATCGATCCCGCGGACGGCGGCCAGCCGCCGGCCCACGTCGCTCGCCCGCACCTCAAAGAGCGTGTTTAGGTTGAAGCCGTTGCTCTGCTCCGCGCTGCGGAAGAAGGAGTCCATATCCTCGGGCCACCACTCCAGGCGGGCGCGCTCGAAGTACTGCACGCTGCGCCCGTCCTCCAGCAGCGGCTCGCTGATCGGGAGGCCGAAGATGCCGATTCCGCCGTGGCGCCCCCAGTACCAGCCGATCTCGCCGCCCAGGCTGTGGCGCGTCTCAGGGAAGTAGCTCGCGCCGCTCTGCGGGTCGTCGACGCCGGCCAGCAGCTCGGGGGCCAGCCCTGTCGCCGCCACCAGCTCGCTGCCGACCAGGCCAAGCTGCACCGGGTTGGCGGGCGTCTCGGGGTGAAGCTCGAAGCGGGCGCGCTCAAAGTACTGGACGATCCGCCCGCCCTCGACGATCTCCTCGGTGATCGGGTAGCCGAAGATCAGCTTCTGGCCATTGGCCCGCCAGAAGTTCAGGAATCCGCTGCGGTTGCTCAGGTGGTGCCCGGTCTCGGTGAAGTAGACGGTGGGGGTGAGCGGCAGCCGCGCGGGGTTGATCGTGCCAAGCTGCCGGCCGATCTCCTGGCGCTGGGCCTGCTGGAGCGCCTGGGCCGCGTCCACGGCAGCCTGCGCGTCGCGGGCGCTCATCGGCGCGGCGAAGTCGGCGTCGGTCACGCGGGCCTGGGCCGGGCGCTGCCAGAGCGTCGCCGCGCCGGCGATGAGGGCGAGCAAAAGCAGGGCTGCGGCGGTGATCAGTCGGCGAGGGGGCATAGGAACCTCAGTGAGTAGTGTGCGTCCTGACCTTATTATAGGCCACGCCGCCATTACTACGAGCATGAAGTCCCTTGAGATTTGGTTATATATGTCCTCAGCAGAACATACCGCGCTCATGCTGCTGCGGCGCGGCGTAGCCGCGCCGCAGCAGCATGAGTTTTCATAGGAGAGCGTTGCTTCGCGTCCTACCGCTTGTCGAGCGGCACGTAGTCGCGCCGGCTCGCGCCGAGGTAGATCTGGCGCGGGCGCATGATCTTCTGCTCGTCGTCGTTGAGCATCTCGACCCACTGGGTCAGCCAGCCGGCGGCGCGCGGGATGGCGAACAGGAAGGAGAAGTACTCGATCGGGAAGCCCAGGGCCTGGTAGATCAGGCCGCTGTAGAAGTCGACGTTCGGGTAGAGCTTCCGTGAGATGAAGTAGTCGTCCTGGAGGGCGATCCGCTCCAGCTCGACCGCGATCTCCAGCAGCGGGTTGCTCTCGGTCGCCTCGAAGACCTCGTAGGCCACCTTGCGGATGATCTTGGCCCGCGGGTCGTAGTTCTTGTAGACGCGGTGGCCGAATCCCATCAGGCGTCCCTCGCCCTTCTTCACCCGCTCGATGAAGGCCGGGACGTTCTTCACGCTGCCGATATGCTGGAGCATGTGGATGACCGCCTCGTTGGCCCCGCCGTGGAGCGGGCCGTACAGCGCCGCCACCGCCGCCGACAGCGAGGAGTAGGGGTCGACCCGGCTCGACCCGACGCCGCGCATGGTCGCCGTCGAGCAGTTCTGCTCGTGGTCTGCGTGGAGGATGAAGAGCACGTCGAGGGCCTTGGCCAGCACCGGGTTCACCTCATAGTCCCGCTGGTGCATGTAGTCCATCATGTAGAGCAGGTTGGCGGTGTAGCTGAGCGAGTTATCGGGCTGGTTGAAGGGCCGGCCGATGCGGTGCCGGTAGGCGAAGGCCGCGATGGTGGGAATCTGGCCGAGGATGCGCCAGATCTGCTTCTCGCGAACTGTGGGGTTCTCGACATCCTTGGCCTCGGGGAAGAGGGTGGACATCGCCGAGACCGAGCTGATCAGAACGCCCATCGGGTGGGCGTCGTAGCGGAACGACTGGATCACCTCGATCAGGTTGTTGTGGATGAAGGTGTGCCGCTTGATCCGGTTGGTCCACCAGTCCAGTCGCTCCTTGGTGGGCAGATCTCCATAGATCAGCAGGTAGGCGACCTCCAGGTAGGTGCTGTGCTCGGCCAGCTGCTCGATCGGATAGCCTCGGTACTCCAGGATGCCCTTATCGCCGTCGATATAGGTGATGGTGCTCTTGCACTCGGCCGTGTTCATATAGGCCGGGTCATAGGACATGAGCCCGAAGTCGTCTGCACCTGCCTTGATCTTCCGCAGATCGATGGCCCGGATGGTGCCATCTTCGATCGGCAGCTCGTAGGTCTTGCCCGTACGGTTGTCGGTGACAGTCAGCGTGTTGTTGCCCATGGGGCATGCTCCTTCTATCTTCTATGACAGAGGTCACAAACGTTGGGGAGGGGGGGCGGGCACCGGGTTCGTGCGTCAGTATACCCGAAGTCGCCGCCTGCTGCGCCCCTAATACGAGCCGCGGTCCTATCTTAGTGTATACACTCACGAGTAACAAACAACTCCACCAGGGCGGGCTTGTGTCCCCGCACGCCTGAGCTATAATGGAACTGTCGAACCAACCGACCCACATGATCGGCTCAACCTGCAAGCCGCAACTCACAGATGGAGGGCGCTATGGCGATCCAGCCCGATATGATCGGCATCGTGGTGAGCGATATGGCCGCCGCGCTGCGCTTCTACCGCATGCTCGGCCTGTCCGTGCCTGAGGGCGTCGAGGGCGAGGCCCACGTAGAGGTGATCACACCCAACGGCTACCGCATCGCATGGGACACCGAGGCCCTGATGCGCTCGATCAACCCCGCGTGGGCCGCCCCGACGGGCAGCCGCGTCGGGCTGGCCTTCAAGTGCGACGGCCCCGCAGATGTGGACGCGCGCTACGCGCAGATCACCGCCGCCGGCTACGCGGGCGTCAAGGAGCCGTGGGACGCCTTCTGGGGCCAGCGCTACGCCCAGGTCGCCGACCCCGACGGGCTGCATATCGATTTATTCGCGGCCATGTAGGGGCGCAGCAGTCGCCTGCCGCTTGCGGCAGGCGACTACTGCGCCCCTACTCTCCCACCGGCACGGTGAACACAACGTCCACATCGCGCACCCCGGCGCGGCGCACGGTCACGGTGATCTGCCATTCGCCGACCATGCTCATGGGCGCGCCGCTGACCTCGTAGCTGGCCTGGGCCGCCGGTGTGGCGATGAGCTGGTTCTCGCCCATGTCCATCTCTCGCATCTCGAAGGTCAGCCGCACCCGCTGCGTCTCCACCGGTGCCCCGGCCTGATCCGTCACCGTCACGCGGAAGCGGTCGTCGCCGATGCTGGCGGGGTCCACCTGGAGGCGCACGCGCAGGTCGCCGGCGGCCTGGGCCGCGTCGAAGGGCAGGCTGGGCACGGGGGTGCGCGTCGGCCCTGGGG
>NZ_JAIEWN010000014.1:21276-32244 GCF_019599295.1 Oscillochloris sp. ZM17-4 | reverse complement strand
TCGCCGGCGTCGATGTAGTCGATGTCGGCCACCAGGATGCTGTCGTCCTCGGCGCTGTAGAAGCCGGTGAAGAAGTAGATGAACCCCACCTGCTCGCCGTCCACGCTCACCCCCACATCCAGCGTGTCGGCCTGGTTGATCGTGTCGGCGGACAGCGTCAGATCGGCTACCGTGAGCTCGCTGGCGCCGGGGGCCATGATCGCCAGGGTGTTCGCCGGCGCGACCGCATCCATCGCCACGCCGTAGTAGTAGAAGTTCAGGTAGTTCTCCCAGGCCGCCTCGTCCGCGAAGCGGCTCGCCACCCGCGCGTAGATCTTGCGGCCGGCGTCGCGCGACTTGTAGAGCTTGGAGGTGGGGAAGTAGATCGCCATGCCGGTGGCCCCCGGCCGCTCGTCGCCATGCTTCTCGGCGATCACGACCCGCCCGATGGCCTCCATCAGCGCGTCTGCGGCGGCGTCGGCCGCCTTGCTGTCGGTCTTCTTCTTGAGCAGCGCCGCGAAGTTGCCCAGGTCGATGTAGGGCGATGGGCCGTCGTCGAAGGTGTTCTCGAAGCGCTGGGAGTAGGTGCGCGCCGAGGCCACGGTCTTCTTGTTGAGCTTGCTCAGAGCCGCGCTGAAGTCGTCCAGGGCGGCGAGCAGATCGGGCAGGGCGGCAGTGTCGTAGGCGCTCAGGGTGATGTCGTGGCTCATATCGACGGCCACCTCACGCGCGCTGCGCGCCTTGGGCGAGTCGAAATTCTCCTTCACGAACTCGGCCCGCGCCGCATCGTCGAGGATGCGCTCGTCCTCACTGATATAGCCCTTCACGATCGCCTTGCTCAGGGCGGCGCCATCCATCGTCGGCTTCTTGACCAGCTGCCCGAGGAAGCTGGCGTAGGCCCAGCCCAGGGCCGGCTCAACCTCCTCGGAGGCGACGATGTAGTTGGCGTGGGGCGCGATCGCGGTGAGCACCTCGATCTGGCCCATCAGGCAGGCGTCGAAGCCCACCAGGTCGAAGGCGTCGATGCCGGTGTCGGCGCGGATCTGGCCGAGGGCGGCGTCGATCTCGTCGAGCAGCAGCAGGTCGCCGTCGGAGGTCAGGCCGAGGCCGTCGGGGCCGGGGTCGCTCGCCGAGCCGTCGCTCCAGCCGCCCGGCCAGCCCATGCCGTGGTCCGAGAGGATGAGCGCGTAGTGGGCGGCCGGGTAGGTATCGATCGCCCACTCGGCGAAGTCCACCAGGGTCTGCCCGTCGGCCATATTCACCTCGCCGAGGTCGTCCACAACCTCAGAGTCGAGCTTCTTCAGGTCGTCGTCCTGGGTGATGTACAGGCGGCGCGCGCCGGTCCAGTTGCCGTCGCCGCGAAACGCGCCCTTGTAGCGGTCGACCTGGGCGACGATTGTGACCTTGTCGGACGAGCCGACCAGCTCGGCCTCATTGACATCGGTGAACATATCCTGCTCAAGCACCTGGTCGTCGGCGTCCTCGTAGAGCATGACCAGCCATGTGTCGTCGGTGGCCGGCTCGGCCGACGCCGGGGCTGGCCTGACGGCGGTCGGCCCGGCAGCGCTGGGCCTGGCGGTCGGCGGGGGCGTCTGCACCGTGTCATCAGTGCAGGCGGAGAGGGCGAGCAGCAGGGCGAGCAGGGCGAGCGGCAGGCGGTGGCGAGGCATGGGAGCGGCTCCTGATGAGGGTGTTGAGGGTGCGCGATGAAACCGCCCAATTGTAGCACTACGCCGCGACAGCGCAGGGGATGCCGGGATCGAACGTGCTATACTGGCTCGCGGCTGCCGGGCCGACGGCCCGGCCCGGTTTCCCGATCCCCGTGTTCCCTTAGGAGCCCCGATGATCATTGATACGCAGGCAGACTTCCTCGCGCTCCTCGACCGGCTGCGCGGCCAGCCGGAGCTGGCGATCGACTGCGAGTTCCAGCGCGAGGGCCGCTACCACCCCCTGCTGTGCCTGGTGCAGATCGCCGCCGGCGACGACATCGTCGCCATCGACCCCTTCGCGATCGATCTGGCCCCGCTTGGGGATGTGCTCGCGGACCCCTCGGTGCTGAAGGTGCTCCACTCGGCTGAGAATGACATCCCGCTGCTGGCGTCGGCGACCGGGCAGCCGGTGCGGCATGTCTTCGACACCCAGATCGCGGCGGCGTTCGTGGGCCACGGCGCATCCCCCGGCTACACGCTGCTGGTGGACCGGATCTGCGGCGTCGCGCTGTCGAAGCAGTCCCGGTTCACCGACTGGGTCGCCCGGCCGCTCGCTGAGGAGCAGGTCGCCTACGCCCTGGACGATGTGCGCCACCTGCTCCAGGTCGCGGCGGCGCTGCGCGCGGATCTGGCCCGGCGCGGCCGGCAGCAGTGGGCGGCGCTGGCCGTCGATGATATGCTCACGAAGGCCCACAGGCCGCGTGACCGCGCGCGGCTCTATCTGAAGCTTGGCCCCCTGAAGGGCATGAGCGCTCGCCAGCTGGCGGTGCTGCGCGAGGTCGCGGACTGGCGCGACCGCCGCGCGTCGAGCATTGATCGCCCGCTCCAGAGCGTCGCCCCAGACGAGGCGCTCCGGCAACTGGCCTTTGAGCCGCCGCGAACCGCGGCCGATGTCGCGCGCCTGCGCGGGCTGCAGCGGGTCGGGAGCGGAGTCCCCAGCCTGCTCGCGGCGGTCAGGCGCGGCCTTGAGCTGCCCGCTGAGGCGTGCCCGCCCGTGATCGAGCCGCGCCCGCGCGATGATCGCATCGAGATCATCGCCTCGCTCCTCGCGACGGCGCTGCGCATCCGGGCCAGCGAGCTGGAGATCGCGCCCGCGATGATCGCCAGCCGCTACGAGATCGAGGACCTCGTCGAGTGGCACCTCGCCGGCCGCCCCGAGCCTATGCCGGAGATCGCGCACCCGGGCGGCTGGCAGCGCGCAGCCGCCGGCGAGGCGCTGCTCGCGGTGCTCGACGGGGGGCTCAGCCTGCGCGTGCAGCCCGACGCGCCGAATGGGGTGGCGCTCTGCGAGTCACTCCGCCCGCCGGTCGTGCGGTAGGCAGATCAGCTCGCGGATGACGAGTCCGGCCGCGAGCACGAGCGCCGAGTGGACGGCCAGGGGCGCCCAGGTGTGCCCGGCCCAGTCGGGCAGCCGGCGGTCGATCCAGAAGAAGAGCGCCGTCGCCGCCGCGGTGACGGCGACGCAGAGGATCATCGTGTCGCGGCGCAGGTTGCGCCAGCTCGATGCGCGGTCGGTCTCCATCAGTCCGCCTCCGATCTGCGAGCGGGGCCGGTCATGCGGCCCGCTCAAGCCCGATCAGCCCGCACGCCGCCATGATCGCGGCGTGGAGGTCGCTCAGCGGGCGGCCCTTCTCCAGCAGGGCGAAGACGCCGCAGGCGGCGGCGGACGCGGCCAGCGCCGGCGTCACCCGGCCCGCGAGCATAATGATCGCCGGCGCGCAGGGGTCGCGGCGGATCAGCCGGGCGGCATCCATGCCGTCCATCAGCGGCATGTGGTAGTCGAGCAGCACCACGTCGGGGGCGAGCCTGCGCGTCGCCTGCACGGCGGCGCAGCCCTCGCCCGCCTCGCCCACCACATCCAGCGCCAGCGCCTCCAGGGCCGCGCGGCGCATCCGGCGCAGCGCGTCGTTGTTATCGGCCAGCAGCACCCGCACGCCTCGCTCCATCGCGCACCTCCTGCCGCCTCTATCCACATCTCCCACCAGCGATCCCTGCTACGGTAGGCCTGCCAGCTAAGCCGTGTGTGAGGGTGGCATAAGCCGATCATGAAGGGGAGCTAAGGATTATGTGGCGAGCTGAGGCCGATCTCCGCACGCGCACGCCCGCCACCCCTCAGAACAAGCGCTGCTGACGTGAGTCATCGCCGATAACGGGCGGCTGCTGGCCCTTCAGCGCATACTCCAGCAGGTCGGTGATCGCCAGCCCCGCAGCGCACTGGCGGAGGTAGGCGTGATCAATCGCATCGTCCTGAACGCGCAGGATGGCCTGCACATCGCGCCACTGGCGGTCGGAGGGCGCGAGCTTGTACCACTCCAGCTTCGCCAGCACCGTGTCCTCGGCGCTCGCCACCCGCAGCGCGCCGCCCGGCTCGCCGGGGATGGCTACCACCTGCGCCCGCTGGAACTGGGCGACCTCGAAGGGGAGGCCCGACGCCAGGTACACGTCGATCGGGAAGCCGCTTGCGCTGTCGTAGGCGCAGAAGCTCGCCCGCTGTCGCCAGTCGGCCCGCGCCTCGGGCAGCCGCGCCAGCGCGTCAGTGCGCAGCGAGGAATCTTCCCATGACCGTGGTGGGAAGACCCTTCGCTGCGCTCAGGGTGACATGGGGATGTGGCTTCCTGGGTGACCGCGTGACTTCTGCCTAGATATCCAGGTCGCGCACCTCGGCGGCGTGGGTGGTGATGAAGCGCTTGCGCGGGGGCACCAGGTCGCCCATGAGCATGGTGAAGGTCTCGTCGGCGAGCTGGGCGTCCTCGACCGTCACCTGGAGGATGATCCGGTTGGCGGGGTTGAGCGTCGTCTCCCAGAGCTGCTCGGCGTTCATCTCGCCGAGCCCCTTGTAGCGCTGGATGTCGACCTTCGTGCCGGGGTTCAGCTTGCCGATGTAGGCGTCGCGCTCGGCGTCGGAGTAGGTGTAGACCTGCTCGCGGCCGTGCTTGAGCCGGAAGAGCGGCGGCTGGGCGATGTAGAGGTGCCCGTTGGTGATCAGCTGGCGCATGTGGCGGAAGAAGAAGGTGAGCAGCAGCGTGCGGATGTGGCTGCCGTCCACATCGGCGTCGGCCATGAGGATGATCCGGTGGTAGCGCAGCTTCTCGGGGGTGAAGGCCTCGCCGATCGCCGTGCCGATCGCCGTGATCAGCGCCTTGACCTCGGCGTTGGAGAGCATCTTATCGAGGCGGCTCTTCTCGACGTTGAGGATCTTGCCGCGCAGCGGCAGGATCGCCTGGAAGCGCCGGTCGCGGCCCTGCTTGGCCGTGCCGCCTGCCGAGTCGCCCTCGACGATGTAGAGCTCGCAGCGGGCCGGGTTGGTGTCCGAGCAGTCGGCCAGCTTGCCGGGCAGGGCGAAGCCCTCCATCGCGCTCTTGCGGGCCGTCTCGCGCACCTTCTGCACGGCCAGGCGGGTGCGGGCGGCCGAGACCGCCTTCTCGATGATCCGGCGGGCCTCGCCGGGGTTCTCGTCGAGCCAGGCCGCGAAGGCGTCGCCCATCACCGTGCCGACCGAGCTGGCGGCCTCGGGGCTGACCAGCTTCTCCTTCGTCTGCGAGGAGAACTGCGGGTCCTTCAGCTTGACGCTGATCACCGCCGTGAGCCCCTCGCGCACATCGTCGCCGGTGAGGTTGGCGTCGTTATCCTTGAGCAGGCTCTTGGCGCGGGCGTAGGTGTTGATCACGCGGGTGAGGGCGGTGCGGAAGCCCGACAGGTGCGCGCCGCCGTCGGTGTTGTTGATGTTGTTAGCGAAGGCGTAGATCGAGTCGGTGTCGTAGGTCTCGGTGTACTGCATGGCGATCTCGACCGCCACGTCGCCGACGGTGCGCTCGACGTAGAAGGGCAGGCGGTGGAGGACACCCTTATCCTTGTTCAGGTGGCGCACGTAGGAGATGATGCCGCCCTCGAAGTAGAAGTTCACCTCGTTGCCGGTGCGCTCGTCACAGAACTTGAAGCGCAGGCCCTTGGTGAGGTAGGCCATCTCGCGCAGGCGCTGGGAGACCGCCTTGAACTGGTAGTCGATCCCGTCCTTAAAGATCGTGATGTCGGGCATAAAGTGGATCGCGGTGCCGGTGCCCTCGGCCGGGCCGACCGCCGCGACCGGGCCCTGCGGCTTGCCGGCGCGGTACTCCTGGACCCAGAGCTTGCCGTGGCGGCGCACCTCGGCCCGCATCCACTCGGAGAGCGCATTGACCACCGAGAGGCCCACGCCGTGCAGGCCGGACGAGACCTTGTAGCCGCCGTCGCCGAACTTGCCGCCGGCGTGGAGCTCGGTGGTCGCGAGCTGTAGCGCCGAGACCTTATGCTTGGGGTGGATGTCGACCGGGATGCCGCGGCCGTTGTCCGTCTCCGACACCGAGCCGTCGGCGTGGATCGTGACCGTGATCGTGTCGGCGTAGCCGGCGAGGGCCTCGTCGACCGAGTTATCGACAATCTCTTTGATCATATGGTGCAGGCCGTTGATGTCGGTCGGCCCGATATACATGCCGGGGCGCTTGCGCACCGCTTCCAGCCCCTCAAGCAGCGTGATCTGGCTGGCGTCGTAGCCCTGCGGCTCGGTGGTCATATCGTAGTCCTGCGGCTCTGTCGTCATAATCTCGTCGTCCTTCATAGGTATGACATCCTTGGGTGATTTGTTGGGGCGCAGCAGCGCGGCGCTGCTGCGCCCTTATGGCCGGCGCTCACCCCCGCCAGCGGGCGGCCTGGTCGCGGTAGAACTCCAGGCGGGCGGCGCTGAGGCCGCTGCCCACGTAGGCGCTGCCCAGGATGGCGGCGGCGATGCCGAGCGGGCTGACGGCGATCTGACGCCAGAGGACGCCGAGGCCGCTGGCGATGATGAAGCTGAGGAGCAGCAGGCCGATCGCCCCCATCAGGTTGCGGCGCACGATGTTGACGCTGTGGTAGAGCGCCCGCAGCGGGCCGGAGCGGCTGATCAGGATGGCCTCGGGCGCGAACCCGGCGTAGACGTAGGCCCAGAAGCAGGCGATGTACCAGGCCAGGGCCACGGGCAGCGCTGCGGCGGGGAGGGTGGCAATGATGATCCCTGAGATCGCCAGGAAGGGCAGCCCGAGCAGCAGCCCCACCCCCAGCACGATCAGCAGGGCCAGGGCGATGTGGCCGGCCACCCGCAGCGATCGCTGGAGCGCCGGCCAGATGGCGAAGGGCTCGCCGCCCACCGCGCCGCCCAGCACCGTCAGGAAGAGGCTGCTCCAGAGCAGGGCCAGCCCGTTGATCAGGGCGAAGACGCCGAGTAGCTGGAGCGGGCCGCCGATCGCGACGGCGCTCTGGCCGGACGCGCCGCTCGGCGCGAGCACCGGGGTCAGGTTCAGCCAGGCCAGCGAGAGCCGCATATCGCTGTGGGTGATGCGATCCGCCAGGCTCTGCCGCGCCTGCGGGCTGCCGCCGAGCGCCTCGGCCGCCGCGCGCACGCCGGCGCTCAGGCTGCTGGATGCGCCGCCCAGGGCGAGCGGGCGGCCCAGCCACAGGTAGGCGCTCAGGCCGGCGGGTATCAGGGCCACCCAGAGCCGCCGGTGTAGTGCGCGATACCCCGCGCTTAATGTGTCAACGAGACCGGGGCTTTGGGGCTTCGCAACGCTCAAGACCGCCTCCTCCACAACCGTCTCATTATACCATATTCAAACGGTTATGGGAAGCTCTTTCGTACATCCGTACGAGTATTAAGTATTGAGTGTTGAGTGCCAAACACTCAACACTCAATACTCAACACTCAACACGCAACGCATACCCCCGCTGGCGCAGGTCGAGCCCGCCGACGCAGATCTTCGTCAGCGGGCAGGCCGCGCAGTCGGCGCAGTGCTCCACCTCGACCAGGCGCCCGCTGCGCACCAGGGTGCGCAGCATGTGGTCGAGCATGCCGGGGGCCACATCCAGCTCAGCCGCGATCATCGCGTGGGTGAGGGTCGTGTTCGGCGCGCGCCGGAAGATCTCAAGCAGCTCGTGGAGCATGGCTCACCATTGAGTATGTGCAATCTGCAATCTGCAATCTGCAATCGCCTAGCCCACCCCCAGCAGCCGGCCGACCTGGTAGATCGCGACGGCGGCCAGCCAGGGCACGGCCAGGGTCAGGCCCAGCGAGGCCAGCGCCCAGCGCGGGCCGAACTCCTGGATCTGCGCGCCGACGGTGGAGACGCAGGGCACATAGAGCAGCACGAAGATCATGAAGGCGAGGGCCGAGAGCGGGGTGAAGGCCCGCTGGAGCGCCGCGCCGAGGGCCGTGTCCGGCGGCTCAGCGGCGGCGGGGAAGAGGGTCACCCCCGGCGTGAGCGCGTCGAGCAGCGCCCCGCCGGCCGCCCCCGTCGCCCGCAGCAGCCCGCCGAAGATCAGGTCGGCGTCATCGGCCAGGCTCGCCGGGGCCGCCGGGGCCGCCGGAGCCTCGCCCACATAGACCTGGGCCATGGTGGAGACCACCACCTCCTTGGCCATCACCCCGGTGAGCAGAGAGCCGGCCGCCTGCCATGTGCCGAAGCCGGCCGGGGCCAGGGCGACGGCGGCCGCGCCGCTCAGCTGGCCGAAGGCGCTGTCGCGCGGGTTCTCGACGCCCCAGGGCAGGTGCAGCAGCAGCCAGAGGCCCAGCGAGGCGGCCAGGATGACCGTGCCGGCCTTACGCACGAAGCCCGCCGTGTGCCGCCAGGCCTGCCGCCAGAGCCCGCGCAGGGTGGGCAGCCGGTAGGGCGACAGCTCCATCACGAAGGCCCCGCGCTGCGCCCCGCGAAACACCGTCTGCGAGAGGGCCACGCCCACCGTCGCCGCCACCACGATCCCCGACAGGTACATCGCCCAGATCACCATGTCGGCGCGCTGCGGGAAGAAGGCCATGCCGAAGATCACATACACCGGCAGGCGGGCCGAGCAGGACATGAAGGGGATGAGCAGGCCGGTCAGGATGCGCGCCGGCCGGCTCTCGATCGTGCGGGTCGCGTAGACCGCCGGCACGTTGCAGCCGAAGCCGAGGATCATGGGGATGAAGGACTTGCCGTGCAGGCCGAGGGCGCTGATCGCCCGGTCCATCACGAAGGCTGCCCGGGCGAGGTAGCCGCTCTCCTCCAGGGCGGCCAGGATGAAGTAGAGCGCCAGCAGGCCGGGCACGAAGGCCAGCACCCCGCCGACCCCGGTGATCGCGCCGTCGAGGGCGAGCGACAGAACCCAGCCCGGGGCGTGGGCGGCCGCCAGCAGCGCCCCGGCCCAGCGCGTCACCGGCCCGGAGATCACGGTGTCCATCCAGTCCACATAGGGCGCGGAGACATTCTGCACCAGGCCGAAGACCAGCAGCATCAGGGCCATGAAGATCGGGATGCCCAGGTACTTGTGGGTGACGATGCGGTCGATCCGTTCGGAGAGGGTGATCTCCGGCGACTCGGGGCGGGCCAGGGACTGCGCCACCACCTGGCGGATGACCCGGTAGCGCGCGTCGGCGATCACCAGGTCGAGCTCATCGCCATAGGCGGCTAGCAGCCGATCCCGGCTCGCGGCGAGCGACTGCGCGGCGGCGGCCCGCTCGGCGGGTGCGGCCTCGTCGAGCAGACTCTCCTCGCCCTCAAGCAGCTGGATGGCCAGCCAGCGCGGCGGGTAGATCCCGGCGATGCCGGGCAGATCGGCGAGCCGCTCGGCGAGATCGGCGATCTCGCCATCCAGCGGGCCGCCGTAGGCCATCAGCGCGCCGGCGGGGCTCAGCGGCAGTGTGGACATTCCGGAGCCCCCTTTGCGTGCAGCCGCACCGCCGCGCGCAGGTCGGCCATCCCAATGCCGGTATGACCCACGCACGAGACCACCGACACGCCGCCGAGGGCCGCCGAGAGCGCCCCGTAGTCGATCCGCAGCCCGCGCTGGCGGGCCAGGTCGGTCATCGTCAGGGCCAGCAGCAGCGGCGTGCCCGTCTCGATGATCTGGAGCGTCAGGTAGAGGTTGCGCTCCAGGTTCGCCGCGTCCACCACATTGATCACCAGGGACGGCCGCTCGCGCACCAGGTAGTCGCGGGTGATGATCTCCTCGGGCGAGTAGGCCGAGAGGCTGTAGGCTCCCGGCAGATCGACCAGGTCGACGTCGAGGTCGCCCGCCTGAAAGCGCCCCGTCGCCCGCTCGACCGTCTTGCCCGGCCAGTTGCCGGTGTGCTGCTGCGCCCCGGTGAGGGCGTTGAAGATGCTGCTCTTGCCGACATTGGGGTTGCCGGCGAGGGCGGCGTGGAGTGTGGGCATGTGCGCGCGCGCCTTTCCTATGATCTCCTGGACACCATGATCTCCCGCGCGTCGGCCTTGCGCAGCGAGAGGCGGTAGCCCTTCAGCTCGATCTCCAGCGGGTCGCCCATGGGCGCGACCCGCGCGACGGTGAGGCGCTCGCCGGGGAGGAGGCCGAGGGCCAGCAGGCGCCGGCGCAGCGCCCCGACGACGCCGAGGGTGACGATGGTTGCGGACTGGCCGACGGGGAGGTCGCTCAGCGGGATGGGCGCGACGGTCATAGGTATCACCCCTCAAGCACACGGATGGCGGCGGCGATGTCGTGGGCGAGCCACAGCTCGCGGTCGGCGACGGCGATCAGGGCTGCGCCGGCGGCCCCGAGGGCCAGCAGGCGCAGCTCGGCCCCGGGCAGCAGGCCCTCGGCGACGAGGAAGGCCCGCGCGGCGTGGCCCGCATCGACGGCGGCCACGCGGGCCACCTGGCCGACGGCGATGCGGCTCAGCGGAAGCCCGACGGCCCCCGGCGCCCGGTCGCCCGGCCCGGGGATGGGCCTGCCCTGCGGGCTGAGCTGCGGGTGGCCGAGGAACTGCGCCAGCCGCTCGGAGACATCGAGCGAGGTCAGGTGCTCCATACGACACGCCAGCGCGTCGGCGGCCTCGGGCGTCATGCCGAGCCGCTCGACGAGGAAGACCTCCCACAGGCGGCGGTAGCGCAGCACCAGCGTGGCCGCCGCCAGCCCATCGGGCGTCAGCTCGACGCCCCGGTAGGGCACGTAGGTGAGCAGGCCGGCGTCGGCCAGCTTGCGCACCATCTGGTTTGCCGAGACCGGCTGGATGGCCAGCGAGCTGGACAGCTGGGCCAGGGAGATCGGCGGCGGCGCGCCATCCTCCGCCAGCATCGCCACGGTGAGCAGGTACATCTGCTCGCTCTCGCTCATGGGGTGAGTGTTTTGGTCAGCCATTGGTTTCGAGGGGATTTTCTTACGGCCCGCCTAAGCATATCGACACTTGTGTTGCTGCACAAGCGATCCTGGGTGAATATCTGACAACTGGCCCGGGGCGAGGGCATGTGGTGCAACGTCGCTGGCGGCTGAAGCCGCGTCGCGG
>NZ_JAIEWN010000014.1:2528-21176 GCF_019599295.1 Oscillochloris sp. ZM17-4 | reverse complement strand
TTGATCGCAGCCAGGCCAATGTCGACATACAGCCGGCCCTGGTCACGCTCCTCCTCTGGGTTATTACCCGCGTCGCAGATCACGAAGAAGGAGTCGTCGGGGTTCGGGCCGAAGAGCATACCCTGGCGCCAGAGGCTGGTCAGGAAGGCGCGGATGTCGCGCTGAACCCTGGCCCAGAGGTCGTGGTTATTGGGCTCGAAGACGACCCACTGCATGGTGCGCCAGATCGACTTCTCGACATAGTTGAACAGCCTGCGGGTGCTGATGTACCGCCACTGCGGGTCGCTGCTGAGCGTGCGGGCGCCCCAGACCCGCACGCCGCGCCCGCTGAAGGCGCGCAGGCAGTTGATCCCCTCCGGGTTCAGCAGCTCCTGCTCCTCCAGGCTGATCGGCGTCGCCGGTGCCAGCACCTCGCGCAGCACCTCGTTGGCCGGGGCCTTGTGGACGCCGCGCTCGCTGTCGTTGCGGGCATAGACGCCGGCCACGTGGCCGCAGGGCGGCACGGCGATCTTCTTGTCGCCGGGACCCAGCACCTCGACCCAGGGGTAGTAGAGCGCGGCGAAGGCCGAGTCGTACTGGGCGATCTCGCTGCGCCAGGCCTGCACCTGCTGCGGGCTCAGGCCGGGCAGCGGGTCGAGGATGGCGATCCGGTCGCGCTGGTGCTTGCCCTCGCAGTGGGCGATCATGGCCAGCTGCACCGCCTTGACCCCGTCCTCGTCGATCAGCTCGGCCTGGTAGGCCGACATCAGGTCGGGGCAGCAGACCATAGTCACGTCCTCGGCCAGCTTCAGGCCGGCCAGGCCGGAGCGGTTATCCTCGGCGCCGGTCAGGTGGCCCGCCTGGACGGCCAGGTCGGCGATCTTCGGCGCGTAGAGCACCACGGCGTCGGCCCTCGGCGCCTCGTTGAGCGGTGCCTGCGGCGCGGCCTCAAGCGTCACCAGCCGGCTGACCCGGTTGACCGCCTCCAGCACGTTGCGCCGGCGGCCGAAGCTGACATCGCGGAAGGTCTCGACGGTGTCGGCCTGAACGACCTCCAGGGTAAACTGGCCCTCACTGGGCGCGCTGGCCTGGGGCGGGGCCTCCTGGCTGATCTTGACCTGGAGCGTCGGGCCGGCCGGGTCGCGGGCGCTGATCACAAAGACCCGCTCGCTCTTGGCGCTGTTGAAGACCTCGACCTGGCGCTGCTGGCCGCCGGCCGGGATCTGCCACTCGGCGACCCGCGGCTCGCGAGCCTCGGCGGCCAGCTTCTCGGCCCCGGCCGCCGGCTGCACGCTGATCAGCGGGTTCTTCTCGTTGATCAGCTTCAGGCTCTCGGGGGCGGTGAAGTTGCGCACCTCCACCGGCTGGCCGGCCCGGTTGCCCTGCTCGTCAACCGGGGTGACTTTGAGGGTGTAGCGGCCGGGCACATACTGGCCGGCGCTCGGCGGGGTCACCGCGCTGACGGTGACCCGGATATCGGCGCCGATGGCCTCGCGCGGGGCGACCAGCAGCAGCGGCTTCTTGGAGCTGCTGGCGATCATCGCGCGCGGCGCGGCGCTGCTGGCGGGCGCGCCGGGGGGCAGCACCCGCACGATGTAGCAGCGGCTGCCGCCGTTGGCGAAGTAGCCCGACACGGCGTGCGAGAGGTAGGCCCCCGGCATATGCGGGCTCATCCGCCCATCGTGCTCAGGCTTGCCGAAGGCGTCCAGGTACTGCTGCCAGCTGGTGACCAGCGTGGGCTGGTTGGTCGGCCCGGCGGGCGCGAAGCCGATGAAGGCCGCCACCGCCGTGCTCACGCCCTCGATCGGGCGCGGGCCGCTGGTCTCCTCGATGTAGGCTCCCGGCGCGTAGTAGGTTGGCATGGTCTAGCTCCTCCTTGTATCCACGATGAGATTCCTCACTGCGCTGCGCTTCGTTCGGAATGACATGAAACACCTTGTCACCCCGAGCGGAGCGCGGGGTCTTCCTCCCCCAGCGGCGCGACTCGCACGGTCGGCTCGGCGACCAGGCCCCAGCGCTGGGGCCGCGTGATCTCGGCAGGGACAGTGACGCTATAGCTGATCGCCGGGCGCGGCAGCTGGCCGAGCAGCGACCAGAGCTCGCCGACCGGCTCGTCGGCGACGATGCGGGCGGCGATCGGCAGCCCGAGCGCCTGGAGCGGCGCGGGCAGCCGCTCGGCGGGCAGCGGGTCGTGGCGCAGCAGGGCGATCAGCGTCGCCCAGAGCAGGGCATACTCGTTGGCCGGCTCCTCCTTGTCGTAGGCGCTCACCAGATAGCGCAGGTCGAACATCCGCGGCGGCACCCGACGCGAGGCCTGGCCAGGGCCACGCAGGGTGGGCATATCGGCGCGGCGCAGCTCGCTGTTCTCGCGCAGGCCGAGCAGGTAGAAGTTGATCGCCCGCGGCCCAGAGCGCTCTAGCCAGGCCGCCGTGGGCGGGCAGAAGGCGATGGCGAGGCTGTCGGCGGGAAAGCCGTCCTCGGCGCGGAGCAGGCCGTCGATGGTGCTGTGGATGCGGTTGATCATGGGGCCTCGTCTCCTCTGCTCAGCCGGCTACACCAGCTATCTAAGCCTATGGCGGCGCTGAAGGTTCAGCTCAGCGCGCCTGTTTTGCAGCTTCTTGGGTGATCCCTTTGTAGATCACCCGCCGTAGCTTGCACTGCTCCTCGGCGGATAGCTGCTCGCCTAACTCGGCTTGGCGATGGTTATGAGCCTTTGAGAGCGCCTGGAAGGTGATACGGACGACTTGATCGAGCCCGCGTCGCATCGCCGTTGTGACGAGGTCCGGCCCTGATGCGCCGGCATAGCGTACCTGGCGGTTCCACTCGCGAGCGAGGCTATCGCGCGATTGGATGTAGGTGCCGAGCTGCGCGAGGCTGAGTGGAGGGATCTCTTTTTCGATCGACAGCTGGCTCAGCGCGGCTAGACCGATCCGCACACCAGCTGCCTCAGAGCTAAGATCGGTCTGCCTGTCTGCAGTGGTCATGTCATTTGCCATTGTGGCGTAGGTTGCCAGGACGCCCGCCAGCATCGCGGCGCCCTCAAGTATGAACATCCCGGCGGCTGCAGCCAGTTCGCCGGCCGCCCACGAGGCCCCGCCCGCAATCACATTCAGCTCCATAGCGCGGGGATTGCCCCAGCGATCATCTTTCTTCTTATCATCAGGCTCCACGATTGAGTCCATGGCGTGATCGATGGTGTGCGCATATGTGGCTAGGGCTCTCCCACGGCTGCTGATGATCTGACTGCCCTCATCTTCCTCAAACATAATCTTGGTGGTCGGCTGCGCTGCTGTGCGTCGCCGCTTTCGGTCACGCCGCTTTCTGGCGCGCTCGTGCTCTGACATAGTGCTGCCCCTTTCGTGATACAACGGCCCTGGTGCGATCGCAGATTGCAGGTTGAACGCGGCGTATTCAGAAGCGATCGCTGATCTTGCGCGCTTCCAAAAGATTGCTTGACTCTGCCCTATCGAGCGAGTCGGCCTCGCTCTCCGGCCGCTCTAGCTTGGCCAGCTCGGCGCGGGCGGCCTCGGCCAGGTGGCCCATGTCGATCGGCGCCCCGGCCTCGGCGGCCAGATAGGCCGCGCCCAGGGCGATGCTGCTGATGTTGCCGCCGGCCAGGCTCAGCCGGGCCAGCCGGGCGTAGTCCAGGGCGGCGAGCGGCGCGCCCGGCGGGAAGGCCCGCCGCCAGATCAGCTCGCGCTGGGCCGCGTCGGGGAAGGCGAAGGGCACCACAAAGCGCAGCCGGCGCAGGAAGGCGCCGTCGAGGGCCTGGCGGGCGTTGCTGGTCAGGATGGCCAGGCCGCGGTACTGCTCCACCCGCTGGAGCAGGTAGCTCACCTCCAGGTTGGCGTAGCGGTCGCGGCTGTCCTTGACCTCGCTGCGCCGGCCGAACAGCGCGTCGGCCTCGTCGAAGAGCAGCACCGCCCCGCCGGCCTCGGCCGCGTCGAAGATCCGCCGCAGCTGCTTCTCGGTCTCGCCGATGTACTTGCTCACCACCGCGCTCAGGTCGACCTGGTAGAGGTCCAGCCCGAGCTCGCCGGCGACCAGCTCGGCCGCGCTGGTCTTGCCGGTGCCGCTGGCCCCGGCGAAGAGCGCGCTGATGCCCAGCCCGCGCTCGCCGCGCGCGGCGAAGCCCCATCCCTCGTGGACGGTGGCCCGCTGGCGGGCGGCGGCGATGATCGCGCGCAGGCTGCGTGCGACGGGCGCGGGGAAGGCGAGGCTATCCCAGCCGGCCCGCGCGTCGATGCGCCGGGCCAGGCCGTCGAGCCGGGGCCGAGACTGGGCCTGCGACGCAGCCCAGAGCGCCGTCGGGTCGCCGTCGGGCGCGGCGGCGCAGGCGGCGCGCACCTCGCGTCCGCCCAGGCTGAAGCTGGCGGCCAGCCGCCCGGCCGTCTCCGGGCTGGCCCCGGGGCCGAGCGCGCTCAGCCAGAGGCCGCGCTGCTCGGCGGGGCTGGGGCGGCCGACCTCCATGTGGATCGCGGTGCGGGTCAGATCCGGCGTCGCGCCGCTCAGCGCCACCAGGCCCTCGACCGCCTGCGCCAGGGAGCGCAGGGCCGCCGCCCGCTCGTGGTCCTCGCCGGCCAGATCGTCGGCCTCGATCAGCAGGGCGCCGCGGCCCAGGCGGGCCTCCCGCGAGCAGCGCAGCGCCAGCTCCGCCAGGGCCTCCGGCTCGCTCGGCAGCAGGGCGGCGTCCAGGGCCTGGGCCGGCTGGCCGAGCAGGGCGGCGGCGGCGGCCAGGGCCGCCCGCCGGGCCGCGCGGTCGCCGCCGCCGAGCAGGGCCAGGGGCGGCGGGCCAGCGCACCCGGCCCAGGCTGCAGCGAGCTGCTGTGCGACGCGCTGCTGCGAGGGCGGCAGGGCATCATCGGCGCGCAGGTCGCTCAGCAGCGGGGCCAGCTCGGCGGCAGGCTGATCGCAGCCCATCAGCAGGTGCAGGATCTGCTCGTCGATCTGGAGCGGGCGGTAGGCCAGCCCCGGCCCCCGGCCGAGCGCGACCAGCCGCCAGCGGCGCAGCGGCGACCCCGGGGCCAGCGCGCTCCAGTGGGCGCCGGGCAGCGCGTCCAGGGCCAGGCTAAAGCTGGGCTGGCCTTATAATTGGCTGACCGCACACCGCAAAAAACGGACGCCCACGTAGGCGAGGATGACACAAGACACCGTTTGTATCGGTATGTGCGAGGATGCCGAGGAGGAAGCGCAAGCATGTTTGGCACCAACAAGAAGCCCCAGGCAGCCCCCCCCACAATGAATGGAAAAGCAGAGACGATCATCGGCGCAAATACGCGCTTTCAGGGGTCGCTGACCTCTGATGGCAATATTCGCATCGACGGCTCGGTAGAGGGCGACGTCGAGGTGCTCGGCAACCTGATCGTCGGCGAGACGGGCCGGGTGATTGCGACGGTGAAAGCGCAGAACGTTCACGTCTCCGGGGCGGTCAAGGGTGAGATCACAGCCCTCGAGCAGCTGGAGATATCGCCGACCGGGAAGGTCTGGGGCGATATCACGGCCGCTGCACTGCACATCGAGCCGGGCGGCCTGTTCCGCGGCCAGAGCTCGATGACGACGACCATTGATGAGCCGCTGCTGCTGGAGGCCCCGCGCTCCGGCGATGATAGGTCCCCGAGCATGGGCTAGTTGGCCGCGCCCACCTCGCGGGGAGTGAGATGGCCGCGGCGAGCGTCCCGCTCTCCCTGATCAACTGCAGAGGTGTCGAATAGTCAAAGGAGGAGGCAGTTGCGGATGTGCCCGCTGCCTCCTCTATGTATCCCCTCACAATATGAAGCATAACCGCCATCACGCGACCCGCAACGTGCTACGGATTCCCGCCCGTCGGGCATCCGCGCCCGCCGGAGCGATCTCCTCACGCCTTGCGGCGCTCGCGCGCTCCGGCGGGCGCGGCCTGCTCTCCCTCGCCCTCGGCGCGGTGATGCTAGCCCTGATCGGCCTGCTGATCGCAAACTTCGTCGGCCAGGTTATGCAGAGCGCCCGCCTGGAGGCGCAGCGCGTCGCCCTCCAGGCCGAGGTTGATCAGATCCGGGCCGAGAATAGGCGGCTCGAGGACGCCGTCGCCTACGCGGAGTCTGATGTGAATGTCGAGCGGATCGCCCGTGAGCAGCTCGGCTACGCCCGCGACGGCGATATTGTTGTATTCCCGCAGATCGCTGCGCCGGCCCCCGCGCCGGCCCCCGCGCCGGCCCCCGCGCCGGCCTCCGCGCCGGCCCCCGCGCCCAATGTGCAGCGCTGGTGGGAGGCCTTCTTCCCCGTCTCGTAGCTGCCAGACGCGGTGGTGCCGAGCGACTCAGCCGGCGAGCCACTGCCGCAGCTGGGCGTACACATCGCGCCGGTGCAGCAGCTGCATATGGTTCATATCGTAGCCGACCCAGCGCTCGCGCAGCGGTAGCTCGACGTCGGGGTCTTGGTGCGCGCCGAGGGCGCTGTCCAGCGGCACAAGCCCGTCGCTGCCGAGTGGGTCGAGGTCGCCCTCGATGCTGCCAGTGGTGGCGGCGACAGTGTAGCAGGCCACGCCCTCGGGCAGCGGCACGGTTTGGCGCGGGTCGCCGGCGTGGGTGAAGCGGTCCCGGCCCGCCCAGTCCTCATCGAGCAGGCTGCCGTAGCGCAGGTCGGTGATGCCGGCGCTGCGGATCTGGCCCAGGCGCGCGAAGGCGGCGGTGTAGGGGCTGGCCAGCAGCAGGGCGTCGAGCCAGTTGCCGGCGCGCTCCAGCGGGGAGCCGTGGTGCGGGGTGCCCAGGAAGATCAGCGTGCGCAGCTGCCCCGGCCAGGCGTGCCCGGCGCGGGCGCCGTAGTGGCAGGCGCTGCGCGCCACCAGCCCGCCCATGCTGTGGGCAATGATCGCGAGCCCCTCAACCGGCACCGGCCACGCCTCGCTGAGCGCCGCGAGCATATCGGCGAGCTCCCGGCCGTTGGTTGAGATATGCCGGCCGCTGTTGTAGTGCAGGTAGACCGGGGTGTAGCCCAGCTCCTCGGCCAGGAGCGCGCCGTGATCATGCCCCTCGTGCTCCCAGTGCTGATCGGTCAGGCACAGCCCGTGCGCCAGCAGCAGGATCTTGTCGCTGGGCTGCGGGATGGCCTCGGCGAGCGCCGGCCGCGTTAGCTCGACGGCCCGCCCGTCAATGCGCAGGCACATGCGGATCGCCAGCGGGTTGCCGCTGTCCTCCAGATAGTCGCCCAGGACTCCGTTGAGCGCGGCGATCACGGCGTCGCGCTCGGGCGACGAGCTGCGCTCGCGGAGCAGCGACGCGAGCGGGGCGAGGGCCAGGTCGATCCCGCCACCGACCAGCGCGGTGATCGTGCGGACGCTGTTGTAGACCAGGCCGGTGATGCCGCCCGTGGGGCTGGTGACAGGCGCGCCGAAGATCCTGGGGAGGCGCAGGATCGTGCTATGCATGGCCTCGACCAGGTCAGTGATCCCAATGGTGGCGTCGATCGCCATGCGGCTGACGCCGCGGGCATCTGTGGGGCGGACGTGGGTCGGCTCAGGCATGGCACCTCTGTAGCGCAAGCGCGCCGATCAGAAAACACATAACGCTGGCAGCTCTATTGTAGCAGACTCGCCCCCTCATTGTTAGCCCTGCCGCCCATCGCCCCAGGTGCGTTGCAACAGCTCTGCCCCCGGCCGGTGCGCTACTCGCTGCGCAGGGCGTTGATCGGGGTCAGCCGGCTAGCCCGGAACGCCGGGTAGCTGCCGGCGATCAGGCCGACAGCCGAGGAGAAGAGCAGCGCCAGCACCACCGCCGAGCGGTCGAGGGTGATGAAGCGGGCCAGATCCGGCTGCTGGAGCACCGTCTGCGCGGCGATCGCGCCGCCGTTGATCAGCACCCCGGTGAGCAGCACGCCGCCGATGCCGCCGAGCAGGCTGAGCGCCACCGCCTCGACCAGGAACTGGATGAGGATGTCTCGCCGGCGGGCGCGGCCTGCGCCGACGCCCGGCGCAGCGCGCCCTGCCGGCGCGACGTCAACGCTTGGTGTGAGATCTCGTACATGGTTTTGCATGAGGACGCGGTCGACGCTAACGCCGTGCAGCCAGATCGGGCGAATCGCGGTTCTGCCCATGGCGTCCCAATGCGGTGGAAATGATCTCACACCAAGCATTTCAGTTGCCAGTCGGGGGGGCGCGCAGGACGTTGCACATGCCCTGTTCGCCCAATCCGCGCGCCTGTTGCCTGGCCCAACATGGTGTATACTGCTCGCGGCTTGGAGGCTGATTTATGTGGTGGCGATGCGTACGAGGCTGATATTTAACCCTGCGGCTGGCAACGCCGAGGCCAATGAGGGCGAGCTGAGCGCCGCGGCCGCGGTGTGGCGCGAGCGTGGCTGGCAGGTCGAGCTAACCCCCACAGCCGGGCCGAGCGATGGGCGGCGACTGGCCCGCGAGGCCGCCGACGCGGGATACGACCTGGTGGTGGCCGCCGGCGGCGACGGGACGATCAACGATGTGATCAACGGCCTGGCCGGCTCGCGCACCGCTCTGGCCACCCTGCCCCTGGGCACGATGAACGTGTGGGCCCGCGAGCTACGCCTGCCGCTACAGCCGCGGGCGGCGGCGGCGGCCATGCTCAGCTGGCAGGTGCGGCCGATCGACCTGGGCCGCGCCGGCGACCGCTACTTCCTGCTGATGGCCGGCATCGGCTTCGACGCGGCGATCACGGCGGGGGTGGGGGCCGATGAGAAGCGCCGCTTTGGCGCGCTCGCCTATGTGCTGCGCGGGATCGAGCAGGCCATGCGGGTGCGCGGCTCGCGCACCCGCATCCAGATCGACGGCCGCACGATCAGCGGCCGGGTGCTGATGGTGGTGGTGGGCAACAGCCAGCTCTACGGCGGCCTGGTGAAGATCACCCACCGGGCCAGCATCGACGACGGCCTGCTGGATGTCTGCGTGATCCGCGGCGATAACGGGCTCAGCGCCCTGCGCCACCTGATCGCCATCCTGCGCCGGCGCTACAGCCACGACCCCGAGATCGAGTACTACCGCGCCCGCTCGGTGCATGTCACCGCGCGCCCGCGCCTGCCGGTCCAGGTGGATGGCGACGCGATCGGCCAGACGCCGATGACCTTCACGGTGGCACCGCGCGCCCTGCGCGCCCTGCTCCCGCCCGACCTGCCCGAGGATCTGGCCCAGCAGCCGTCCTCGTCCGCCGAGCGGCCCAGGCGCGCCTTCCCACGGCTCTTCCGCTGGCTCTCGCGTCGATAGGGCTGATCGTAGCGCTATAGGCGGGCCTGGATCTGCCGTAGCTCCCCTCTGGACATGCAGAAGCGATACTGGCCCCTCGCGATCCCGCTCGTCTACCTGGCCCTCAGCGTGCTCATGACCTGGCCGCTCGCGGCACGGCTCGGCGCTGACCTGCCGAGCTCCAGCGATACGCTTCAGCAGACCTGGATCCTGGCCTGGAACGCCCACGCCCTCCTCAGCGACCCCGCCCACCTCTGGCAGGCGCCGATCTTCTACCCCTACCCCGACACCGCCGCCTACCACGACCATCTCTTGATCCAGTCGATCATCGGCGCGCCGCTGATCTGGGCCACCGGGAACCCGCTGCTTGCCCATAATGTCCTGCTGCTGCTCAGCTTCGCCCTCACCGGCTGGGGCGGCTTCTTGCTCTCCCGCGACCTGATCGCGGGAGGGGGGGCTCAGGGGGCGGACGCGGACGCGCGCCGCCCCGCGCCTTCGCCCCAGACCTGGGCCGCCCTGATCGTCGGCGCGGCGATGACGTTCAGCGCCTACCGGATCGCCCATAGTGTCCAGCTCAACATGCTCCAGACAGGCTGGATGCTCTTTGCGATGCTGTTTCTGCGCCGGCTCTTGCTGCCGACCGAGCGGGGCGGCGGCCGCTGGCGCGACGCCCTGCTGTGCGGGGTCTTCACCGGGCTCCAGGTGGCCAACGCGTTCTACTACGGGTTTTTCGTGGCCATCCTGATCGTCGGCTACGTCGGCCTCTGGGCCGCCGCCGCCCTCTGGGGCCGCCTGCGTCGCGCCGAACCGCTGCCCTGGGCGGTCATCCCGCGCCTCATGCTGGCCGGCCTGGTGTCCGCCCTGATCGCGGTGCCCTTCCTCCTGCCCTATATCGGGATCTATCGGACCCTGGGCATCATCCGCTCTCCGCTTGAGATCGATAACTGGAGCGCGCCGCTCCGCGCCTATGTGTCGGTCACCTCGGGGAACCTGCTCTACGGGCGGCTCGGCGGGGCCGTGATCGACAGCGGCGAGATGGTGCTCTTCCCCGGCCTGCTGATCGCTCTGCTTGGGCTGATCTCCCTGGGGCTGTGGCCGCGCCGTGGGGGTGCCGAGACGATAGGAGCCGCCATACGCGATCATGTCTTCTGGGCGATGGTGGCGCTGGCGAGCTTCGTGCTCTCCCTGGGCTCTCACCTGCGCCTGATCCGCTTCAGCGACCCGCTGCCCGTCCCGCTGCCCTACCTGACGCTCTACCAGCTGCTGCCCGGCTTCGGCTCGATGCGCGTCCCCGCGCGCTGGGGGTGGCTGGTGACGGTAGCCCTGGCGCTGCTCGCCGCGCTGCCGATCGCGCGCCTGCTGGCCCATCTCCGCGGCCGCTGGCGTCATGGCCTGGGCGCGGCCCTGCTGTCCGCCGTCCTCATCGAGCAGATCGCCCTCCCGCTGCCGCTCTCGCGCTCGGTGCTGGCCAACGTGCCGCCGATCTACCCCTGGCTAGGCGCGGCCGCGCAGGCCGATATCCGCACGGTGATCGAGCTGCCCACAGGCCCGATCCCGCGCGGCGATAACCTTGCGCGGATCACCTGGCGTCACTTCCTCAGCATCTATCACTGGAAGCGGCTACCGGTGGCCTACGGGGCGCTGATCCCATTCGGGGCGATCGACCTGATGCGCTACCTAGATCGCCTGCCGAGCCCCGCCGGGCTGCGCGTGCTCCAGTTTGTCGGCGTCGATACGATCATTGTCCACGGCGATGCGTATGCGCCCGACGAGCTCGGGAAGCTGCGCGATGCTATGGCGGCATCCCCCGAGCTGAGCCTGCGCGCCCAGGTGGGCGATAGCCTGGTCTACACGCTGCGCCCCGACCCGCGGCTCGCGCTGCCGCCGGGCTCGGTGACGATCTCGAATGATGAGCGCATGCCCGGCGTGGCGGTGCTCGGGCTGATCCGCCGCTGGCAGGACGAGGGCCGACAGCTCTACGGGCCGGGCCGGCTGCGCTACTACGCGCCCCTGGCGACCGCGGCCGTGGGCCAGGTCGCCGACTACGCGCTGCTCTCCGACGCGGAGGATCCGAGCGACTATGGCTACAGCCCGAGCGCGCGGCTCTGGGAGGATATCGGCCTCGCGCTCTACCAGCGATCCGCGGGCACCCTGGCCAGCCTGAGCCTGGCCGAGCCGGTGCCGGGGCAGTTCCACCCACGCTTTCCGGCGAGCCTGGAGCTGGCCCTGCGGGGCGGCCGGCTGCTGGCGGGCGGCCGCGAGCTGGATCTGGGCCGGGCCGCCGATGCGCTGACGGTCGAGATCGACTGTGCGCGGCTGCGCCCCGGCGCGCTGCTGGTCGGGGGCGTGTCGATAGCGGTTCCGGCTGGACTGAGCACGCTCCGTGTGCCGCTACGCCCAGATGGGGCCGCCTCGGTGGCGGGCGAGGATGACAAAACCGCGCTGCTGCGACTGCGGGTGCTGGCCGGGACGCCCGGCGATGTGGCGGTTGACCCTCACCCCGGGGCCGTCGCCAGCGCCGACGTCTCGATCTCTGGCGATGAGCTTGTCCTGCGCGCCGCCGCCGCCGGCGCCCCCGGCCTGCTGGTGGACGTGTGGGGCGCGGCGACGAGCGACGACCGGCCGATCCACCTGCTCTCCGGTGTGGCCCCCCTGTCCGCCGATGGCGCGCTCGACACGCGGGTGTCGCTGCTGTCCCCCGACGCGGGCTGGGTGAGCCAGTGGGCGGAGCCGCAGGACGGGCGCTACATCGTCTACCTGAAGGACCCGGCGCGGCCCGAGGGGCCGGGGCAGCCGGTGGCGAAGTTCTTCATCCGGGGCGGCCGTGTGGCAGAGCCCGAGGGCGTGCCGCTGCCGCTGACGGCGGTGCCGTAGGGGGCAATGTGGAATGCTGAGCACTGAATGTCGGGTAGCTTGTCGGCGTCTGCTGCACCTTGGGCCGCTCTGTGCGCTGCTGATCGTCCTGGCGGGCTGCGGCGGGGGCGCTCCGGCGGCGGGCTCCGCCCCCGCGCCATCCCTTGCGCCCACGGCGGGCGCGGCGCCGGGGCGGTCGGCGTTTCGCGCCGAGGAGCTGGCCGGGCGGCTGCTCTTCGTGCGCGGCGGCGTGATCTGGCAGTGGCGCGGCCGTGAGGCGACGGCGCTGCTCGGGGACGGCGCCGCCTTCCAGCCGGCCTGGTCGCCCGACGGCGGGCGGATCGCCTATGTGACGCGGGGCAACGACTATAGCGATGTGCTGCTGGCCGACGCCTCGGGCGCGCCGCTTTCTCAGCTGACCTTCAACGGCTCGCGCCAGCCGATCAACAGCATCGAGCGGGTCTACGAGAGCACCTGGGCCTTCTACCCGGCCTGGGCGCCCGACGGGGCGCGGCTGGCGGTGGCGGCGCAGCCGTCCCCGCCGGGGGGCGACCCGCCCGCCGAGTATAACCTGGGACTCTACGAGCTGCCCGTGGGCGACGGGGCGCAGGCGAGCCTCTACGCGTCCGACAGCGCGCAGTGCGGGCGCAGCGTGTACACGCCCGCCGGCGACGCGCTGATCTTCGTGCGATCCGGCGGCGGGGCGCAGGGCCAGCAGGAGCTCTACCGGCTAGATCTGGCGGGCGACCGGGCCACGCCGCTCGCGGGCGCGCCGACGCCGAGCTACGACCCGGCGATCTCGCCGGACGGGCGCTGGCTGGCCTTCGCCGCCGGGGACGGCGCGCGCACCGAAATCTTCGCCCTGCCGCTCGCCGGCGGCGGGGCGCCGCTGCGCCTGAGCGACATGGGGGCGGCCCGCGCGCCGGCCTTCTCCCCTGACGGCAGCCAGCTCGCCTTCCTGGCGATCGCCCCCGGCGAGGGCGGCTTCGACCTGTGGGTGGCCGACCTGCGCGTCGACGAGGGCGGGGCGCTGCGGGCGGGGGCACCCCGCCGGCTCACCACCGGCCTCGGCCTCGACGCGGACTCGGGGATCTCGTGGGCGGCGTGATGCGCCGCTTCGCGGCGTCTCTGGAGCGGCGGGGCGTCTTCTACGGCTGGGTGGTGGTGCTGGTCTGCTTCCTGGTGCTCTGCGTGAACTTCGGGGTGCGCCTGAGCTTTGGGATCTTCTTCGAGGCGCTGACCAGGGGCGGCGAGTTCGGCTGGGCCCGCGCCGACACGGCGGGGGTGTTCAGCCTGTCGGTGCTGGTGCAGGCCTTCACCAGCGCCCTGGTCGGCTGGCTGCTCGACCGCTTCGGGGTGCGCTGGGTCTTCGCGATCGGCCTGCTGGTGCTGGGCGTCGGCCTGGCCCTCACCAGCCGCATCACCAGCCTGCTCGGCTTCTACCTGGCCTTCGGGCTGGTGACGGGCCTGGGCACGGCGATCCTCGGGCTGACCATCCACGGCACCACGGTGAGCCGCTGGTTCGACCGGCGCGGCCCGCGCGGGCTGGCGATCGGCTTGGCCTACGCGGGCACGGGCATCGGCATCCTGCTGCTGGCCCCGCTGATCGAGCGGGTGATCGCGGCATCCGGCTGGCGCCCGGCCTACCTGCTGCTCTCGGCCCTGGCCCTCGGCGGCGCCCTGCCGCTCAGCCTGCTGCTGCTGCGCGACACCCCCGTCGAGCTGGGGCTGCGCCCGCTGGGCGCGGCCGCCGCCGGCTCCGAGGCGCACGCCCGCCAGGCGCCCGAGCGGCGATGGAGCTTCGCCGAGGCCTTGCGCACCCCGGCCTTCTGGCTGCTGATGCTCGCCGGCCTGTGCAGCCTCTACACGCTGCGCATGGTGACGGTTCACCAGGTGGCGCACTTCGTGGACCGGGGGGTGACGCGGGCGACGGCGGCGGCCGTCTTCGGCGGCTCGGGCCTGGTCACGGCGGGCAGCTACATCGGCTTCGGCCTGCTGAGCGACCGGATCGGGCGCGAGCGCTCCTTCTACCTGGGGGCGGCGGCGCAGGCGCTGGCCCTGATCATGCTGCTGGCCCTGCCGGGCGACGCGCCCCTGGCCTACCTCTACGCCTACGCCGTCCTCTGGGGCGTGGGCGAGGGCAGCCGCAGCGGCCTGCTCACCGCCATCGCCAGCGACCGCTTCGCCGGCCCGCAGCTCGGTGCGATCGTGGGCACCCTGGGCGCGGCATTCGGCCTCGGCGCGGCCATCGGCAGCTGGGCCGGCGGCCTGATCTTCGACGGCCTCGGCAGCTACACCCCGGCCTTCCTCTCGGCCCTCGTCGCCACCGGCGTGGCCTGCGGGTGTGTGGCGATCGCGAAGGGGAATGTTGAATGTTGAATGTTGAATGGCGTGACATTCAACATTCAACATTGTGCCCGATTGACAGCCTCCCTCTGTCGCCCTATTCTCAGATGCATATACCGCTTCAACGGGGAGGTTCTATGATTGAGCGGGAGCTTCTGCTAACCGAGGTCAACGACCTGCGCGAGATGAATGACGAGGATGGCGCGGCCTACTGGGCGCTGAGCGAGGCCATCCGCGCCGAGCGCATGCCCGACGACCCGCCGACGCCCTACGCGATGTTCGCCGCCCGCATGCGGAGTGTGCCGAGCTTCGTCACCATATCGGCCCTGCTGGCCCGCGAGTCGCCGGGCGGGCCGGTCATCGCGGCGGCCAACATCGGCTTCGACACCTCGGGCGAGAACGCCCACCTGGCCCAGTTCGACATCGAGGTGCTGCCGGAGCACCGCCGGCGCGGCGTGGGCCGGCGGCTGCTGGCCTGGGCCGCTGACATCGCCCAGCGCCACGGCCGGCGGCTGCTACTCACCGCCAGCCACGATAGCGTCCCGGCCGGCCGGGCCTTCGTCGAGCGGATCGGCGCGCGCCCGGGGCTGGAGGATCGCGAGAGCCAGCTTGTCCTCGCCGAGGTGAATCGCGACCTGCTGGCGCGCTGGCAGGCCGACGCCGCGACGGCGGCCGCCGGCTTCGAGCTGATCCTCTGGGACGACATCTACCCCGAGGAGGATCTCGTCGCCTTCGCCGACCTGTGCGAGGTGATGAACACGGCCCCGCGCGGCGAGCTCGATATAGAGGACCAGAAGGTGACCCCTGAGAAGGTGCGCGAGTTCATGGCGAGCAACCGCGCGCGGGGCAGCTTCGTCTGGACGATCATCGCCCGCGAGCTGGCGACCGGGCGCATGGCTGGCTTCAGCGAGATCTTCGGCAACCCCGGCCGGCCGACCATCCTGAACCAGGGGGCCACGGCGGTGCGCCCGGAGTTCCGCGGCCACCGGCTGGGCCGCTGGATGAAGGCGGCCATGCTGGAGAAGGTGCTGGCCGATCGGCCCGAGGCGCGCCTCGTGCGCACCGGCAACGCCAGCTCAAACGCGCCCATGCTGGCGATCAACATCGACCTGGGCTTCAAGCCGTACATGCACTCGACGGTCTGGCAGGTGGAGACGGAGACGGCGATCGATTATGCGAATGTTGAATGTTGAATGCTGAATGTCCGAGCATTCAACATTCAACATTCAACATTATTTCACGGCCGCTGGAAGGGCTGGCCGAGCGCGGCGGGGGCGGGGGTGGCGAGCCAGGCCACGACGCGCTCGGCGGGCCGGCGCAGGGTCGGCGGCAGGGCGGCCAGGCGGCGGGCGGCGCCGGGGCTGGAGAGCAGGTTGACCAGGGCCAGCACGACGATCATCAGGACGAAGGGGGCCACCTGGAAGACCTGGGTGGGCACGCTGGGCAGCACGCCCTGCGAGCGCGAGGCGATCGCCTGGAGCGCGGCGAAGAGGTAGCAGCCGATGGCGACGCGCCAGGGCTGCCAGCCGCCGAAGATCACGATCGCCAGGGCGATCCAGCCGGTGCCGAAGGTGTGTCGGTAGCTCCAGCCCTGCTTCAGGTCGAGCGAGTAGGCCGCCCCGGCGATGCCGACCAGCGCCCCGCCGAGCACCAGGTAGAGGTAGCGCAGCTGCACCACCGGCACCCCGCGGGCGTAGGCGGTCTGCGGGCGCTCGCCGAGGGCGCGCAGCACCAGGCCGGCGCGGGTGCGGTAGAGGAACCACCAGACGGCCGGCAGCAGCAGGAAGCTCGCGTAGATCAGCAGGTCGTGATTGAAGAGCAGCGGGCCGAGCAGCGGCAGGTCGGCGAGGCCGGGCACGGGGGCGTGGGGCACCGCCGGGCCGGGCACGCGCACGTAGGGCGCGCCCAGGAACGACGAGAGGTCGGTGCAGAGCAGGGCCAGCACGAAGCCGACCGCCGTCTGCGACTGGCCGAGGCTGAGGCTGAGCACGCCGAGCACGAGGGCGACCAGGGCGCTGGCCAGGGCGGCGGCGGCGAAGCCGAGCGCGAGGCTGCCGCTCAGCTTGGCCACGGCGAAGCCAACCATGGCCGCCAGGAGCATGCTGCCGTCGAGCGAGAGGTTGACGACGCCGGCGCGCTCGCTGATCGTCTCGCCCATGGTGGCGAAGATCAGGGGCGAGGCGGCGGCCAGCACGGCGGCGAGGTCGATCAGGATCTGCTCCATGAGCCCTCCAGCTTACGGTAGTCTCCGTTTGCGGGCGCTGCGCCCCGCGCCCCGCCCAGGGGGCCAGCCCCCATGCACAGCAACTTTAGGGCTGCCGCCCTAAAAACCGGTGTTGTTTTGGCCAAAATGGCCAGCGAAGCTGGCCATTTTGGCCAAAACAACAAGAAATTCCGGGGGGGCCAGGGCTTACGTTGATGCGCATGGGGCGGAGCCCCTCCATGAGTGCCGGGTTTCCCGGCGCTCACTTCCTGGCGCTGAGCCCGCGCGCCAGCAGCGCGAAGAGCACCAGGGCGCCCTGGAGCACCCCGGCGATGCTGCTGTCGGTGCCGAGGGCCAGCGGCAGCTGCACGCTGCCCACCGTGAAGACCGCGAAGGCGGCGGCGATCGGCAGCACCCAGGCCGGGCTGGCCCGCACCAGCAGCACCACCAGCAGCGCCAGCAGGCCGATCCCGCTGGAGATGCTCGGGATGAGCTGGTGGAACACGCCGATGATCTGGATGGCCCCGGCCAGGCCGGCCAGCGCCCCGCAGGCCGCCAGCGACTCGGCCAGCCGCCGGGCAGCCGGCACGCCCATGCGCCCGGCCGCCTGCGGGTTCAGCCCCACCGCGCGCAGCTCCAGCCCCCAGCGGGTGCGCGTCACCGCCGCCCAGATGATCGCCAGCGCCACCAGGGCGACGATCGGCGCCGCCGGGGCCAGCCGCAGCCGGTCTAGCGTGGGCAGCCAGAGATCCTTGGGCAGCGGCTCGGTGCCCGATGACGAGGCCTGGCCGACCCGCCGCCACGGCCCGAGCACCAGGTAGAGCGCGATCCCGCTGGCGAGGAAGTTCAGCCCGAGGCCGGCGAAGATCTCGTTGACCCGCAGTCCCACCCGCAGCCAGGCCGCCAGGGTGGCCCACGCCGCGCCGCCGGCCGCCCCGCCCGCGAAGGCCAGCGCCCAGAGCAGCGGCGGCGGCAGGTCGGGGAAGAGCCGCAGCGGGATCATGGCCCCGACCGCGCCCAGGATCATCTGGCCCTCGACGCCCAGGTTATACAGGCCGGCGGCGAAGGTCAGGGTGAGCCCGGCCGAGCAGAGCAGCAGCGGCGCGGCCAGCATGATCATGTCGCTGATGCGCGTGGGCGTGGAGAAGGCGCCCAGGAAGATCAGCCGGTAGGCCTCCAGCGGCGGCACGCCGCTGCTGAGCAGCACGGCGCTGGTGAAGAGCAGCGCGCCGACAAGGCCCAGCGCCCCGAAGATCAGCGGCGAGCGGCGGGCGGCCCGCGGCGCCTGCGGGGCCGGGGCGGTCTGGTCGCTGGCGGTCATGGGGCCTCCACCTCCCGCTGCCCGGCGGCGGCGGCGAAGCCCACCCCGCCGATCAGCTCGGCCAGTCGGGGCGCGCTCAGCTCGGCCCGCGGGATGAGCTGAGACACCCGCCCGGCGAAGAAGACCAGCACGTAGTCGCTGTAGCCCAGGATCTCATCGAGGTCGGCCGTGGCGAAGACCACGGCGCAGCCGGCGTCGCGGCGGGCCAGCAGCCGGCCCCAGATCGCCCGCGCCGAGGCCACGTCCAGGCCGCGGGTGGGCTGCTCGCAGACCAG
The DNA here is from genome assembly GCF_019599295.1 of Oscillochloris sp. ZM17-4. Lineage (GTDB taxonomy): Bacteria > Chloroflexota > Chloroflexia > Chloroflexales > Chloroflexaceae > Oscillochloris. The sequence goes on along the minus strand of NZ_JAIEWN010000014.1, from coordinate 3,018 downwards.
GCCCCGCACATGATCGGGCACCATGGCCAGCATGGCCCGCTGCTGGTTGCCGCCCGAGAGGGCCATGATCGGGCTGGCCGGCATCGCCTTGATGCCGTAGTCGGCGATCGCCTGGCGCGCGGACTCCTCGGCGGCGCGGCGGTCGATGATCGCCCCGCCGGGCTGGAGCAGGGCGAAGTGCTCGGCCAGAGTCAGCGGGCCGACCACCCCCTCGATCAGCCGGTCGGCGGGGAGGTACTCGACGCCGCCCCGGCGGAAGGCGGCCGCCCCGGCGCCGGTGAGGTCGGCCCCGGCCAGGGCGATCCGCCCGGCGCTGGGGCGCAGCTGGCCGCAGAGCATCCTGAGCAGGATCTGCTGGCCGCTGCCCTCCAGGCCGGCCAGGCCCACCACCGCGCCGGCGGGGATGTCCAGGCTCAGACCCTCGATCAGCAGGTTGCTCTCGCGGGCGGTGATCGCGTTGAGGCTCCAGGCTGGCTGGGGGCTGGGGGCT
>NZ_JAIEWN010000014.1:0-2428 GCF_019599295.1 Oscillochloris sp. ZM17-4 | reverse complement strand
GCCATCTGGCCCGCGCCGACCACATGGCCGGCCCGCAGGACGCAGACCGTGTTGCAGAGCTCGGCGACCTCGTCGAGCTTATGGGAGACGAAGAGCACCGTGTTGCCCTCGCCGGCCAGGCGACGCAGGGCGGCGAAGAGCGAGCGGGCCTGGGCGGCGGTGATCCCGGTGGTCGGCTCGTCGAGGATGAGCGCGCGGGCGCCGCAGGCCAGCAGGCGGATGATCTCCAGCTGCTGGCGCTGGCCGACGGTCAGCGCGGAGATCGGGTCGTCGGGGGCGACGCTGAAGCCGAGGCGGCCGGCGAGCACCGTCAGGGTGTTGCGGGCCTCGGTGCGGGTGGGCATGGCCCAGCGCGGCGAGGCGCAGAGCAGGTTCTCCAGGGCGCTGAACCCCGGCACGTCGAGCGGCTCCTGGTGAACCATGCCGACCCCGGCGCGCAGGGCGGCGCCGGGGTCGCCCAGGGCGACGGGCTTGCCGTCGAGCAGGATCTCGCCGCCGTCGGGGCGCAGGAAGCCGGAGAGCAGCTTCATCATCGTGCTCTTGCCGGCCCCGTTCTCGCCGAGCACGCCGTGGATCTGCCCCTCGGCGAAGCGCAGGCTGACGCTGTCGTTGGCCCGCAGCGTGCCGAAGACCTTGGTCAGGTTGTGGACGCTTACTTCCATAGTTAGGGGACAGCGTACAGGGGACAGGGGACAGCGTACAGGGGACAGGGAACAGGGGACAGCGTACAGGGGACAGGACACATGCTACTGGCTACTGGCTACAGGGGACAGGATGTGCGGCCTGTCCCCTGTCCCCTGTCCCCTGTCCCCTTACGGCGCGCTCTGGCCGTCCACGCCCTCAAGGAGCTGCTCGGTGTACCAGATCGTCTTATCGTCGGCGGTGGCTCCGGCGGCCACAAACTCCGTGCCGTCCTGGTAGTTGAGCGGGCCGGTGTAGAGGTTCAGGCTGCCGTCGGCCAGCTTGGCGATAAACGCATCCAGCTTGGCGGCGTTATCGGCGCTCAGGGCGGCGCCCTTCTCGAAGCCGACGATGCTCGTGTCGGGGTTGTTGATGTCCGACCAGTCGGGGGCGATCCAGTCGAAGCTCTGCGTGAAGGTGCCAGCCTTGGCGTCGCTGATCACCTTGAGGTAGGACGGGCCCCAGTTGAAGTAGGGCACGCCGAGGCAGACCTCAGGAGCCTGCTCGCAGGCGGCCTTGTAGTCGTAGGGGATGGCGTAGATCTTCTTGCCGGCCTGGGTGGCCTTGTTGGCCTCGACGATCGCCTCGGTGGTGTCGATGCCCGAGAGGATCACATCGCTGCCGCCGTTGATGAAGTCGTTGGCGACCTGGGTCGGGTCGAGGGTGACGCCGGGGATGTTGAACCAGAAGCCGATCCAGGTCACCTTAAAGGAGAGCTGGTCGGCGGGCTTGCCGAGCACCTCGGTCCAGCAGTACTTCGCGCCGAGGTAGGCCGAGTTGACCAGGCGGCGGGTCTCGGAGTCGATCAGCGGGCCGAGGTAGGAGATCTTGCCAGTCTCGCTCTGGAGGGCGGCGGCGCAGCCGGACATCATCTTGCCGTACTCCATGCGGCCCATGATGTTGCCGACATTGGCCGGGGCCGTGCCGGCGAGCACCGAGTCGCCCGAGGAGTGGATAAAGGTGACGTCGGGGTTGGCCTCGGCGGCGATGTTGGTGCCGTCGCCGAACTCGGCGGAGTTGGTGACGACGAACTTGGCGCCCTGGGCGATCAGCTCATCGATCACCTGCTCGACCTTGACGTTGGGCCGGTCGGCGGGGTTGACCTTGTCGATGTAGATGAACTTGGAGCCGGGGATGCGCTCCTCGACGTACTTCATGCCCTCGTACTGGGCCTGGTTCCATCCGCCGTCGTTGATCGGGCCGACCAGCACCATGCCGAAGATGTATGGCTCGGCGGCGGCGGCGGGGGCCTCGGTCGCGGCGGCGGGGGCCTCGGTCGCGGCGGCGGGGGCCTCGGCGGCCTCGGTGGCCTCGGTGGCCGGCGACTCGGCGGGCGGGCTAGCCGGCGCGCCGCCACAGGCGGAGAGGAGCGCGCCAAGGACCAGGATCAGCAGGACGGGCCAGCGGGTGAGTGCTCGCTTCATGGTACTCCTCATGGACAATCTGCAAACGGCCGGGAATAACAACACGCGGGCAGTGGCGGACCGCTCCGTCACCCTCCCGCGTAGGAAAAGCGCACATGGCATCAGGGCCGTCAAACGAGGAGCATCCCCCCCAAAGCTGCGCCGCTTGCACTACTATTAAGTTATGGTTAACGTGGCGGGCTGAGTATAGCGGATGGCCGCGCGGCTGTCAATTTTCGCGCAGGTCGAGGGTGTGACGGAACGTCTTGCAACGGTGGCCATGGCGGGCGGCTGAAGCCGCGCCGCCGGGGCGCTGCGCGCCGGGCGTCGGCCTGCGCCGACGC
>NZ_JAIEWN010000139.1 GCF_019599295.1 Oscillochloris sp. ZM17-4 | reverse complement strand
AACGTCGGTTTTTAGGGCGGCAGCCCTAACGTTGATGCGCATGGGGGGCGATCCTTTGCTGATTATGAGCGTCTCACTCGCGCTCGAAGCGCGCGCCCACAGCGATGATCTGCGTGGCCCCGGCGTAGGTCAGGCTGAGCGGCTGCGGGCCTGCGCGGTGGTGCAGGCTGACCCCGCGCGCCGAGGCGGTGATGTCGATCAGATGCCCGCCCACCCGCAGGTCGCGCAGGGTGACGGGGGCGAGGTCGGCGGGCACGCAGGGGGCGAGCGCAAGGCGGTGGGATGGCGCGTCGGGGCTGACCCCGAGCAGCCCCTCGATGATCGCCTGGAGGTAGAGCCCGGCGCTCCAGAGCTGGATAAAGCAGAGTCCCTGCGGGATGAGCTCCTTGAAGGTGCCGAGCGCGCCGGAGCGGGCGGTGAGGGCGATGTTCTCGGCGAGGCGCAGGCCCTCGGCGGCGCGCCCGTGGGCGAAGCGGGCCAGGGCGAGCAGGCCGGTCGGCAGGGTCCAGACCAGCTCCTCGCGCCCGCGGGTGTGGACGAGCCCCCACGCGTTGACGAACTCGCCGTCGATGCGGGCGAGCGACCGGCGGGCCCGCTCGGGCGCGGCGATGCCGAGCTGCACCGGCAGCACCGCCGTCCAGTGCCCGTCGAGCTGGAGCGCGCCGTCGCTGTGCATCGAGTCGCCATAGAGGCCCTCGGCCTCGACCCACCAGTCCTGCTCGAAGGCGGCGCGGATGGCCTCGGCGCGCGCCGCGTAGGCCGGCGCGTCGGCGTGGCCGAGGGCGGCGGCGATCTGGGCGAGCGCCCGCAGGCCGGCGATCGCGTAGCAGGCGCTGTCGAGCTTGCGCGAGCCCATGCCCATCCGCTCGACCATGCCGTCGCCATAGGGGTAGGGCCGGCCCTGGCCGCAGGCCGTCGGCAGCAGGTCGCGCACGCCCTCGCGCAGCGTCGGGAAGAGCTCGCCGGCCAGGGCCAGGTCGCCGCTCCAGCGCAGGTAGTCCCAGGCGGCGATGGTGAGCTGGGGCGTCTCCTGGATGTTGCCGGGGTGGAAGACCCTCCCGTTGGTGGTGATCTCGTGGGGCACCCGGCCGCAGGCCCGCGCGGCGTAGCCGGCCAGGGTGACGAGGGAGCTGCGGGCGGTGGCGGCGAAGCCGCCGGCGCTCGCCCCGGCCACGCTGTAGGCGGTGTCGCAGCCAAAGAGCTGGGGGTACTCGGGCAGCCCGGCCAGGAAGTAGCCGCCCAGGTCGGGGTAGTCGGCCCGCAGCAAGGATAGGTTGGCCTGGGCCAGGGAGAAGTGCAGGGCAAGGTCGCCCGTCGCGCAGGCGAGGCTGGGGAGCGGGGAGTCGGGCGACAGGGGCCGGGAGGCCGCGCCCTGGGCGGCGGGGGCTGCCTGGCCCGCCATGCCTGGCGAGGATTTGCCGCGCCCGGAGCTCAGCTCGTTGAGCGCCTGCCATCGCGTGGCCGCAGCCTGTCCGCCGCCCATTGGATCGGCGACAAGCAGGAGGGGCCAGCTGCGCGTCTCGCCGGGGGCGAGCTGGAAGCGGTAGCGCAGATCGACCAGGGCCCCGCGATCCTGGGGCGTGATCGCGCAGGAGTCGGGCGGGGCGGCGGCACATCCGAGGGCCAGCCCCCAGCCCCTCTGGATGCCGTCCTGGCCGACGACGAGGGCGTCCTGCTGGCGGAAGGTGCCGCCATCGCTGGCGATCCCGCCGAACCATGCGCCGAGGAACTGAAGGTGGGCGGAGAGGCGCAGGGCGCCGGATGCGGGCAGATCGGCCTGGTTGGTGAGCGTGAGGAGCAGATCATAGGCGCGGGCGTCGGGGCGCACCGAGTCGTGGCGCTCGACGCGCAGGCCGGCAGCGCGCCAGCCCCATGCCACCGAGGCCAGATCCTCGCGCAGGTCGGCGCCCTCGGCGGGCAGCGGGGCGCCGTCGGGGCCGAGCAGATCCACGGCGAGGCCGTCGGCGAGGCGGAGCGGGTGCGCCCAGACCCCGCCCATCGCGCCGACCAGATGCTCGGCGCCGATCGGGGCGAGCTCAGCCGAGCCGTAGCCGATGGCGTACATCGACGGCCCGCCGATCACATAGGGCGCGGCGCCGGGGTCGGCGTCGCCGCTCTCCAGGCGGCGGCCGGCGAAGACAAGCTGGCGGGAGCGGAGTCTCATCGGCGGCCCCCGCTCGACTCGCGCACCACCAGCTCGGGCTGGATGAGCGACTGGCGGGGCACCGAGCGGTCGCCTTCGATCACGCCGCGCAGCGTGGTGATCAGGCGGTCGCAGATCAGGTCGAA
>NZ_JAIEWN010000138.1 GCF_019599295.1 Oscillochloris sp. ZM17-4 | reverse complement strand
CAGCTCTAGTATACCAGATTATTCGTTCTGCTACAAGCGCTTTAGCGCATTAGGAAGCCGTATCGGAGAGCTAAAGCCGCTACAGCGGGTGAAGCCCGTAAAGCCCAGCGCTAACGCTGCTGGGCTTTACGGGCTATTTCTGTAACCTATCCACCTTGGTGTATTGCGGGCAGGAAGACCTGCCATCGAGTATCACCGATCAGCACAAACTCGGTGAAGTGATCGAGCGCGACGCTCAGGTGGTTGGCGGCGCGGTTCTGGCGACAATCTGGGCAGGGGAAGACCGGCACCCATGTGTTGCCAGCGCCAAACGCGAGGCTGAGCCGCGCCTCGTCGAGGTCGGCGAGCATGGCGTCAGTGTAGCTCAGCACCAGCGTGTAGGGCTGGCTGAAGTGCGTCACCGCCTGGCCGGAGCGCGTCTGGGCAGTGAAGGTAAAGCTGCGCAATGCCCGCTGGCCCGCCGGCAGCGCATGCGTCGGCGCGCCCAGCTCCGTATAGGTGACGATCACATCCTCGGGCACCGCATCCGCCGGGAAGCTGATGCGGAACCGCCCGTCGCTGCTGCTCAGCTCGCCGCCCATCACGCTGATGGTGCCTGTGATTCGCATGGGCGCTGTGGTCGGTGTGGCCGTTGCGGTGCTCGTCGCCGTGGGCGTGCTCGTTGCGGTGCTCGTCGGCGCGGGTGTGGCCGTTGCGGTGCTCGTCGCCGTGGGCGTGCTCGTTGCGGTGCTCGTCGGCGTACTTGTCGGCCGCTGGTCGCCCTGGGTGAGCGGCGGGATCAGCACATCATTCGGCATCGGCGATGAGTCGCCGCTCAGCTGGGGCGGCAGCCCCTGGCCCAGGAAGCGCGCCCAGCCACTGTCGCGGGTGGTGGCGAACATGCGGTGCTGCACGTAGGCCATGTAGGCGCTCGCCGGGTTGGTGCTGCTGCGCGGCGGGTAGAAGATCGCCAGCCCGCTGGCCTGATCCAGCCCAATCGTGAAGGCTCGATCAATGCCCTGGAAGGGGTCGTAGCCCACAAACTGCCCCGAGGCGTGCGACTCGTAGATCACGAAGGGGGCCACCCCCGCGATCACCGCGCCCGCCGCGCTCTGGACATCCGCATCGCTCACGCTGGCCTGCACCCGCGCCGCGAAGTCGCGCAGGTCCACGTAGCTATCCTCGGGGTCGATCTCCAGATACACGCCGCCGGAGTCGTACTTCTGGCTGGCCGCGCGCAGGCCGCGCAGCTGGCCGACGCGGATCGTCGGGTCGGCGCTGACGTAGGACACCAGCCGGTCGCCAAGATCGCTGACCCGGCGGTTCAGCTCGGCGAAGCGGGCCATGTCGAGCGCCGAGACGGTGTAGGGCAGCTCCTGCGCGCCCACGGCCACGGCGTAGGTCTGGGCAAGGTCGTGCGCGTAGCCCCGTGGGTCGGCGGCCTGCCCGGCCAGCTGGCGGTAGCGGTCGTAGGCGAAGACGCCCCAGCCGGTGTTGGGCGAGACCACCATGTACTGGGCGAGGTCGGCAGCGATCGCGGCGTCCTCCAGCAGCCCGAACGAGCAGCCGTCGACGTGCAGCACATCGAGCGTGTGCGCGCCGTCGTCGGTGGCCTGCTGGAGCGCGGTGCGCAGCTCGATCGGGGTGAGAAATGCCTTGCCGGCGCTGTCGCTGGTATTATCCTGGCCAAAGCCAACCACCCCGTTGGCGTGGTCAACCAGCGAGAGCGCATAGTAGTCGCTCGGGAAGGTCGCGTAGCCCCAGCGCACAAAGTCGCGCAGGGTCTCCATCTCGTCCATACGCGCCTCGGGCAGCGTCTCGCTGAGCCACTGGCCATCGGGCCGCAGGATGTAGCGCCGGGTGTCGTTCACCCCCGGCCCATCGTAGAGCACCCCGACCTGGACATTGGCCTGGGCGCCGGCGCTGCGCAGGCGGTAGAGCATCCCGCTCAGCGTGGCGCTCTCGCCCATGTAGGGGTCGAGGTTATTATCGGCCACCGCGTAGATCAGCAGCGTCCAGGTCTGCCCGCCCGTGCGCATACCGGCGTTGCCATTGCGGATGTAGACCCGCTGCTCGGCGGCGGGCGACCAGTCGCCCTCGTTGTCCTGCACCGCAAAGCGGATCGTCTGCTCGCCGAGCGGCAGCGCAGCGGCGGCGAGGGTGAAGCTCGGCTGATCGCTGATCACGGCCCCGTTGTGCGTCCAGCGATACGCCACAATCTGATCGGTCGCGTCAGGATCCGCCCCCCGGCCGGTGAAGCTGATCGTATCCACGCCCTGGCGCGCGTCACGCGGGGTGACCCGCGAGATGGTGGCGACCGGCACCGGGGTTGAGAGCGAGCCGCTGGCCTGGTGCAGCTGGGTGTCGGCGAAGATCGTGCCTGCGGCGTCCTCGCCGCCG
>NZ_JAIEWN010000137.1 GCF_019599295.1 Oscillochloris sp. ZM17-4 | reverse complement strand
GCCCTGAGGTTGTGAGCCACTGAGGCCCTGAGCTATCTGGGCGTATGTCTTGCCTGACCTCAGTGCCTCAGTGGTTCAGTGCCTCAGTGATTCCAAACATTGGCATATCGGCTATCGGCTATGACAAGAGCGGAGGGGCCAGCACCACCCGAAAACCGAAGTCGAGGTCACCCCTGCCGCGGATGAGGTAGCCGACCCGCGCCCCACAGCGAACATACAAGCTACTAAAATACCAAGATCCGCCTCGCCAGGAGATATAGTCATGTGTAAAGTCTTTCTTTACTTCCCCGCTCAACGTCGGGTAGCCCTTGGAGCTACTCGTCGCCACCTCCCACACGTTCCCGGCCATGTCCAGCGCCCCGCAGGCCGCCGCGCCGGATGGGCAGCAGCCCACCGGGGCCGGGTGCTTGAGCCTGCTGGCGTCATACACGGCCCGCTCACTGGTCGGCTCGTCCTCGCCCCAAGGGAATCTATGGCGATTCTTTGCTCCGTCATAGGCCGCTGCGACCTCCCACTCGGCCTCGGTGGGCAGGCGCAGCACATACCCCGCCGGCAGCGCGTCTGCCAGGCGCTCGCTCAGCCAGGCGCAGTAGGCGGTGGCATGCTCCCATGTGATACCGATCACCGGCTGGCTCGGCGCATCGTAGGGTGCCTGGCCCCACCGGTAGGGCCGCTTACCCCCGGCACTGACAAACGCCGCGTACTCGATCACGGTGATCGGCAGCCTGCCCACCCAGAAGGCGGGCAGGGCGATGTCGGCGCTGGCCTGGTCTTTCTCCCACCCGCCGATACGATACGTTCCTCCCGGCACATAGCACCAGTAGGGCGGCGGCATGTCGCCCCAGGGCTGCGGGCCGAAGCGCTCGCCGCGCCGCCCCAGCTCGCGCCGCCAGGCGTCGGGCGCCGCCGGTGAGCGCGGGTCGCCCAGCGTGCCGGCGAGCTGGGCGAACGGGAGGCGGGCGGCGAAGGGCAGCTCCGCCGTCTCGGCGAGCCGTGCGGCATAGGCCGCAGCATTCTCTCGCATCGCCGGGTCAGCCGCAACGTTGGCGAGCCGGGCCAGGGCGTCGTCGTGACGCCCGGCCTTCAGCAGATCGACGATCTCGGCCAGCATCGTCCGGCGCTGCCTGCGCAGCTCCTGCGCGCGCCGCCGCTCCTCGGCCTCGCGCCGCGCGCGCAGCTCGCCCCGCGCGTGCCCCAGCAGCTCCTCCGCCTCCGCGTCGCCCGGCGCCTCGGCCAGCAGCGCCTCCAGGGCATCGGCGGCGGTCGCCCAGTCGCCCGCGTCGGCGGCGGCCAGCGCCGCGTCGTAGCGCCCCTCGCGGCGCTGGCGGGCCGCGGCCCATCCTCGCAGGCTCTGGGGGTCGGGGTGGCCCGGCTGGGCGGCGTCGAGCTCGGCCAGGCCGCCCAGCACGGCGTGCCAGTCGCCGGCATCGCGCAGCGCCCGCAGGTCGGCGTAGCGCGCCAGCAGGCCGAGCTGGCGGCGGGCCTCGGCCAGGCGGGCCTGCACGTCGCGGTGGCCGGGGGCGGCGGCGGCGATTGCGGCGAGCAGGGGCTCGGCCTGCTGCCAGCGGCGCTGGAGATAGGCGCTCAGCGCCCGGCGCCAGATTCGCTCGATGTCGGCGGGCGTCAGCGTTGGGATGGTTGGGTTGGGGGCTGGCACATCGGGCAGAGGCGCGGCCGTCGGCGCGCCGTGGTACACATTGACCGTGATAATGTCGCGCCCGGCCACGTCGCGGATGCTCACGTCGCCGACCTGGCTGCCCTCCCAGAAGGAGAGCGCCGTCGCGCCCAGATTGATCTGCTGGCCGACGAGGCTGCGCAGCAGCGCGGCCAGCGCCGGGTCGGCGGCCAGCCGCGTGCCCAGCGCCTCGGGGCGGATCGTCCCGTCAGCCAGCTCGCTCAGCAGGCGGGCCAGGCCGGGGGCCTGGGCCTGCGCCTCGGCGGGCAGGGCGGCGCGTAGCTCGCGCTCGACCTCGGCGGCGCCCATCGGCGCGGCGGGGAATCCTCGTCGTCAGGGTGGCCCTCGGCGGCCAGGCCCCAGCCGCGCAGGGCGGCCTTGCACCTCGCGATCCCCTGGCGGGCCTCGCGGACGCCGTGGGCGACGCCGGGCGGGGTGTGGGCCGCGCCGAGCAGCGAGACCTGGTCGAGATAATGGGCCAGGGTGGCCCGGTAGGTCTGGAGCCGGCTCAGCTGCTGGTCGATCTCGTCCTGGGTGGGCATACGTGGTGGCTCAGCGGTGATGCGTGGGGCGCACAGCGGCGGGAGACTCGGCGATCAGGGCGGCGTAGGCCGCGCGGGTCCGAAATCTAACAGGATCTGCCACGAGTATAGCATCACTGAGGGGGTGAGGGAATGAGGCACTGAGGGGATGGCGGGGCGGGCGATGCCCCCAGGATCTCTACGGCGCGCTACACGCCTGTGCGGCACCCGGCGAACATGA
>NZ_JAIEWN010000136.1 GCF_019599295.1 Oscillochloris sp. ZM17-4 | reverse complement strand
TTTTTCGCGTACACTAGGCGTGGGGTTGGGGGGTGGGGGTTGGGGGTTGTTGTGCGACACAGGCAAATGAGGGAGGAGCCCGCGCAGTGCGACGTATTCTGAGCATGATCGAGGGGCCGCTGCGCCTGATCTGGGGCGCGGGGGCGGCGGCGGTGTCGCTCCTGGCGCTGTTCGAGGCGCCGACCTGGGACCTGTTCCGGGCGGCGGTGGTGGCGACGGAGTGGGGCCACCTGCTGGCCCTGGCGGCGCTGGCCCCGCTGCTGCCCGGCTGGCGCCGCACCCGCGCCGGGCAGGTCGGTGGGGCGCTCGGCATCGGCGCAGCGCTGGTGGCCCTGACCCCGCTGCTGCGGGCGCTGCCGGTGGCCCAGGCGCTCCCCGCCCAGCTGGCCGCCGCCTTCGGCCCGCCGCCGCCCGAGCTCGGCCGCCCGGCCCCGCTCGTCGCCGCCGATCTCCTGCGCGGCGTCGCCCTGCCCGAAGGCGAGCCGACCGCCCTGATATTTGGCGAGGCCGACGGGCAGCGCCTTGATCTGGACTTCTACCCGGCCCAGGGCGCGACGGCCCCGGCGCCACTGCTGGTGGTCGTCCACGGCGGCGCGTGGCAGGGCGGCGATAAGAGCGAGATGCCTGCGCTGAGCCGCTACCTGGCGGGGCGGGGCTACGCGGTGGCGGCGGTGAACTACCGGCTCGCCCCGCGCTGGCCGTTCCCGGCCGCCCGCGACGACGTGCGCGCGGCGGTCGCCTACCTCAAGGGCCGCGCCGCCGAGCTGGGCGTCGACCCGACGCGGATCGCCCTCTGCGGGCGCTCGGCCGGCGGGCAGATCGCCCTGCTGGTGGCCTACACCGCAGACGACCCGGCCATCCGCGGGGCGATCTCCTTCTACGGCCCCACCGACATGGTCTACGGCTACGCCCACCCCTCCAACCCGCTGGTGCTCAACTCGACCGAGGCGCTGGAGTTCTACCTGGGCGGCCCGCCCGAGCGACTGCCCGCAGCCTACGCCGCGGCCTCGCCGATCAGCTTCGTCGGGCAGCGCACCCCGCCAACCCTGCTGATCCACGGGCGGCGCGACGAGCTAGTCTTCTTCCGCCAGAGCCAGCTGCTCGACGCGGCCCTGTCCGCCGCCGACCGGCCGCACCTGCTGCTCGACCTGCCCTGGGCCACCCACGCCGCCGACTTCAACTTCAGCGGCCCCAGCGGGCAGATCAGCACCTACGCCATCGAGCACTTCCTTGGCACAGTAATGTTGAATGTTGAATTGTGAATGTTGAATGTTCGGGCAGATCACGCTAGAGAGCAATGCTCATCGTAGCATGGGCCAGGGGCCGCAGGAGATGCCGCTCAAGCCAGGCGACCACCGGGACGGCGACGGCATCGCCCATGACGTGGTAGCCCTCGTTATAGCTCTCGGGGAGCCGGTAGCTATCGGGCAGGCCCATGAGCCGGGCCGCCTCGCGCACCGAGAGCAGGCGTGACCGCACCTTGCCCTGATCGACGATCAGCACGAGCTGCCGGCTCGACCCGCCAACTGGCGTTCGTAGGCAGCCGCTCACATCGTCAAATCGCACCTCGGCCCGCTGGGCTTTCACCCCGGCCTCAACTCGCGTGCGCTTATACACCGTCCCCACATGGAGCTCACCGCTTGCCTGTGCGGCCCGCACCTTCGCTATGTGAAGCGGCGACATCAGCGACAGCAGCCGGGCCGTCTCAGCCTCGGAGTGCCACGGCACGCCCCGAGGCTCAGGCTCAATGACGTCGCGCAGGCTCCCCACCTTCATCACAGGGGCCGGCACATCCCACCAGACCCAGGCGCGCTTGATGGATTCGGGCAGCCGCTCGTAGGCCTGGGAGATCGCAGGTGTGTGCCAGGGCGACCGTGCGCCAGGACGGCACAGCAGCTCCTCGGGGAGATCAAGATCGTGCTTGACCGCGATGATAAAGAGGCGCGGACGCGACTGGGGCACAAACTGGGCCGCGTCGATGAGCATCGCGCCGGGCCGATAGCCTGACTCTACAAGCACCGTGAGGAGCTGCGCAAAATCTCGGCCCTGGTTTGAGGTGAGCAGGCCGCCGACGTTCTCAAGCGCAACGATCGGGACGCCCCGGCCCTCGCCCTCTAGTGCGGTGATCAGCGACCAGAACGGCCAGAACGTCCCGCTGCGCGAGGCATGAAGCCCCTTACCGTTGCCCGCCAGCGAGAGATCCTGACACGGGAACGAGGCCCAGGCGAGCGTCGCACGACCTGAGATCATCCCCGGCTGCACCTCCGAAATATCCTGGACACACAGCTCCTGGTGCTCCGGGAAATTGGCCCGATAGACTCGGGCCTTCTTCTCAGAGATATCGTTGGCGAACAGGCATGTCCACGCCGGGCCAAGCCCCATCCGCGCCAGCCCGCCCCCGGCAAAAAACTCGGTTAGCGCGAATAAGTCCTGGGTCAAGC
>NZ_JAIEWN010000135.1 GCF_019599295.1 Oscillochloris sp. ZM17-4 | reverse complement strand
GACATGGGCCGTACTCGCTGCGGGCGGCCCAACGCCGGGCCTCAGGCGCACCGCTGGCAGCTCTGCGAGACCGAGACGAGCGACGGCACGAGACAGCTGGATAAAACGCGCCAGGTTTAGAACCGCGCCAGCGGTGTCGCCTGCAGGCCAATGTTGGGCGGCGGATTGACAGGAATACACCAGAGTTATAACTAGTCCTCTATGAGATTTGTTTAAGAATAGCAGACTTAACACTCTCTGCATCAGCAATATCTTCTGCAATAATTTCTGCTGCACCGCTGGCAATAATATGAAGTGTCCCATAACCCATTGTACGCCCAACTAGGCTATATTTTACTGTAACATCTTGCACTTTACTTATAAGAATAGACACCTCCGTCTTATCTAATACCCCACTTTTCCATATTACCCTCTTATTTGTGATTATAAGTTTTTTCGCCCCCACCCAATCGGAAGGCCCTTTCCTAGTTATATGGGTAGTTGCTTCTACAACTGTACACTCTTCAGATGTACTTTTTTGTACTATTGGTGATGGTGAAGATGTTATACTGTCCTGTCTTGAAATTGAAGGCTGGGCTAGAGTAATTGGTGATAGTATTTGGCCACAATGACAGCAGAATTTGCTATCTACGATTATAGATTTACCGCAGTAGCGGCAATACTCTGTCTTCATTGGATTATTGACCGTTGACACTGGCGTTTCATTAATAACTTGTGTATTATTAAGATAAGCACTAATCTGAGATTCAGGAGGGACAGGAGGGGCAGGAGGAAGTAAGCCTAGTCCTTTTACTGCCGCTTGATTTTGAGAATTGATAATCAATACCATTTCAAGGCATTTTCGTCGCTCGTCATCTGATGGTACAGCACCTGAAAGCCAAAGCCATGCCTTTTCATGCCTATTATCAAGTCGAATGGCTTCCATTAGTAGTCGTTGAGCGTTTTCTTTGTCGCCATTGCGAAGTGCCTCAATTCCTTGATTAACAAGTTCGTCGATATTTTTATCTAATGCTAGATTACTCGTATCTCCTAGAGGTTGTTTGTTGTTGTCAATTTTACTCTTAAGGTGTATGAAAAGAGTTTTCCCTTTATCATTATCAATGATGCTGGTAAAAATAAATATACCCTTAATTGAGTGGACTTTCATCTCGCCGTATAGCCAATTTGCGCTGTAATCAATAGATGTAATTTCACTGAAAGAGAGAATTGTCGCCTCTTTCTTTTCTAATACAAATAGAACTCGCGAATCAGTAACAGTTAGAACGCCTATACTGTTATTAAGAGTTACCTGAGCTAGATGCTCGATTGCTTCTTGATCTACAAGAAGGTAGTGAATCCCGCTTTTGATAGCTGTTGGGATTATTAGGCTACTCACTTTGAGGCTTTTAAGATGCTGTTTTAGTTCGTCATCAGTGAGCATAAGTGCATCTCCTTTCTGTACTACAGTTGCTCATGATTGTACCATAGATTGATCGGGCATGGGAGAGAGGGCAATGCTACTGCCTGTATGGGCGTTACGGGTTGAGGTGCCGCCCAACGATAGCCCTCAGGTGCGCCGCTGGCAGGTGTGGTGATGGCACCCGGCGACGGCACGCGACGGCGTGGTAAAAAACGCCAGGTTGAGGGCCGCGCCAGCGGCGTCACCTGCAGGGCGTGGTTGGGCGGACGGGCACAGATTTTACAACGGAGGGTTTTACATGATATTAATCACTCGATTCAAACAAATACCAATTCCCTTCTACATGCCGATAGCTAAACGGCAGTGTAGACGTATCGATACTACTAACCAAATCTGTGTCTGATGGTGGAGATGTAAGATATACAATACCTCTGCTTGATCCTGACACACCAAGACCACTTGTGAAAATATTAAAGTATATACTAATTTGGTTTGCTCTTCTGTAAATATCTATCCCTGCATCTATATTGAGTTGTGCAAAATACTCTTTATAATAATCCCATTGCTTTTTTGTTAAAATCGCCTTTGGATCTGTCCAGGTGTTTCGAATACGAGCCTGTTGAAGTGTATGATTTTCTTGTGTGGTTATTATTATTTCGTCAAATATGGTTTGGTTCTCTGACAGGAGCCGTATTAGCTCTTCATCTGTAGGAGGCGGGTTGCGTAAAAAAACGGTATATAATGTCGTCGTTACAATTCTTGAGCTAACTGCATATATACTAGATATGATTATAATACATAGTATACATCCTAGTACAGCAAGAGCGCTTATATATAGCCTCTTTCGTCCTTTTGTTATTCGAATGTGGGATGTGGGCTTGTTCATATGGCCTCTGCTATATACATGAAAAATAAACTATGGTTAGTGTAGAATCGTAGCAACTTTTATGTCATATGTCAAGTAGCAAAGCACAACGGGTGCTGGTGTGCGTAGCCTTGAACCAGAGGCGGCTGTATTTAGGCCGCCCAACGCCAGCGCTCAGGCGCGCCGCTGGCAGCTTCCCTAGACCGA
>NZ_JAIEWN010000134.1 GCF_019599295.1 Oscillochloris sp. ZM17-4 | reverse complement strand
AGTCCCGCGCCGCCGCCCGCCTGCGGCTGGTCGAGGAGCGACTGGCCGCCCTAAGCGGCGATGCGCCTGCTGCTGCGCCCGCCTCTGGCCTTATGCCCGATACTCCCCCAGAGCTGGATGGCAGCCCCAGATGGGCCGGCTTCACGCTTGAGTATTAGCCGCTCATGTTCTGGGCGGGCGCTCGCAGGAGAGGAGACTCCTCAGCCCACCTCACTCGCATATCGACGGAGCCTCCTATGATCGAGACAGATATCCTCACCGGCAAATATGTCTACGGCATTATCCGCTGCGCTGACGCGCGTGTGATCGCAGCCCGTGGCATTCATGAGCAGGGACTCCGCGTCTACACGCTCCCCTACCGCGATCTCGCGGTGGTGATCAGCGACTCGCCCTATGAGGAGTACGATAGCTCGCGCCGCAATATGATGGCGCACACGCGGGTGCTTGAGGCGGTGATGCAGGAGTACACCGTGCTGCCGATCTGCTTTGGCGTGGTCGCCCCAGACGCCGGGACGATCCAGGAGCAGCTGCTCGCCCCGCGCTACGCTGATCTCGTGGCGCAGCTAGACGAGCTCGACGGCCGGATCGAGCTTGGCCTGAAGGCGTTCTGGGCCGACGAGCGGGTCTTCCGCGAGATCGCCGACCAGCAGCCTGATATCCGCACGCTGCGCGACAGCATCGCTCCGCGCCCGCCCGAGAGCACCTACTACGAGCGGATTCGTCTGGGCGAGCTCGTCGAGGCGGCCGTCACGCAGCGGCGCGCGGCCGACAGCGAGCAGATCATGGACGCCCTGCGCCCGCTGGCGCGCACCTTCGTCACCCACCCGGTGCTGACGGATCGCATGGTGGTGAATGCGGCCTTCCTGCTCGACCGCGCCGATGAGGCGCGGTTCGATGCCGCAGTACATGATCTCGACGCCCGCTTTGGCGCGCAGATGATGTTCAAGTATGTCGGGCCGGTGCCGCCCTATAACTTCGTCAGCCTTACCGTACACTGGAGCTAGCCGATGGGGATCCTCAGCAGCATCCTGACCTTCCCGCTCATGGGGCCGATCAACGGCGTGCTCTGGGTTGCCGAGCAGATCACCGAGCAGGCCGAGAATGAGCTCTATAACCCCACGCGCGTCCGTCAGCAGCTCGCTGAGCTGGAGATGCGCCTGGACCTGGGCGAGATCAGCGAGGACGACTACATGGCCGCTGAGGATATGCTGCTCGCCCGCCTCCGTGAGATCCGCGACCGCCAGCGTGAGCGCTAGGCCGGGGGGCGTCGCGATGATGTCGCCCGTATGCCCCTCGCCTATAGAGGAACGACCATGAACGCAATGGAGATCATCAGCGCCGCCCGCGATCAGATCGCCGCCCTCACCAGCCTGCCGGTCGATACGGTCTCGCGGTTTAAGCGCGAGGGCGATGGCTGGGTCGTCGAGATCGAGCTGGTCGAGATGCGGCGCATCCCCAATAGCAGCGATGTGCTGGCCACCTACCAGATCCAGCTCGACAGCGATGGCTCACTGCTCAGCTACCAGCGCACCCAGCGCTACTATCGCGGCCAGGTGAAGGAGTAGACTCCCGGCCGCGCAGAAAGATAGACGAGACATGGCATCCTATGGACTTCAGCACTCCACCCAGTCGACCAACCTGGCCGATATCCTGGAGCGGGTGCTCGACAAGGGGATCGTCATCGCTGGCGATATCTCGATCTCGCTGGTGGGCGTGGAGCTGCTGAGCATCAAGGTGCGGCTGCTGATCGCCTCGGTGGATAAGGCGGCCGAGATGGGGATCAACTGGTGGGAGAGCGACCCGCTGCTCTCCACGCGCGCGCGGCAGCTCGAGACGGAGAACCAGCTGCTTCAGGAGCGGCTGACCCGCCTGGAGCAGCGCCTCGCCCCGCCGGCTGATTAGTATCGTGTGTTGTGTGATGCGCGCACAATACGCTAAGGATCGTGGTGCTATGCAGACAATCGTCCAGGACAGCGAGGCGCTCGGCTACTACGTCTACGGGGTGATCGCCGGGCCGGGCGCGGATCTCCCCGCTGGGCCGGGCGTCGAGCCGGGCGCGCCGGTGGTCTGTGTCGGCGAGGGCGATCTGGCGGCGGTGGTGAGCCCGGTGCCGCTTGAGCGCTTCGACCCGGAGCAGCTTGAGGCGCGCCTGTCCGACCTAGCCTGGCTGGAGCCGCGCGCGCGCGCGCACCAGGCGGTGCTGTCCGGCATCAGCGCGCCGGTTGCCCCGCTGCGCTTCGGCACGATCTTCTGCGATGAGGCCGGGGTGCGGGCGATGCTGCGGGCCAACGGCGCGATCTTCCGCTCCGCCCTGGCCCGCCTGACGGGGCGGCGCGAGTGGGGGGTTAAGATCGTCGCCGACGCGCAGCAGGTGGCCGACTATGTGGCCGCATCCAGCGAGCGGGTGATCGGCCTGATGGCGCAGCGCGCCCGCATGTCCAGCGGGGCGGCCTATCTGATCCAGAAGAAGCTCGATATGCTCATCCTGGAGGAGTCGCGCCGGCTGGCCGAGGGCTGCGTCCGCGAGAGCCACACGCGGCTCGCCG
>NZ_JAIEWN010000133.1 GCF_019599295.1 Oscillochloris sp. ZM17-4 | reverse complement strand
CGTCGCCTCCGTCACCGACGCCTGCGCCAAGATGAACACCGCTAACGGCAAGTAGGCTTTAGGGCACCGCCCTAAAATACCACGTTCTGTTGGCTCAGCGTGGCCAGCTTCGCTGGCCACGCTGAGCCAACAGAACAAGAACTTCTGGGGGCCGTAGGCCCCAACGCCTACCAACGGAGGAGGCTCTATGGCTACGACAGACCAGGGCATGGCCGGCGTTGGCCCCGGCGTCGCCCGACCCAAGCGCAAGCGCACCACCCGCGACTGGATACCCTTCGTGTATCTGACGCCGGCCCTGCTGGTGATGCTGGTGATGACCTTCTACCCCATGGTGTTCCAGGTCTGGATGTCGTTCACCGACTATGGCGTGATCAAGGCCGAGGGCAAGCAGACCCTCAACGCGATCGGGCCGAACGGCCAGCCCCCGGCGAACTATCGCCCGCCGCAGTATATCGGGTTCAGCAACTACGCAAAGATCATCACCGGCGACCCGCAGTTTGTGGCCCAGATTGGCAGCACCTTTAATTTTACGCGCCAGGTCATCTTTAATCTGTGGTGGACCTTCTCAAATGTGATCTTTCACGTTGGCCTGGGGATTATTATCGCGGTGCTGCTCAATGTCGAGGGCCTGTTTGGCCGGCGCATCTACCGGGCGATCTATATTCTGCCGATGGTGCTGCCGAACATCGTGATCGCCACCGTCTGGCGAAATATGTTTGACGACAAGTACGGCGCGATCAACCAGCTGCTGAGCCTCGCCTTCACCCCCTTCGGCTTCTCCCCCGAGTCCTTCCAGATCCGCTGGTTCAACCAGATCGAGCCGCCCATCCCGGGCATCCCGCTGCCGCTGGCCTACTACGCCATGCTGATCGCCAACATCTGGCTGGGCTGGCCGTTTATGACGATCATCGCCACCGGGGCGCTCCAGTCGATCCCTAAGGATATGTATGAGGCGGCATCGATCGATGGGGCCACCGGCCTCCAGTCCTTCTGGAAGATCACCCTGCCCCTGCTGCGCCCGGCCATGATCCCCGCCGCGATGGTCGGCATGGTCACCACCTTCAACCTCTTCCACGTCGTCTTCTTCATGAGCGGCGGCGGCCCGCTGGGCCAGACCGAGATCCTGGTGACGCAGGCCTACAAGCTGATCAACTCCTTCCAGCTCTACGGCATGGCGGCCTCGTTTAGCGTGATGATCGCCCTGATCCTGGCCCCGATCTTCCTGATCACCAACCGGATCTCGCGCGCAACGGAGAGCTACGATGTCTAGCTTCAGCCTTCCTGGGCGCAAGGGGAACGACTCGGCCGGCCGCAAGCTGCCGCTCCTCCAGCACCTCGGCCTGCAGTTCTTCTGCCTGCTGATCGCCTTCACGGTGCTCTTCCCGATCATGTGGATCGTGAGCATGTCGTTCGACCCGCGCAACATCGCGCGGCCCACCGAGCTGCGGCTGATCCCGCCTGGGGCCTCGCTCGACGCCTACCTCGCGGTGCTCGACAAGCCCACCTCGAACCCGATCACCTTCGCCGCGCTGGCCCTGAACAGCTTCAAGCTGGCCGCCGGCGTCTCGCTCGTCGCCGTGCTGGTCGGCGTGAGCGCGGCCTACGCCTTCTCGCGCTTTAAGTTCGCCGGCCGGCAGACCCTGATGATCGGCGTGCTGGCGATCACGGTTATCCCGGCGGTGGCGACGATCGCCCCGCTCTTCGCCATGCTCAATGGCATCCGGGTCAGCACCAGCCTGATCAATGTTGTATTCATCGCCTTCGGGGCGGTCGTGCTGCTCTTCACGGGGCTGATCGTCTGGCCGAACCTGCGCGACGGCACGCTCGGCCTGCCCATGATCGGGGTCGGCCTGGCCGGCGCGCTCTTCGGCGGCTATGTGATCTCGCAGGGATTCACCCCCGACACCGGCAAGCCCTTCGTGCTGCGCGACTCGCTGCTCGGCGTGGGCATCGCGATGATCTCTGGCGCGCTGCCCTTCGCGATCTGGAACCTGAAGGGCTACCTCGACACCATCCCCAAGGAGCTGGAGGAGGCCGCGATCATCGACGGGGCCACCCCCAACCAGATATTCTTCCAGATCGTGCTGCCCCTGGCCGTGCCGGCGATCGCCGTCACCGGCTTCCTCGGCTTCATGGGCGGCTGGACGGAGTTCTTCCTGAGCTGGCAGTTCCTCACCAAGCCCCAGGACTTCACGCTGGCTATGGCGCTCTGGAATATGACCGGGCAGTACGCCGGGTCGGTGCCCTGGTCGAAGTTCGCCGCGATGTCGATCATGGTCTCGCTGCCGGTGGCGATCGTTTACCTGGCCCTCCAGCGCTATATCGTCGGCGGCCTGACCCTCGGCGGGGTGAAGGGGTAATTATTGTTGGGGCGCAGCAGCGCTGCGGGTGAGCGCGCTATGCGCGCTCACCCGCAGCGTTGCTGCGCCCGTACTGGGTTATGTGATGGACAACGTCTCCTCCGACTTTATCTTCGGCACGCTGGCCACCGACGAGCGCCGCCTGGGCTACCTGAAGGCTGAGACGGCCGGGATCTCGCACCGCCACCGCATCGAGCCGGCCGACCCGATCCCCGGCGAGCCGGTGCGCCTGCGC
>NZ_JAIEWN010000132.1 GCF_019599295.1 Oscillochloris sp. ZM17-4 | reverse complement strand
GAGGTTGCCAAAGGCGAGGATGGTCTCGTACTCCTGCCGCTGCACCCGGTCACGGAGCTCAGGGTCGATAACAAGCTGGTTGGACACACCAGCGACCTGCCCGGCTTTGCGGGCACCCTGATCACCGAGCGGACCGAGGAGCCGAACTTTTACTGCCCCGACTGCGGCGCACGCATCGAGGTCATGTCCAAAGACAAGCAGCAGGATGGCGACGACGAGGGTGAGATGATGCCGGTCACCAGCCGCACGTACTTCACCAAGAAGCAGCGCACCTGCATCGTATGCAAGGCACCGCTGTGGCAGCGTCGCCGCTCCGATGCCAGCCGCCGCAGGTGGGCCATGCCCACCTTCGCCGACTGGAGCGCGGCGATCGCCCAGATCCAGGAGGACGGCGAGCTGGCGCAGTTCGGTGCCGACTCGCAGCGCCGACGCATCGCCCGTGTGGAGCGGGATGCGGACGGCGACGGCCTCATGATCACGCTCGGCCGTGAGGCTCCGAGCGACTTTAGCCCCTACGAGTACGCGCTCCTCAAATACGAGGGGCTGGCCGCCATCCACCTGGCTGACGAGGCGCACAACGCCCGTGGGACGAACACCGACATCGCCCGCAGCATCCACTACGGCTTTAAGCAGGCCCAGACCTACGCCATCCTCTCGGGCACCATCTCGGGCGGGATGTTGGGCGGGCTCTACCACCTGATCTACCGCTTCTGGCCGCAATTCTGGAAGCGGCTGGGGCTGGGCTGGAACGATGTCGAGGTGGCGATGCTGCGCTACGGCTTCGTGACCGAGACGGTCACGGAGCACGAGGGCGACAGCCGCCGCGGCAGCGGGCAGACCGATAGATCCATTTCAAGCGTCCCGGCACCGGGCATGAGCGCCAAGCTCATCCCGATGCTGCTGGAGCGCATTATCTTCATCGACGCGGAGAAGGATCTGGGTGCTTTCATGCCCGACATGGAGGAGATTCCCGACGTGGTGGACATGGACGACCCCGCAATCGCGACCGCACGCCGTGGGGCGAAGGAGGAGGTGACCGTCGCCTATGACCAGCTGCGCGCGGCGCAGCAGGCGTATGCGGCACTGATGAACGACCCCGGCGCGTCGAGCCACGAGCGAGCCACGGCAGAGGCCGAGGTCACCGAGGCCAAGGAGGCCCATCGGGCCGCCGAGGCGAATCAGAAGGAGGTAGATCAGCGGGCGGATGCGGTCGATCTGGCCGCCGCCTACGACCGGATCGCCAGTCGGCTGGATGAGCTGGCGGAGGATCGCATTCAGGCGGCCATCCTGGCCAAGGGGATGCTGCCGCGCTGGTGGTCAACGCTCCCCTGCGTGAACCCGGCCTTCACGGTCACGCGCACGACTCGTGGCACATGGGGCGACCTCCTGAGCGAGGAGCGGATCTTCACCGCCCCGGTGCTGGCCGCAGACTACCGCTACCCGCTCGAAAAGCGACTGATCGAACACGTCACCGCGCAGCTCGCGCAGGGCCGAACGGTGATGGTCTACATCGAGCAGAATGCCGTGCGCAGCACGCCGACACGACTGGCGGAGGTGCTGGCGGCGTTCGCGCCCTGGACGCTGCCCAACAACGTGGACCCCGAGGATCGCGAGGATGCAATCCGCGCGGCCTACGAGCAGGGGAAGAAGGTCTTTATCGTGCCGTACCGCCGGGTCAGCGAGGGGCTAAACCTTCAGTTCCTCGACACGGTGATCTGGTACGAGATGGCGCAAAACTACTACCACCTGGAGCAGAGCAATCTGCGCATCCGGCGGCTGGGTGCGACAAACCTCAAGCAGGTGATCTACCTGGTCTACCGGGGGACGGTTTCGCACAAGAAACTGATCAAGCTGGGCGAGCAGAGCGGCTCGGCCAGTCTCTTCGCCGGCGACACCCCCGAGGGGGCGCTGGTGCAGACGGCCGGGGCGGATAAGACCACCCTGGCCCAGATGAGTGCCAGCGTTGAGCAGGTGGATGCAGTCGAACTGAGCGACGACGACCTGAAGGCGGTGTTCGCACGCCGCTCGCAGGCGGCCAACGCGGCCCGCAAGCAGGGCCGCACCTGGGCAGGCATCACGGATACGCTGCCGCAGCGCCTGGACGCGCTCCGCGCAGCCTGGGCCACAAAGGCGGCCGCCACACTGCCGACCATCGTCATCTCTGCCCACACACCCGCCCCCGTGGCGGCTCACACACCCGCCCCCGTGGCGGCCCACACACCCGCCCTCGTGGCAGCACCCACGCCCAAGCTGGCCTTTGGCGACCTGGACTTCATCGGTGCCGTGCTGCGCAAGAAGCGCCGCACGACCAGGAAGCAGGGGCAGTTCGAAGCGCAGTTCGACATGTTCAGCGCCGCAGCGTCGAACCACCCGACGCCCGCGCCGGGCGGTACCGCCGGCCAGCTCAGCATGTTCTAGTACAGCCTTCTGAATGTGTGCGCTGTACTCGTCTCACGCTACCTGCTGCGGTCGCGTCGTGCGGCCGCAGCGACTCTCACGCTGCAATCACAAGGAGCACTTCACTATGAACGTCACCTTCGCCCAGGACACCTTCAAGGTCGCCATCGCCCGCGCCGCCGTCGCCGTGGCCGGGAAGAGCACCCTGCCCGTGCTGAGCCACCTGCTGCTGCGCGCCGAGCAGGGCCGGCTCGTGAT
>NZ_JAIEWN010000131.1 GCF_019599295.1 Oscillochloris sp. ZM17-4 | reverse complement strand
ATATTTTGCGTTGGGTGTTGGCGGCGAAGCCGCCTGTCCAACGACGTAGTAAACTAGCGCCTCATGACGATTAAAACTTTCCCTTCGCGGCTCACCCGCTTGTCTCGTTTCCCCGTACCATGGCCCCTCACAAGGAGGGTCCATGAAAACCGACACCGAGGGACAGCTGATGCTCCGCATCCGCACCAAGGGCAAGACCCTCGAACAAGCCGCCGCCCGCGCCGGGAGAGCGTGCCCACCGCCCGCAAATATCTGCGCGCGGCCGCCCTCCCCAGTACCATGCGCCAAGCGCGCGACTATCGCACGCGCGCCAATCCCTTTCTCGCCGACTGGTCTTGGGTCGAGCAGGAGCTCCAGCGCGACTCGGCGCTCCAGGCCAAGACGCTGTTTACCATCCTCGCCGAGCGCTATCCTGAGCGCTATGCCCCAGGCCAGTTGCGCAGCTTCCAGCGCCATGTGGCGACATGGCGTGCCCTCCACGGCCCCGACCACGATGTCATCTTTGAGCAGATCCACCAGCCCGGCCAGCGCGGCCAGGGAGGAGCTGGCGATCACCATCGCCGGCGTGCCCTTCCCGCACCTGCTCTTCCACTTTGTCCTGACCTACTCCAACATCGAGGCGGTCGCCCTCTGCTTCACCGAGAGCTTTGAGACCCTCGCCGAGGGACTGGAGTTCTGTCTGTGGCAGGTCGGCGGGGTGCCCGAGAACCACCGCACCGACAACATCTCGGCGGCGGTTCAGACCATCGAGCCTGACGGCCAGCGGCGCTGGACGGACGGCTACCTGGCGCTGATGACCCACTACGGCATGACGCCCTCGACCAATACCGCCGGCGAAGCCCACGAGAACGGCGATGTCGAGCAGGCCCACCACCGCTTCAAGGAGGCCGTCGACCAGGCGCTCCGGGCACGTGGCAGCCGCGACTTCGCCGACCGGGCCAGCTACGTGGCCTGGCTCCAGGAGCTGGCCCGCAAGCGCAACCAGACCCGCCAGTTGCGCTGGGCGACCGAGCTCGATACCCTGCACCCGCTGCCCACCACCCCGCTGCATCCCTGTCGCGAACTGCCGGTCACCGTGACCCGCTTCAGCACCATCCGCGTGCTGCACAACACCTATTCGGTGCCCTCGCGCCTGATTGGCGTGACCCTGATCGTGCGGGTGCGGGCCGAAACGCTCGAGCTCTACGTTGGCAGTACCCTGACGCAGACCCTGCCCCGCCTGCACGGGCGCTTTGGCTGCCACATCGACTATCGCCACCTGATCTGGTCGCTCGTGCGCAAGCCCGGTGCCTTTGCCCCGTATCGCTTCCGCGAGGAGCTCTTCCCGACCACCGCCTTTCGGGTCGCCTATGACACCCTGGTCGCCCAGCAGCCTAGCCGGGCCGACAAGGAGTACGTGCGGGTGCTGCACCTGGCCGCCGCCACCAGTGAGCTGGATGTGATCGCCGCCTTGCCCCTGCTGGCCGAGAGCGGCACGACCCCCACCTTTGACGCCGTGCGTGAGCTGGTGCGCAGTGCGGAGCCGCCCGCTGTGCCTCAGCTGAGCACGCCGCAGTTCGATTTTGGGGTCTACGACGCCCTGCTGGAGACGAGGTGCGCCGGTGACTAAGTGTCATGAGGATCTGACGCGGCTGCTGCACGCCGTCCAGCTGCACCATACGCCGGCCGAGGTCGACGCCTTCGCGTTGCGGGCGGCCAAAGAGGGGCTGACCCACGCTGCGTTGCTCTACGCGTTCGTGGATCAGGAGGCGACCTACCGCGAGCAGCGCCGGTTTGAGCGGCTGCTGCGCGAATCGCGCCTGCCACGGGAGAAGACCATGGCCCAGCTCGACCTGGATCGGTTCGGCGCGGTGCTGGCCCAGCAGATTGAGCGCCTGCAGCAGGGCGCCTTTCTGGCCCAGGCCGCGAACGTGATTGCCGTCGGGAAGCCGGGAACCGGGAAAAGTCACGTCGCCGCGGCGGTGAGCCATCAGCTCATCCGGCAGGGCCACACCGTCTTCTGGACGAGCACCGCGGCCCTGGTGCAGCAGCTGCTGGCCGCCAAGCGCGACCTGCGCCTGCCGCGCGAGCTGGCCTGCCTCGACCGCTTCGCGTGTGTGATCCTCGATGACATCGGCTATGTGCAGCACAGCCGGGACGAAATGGAGGTGCTGTTCACGTTTTTAGCCGAGCGCTACGAGCGGCGCAGCGTGGTTCTGACCACGAACCTGGTCTTCTCAGAGTGGGAGCGGATCTTCCAGGACCCCATGACCACCATGGCCGCGATTGACCGGGTCGTGCATCACTCGGTGATCCTGGACATGATGGGCTTGGAGAGCTACCGAGCCCGCGAGGCCAGCGCCCAGAAAGCCACCCCCGCGACCCCGCCGCCGGCGGCGTCCTGACAACCCGCGAGGGGAAAGTTCTCACTGTCATCGGGGTAAAAAATTGAGCGTCGCTTGACATAGACCGTTTCGAGTAAGCAAACGCGTGGCCCGGCGCCGGGTGAGGTCGGCGGCGGGCCACATTTTCAGGCATGGGGAGATACGGACCGCACATCAGATGTGTGCGATATGCAGGTTTTAGAGCGTTGCAACGCCCAAAAATCAATTTGGCGACCCCGATTGGGCTCGAACCAACAACCTTCAGCTCCGGAGGCTGACGCTCTATCCAATTGAGCTACGGGGTCAACGCCGGCCAGTATAGCGCAGTCCCGTGCCGATGTCAACGCACCCGCGCACCCGGGGTGTGACGAATCTTCTTG
>NZ_JAIEWN010000130.1 GCF_019599295.1 Oscillochloris sp. ZM17-4 | reverse complement strand
AGTCCGATGGTGGCAGGTAGGAACGCAGCGTGCTGCGCCCGCGTTGCAGCTACGACGTGCGTCCCCACACCCGCCCCACAGCCCGGTCGGCGAGCGCGCCGACATAGAACCCGTGCAGGGCGTGGGCGAAGAGCGCCCGCCCGGCGGCGCTGCGGCCCAGGGCCGGGAGCAGCGTGTGGAGCACGGACAGGCCGGCGAAGCCCGCCAGGGGCAGGGCCGCCGCCGCCCATGCCAGCGGCCCCGCGGGCGCGGGCAGGTCGCCCAGGACGGGCGCGAGGAAGATCGCCGCCCCCCGGTAGAGCGCCAGGGCCAGGGTTGCGCCGGCCAGGCTCAGCCCCAGGGCCGCCGGGGCCGCCCGGCCCGCGCGCATCGTCTGGAAGCAGGCCAGCCAGAGCTGGCCGATGCCCAGGGCCACCACGCCGGCGAGTGCCAGATCGCCCGGCGCGTGCAGCGGGTCGAAGCCGGTGATCTGGGCGGCCAGGGCCAGGGCCGGCAGCGCGGCGGCCACGCCGAGCAGCATGATCGCCAGGGCGCGGGCCGGGGCCAGCGTGATGGCGGCCGCCGCCGGGCGCGGCAGGTCGCCCGAGCGCAGGAAGGCCCAGGCCTTGTAGCAGCCGTGGCCCAGCAGGTGCAGCGCCGCCGCCGGCCAGGCCGCCAGGCCGAGCTGCACCATCATGAAGCCCATCTGGCTCACGGTGGACCAGGCCAGAGCCTGCTTCACGTGGGGCTGCGCCCACATCGCCAGCATCCCCAGGCCCGCCGTGACCGTGCCGACGGCCGTCAGCAGCAGCAGCGCGGCGGGCGCCCGCGCCAGCAGCGGGGCGAAGTGCAGCAGCAGCACCCCGCCCGCGTTGATCACCCCCGCGTGCATCAGGGCCGACACCGGCGTCGGCGCCTCCATCGTCTCGGGGAGCCAGCTGTGGAAGGGGAACTGCGCCGACTTGGTCAGCGCGGCCGTCACGAGGAGCAGGGCCACGGCCTGCGCGGCGATCGGCCAGCTCGTCGGCTCGTCCAGGCGGGCCAGGAAGCGCGTCAGGTCGAGGGTGCCCCACTGCCAGCCGATCAGGCCGATCGCCGCCAGCAGGGCCAGGTCGCCCAGCCGGCTGATCAGGAACTTCTTGCGCGCCGGCGGGTGGGCCTCGGCCCGGCCGTGGTAGTAGGTGAGCAGCTGGTGCAGCCCGACGCTGGTCAGCAGCCAGGCCCCGAAGAGCAGCGGCAGGGACGTGGCGAAGATCAGCAGGTAGGCCGCCAGCACCGTCGCGCACAGCCAGCGCAGGAAGGCCCGCTGGCCCGGCTCGCCGTCCAGGTAGCGCAGCGCGAAGCGGTAGGCCACGGCGCCCACCCCGGCCACCAGCAACGAGATCGCCGCGCTCAGCCGGTCGATCGTCAGCCCCGGCAGCCGCGCCGGCTGCGCGGCGATGGCCTGGGCGGCCAGCATGGCGGCCGAGAGCGCGGCCATCCCGATAAGTATGATCAGTAGCCCCCGCTCGATTCGCCCGGCCCCGTCCTGCGGCATAGCGCGCTCCCCTCTCTCGATTGGTTCGTTCCTAATATGCGTCTATTATATCACGAAAAAATTGTCGTATATTACCCAGCACAAAACGCCGCCGAGGATAGTACCCCTCGGCGGCTCAGTGCCTCAGCGGCTCACCGGCTCAGTACCTCACCGGCTCAGTGCCTCAGTGATGCTGGCTCAGTGCCTCAGTGATGCTTACCCCTGCACGTCCATATCCCAGGCGGCCTCATGCACGCGCGGGGCGAGGCTGCGCCTGCGCTCATCCTCAGGCTTGATCCGGAACACATTCCAGACCAGGCCGAGCCGCTCCAGGCCGCGGATCAGGTAGCCCGAGATATCGACCTGGTACCAGCGCAGGCCGTGGAAGGCCGAGCGGGGGAAGGCGTGGTGGTTATTGTGCCAGCCCTCGCCGAAGGCCAGCAGGCCGACGATAAAGTTATTGCGGCTGGCGTCGCGGGTGTTGTAGTCGCGCCGGCCGAAGGTGTGGCAGATCGAGTTGACGCTCCAGGTGATGTGGTGGGTCAGGAAGATCCGCACCAGGCCGCCCCAGATGAACCCGCTCCAGCCGGCGATCAGAGTCGGGATGAGCAGGCCCAGCCCGGCCCACAGGAACCAGTAGCGCGAGACCCAGACCACCGTCTTGTCGCGCTTCAGCCAGCTGCCGTAGACGTTGATGTTGTGCGTGTGCGTAAACAGCCAGCCGACGTGCGAGTGCCAGAGGCCCTCCAGCGGGCTGTGCGGGTCGTCCTCCTCGTCGGAGTGGGCGTGGTGCTGGATGTGAGTCGACGCCCAGGTCATCGGGTCGCCCTCAAGAGCCAGGCAGCCCATGATCATCAGGGCGGCCTTGAGCGGCGGGCTGGTCTCGAAGCTCTTGTGGGTCAGCATGCGATGGAAGCCGACGGTGATCCCCAGGCCCGAGAGGACATAGAGGGCGAACATCAGGCCGACATCAAGCCAGCTGACATACTGCTGCCAGAGCATGGTCATGGCGTAGATCGTGGCGATGAAGGGGACGAGGACGACGGTGAGGACGGCGAGCTTGACGCCCATGCTCTTCTCAAGCTGGGGCTGGGTGTCGGCGACGGCGCGAGCCATGGGCGTACCTCTTGACATGTGTGTTTCGTGTGCAAGGTGGCACAAGGTTGTGAGGCAAGCATAGCCGGGCGGCCGCGGCGCCGGAAGTGCTGCGCGGCTAGTCTTCAGTCACCGCGCCGCAAGGGAAGCGAGGTGACTACAGTCATCCTCGTGCGCTGTCAGCGCAGGGGTTAGGAGTTGGGAGTCGGGGGTTGGGCGTTAGATGTGAGGTAGTGGCTCATGGTAGAATGGAAGGCAGGTCTTC
>NZ_JAIEWN010000013.1:101704-134651 GCF_019599295.1 Oscillochloris sp. ZM17-4 | reverse complement strand
AATGAAAAACCTACCCGCTCAGGGAGAGGGGGCTGGGGGGGTGAGAGCTGAGCAGCAGCAGATTCCTTATTCGAAAAGTATTGGTCCTAGGGCTAAAGCCCTGCGGCTTCCACGCGGGGTTATTTCTGTAATCGACCGCCATCGGCATATAGGGCGACAGGTAGATGCCGCCCTTGGTTCCTTCTTTCGTTTTGAACCGGGTCGGTCGCGCGGCCTAGCGCGAGCCCCTACAGCCCGTGGCTCCGGTGAGACAACGGCGCGCGCTGGGGTGCCAGCGCGCTGTCCGCAGCGGCGCCGAACGCCGCGCCCTCCAACGCGCCGAGCAGCGCGACCATAACGGCCACGGCCACGAGGGCCGGCCAGAAGGCCGGGGCTGCGAGGCAGATGGCCAGGCTCAGCAAGCCCCAGATCGCCCCAATCCATGTCCCAGCGCTAGTCACTGGCCCGGTCGTCACATGTGCCTCAATGGTGGTATGGCTCATTGTCGTACCTTTCATCTTTTGCCCCGGCGGCGAGAAGGGCATGCAAGAGTGGCGCGCGCGCGCCCTTCAGCGCTGGGCCGTATCGAAGAGCTGCCCGAAGCATAGCCCGCATGGCCGGGTGCCAACAGCAGGGAAATACTGGGTTCGCACGGGGAAACGCCTGGGTTCGCTGGCTCATTGCTCGCTTACGGCCGGGCCTGCGCCGCGACAGCGGACGCAGGCATGTCGCCCGCGGGATCGAACAGCCGGTAGGCGAGCAGCTTGAGGCGGTCGTTGATCAGGAACCATGCCAGCGCATAGCCCCAGACGAACAGCGCCCAGCCCCAGCCCAGCGGCGTCATAAATAGGCCGTACACCGCGATCAGCGTCGCCACGATCTGGGTGCCGAGCACGGCCACCCAGAGGATGCGCGCCGGGCGGGTGGACCAGAACGGGCCACGGGTGCGGGTCAGGAAGATCGTCAGGTGCCCGGCCACCGACAGCTTCAGGTACATCAGGGTCTGGATGTGGGCGCGGTCGAGGTGGAAGACGCGCTCGCCCAGATAGAATAGGCCGAAGGCGGAGACGACGCCGATGATGCCCAGCACCGTGGAGACCCCCAGCACCATGCGCATGTTCCATGCCTCGGGCTGATCTTTGTAGTGTACGTTGTCATAGGCGATCGACAAGATGGCACCGTCGTTCAGCAGCGCCAGCATGACGATCATGACGGCCGTCACCGGGTAGAAGTTAAAGACCAGGATCGACAAGGTCATGAAGAACAGCACGCGCAGCGTCTCGGCGATGCGGTAGATCGCGTAGCTGTTCATGCGCTGGAAGATCTTGCGGCTCTCCTTGATCGCGTCGACGATCACCGACAGGCCCGGCGTCAGCAGCACGATTGCCGCCGCCGCCCGCGCCGCGTCGGTCGCATCCGAGACGGCGATGCCGCAGTCGGCCTTCTTCAGCGCCGGGGCGTCGTTCACGCCGTCGCCGGTCATGCCCACGATATGGCCGCGCTGCTGGAGCACGTCCACAATATGGAACTTGTGCTCCGGGAAGACCTGGGCGAAGCCGTCGGCCTGCTCGATCGACGCGGCCACCTGCGGAGTCTCACGCTTCTGGGAGTCGCCCAGGCCGGAGGCGTCCAGGATGTTCGCGCCCAGGTTTAGCTTCTTCGCGGTCTCCCTGGCGATCGCCAGCGCGTCGCCGGTGACCATCTTGATCCGCACGCCCATTGCCAGCGCGGTTGCGATCGTCTCTTTGGCGTCGTCGCGCGGCGGGTCGAACAGGGGCAGCACGCCGACAAACTGCCACTGGCCGTCGCCGTCGGCCCGCGCCACGCCCAGCGAGCGGAAGCCGCGAGCGGCGAACCCGTTGACCGCCGTCTCGACTGCTGGCTGCACCTGTGCGGCGTTGGCCGCCAGCGCAAGGATCACCTGCGGCGCGCCCTTCGTCACCTTGAACTGCACCCCGTCCTGGCCCGTGACGGTGGCCTCAGTGCGTTTGTGTACCGGGTCGAAGGGCTGGAAGTGGACGACCTGGTAGCCCTTCAGCGCGTCCTTGTCCTTCAGCCCGCCCAGCACGGCCAGGTCGATCGTGTCGTTGTCCTCCGCGCGCGAGGCCAGCGCGCCGGCGAGGACGACCTGCTCGGCGGACGTGCCGGCGACGGTGAACGGGTCGCCGAGCGTGAGCTTGTTCTGGGTCAGGGTGCCGGTCTTGTCGGCGCAGAGCATGTCCACGCCGGCCAGCTCCTCGATCGCCACCAGCTTGCTCACAATCGCCTGCTTGCGGGCCAGCAGGCGCGCGCCGACAGCCATCGTCACCGATAGCACCGTCGGCATGGCCACCGGGATCGCCGCCACGGTCAGCACCAGCGCGAACTGCAAGGTGTCGAGGATCGGGTCGCCGCGAATGATCGCGACGCCAATGATCAGCGCCACCAGCGCCACCGCGAGGATGATCAGGTAGTTGCCGATCTTCAGCACGGCCTTCTGAAAATGGCTGACCGTGTGCGCCTCCTGGACGAGCTGGGCGGTCTTGCCAAAGTAGGTGCGCGCACCCGTGGCATAGACCAGCGCGTCGATCTCGCCCTGGCGAATGATCGATCCCGAGAAGACTGCGTCGCCCGGCGTGCGCGTGGCTGGCAGCGACTCGCCGGTCAGTGCGGACTGGTCGACCTCGACCTGGTCGCCGTCCAGCAGACGGGCGTCCGCCGGCACAATGTCGCCCAGGCGCAGGCGGATGACGTCGCCCGGCACCAGCTCGCGGGCCGCCTGGTTGGCCCAGACACCGTCGCGCCGCACCCGGGCCTTGAGCGCCAGCCGGGCCTTGAGCGCCGTGATCGCGCTGCCCGCCTGGCGCTCCTCCCAGAACCCGACCACGGCGTTGGCGACCAGCAAGACCAAGATGATGAAGAAATCCGGCCAGTGCTGAGCGAGCGCCGAGAGCACCACGGCGATCTCGATCATCCAGGGGATGGGCCCCCAGAAGTAGCTGAGAAATTTCAGGAGCGGGTTAACCTCCTTTTCGGCAAGCTCGTTGGGCCCATACTGGGCCAGCCGCCGCTGCGCCTCGGCCTGGGTCAGGCCGTCCGGCGAGGTGCTCAGCTGCTGCTCGACCGCTGCTATCGGCAGCGTCTGGAGGTCGGCCTTCGGGGCGGTAGCCGCCCTGGGCTGTGCGATAGATTGCATGGATAGATCCTTTCCCTTGCGGCACGTGCATGGGTTGCCCCACATCCTTTCAGGCTTCCGCAAGCCATGTGTGCGCCTCAGCAGCGGCGGTTTGGTCGAAGTAGCGGAGCGCCGCGCGGGTAAAGGGCTTACAGAACGTCGCCATGCCATGCTCCCACTTTTTATCCCCGACCATCGCGATTCGCTCGATGTCGGCGAAGTGACGCATGTCGAACTTCAGATCCTCCCACGCCGCGCTGGCGTCCCAGCCGTGAAAGTCGGCCATGTCGAACAGGATGCGCAGCTTGCCGTGCTGCTGGAGCAGGCGCTCGAACTCAGGCACAAACTGCTCGTAGTCCGCCTTTATCAGCTTCCCACTCACCTGAACGACGAGCGTCTTGCCGCCGTCTGCTTGATTGAGTTGCATAGACATTGTGGTCTCCTTCTGAGAAGCACATACGCATGATCAGCTCATGCGCGATTGCTCCACGTCCAGTCCCGGATCTCCGGCATATCCTGGCCGTACCTGTTGATATACTGCTTGTGTTCAATCAGCTTGTCTTTGAGCTGCTGCTTGAGGTAGATGCCCCTGTCGCCGGTCTGCGGCAGGCGGTCGATCACGTCCATCACCAGGTGGAAGCGGTCCAGCTCGTTCAGCACGGTCATGTCGAAGGGCGTGGTGATGGTGCCCTCTTCCTTGTAGCCGCGGACGTGGATGTTGTCGTGGTTGGTGCGGCGGTAGGTGAGCCGGTGGATCAGCCAGGGGTAGGCGTGGAAGGCGAAGATCACCGGCCTGTCTTTGGTGAAGAGCTCGTCGAACTCCAGGTCGCTCAGGCCGTGGGGGTGCTCGGTCTGCGGCTCTAGCTTCATAAGATCGACCACGTTGACCACTCTGATCCGCAGGTCGGGCAGGTGCTCGCGCAGGATCGAGACGGCGGCCAGGGTCTCCAGGGTGGGCACATCGCCGCAGCAGGCCATCACCACATCGGGCGCGGCGCCCTGGTCGCTGCTGGCCCACGGCCAGATGCCGATGCCCTCGCTACAGTGCTTGACCGCAGCGTCCATGGTGAGCCACTGGGGGGCCGGGTGTTTGCCGGCCACCACCACGTTGACGTAGTGGCGGCTGCGCAGACAGTGATCCACCACCGAGAGCAGGCAGTTCGCATCGGGCGGCAGGTACACGCGCACGATCTCGGCCTTCTTGTTCACAACGTGATCAATGAAGCCCGGGTCCTGGTGGGTGAAGCCGTTGTGATCCTGCCTCCAGACGTGCGAGGCCAGCAGGTAGTTGAGCGAGGCGATCTTGCGCCGCCAGGGCAGGTCGGCGGTGACCTTGAGCCACTTGGCGTGCTGGTTGAACATCGAGTCGACGATGTGGATGAACGCCTCGTAGCAGTTGAACAGGCCGTGCCGCCCGGTGAGCAGGTAGCCTTCGAGCCAGCCCTCACACTGGTGCTCGCTGAGCATCTCGATCACGCGCCCGGCGGGAGCGAGCAGCTCGTCGCCCGGCACGGTCGCGGCCTCCCACTGGCGCTCGGTGGCCGCAAAGACCGCCTCCAGCCCATTCGAGAGGGTCTCGTCTGGGCCGAAGATGCGGAAGTTCTGCTGCGCCGCATTGAGCTTCGTCACGTCGCGCAGAAACCGCCCCAGCACATGGGTGTCGCCGATGCCGGGCGCGCCGGGCGCGGGCACATCCTCCGCGTAGTCGCGGAAGTCCGGCATGCGCAGGTCGCGCAGCAGTATGCCGCCGTTGGCGTGGGGGTTCGCACCCATGCGCCGCTCGCCCTTCGGGGCCAGCTCAGCCAATTCTGGCATGAGCCGACCCTGTGCGTCGAACAGCTCCTCGGGCCGGTAGCTGCGCAGCCACGCCTCTAGCTGCTGGAGATGCGCGGGGTGTTCGGCATCGACCAGCAGCGGCACCTGATGTGCGTGGAAGGTGCCCTCGATCTGGATGCCATCGACCATCTGCGGCCCCGTCCAGCCCTTGGGCGAGCGAAGCACAATCATCGGCCAGCGCGGGCGGGTGAGGTCGCCGTGGACGCGGGCGTTCTCCTGGATCCGCTTGATCTCCTCAACGACGGTGTCGAGCGTCGCGGCCATGGCCTGGTGCATCAGCGCGGGCTCGTGGCCCTCGACGACGTAGGGCGTCCAGCCGTAGCCGCGCAGCAGCTGCTCAAGCTCCTCACGCTCGATGCGGGCGAGCACGGTCGGGTTGGAGATCTTATAGCCGTTGAGGTGCAAGATCGGCAGCACCGCGCCATCGCTGGCCGGGTTGAGGAACTTGTTGGAGTGCCAGGCCGTGGCCAGCGGGCCGGTCTCCGCCTCGCCGTCGCCGACCACGCAGGCGACGATCAGGCCGGGGTTGTCGAAGACCGCCCCAAAGGAGTGGCTGAGCGAATAGCCCAGCTCGCCGCCCTCGTGGATCGAGCCGGGGCACTCGGGCGAGGCGTGGCTGGGGATGCCGCCGGGGAACGAGAACTGGAGGAAGAGCTTGCGCAGCCCGGCCGCATCCTGGCTGATGTTGGGGTAGATCTCGCTATACGTGCCCTCCAGGTAGGTGTTGCTCACCACGGCCGGGCCGCCGTGGCCGGGGCCGGAGACGTAGATCATGTCGAGGTCGTACTTTTTGATCGCCCGGTTCAGGTGCGCGTAGATGAAGTTTTGCCCCGGGGTGGTGCCCCAGTGGCCCAGCAGCATGCGCTTCACATCCGCGAGCGCCAGCGGCCGCTGCAGCAGCGGGTTGTCGTACAGGTAGATCTGGCCGACCGACAGGTAGTTGGCGGCGCGCCAGTAGGCGTCGATCTTGCGGATCATGTCCGGGGAGAGCGGTTCGGATTCCACTGGTTTGCTCATGATGACCCCTGTGATGCGCTAATGGGCCGATAGCACTACCGGCCCATACAGCGCCATCGGCGCATATACGCTAGGCGTGGACGTCCAGCGCGGCCGCGTCGGTCTGGCCCAGCAGCGTGCGGGCCTGCGCGACCTCCGCATCGCTCCCGTGGGCGATGACCAGGTACTTGCCTGCCTTGAGCTGCTCCTCGTATTTGAGGATATGCTGCTTCGAGACGCCCCAGCCGGCCAGGGCGCCCAGCGCTCCGCCCGTAGCGGCGCCGACCGCCGCGCCCTCGATGCCGCCCAGCAGCACGCCGGCAAATGCCCCCGCCACCAGCAGCGGCCCGAAGCCCGGCACCCAGATGAAGGCGGCGCCCATCAGGATGCCAAACAGGCCGCCGGTCCACGCGCCCACGCCCGCGCCCTGCTTCGCCACATCGCCCGCAGTGATATAGCCGTGGACTACCCGCTCGCTCTGCATGTCCTGGGACAGGATCGACACCTGGCGGATCGGGAAGCCGCCCTCGCCGAGCGTATGCACGGCCTGCTCGGCCGCGTCGAGCGTCGCGTATGTTCCTATCGTGCTCTGGTTCATCACCGTATCCTTCTGCGTCTTTACGCGCTATTGCCAGTTTCGGCATCTCCAGGTCTGCACCTAGCATAGCCCCGCCGACGGGATGCCAACAGTAGGAAGATCCTGGGTTTTAGAAGCCCAGACCATGGGGTGCGCATGAGCGCCGACGATGCCTAGTAGGAGCCCGGCCGGTGCCAGCCGCCCACATCGGCGATGAGCCGCTCGGCCTCCTGCGGCCCCCACGTGCCCGGCGCATAGTCGCACAGCGGCGTCACGTCGTCGAGGATGGGCTCGACGATCGACCAGGCGATCTCGACCGCATCCTCACGCGCGAACAGCATCGCCTCGCCCCGCATGGCGTCGGTGAGCAGCCGCTCGTAGTCGCCGAGCATGCTCGGGCCGGGCTGATACGCGGCGGTCAGCTCTTGCTCGCGTGCGGCCATGGCGTCGCCCGCAGCCTTCATGCGGGTGTTGACCCCCAGCGTGATCGGCGGGGTGAGGCGGAAGCGCACGCGGTTGCCCTGACCGGGCGCCAGCCCGGCGAGCGGCGGGCGCTTGAGCGTCACCTGCACCTCGGTCGTCGTCACCGGCAGACACTTGCCGGCGCGGATGGAGAAGGGCACGCCGGCCCAGCGCCACGAGTCGATGTGCAGGCGCACGGCGGCGTAGGTCTCAACGCGCGAGTCCGGGCGCACGCCCGGCTCGCCGCGGTATCCGGCGACCTGCCCGCGCACCAGGTTCTGCGGGTCGAGCGGCTCGATGGCGCGGAAGACCTTGGCGGTCTCGTCGCGGATGCCCTCGGGGTAGGCCAGGATGGGCGGCTCCATCGCCACATAGGCCACGACCTGCAGCAGGTGGTTCTGCACCACATCGCGGATCGCGCCCAGCTCGTCGTAGAGCTTCCCCCGGCCCTGCACGCCGAACGCTTCGGCCATGGTGATCTGCACGCTCTCGACATAGTGGCGGTTCCAGATCGGCTCCAGGAAGATGTTGGCGAAGCGGAAGAAGAGCAGGTTCTGCACCGCGCTCTTGCCCAGAAAGGCGAAGAGCGATCTCTCTCCTTCCAAGCCCACGCGGGCGATCACCCACCTGCCTGATCGGCCAGCGCGGCGCTCACGATTGCCTGCGCCTCCTCCAGCAGGCGGCGCAGATGATCGGCCCCCCGGAAGCTCTCCGCATAGATCTTGTAGATGGCCTCTGTCCCCGACGGGCGGGCCGCGAACCAGCCGCTGGCGGCCTCTACCTTCAGCCCGCCGATGGGCTCCCCATTGCCGGGCGCCTGGGTCAGCACACGCGTGATCTTCTCGCCCGCCAGCTCGGTGCTGCCCACCTGCTGGGGCGAGAGGCGCAGCAGCAGCTCCTTCTGCGCTGGGGTGGCCGGAGCCTCAACCCGGTCATATACCGGCTCGCCCAGCTCGTGCGTGAGGCCGAGGTAGATCTCGCCGGGGTCGCGGCCAGCCTTGGCCGTGATCTCCGCCGCCAGCAGGGCCAGGATCATCCCGTCCTTGTCCGTCGTCCAGACGCTGCCATCCAGCCGCGCAAAGGATGCCCCCGCGCTCTCCTCGCCGCCGAAGCCGAGCGAGCCGTCGCGCAGACCAGCGACGAACCACTTGAAGCCAACCGGCACCTCGTAGAGCGTGCGGCCAAGCTTGGCGGCGACGCGATCGAGCATCTGGCTGCTCACCACGGTTTTGCCGACCGCCGCCCGCGCGGGCCACTGCGGCCGGTGCTGAAACAGGTAGAAGATCGCGCTGGACAGGTAGTGGTTGGGCGGCAGCAGCCCGCTGCTGCGGGTGACGATCCCGTGCCGATCATGGTCGGTGTCGCAGGCGAAGGCGATCTCGAAGCGATCCTTGATCGCGATCAGCCGCTGCATCGCATACGGCGAGGACGGGTCCATGCGGATCTGGCCGTCCCAGTCGACCGTCATAAAGCGGAAGGTCGGATCGACCGCGGTGTTGACGGCCGTGAGGTCCAGGCCGTAGCGCTCGGCGATCGCCCCCCAGTAGTGGACCCCGGCCCCGCCCAGCGGATCTACCCCCAGGCTGATCTTCGCGGCGCGGATCGCGTCCATATCCACAACCTGCGCCAGCTGACTGACATAGGCGTTGAGATAATCGTAGCGATGGGTCGTGGGGGCGGCCAGGGCGCGCGCCAGCGGTATGCGCTTCACGCCCTGCAGCCCGCGCTCCAGCAGCGCGTTTGCCTGCGCCTCGATCCCGCTGGTGATGCGCGTCTCGGCCGGGCCGCCGTGGGGCGGGTTATACTTCAGGCCGCCGTCGTGGGGCGGGTTATGTGAGGGTGTGATCACGATCCCGTCGGCCAGCCCGGTCGTGCGCCCGCGGTTGTAGCTCAGGATAGCCAGCGAGATAGCCGGCGTGGGCGTGTACTCGTCGCCCTCAGCCAGCATCACCTCGACCCCGTTGGCGGCCAGCACCTCCAGCGCGCTAGACAGCGCCGGCACCGAGAGGGCGTGGGTGTCCATGCCCAGGAACAGCGGGCCAGTGATCTGCTGCTGCTCCCGGTAGCGGCAGATGGCCTGGCAGATCGCCAGAATGTGCCATTCGTTGAAGGATACATCGAAGGCCGAGCCACGATGCCCGGAGGTGCCGAAGGCAACCCGCTGCCCAGCGACCGATGGGTCTGGGGTCTCCGTATAATAGGCGCTGACCAGCCTGGGAATATTCACCAGCATCGACTCTTCGGCAGGCTTCCCCGCCAACGGGCTCACGTTCATGGCCAACTCCATGCGTATCATCGCGACTGCTGCGCCAAGGTCTGTGTACGCCAGGGTACAGCAGCGAGATGAAGAGACGGGTGCATGCCAGCTAAGGCAACGCTAAAGAGTGATCGCGGCGTCGAGCTGGCCCGCAATGGCGTGGTCAGCACGTAGCCGATGCGATCAATGCACCGTAATGGTCGGCAGCGCCGCGACCTCGTCCTTCCTCAGCTTCAGATGGACCACGCCCGCCTGGATGTCCTTGATGCTCGCGACGGGGATGCTCACGTCTTTGGTGCCCCAGAGGTGGCCCTCGCGGAGCAGCAGGTGGCTGATCTGCTCGCCCTGCGGGTCGACCACAAAGCCCTCGATCCGGCCCACCCGTCCGTCGGTCGCGGCGACCACGTCGCCGCGACGCATCGCCAGCTCGCTGGCCGGGATGTTCTCGTAGGTGTCCACATAGTGATCGACCGCGATCGGCATATAAGGCGACAGGTAGATGCCGCCGGGCGGATAGGTGATCCAGGGGGTCGTGTCGAGCAGGCGGTCGCCGGGCTGGTGGTACTGGGTCATCATAAAGCTCGGCAGATCGGCCAGCGCGCCGCGCGTCACGCTCAGGCGCAGCGTGTCGGACGTCTGCTCCGTGATCATCGTGGTGGGCACGAGCACCTGGTTCCCCACCAAGCCCGGCTCGCGCACCACCATATCGGTGATCCGCCGGGTGACCGGGTTCAGGATGATGCTCGTCACCTGGCCGCCGGGGCCATCCGTACACTCCACGTTTGTGTCGATGCGAATATCCACCGTGGTTCCCTCTTTCGTTTTGAGCAGGGCCGGCCGCTGCGGCCTAGCGCGCTTCGCTACAGCCCGTGGCTCCGGTGAGACAACGGCGCGCGCTGGGGCGCCAGCGCGCTGTCCGCAGCGGCGCCGAAGGCCGCGCCCTCCAGTGCGCCGAGCAGCGCGACCATACCAGCGACGGCCACGAGGCCCGGCCAGAAGGCCGGGGCCGCGAGGCAGGTGGCCAGGCTCAGCAAGCCCCAGATCGCCCCAATCCATGTCCCAGCGCCAGCCGCTGGCCCGGTCGTCACGTGTGCCTCAATCGTGGTATGGCTCATCGTCGTACCTTTCATCTTTTGCCCCGGCGGCGAGAAGGGCATGAGCGAGCGGTGATCGCTCTCGCCCCTCAGCGCCGGGCTGTGTCGAATATCTGTCCTAAGCATAGCCCTCAGGGCCGGGCCCCAACAGTAGGAATATGCTGGGTTCCGGGCGGCCAGAGCCTGGGTTTTTCGTCACCTCCGTGCGACGTGTGTCGCAGCCTTCGTAGCGACCACCTTTGGCCGGAAGAGCGTGCCGGGGAAGCCGGGCACGCCGAGCAGCGGCAGCGCCCAGCGGTCAAAGCCCCAGTAGCCGGCGACCCGCCAGGCCAGCATGACGCCGATCGCGAGCAGCAGCAGCAGCGGGTTGACCGAGACCGTCCCGGCGAACAGGTAGCTAGCGTTCATGAAGGCTCCGAAGAAGGCCGCAATGCCGGTGAGCAGCCCCAGGATCAGGGCGATGCCGACCAGGATCTCGCCGAAGGTGACAAGGTAGGAGAAGAACACCGCGTTCGGCAGTGCGACGTTCTGGAGGAAGCTGGCGTACCAGCCGCTGACGTCGGGGTTGCTGCCGCCCGTCTTCGCCAGCGCGCCCTTGAGGAAGCCGCTGATCGCCGTGCCGGCGGCCTTTCCCACCCAGACTCCAGCCGGGTTAGTCAGCTTCTCCCAGCCGGCCGTGAGCCACTCGTAGCCCAGGTAGAGTCGGAGGATCGTCCAGAGGAGCGCGATCCGGGTGTCGGCGAACAGCAACCGCGCGATCGGCGGCTCCGGGATCTGCATCGTTGTGGTCGGTTGGGTCATCTGCGTGTTCATACATATTGTCCTTTCAGAGGTGCAAGCGTGCTGGCCGTCAGCGTATCTGGCGGCCATATCTACGCTGCTGGCTCAGGCGCAGCCACATCTGGCGTCATCGGCGGCGTGGGCGGCACCGAAGCGCGTCGGCCGGTCAAGCCAGTTGAACATGGACTCCTCCCGTTGGAAGACAAAGCCGATCTTGCGGTTGCGCACCGCCGCCAGCAGCGGCAGCTCCAGCCCGTCCAGGATGTAGCTGCCTAAGGTCGGCGTGTCCAGGCAGCCGATCAGGTTCATCAGCGTGCTCTTGCCCGATCCCGACGGCCCCATAATCGCCACGAACTCGCCCCGCGCCACCTCGAAGGAGACCCCGCGCAGGGCGTGGACCTCGATGTCGCCGGTCACATAGGTGCGGGTCAGGTGCGGGCGCGAATCATGCTGCTCATGGCAGGAACCCTCCCCGCCCGCCGCCGAAGCCGCTGCGCTGCTGGCTGCCGCCGCTCGTCGTACTGCTGGTGGCCGACGGGATGACCAGGCTGTCGCCGTCCTTCAGACACTGGTTGCCAGTCTGCACGCACAGGGCGGCCCGGCGCGGTTGATGTCACGCTCATCTGCACCCTCCTTCTCATAGGCCAGTAGCGCAAGGGGCTAGCCGGCGTGGCCGGCACCGTCGCGTCTATTCCGGTTGACACGGGCAGTCTAGCCGGGCGGCCCTGTCGGCGGCAGTAGGGGATTCCCTGGGGTTGGGCGTGGAAAGGCCCAGGGTTTGATCACTGAGGCACTGAGGCACTGAGGCACTGAGGGGACAAGCTCAGTGCCTCAGTGTCTCAGTGCCTCAGTGATCGGGTGTTTCACCGTAGCAACCTCGAGATTTCCCACATCGCGACGGGACGGTTGCGATGGCCGATTCAGCGGCCTGAGGGAAGGTGTTCTTTTATGAGCCCTAAGCGTGAACACCACCGCCATCAGACAGGGCATGTGCAACGTCGCCAGCCGGGGGGCAGGGACGTTGCACATGCCCACCGCCATCAGAGGAGGCCAGGCCCTTCGCGAGAAATGTGGCATACTATAGCGGCCCGGAGAGGCCGGGCCGAATAAGAGGACCAGCGCCGTGCGTGTCACCAAAGCTGTCATCACCGCCGCCGGCCGTAGCCAGCGCACCCTGCCGCTCCAGCGCATGGTCGACCGCGACGGGACGCCGAAGTCGGTGCTGTGGATCGTCGTCGAGGAGGCCCTGAAGGCCGGGGCGGACGAGATCTGCGTGGTGGTCTGCCCCGGCGACGCCGCGCCCTTCGCCGAGGCTGCGGGCGAGCACGCCGGCAGGCTGCGCTTTGTGGAGCAGCCCAGCCCCGGCGGCTACGGCCACGCCCTCGCCTGCGCCCGCGACTTCGTGGGCGACGCGCCCTTTCTGCACCTGGTGGGCGATCACCTCTGGCTCAGCCACAGCGGGCGCGGCTGCGCCGAGCAGCTCGTGGCCGTGGCCGTGGCCGAGTCCTGCGCTGTCTCGGCGGTGCAGCCCTCGCGCGAGAGCCTGCTGCCCTCCTTCGGCGTGGTGGGCGGGCGACGCCTGCCCGGCCGGCAGGATCTCTACCTGGTGGAGACGGTGCGCGAGAAGCCGACGCCCACCGAGGCCGAGCAGCACCTGGCGGTGCCCGGCCTGCGCGCCGGCCACTACCTCTGCTTCTTCGGCATGCACGTGCTCACCCCTGGCGTGATGGAGGTGCTGGGCCGCATGCTGCGCGACGCCGCCAACCCCGCCGAGGTGACTCTGTCGTCCGCCCTCGACGAGCTGGCCGCCCGCGAGCGCATCCTGGCCCTGGCCAACCTCGGCACCCGCCACGATGTGGGCGGCAAGTACGGCGTGCTCACCGCGCAACTGGCGCTGGCCCTCGGCGGCGTCGACCGCGATGAGGTGCTGGTGAGCATGATCGAGCTGCTGGCGATGAAGTAGGGCGGGGGCTGGGGGTTGGGGGTTAGGGCGTCTAACCCCCAACGCCCAACCCCCAACGCCCAACCCCCAACGAGGCAAGCGCACCAATGTCCACCCTCACCGAGATCATCACCGCCGCCGACGCGGAGACGCGCGACCGCTCGCTCGACGCCTTCTGCCGGGGGGCCTCGCTGGATGAGCTGCTGGCCGAGTGCGCGGCCCTGGAGCGGCTGCGCCGCACGAGCGACAACCTCTACGAGCGCGTGCGGGCGCTATTCTTCCTCTACGCCATCCACCGCTTCCACCTGCTCGACGCCCCCGGCGTGCGGCCGGTGGGCCACGTGCCCTACGAGGGCTACGCCCACCTGCTCAGCCGGCGCTTCGAGGAGGCCATCCAGGTCTTCCAGGCCGCCCAGGCGGACGGGCCGAGCGCCGCGCTCTGTAGCGCCCTGGCCGCCGCCTACCACCGCCTCGCCTTCCAGACCCTGGCCGACCAGGTGCGGCGCAGCGTGCGCTCGGTGCGCGGCAACCAGTGGATGTTCCGCGTCGGCCACCCCGCCGACCACCCGCTGCGCGTGCGCCGCGAGCTGCTGCCAGGCGGCGATGCGCCCGCCCTGGTGCTGCGCGAGTCCACGCCCGTGCGCATGGACCTCACCCACAGCGCGTGGAGCGACATCTTCTTCCTGGGCATGGACTTCCCCGAGGGCGCGCGGGTGCTGAATGTCTCGATCGACCTGGGCGTGCGCGGGCGCGACCCGGCCCCCCGCCCGCCGGTCGAGGCCTCGCTCCGCGTGATCGACGAGCCGGTGCTGCGCCTCACCAGCGTGGACCTCGGGGCCAGCGCCGACATCACCGACCTGGCCGAGGTCTTCGACTTCGCCCGCGACCACCTCGGCCTGCTGAAGGCCGCCGTGATCGCCAGCGGGATCGTGCCGCCGGGGATCGAGGGCTCGGGCGCGGCCCTGGGCGACCTGCTGGCTAGGTTGACCGCGCCGGGCCACGGCATCGAGCTGGTCAGCGCCGTCCACGGCATCCCCAAGGGCTCGCGCCTTGCCGTCTCCACCAACCTGCTGGCCTCGCTGATCGCCGTCTGCATGCGCGCCACGGGCCAGGCCCGCGCCCTCACCGGGCCGCTGGACGAGGGCGAGCGCCGGCTGGCCGCGGCGCGGGCCATCCTGGGCGAGTGGCTGGCCGGCAGCGGCGGCGGCTGGCAGGACTCGGGCGGGGTCTGGCCGGGCATGAAGCTGATCCGCGGCGAGGAGGCCCAGGCGGGCGACCCGGAGTGGGGCGTGAGCCGCGGGCGCCTGCTGCCGAGCCACCGCATCCTCGGTGAGGATGCCGTCTCGCCGGCCACCAGGGCGGCCCTCCAGGCGAGCCTGGTCCTGGTCCACGGCGGCATGGCCCAGAACGTCGGCCCCATCCTAGAGATGGTGACGGAGAAGTACCTGCTGCGCTCCGAGGCCGAGTGGGCCGGCCGCCGCCAGGCGATCGGCGTGCTCGACGAGGTGCTCGCCGCCCTGCGCGACGGCGACATCCGGCGGATCGGCGCGCTGACGACGGCCAACTTCTTCGGCCCGCTCCAGACGATCATCCCCTGGGCCTCGACCCGCTACACCGAGGCGCTGATCGAGGCGGTGCGCGCGGAGTTCGGCGACGACTTCTGGGGCTTCTGGATGCTCGGCGGCATGTCGGGCGGCGGCATGGGCTTCATCTTCGCCCCGGGGCGGCGGGCCGAGGCGCAGAGCCGGCTCCAGGCGATCATGGCGGCCACCAAGGCCGGGCTGGAGCACGCCCTGCCCTTCGCGATGGAGCCCGTGGTCTACGACTTCGCGATCAACGAGCGGGGGACGGTGGCGGATCTGCTGTCCGGCGAGATGGCCCTGATGCCGCCCGGCTACTACGCCCTGACCGTGCCCGGCCTGCTGCGCCAGGACCCGCGCGCCCTCACGGCCGCCCGCCGGGCCGAGCTCGACCGCTTCGCCGCGGCCTGCCGCACCATGCCCGAGCTCTCGGGCATGGTGCAGACGCTCTTCGACCGGCTGCTGCCGCGGGCGGGCCTGTCCGACGACGGCCAGGCCCACCTGGGCGCGCTGCTGGCCGAGCATGGCTTCGACCGCGCCCAGCACGAGCAGATCCGCGCCGACATGCGCAGCGGGCGGATCGGCCTGCTCCAGAACCGCCTGCCCAGCACCACCCGCATCCGCGACGTGGAGCCGGGCGACGTGGCCGACGCCGCGGCCCTGGGCGCGGAGCACCGCCGGCTGGGCGCGCGCGCCCTGGCGGCCGGTGAGGTTGCTGTGGTCAGCCTGGCCG
The DNA here is from genome assembly GCF_019599295.1 of Oscillochloris sp. ZM17-4. Classification (GTDB taxonomy): domain Bacteria; phylum Chloroflexota; class Chloroflexia; order Chloroflexales; family Chloroflexaceae; genus Oscillochloris. Next base: position 119,261 of record NZ_JAIEWN010000013.1, on the reverse strand, counting down.
GCGGCGCGGGCAGCCGCTGGACGCAGGGGGCCGGCGTGGTGAAGGCGCTGCACCCCTTCGCCCGCCTGGCCGGCCGCCACCGCTCCTTCGTCGAGGCGCACCTGGCCAAGAGCCGGCGCAGCGGCCGCGAGCACGGCGCGTGGCTGCCCCACATCTTCACCACCAGCTACCTGACCCACGGCCCCCTGTCGGCGGCCCTGGCCGCGCAGGCCGACGCCGAGGGCCGGCCCTACGGCTACGCGGGGCCGCTCCTGCTCTCGCCCGGCCGCGCCGTCGGCCTGCGCCTCATCCCCATGGCCCGCGACCTGCGCTTCGCCTGGGAGGAGACGCCCCAGCAGGTGCTCGACGAGCAGGCCCAGAAGGTGCGCGAGAGCCTGCACGCCGCCCTGATCGGCTGGGCGCGGGGGGCGGGCGAGGGCGGCGACTACACCGGCAACGCGCCGCTCCAGTGCCTGCACCCCGTCGGCCACTGGTTCGAGCTGCCGAACATGCTGCGCAACGGCGCGCTCGCCCGGCTCCTCGCCGAGCGCCCACAGCTCACGTACCTGATGGCCCACAACATCGACACCCTGGGAGCCACCGTCGACCCGGCCATCCTCGGGCTGCACATCGCCCGCGGCGACGCCCTCACCTTCGAGGTGATCGCCCGCCACCTCGACGACCGCGGCGGCGGGCTGGCCCGCGTCGACGGCCAGCTGCGCCTGCTGGAGGGACTGGCCATGCCCCGCGAGCAGGCCGAGTTCGACCTCTCCTACTACAACACGCTCACCTGCTGGGTCGATATCGACCGGCTCCTGGCCGCCTTCGGCCTCACGCGCGATGAGCTGGCCGACGACGCGCGGGTGGCCGACGCGGTGCGCGCGCTGGCGGCCCGTATCCCCACCTACATGACGCTCAAGGATGTGAAGAAGCGCTGGGGCCACGGCCAGGAAGATATCTTCCCGGTGGCGCAGTGGGAGAAGCTCTGGGGCGATATGACGGCCCTGCCCGATCTGGCCTGCGGCTTTGTGGCGGTGCCGCGCCTGCGCGGCCAGCAGCTTAAGGACCAGGCCCAGCTCGACGGCTGGCTGCGCGATGGCTCGGCGGCCTACGTCGAGGCGCTCTGCGACCTCACCTAGACAGGTGCCTGCGTGCCGCGTATGAGCCACATCGCGGCTCGACAGCGAGCTCTGGAGCCGGGATATCACCGGCGCGCAGCGCCCCGGCGACGCGGCTTCAGCCGCCCGCCAGAGCACCGCTGCAAGAGTTTACGCCGCACCCCCTGAAACCTTGTCTATTGCAGAATAAGAGTGAAATGTTATACTTCAGAAGGATTGCGGCCAAGCTGCCCCGATCAGGTTCCGCACCATGGTGTGTCGCGGCAATGTCGCCGTCTACCCTCAACCAGGTCACACAGCAAGAACCGGGGTTCCCTATGGCGCAGCTTCGACATCATGACCCATCGCCCGACCCTGATTCGCACCAGCGACCGGTTTCCCTCCGCATCGTCGACCGAGGCTTCCCCCCGGCCGACGGGCAGCAGCTCGCGCAGCAGCTGCACCTGCGCGCCGAGGAGGATCTGCACCTCCAGAGGGTCGCGCTCGATGCCACCGCCAACGCGATTATGATCACCGACACCTCCGGCGTGATCCGCTGGGTCAACCCCGCCTTCACCATACTCACCGGCTACAGCGCCGAGGAGACGATCGGGCAGACCACGCGCCTGCTGCGCTCGGGCGGCCAGACCGAGGCCTACTACCGCGAGATGTGGGAGACGGTCAGCGCCGGCGAGATCTGGCGGGGCGAGCTGCTCAACCGCCGCAAGGACGGATCGCTCTACGTCGAGGAGCAGACGATCACCCCCGTCCGCGACTCGCAGGGGCGGATCTTGCACTATGTCGCGATCAAGCAGGATGTCACCGAGCGCAGCCAGCGCGCCCGCGAGCTTGAGGCGATGGCCACCGTCAGCGCCGCGCTGCGCGCGGCCGCGACGCGGGCGGAGATGCTGCCGGTGATCCTGGAGCAGATCTGCGACCTGCTGCGCGCCGACGGGGCGCTGATCGCGATCCTTGAGCATAACAGCGACGAGGTGCTCCTGGAGCGCGGCTACGGCGAGATGGCGCGGATGGGCGGGCTGCGCGTGCCCGCCAAGGACGGCGTGATCGGCCATATCCTCAGCACCGGCGTGCCCTACCGCACCGCCGACCTCTGGCGAGACCCGCAGCTCACTCGCCCGCACCCCAGCCGATCGCCCGAGGCGCTGGCGGGCGCGCCGCTGAGCGCCCAGAACACCCCGCTCGGCGTGCTGCTCGTCAGCCGGGCGCTCGGCCCCGAGCACGATACAGGGTTCAGCGACGCCGAGCTGCGCCTGCTCACCGCCATCGCCGATATGGCCGCCAGCGCAATGCGCCGGGCCGAGCTCCACGAGCAGACCCAGCAGCGGCTCCAGCGGCTCCAGGCGCTACACAACGTCAATATGGCGATCTCGGCCAGCCTGGATCTGGGCGCGACCCTCGGCGTGCTGCTCGACCACGTGATCGATCAGCTGCGGGTCGATGCTGCATCCGTCCTGCTCTTCGACCCGCGCACGCTCTGCCTTGAGTATGCCGCAGGGCGCGGGTTTCGCACCCGTGGCATCGAGAGCAGCCGGATCACGCTGGATGACCAGGCGGCCGGCAGGGCGGTGATCGAGCGGCGCCCGATCAGCCTGCGGGATCTGCACACGCATGTGCAGTTCACCCGCGAGCGCAAGATCGACGCGGAGGGCTTCACGGCCTACTATACCATCCCCCTGATCGCCAAGGGCTACGTCCGCGGCGTGCTGGAGGTCTTCACACGCGGGCCGTGGCGGAACGATGCCGAGTGGGAGGAGCTGCTGCATATTCTGGCGGCCCAGGCCACGGTGGCGATCGATAACACCGCGCTGTTCGAGGGCCTCCAGCGATCAAACCTGGACCTGGCCATGGCCTACGACGCCACGATCGAGGGCTGGTCGCGCGCGCTCGATCTGCGCGATAAGGAGACCGAGGGGCACTCACAGCGAGTGACGGAGCTGACGGTGCGGCTGGCCCGCTTCCTCCGTGTGGACGAGGAGAGCCTGATCCATATCCGGCGCGGCGCGCTGCTCCACGACATCGGCAAGATGGGCGTGCCCGACGCGATCCTGCTCAAGCCCGGCCCGCTGAGCAGCGAGGAGTGGGAGCAGATGCGCCGACACCCCACCTACGCCTACGAGATGCTGCGGCCGATTGACTACCTGCGGCCTGCCCTGGACATCCCCCACTACCACCACGAGCGCTGGGACGGCAGGGGCTACCCGCACGGCCTCGCGGGCGAGGCCATCCCGCTGGCTGCGCGCATCTTCGCCCTGGCCGATGTCTGGGACGCCCTGCGCTCGAACCGGCCCTACCGCCAGGCCTGGGATGCGGTGCGGGTGCGGTCGTATATCAGCGCGCAGGCGGGCAGCCACTTCGACCCGGCGGTGGTGCGGGCGTTTCTCGATCTTGACGCGTAGCGCGGGCGCAGCAGGGGCGCCGCGTGCTGCGCCCCTACGCCCGCGCCCGCCAGATCGCCAGGCCGCCGCCGACGAAGGCGTGGAGGATGATCGCGACCCAGAAGTAGGTGGTGTGGCCGCTCGCCGCCGCCTGATCCGGGGTGACGAGCAGCGACTCGATGCGCTGGGCGACGAAGAAGCTGAAGAAGTAGAGGCAGAAGCAGCAGGCGGAGGCCAGCCCGATCTCGCGCGGCCGGGCGATGAGCCAGCCGATGACGAGCGCCGCCGGCGCGGCGAAGACCGCCCAGACTAGGGGGCGCACGGTGTCTTCGCCACGCACCGGCCCGGCCAGCGCCAGGTTATAGGCGGCCCAGGACAGGCCCACGATCAGGGCAAGCAGCATCAGGCCAAGGGTTTTTGGGTCAATCCGTCGCATATTCATTCCTGTAGGGCCAAAGCATTGTGGCCTGTCGCTGTGCGACAGGCCACAATGCTTCGGCCCTACGCCTTATTCAACCTGACCATCGCCTGCTCTTCCAGCCGCGCGATCTGCTGGCGCAGCTTCTCTTCGCGGGCGGCGGCCGCAGCGAGGGCGTCCTCGAGCTGGCCGAGGGTTGACACATACCGCTTGCGCAGGGCGCCCTCGTCGCCATCGCGCCCGAGGGGCTGCAGGTTGCCCTGGATCTGGCGCTGCTGCTTGTAGATCGACTCGCGCTCCTGCTCGATCTGCCGCAGCTGGCCCTGGGCCTCCGCGACCTGGCGGTACAGCTCCAGCACCCCCTCAAGGAAGGCGACCGTCTTCGCGTTTACCAGGCCATCGCGCAGCAGGGCGCGCAGGCGCTCGCCGCTCAGGCCGCGCACCTGCTCCTGGCGGCTCACCAGCCGGCGCTCGACGACGACGAAGGCGCTGCGGCCGTGGGCCGGGCAGGCCACCCGCCAGCGGGCGAAGCCGGCGCTCTCCTCGTCGGGGGCGCGGGTGTCGGCCAGGTCGTAGTGCGCCAGGCGGGCCTGCTCGATCAGCACCTCGGCCGGCCGGTCGATGCCGCTCACCAGGTCGTAGCTGCGCGAGCGCAGGTCGTACTCCTCGAACACTGCGTACTCGCCGCGGATATGCACGGCGTGCAGGCGGCGCTCGCTGCGGCTGCGCTCGCTCACCGTGATCCCGAGCTCCACGGCGTAGGGCACGATCAGCTCGCCGCCGGCCCGCGTGAAGGGCAGCACCGCCTCGCCGGCGTAGTCGCCCGCGTCGAGCACCGTCACCGGGCCGCGCTCCAGGGTCAGCCCTGTCTCGTTCGTCAGCCGCAGCGAGGCCACCGGGTGGGAGGGCAGCCAGACTAAACCGGACGGGCCGCAGACTAAACCGGACGGGCCGCAGACTAAACCCGGTTCACTGATCTGCATTGCTCTAGCGGCGGGCAGGACGGCTGAGCAGGGGGCTTCGTGTAATGGCGCATTCCGCCTGGAGCCGATATCAAAGCCGCGCGGATGGCCCGACGTGATCACCGTCTTTCTGCGCTCCCTCACGCAGCACTGGGGCGGTACGCTGATCGCGGTCATTGTCTCTGGCTATGATGGCGATGGGGCCGCAGCGCTGTGCGACATCAAGGACGTGGGCGGCATCACCATCGCGCAGCGACTCGACACGGCCGGGCAGCCGGATATGCCAGCGAGCGCCATTGCAAGCGGGTGTATCGACTATGTGCTCTCCCCGGAAGCTATCGCAGCGACCATCATCCGCATTGCGCGTGGAGCGCTGACTGATCACGGCTGCTGATCGCCGCCGTGATTAGTCAGCGCTCCATCATGTGCGTGATGGTGCATTCCGCCTGAAGCCACATCAGCGCCGCGCGGATGGCCCGCCGCAGCGCGGCGTTCGGCGCTTGAGCCCAACCACCGGAGACGCCGACGCTGCCGCCGCTACGGCGCCCGCCCCGGCGTCTCGCAGGTGTCCAGATCGCCCGGCTACAGCCCATCCCTCAATGCCACCTGGCGCTGCTCGGATGACCCATGCGTCCACGACTCGGGCGAGACCGACCTCGACCTGAGATGTGTCCAGACGTGATTGATTGATCGTTAAGGCGACACGCAGATTCATCCGGTGCGCATGCGTCGGCCCTACGCCAATGCATCAGGCACCTGTGGATGACGCGGATCGCGCTGCGCGCGCATGATCGTGCATGCGCGCGTGCTCAGCGCTGCCAGAGGATGTGCGCTGCCTCCAGGGGCACCGCGACGCCGGCGCGCTGCGGGATCACGCGCGCGGTGTAGTCGGCCGGCGGGCGGGCGGCCGCTATCGCCGTGCGGTAGACGGCTCCGTGCCCCGGGCCGTCCAGGTGGCGTACACATGCCATCGCGTGCCGCTCTGGCGGGCCGCCGTTGCGCCCGTTGGCATACAGCTCGACCCGCACCGCCTGCGGGTCGAGATCGTGGAGATAGACCTCGACCTCAAAGACATGTTGGTCGTCAGCGGTCTCCACCGTCACGCTGCCGAATCGCAGCGTGGCCCAGCGCTGCGCAAGCCCGCGCCGCCAATCGACCAGCTGCGCCCCGATCGCCCCGCTCTTCGCCGCGCGCGCGCGGTAGGCCGCCGCGGCCGGGAGGTAGTGCTGCTCGGTGTATTCACGCACCGTGCGGCTGGCGGAGAATCGTGGCGTCAGCTGGGCCATGCTCGCGCGCATGCGCGCCACCCAGGCGGCCGGGATGCCCTGCGCATTGCGGGCGTAGAACGAAGGGATCACCTCGCGCTCAAGCAGGTCGTAGAGCGAATCGGCCTCGGCAGCGTCCCAGGCCGGATCATCGCCATGCTCCTGGCCGTCCCCCAGCGCCCAGCCCACCTCCGGCGTGTACGCCTCCGCCCACCAGCCGTCCAGCTCCGAGAGATTGACCCCGCCGTTGACCAGCACCTTCATGCCGCTGGTGCCGCTGGCCTCCCAGGGCCGCCGGGGCGTGTTGACCCAGACATCGACGCCCTGGACCAGGCGCTCGGACAGCAGCATGTCGTAGTCGCTGAGAAAGATGACTCGGGCGCGGGCCTCTGTCCGGCGGATGAACTGGACCCAGGCCTGGATCAGGCGCTGCCCGGCCTGGTCCTCCGGGTGAGCCTTGCCGGCGATGATCAGCTGCACCGGGCGCTCGGGGTTGCTGAGCAGCCGCAGCAGCCGCTCCGGGTCGTGCAGCAGCAGGTTGGGCCGCTTGTAGGTCGCGAAGCGCCGCGCAAAGCCCAGCGTCAACCGCTCGGGGTCAAATCGCTGCCTCGCCGCGTCAATCGCCTCGGGCGCCGCGCCGGATGCTGCCAGCTGGCTGGCCAGCCGCTCGTGCGCGAAGTCCACCAGCGACCGGCTAGCCGCGCCGCGAAGCTGCCAGAGCGTCGCGTCCGAGACGCCACCCATGCCCTGCCCCTCGCCCGCCTCCGCCCCCAGCCAGCGCTCCTCCCCGCACGCCTCCGCCCAGAGCGCATCGGCCGCAGACGAGGCCCAGCTTGGCATATGCACGCCGTTGGTCACGTGGCCAACCGGCACGTCCGCCTGCGGCCAGCGCGGGAAGAGCGGCGCAAACAGGCGTTGGCTGACCTGCCCGTGCAGGCGGCTCACGCCATTCACCGCCCCGCTGCCGTGGATGGCCAGATAGGCCATGTTAAACGGCTCGGTCGGGTCGTCGGCATTCTGGCGGCCCAGGGACAGCAGATCGTCGACAGAAATGTGCAGCTCCTCCTGCGCATACCGGCCGAGGTAGCGCGCGATCAGCGCCGGGTCGAAGCGGTCAAATCCGGCGGCCACCGCCGTGTGGGTGGTGAAGAGATTCCCCGCCCGCGTGGCGGCCAGGGCGACGTCGAAGGGCTGCCCGGTCGCCTGCATAAAACTGCGCGCGCGCTCCAGCACAGCGAAGGCCGCGTGCCCTTCATTCAGATGGCACACCTCGGGCTGCACGCCGAGCGCGGCGAGCAGGCGCCAGCCGCCAATGCCGAGCAGCAGCTCCTGGGTCAGGCGCAGCTCCGGCCCGCCGCCATACAGCTCGCTGGTGATCCCACGATGCACCGCCGTGTTCGCCGCGTCGTTGCTGTCGAGCAGGTAGAGCTTCACGCGGCCGACCTTGACCTGCCAGGCCCGCAGCCAGACGGTGTAGCCCGGCAAGGCGATCTCCAGGCGCAGCCACTCGCCGTTCGCCTGGCGCAGCGGCGTGATCGGCAGCTGGCCGGGGTCGTTATACGGGTAGAGCGCCTGCTGCGCGCCGTCCTGGTCGATCACCTGGCGGAAATAGCCCTGCTGGTAGAGGAGCCCCACGCCAAGCACCGGCAGGCCCAGATCGCTCGCCGCCTTGAGCTGGTCGCCAGCCACATTGCCAAGCCCGCCCGAGTAGATCGGCAGCGCCTCGCTCAGCATAAACTCCATGCTGAAGTAGGCGGCGCAGGTCAGGGGCGCCTGCGGATGCTGCCGCTGAAACCACGCGGGCGCCTGGGCCTCGTGACGCCTGCTGCGCAGCAGCTCGTCCACATTGTTGCGAAAGGTGGGGTCGGCCAGCACGCCTGCGATCCGGTCGCGCGAAGCTGTCTGCAAGACGACCCAGGGGTTATGGGTGCTCTCCCACAGCTCGGTGTCTAGCTGCCGCCACACATGGTCGGTGGCGTGGCCCCAGGACCAGCGCAGATCCAGGGCCAGCTCGGCCAGCGAGTCGAACCCTGCGATCTCGCGAGAGCGCAGGTTATAGATCGGGTGTCTGACAGGGGTTGGATTACTCATGGTTGCTCCTGCAATGCGTCATTGACTCTTCCATCTGCACTGGCGGTGCTGCGGCGCGGCGTCGCCGCGCCGCAGCACCGCCAGTTTTTTCTTAGCACGAATAACTCCTGGGTCACGTCGCATCGTGAGGGGAGGGCCCGCCGGCCAGCGACTGACGTCGCGCCGGAGGGGCGCTCCGCGCCGGGGCGTCGGCGCAGGCCGACGCCGCACCCGCCCGCGCAGGCGGGCGGCCAGCCGCAGGCTCCCGTGACGCGACTTCAGTCGCCCGCGACCATGATGCTGCTCACATGCGCAGGCGAACCCAGCGCGTATGCGCGCTACCAGTTTTTTATGGTGTCGCGCAGCGCTCCCCCACCCTCACCGTGCGGCGTGGACGTCCAGCGCGGCCGTCTCAGTCTGGCCCAGCAGCGTGCGGGCCTGCGCGACCTGGTCATCGCTGCCGTGGGCGATGACCAGGTACTTGCCTGTCTTGAGCTGCTCCTCGTATTTGAGGATATGCTGCTTCGAGACGCCCCAGCCGGCCAGGGCGCCCAGCGCCCCGCCCGCCACGGCGCCGGCCGCCGCGCCCTCGATGCCGCCCAGCAGCACGCCGGCAAACGCCCCTGCTACCAGCAGCGGCCCGAAGCCCGGCACCCAGATGAAGGCGGCACCCATCAGGATGCCAAACAGGCCGCCCGACCACGCGCCCACGCCCGCGCCCTGCTTGGCCACATCGCCCGTGGTGATATAGCCGTGGACCACCCGCTCGCTCTGCATGTCCTGGGACAGGATCGACACCTGGCGGATCGGGAAGCCGCCCTCGCCGAGCGCGCGCACGGCCTGCTCGGCCGCGTCGAGCGTCGCGTATGTTCCAATCGTGCTCTGGTTCATCATTATGCTCCTTGTGCATCGGCACACGCTGTGTCTTGTCCAGCACTCCAAGGCTCACAATCAGCATAGCCCCGCCGGCTGGATGCCAACAGTAGGAAGATCCTGGGTTTCGGCTGCCAGACCCCTCTATCTGCGCCCCGCGCCCTGCGGCTATCTGCGGCCCGGCCGGTGCCAGCCGCCCACATCGGCGATGAGCCGCTCGGCCTCCTGCGGCCCCCAGGTGCCCGGCGCATAGTCGCACAGCGGCGTCACGTCGTCGAGGATGGGCTCGACGATCGACCAGGCGATCTCGACAACTGGAAGCGCATCGCGGAGAGCAGCTTGTCGGCGAAGTCGTCCTCGCCGCGTGATGCGAAGCGCTGGTCCAGCGCCGCGCTCAGCACCGGCGCGGGCGCGCCCGTCTCGATGGCCGCCAGGATCGTCCAGCGCCCCTCGCCCGAGTCCGAGACCCGGCCCGTAAACTGGGCGAGCTGTGGGTCCGCCACCAGCGCCGTCGCGGTCAGATCGAGCAGCCACGAGGCGATCACACTGCCGCGCCGCCAGACCTCAGCCACGTCGACCAGGTCCAGATCGTACTGGTAGTCCTCCGGGTGGCGCAGCGGTGTCATCTCGGCGCTGATGGCGTGGCCCTGCGCGCCGACGTTGGCGTGCTTGAGGATGTTCAGCCCCTCGGCGTAGGCCGCCATGATCCCGTACTCGATCCCGTTATGTACCATCTTGACGAAGTGGCCGGCCCCGCTCGGCCCGCAGTGGAGGTAGCCAGCCTCGGCGGTGCCGCCCAGCCGCGCGCGGCCAGGCGTGCGCGCGATCGTGCCCGCCCCGGGGGCCAGCGCTTTGAAGATGGGGTCGAGCTGCTGCACGGCGGCCTGCGGCCCGCCGATCATCATGCAATAGCCGCGCTCCAGCCCCCACACGCCGCCGCTCGTGCCCACATCGATGTAGGTGATGCCGCTGGCTGCCAGCTCCTGCGCCCGGCGCATGTCGTCGATGTAGTACGAGTTGCCGCCATCGACCACGCTGTCGCCGGGCTGGAGCAGCCCGCGCAGATCCTGGAGCGCCGAATCGACCGCAGCGGCGGGGATCATCAGCCAGATCACCCGCGGCGTCTCCAATGTGGCGACAAGATCGCCGAGTGACGTGGCAGCGGTCGCGCCTTCGCCGGCCAGTTCGGCCGCCGCCGCTTGATCGCGGTCATACACGACGCACGTGTGCCCGCCCCGCATCAGGCGGCGCACCATACCCGCGCCCATGCGCCCGAGGCCGATCATTCCAAGTTGCATAGCGATCTATCTCCTTCCAAGCCCACGCGGGGGCTCAGCGTCATTCAAGGTACACGCGCCTACGCGCTGGTGTTCCACATCGCAATGACCGCCACCTCGGGGTGATGCGGGTCGTAGCCGAGGATGCTCAGCGATGCGGTGTCGAGCCGAAAGTGCTGCGCTTCGACCACGGTGAGCCCGATCCAGCGCGCGGCCAGCACCGCGCCGAACTGGCCGTGCGAGAACAGCGCGACATTGCCGTCCAGCGCGCGCAGGCGGGCGATCAGCCGATCTGCGCGGGCCGCGATCTGGGCCGGCGACTCGCCGTGCGGGCAGCCATCGCGGAAGACATCCCAGCCCAGGCGCTCCGCCCGGATGTCGGCCGAGGTCCGGCCCTCATAGTCGCCATAGGCCCACTCGGACAGATCGGGGTCGATCGCGGCCTTCGGCTCCAGGCCCACCAGCGCGCATGTCCGGCGCGCCCGCTGGCTTGGGCTGGTCAGCACATGGGTGAACGCCACCGCCTGAAGGCGCGGCGCGAGGCGTCGCGCCTCGGCCTCGCCCTGGGGGGTCAGCGGGATGTCGCTGCGGCCGGTGTGCTGGCCAGAGACCGACCATGAGGTGCCGCCGTGCCGAACCAGGTAGAGCTTCAGGGGCATGATCATCCCCCCGCCTGATCTGCCAGCGCAGCGCTCACGATTGCCTGCGCCTCCTCCAGCAGGCGGCGCACAGGGGTCTCCGTATAATAGGCGCTGACCAGCCTGGGAATGTTCACCAGCATCGACTCTTCGGCCGGCTTCCCCGCCAACGGGCTCACGTTCATGGCCAACTCCATGCGTATCATCACGACTGCTGCCCCAAGGTTCGCGTAGGCCAGTGTACAGAAGCGAGATGAAGAGACGGGTGCATGCCAGCTAAGGCAACGCTAAAGCGAAGAGGCGTATCCATACGATAATTGGCACACATTGCGGTACATGTGGATGATAGGGATTTCCGCATAACGGTACTAGCAAGGTATGTGCCGTCCCGCTGAGCAGCTGTCCCTGGCAGTGCCAGGGGTAAAGTAGAGATCGTGATCCGACCTTTCTCACTTCTCCAGACACCAAAATCGTGATACTCTGCCATGCGCCTTGCGCGACTTCTCGCTGGCCGGCGCAAGTCAGGCCGACACACCTCTTATAGCGGCGGGCAGAGAGATTGAGCCTGTTATGAGGAAGGCGCGAGCGCAGCGAGCCACCAGATTCAGTGCCTCAGTGGCTCAAGCCTGCTGCTCAGTGCTATAGGTGTAGGGTGTTTGGGTGAATCTCGCCCGCTTTCGGCACACTCCCTATGGCCTCGTGTAGCCTCGCGCTGCTGCTTGCCCATGGCAAACGGAGGATCCAGCCATGACCGATGTCATTCTGGCGATCAATGCCGGATCGTCGAGTATCAAGTTTGCGCTGTTTACAGCTGAGCGCGGTGCGACGCCGCTGACCCGCGTGTACAGCGGGGCGATCGACGGCATTAGCGGACAGCCGCGCTTCAGCGTAGCTGATGCCCAGGGCCAGCAGCTGCTGAGTCGTGAGATCGCCCTAGGCGAGCCGTTCAGCTACGAGACGGCGATCGGCCTGCTGCTAGATTGGATCGACCATCACGAGGACGGCATGCGCCTGATCGGCGTCGGGCACCGTGTGGTTCACGGCGGCGGGCGCTTCTCGGCGCCGGTGCTGGTCGATGCCGCCGTAATGGCGGAGCTGGCGACATTCACCCCGCTGGCCCCACTTCATCAGCCCCACAACCTGGCCCCGATCCAGTCCCTGGCGACCCACCACCCGCAGATTCCGCAGGTCGCATGCTTCGACACGGTCTTCCACCACACCCAGCCGCACGTGGCCCAGGCATTTGCCCTGCCGCACGACCTAAGCGACCAGGGCATCAGGCGCTACGGCTTTCACGGCCTGTCCTACGAGTACATCGCCAGCGTGCTGCCCGAGGTGGTTGGCCCGCTGGCCGATGGGCGAGTGGTCGTCGCGCACCTGGGGAACGGGGCCAGCATGTGCGCCATGCGCGGGCGCAAGAGCGTCGCCACCACGATGGGTTTCAGCGTCCTCGACGGCCTGATGATGGGCACGCGCTGCGGCGCGCTCGATCCCGGCGTCATCCTCTACCTGATGGGTGAGCACGGCATGGACGTCGCCGCGATCACCGATCTGCTCTACCATCGGTCGGGGCTGCTAGGGGTCTCGGGGGTTAGCAACGATATGCGCGCGCTGCTCGACAGCAGCGCGCCGCGCGCCGCGGAGGCGATCGACCTATTCGTGTACCGCATCGGGCGGGCGCTGGGCGAGCTGGCCGCCACCCTGGGCGGGCTCGACGCGCTCGTGTTCACCGCCGGGATCGGCGAGCACGCCGCACCGATCAGGGCGCGGGTCTGTCGAGAGGCCGCGTGGCTGGGACTGCGCCTCAACCCGACCGCCAACGAGCGCGGCGGCCCCCAGATCAGCGCCGACGACAGCACCGTGGCGACCTGGGTCATCCCGACTGACGAGGATCTGATGATCGCCCGGCATACGCGCAGCCTGCTCGCCAGCGCATAGCACGGGCGCCTGGGCTAGGCTGCGGGGATCACCTGGTGGGCCACCCGGTTCTTGCCTGCGTGCTTGACCGTGTACATCAGCGCGTCGGCCGGGGCGAGCAGCCCGTCGACCGACTCCGGTGCAACGGCGTAGGTCACCGCGCCGACGCTGAACGAGACCGGCCAGCCGCCGGACTGCATGACCTGATCGAGCGCCGCCGCGATCCGCTCAACCAGCGGCTGGCTTGTCGGCGGGGCCACGCCTGACAGCAGCAGCACAAACTCGTCGCCGCCCATGCGGGCCGCCACATCGCTCGGCCGCAGCGCGTCATTGAGGGTCGCCCCAACCGCACGCAGCACCTGATCGCCCATGTGATGCCCGTAGCGATCATTGACTGCCTTAAAGCCATCGCAGTCGAGATAGACGACGGTCAGCGGGTCGCCGCTGCGCCGACTGCGGGCCAGCTCGCGCTCGGCCAGCTCGTAGAATCCGGCACGGTTGCAGAGGGCGGTCAGCGGATCATGGCGGGCCTGCCGATACTGGGCGCTGAGGGCGGCGTGAAGCTGGGTGATCAGCACCACGAGGATCGTGAAGATCAGCCCACTGGCGACAAACGACCACAGGTACACCCCGAGATGGCTCACCGGCCTGCGGGTGACCACATCGGTAGCGACCCGCAGGCCAGCGCAACTGATCGCCATCGCCCAGCCGGCGCGGTGCCCCAGCGTCCAGGTGATCAGGATGATCGGGGCGATGTACAGGTTGCTCAGATCGAACTCATAGCTCGTACACATATCGACGAGCCCAATCAGGGCCATCAGGGCGAGGCTGAGGGCCATCCCCTGGCCCCGGCTCCGCCGGTTCAGCCAATTGAACATGGCATCCTCGGATAGGTCGTGCCGTATGTGTCCATCCCCTGTCCCCTATCCCCTATCCCCTGTCCCCTACTCATACCGCAGGGCAACAATCGGGTCGAGCCGGGCCGCGCTGCGGGCCGGGGCGATGCCGAAGAACAGACCCACTGCCAGCGCGAAGCCGAGGGCCAGCAGGGCCGCGTCGGGGCTGAGCTGGACCTGCATGGCCCCGCTTGCCCCCACCGCCAGGGCGATCGCCGCGCCCAGGGCCAGGCCCACCAGCCCGCCCACCCCGCTCAGGGCCAGCGACTCGAACAGGAACTGCAGCAGGATGTCGCCCTCGCGGGCGCCCAGCGCCTTGCTCAGCCCGATCTCACGGGTCCGCTCGCGCACCGACACCAGCATAATGTTCATGATCCCGATCCCGCCCACCAGCAGCGAGATCGCCGCAATCGCCGCCAGAAACAGCGTCAGCATCTGCGTTGTCTGCGTCACCGTGGCTAAGATGGCCGCCTGGTTGATCACGCTGAAGGTGTCGCCGCTGCCGTCCAGCGGTAGGTTCTGGCGCTGGCGCAGGGTGGTGTTGATCTCATTCAGGGTCGCGTCGATCTGGCCCGCGCTGGCCGCCTGGACGACGATGGTTGAGACGCTGAACGAGCCGCCCACCGCAGCCCGCGCGCCGAAGAGCTTGCGCTGGGCGGTGCTCAGCGGCACGATCACCCCGTCGTCGATCGAGCCGAAGCCAGTGCCGCCCGAGCTTGCCAGCACCCCGATCACCCGAAAGCTTTGGCCATTCATCCGCACCTGCTGGCCTAGCGCGTCGCCGTTGGGGAACAGCTCGCTGGACACGTTCGCCCCCAGCACCGCCACGTTCGCCGCAGCCTGCACGTCGCTGTCGGCAAAGAAGCTGCCCTCGGCCAGGGTATTGTTGTGCAGGCTGGGGTAGACCGGCGTCGCCCCGGTGATGCGGGTGTTCTGGTTGTTGCTGCCGGCCACCAGCTGAGCGTTGCCGGTGTACTCTGGCGAGACGTAGGCCGCATCGGGCACGTCCTGCGGGTTCTCCAGCGCGGTCGCGTCGGCCATGGTCAGCGACCCGCCTGAGCCGACCGCGCCGCGCACGCCGCCGGCGCTGGCGGCCCCCGGCCGCACCGTCAGCAGGTTGGCCCCGTTGGCGGTAATCGCCGAGGTGATCGCCGCCTGCGAGCCGCGCCCAACCGCCAGCAGAGCCACCACCGAGGCCACGCCGATCAAGACGCCGAGCACGGTCAGGATCGTCCGTAGCGGGTTGCCGCGCAGGCTGGCGAGCGACATGCCTAAGGTCTCGACCCAGCCGATCCCGCCCTCCCAGAGGTCATCCCCTACCGTATCGGTGGGAGCTGGGGCGTCCACATTCGTGCGCGTCGGCGGGATGGCTGGCATGTGGAGCTGCTCGTTCGTGCTCATGCGCTCTTCCTCCATTGGCGGGCCACTGGCAGGCGGCCGACCCGCCGCGCCCGCACGACCGGCCCCACCGCCGCGCCCGGCGCGTGCGGGTTCTGATCGACCCATGCCTCGGCGGTCGGCACATCGCGCTGGAGCTGGCCGTCGCGGATCTCCAGCAGCCGCCGGGCGTAGCGGGCCACGTCCGGCTCGTGGGTCACCAGCACCACGGTCATCCCGCTGCGCTGGTTCAGGTCGGTCAGCAGCTCCATCACCTCGGCGCTGGTGCGCGTGTCCAGCGCGCCGGTCGGCTCGTCGGCCAGCAGCAGGGCCGGCTGCGTCACCAGCGCCCGGGCGATCGCCACCCGCTGCTGCTGGCCGCCCGAGAGCTCCTGGGGCTTGTGGTCCATGCGCTGGCCCAGGCCGACCCGCTCTAGCGCCGCCGCCGCTCGCGCCATGCGCTCCTCGGCCTGTAGCCCGCCGCGATAGGCCAGCGCCGCTTTCTGCTTCTTCTGGTCGACGCCTTTCGGACGGCCACCATGTCTGCCTCTCGCGCGCGCCGCCGCCAACCCGGCGTTGGTTCGCTCCCGGATCAGATCGCGCTCAAATGTGGCCAGTGATGCGAAGATGTGGAAGATCAGCTTCCCGCCCGAGGTCGTCGTATCCATCTGCTCCTGCAAGCTGGTGAAACCCACACCACGGGCGTATACATCCTGCACGATCTCCACGAGGTGTGGGAGTGAGCGCCCCAACCGGTCGAGCTTCCACATCACGAGGGTGTCGCCCGACCGACATGCGCTCAGTGCTGCGGTCAGCCCCGGACGATCCACGCGGGCGCCACTCACCGTGTCGCTAAACAGGCGCTCGCACCCTGCGGCCTGGAGCGCATCATGTTGGAGATGCAGGTTCTGATCAGCTGTCGAAACACGGACATAGCCGATCCGCATGGTCTGGCCTCCTCCGTATGCCGTCGTCGGGCATCGATCCCACGAAACCCATCTGCGATGTCCTTGGCTGGTACATAGATATCATAGACCAGTTCTCTGGTACGCTACCATAGGGTGATAGGCTCATCAAGTGGGTGTTCCTGCGTCGTAGGGACGATACCACACAAACGGTCGGTCTCGATGGCGGCATTGTCCGTGCGCGGAGGGGGACGACGGACGCAAAAACGGGAAACCTCTTCGAGGTCATCGCAGGCAAAAGCATTCTTTCCTTCCAGCGTGACGACCCAGAAACGCTTCCGCCTTCGAGCAAATGCTTTGCGTTGGTACGCGCCTTTGACACCAAGCCCAAACGCCGACTCTGGGATGTCCTGGAGGCGCAAGGGATGCAGGCGAACCAACAGGTAACCTTCTTCTCCGATGGAGGGGCGACGGTGCGCCTATTACCGAGGTATCTGCACCCAGAAGCGGAGCATATTCTGGACTGGTTTCACATCACCATGAAGATCACAGTGTTGCAGCAGTGTGTTCGGGGGATAGCGCAACCGGAGGTATCCGATAGCACTGCGGATGGTGCGTGTCAAGGCCGGTGTACAATTGGCTCTTCCGGCCTTTTGGTGATCGAGGACAAAAACGTGCTAGGATGTCATGAAAACCTATGGACATCCCCTCTTTGCTGCTCCATGACCCAACCACACTCCACCTTGACGACATCCAGATCGACGACGCAACTCACGCCATCACCATGCACGTCGTAGCGACGACCGATCACGCGTGGTGCCCGACGTGTGGCACCCAAACGGCCCGCGTGCATAGCCGCTATACCCGGACGCTTGCCGATCTTCCCTGGGCCGACTGGGCGGTTCATGTCCCGATCACGGTGCGCAAATTTTGTGGAAAGCCCATACGTATGGCACGATTCTCGTCGATCATGAACGGCAGCAGCCGATCGACCTGCTGCCGGATCGGCAGGCCGACACCCTGGCCCAGTGGCTCCGTGCGCACCCTGGGGTGATGATCATCACCCGCGACCGGGGCGGCAGCTATGCTGAAGGAGCGCGATCAGGTGCTCCCAACGCCATCCAGGTCGCCGACCGCTGGCATCTGCTCAAAAACGTGGGTGCCGCCCTGTTGCAGGTCTTTCAGCAGCAGCACCAGCTGCTGGAGGACATCCTCACCATCGCCGTACCAGTGGCGACTGATCATGCCGCGATGCCAACGGCTCCGGACACATCGGTGGGTGATACGCACCTCCCTCCGCCTGTCGTTTCCCGCGCTGCGCCGCCTTCGCGTCGAGTGCAGAACCAACACGCGCGGGCGACGGCAAAAGCGGCGCGCCACGCGCATGTTCGTGCCCTGCATCAGCAAGGCTGGTCACTGCGCGCGATCGCCGCCGCCACTGGCCTGGATCGCCGAACCGTCCGAACCTACACCCAGTTGCCCGCGAT
>NZ_JAIEWN010000013.1:48565-101604 GCF_019599295.1 Oscillochloris sp. ZM17-4 | reverse complement strand
ACCCGTGACGTGCGATGTTGCAACAGCCCTGCCCCGCCACCCCGCCAGCGCCCTGACGTGTGCTATACTGGCGACCAAAGTCGCCAGCCCGCATCAACGACGCGCATGCACCAGCGCCCCCCATCGCTCTCGATAGCTACAGCATCCATGCACAGGTTGCCGAGGGCGGCTTCGGAATGTGTCAAGCACTTTTGGACAGGAACATGGGCCTAATGTGGTGTGAGTCGGACCTCCACCGCCACCACCTCCGGGTCAGGCTTGCCGATCGTATCCCCGGCGTCAAGGGGCCGCTGCGCGGCTGAGACCCTTGACGCCGGGGATACGATCGGCAGGGATCCCGTTATGGTTGGCGTGGAGTCCGCAGGGGACGGCTTCGGCAGATTGATGCCCACCTGGGTGGGGAGCTGTGGCGCACGCGGTCGGCCACGCGGGAACCGCTCAGGATGCGCCACGTAGGCACCATCGAGCACCGCCTGCCGCGCGGCAATTACCTCCGGCCCTCGACCGCTATGCACGACCTCGGGGGGCAGGAAGGCGATCCCGCTATGCATGTGTTCGGTGTTATACCAGCCGGCAAACCCGCGCATCCAGACGCGTGAGCCGTCGATATCCACAAAGCGTTCGGGATAGCTCGGGCCATACTTCATGGTCTTGAACTGTGCCTCCGAGTAGGGATTATCGTCCGAGATGGTCGGTCGGCTATGCGATTGGGCGACACCGAGGTCGATCAGCAACTCGGCGATGGTTTTGGACGTCATCGGTGCCCCCCGGTCAGCGTGCAACGTCAACTGGTCGGGCTGCACGCCTTCGCGGGTGTAGCTTTGGGCGATCATCACTTCGGCCAACGCGGCATCCTCACGTTCGGCGATCAGCCAGCCGACGATCTTGCGGCTGAAAATGTCGAGCACCACATACAGGTTGTACCAGATGCCCGGCGTCGGCCCACGCAGCTTGGTGATATCCCAACTCCAGACCTGGCGCGGGCCGGTGGCCAGCAGCTCGGGCGGCGTGTAGGTCGGCCGCCGGCGCTGTGCCCGACGCTCACGGGTGGCGGCATCCTGGGCCAGGATGCGATACATCATTGAGGATGTCACGAATGGTCTGCTGTTCGGCAGCGGACAAGGTCTGTGGGAGCTGCCGGGCCGCCGTGAGCCATGGCATTCAGCCCGATAAGGGCAGTGAAACCATCTACCTCGTGCGGGATGTGGTGACGGGACGCCTCCTCGCGGCTGAGAGCGTCCGCATCAGCGATACCCCAACGATCACGGCGCTCCTGCAGCCGATCCGCGACCTCGGGGTGCCGGTGGTCGGTGCGGTGAGCGACGCGCAAGAGTCGCTGCTGCAGGCCATTGCGGCGCTCTGGCCGGATATTCCGCACCAAGTCGGTCAGTTCCACTATCTGCGCGAGGCGAGCCGGCTGATGTTCGATGTCGACCGGAAGGTGCGCAAGCAGATCCGCAAAGCGCTGCAACAAGATATCCGGATGGTGCGTCGGCAGTTGGGGGCACACACGACGACACTTGACCCGACCGATACCGATGACCAGCGCACCGCGACCCAGATTGCGATCCTCGACGACTACGCCTTGGCGGCGCAGACGGCGCTCAATCTCGACGCGCTGCAGCCCTTCCAGTACGCCAGTCCCGCCGTCGATGACGCACTTGGCGCGATTGCCACGAGCCTGGGTGCGCTCAAAAAGGGGGCGCACAAAGCGCGCTCGTGACCGCCAAACGCGACCGCTTGCTGACGATCATTGCCCGCCGGGAGCAGTGGCAGGACGACCTGGCCCTCGTGCGGCGGCTGCATCGCGATGTGGTCGCCGCCGAAGACATCCTGTCCGGTGCGACCTTGGAAAAAGAAGGGCAGTCGGTGACAAACGCGACCGTGCGGGAGCGCTATGCTGCCTGGTGTGCACACGTGCGGGCGCGACTGACGAACGAGACCGCCTCGGAGACCGAACAGCGCTGTCTGAAGCACTTCCTCCACGTCACGACGAACATAGAGCCACGCCTGTTTCACTGCTATGACGTGGCCGGCCTGCCGCGCACGAACCATGATATGGAAGGCTTCATCCGCAGCGTCAAGACGCGCTATCGGCGCATCAGCGGGCGCAAGAACTGGAACCGCTACCTGATCCGCTACGGTGCCCGCGTGGCCTTTTACGAAGCACGGGCGCGCACCGGTGAGCTTGGCGCGATGGCCGAGACGCTCCGTCAGGTGCCGGCCTATCGCTGGCGGCGAGCTCGGGCTGCGCAGACCGCGCGTCAGCAGGAGCAACTCAAGCACCATCGGGTGCGCCGCCGGCGGGATGCGTTTCTCGCTGATCTGGAGGCCCGCTGGGCAGCCCTGGAAACTGGGACGTGACTATTGCCCCGACGGTTTTAAAAAGGTTCTTTCGGTTGCGTACGTAAAAACTTGACGCCTATCTGCATTTCTCCCTTTTAGAACGGGTTCTTTCGGTTGTGTATGTACATATTTAACGCCTATCTGCATTTCTCCCTTTTAGAACGGGTTCTTTCGGTTGTGTATGTACATATTTAACGCCTATCTGCATTTCTCCCTTTTGAAACGGGTTCTTTCGGTTGTGTATGTAAAAACTTGACGCCTGATTCGATTGCGGCATATGCGCGAGCGGAGCATGCAAATGCTGCCGTGCATGCTTGGCCGCCTAACGCTGGGCGTCAGGCGTGCCGCTGGCCGCTTCCGTGAACGCCACGGCTGACGGCACGCGCCACGCACGAAAAACGCGCCAGGTTCCGCGCCGCGCCAGCGGCATCGCCCCGGCATAGGTGCTTCCACACGCGACGGTCATGGTTCGTGGCCCTGCCCGGCTACGGCGTTTACGCACGCGACGGTCATGGTTCGTGGCCCTTCCCGGCTGCGGCTTGTACGCACGCGACGGTCATGTTTCGTGGCCCTTCCCGGCTGTCCGGTATGTCCGGCTGTCCGGCTGTCCGGCTGCACGTTTGTTCCGTGGCAACGGTTCTTCGGCTGCCCAACATGCTAGTCAGTAGACGGTCGCTATAGGTATACACCAGGATCTAGCGGGAGATACCACCGCTCGTCTACGGCGCATGTTGGGCGGCGAGGTGTGGCAGCAGTGCGTTATGGAGCTGTGGGAGGCAGTGAGGATTGGGCGGCAAGCTCGGCTTCCACGTCACGGGCAACGTCGGTGATGGCGCGCCGGGGCCGCCGGTGGGCACGCCGCTCGTCCAGAAATGCCTGAAACGCGGTACTTGCCCG
The DNA here is from genome assembly GCF_019599295.1 of Oscillochloris sp. ZM17-4. Taxonomy (GTDB): domain Bacteria; phylum Chloroflexota; class Chloroflexia; order Chloroflexales; family Chloroflexaceae; genus Oscillochloris. The sequence continues at coordinate 98,361 of NZ_JAIEWN010000013.1, read as the reverse complement.
CAGTTGCTCCACTTCCTGGTCAAAATCATCCGCTTCTGCCACAAGATATTCTTTGCCATTAGGCGCGAGGAGCACCACTGGGCCTTCTTGTATCAGTGTCAAGAGTTCGGTCATATCGACCGGCTGTTCCAGCAGGTTGATGCGCTTCATAGCTTCACGACCTTTCCGCGCACATAGAGCACGTTATGCTCTTTGTGCCCAATCGACACGATGATGACGGCGACCGCGTCGTCAGGTGCGACATCGTCCGCTGTTTCTACTTCGTAGAATACGCGATATATCCCGATTCGCAACTCCCATGTCGCGATCGGGTTCGCCAGCATAGCATGAACTCGCATACATGAAAGAACAAATATGCTAAGTATACCACACATAGGGCAGTATATACCTTTTACGCTTTACTCCATCATTTCTCATTGCGGTGCGCTCTGCGGGAGCAGCGTGTATTTTCTACGTCTTCTTCCATCATTGCTCACCGCGGTGCGCTCTACGGGAGTAGGGTGTCTCTCGTTTCGCCACACCCTGGCGCACTGCGTGCGATCAGGTCGCAGGGCCGCCCAACGTGCGCCTCACCTACGCCGCTGGCGGCTTTGATAAATGGCAACATGTAATGACACGGAACGCGCATGAAAAACGCACCAAATTCCAGGCCGCGCCAGCGGCGTCAGGTGCAGGGCGTGTTGGGCCGTGGGCTTGACTATGCGCTATGTCCGGCGTCCGGCTTATTCTGCTTTTGGCTTGCGCTGAAACCGTTGAATACGCTGCTCAATATCTGCGACAATGTCTTGAATGGCCGTTATATCTTGTCCACTCATATAGGCACGTAATTCATCGACAAGGTCAGCGACCGTAGGACGATGATAAAACATGAGGGTCGCAACATCATTTTCATACAACCCAACACGCGTAAAATCGCCTTGTCGATATAACGACGGAAGCGCATACAGCTTTAATAAAAGAAGCCCGTCAACGGTTGCAGAGGCAATCATACGCTCAAAGAATGGTTGTTTTGTGGTATATCTTTTTTGGACGTGTGCGAATAAGGGATTCTTCGTAAGCAAAAAGTCTATCTGTAAATCCTGGTAGCGGCCACGCGCAAAAAAAGTATCTTGGCTCGTAATGGTGATTTCCGGCAACTTCTTTAATGCGGTCGTATTAATGATAAAATCGATATCTTCTGTATTACGCCCTTGGATATACTGAAGAATGGCGACACCGCCAACAAGAGTATATTTCATTTTACGCTGATCAAGGAGCGTGAAAAGATCACCGACGGTTTTAAGTAATTCGTCCATCGTATATGGCGCTCCTTGCCACCGCTGTGCGTTAAATACACGCGCATTCCGAACCACATGACCAATATGAACAGGTATCGTCGTCATAATATCGTATGATACCCCCTGTTACCGGTCTGATATGCCGGATCGCAGTGTACCGTATCGTGTCCTGAAATGCAAGTTGAGTAAGAAAACACACAAGGAAGGTGATCTAAATTTCTGTCCGGCATGGGCCTTTATACCTGAGGGCGGCCCAACGCTGAGCTTCAGCGGCGCCGCTGGCAGCTTCGCTAGAGGGCAACGCGCGACGGCACGCGACAGCACGCATAAAAAACCGCGTTAGCGCGAATAAGTCCTGGGTTAAGTCGCCCGCAGGGAGGGCATCTGTCGATGACACCAGTAGTCGTCCCAGTCCCCATTCAGGACGAGGGTGCGCAGGGCGGCCAGTGCATCGCTGGTTTCCCGACTCCAGCGCATCCCGGCTCCCTTCTGCCGCTGGGCCACGATCTGGTCGTTGCCCTTTTCGGCTTGCCCACTGCCAATGTACTGGCTCCTGCGGCGCCGTTCGCCATAGTCGGGGATGAAGGGGCGGCGCGCATCCAGATAGCCGATCAGCTTGTCCAGCCACTCGGTCGTGCGGGCCTCGGGGCGGTAGGCCTCCAGGCAGGCGATGGCGGCATCCACCTCGCCGCGCCAGAGGTGACGATAGACCGTCCGCAGCAGCGCCTTCTCGTATGCAGCTGCCTGACGATATCCCATCCCGCCCCATGACCTTCGACCAGACCCCGACCGGGATGCGCCGGTTCCAGACACAGCTCGCGGCCACCGGGGTGCCGCCCGCGCAGACCCTGGTGGTCATGGAAGCGACCGGCAGTTATTGGATGACCTTGGCGACCACCCTGCATGCCGCCGGCTACGCGATCGCGGTGATCAATCCGGCCCAGGCCCATGCCTTTGCCAAGGCCTTGCTGAAGCGGGTCAAGACCGACCCCATTGATGCCCACACGCTCACGCGCCTGGCCGCCCTGTTGCAACCGGCCGCGTGGGAACCGCCCCCCGCCGTCTACCACGAGTTGGTGCAGCGCCTCGGGCAGCGCGATGATTTGATGCACGTGCGCCAGCAGTTCAAGAACCAGCTGCACGCGCTGGTGCAGCAGCCCGTGGTGGTCGCCAGCGTCCGTACGCGGCTGGAGAATCTGATCACGACGCTGACCGATGAAATTGCCACCCTGGAGGCGGAGATCGCCCCAGCCCTGGCGCAGGAAGCGACCTGGGCGGCGGCGGCGGAGCGCCTGCAAAGCATCCCCGGCGTTGGGCTGCTGACGGCCAGCTGGCTGATCGCGCTGACGCTGAATTTCACGCTCTGTCCCAGCGCCGATGCGGCGGCAGCCTACGCCGGCCTGCCCCCCAATGCCTATCGGTCGGGGACGAGCGTGCAGAAACGGGCGTGTATTGGGCATACGGGGAACCGCCGCTTGCGCACCGCGCTCTATCTGGCAACCTTGAGTGGTACCCAACATAATCCCATCCTCAGCCCGATGTATGCGCGGTTGCGGGCGGCGGGCAAGCCGATGAAGGTGGCCCGTTGTGCGGTTGCCCGCAAGCTGATACGGATCGCCTGGGCCGTGGTGACCAAGGAGCATGACGTTGACCCGACCGGCCATAGGGCGGGCCTCCCAATGGTCGCTGGGAACGCGTAGCGGCGCGACCTGCCCGAAATCAACACCGGATGCGAGCTGTCCACACCTCCGTGGTACAGCCGTAATCGGTTGTGGTCGTACATGCATCGTGACGGGCTTGGTGTGGGCAGGTCGCATCCGGTCGCCGAAGGCGCCCCACCTCGCTCGCTTCAATTGGCCCTTGACAAACGATACCGTATCTCGCTCAGCGTGACACGTCTCACAGGGTTTGCGGTATTGCCCTGAGCGTGCGCTGCGCTAGCCCCCCTCACGCGGATCACGTGGGGCACGGCGGCCATGGAAGAAAACTGAAAAGGTTGCACCAGCATAGCCGACTACAGCGGCCCCCCCCGCGCCGGTGCAGCGACTCGGCGGTCAGCAGCGCCTCCAGCACCTTCAGGGGCGAAATCAGCGTCACGCCGTTCTTGTCGAAGCGGGGCGCGAGGCGCGGATGCTCACCGGGCTGTACGCTCAGATCGCTGATGGCCTCACCGAGGGCGATGAGGCGGCTGAGGCCCTTGGCCACACCTCTACCGCAAAGCTGACCCCGATGCTCGGTCACGGGGGGCGGCGTAATCCTGGAGCTGTCAGCTTGGCTCCGCGCGGAGGCGAGCGATACCGAGCATACCGGCATGGCGGAGAACGCGACTGCCAGTATCAGGCTGCGGTATCTTTTCCGGCTTGGGTGTCTGAACTACTCAGATGTCTTCGGATCGCTTCAGGATTGCAGGGACATGCGCCGACGTCGGCCCAACGCTACCGGGCACCTCCGCCGTAGCACAGATTATATCGATTGACACGACCTCAACGGGCCACGGCTGGTAGAGCGCCGCACTCACGATGGGATCTGCGCTACCATCCAGGACGATCACCACCGGTGGCGGATCGTGGGCATACGGGTCTGGCAGGAACGAGCGCTTCTCATACCACTGGTATGCGCCATGCTCCAGGGAGAGCAGGCTGTTCGGGTGCTGTGCGTCATGGGTCAGGGCGGCCAGCAGATCGCCCAGAAACAGCCGCGGGAGTTTATCGAGATCCACGGCCCGATTGGGTGCTGGATGCCGTGACGCCGCCTTCGCTTTCACCGCACGCGCAAGGACCGTGTTCAGCGGCTCTTCAAGGCGCGCCTCCAAGGCGCGGACGATCTCCGCACCACTGAGCGCTTTGGTTCCCTTCATAATCGCTGCGAGCGCTTGGACGATCTGGGCGGTCGGATCGCGCTGGCCTACCAGATGCTTCAGCAGTTCTTGGATCTCCATCCGGGTTGCCGTCTGCTCGGCGATGAGGGCCTGGAGCGGGCTCTCATCGACGGGGTGGTCGGTGCGTTTGGGCCTTCATCGCTCGGCGCATACGTCCTCGCTCTGGCTTAGTTTGCTCGTGCCATTCAACCTGACTGCCCCCCTCGCCATTTGGTCGGCTTTCCCGACCTCCGACTACTACGGGGGCTCCGCCCCATCCACGGCGATAGCCGCAGGTTGGCCCACGCTCGGGTGAGCGAACCGTGGATGGTTCCCAAGTTCACGTCGATAGCGTCATCACGTTGCCGTAGGTTCTGCCTATACGCCTGGCGTGGCTCGTTGCCACGCGTGCTACCGGGGAAACCAGGGTGTATGGAGTGCTGGTTTCCTGCCCCTCAAAGACTGCGCTTGCCCTAGCCAGACAAGCGATCCGGTAGCGCTACCACTGAGTGGATGAAGCGCGCCGACGCCTTTCTTCTCGGCCGCAAAACCTATGAGATGTTTGCAGCCTCCTGGCCCGACTCCAGCGATCCGGCGGAAGCGCTCAACATCCGGCCGAAGTTCGTCGCATCCAGGACGCTCGATACGGTCACTTGGAACAACTCCATCCTGCTCAAGGGCGACGTCGCCCAGGAGGTTGCGAAGCTCAAGGCCCAGGAAGGCGGCGAGATTCAGGTCCATGGCAGCGGCAATCTCATCCAAACCCTCCTTCAGCACGATCTGGTCGATACTCTGCGTATTTGGCAGTTTCCTGTCGTTCTCGGTATCGGGAAGCGTCTGTTCGGGGAAGGCACGATCCCGCGCAGTTTTCGCCTTGTTGACACGCAGCTGAACACGACTGGTGCGGTTTTGCGCGTGTACGAGCGCGCGGGTGGCCTCACGTACGGCGAAGTAGAGGTGGGCCAGGAGACCGTGATCTTTGATCCGGAGTCATCACACCACACCGGTGACGGAGAGAGAGAGACGCAATGAACGTATCATCTTTGGAGGTTCTATGAAGCGAGTCACTGGCATTGGCGGTATCTTCTTCAAAGCCAAAGACGCTCCGGCACTCCAGGCCTGGTACAAGCGGCACCTCGGAATCGATGTCCAGGAATGGGGCGGCACGGTGTTCACCTGGACCGATGGTGACGATAAGCCGGTTGCTGGAACAACCATCTGGTCCATTGGTTCGGTATGCTACGCTTATGGGATAGAATGGTACCCACCGCGCTCCCGCTCGCGTGTGCGAGGGCAGGAACGACGGTGATGGGAGGAGCCGTGGCGAACCACATGCGGGTGACGCTGGAGATTGGACCGAAGGGCAAGAAGGTTGTGGCGGTGGCAGCAGACTGGCCCGGCCTCGCGCGCGGGGCAACGACCGAGGAGGCTGCGATCGAACGCGTATGCTCCTACGTTCCACGGTATGCAGCGGTGGCGAAGCTGGCCGGGATGGAGGCCGCGTTTGCGGCCATCGCCGACGCCGAGGTGGTCGAGCGCTACCCAGGCACAGGCTCAACCGACTTCTGGGGTATCTCGTTCGCGTTTTCGAGCATCGACCAGCAAGCGATGTCGGGCGAAGCATTGGAGCGTGAACTGACGCTGATGCGGGCGTGCTGGGCGTTTTTCGACGAGGTGCGCTCGCGCGTGTCGGCTGAGATGCAGCGTGGCCCGCGCGGCGGCGGGCGTGATCGGGACCGCATCGTCCGTCATACGCTTGCCGCAGAGCAGGACTGGGCGAAGAAGCTCGGCGTGCTCACGCCTCAGGACGCAATGCTGACCGACGAGGGGTTGAACGCGCATCGCGACGCCTATTGCAATGCAATTCGGGTGCTGCATTCCCAGAGCAACCTGGCCCGCACCTGGCCGCTCCGCTATCTGATTCGCCACACCGCATTTCATATGCTCGATCACGCCTGGGAAATGGAAGATAAGGACCTGACTGCCAAACAGGCGTGAGGCCGAGCGCTCTCTCAGCGGCGACATCGCACATCTGAGGACGCCATTGGCTACGCTGACGCGTAGGATAGCGCTGTGCTCGACCTCGACCACGACCACTACCCTACGGCCGATCCCTGCCTCGCGTGTGGTACCATACGCCGGCTGCCGTTGAACCAGTCTGGGCTGAGGTAGCACCGATTTTGCCGGTCGTGAGCGCCTTGAGCGTGCCGATCCGGCCCGCGATAACGCGAGGTTCTCATGAAGACCAAAAGCCCCTTTCGCACGGGCGACTCGGTGATCGTCAAACCCGACGTCCGCGACCCCGACCTGGGCACCGGCATTGGCGGGTGGCAAGGAACCGTCTCCGATATCAGCGATGCTGAGACCGTCTGTGTCGATTGGGATAGCCAGACGCTCGCGGCCATGCCTGGGTCACTGATTGACCAGTGTGAGGAGCAAGGGCTGGCCTGGGATCAGATGTATCTGGGGATCGGCGATGTCCAGGCCGCGCCGCGCCGCGATACGCCGGCCCAGCGGGCGCAGACGCTGGCCCGGCTCCACGCGGAACACCAGTGGAGCCACCTGGGTGCGGAGGGCTCCCAGATCCAGGCGGTGATCGGGGCGGTCGATCCAGGCGACGAGTGGGCGATCTATGAAGCCTGGGCGGCGCACCTGCGCCAGGTGCTGCGCTTCCCCTTCGAGGCGTTCGTCGCCGAAGCGCCGGATCGCGGGCCACCGCATCAGGGCGACCGGCTGACGGTGCAGGCGATCACTGACATTGATGATCTGCGCGGGCTGATCGTCACGTGTACCCATCAGCGGCACCGCATCCATTTCCCGCTCTGTGACCTGGAGGTGTTGGATCACCGCTCCCCGAATCACGCTCCCGTGAAGATGTATGTCGTCTGGTTTGCCAACCGCTGACTCCGCCTGCTGATACAGTGAGGATGTCATGGCCGCGCTCGACCTGAAGAAGACCTTCAAACACCTCTACGCGCCCTCAGCGAAGGCCAGCGCCGTCGTGGATGTGCCGCCAATGACCTTCCTGATGGTCGATGGGGCCGGCGACCCGAACACCGCCCCCGACTACGCCCTTGCCATCGAGGCGCTCTACACGCTCTCCTACACGCTGAAGTTCGCCCTCAAGCGCGAGGGCCTGGACTACGCGGTGATGCCGCTGGAGGGCCTGTGGTGGGCCGAGGACATGACCCAGTTCCGCATGGACGAGCGCACCAACTGGCGCTGGACGATGATGATCGCCCAGCCCGATGCGATCACGGAGTCGCACTTCACGACCGCCTGCGCGGCCGCCTCGAAGAAGCGTGCCCCGGCCACGATCGCCCGAGTGCGCCGGGAGATCTACCACGAGGGCCTAAGCGCGCAGGTGCTGCACTTCGGCCCCTATGCGGCCGAGGCCCCCACGATTGACGCCCTGCACGCCTTCATCGCCGCACAGGGCTACCTGCGCGCCGGCAAGCACCACGAGATCTACCTCAAGGATCCGCGCAAGACGGCGCCGGAGAGGCTCCAGACGGTGATCCGCCAGCCGATCACTCGCGGCACATAGGATGGCTTGCGGCGCGCTGTGTGCTGCGTATGGTCATGTGGCTGTAGAGCATTGACGAAGAAAGGAGGTCGCAATGAGCAAAACCCGTATTCGGCGTGCGCTTGAACGGACATTACTCCATCATGGTGCAATGGCGCACGCGCTGTATGTCTATGAACTCGAAGAGCTCGTCGAAGAGTTAACCGCGTCGATGGTTCATGATCATGATGCATTTCTTTTTGCCGTAACTGAGAACAATAATGACGTTGCGATGGTCTTAATCGAGCCACCAAACACCGTGTTTATCAATGAGCACGCACGTATGCGCTTGCAAGAGCTCTGGGTTCATGCCTATGCGCAGAATATGCAACGGCTCATTCCTCCGTTCACGCAACAACTCGCTCGAAATGAAATCCCTATCAATGGCGTTAAGGTCGTCAACAACGTATAAGCACCCGGCCGCCAACAACGCCCGCTGGTGCGACGCCATCTGCCGCGCCCACGGTGCCCCCGGCGAGCTCCACGAGCACCTCTGGCTCAGCCGCCACCCGATGCCGCGCTTCTACCCGAATGTGGTGACACGCTCCGCCGAGGCCGGCGCCGCCGCACAGCTGGCCGCCGTGCGCGAGCTTGTGGACGCTGGTCATCTGGGTTCCTTCGCCGTCAAGGACAGCTTCGCGCGCCTGGATCTGGTGCCGCTGGGGTCTCGCGTCCTGTTTGCGGCCACATGGCTCTGGCGCGATGAGTCGCTCCCGCCACCCGCGCGCGTGGGCACCGGGCTCCGCTGGACGACCATCGGCGAGCCAGAAGCCCTGAACGATTGCGGGCTGAGGTCGTAGCCGATCTCGGCCATGCGGTGCGGTCGGCTCCAGCGGTGGTAGCCGCAGGTGCCCAGCGGCGCACCATCGGCCCGGCGCACCAGCACCCAGCGGGTATACGTGTCGCCGGGCGTGGCGACGTAGAAGTCAATGATCGCCTCGGCCTGCGCGGCGGTGGTGATCGGCTCATCGTCAAGCATAAAGCGGTAGACGTCTGGGTTGGTGAAGTGCCGCACGGCGAACGAGGTATCAGCCCTGCTGATCGGTCGCAGAGTCAGCCGCTCGGTGTGCAACGTGATCGACAACAGATCAGCGGGGGTAGGATGTTCCGTCATATGCGGTTCCTCACTCCTCCACGGCGAGGTAGCGGTTAGCCCCTCCGCGTCACGCGGGCCTTGGCCCGGCGAATCACCGTGCGCAGGGTTCCGGCCAGAAAGGCCGGGATATCGACGGTGGCCATCAGGGCGAGATCCTCCCTCAGCGTGCTCTCCTCGTCGAGAAAGCGCAGCACGCGCTGCGGGCTGTTCCGGCGGAACAGCTGCGGAAAGACGTCGTTCGTGCGCGCGTGGCCGGTGTTCAGCACATCCAGTAGCACGCTATCCATCAGTGCGTGCCGCCGCCCGCCGCGCTCCACGAAGAAGGGCTGTCCCGTTGCCCGCAGCTGCGCGGCGATACGGCGCGACTGCCGCTGGATGCGCTGGAAGGTGTAGCCCGTCGATGCCTTCGTCATCCCGCCGGCGGTGCCGATGGTCATCACGTGCGGGCTCGGGCGCAGCCGGAAGGGTGCGTCCGTCATCGGGATGACCCCGTACTCGACGTGCTGAATCGCGTAGCGCGTCACCCCCAGCTGCTCACGGATGTAGCGCCGGAGGCCCGCGTCATAGTCCGCTTGCGGGCGCACGGCGGGCGAGAAGGAGGTATCCTCGATCATTGCGGTGTGCGCGTCATAGGGCAGCACATAAACGAAGCGCACCGCGCGGTCGTGTTCGACCCGGAAGTCCATCAATGTGGCCACCTGCGGGTCGAACACGGGGTCAGGCGTGGTGATCACCCAGCCCTTAAAATGCTGGAGCAAGGTGATAGTGCCTGGCTGGGCCGATGGCGGCGGGGGGATGCTGGTAAAGGCCCAGTCGCCGGTGATGACCTGCCCGTCGACGCGCATCGCGACCCCATCAGCACGGTCGTCGATCGCCTCGACCCGCCCGAGCAGGCGTGTGATGGTAGGCTGCGCGTCCAGCCAGCGATCCATAAAGCGGTAGAAGTCGCGGCCCTGGATCAGCTTGTAGCGGTACGGTGCGATGGCGAGGTGCTGGGATCGGCGGTCGCTGTGAACCGACAGCTGCTCCCAGCGGTGCGACACGGCGGCCTCAAAGGGGCCGTCGCCGACCTCCCAGAAACACCAGGTGCGATCATTCTGCTCCTTCCGCACCTGGTCGATAAGGAGCACGCGGTGATTGCGCAGGCCGGCCTGCCCAAGGTGATACGCGAGGCTGAGGCCAGCGGCTCCCCCACCAGCGATAATGGAGTCGAAGTCATGCATGGCCCTATCATACCCGATGGAGGATGGGAATGAGCAGAGCGTGTGCGCAGGAGGGGCCGCACTGGTGCCGCATGCGACAATCACTGCCGGTAATGACGGGCAGGGTATCGGTGATCGTGCTGCCCGCTGTCCGTCAACGGACAAGAATAGGACACATCATCTCACTCTGGGATGAAGCCCAATGAAGCTCTTGTTCATCTGTAGCCAGAATCGGCGGCGGAGCCTGACGGCCGAGCGGATCTTCGATGGGGTCGCCGGTCACCAGGCCCGCTCGGCGGGAACCGAAGATGGTGCCCGGATTCGCGTGACCCCTGGCCACCTCGGCTGGGCCGATCTCATCTTTGTGATGGAGCGCCGGCACCGCGATCGCTTGCGCGCGAAGTTCGGCCAGGAGATCGCCGGGAAGCAAGTCATCTGCCTACAGATTCCTGATGACTACACCTATATGGACGATGCCCTCATCACGCGTCTGGAGGCCACGGTGGCGATGGATCTACCCGACGCACCGGCCAGCGGCAGCAGCGAGGACGTGGGGTGATCCCAATCAGCACAACCGCGGGCGGCACCTCAGGAACGGCTCCAGCAACTGAGCCTTACCCATCCTCGCCTGCCGGCTGCGTGTACTCCCGCCAGGTCAGCCCAATGATCACGGCGTCGAAGAGGGTGAGGAGCAGCAGGCCGAGCGAGAAGGCGTAGCTCAGGCGGTAGACCTGGTAGGCGATGAAGGCCCCGAGCACGCCAATCGCCAGCGGGTAGGCCCAGCGCTGCCCGCGCAGGACGCCGGCGACCACGCCGAGCTTCACCAGCCCGTGGGCGAGGAGATAGGCGGATCCGGTGCAGCAACGGCGCGCGGTGCATCTCGTTCCCTCTGCCGACTCACGCGATGCTCAGGCATGCCATGCCATGTATGTCCTGTGTTGTCGACTGCGTTGGCAGTATGGTAGGCTAGCGACCGCCATGAGTCAATGAGCAGATACACTTGGCGACTTCTCTACACAGCGCAGGCTGTGCAAAGCGATTGTGGATAAGACGCGTCGGAGATGTCCGAATATCCGACACGTAAGCCCGCTCCATCCCCCTCCACACATCGGATAACCTCAATTGCGAGCGTATCACCGGGCAGTTCTTGACGCGTCGGATAACCACGTGGTAGAGTACATGCGGCGCTTGCCGGTTTCTCCTATGGCGCACACATGCACCCTTCGATCGATACGTACCTCGCATATCTCGTAGAAAAGGGCCGCTCGCCGCTCACCCGCAAGGCGGTGCGCGGCGACCTCGCCGGCTTCGCGGCATGGTGGGAGCAGGAGCGCCGCCGGCCCTTCGCCCCCGATCTGCTGCGTGAGCCGGATATCCACGCATGGCGCCTGCACCGCCAGCGCGATGCGGGCGCGGCCACCTCGACCCTCAACCGCGCCTTGATCAGCCTGCGGGCCTACCTGGCCTGGGCCCAGAAGACCGGCCTGATCATGACGAACCCCGCTGACGAGATCAAGCCGCTGCCCGCAAGCGACCCCGCCCCGAAGTCGATCCCGGCCGCAGCCGTCGACGCCCTCCTGCGCACCGTCCAGTCCGAGCGCAGCGAGCGGGTGCGCCTGCGCGATGAGGCTCTGCTCACGCTGCTGGCCCACGCCGGCCTGCGCGCCCAGGAGACCTGCGACCTCCAGCTGCGCGACCTCGACCTGGACGGGATGACGCTGACGGTGCGCCGTGGCAAGGGCGGCCGCACCCGCCGGGTGATGTTGAACGCTGAGACGGTAGCTGTCCTGCGGCGCTACCTGAAGCAGCTGCGCTGCCCGCATGGGCTGCCGGCTATCGGTGGCGAGGCTGAGCGTGAGGCGCTGCTGGTTGGATTCGACCAGAACAGCCCTGGCCAGCCGATGCGCCCCGGCATGAACCAGCGCCTGGTCCAGCGGGTGGTCGCCCAGCGCGCCCACGAGGCCGCCGAGCGCCTGCGCGCCGACGCCGCCGGCCTCAGCTCGCTGGAGCGCGCCGCCGAGCTGCACGACCTGGCCCGCCAGCTGGATGATGCGACGCCGCACACGCTGCGCCACAGCCTGGCCCGGCGCATGCTCGCCGCCGGTGCCGACCTGGCGATGGTTCAGCGCACCCTCGGCCATAGCAGTATCGCCACCACCGGGATGTATCTGACGCCGAGCGACGACGACCTGCGCGCCACGATGGAGCAGGCGACTCCCTAGACCGCACCCGTTCCCGCCCCTCACTGACGCAAAGAAGACCCCATGGCACTGAAGAAATCTGAGCTCTACTCCTCGCTCTGGTCGGGCTGCGACGAGCTGCGCGGCGGCATGGACGCCAGCCAGTACAAGGACTATGTCCTGGTGCTGCTGTTTATCAAGTACATCAGCGACAAGTACGCCGGGCTGCCCTTCGCGCCGATCACCATCCCGCCCGGCGCCAGCTTCAAGGATATGGTGGCCCTCAAGGGCAAGAGCGATATCGGCGACCAGATCAACAAGAAGATCATCGCCCCGCTCGCCGCGGCCAATAAGCTGTCCGATATGCCGGACTTCAATGACGCCACCAAGCTCGGCAGCGATAAGGAGATGGTCGAGCGGCTGACCAACCTGATCGCGATCTTTGAGAACAAGGCGCTCGACTTCTCGAAGAACCGCGCCGATGGCGACGATATCCTGGGCGACGCCTACGAGTACCTGATGCGCCACTTCGCCACCGAGAGTGGCAAGAGCAAGGGCCAGTTCTACACCCCGGCCGAGGTCAGCCGGGTGATCGCCCAGATCATCGGCATCCGCGAGGCCAAGACGACCAGCGCCACCACGGTCTATGACCCGACCTGCGGATCGGGCTCGCTGCTGCTGAAGGTGGGCGATGAGGCCAGCACCACGGTCACGCTCTACGGCCAGGAGAAGGACGCCGCCACGAGCAGCCTGGCCCGCATGAATATGATCCTGCACAACCACCCGACCGCGCTGATTGTGCAGGGCAATACGCTGACCGACCCCAAGTATGAGGAGCATGGCGCGCTCAAGACCTTTGACTATGTGGTGGCCAACCCGCCCTTCTCCGATAAGCGCTGGAGCACCGGCCTCGACCCGCTGAACGACCCCCACGATCGCTTCAAGCCCTTCGGCGTGCCGCCCGATAAGCAGGGCGACTATGCCTACCTGCTGCATATTGTGCGCTCGCTCAAGAGCACCGGTCGCGGTGTCTGCATCCTGCCTCACGGCGTGCTGTTTCGCGGCAACGCCGAGGGCGATATTCGCCGGGCCCTGGTGCGCAAGGGCTACATCAAGGGCATCATCGGCCTGCCGGCCAACCTGTTCTACGGCACCGGCATCCCGGCCTGCATCATCGTGATCGACAAGCGCGAGGCCCACGCCCGCCAGGGCATCTTTATGATCGACGCCAGCGCCGGCTTCATGAAGGACGGCCCGAAGAACCGCCTGCGCGCCCAGGATATCCACAAGATCGTCGATGTCTTCACCCGCGAGCTGGAGCTGCCGCGCTACGCGCGCATGGTGCCCTTCGCCGAGATCGAGAAGAATGAGTACAACCTGAACCTGCCGCGCTATATCGACAGCCAGCAGGCCGAGGATCTCCAGGACATCGCGGGCCACCTGCGCGGCGGCATCCCCGCCGCCGATGTCGCCGCCCTTCAGCCCTACTGGGATGTCTGCCCGCAGCTGCGCCAGGCGCTCTTTCAGGAGGAGCGCCCCGGCTACCTGGCCCTCGCCGTGGACAAGGCCGCGATCAAGCCGGCGATCTACGAGCACCCCGAGTTCGCCGCCTTCATCGCCACGATGAACGCCCACTTCGCGGCCTGGCGCGCGCAGAGCGCCGAGGAGCTGCGCCAGCTGGCGGCCGGCTGCCAGCCCAAGCAGGTGATCGCCACGCTGGCCGAGGGCCTGCTGGCCCACTACGTCGGCCGGCCGCTGATCGACCCCTACGCGGTCTACCAGCACCTGATGGACTACTGGGCCACGACGATGCAGGACGATCTCTACCTGATCGCCGCCGATGGCTGGCGGGCTGAGACCTCCCGCATCGTCGAGACCGACAAGAAGGGCAAGCAGAAGGATAAGGGCTGGGCCTGTGACCTGGTGCCCAAGGAGCTGATCGTCGCCCGCCACTTCGCTCAGGAGCAGGCCGCGCTCGACGCCCTGGCCGCCGAGCTGGAGCGCGTCGCCGCCGAGCTGGCCGAGCTGGAGGAGGAGCACGGCGGCGAGGAGGGCGCCTACGCGACGCTGGACAAGGTCAACAAGGCCAATATCGCCGCCCGCCTGAAGGAAATCAGGGGCATGTTCGCCAGCGCCGACGCGGACTCGGCCCAGGAGGTCGCCGCGCTGGAGGCTTGGCTGGGGCTGAGCAGCCAGGAGGCCGAGCTGAAGAGAAAGCTGAAAGAGGCCGATGCCACCCTGGACGCCAGAGCCTACAGGCACTACCCGAAGCTGACGGAGGCCGAGATCAAGGCGCTGGTGGTCGATGCCAAGTGGCTCGCGGCCCTCGACGCCGCCATCCACGGCGAGATGGATCGCATCAGCCAGACGCTCACCCGCCGCGTGAGGGAGCTGGCCGAGCGCTACGAGACCCCGCTGCCGCAGGTGGGCAGCCGCGTGGCCGAGCTAGAGGCGCGGGTGAACCGCCACCTGGAGAAGATGGGCCACGGACTATGATTATGTGATTGCATGATTTCTTGATTTTGTGATGGAGTGACGCCGCATGATCAACCCCGCCTACCCAGAGAGCGAGCTGACCGGCAAGATCATTGGCTGCGCGATGGAAGTTCATCGGGTGATCGGCAACGGCTTCCAGGAGGTGATCTACCAGCGGGCCCTGGCGATCGAGATGGCCTCCCAGGGGCTCGGCTTCGTGCGCGAGCAGGAGATGGCGATCTTCTACAAGGGCACGCAGATCGGCACCCGCCGCGTCGACTTCTTTGTGGAGGGGAAGGTTATGCTTGAGCTGAAGGCGGTCATCCAGCTTGAGGATGTCCATCTGGCCCAGGCGATCAACTACCTGGAGGCATACGGCATCGGGGTGGGCCTGCTGATTAACTTCGGCTCCAAAAGCCTACAGTTCAAGCGGGTGATGAAATCCCTCCGGCCTAAACTATGATTACATGATTGATTGATGGGCTGTGATTATGGTGAAGTGATGAATGACCTTGCCGATGTGAGTGACGGGCAGGAAAATCATGCAATCAAATGATCAAGCTAATCATAGTGTGGACTATGATGGATGAGATGATGACGATGCGTGCGGTTTTGAAATGACCAACGCTGGGCGCAAGAATTAACGGGCAGGAAAATCATGCAATCATTCCATCAACGTAATCATAGTGCGAGCGGCTACAAGCAGACCGAGGTGGGGGTGATCCCGGAGGATTGGGATGTCTTCGCTGCAACACAGGTTTGTGAGCTTGTCGTAGACTGCAAAAATCGTACGCCACCTGTAGTTGATGAGGGTGATTATGCGGTGGTAAGAACGCCGAATGTTCGTAACGGTAAATTTATCCGGGATGATCTTCGGTTTACTGATGAGCCGTCTTTTCGAGAATGGACAGCAAGAGCTGTTCCTCAAATTGGCGATGTGTTGATTACTAGAGAGGCGCCCTTGGGAGAGGTGTGCCTAGTTCCGTCTGAATTTCGGGTGTGTTTGGGGCAACGGATGATGCTCTACCGTCCGGATCGCACAAAGGTAGCAAGTCGTTACCTTCTCTACTCTCTTATGTCGGTAGGAGTCCAAAGTAATCTTTTGAGGAAGCTTGGTGGGTCAACGGTAGGCCATGCGAAGGTCGATGACATCCGTTACCTGCAAATTCCCCTCCCCCCCACCCTCGCCGAGCAGCGCGCCATCGCCGAGGCGCTGGGCGACGCCGACGCCCTCATCGAGTCCCTGGAGCAGCTCATCGCCAAGAAGCGCGCCGTTAAGCAGGGCGCGATGCAGGAGTTGCTGCGCCCGAAGGCTGGATGGGTGGCAGCAAAGCTCGGAAGCTTGGGTGCATTTCTAAAAGGCAGCGGTGTCAAAAAAGACGACACCCAGAGCGGGGACATTCCGTGCATCCGCTACGGAGAGATTTACACAAAGCATAGCGATTACATTAAGACATTTTACTCTTGGATTTCCCCGGCAGTCGCGGCCACAGCAAGGCGTCTAAAAGTTGGCGATGTACTGTTCGCAGGCTCTGGCGAAACCAAGGAGGAAATCGGCAAGTGCGTCGCCTTCGTGGATGATGTGATCGCATATGCAGGCGGTGACATTGTAATTCTGAGGCCTGAAAAGGCGTGTGCTCTATTCCTTGGCTATTACTTGAACACAGCAACTATCAATCGCCAGAAGGCAAGCAGAGGGCAAGGCGATGCTGTTGTTCATATTGGGTCTGCTGCTCTAGCGAATATTGACTTGACGTTGCCTCCCTCCGTTGACGAGCAAACCGCCATCGCCGCCGTCCTCAGCGACATGGACGCCGAGATCGCCGAGCTGGAGGCGAAGCTGGTCAAGGCCCGCCAGGTCAAGCAGGGCATGATGCAGGAGCTACTGACGGGGCGGGTGCGGCTGGTGTGAGCATCACTGAGGGGAGTGAGCGGGTGAGGCACTGAGCGAGCGCTACAGGAGCTCCAGGACGCCGAGGGTTGGATCAAACGTGACTACTCTCGGGGTACTCGACCAGGCGCGGTGAGAGGTTATGATCGAGGAGCAGCTTCATGCGTGGGCCACAAGCAGATGGCGCTCGCGGTCAGCGGCATAGCTCAGGCAGGCCCGGATGTCCTCGGCGGTGAGATAGGGGAAGTCATCCAGAATCTCCTGGGGCGTCATGCCGGCCGCCAGGTAGGAAAGCACATCGTACACCGTGATCCGCTTCCCGCGGATAATCGGCTTCCCGCTGCGGATGCCCGGCTCAAGGCTGATAATTGATTGATATGGTGTAGGCATGCAGCACTCCTCGATAGTGAGCGACGCGTGAGAGGTAGCGCTATTGTACCATCTTGACCGGGGTTCGCGAGGCGACCTACGCCGCCGCATAGTCGGTGTACTGGCGCACGCCGGGCTCCTGGAAGCCGAGCACAATCTGGTCGCGGGGGATGCCGGCCGCGACAAGGTCATAGGCTATCCCGCTCTCCGTATCGTCGCGCTGCACCCAGACCTTGTTGTTCATAATCTCGATATGGGCCAGGCAGCCGTGGATGCGCCGGGGGCCATTCCAGCCCTCGGTAATCAGCAGGTAGCTGTCGCGCTCCGTGTCGAAGGCCGGCCGGCACGCGATGCCGCCCTGCGCGTAGGGGATCGCCGCGTAGGCCAGCAGCGTGTTCTGGATAATCGTCCGGTAGGATGTCAGGGTATCCATCGCACAATCTCCTCCTGCTCCGGCTGAAAGACCACAACCCGCAGCTGCTGCTGCTGGATAAGCAGCTGGCCCACCGGCTCCTCGAACAGCGCGTAGTAGGTCGCCTCACGCACCGCCAGGTACAGCTCGCGATCCGGGATCAGTGGTTTGCATAATGGTTCGGTACAGGATAAACTGACCAAGAGCGTTGCGTAAATCTTCTATCTCCGAAGGGCCGAGAAAGCTCTTGATCTCAACAGCTATTTTCCTGCCCTGTTGCTCTGCGGCGACCAGGGTCTCCGCGCCGAGATCAATATACATGTCTTTTGAGCCCCACTGGAGCCGCAGCGGGTCGTGCGTGATCTCCCAGCCCGCCTTGATCAGCGCTTGTTTGACCGTCCGGTGGTAAATATCGCGGGCAGGCATCGGTCTCTCTCCTGGCATCGACGTGGTGTAACTGGTTGAATTATACACTTCCCACACGCTCAGAGGGACGGGTTGCCACTATAAAGCGAGGCCCAGCATGTCTATCGGCCAGCCCGAGCGCGCCACCCAGAGGCGCGTGATCGCCCTGTTCCACGACGAGCTGGGCTACCGCTACCTGGGCGACTGGAGCGACCGCGCGGGCAACAGCAACATCGAGGAGGGGCTGCTTGAGGCCTACCTGGCAAGGGGCGGCTACAGCCCAGCCCAGATCAGCGCCGCGCTCTACCGGCTGCGCAGCGAGGCCAACAACCACAGCCGCAATCTCTACGGCAACAACCAGGCCGTCTACAAGCTGCTGCGCTACGGCGTGCCGGTCAAGACCGAGGTCGGACAGCCCACCGAGACCGTCCACCTGATCAACTGGCAGGCGCCGGAGCAGAACGACTTCGCGATCGCCGAGGAGGTCACGCTCACGGGCGAGCACGAGCGGCGGCCCGACCTGGTGCTCTACGTCAACGGCATCGCGGTCGGCGTGATCGAGCTGAAGAACAGCCGGGTCAGCATCGGCGACGGCATCCGCCAGAGCCTCTCCAACCAGCAGCCCGCCTTCCACGCCTGGTTCTTCAGCACCGTCCAGCTCATCTTCGCCGGCAATGACAGCGAGGGCCTGCGCTACGGCACGATCAAAACCGAGGAGAAGTACTTCCTGCAATGGAAGGAAGACGAGCAGGACAACAGCCGCTTCAAGCTCGACAAGTACCTGCTCAAAATCTGCGCCAAAGAGCGGCTGATCGAGCTGATGCACGACTTCGTCCTCTTCGACGGCGGGACCAAGAAGCTGCCGCGCGTCCACCAGTACGTCGCGATCAAGGCCGCCCAGGAGCACGTCCGCGCTCGTAAGGGCGGCATCATCTGGCACACTCAGGGTAGCGGCAAGAGCATCGTGATGGTGCTGTTGGCCAAGTGGATCTTGGAGCACAATCCACACGCCCGCGTCGTGATCATCACCGACCGCGACGAGCTGGACAAGCAGATCGAGCGCGTCTTCAGCGAGGCCGGCGAGACGATCACGCGCAGCGGCAGCGGCAGCGACCTGATGGCCCAGCTCGGCCAGGCCACGCCGCGCCTGCTCTGCTCGCTGGTGCATAAGTTCGGTCGCAAGGGCGTCGACAACTTCGACCAGTTTATCAAGGAGCTGGAGGCCCAGCCCAGCCCGGCCGTCGGCGAGCTGTTCATCTTCGTCGACGAGTGCCACCGCACCCAGAGCGGCAAGCTGCACCGGGTCATGAAGGCTATGCTGCCCGACGCCATCTTCATCGGCTTCACCGGCACCCCGCTGCTCAAGCAGGACAAAGCCAGCAGCCTGGAGGTCTTCGGCAGCTACATCCACACCTACAAGTTCAGCGAGGGCGTCGAGGACGGCGTGGTGCTCGACCTGGTCTACGAGGCCCGCGACATCGACCAGCGGCTCGGATCTGTAGAAAGAGTTGATGAATGGTTCGACGCATCAACCCAAGAACTTAACGACTGGCAGAAAGATGAGCTGAAGAAGCGCTGGGGCACCATGCAGAACGTGCTCAGCTCGCGCTCGCGTATGGAGCGGGTTGTAAGCGACATCACCTACGATTTTAAACGCCGCCGTCGCCTTAACGATGGGCGTGGGAATGCCATGCTTGTGGCGGCGAGCATCTACGATGCCTGCAAGTATTATGAGCTCTTCCAGAAGACACCGTTCAGGGCTCACTGCGCGGTCGTCACCTCCTACAACCCCCAGGCCCAGGATGTGACCAAAGAGGAGACCGGCGCGAACACCGAGACCGACAAGCAGTTCATCTACACCACCTACACCGAGCTGCTGAAGGATGTCGAGGCCCAGCCTGGTATGACCAAGACCGAGACCTACGAGGAGCGGGCCAAGTCCCTCTTCACCAGAGAGCCGGCGACCATGAAGCTGCTGATCGTGGTGGACAAGCTGCTCACCGGCTTCGACGCGCCGCCCTGCACCTACCTCTACATCGACAAGTCGATGCAGGACCACGGTCTGTTCCAGGCGATCTGCCGCACCAACCGGCTCGACGGCGAGGACAAAGACTTCGGCTACATCGTGGACTACAAAGACCTGTTCAAGAAGGTCGAGAACGCGATCGCGGTCTACACTGCCGAGCTCGATCACAGCGCGGGCGGGGCCGACCCCGAGGTGATGCTCCAGGACCGGCTGAAGAAAGGCTGCGAGCGCCTCGACACTGCGATTGAGGCCCTGGCCCTGCTCTGCGAGCCAGTTGAGCCACCGAAGGACGAGCTGGCGCACATCCACTACTTCTGCGGCAACACCGAGATCGCCAGCGACCTGAAGGAGCGCGAGCCGCGGCGGGCCGCGCTTTACAAGGCGGTCGTAGCTCTGGTGCGGGCCTACGCCAACATCGCCGACGAGCTGGAGCTGGCTGGCTATAGCAGCCAGGATATCGACCGCATCAAGCAGCTGCTGAAACACTACCTGGACATCCGCGAGATCATCCGCAAAGCCAGCAGCGAGAGCCTCGACCTCAAGGCCTACGAGGCTGACATGCGCCACCTGATCGACACCTACATCCAGGCCGACGAGGCCCGGCGCATCTCGGCCTTCGAGAGCATCGGCCTGCTGGACCTGATCGTGAAGAGCGGCATCGCCGAGGCGGTCAACACACTGCCGGATGGGCTCAAACGCAACAAGAACGCCGTCGCCGAGACGATCGAGAACAACGTGCGCAGCACCATCCTCAAGGCGCAGCTCAACGACCCGGCCTACTACGAGAAGATGTCGGCCCTGCTCGACGAGATCATCGCCGACCGCAAGGCCAAGGCCATCGAGTACGAGGAGTACCTGAAGAAAGTCGCCGAGCTGGCCAGACAGGTGGCGGCTGGCCATGCCGACGACACCCCCGAGGAGCTCAAGCGCAGCCCGGGCGTCCGCGCGCTCTACAATAACCTGCGCCAGACGCCGGGGAAGTCACCTGGGCCGGAGCGAGTCGTGGCCGAGGGGCGGGCCGGCTTCAGCGTCGTCGATCACACCGCGCTCCAGCTGGCGGTCAAAATCGACGAGACCGTCAAGCTGGTGCGGCCTGACGGCTGGCGCGATATTCAGGCCCGCGAGCAGGTGATCAAGGCGGCGTTGTATGGTATCTTGCAGGACGTAGCAACGGTCGAGCAGATCTTCCTGATCATCAAGGCCCAGACGGGAGAGTACTGATGGGCGAGCAGCTTCAGCTCGGCGACATCACCGTCGATGTCGTGCTAAAAGATATCAAGAACGTCCATCTGAGCGTCTACCCCCCGGCCGGCCGGGTGCGCATCGCCGCCCCGGAGCGCATGAGCATCGACACCATCCGCGTGTTCGCGATCGCCAAGCTCGGCTGGATCAAGGAGCAGCAGCAGAAGCTGCGCGCCCAGGCCCGCGAGACGCCCCGCGAGTACATCGAGCGCGAGAGCCACTACGTCTGGGGCCGGCGCTACCTGTTCAGTGTCGCCGAGGCCGAGCGGCCGCCGGCGGTCGAGCTTGCGCACAACCAGATGATCTTGACCGTGCGCCCAGGCAGCGACGATCAGCGGCGGCAGGCCATCGTCGAGGAGTGGTACCGCCGGCTGCTCAAGGCCGCCGCGCCGCCGCTGATCGCCAAATGGGAGCCGGTGATGGGCGTGCGGGTGGCCCGCTTCTTCGTCCAGCGCATGAAGACCAAGTGGGGCAGCTGCAGCCCCGGCACGGGCAGCATCCGCCTGAACACCGAGCTGGCCAAGAAGCCGCCAATGTGCCTTGAGTACGTGGTCGTCCACGAGATGGCCCATCTCCTGGAGCCGACCCACAACAGCCGCTTCATCGGCCTGATGGACCGCTTTATGCCGCGCTGGCAGTTCTACCGCGACCAACTGAACGCGCTACCGGTGCGCCACGAGGAGTGGGGGTATTGAAGGCCGGCACCAACGCCCAGCACGCGATCGAGAACCTCTTTGGCATGATAGAACTCCTGAGCGCAGCGAAGGAAAGGTCGGCGGTGGATGCGCTGCCAGACTTGTGTGTACCGGCACGGCCGGAATCACGGATGCTGCAGCCGAGGAGTGGTGGTAAACCTATTGTCAGCAGCATAGAGGAGAGCAAACCCGCGTCCACATGCTATACTGAACACAGCACAAAACCCACCCGGCCTGGCAGCTCAAGAGTGGGTTCCGTGTGAGTCGTCTGATTGTGACACCCTCAGTGTACCACCCCCGCCCGGCCCCGGCAAGGTGTCACCCCACAGGCGCAGCGCGCTCGTCTTTCTGTGCCCGGCGACTGCCGTATTCGTACAGCAGGCAGGCTCGCCGGTGGGGACATTATGGCTCCGTTCTCTGCAACCGCCCTGCCGCCGGCCAGCCCGCTCTTTCGCGGCCGCCAGGCCGAGCTCGCCCGCCTCAAGCAGATCTGCCAGGATGAAGTGATCGCCTATACGGTGATCTACGGCGGGCATCAGAACGGCAAGACCAGCCTGCTGCTCCAGCTTGAGGCCGCGCTTCAGGGAAGCGTCAGCGTCTGCCGGGTCGACTTCCAGCTGATCAAGGGCGCGCTTCCCGAGCGGGCCTTCGCCTTTTTGGCCGCCCAGATCGCCCATGTGCTTCCGCTAGCGCCGGATCATCGTGCGGTTGCCGACGCGCCGGCGCTGCTGGATTTTCTCGGCCAGGCCCTGGGCCAGAGCACGATCACCCGGCTGGTGCTGCTGCTCGACGAGCTGGGCGCGCTGCCGGCCGAGACGCGGCAGGCCTTGGCCAACGCCCTGCGCTCCTTCTTCCACACCCGGCTGGTTCGGCCGGCCCTGGCCAAGCTGCAGATCATCTTCAGCGGCGGGATCGAGCTGTACGACCTGGTGGTGACCGAGGCCTCCTCGCTGCACAACATCTGCGAGGAGATCTATCTGGCGGATCTAGCCGAGTCCGAGGCGGTCGAGCTGATCGCCGACGGCCTGCGATCACTTGGCGTCAAACCGGCAGACGCCCACACAATCGGCCAGCAGGTTTACGCTCAGGTGAGCGGCCACCCCTACCTGACCCAGCGCATCGGCGGGCTGCTCGCGGGCGCTGTCCAACGCGGCGAGGCGATAGGCCCGGTGCAGATAGAGCGTGCGGTGCGCCAGATCAGCCAGGGCGGCAACCCGCTGCTGCGCCAGATCCAGAACGACCTGCGCGAGCACCACATGCAGGATGCTGCGCGACGTCTGCTCGGCAGCCCGCCGCGCTTCACCCGCCTAGACGACGACATGGTGCGGCTGGAGCTGATTGGTATCGCGAAGCCCGACGATACCCACTGGGCGCCGCGCAACCCGCTGCTCGCCGAGGTCTTTCGCGAGCGGCTGGGCGTGGCCGCGCCTGAGCCTGCCGCCCCGCCCGCGATCGACACCACTGTATCTGGCGCACAAGATGTTCTGACGGCCAAGAGACGCCGCCTCGCCGCGCTGGAGCTTCAGCAGGCGCGCTATGGGATCGACTGCCCGGCCCATATCGTGATCGAGATTGAGGATCTGCGTCGGGAGATTGCGCACTTCAAGCAGGCAACTGCCGTTCCCACCGCACCAGAAGCAGCGCCACCAGCACAAGCAACCGGGGCATCCGCCGCTGATGAGCGTCCCCCGACTCCCAAACGCCGAAACACCGGGCATACACCCAGGCCGCTCCCGGACTGGGTTCCGACCCTCATCCACATCCCCGCCGGCCCCTTCCTGATGGGCAGCAGTGATAGCGACAAGCAAGCCGGTGGTCATGAGAAACCCCAGCACAGTCTGACCCTACCCGACTACTGGATCGGCAAGACTCCGGTCACTAACGCTCAGTTCCGACCCTTCGTTGAGGGCGATGGCTATCGCAACCAGCAGTACTGGACGAAGGCCGGCTGGGCGTGGCGGGAGAAGGAACAGATCATTAAGCCTCAATGGTGGGAGGATGCGAAGTGGAACGAAAGCGAGCATCCAGTTGTAGGCGTGAGCTGGTTCGAGGCGGTGGCCTACTGCCGCTGGCTGACGGTCCAAACCGGTCACGCATTCCGCCTGCCCAGCGAGGCTGAGTGGGAGAAGGCCGCCCGCGGGCCGGATGGTCTGATCTGGCCTTGGGGCAATACCTGGGAGACCGGGCGCTGCAATAGCGAAGAGGCAGGCATCGGCAAGACCACGCCGGTAGGCCAGTACCCCTCTGGCGCCAGCCCCTATGGTGTGCTGGATATGGCTGGGAATGTCTGGGAGTGGGTGGCGACGAAATGGCGGAAGTCATATCCCTACCAGCTTGAGGATGAGTGGCTCGAAGTCTATCTGGAGGAGGGAGATAGTGGTCGTATGTTTCGCGGCGGAGCGTACTACAGTGAGCAAAAAGGCGTGCGCGGGGCGTACCGCCGCTACTTCTACCCGCGCTACCGCAGCAACGATCAAGGCGTGCGGGTCGCCAGTCATTCTCCCCTGCCCGGTTCTGAGTCCTGAATCCTGTCTTCTGTGTTCGGAATCGCGAATTTTTTCTGGTGGGGCGCATTCCTGGGCGAAGCATCGACAGGGTTTGTCTGGGGTTTACGGTATGCCGCAGGGGCCGATGCTTCGCCCCTACGTTGCGTGACGTTATGATTCACCGTATGAGGAGGCGTTATGACCAACCCTGGCTACGGCGACCTGCCCGCGACCACGGACGAACTGGGCTTCACGCCCTCGGCGGCGGCGCTGGCGGCGATTGTGCAGGGCGCGGATCTGGCCGACACCCCGCTGACGGTGGGGGTCTACGGGCCGTGGGGCAGCGGTAAGACCAGCCTGATGCACATGATCCTCGACCGGCTCGACGACACGCGCTGCACGCCGGTCTGGTTCGCCGCCTGGCGCTACGCGCAGCAGGAGGCGCTCTGGCGGGCGCTGCTGCTCAGCGTCGTTGAGTCGCTGCGCATCCTGGTCACCCGCGACGATGGCTGGCTCAGCGCATACATCACCCGCCAGAACCGGCTCGACCCGCGCAAGTCGCAGACGGCCCTCGACGCGAAGGGGCTGGAGCAGACCCGCACGACTCTGACCAGGCGGCTCGACGACCTGGCGGCCAGCCTCTACCGCAGCGTGGACCGCGAGGAGCCGGGGGCGATTGAGTTCCAGTGGGATAAGGCCGGCAAGCTGGCCGCCGGCACGATCATCCGCGCCGGCTTCAGCTATATCCCGGTGCTCGGTGGGATCGCCGACGCGGTGGCGAAGGCCGGCGAGAAGGCCGGCGAGGAGGACTACGCCAGCCAGATCTTCGACCTCTTCCAGCGCGAGCGCACCCGCATCTACCGCGAGCAGGTGCAGTCGCTGGAGCAGTTCCACGACGGCCTGCGCGATCTGGTCAAGGAGCTGGTAACGGACTTCGGCCGGCGGCTGGTGGTCTTCATCGACGACCTCGACCGCTGCCTGCCCGAGCAGGCGATCGGCGTGCTGGAGGCGATCAAGGTCTTCCTCGATATGCCGGGCTGCGTCTTCGTGCTCGGCGTGGACCGCGAGATCATCGAGCGCGGCATCCGCGTGCGCTACAAGGAGTTCGCCCTGAGCGCCAGCCCGACGGCCGGCCCCTTCCCGGTGGCCGAGCGCGACTACCTGGAGAAGATCGTCCAGGTGCCCTTCACCCTGCCGCCGCTGGCCCCGGCCGCGATCACGACCTTCCTGAAAAGCCGGCTGCCCGGCGTCGACGGGCTGAGCTCCGAGGACGCCGAGAGCGTCGCGAGGCTGATGACCGCCGGCCTGCTGCGCAACCCGCGCAAGGTCAAGCGCAGCTTCAACATCTTCCGGCTGCACCTGACCCTCGACCGCGCCCACGGGCGGCAGACCCCGGCGGGGCTGATCGCCAAGCTCACGGTCATCCAGAGCAGCTTCGCCGACCTCTACGAGCGCATCGCCCGCGACCCGACGTTGCTGCGCCAGGTCGAGCAGATCGTGCGCGGCACCCCCGGCGCGGGCGCAGTCAGCCAGGATTTACGCGACGAGGTGGGCAAAAGCGACCCGCGCCTCAAGGAGTTGCTCTACCTCTCGCCCTTCTTCGGTGATCTGGGCGACGACGCGCTGCGCGAGCTGGTCTACCAGAGCACGGTGACGGGGGACGGGGCGTAAGGCAGCTACAGAGGCACTTGCCATGCACCTTGCGGCAGGCTCTCCGACGATGGTCCGTAGCTACCCGTTTGGCAGCGCCTTCCCCAGGCGATCCAGGGCGGCAGCGGCCGCCTTGTTTGCCGGGGCGATCGCCACTACGCGCTCTAGGCAGAAGCTATTAGCGAGCTGGAGCAGCTCCTCCAGGCGGACGGCGGCGTTTCTGCTTGTTCTGCTGCTGTAAAACCCATTGTGATTGCACCCCCAGATGCCATAGCATCAGCGGCAGGTGGCAGTGATTTTTCTGCATCCTCATCAGCAATCTCGGGTGCAGGGTACGCGGCGAGGTGAGGCGTCGCGACAGAGAGAGGGGCGTCAGTCGATCAGAAAGAGCGCACGTAGGTCTGATGTCTGGTAGGTATGTTTGTAGTCGATGAGGCAAACACGATAGTTGTTTGCCTTCTGCTTGGAGTTGACGCTGGTGGGAGCCCGAACCAGTTGCTGCCGATCACTGCCGCTCGGATCGGCCCCACGCAGCCGCGCCGCAGCCCCGGTAGCGAGGGCGACAAGCTGATTGGGCGGCAGCAATTCATCAAGGAGGTAATAGCCATGGCGAAGGGCGAGACGGCGTACGAGGCTTGTGGGCAATGGATGAAGGGGCTGGCATCTGCCCGACGCCGGCCCCTTCGTCATTTCAACGTGTGCCGTGGACGGGCGTTGCGGGCATCTGCCGCTCACGGTGGGCCAGCGGCAGATATGCCCTGGATGGGCAATGACACCCCTCTCCGACTTGCGCTTTGCGGTATCATCTCTTTGCCGAGCTTTCGCCTGGAGAGCCGATAACCGCACCGATTCGTGTAGGTGGGGAGACGACCAATGGAACGTACGGACATCCGCTCACGCCTCACGGTTGAGCACTGGGATAAGTTGCCCGAGTCGAAGCTGGAGCTGATCGGCGGCAAGCTGGTCGCCGGCAACAGCCTTGCCGGCAGCCGCTGCCTGCTCTGGACAATCCTCCAGTCGTGCGGGCCGCGAGCCGCGCTGCCTTTCGCCCCGGTCGCCCTATGGCGCCAGGCGCTCACCAAGGCGTTTTCCGCACCCACATCGCTCGCCTGGCCTGGCGGATGGCAGCACTGGGCCGCGCAGATCGACCATACACCCCTGCTGCATCCCGCAGGGACCCGTTTCAGCCGGCGACATCAAGACACCTTCGGCCTGCTGATGATAGGACTCTACCAGGCGCTCCGTGAGGATAAGCAGCAGCCCCTTGGTCTCTCGATCCGGCGCTTCGTGCTGCGCCTGGGTGAGGATGGGTTTCTGCCAGACCTCCAGGTTTTCCGGCGTGATCGGCTGCATCGCCTGCGCGAGAACTACTTCGACGGCCCCGCCGATCTGGTGATCGAGGTAGCCCTTCCTGGTCACGAGGCGCAGGATCGCGAGATGAAGGCCCGGCTGTACGCCGCAGGCGGTGTGCCGGAGTACTGGGTGATCGACCCGGCTGCGCGCCGCACTGATGTGCTCACGCTGCGTGGCGGGAGCTACGTCGTTCAGGCGCCTGATTCCGATGGCCGCTACCGCTCAACTGTGTTGCCGGGCCTCACACTGGATCCCGTGCAGCTCTGGGCCTGCCTCGACGACTGGCACGAACGACGGGGGATCGAAGACCAGATCGTCTTTGTTGAGCCAACTGGCATAGCAATCGGCCCAAGTACAAGGCGTGATGAACGCGAGCGCTGGGCATGGGAATGGCGACCATACACCCCTCCGGTTGCACTCAAACACGTACCAATCAGCTTCGAGCAATGCATCGGCTGGTGCCCCGAGGCGAAGTTCGAGCTGATCGAGGGCCTGCCGCACATCGGCGGCTGGGACGGCACCCGCAAGACACTCGGCCTGCTGCTGATGACCTTCGGCCTGGAGAAGGCTGTACAGTTCCTCCATCCTCGCGAGTGGGTCGCGCCCTCCTGGAGGAAGAGGAAGCACGCCGCCGCGACGCCACCCGGCGCGATGCGTGGTGGGGCCGGGCCCGCGAGGCCGCCGCGCTGCTCCGCGAGCGCTTCAGTGCGAAACGCGTCGTCATACTCGGCGATCTGGTTCGCCCGGAGCCGCTCCACTTTTGGTCCGAGTTGACTCTGGTCGTCTCTGATCTGGCCAACGATAGCTATGAACTGCACACCGCCCTAGATACGCTTGGGATCGATCCGAGGATCGAGGTGCGCCGGATGGATGAGCTTTCGCCACGGCAGGCCGCTGCGCTGCTCGATGAAGGGCGCGAGGTGTAGCGCTTGCCATCATCTTCGAGGAGCTTATGAAAGTCGGACGCAATGACCCCTGCCCATGCGGCAGCGGCAAGAAGTACAAGAAGTGCTGCCTGGCCAAGGACGAGGCTGCGGCCCGGCAGGCCGCCCACGAGCGGGCCACGGCGTTCCGTGCCATCGAGCCCCTTGCCGGCGATGACCCGTTCGCTGGTTTTCCCTCGTACACCCCGCCACCGCCGCCCGAGCCACGCCCCCGCAGCCCCGAGGATGCCGCCCGTGAGGAGCTGTGGGAGACCTTCGAGGCCGCCGACGCCGCCGAGCAGACCGCCCTATTCCGGCGCGCTCTGGCCGATGGCGTGCTCGACGACGAGTACGCCTATGAGATGCTCACCCAGCTACGCGACGAGGCTGGCCCCGCGCTGTGGGGCACGCTGGTGGAGGAGCTGCGGGACACCCGCCCCGACCTCTACGCCCACAGCGCCCCCTACTACCTGGAGTGGCAGATCGCCGACGCCCTCGCCGTCGGCCACATCGATCATCTGCCCGCACTCGCCGCCGCTCTGGCCGCGACCGCCGGCGACGACCTCGACATGTTCTATCTCTCCCGCGACCGCCTGGCCTACCACGGCCACCTGGCCCTGCTCGCCGAGACGATGGCGCAGGCATGGCCGCTGGTGCGGGCGTCCGACAAGTTTATCTCCGGCGCGGACGAGGAGTTCGCCGCTGAGGCGCAGCAGATCACGATGCTCGCCTACCTCGATCGCAGGGTCGCGCCCCGCGCCGATGACCCCGCTCTCCTCGCCGCCGTGGAGCAGTTTGGGCCGGTGGACTTCCCTGAGGCCCTTGCCGACCAGATCGCCCTCATCACCGGCCAGGCAGACCGGCCCTGGGATCGCGCTGATGACCCCGAAGATACGCGGATCAACCGGCTCGGCTTCCGCTTCCAGGGCGAACTGGTCCGTCGCTGGGGCATGCCGCTCGGCCGGGCCGGGCTAGCTCGGGTCGCTCTGCTCAACTACATCGCCGAGCGGCACGACCCGGACTCGTCGATCGCTCAGGCAGTGAGGCGGCCCAAAGGCAAACATAAGCCTGCTGCGTCGACGGCGTCCGATCTGCTCTGCCCCGACCGCGAAAGCCTGGATCGCTACGTCGCCCAGAAGCTGAGCTTCCTCTCATCCCGGGTGATCGAGGCGGCGGTGACGCTGGAGGCCGTGCCGGCCTGGCTGCACTTCCTTTACGACCAGGGTGTCATCACGGCTGAGCGGCGGGCAGACGCACTGCACGACCTTGGCAAGCTTGTGCAGCAGGCAGAGCCGATCTGGGCGCAACATCCGTCTGACCCAGCCCTCGGCCCGAATATCCGCGCCGCCTGGGAGCGCGCGGCGGAAGGGTAGCAGTCGCCAGAATGGGGCTGGCGCTGAGCCGCGAGCAGAGCGCGGCACCGTGGCATGGTACACTACTACGAGCACCCGTTGTGATGGCGCCATCGCGCTGAGCCCCTGAAGGAGCGTTTACTCGCAGTGACCTATGTACTCACGACCATTGAGATCGGTGATCGCTGGGAGTTGGCGACTTCATCCGGCGACGTGCAGGCCGGGCGTCTGCCCATCCCGCCGGCGCTGCTGGGGTTCCTCACCACTGCGGCTGTCCACCTCATCGCCGACACTCCCGCTGGCCCGCAGCCGCTGTCGCTCGACGCTGCCGAGAGCGCCCTGGTCGGGCCTGCCCTGAAGAGCCTGGACGTCCCTGACGGCCGCCTGTGCCTGGAGTGTCGCGCCACCGACCCGCCCACGCTCTATGTGCTCCGACCGGACAACGCCCCGCAGCCCCTCCCGAGCGCGCCGATCATCACCGAGGATGGCGTGCCGCTCGCCTTCGACCCGCAGGACGCGCAGCGTCTCGCCTTGCCCCTGGGGCGGGCCGGCTGGCGCGACTTTCGCCTCAGCCTCCAGGCCGCCCAGCTCGCCATCGTCGCCGGCTTCGATGAGCTGCTCTCCACGCCGCTGCTGCGCGACGTCGAGCTGCTGGAGCACCAACTGCGCACCGCCCGGGTCGTGCTGCGCCGCATGCGCGGCCGCGCCCTCCTCTGCGACGAGGTCGGCCTGGGCAAGACGGTCGAGGCCGGCATGATCACCCTGGAGCTGGCCGCCCGCGGCCTGGCCCGCCGCACGCTCATCCTCACCCCGCCGTCCCTGGTGGAGCAGTGGCAGGGCGAGCTGCGCCGTAAGTTCGGCCTCGACAGCATCGCCTACGACGACCCGGCCTTCCGTGAGCAGGGGGCCGCCGCCTGGGGCCAGCACGAGCGCATCGTCGCCTCGTACCACACCGCCAAGCGCGAGCCCCACCGCGCGGCGATCCTCGCCCACGAGTGGGACCTGGTGGTCGTCGATGAGGCCCACCACCTGCGCAACCGCACCACCGTGCTCTGGAAGTTTGCCGCTGAGCTGCGCAAGAAGTACATCCTGCTGCTCACCGCGACCCCCGTCCAGAACAATCTAGAGGAGCTCTTCAACCTGGTCACGCTGCTCCAGCCCGGCCTGCTCCGCACCGCCCGCGTCTTCCAGCAGCAGTTCGTCGATAAGCGCGACAAGCTCACGCCGCGCAACCTCGGCCAGCTTCACGACCTGCTGGCCGAGGTGATGGTGCGCAACCGGCGCTCGACGGTGGGCCTCGCCCTGACCCGCCGCATCGCCCGCAGCGAGAGCGTGCCGCTCAGCCCCGGCGAGCGCACCCTCTACGACGGCGTCTCGGCCTTCGTGCGCCGGCACCTCCAGGCCGGCGGGGGCCGCGGCCCGCTCAACCGCATGACCCTGCTCGCGCTCCAGCGGGCCCTCGGCAGCGCCGGCCCCGCGGCCGCGCCCGCCCTGGAGCGGCTGTCTCAGGACGATCGCCTCTCGGCTGCTGAGCGCACCGCCCTGGGCGATCTCGCCGCCACGGCCCGCAACCTCGGCGACCAGGCGAAGATCCGCCGGCTGATCGAGCTGGTTCACGCCTTCCCCGACAAGCTGGTGATCTTCACCCAGTTCCGCGAGACCCAGGCGCTGCTTGAGCGCAGCCTCAGCGAGGCCGGCGAGCAGGTCGTCCTGTTTCACGGCGGGCTGACCCGCGTGCAGAAGGAAGAGGCGGTCACCGCCTTCCGCGGCCCGGCCCGCCTGCTGCTCACCACCGATGCCGGCAGCGAGGGCCGCAACCTCCAGTTCTGCAACGGCATCGTCAACTTCGACCTGCCCTGGAACCCGATGCGCATCGAGCAGCGCATCGGTCGGCTCAGCCGCATCGGCCAGGCCCGCGACGTCTACGTCTTCAACCTGGTGGCCGCCGACACCCTGGAGGCGGCGATCTTGCACCTGCTCGACGCCAAGATCGCCATGTTCGAACTGGTGGTCGGCGAGGTGGATATGATCCTGGGTAACCTCGACGACGAGCAGGAGTTCGAGGACCTGATCGCCGACACCTGGGCCAAGGCCTCCGATGAGCGGGCCTTCCACAGCGCGCTCGACCAGCTCGGCGAGCGGCTCGTCGCGGCCCGCGGCGCCTACCTGCGCCAGCGCGCCCACGACGACAAGCTGTTCGGCGAGCGCTTCGCCCCGGAGGGCTAGGGAAAGCGGAAAGCGGAAAGCGGAAAGCGGAAAGGCCGGGTATTTCAGCTTTCAGCCCTCCCTGCGGCCCTCCCTGACGCAATCTCTAGCTGGGAAGCATTGAGGATGACCACACTCCTGGAGCAGTTCCTGCGCGACTATACCGAGGCGGTCGACGGCGTCTGGGACGAGATTGAGCCCCAGGTCTACGATGTGCTCTGGCCCGACCAGGCCCAGCCGCTGCGCCTGACCTTCGACCCCGAGGCGCTGCCGGAGCACCCCGCCGCCCAGCTGCTGACCTTCGGCCTGCCGCTGCTGGACGAGCTGCTGCGCACGGCCCAGGCCCGCGGGCAGGTAGCCCAGGTCTACTACGATGGGCTGAACATGCAGCCGTACCGGCTGGAGCAGCAGGTGCGGCGCGATCTGAGCGTGCCAGCCGGGGCGGAACTGGAGCTGTCGGCGCCGCGCCCCGCCTATGTGGCCCACACCGTCTTCTGGTTCGAGGCCAGCTTCCTCGGCGATGAGAAGACCCAGGCGGTGGTGTCGGCGGCGGTGGACCGGCGCTACGGCCGGCTGGTGCGCCACCTGGAGCCACTGCTGGCCGGCGAGGAGATCGGCGAGGAGCGCCGCTGGCCCTTCCCCGACGCCCCCGCCCTCCCGCTGGAGCGGGCCTACCTGCTGGCGCGCGAGCGGGTCGTGCGCACGGTGACCGCCGAGGCGAACAGCCAGCAGCGGGCCCGGCGGGCGCAGGCCGGCAAAGAGATCGCGCGCATGGAGCGCTACTTCGCCGACATGGCCGAGGAGCTTGAGACGCGGATGACAAAGGCGCGGGCGAAAGCTGAGGACACCGCGCCGCTCCTCCAGCGCAAGGCGGCGCTGGAGCGCGAGGCGGCGACCCGCATCGACGAGCTGCGCCGCAAGGCGGGGGTGCGCGCCGAGCTGCGCCTGCGCAACCTGCTCCACCTGAGCGCCCCGCGCCTGTTTCTGCGCGCCCGGCTGCGCAGGCCGAAGCTGCCGCCGATCCAGCTCCCGAGCATCAGTTGGGACCCCCTCACCGAGAAGACCGACGCGCTGGACTGCCCCAGCTGTGGACAGCCAACCTACACCCTGGCCCTCGACCGCCGTGGCGGGCTGCGCTGCCCGGCCTGCGCCGGCCAGGCCTGAGCCACTTGACGTCCGCGCCGCTGCTCAGCTCGACGCTGTAGACGACGGTGCCGTTCTCGTCATCGAGCGACACCGTGGTCACCGTCGCGCCGGGGTTGGCGGCGAGCGCAGCATCGCGGGCCTGCTGCTCACTGATCGCGGCCTTGCCAGCCAGGGCCGCAGCGTCGGCGGCCTCGTTGTCGGCGCCGCCTGCCTCAGCGGCCTCGGGGCCGTCGGCTGTGTCCTGCGGGCCGTCCTGCTGCTCGACCGTATCGGTGTCGGGGCCGCCGGACGGCTCCACGGTGGCGGCCGGCGGCTGTGGCTGAGCTTGAGCCTGAGCCGGGGCGGCGGCTAATGTGGCCTGGTGGGCGCTCGCCCGGTTGCTGCCGAGTGCGGCCAGGCCAACCGTGAGCACCACGGCCAGTGCCAGGGCTGGTGCGAAGATGCGGATCCATCGCTGCATAGCGTACTCCTTATCCGTAGTTCCCATTGCTCACAACGAGCGATGTGCCCTCAGGATAGCGGGGCGCTATGAAGCCAGCATGAAGCGAAGCTGAAGCCAGGGATGATCCCGGCGTCGCTGGGAGATGCACGCTGTCTCACCCCACAAGAGGCCGGCAGGTCGTTGAAGCTGATGATTTTGGCGCGGCGTGGGTGGCGTAGCACGCGGTGCAGCCCTCGATCATGCGTACGGCGTCGTACCAAATGATGGCGGCGGCTAACGGCTCTGCTGCGTCACCTGCCGCTGCGCGGACTGGATCTCGGGAGGCCATGTGCTCTTGATGTAGGTGAGCACCGCCCCGATCTGCGCGTCGCTGAGCTGATTGCCGAAGGCCGGCATGCCGCTGACATAGCCCGGCGAGGCGACGCTCTGTCCGCCGGCCTTCGTGATCTGGAAGAGCATGTCGTCGGCGTGGTGCCAAGTGTGACCGCTCGCGTCATGGGGCGGCGCGGGCATGGTCCCGCTGGCCAGCGGCTGCTTCCAGTTCGGCTGACCCTCCAGGTTGATGCCGTGGCAGCTCGCGCAGTAGGTCACATACAGCGCCCGTCCGTCGCCAGACGCCGCCACCCCGCTGGGGCCGCCGGCCGGGCGGTTCGCCAGCACATTGCCGATGAGCGCCCCGGCCAGCAGCAGGCCAACGGCGGCGAAGCCGATCATGCGCTGCGACAGCCGGCGGCCGCCGCGTGCGGTGGTTCGTCCCATGGGCTCCTTCATTTCTCGCTTGGGTGCGGGTGATACCGCCCCGCTGGTGCGTGGACCGTCAAACCTCAGGGCCATCGCGGGTGCGCCCGCTGCCGCGCTAGCGCACGACGCCCGGCGCCTGGAGGGTCTCGGCCGCCTGGAGGTACTCCTCGCGGCTGATCTCGCCGCTGGCGTAGCGTCGGCGCAGGATGGCCAGCGCGTCGGGCTCGGCTGTGCGGCTGCGCGGGAACAGGCCCGACAGCCCCCAGACCACCAGGGCGATCACGCCGACCCAGATCAACAGCATCATGATCATCCCAAGCCAGCCCATCCCGCCAAACATATCGTATCCGTACATCATGGCGATCCCTCTTTCCGTGCATCCGGGCGTGCGATGCGTCCGGCTGATGCGCAGTATAGCCGTCGTGGGTCAAGGGAACGTGCGCGCACGCATCAAGATTTGGTCAAGCGTTCGGCCCGCTCGGCCACCGGCAGGGTGAAGGTGAAGGTCGATCCCTTGCCGGGGCCGGCGCTCGCGGCCCAGATCTGGCCGCCGTGGGCCGCGACCAGCGCCTTGCTGATTGTCAGGCCGATCCCGCTGCCGCCGGTGGCCCGCGCGCGGGCTTTGTCTACCCGGTAGAAGCGCTCGAAGAGGTGCGGGATGTGCTCCGGCGCGATCCCCGCTCCGCTGTCGGCTACCTCGAACAGGATGCAGGATGCAGGATAAAGAATGGAGTGCGCGCCGTCCGGAGTCACTTCCTTCATCACGCGCAGCGCGACCGCGCCATCGGCTGGGGTGTGCTGGAGCGCGTTGCCGAGCAGGTTGATCAGCACCTGGGCCATGCGGTCGGCGTCGGCTGTGACGGCGGGCAGTCCCGGGGCGACCACGGTAGTCAGCGCCACGCCCTTCTCGGCGAACTGCGTGGCCAGCCGGGCGACCGCGCGCTCGGCCAGCGCCCCCGGCGCGATCGGCGCCAGGTGCAGGGGCAGCTGCCTGGCCTCGGCCCGCGAGAGCGCCTGCAGGTCGGCCACCAGCCGCTGGAGCCGGCCGGCCTCGTCGAGGATGAGCGCCCAGGCAGCGTCGTCCGGCACCACCACCCCGTCGAGGGCGCCCTCGGCCTGGGCCGCGATCGTGGCCAGCGGCGTGCGCAGCTCGTGGGCCACGTCGCCGATCAGGGTAACCCTCCGGCGCTCGGCGTCCTCCAGGGCGCCGGCCATGGTGTTGAACTGGAGCGCCAGGGCGGCCAGCTCGTCGCGGCCCTCGGCAGGGACGCGCTCGGCGTAGTGGCCGCCGGCGATGCGCCGGCTCGCCATCAGCAGCCGCTCGATCGGCGTGACGATCCGGCTGGAGACCAGCAGGCTCACCGCGGCGGCCACCAGGCAGGCCGCGCCGCCGCTGAGCAGCAGGGCCTCGATCATTGCCGTCTGGAAGACCGCGTTGGTGGCCTGGGCCATCGCGGCCATGCCCGGGTCGGCCGCCGTCGGCGCATCGGCACCGAGCAGCGCGACCATCAGCCGGTCGTGGAGCGAGGGCGCGATCAGCAGCGTCACCAGCAGCAGGGTCGCCATCCCGGCGACGATCACCAGCAGGTGGGCCAGGAACAGCCGGGCGCGCAGGCCCGCGCGGCGGCGCGGGCTCACTGCGGCTCCACGAAGCGGTAGCCGACCCCGCGCACCG
The DNA here is from genome assembly GCF_019599295.1 of Oscillochloris sp. ZM17-4. Classification (GTDB taxonomy): domain Bacteria; phylum Chloroflexota; class Chloroflexia; order Chloroflexales; family Chloroflexaceae; genus Oscillochloris. Next base: position 62,696 of record NZ_JAIEWN010000013.1, on the reverse strand, counting down.
TGGCGATGAACTGCGGCTGGGCCGGGTCGTCGCCGAGCTTCTTGCGCAGGTTAGCGATATGGACATCGACCACGTGGTCGTCGCCAAAGTAGTCGTCGCCCCAGACCCGGTCGAGCAGCTGGGCGCGGGTGAAGGCCCGGCCAGGGTGGGCGGCCAGCGCGGCCAGCAGGTCGTACTCCAGGCTGGTCAGCGCCAGCGGCGCGCCGGCGAGGCGCGCCTCGTGGCGGGCGTGGTCGATGGTCAGCGGGCCAAAGCGGAGTGTCGGGGGCGCGGCTGGTTCGCCCGTCGGGCTCGTGCGCGGCCGGCGCAGTATCGCCCGCACGCGGGCCACCAGCTCGCGCGGCGAGAAGGGCTTGGTCAGATAGTCGTCGGCGCCCACCTCCAGGCCGATCACCCGGTCGATCTCCTCCGCCCTGGCGGTGAGCATGAGCACATAGGCGTCGGAGAAGCTGCGCAGCTGGCGGCAGACCTCCAGCCCATCGATGCCGGGCAGCATCAGGTCGAGCACCACCAGGTCGGGCGGCTGGCGACGCGCGAGCTCCAGGGCGCGCAGCCCATTGTCGGCGAGCGTCACCTGGAATCCGGCCTGCTCCAGGTAGCCGCGCACCAGCTCGCGCAGCCGGGCCTCATCATCAACCACGAGCACGGTCGGGGCAGCGCTCATCGTGTCTTCCTCACTGCGCGCCAATCCTGGTTGGCGATCTGAAACCGTTCGCATCGATGCATGATGGTTGCGAACCGGCCCTCCGTCAACTCGCATGCAGCTTGATCAGATCTTGATGATTGCGCGCATCAGATCTTGAGCGTGTCGCGATACACTGCCTGTGGAAGAAGCGCTCTGCTCGTGAGGCGCTTGGTTGCGCACTCCGCATATGATAGGTAAGGAATCGCTACAGCGAACCACAGAGGAGATCGAACGCATGCCCCGATCTGCAGCTATCCGATCTGCCAAAGCCCTTCGTCTACAGCGCCGGCTTATCCGTCACTATGTGCCACTTGGCCTGCTGAGCGGGATGGCGATGATCGCTATCGACCTCGTGCTCCACCCTGATGGCGGCAAGCTGGAGCGGCTGGTGGTGGCGAGCGCCTACCTCGGCCTGATCCTGATCGGAGTCACATTGCTGATCGGGCCGCTCAACCTGCTGCGCCGGCGACCCAACCCGCTCTCGAACGATCTGCGCCGCGACGTCGGGATCTGGGCTGGCCTGGTAAGCGTAGCCCATATGCTCTTCGGGCTCCAGTGGCACTATCCCTGGGAGCCCTGGAAGTTCTTCTGGGATGGTAGCGGCACTATCCCGCTGCGGCTCGACAGCTTCGGCCAGGCCAGTTACCTTGGGCTCGGCAGCATCCTGATCGTCGCATTGCTCCTGACGATCTCCAATGACCGCGCGCTGCGAAACCTCGGCCGCAGGCGCTGGAAATTGCTCCAGCGGCTGAACTATGTGCTGCTCGGACTGATCACGCTCCACGCAATCGTCTTTATCCCGACTGATGAGCGAGCGCAGACCTATCTGTTCCTGGTTGTCGGCATCATCGCCGTCATCGTCGGTGGGCAGATCGCGGGACTGGTGGTATGGCGCCGCCGGATGCGGGTGGCACGTCAGCCGGCGATTCCGACGACGACCACAGACGACCTGGCGTGATCATCGCGCTTATCCTGGCTCAGTTCCCACTGTGATCCATCATGTGGACGCCATGGTCGCTGCGCTGGGCCGCGAACCATGTGTGCAGCGCGGTGATCATCGTCGGCTCGCTCGTCGTGTAGCGGATCTGGGCGCCGTCCGGCAGCTCGGCATAGGCGACTACAATCTGTGCGTAGCCCTGCCGCAGCTCCGCCAGCCCAGGCATCGTCATCCCATGAATGGCCATGGGGTCGTTGAAGTCGCCCTGCTGAAATTTCACCGCCTCCGCCTGCAGGTGGCTGCGGATGAGCGCGATCTGTGCGCTGTCCGCAGGGTCGTCGGCCACCACCTGCTGAATCCCGCCGTCGGGCTGATCGGTGAAGACGTGGGTCGTCCGCGCGAGGTCGAAGGGCATCACCTGCGCCCCGCGCGCGGCGACCTCGGCCTGGCGCGCCGTGGAGGCGTGAACCGTGAACCAGTACCAGCCGCCCAGCGCGAGCGCGACCAACGCCGCCACGGCGGCAAGCATGAGGGCGACAGGCGTGCGGCGCGCGAGATTAGACGCTTGCATCAATGGCCTCCACAAGGGTTGTTAGTGCCAGCGTGACGGCGTCACGCTGCGCAGCAGGAATGGCGGCGAGCAGCCGCGCGAAGCGCGCGCGGCGCGCGGCGGCGAGCTCGCCGGCGATCCGCCGCCCATCGGCGGTCAGCGACAGGAGCAGCACCCGCCTGTCGCTATTGTCCCGCGCCCGCCCCAGCCAGCCGCGCTGCTCCAGCTGAGCCACCAGCCGGCTGACCGTGCTCTTCTCCAGCCGCAGCCAGGCGGCCAGGTCGCGCTGGGCCATCGGTTCATGGCGCGAGAGCTCGAGAAGCGCGTGGGCCTCGGCCACACTCACCGGCGTGCCGCAGGGTGTCTGGTCGCCCTGGTGCAGCCCGAAGGCGCGCACCAGCGCGATCATCTGCTCTTGGAGATCGTCGGTGGGGTCGGCCGTCGGTGGTGGCTGGCTGTATGCTGCGGCGCTCACAATAGTTGTATCATACAACGAGTGTGGCCGGTGTCAACCGCTGGAGAGCATGGAGCGCGTGCCTGTCGGAGATCCACTCTGACGCCTGCGCCTCCTCCTCGCTGCGCCGGCGCGTGCTCAATATGAGCGTGCTCGTGGCGACCGGCGTGCTAGCCGCCTACCTCGGCAGCCTGGTTCTGATGTTGCTCGGTCAGGCGACCTTCTTTGAGGCGGCGGCGATGCTGGTCACCTTCGTCCTCTTCGGGCACTGGATGGAGATGCGCTCGCGCCGGGGGACGAGCGATGCCATGCGCGCGCTCTTCGACCTAGTGCCGCCCCAGGCCACGGTGCTGCGCGACGGCCAGGAGGTCAGCATCCCCAGCGCCGAGGTGCAGGTCGACGATATCGTTATCCTCAAGCCCGGCGACAAGGTACCGGTGGACGGCGCGGTGACCTTGGGCGAGACCAGTATCGACGATGCCCTGGTGACGGGCGAGAGCCTGCCAGTGACCAAGCGCCCGGGCGACCCGGTGGTCGCCGGGTCGATCAATGGCAGTGGCAGCGTGCGCTTCCAGGCCACCAAGGTCGGCGCCGACACCGCCCTGGCCCAGATCGTGGACCTGGTACAGCGCGCCCAGAGCTCGAAGGCGCCCGGCCAGCGCCTGGCCGACCAGGCGGCGCAGTACCTGGTCATCCTGGCCGTCGGCGCTGGGCTGCTCACCTTCCTGATCTGGTTCTTCGTGATCGGCGCGCCGATCACGCTGGCCCTGACCTTCGCGATCTCGGCGGTGGTGATCGCCTGCCCCGACGCCCTCGGTCTGGCCACGCCAACAGCGGTGGCGGTGGGAACCGGCGTGGCGGCCCGCCACAACATCCTGATCAAGGACGCCGCGACCCTGGAGGGCGTGGCGGCGATCACCGCCATCGTGCTCGACAAGACCGGCACGCTCACCGCAGGCAAGCCGACCCTCACCGATGTGGTGGTGAGCGGCAGCGTGGACGAGGGCGAGCTGCTGCGCCTGGTGGCGAGCGCCGAGCAGGGCAGCGAGCACCCGCTGGCCGAGGCGATCGTCAATGGTGCGCGCGCACGTGGGCTGGAGCTCACGGAGGCCGCCCAGTTCGACTCCATCGCGGGCCACGGCATCCGGGCGACGGTCGGCGGGCGCGAGCTGCTGATCGGCAATACTAAGCTGATGCGCGACCAGGGTGTGGATGCGACGGCGCTGGAGGAGCGCGCGGCCGCGCTCGCCACGGCGGGCAAGACGCCGATGTTCATCGCGGTGGACGGGCAGGCGGCCGGGCTGATCGCCGTCGCCGACACCGTCAAGCCGACGGCGGCCGAGGCGATCCTGCGCCTGCAGGCCCGCGGCATCGAGCCGGTGATGATCACCGGCGACAACCGGCGCACCGCTGAGGCGATCGCCACGCAGCTCGGCATTGCCCGCTTCTTCGCCGAGGTGCTGCCGGCCGACAAAGCGAATCACGTCAAGGCGCTCCAGGCCGAGGGCAAGAAGGTCGCCATGGTCGGCGACGGGGTGAACGACGCGCCGGCCCTGGCCCAGGCCGACATCGGCATCGCCATCGGGGCCGGCACCGATGTGGCGATCGAGACGGCCAACATCGTGCTGATGAAGAGCGACCCGCTCGACATCCTGCGCGCGCTGCTGATCTCCAAGGCCACGGTGCGCAAAATGAAGCAGAACCTGTTCTGGGCGGCGATCTACAACCTGCTGGCCATCCCGGTGGCGGCGGGCGTGCTCTACCCGGCCTTCGGCCTGGAGCTGCGGCCCGAGTGGGCGGCCCTGCTGATGTCGGCCTCGTCGATCATCGTCGCGGTGAACGCCCTGCTGCTGCGCGGGGTCGAGCGCGAGCTGGGCGACCCGACTCAGCCGACGCCTGCCCCGGCCCCGATGGGCTAGCTGGTCGTACCTCACCTCGCGACACGACGCCTGGAGCATGCGCATGCGTACACGTCCGCCCTTCCGCCCCTAGTACTACAGTTGTAGTTCGAAAAATGAGCAGCCCGGAGAGCGAAAAGCCCGATCAACACCAAGGGAAAGCGCCCGTCAGCGCTAGGATTTTCGCCTCCAGACCGTCGCCAGCAGTAACGTCGCAGGAACTACAACTGTAGTACTAGTACGCCTCCAACAACGGCTCGTCATGCCCGCTCACCCCGCCCGAGAACCAGCTGCGGGTCGCCATCCGCGCCAGCGAGCAGGTCGCGCCCGCCGCGCTCCACGCGCCCCACCCGGCTTGACCAGATCTTGACCATGAGCCGCATCTGGTCTTGATCTGCCCTCGCTACACTATCGCGTGACCCATCGAATCGACACCAGGAGGAGTCTGCCCATATGCTGCGACGAACGATGTCCCGCCGCGACCTGCTGCGCCTGGCCGGCTCCGGGGCCCTGGCGCTGGGTGGCGCGGGTGCCCTGGGCGCCTGCGCGCTCCCGGCGACGCTGGAGCCCGCCCAGCCCGCCGCAAGCCCGGCCTTCACCCCCGACCTCGACCTGACCATGCGCGCCGCCTCGACCGAGGTACAGATCCTGCCCGGCCCGAAGACCACGGTCTGGAGCTACCAGGCCACCGTGCACGCCGGCGACCCGGCGGCGGCCCAGGCCATCCCCGGCAGCTACCTGGGGCCGATCATCCGCGCCCGCAGCGGCCAGAAGGTGCGTATCACCTTCGAGAACGCCCTGCCCGAACCCGACCAGGAGTCGATCATCCACTGGCACGGCCTGCACCTGCCCGCCGCCGTCGACGGCCACCCGAGCGATGCGGTGAAGCCGGGTGAGCGCTACGTCTATGAGTTCACCGTCGCCAACCGGGCCGGCACCTACTGGTTTCACCCGCACCCCCACGGCAAGACCGGCCGGCAGGTCATGATGGGCATGGCCGGGCTCTTCCTGGTCAGCGACGCCGAGGAGCAGGCCGCCGGCCTGCCGAGCGGCGCCCAGGACATCCCGCTGGTCATCCAGGACCGCGCCTTCGACGCGCAGAACCAGATCGTCTACGGGTTGGACATGATGAGCCAGATGATGGGCTTCCTCGGCGAGCGGGTGCTGGTGAATGGCACGCCGGATGTCACGCTCGATCTGGCCACCCGCGCTTACCGGCTGCGCCTGCTGAACGGCTCGAACAGCCGGATCTACAAGCTGGCCTGGGATGACGCCACCCCGCTCACCGTGATCGCCAGCGACGGCGGCCTGCTGGAGGCGCCCGTCAGCCGGCCCTTCGTGATGCTCGCGCCGGGCGAGCGGGTCGAGCTCTGGGCCGACTTCCGCGACCGCCCGCTGGGCGCAGAGCTCCGCCTGGTGAGCCAGCCCTTCGCAGGCGCGGAGGGGGTGGGCGCGCCGGGCGAGGCTGGCGGGATGGGCGGGATGGGCGGCATGCAGCACGGGAACATGGGCGGGATGGGCGGCACGGCGGGCACTGCCAGCGCGCCGGCGCTGGGCGCGGCCCTCGATATCCTGCGGGTGCGCATCGCCCGCCAAGAGGCGGAGCCGCTGACTCTGCCCGCCAGGCTCGCGACCATCCCGCGCCACCGGCGAGAGGACGCGGTGAACAAAGACAACCCGCGCCCGGTGGCCCTCACCATGAACGGCATGCAGTGGCAGCTCAACGGTCGCAGCTACGAGATGAACGCCGTCGCGCCAGAGGAGATCGTCAGGCTCGACACCCTGGAGGTCTGGGAGATTATCAACGAGCAGAACCCGGGCGCGATGATGGACGCGATGGGCATGGCCCACCCGATCCACATCCACGGCGGGCAGTTCCAGGTGATCGGCCGCGCGGTGCTGCCCGAGCTCCAGGCCGGCTGGGCGGGCGTGAAGGACGGCTACCTGGATGAGGGCTGGAAGGATACGGTGCTGGTGATGCCCGGCGAGCGCGTGCGGCTGCTGATGGCTTTCCGCGACCACGCGGGGGCCTTCGTCTACCACTGCCACAACCTGGAGCACGAGGACGCCGGGATGATGCGCAACTACCGCGTCGAGGCGTAGGTCGCGGCTGCGCGCACCAGCGGCGGAGGACGTAGAACTGGCCTGTGTGCGCAGCCGCGCATGTCATCACAGATGATCATACCCAGGTGTCAAGCGTTGCGTTGTCGTATGGCAATTTCAGCTTCCCGAGTAACTTTGTAAAGTATCAAGAATGCGCGCTACAACGCCTCAGCATGCTGAGGCGTTGTAGCGCGCATTCTCGATAGATCAGGCTCGGGCAGGAGCCTCCCGATCAGCGAGCAATTCCGATCACGCCTCCCAAGCGGAGATTGTCCACTTCAACAACGCGGGCGCCGCGTAGCGTCGCCGTGATGCGCGCCCGCTACGCTGGCTCGCCCGCACCATCCATCCCGCCGGCGCTGCGGATCGCCTGGAGGGCGCGGGCGATGACCGTGGGCGCGCACTGGGCCAGCGCGCCGGTCGCGTAGGGCGGCTGCGGGTCGTACTCGATCGCCAGCTGGAGCGCCTGGGCCAGCTCCGCGCCGCCGACCTGCTCGGCGATGTACAGCGCCATGTCGATCCCGGCCGAGACCCCGGCGGCGGTGATGATCGTCCCCTGGCGCACGAAGCGCTCGGCCACGTAGGTGGCGCCCACCTGGGCCAGGTAGTCCTTCGAGGCCCAGTGGGTGGTGGCCTGGAGGCCCTGGAGCAGCCCAGCCGCCCCTAGGATGAACGCCCCCGTGCAGACCGAGGTGGTCCACTGCGCCGTCGGGTGGGCCGCGCGCAGCCAGCCGATGGTGCGCGCGCTCTGCATCGCCTCCATGGTGCCGGTCGAGCCGCCCGGGATGACGATGATATCCGGGCTGGGTACATCTTCCAGGCGCGCGTCGGCGACCAGCGCGAATCGTGAGTGGAAGCCGTGCGTGTCAGTCAGGATCGGCCCGGGCTCCTCCGCCACGAAGTGGACCATTGTGTTGGGGAGGCGGCTCAGCACCTCGTACGGGCCGACGGCGTCGAGGGCGGTCATGCGATGGTAGGCCAGGATAGCGATCTGCATTACTCCTCCGTATGCTGATGCGGTCGTGGTAGAAACGCGAGCTGGAGCGCGCCGGTGACCGGGTGGCGGCCGACGATGCTCTCGACCAAGAATACCTCACGCAGCAGCGCCGGGCGCAGCACCTGCGGGTCGGCGCCCCGGCGCTAACCCGCGCCAGCGCCTCCGTCGCGATGCGGCAGCCCTCGGTGTCGTATACTACCAGCACGGCCTGGCGCGAGCTGCCGGGATCAGGGAGAAAGCGAGCCATCGATGCGCACGATCGGCCTGATTGGCGGGATGAGCTGGGAGTCGTCGGCGGAGTACTACCGCCTGATCAACGAGACGGTGAAGGCGCGGCTGGGCGGGCTACACTCGGCCCGCAGCATTATGCTGACGGTGGACTTCGCCGAGATCGAGGCCATGCAGGTGGCGGGGCGCTGGGACGAGGCCGGGAGCATCCTGGCTGACGCCGCACGGAGCCTGGAGCGGGCCGACGCTGACTGCGTTGTCCTCTGCACCAACACCATGCACAAGGTTGCCGGCGCGATCACGGCTGCGGTGACGATCCCCCTTATCCACATCGCCGACGCCACTGCGACGGCGATCCGTGCCCAGGGGCTGCGGCGGATCGGCCTGCTGGGCACGCGCTTCACGATGGAGGAGGCGTTCTATCGCGGGCGGCTGACCGAGCAGCACGGGCTGGAGGTGCTGGTGCCGGAGGCCGATGACCGGGCCGTGGTCAATCAGGTCATCTACGAAGAGCTGTGCCTGGGCACCATCCAGGCGGAGTCGCGGGCGCAGTACCGAGCGATTATGGGCCGGCTGGTCGATCAGGGCGCCGAAGGCATCATCCTCGGCTGCACCGAGATCACCCTGCTGGTGACGCAGGCCGATAGCGCCGTGCCCCTCTTCGACACCACCCGCCTCCACGCCCTGGCGGCCGTGGACTTCGCCCTCGCCGAGGCGCCGCTGCGCTGACCATGCTGGCACCCGAGTCTCATCATGCCAGGCGCCAGGCGGGTGCAGGGGGCTCCTACCGATGGCCCACACCCCAGAGACAGTGGGAGCCGCCGGCTCCCCAAGCCGCACCGAAGGTCGTATGTGCATCCTGAGTCGTATCGCGCGCCCCCTGCTGGCCGGCGCCGGGCTGGTCGCCCTGGTCATGGGGACGCTGTAATTGACTACACAGAACGTCCCTTCTCTGGAGTGAACCTACCTGAACATGCCCTTTGGCGCGCCTCAACACCGCCCATATCCCATCTGATTCACTTCACGAAAGAAACGCGGGGTCGATCCTACTATTGTCACCTGAGTCCATGCGCTCGTACATCACGGTCGGGAATGCGCCATGTATCTCTGCCACACATGGGCTCTTGCTCACTTTCGCTGATCAATGCGGAGCGGCGGCGCGATTGCTCTTGCGATATCGCTCTACAGAGCCATGCCCCTGTCGGCTTCAGCGAAAGTGATCAAGAGCCACACATGCGCAGAATAATCCTGCACGTGACATTCAGCCGGGCGGGTGATAGGCCTGACGATGACGCGCGGGGTGAGCCACACCGCATGGCCGCTGGTGCCAGCAACGTTTGGGCAGACCCGGTTAGCCCTGCGCCTCCGCGATGAGCATGCGGCGCAGAACCTTGCCGACCATGGTCTTCGGCAGCTCATCGCGGAACTCAATCTCGCGGGGCACCTTGTAGGGCGCCAGGTGGAGCGCGCAGAACGCACGGATCTCCTCGGCGGTGGGCGGCTCGCCCGGCTTGGGCACAATAAATGCCTTGACCGTATCGTCGCCGCGCGCGGGGTGGGGGATGCCTACGACCACGGCCTCCATCACCTTCGGGTGCATGAACAGCACCTCTTCGACCTCGCGGGGGAGCACCTTGAAGCCCGAGGCGATGATCATGTCCTTCTTGCGGTCAACGATGAAGAAGTAGCCCTCCGGGTCGACCGTGCAGATGTCACCGGTGTGGAGCCAGCCCGCGGCGCCGATCACCTCGGCCGTCTCTTGGGGGCGGTTCCAGTAGCCCTGCATCACCTGGGGGCCACGCACGCAGAGCTCGCCCTGGCTCACGCCGTCGAAGGGCAGCTCCGCGCCCGTCTCCAGGTCGACGATCTTGGCTTCCGTGTCGGGGAAGGGGACGCCGATACTGCCCACCTTGCGTGTGCCGTATACGGGGTTGCCGTGGGTCAGCGGCGATGCCTCCGAGAGCCCATAGCCCTCGATCAGCCGCCCGCCGGTCAGCGCCTCGAAGCGCGCCTGTACCGGTGCCGGCAGCGGCGCCGACCCGCTCACGCAGACCCGCACCGAGCGCATGTCGTAGGCGGCCACGTCCTTATGGTTGATGATGCCGATGTACATCGCCGGCACGCCGGGGAAGATCGTGCAGCGCTCATGGGCGATGATCCGCATGACGTGGTCGATCGGCCGGGGGTTCGCCACCGTCACCAGCTCGGCCCCCAGCCGCACACCGTAGAGCATCGCGGTGGTCATGCCGTAGACGTGGAAGAAGGGGATGGCCGCCAGAATCTTCTCGCGGCCTGGCTGTCCATCCACCACCCACGCGTCCACCTGGGTGACGTTGGCGATCAGGTTCTTGTGGGAGAGCATGGCGGCCTTGGGCAGGCCGGTAGTGCCGCCGGTGTACTGAAACAGCGCCACGTCGCCCGGCTGGACGTGTACCGGCGGCGGGCTCTGCGCGTGACGCAGCAGGTCGCGGAAGAAGAACGTATCCGGCGCGGCAGGAACATCCACCCACTCGGGGGCGCGGCGCTGGTTGCGCTGCACCAGCAGGCGGGAGGGGAAGCCCAGCGTGTCGAAGACGTGGGCCACGATCACGCGCGTGACCGGTGTCTCGGCGCGCACCTCGCGCAGGCGCGGCCAGAACAGGTTGAGCAGGATGATCGTCTCGGCGCCCGAGTCGACCAGCTGGTGCTGGAGCTCACGGCTGGTGTAGGTGGGGTTGATGTTGACCACCACGGCGCCGAGGCGCATGGCGGCGAAGAAGCTAATGATGTAGTGGGGCGAGTTGGGGAGCATCAAGCCGATACGCTTGCCTTGACCCACGCCCAGGTCGGCGAGGGCCGCAGCCACGCGGTCGACCAGATCGTTCAGCTGTCGGTAGCTGAGCGCGCCGCCGACGGTGAAGCGCCCGCCGAGTATGTACGAGAGGATGAAGTTGGTGGCGATCTTGTCAGGGTAGCGGCTGGCCGTGTCGCCCAGCAGGTCACCCAGGGTCTGCTCAGGGTAGCTGAGAGTCGCTGGGACGCCCGACTCATACGCGGAAAGCCAGGGCTTCTCCATGGCGGGCCTCCGTAAACGGGCGGTCTGGCTATCAGGCGCCGCGTACGCTCAGTATACCGCCCTCAGCGCTGGCTGCGGCGATGCGCTGCCATCGTTCGCGGGTTCCGCCCACCCAGGAGGGATCGACCCCTACCGTGTCAGGGAATGTACGGATACCCTTGGCCAAGTAATTCCGCTACCGATTCTCATGCCAGGCCACTATGATGATCATAGACCCTTCGATGCGTCGGGTGCGCATCTTGCCGCGCGGAAAACGGACGGGAGCGTGTTCACGGGAGGCTTCCCCCGCCCGCGATCCCGCCCCGGTACAGCGCTGCAGGGGGCATAGGGTAGCCGGTATCTTCGTGGAGGTGGGGTGATGATGCACGCGCAACGATGTAATCTGGCGCATGCCCAGCGTGATCGCAATGGCTGATCCGATCAAAGCCACAAACCCGGCCCGCCTGCTCAGCGATCTCCGGGATCGCGCGGTCATACACCAGCAGCCCATCGCTGAGGTCGGGCTCGATCCCCCGCTCGCCCTCCTGCGGATGTGGCAATCCCAACGCTTGGCGCAGACCTACGCCGATCTGCTGGCCGACCCGCAGACGGGCCCGGCGCTGCGCTTTTTCCTCAGCGACCTCTATGCCCCGCGCGACTTTAGCCAGCGCGATCATGACGTCGAGCGGATCTATGCGTTCGTAGCGCAGGTGCTGCCCGCGCAGACACTGCAGGTGCTCACGGCGATCATCGCGCTGAATCGCCTGACGGCAACATTAGATCACGACCTGTGCCGTGTGCTGGTGGAGCAACTGGGGGTGACCGATACGATCACGCCGGCATGCTATGCCGAGGGTTACCGGATCTGCGCCAATGCGGATGTGCGGGCCGATCAGATTGATCGCATCGCCATGGTGCTGGCGCGGGTGGGCGCCGGGGCGCACCTGCCGGTCATCCGCCTCGCCCTGTTCCTCGCGCGCATCCCCGCACAGCGGGCCGGGTGGGGCGAGCTCTATGATGTGCTCTCGCGGGGCTACGCCGCGTTCCGGCAGCTGCGTGATGTGCCGACCTTCGTCGAAACGATCACACAGCGCGAACGGCGGATCTTGGATCAGATCTTTGCGGGTAGCCCAGACCCCTTCGCTGTCTGAGTGAGTGCTGCCTTCATCTGCGGCTATTGCGCTCACGCGCGCACCCGATGACCGATCTTATGGAAGCGAATGAAACGATGTATCGTGCCATTTTGGCCCCGCTTGACGGCTCGCCGTTCGGCGCGCATGCGCTGCCGCTGGCCCTGCGCGCCCCGCGCCGCAGCCATGCGGCGCCGCGCCCCGTGTAACCTATGGATGTCGCGCTGCTCTTGATCTTCCTGGCCGGGATCGCCGAGGGTCTGGGCACGCAGAGTGTGGTGCTGTTCGCCAACAAGGTGGGCCGCCGCAGCTTCGTGGACAACCTGCTCGTCTCCGGGCTGTTCTCCCTGCTCGGCGCCCTCTGCTGGGCGCTTTCGATCGGGCTGGTCGTCCGCGCCACCCTGGGGCTCGCCATCGCCCCGTCTGCGCTGATGGTGCTGGTCAGCATGGGCTATGTGCCGCTCCTCTTCAGCTTCCTGGCACTCATCCCCTACGGCGGCCCCGGCATCGCCGCCATCCTGCACGGCGCGAGCTTCGTCATTGTGGCCGCCCAGCTCGCCGATACGCTCGCCATCGCGCCCTGGCAGGCCCTCGCGTGCGCGGTCGGCGGCTGGCTGCTGCTCCAGGCGGCGCGCCGGTTGCTCAGCCGGCCGCTCGCCCTGGCCGACCGCGAGATCTGGACGCTCACGACGCATCAGGCCGAGCGGCGCAATCTGGAGGAGATCCTGGACCAACTAACCCTGCTTGACCCCGAGCCGCCCGAGCGACGGGTGCCATGACGATCCTCGACGCCGTGCTGCACGCGCTGAGCCGTGACCTGCTGGTGCTGGTCGGCGCCGGCCTGGTGGCGGCGCTGGTCGCCGCCCTCCTCTCGCCTCTTGGCCCATTGTTCTGGTGGTCTGGCTGGATGCACCGCCCGGCCAGCATGATCGCCGCACCGCCGGACGCGCCCCGACCACCCGCTGACCCCACGCACTATCTTGTCTACCTCTCGGGGATCGGCGTGGTCGACGCGGCCGACCTCGGCGATCTGGAGCTGGGCTATCTGCGCCAGCTCGCCGCGCGGCTTCCCGGCTGCGTGATCATCCACGACGTGTTTATCTACGCGGTGGACAACGTCGGGCTGAGCGCGGAGCATTGGCTGGGCGGCTTCTGGCGCTGGGTGCGCCACAGCCAGGTGGCCCGCAGCCGGATCGCGGTCCTCGGCAACCTGATCAACCTGCGCAACCTGCTCCAGATGCTGGTCTCGGCCGACCAGCGCTATGGGCCGCTCTACAGCTGGGGCACCGCCGGGGTGATCGCCCGCACCCTCGTAGCCCACGGCTACCGCAGCGGCAGCGGCGCGCCGGTGACGCTGATCGGCTACAGCGGCGGCGCGCAGATCGCCCTCGGCGCTGCCCGCTACCTGGGGCCGGCCCTGGGCGCGCCGCTCCAGCTGATCACTATCGGCGGCGTGATGAGCGCCGACCCAGGGCTCGACACCGTTGAGGCTGTCCACCAGCTCTGCGGTGCCCACGACCCGATGCCGCGCTACGGTGCGCGCTGCTTCCCCGGCCGCTGGCCGATCGTCTGCGGCTCGCCCTGGAACCGCGCCTGCGCCGCCGGCAAGATCACCACCGTTGCGGTCGGCCCCGGCCACCACCGTGGCCTCGGCGGCTACTTCGACCCCGCCGCGCGCACCGATGGGCCAAGCCTGCGCGACCGCAGCGTCGATGCGACGCGCAGGCTGGTCGTCGCGATGATCGACCGCCACTGGGCGGTTGTCTTACCGGAGGTACGCTGATGGCGCGAATCCTCATCTTGCACGCCTCGTTCGGCTCCGGCCACCGGCACGCCGCCGAGGCGCTCCGAGCGGCGCTGGAGACCCACCCCGGCGTGGAGGTGGTCGTGGAAGACACGCTCGCCTACCTCGGCCCGGTGCTTCAGCGCGCCGCGCAGGAGCTCTACCGGCAGATCAGCGAGCACGCGCCGCACCTCTACCAGCTCTTCTACGAGGCGACCGATCTGCATCACCTCGACGCGGCCATGCGGGCGAACCTGCGCAGCGGGCGGGCCTATCGGCCCTTCCTGGGCGATCTGGAGCGGCTGATCGGGCAGCTTGCGCCCGACCTGATC